>CAVXRT010000042.1:0-336420 GCA_963764115.1 uncultured Alphaproteobacteria bacterium
GCTCAAGCAGGCCTTCGAAGCCGCAGGCGTGCGGTTTACAGAGCGAGGCGTTGAACCGCCTCAAGAGGCCTCTGCGAAATGACGACGCTCGCGATCGTGCTTCTCGTTCTCGGCTTCCTCTTTGCAACGCTGCAATATCCCGCACTCATGCGAAGGTTTTGGAAGTGGACGCTGATCGGCGTCGGTTCCTTGGCTCTTGCGGTTGCGGTCGCGGTGCTCGTGATTGTCGTGGGAGAGAAAAGCCGAACGGCGCGAAACTGCCGGAAGGGTACACGCTCGACAAGACGTATTTTTCTACCAATCTGACGAAAAGCCGAAGCAGCAAGCGCAACACGGCCCTTGGGAAGACTACGCGCCGAAACAAAGCGAGTTGCTCTCCCGCATTCAATGGCTGCTTGACGCGGAGAAGCGCGGGCTTCTGTCGGAAGACACGCTTGCGGCTCTTCAGGAAGCCCGAAGAAGGGGACTTGTGCCTCAGGCGCTCGCCAAGCCGCGCGATGACGGAAACAGCCTTGAGAAACGGATTGATCAGGCGCTTGAACGCGCCGCAAAGTGAGCCGGACCGCCGATGCCACAGCTTAGCGTGTTTTACGGGATCGTGATCCGCATGTACTTCGGCAAAAAGGAACACAACCCGCCGCATTTTCATGCGCTATATGCTGGGCAAGAAGCCTTGTTCGATATTAAGACCTTGCGCGTGATCAGGGGCGAGCTGCCAAGACAGGCGAAGGCCCTCGTGCTAAAATGGGCGCGCCTCCATCAGAAAGACCTTATAGAGGCATGGAAAGCATGCTCCGAGACCAAACTGCCGAAGCAAATAGCGCCCTTGGAATAGTCCCGCCGATTGTTCCGAACGCGCCTTGGAACATCAAGGCCGCCGAAATCATCGGCCCTTGGCGGCTGCGCGTCGTTTTCAACGATGGTCTTGAAGGCGAGGTTGACTTGAAAGCCTTCATTCACGCGCCTAGGGCTGGCGTGTTCAAAGCGCTTCGCGATTTGGACGCCTTTGAACAGGTCTATCTCCAATGGGGCGCACTCACTTGGCCGGGCGAACTGGACCTTGCGCCGGACACGATGCACGACGCGATTAAGGAAGCAGGGATCTACGCTCCGAACCCGCTTGAAGAGCTTCGTGAAAAGCTTGCGTCCGTTCAGAGGAGGATTGCTTCGAGGCGTCGTAGGAAACTTCCGAAAGCAGGTTAAGTCGCTCCGAAGATGCCGAAGATGCCGCCGCCGTCTCGCGCCGTGAGACTGACACTTAAAACCCCTGTTTTCCCTGTTTTTCGCCTGTTCTTACTGGTCGCTTGAGACATGCCAACGCCCCGTGCCGTTGAGCCGCCAACGCCTGAAAATATCGCCTTGTATCGCGCCGCAGCGCTCGCATGGCGCAATACTTGGCGCGAAGAGCTGCGCCGCAACGATGGCAATCACAAGCTTGCAAACCCGCACATTCCCTTGGATGCCGCCGCCGTTGCCGTCCAGGAGCTCGCCAGCGAAATGACCTTCGACCAGGCGCGGACCTTCGCACAGAAGGCGCTTGCTTGGGTAGGGCAGGCACATAACGCGTGGCTGTGGAACTGACCGCATAGTCGAGGGGCGAGCACGGTCAAGGCGTTCTGCTCCTCCATTTTTTTTTGAAATTTTTCCGCAGGCTTCGTTCCAGGGAGCAATTCTGGTGCGCAAAAAGGGGGGGGCTAGATTTTGGTGTAGCGCGAGAGATGGGGGGCGCGCGCGCCGCTCAGGTACCGATACCTTTGCGACGGGTACCTAAACCGGGGGGGTGGGTAAGGGGCGAGCGGCCCCCTCAGATCGGACTAAGCCGCCGCCGTTGCCGCTTCCTCGAGCAGACGATAGACCGAAGAGCGCGCCATCTTAAGCTGTTTCGCGATCGCGGCCAGATCGACACGAGTGCCTATAGCCGCATCCTCCGAAGGCCAAGTGAATCATAGAGAAAGTGGCGATCTCCCAGCTCGATCTGCAGCGCACCGTTTTGCGTTACGACTGGCTCTGCCTCCCCGCCCGGATCGACGCCTTGGAGCCAGCGGCCAGGAATCGAAAGCATCCGAATTTCCTTCCCGAACGGCCCCGGCGTACCGTCAGGCAGCGAAACAAGGACATCGTCGGCACCGAGGCGCGTGCCGATCCGTTCATCCTTTGGGAATCCGAGCTCATCGTTATCGAACCCGTGGGCCCAGGGCAGGCGCGCATGTCGGGCGATGTACGCGTCGGCTGCCTGCTGCCCGTCGATGTCCTGACGCGCGCGACGCCAGCGCCGGTCGCGCTGTTCAAGTTCACCGGTCAGTGCATCGAGGGCGAGCGGATGCGTCGCGCGCTCGACGAGCTTTCGGTTCATTCCCGGAATCCGCCAGATCGGGATTTCAGCTACCATACGGCGTGTGGCCTCGAGCACGACGAGATCACGATAGGGACCATGCTCGCCACCCATGCCGAAATCCGCGCGTGCGAGAAGCGGCGCGAGGTCGTCGGGACTCAGCACGACAAGACGCGGCTGCTCGAAGCCTAGAGGACGGACGTTTTTCTCATGGCGGTGCAGCCGGCCAATCCTCTGAAGAAGAACGTCGGCCGGGCACAGGTCGGTGATTATAAAGTCGGCGCAGATGTCGAGGCTCTGCTCAAGGGTCTGCGTTCCGATCAGAACCAATCCCTTCGTGCCTCGCGCCTCCTTCATCTGCTTTTCGATCACCGCATCGAGCAGTTCGCGATCTTCGCGCGCGAATCGTCCGTGATGCAGTGTCGGCACCCCTTCGCACCGGAAGAGCGCTGGATGATTCGGTGCGAGCGCGAATAGCGCCTCTGCGGTCGCGACGGCGGCGCGCTGGAGGTTCTGGATCACGAGCACCTTGGCGCCCTTTTCGGCCGCATCGAGCGCGAGACGGGCGATCGCAGCGGGGTCTCCGATGCGCGAATTTAGCGTTAGAGCAACCTCCTTCGTCCGACCGGAGCCGTCGAAGTGTTTGGGTTCGGGGTCGGGTGACGTCGAAATGGCCGGATAGGCGACGGTTTCAAGTTGTGCGACCGATTCGTTGTCGCCGGGCTTAAGACCGAGCAGCCTGTGGCGCGCAGTTGAGCCGAGCGTCGCCGAGAGCAGCAGCGCGTGGCCGCCCGCCCGCGTGTGCTGGTCGAGGAGCGAGGCGAGCAGGCGCTCCATGTAGATGTCGGAGGCGTGCACCTCGTCGACGACGAGAAGATGCCGCAGCAGGCTCGACGACCTCATATGTGCATGCCGAACTTGGATCGCGCCGAGCAGGGCCTGATCGATGGTCCCGACGGCGATGGTCCCAGCAAGGAACCGCTTTGGATGCTCAGCTGCCCACCGCGCTCGCTTTACACTGCCGTCCGGATCGTCGTCCCATAGCACCTCGAAACCAGGCAAAGCCTTTCCGCAGACACCGTCGACCTTGGCGTAGCCGGGTACTGCCAGGATGACAGCGGGACGAGGGCTGCAGCGGAACATTCGCCGCACTGCCTTTCGGATGCGCCCTTCCAAGCTCTTGGCCGCCACCCGTGTGGGCAAGGCGAAATAGAGCCCGTCGACATCGCCGCGCTCGAATAGCCGCGCGAAACGGTAGAGTGCGGCTTCCGTCTTGCCGGAGCCCGTCTCGGCCTCCAGGATGACGATCTGCCCTTCGGCCTTACCGACGGCTTCCTGGATGGGACGCGGCGGGTATTTGGAAACGCTGGCGAACGAAACGGCAGGTAGGCTCTTTCGCTTGGAGGCCGGATCGAACCCATAGTCTTCGAGAAGTCGCGGCGCGATCTCGCGCGCACGTTGGATGCGCGCCATGCGGTCGATCGCGGGTTCGAGATAGAGCGGGAAGTCCTTCTGATTTGAGCCGATCCAGTCAGCCAGCATGACGAACCCCACGACGGCGTGCCAGAAACGCGGCGCCTCCGGTAGCGGCGGGCCGCCCGCTTCGAACGCCGCCGGGAACCAGTCTTTACGGATCGCTCGAGCCAGCGGTTCGAGCGCCGCAATTGGATCGTAGTCGTGACCGCCCGCCCACAATGTGACGAGGCAACTCCGTTCGTCGTGCTCGATCTGGTTTTTGGTTATTGGTTGGCCATGGTGCGCAGCGACGGCGCGGATCGCCGGTTCAAACGCGCCCCACGATGCAAACTCCTCGGCCATTAGAGTCGCGGCGAGACGCAATGCCAAATCCTCGTGATACGCAGAGTAGAGAAGCGCTAGACCTGGCACGACGTGTCCGACCAGTGGCGCCTTCGGATCGCGCCGCGCTTGGAACCCGCAATTGGCCTTGCCGAAGTCGTGGATTGCCACGTGTGCACTGAGGCGTGCCCGCCAGATCGCCGGAAAATCGCGGTCGCCCGCGAGCGCAGCCAGCCGGTGCGTGACGAGCGGCAGGCCGAGTATGGCCTCGAACACTGCCGCCACGTCAGCCGAGTGATCGAGAAGCGATAGCCATCGCCGGCCCTGGAAATCGACCTCAGCCTTCTCGAGCTTTGCCCAGGTACAAATGATCAATCTTAACCCCGACTAATTCTCCGCGTGGGCGGAGGAGACAGTTGCCCGACAAATGGAACAGACACTTCACCTCGGTGATCCCCGGCAGCCTCGGGACAGCGAGATCGAAAAGACTATGTTGGTCGCGGGCGACAGTGCAAAAAGCGCTCCCGGAAGTCGAATGTGCTCGCCGACGGGCCACTGTCGGCCTAGCGACGTCTCCGACCTCGACGGAGCGTAGGGGAGCGCCAAGCATCAGGCATGCCTTCGCATATAGCCAGCGACTCGATTGGTCTGAGCAGGTGGAGCGGCAGCGTCGGCCTAGTGGTTAGTTCTCCAAGAATCAGCAGCATCGGAGGAAGGTCGAAGTGTCTTCGTTAGGTGTCAACAAGTTTTTGCCCAACTAATTTTGACACTTCACAGTTTGAAGCATACCGAGTGGGTGTGTGGCTTAATTCAGTCCCCGGGGCCAGGCCGATGAACCTTCTCGCTAACGATGTTGTCACCCTCCGAGTTGGCGAACGCGTCGCGCGCACATCCCTCCCAGGCCTTTTCGCCTCGATTGCACGAGGTGCAATGGACGCTCTGCCTGCCCTGCGCCCCCACCAGCGCTACCCGCTGCACTGCTTTCTCGCTCAGGTTGGTGCCATGGCCATGTTGGCCGGTGACGAGAACGAGCTGCCGCGCGATGAGGAGCGTTGGCGCGAACTCTTGCGCGGGATAACCGGTCATCGGGGCGACGAGCCTTGGACGCTGGTCGTGGACGATCTGACGAGGCCGGCTTTCTTGCAGCCGCCTGTTCCTAAAGCATCTTGGGAAGCGCTGAAGGAAATCGAGCTCACGCCCGACGCCCTCGACATGCTGGTGACTGCGAAGAACCACGATCTCAAGGCGGCACGCCTCGTCGCGGCCCGACCTGAGCACTGGTTGTTCGCGCTTGTCACTCTTCAAACGTGGGAGGGATTTCTCGGGCGCGGGAACTACGGAATCTCGCGCATGAACGGAGGCTTTGCATCACGCCCGTTCGTCGGCGCGGCTCCCGAGACGGGAGGATGGGGTGCCCATGTCGCGCGCGATATCGTTCGGCTGGTCACCCACCGGATCGAGATCGTCGAGGGCGATACTTTGCATGCGGCAGAAGGTGGCCGCCGTCTCCTCTGGGTCGAGCCATGGGACGGCATGACCTCCTGCGATCCCCTCCAACTTGACCCGTATTACGTCGAAATCTGTCGCCGGGTTCGAACTCCGAAAAGAAGGCGAGCGCATCGTGGCGCGCCGAGGATCGAGCGCCGTTGCACGCGTCAACCAGCCTAAGGGCAAGCACCAGGGCAAGGACTTTACGCTGCCGACCGGCGACCCCTGGACTCCGGTCGAAAAGGCCAGCGGCAAGCCCCTGACGCTCGACCGGTCCGGCTTCCATTATCGACGTGTCGTCGACCTGCTCGATCCCGAGAAGTTCAGTCGGGCCCCTTTGCAGTTGTTGTTTGATTCCGACGATAAGGGCGGAGCGCAGATCGTCTTCGCAGCGGTCGTGCGTGGCCAAGGCGAGACCCAGGGCTTTCACGAGCGCCGCATCCAGGTGCCTGAGCGCCTGAAACCCGTCTTCATGCGCAAATCCGCGTCCGTCGATTTAGCAAGAGTTGCCCAGGACCGCGTTGCGGACATCGCCAAGGCGGTTTCGAAAGCGCTGCGGCCCGCACTGTTCGCGCTTTATCAGGCTGCACCCGAGAAGCTCGACTTCAAGGACCCTAAGGCAAAAGTCAAGGCCGAGGTGTTCATCGCCCAGTTCGAGCGCGCCGTCGACGAGGACTTCTTCGAGCATTTGTTCGAGGAGGTCGCCGCGCAGCTAGGATCAGAGGCGGTCACGACCTGCCGCAAGCGCTGGATCGAGATCGTCTGGCAGCGCGCTCGCGATGCGCTTGCCGCCGCCGAGGCCGGCTCGCCCTTGAGCGGCGTGCGCCGCTACCGCGCCCGTGCCGCGGCAGAGGGCGTGCTCGATGGCGCAATCGTCAACGCGTTCCCGGACTTTTTCAAACGAAAGCCTGCAGCATGAGCGACGAAATTGACGTTGAGGCCTTGGATTCAAGTTCCGACCGACGCAGCGAAAAGAAATCCTTGCTCGATCGGATCGCGACCGAGCTTTGGCGGCTGAGTGAGGCTGAGGCCACGGGCGAGCTTGCGGCACTGCGCCGAATGGACCGCCGCTCGGTGCCGCCCGCCGCCTTCTACCGTATTATGGCGCGCGTCGGTGCAAACGAGATGCACCCGGACACCATCCGCCGCTGGGCGAAGGCCGTCGCCATCATGGCGCAACGTCCGGATGCTCTCCGCCCCTCCGGCCTCGGTGAAACGCTGAAGGCCGTTGGGGTCAGCGAGCAGCGGCTCGACATGCTGCTCCACTCGCGCGGACGGGTCCTCCAAGATCTCGCCCTGCGGACCGCCTTGCGCATCGCGCGCAGCCACGAGTTCCTTCCCTACCGTGATCTTTGCCAACTGGTCTTGTTCGAAGCAGACAGTGAGACCGAGGATGTCCGCATCCGTATCGCGCAATCCTATCTGCGCGCGAAAGACCCACCAGACACGGACAACGACTCGCCGGCACCGACGGCCTGAGTGGGGAACCCGCTGCCCTTTTTCATGATCTTGACCTTGAAGGAACGAACCTCGATGACCGCCACACCGCGCTTCCTGCAGATGCATTTTCTTACCTCCTATCCGGCCACACTGCTCAATCGCGACGGCAGCGGTCTCGCCAAGCGCCTGCCCTTCGGCGAGGAGAGCCGCACGCGCATCTCCTCGCAGTGCCTGAAGCGGCATTGGCGCATGAGTGCCGACCATTGGTCGTTGCGGAGCCTGCCGAAACTTGGAGAGGTCGATTTCGGAGTTAGATCGCGGTCTATTTTTCAATCGGCGATTTCAGAGCACTTGATCGAAAGCGAAGAACTGAAGCGCGATGTTGAAGAACTGAAGCGCGATGTTGTTGAGGAAATCGTTCCATTGCTTCAGGAAGCTCTGAAATTCAAGGCGTCGAAGAAGCGTAAGAATGGCCAAGAGGAGGATGAAGATGATGATGATGAGAATGCCTCTACAGATGCAAATGGTCCCGACACGGACCAAGCGTTTATGCTTGGTCTCGCCGAGATCGAGTATTTGAGGAAGATCGTCCGAGACATTGCGAAGAATGAGCACATCCGGCAGCAGGTACTCGAAAAACCAAAGGACAAGAAGAAACTAACAGCTTGGCAAAAGACAACAAGAAAGCTGCTAACAGGCGCCACGAAGGATCTCAGAAATAACTTGGCTGCCATGGGGGTCAACAGCGTGCTTCCGAGAGGGCTGGAATCGGCGCTGTTCGGGCGCATGGTAACTTCCGATCTTATCGCCAACACCGACGCCGCCATCCACGTCGCCCATGCCTTCACCGTCCACGCAGAAGCCGCGGAATGCGATTATTTCACCGTCGTTGACGACATCAAGAGCGCCGAAGGCGAATCGGGCGCTGGCGGCCTGTTCGACACCGAGCTCACGGCCGGCCTGTTCTACGGCTACGTCGTCATCGACGTCCCGTTACTGGTCTCGAACCTCGCTGGTGACGCCGTCCTCTCCGGCAAGGTGGTCGAACATCTGACTCATCTCATAGCCACCGTCTCGCCCGGTGCTAAAAAGGGCTCGACCGCACCCTACGCCTACGCGGACCTCGTGCTGATCGAGGCCGGGCAGGGCCAGCCGCGCACGTTGGCCAATGCCTACCGCACACCGTGCCGGGCGCGCGTAGATGAGGCCGTGCGAAGAATGAGTGAATACTTAACGAAGATCGACGCCGCCTACGGCAACGCGCCTCAGCGTGCGCACCTCTCGATCGAAGAAGCGGCGCTCCCTGGCTCGTCCGCCAAGTCACTCGACAATCTAGGGGCCTGGGCGCGGGACCTCGTCGCCAGCCAGATCGCAGCTTGAGCCATGCCGCAGCACCTGATCCTACGGCTTGAGGCGCCGCTGATGGCCTTCGGTGGCACCATGATCGACGCCAACGGTCCAACGCTTGACTTGCCCATCTGCTCTATGGTGACTGGGCTCATTGCGAATGCACTCGGCTTAAATCGTGGCGACCACGACCGGCACCAGTCCTTGCAGGACCGCCTCATCATGGGGGCGCGGCTCGACCGTCATGGAAGCGCCGTGCGCGACTTCCAGACGGCTCAGCTCCGCGCCAGCGATAAGGGATGGACCACACGTGGAAAGCCCGAGGGCAGGACCGGTGGCGCGAACACCTACAAGTCGCCGCACATCCGCCAGCGCTACTACCGCGCCGACGCCTTCGTGACCGTCGCGCTGCGTCTCGACCCGCCGGACCGCGAGCCAACGCTGGCTGACGTCGAAGCGGCCTTGAAGACTCCGGCCCGCCCGCTGTTCATTGGACGCAAGCCGTGCCTGCCATCCCGGCCGGTCCTGTCCGAACCGCCGGTCGAGGCCGACAACCTGCTCACCGCGCTGCGGCTCGCTCCCCTGGCGCCGGCAGATCGGTCGCGAGTCCGGCACGCAGACCAGCAGCCGAAGGTCCGCTTCGCACTCCCTCCTGAAGAATGGCCCCGCGACGTGCAGCACCGATCCGAGATGGTCGCTGACGTCCGCGACTGGCGCGCTGGCGTTCATGCCGGAGAAAGCCGGCTCGATCACTTCTCGCTGCCCATCGCCGAATTCACCCCGATGTCCCCCGAGGCCCTGCCATGACGAGCACGCCTCAAAGCTTATTCATGATCGAACTCAGGCCGGACATCCAGAAAGCCACGGCCTGGATGCTGGAGCAGCCACGCCGCATTGTCCGCCCCGGTCACGATGATGGCTATGGCTGGCATGCGCTTGTCGCTGCCGCGTTCGGCGACCTGGCTCCGAAGCCGTTCCGGCTGATCGAGGCGCGGCCTGAATGCATCGATGGTTCATCGCGCTTGGCGGGATGTAGCAGTCCGCCGTTGCAGCTCCTTGCCTACACATCGCATGACCCAGCGGCTCTTTTGGAACACGCCCGCATGCATGCCGCGCCCGCCGTCTACCGCGCGCTCGCCGTCGACGCACTCGACCATAAGCCGATGCCTGCAGCATTTAAGGCCGGCCAGCGGCTCGGCTTCGAGGTGCGCGTCCGCCCCACCGTCCGCCAGGATTATCGCGATCCCGAGAGCGGCGCCATAGACCGTCGTCGCTCGCGCGAGCGTGATGCATTCCTTGCCGCCGTGGACGCAGAGCCGCGGCCTCGCGGCGAGCGCCCGGAACTTGTGCGAAAGGTTGTCTATCGCGACTGGCTCGCCACCCGTCTTGGCGAGGCCGCTCGTCTCGATCCGGGCTCGTTCCGGCTTGCGGGGCTCGGGCGCACCATGCTTCTCCGGCCCAAGCGGAGAAGCCGCGATGCAGACCCGGCCGGCGGCCAGCACCGCGATCTGGTTCCGGTCGGTTTGCTCAAGCGCAGCGTCAAAGGCGAGCAGGGCGGCTCTCCCGACGCCATCATGCAAGGCACTCTCCTCGTCTCCGATCCGGGAGCGTTCCACGCTCTTCTCGCCCGCGGCATCGGACGCCACCGCGCCTTCGGTTTTGGCATGCTCCTCCTGCGCCCGCCGCTGCGGATGTGATGCTAATGCTCCTCGGCCGCCTCGGTCTCGACAAGGCCCGCATCCCGCACGCTGATCGTCACGGGGTCATCTACCTCGATCGCGGCCGGCTTGAGGTCGAGGATGCCCTCTGCATCGTCGTCACGCGCGATGTCGAAATGCGGTATCGCGGTTTTCTGGGATCGGTAATGCTGGAGGTCGCGCCGGGGTTCTACATCGGACCGCGCATCACCAAGGGTGTGCGCGAGCGGATCTGGAGCGTGATGGAGGACTGGCACGGTCAGCTCCAGCGGGGCAGCATTACGATCGCGTGGCGGGAGGCAGGAGCGCCCGGTGGGTTGAGGGTACAGAGCTTGGGCGATCCTCCGAAAGACCTCGTCGAGCATGAAGGTTCGCTGCTTGTTCGCAGACCCGTTCGCGACCATTGACGCGTGTTCTTTGACAAGTAGAGCGAAATCAGCTTCTTAAGCGGCAGAGGCTCCTCCGCCCGCGCGGAGATCGACCCTGACAGATTATTCCCCTCGGTCATCAGCATTTGGCTCCTCCGCCCACGCGGAGATCGACCCCATTTGATTGATCCGGTCTGCATGCTAGTTGCGGCTCCTCCGCCCACGCGGAGATCGACCCGAGCTGACGCGGCGAGCCATCGAAACGGCGAAGGCTCCTCCGCCCACGCGGAGATCGACCGCTTCTCGATGCGTTTGCCGAAGCCGTCGAGCTGGCTCCTCCGCCCACGCGGAGATCGACCCGTGACGGTGAAGCGCCAGGCCGTGAGCACGCCGGCTCCTCCGCCCACGCGGAGATCGACCCTATTGGTTTACGAGAAGGCAAAACAGGCGTAAGGCTCCTCCGCCCACGCGGAGATCGACCCCAATGAAATCGAAACAGCTTTACATCGTGACCGGCTCCTCCGCCCACGCGGAGATCGACCATTTTCCTCTCCGCTCCCTCAGCCCTCGGCCCGGGCTCCTCCGCCCACGCGGAGATCGACCCCACTGAACATCTGTCCCCGTAGAAAGGGATTTGGCTCCTCCGCCCACGCGGAGATCGACCCGGCGCTATGCTTGGCGACGATGCACAGACGCGGGCTCCTCCGCCCACGCGGAGATCGACCCTTGTCCTCAAAAGTGAGACTAACATCAAAACTGGCTCCTCCGCCCACGCGGAGATCGACCCCACATGAAAGAGCATTCGATTTACGCGCATATGGCTCCTCCGCCCACGCGGAGATCGACCCCGGGAGATTGTATCGCTGCAGGACGTGCTCGGGGCTCCTCCGCCCACGCGGAGATCGACCCGGAAAGGTCCTCGCCGGCTTGCTGGCCTTCAGCGTTTCGAGGGCTGCGGCGAAGGCGCCCTCGTTCTGGATCGAGTTTTTGAGGGTTTCCAGGTGCATTGTCCGCGCTCCTATGCCGCCTCTTTGCCTTCCAGCTCCGCCATCAGCCTGTAGACGGTTACGCGGTTGATGCCGAGCTTAGCGGCGATCTGCGTCGGGTTGAGGCCTTCAGTCTTGAGGCGCGCTACTTCGGCCCGATCGATGCGAGGCTTGCCGCCGGCATACTTGAGGCGGCCCGTCTTCTCGTTGATTTCCTTATTGTCGCGAGCGCGCTTGATGCCTTCAACTTGGCGCTCCTTGATGCGCTCACGCTCGAACTGTGCAACCGCAGCGAACACCGTCAGCATGAGCTTGCCGGCCGCCGTTGTCGTGTCGATGTCCCGCTCAGCCAGCGAGCGAACGCCGACGCCGCGCTTGCCCAGGTCGGTGATGAGCGTGAGCATATCGAGCGTAGAGCGCGCCAGCCGATCAAGCTTGGTCACAATGAGCGTATCGCCGGACCGCAGGAACGCGATAAGCGTCTCAAGCTCTTTGCGACCTTCGCGGCTTTCACCCGAAACCTTCTCTTCCCGGATGATCTCGCATCCCGCCGCCTTCAAAGCCTCGCGCTGTACGGTAAGGTCCTGATCATCGCTCGAAACCCGCGCATATCCGTAAATCGCCATCTCTTCCCCCAAATCTGTTGCATCAGGCTCTGGACCTTTACTTTTTACCTGTTGCATTGCCCAAAGTCAACCCTGATGCTACAGAAAAATGCATGTTTTTGTGTTGCATAGATGTGTAGTCGCAGAGTGTACCCGGATGCTACATCTTAACGGGCGAGGCGGGGTTTCGGCTTTATACTTCCGCGCTGCTTCTTTCGTCCGTCACCCCGTAGGGGTGGACGCAGGGAACGCGGCGGAAAAATTGCGGGCGCGCGAGTTCGTGAGTGAGGGCTGAGGTTCCCTAAAGAGCGACTTACGCTTGTGTGTTCTCGCGCCTTGCCAAAAACGAAAACGATGCAATATTTAGCGTCGGAGGATCAATATCTGGATCTGGTGGGAGATCCAAGTTGTAGCTCATATTGCCATACCCTGGTGCGAATTGCATATTCTCACCGAAACCCAATATCGAAATACTCTGGATTCGGCATACGTCATCCCGAACCCACGACTTTAAATCCACGAACATACTAGCCGGGACGAACAAGTCAGCAATTATCCTCGCGCCTTCTCTGGTACCATCTTCATCTATGCTGTTATGAAGATAGGTAATTTGTCCAATACTTTGCTTGATTAGCTCCCGGTTTACACCGCCGCTTACTGGTCTTGTTTGTTGCTCTGTTGGATTATTGATTAAAATTGGCTCGCCTGATGTCAGCCAAACCTTAATAGGGATGTTTTTTGTTTCTAGCTTATTATTAACTAGTAAAGTCTGTGAACCATTCTGCAACAGAACTTGTCCGTCAATAATGATGGAGGAAGTAAGCTGATGTCTGGCCGTTTCCTTTTGATACTCCGTACGGCTGTGGTATTGAGCGGCTTGTGGTGTAATCTCGAATCGGAAGCAGCTAATAAGAGACATAAGATCATCCTATAATAGAAATTATGCAGCATCCTCGGACGTAGCCCAGTGGGGCGGCAACCTCAAGCTCGAACCTCATCGAAGAGCCGTGACAATCTCAGGGCGGGACGTGCTGATCGAAGCACTGGTCAAGGTCTTGGGCGCAGCGCTTCGGCTTGGCACTCGGCACAGTTTTGCGCTCAGTGTCAGCCGGGGCGGGTGAGCGCTTAGCTTTGCGGCGGGTCATCGGGCGAGGCCCATCATGGCGTCGATTTTTTTCGCAGAGGCTTTGACTGTCTGAATTTCGTGCTCTGCGGCTTGAAGCGCTTGGATAAGCCGGGGCAGTTCCTTCGAGCCGATCATCACGAAAAGCTCGCCGTTGTCTTGCTCAATGCTGATTATCGTTCCGTGCCTGTCCTGTCGAATGCAGACTTCGGTCGGAAACTCAGCATCGCCAAATTTATCGATGACGCGAAAACCTGCGCTGTCACGGTAGCCGGGGCGCGGGGCTTTGCGTGGTCTTTCGGCTGTGTCGGTCATAGCCCTATGACGCCTCTCTTGCGCGCCGCGTCTCTGGCGAGATAGATTTTATTTGCTTCGCTCCTCTTTTGAAAAGAGTCTTCACGCTCAAGCATAGCTTTTTTAATTTCAGCTTCGACGCGTTGCTGTAGTCCGTTTCCGTAGTCCTCATGATTGGACTCAATCTTTTCGCAAAGGTCAGGGAATTTCTTTTTCAGTTCAGCAACAAGACCGCGTTCGCACTTGTATTCCCAAGATTCTTGCTCCCTTGTCTCTTCAGCCTTCAGATTCGGGCATTTTTGCTTAAGCGCAAGGATGAATTCTTGGCTCAAGCAGAACCAATTTGATTTGAAATCTGGATGAGGTGTTCCGCCGCAAAACGCTTCGGGCTTGCCGTGTTTGTCCTTGAGCGCTTCATCGGCCCGCTTTCGCTCTTGTTCGCGCAGGTATCGAATTGCAGCGTTGTGCACGCCTTTTGCAGATACGTCGGCTGGGCTGCCGAACGCATACGGTTTTCCATCGGGCTTGCGAAACTTGTCTGAGATTTCGCGAAGCGCAGTTCTGACTTGAGCCGGTGTGCTGCCGGGAACGGCGTCGAGTATCGCATTAGCGTCGGGGCCGCTGATGATATGCCCGGCGATTTCGGTTACCCTTTTGTCAGCATCGTTGAAGCGTCCATCTGGCGCGCCGTTCGCCTTGCTGACATGGGCGCCGGCTTCGATGCGCTTCTGTTCGTTTTGGGCAATTCCGCGATCCAGGGCGGCAAGCTTCTTTTCGCTCGCTTTCTCATTCGCGGCGCGCTTGATGATTACCTCATCTTCGGCAAGCGTTTCGACTTTCTTGGCGTCAACGCGGGCGTCATGCTCGATCTTGCGCAGCCGGGCAAGGTCTGACGGGAATTGCTTAGAAAAATAGTTCTTCGCAGGCTTTGCGCCCTTTACGCTCGCGGCGGTCGGCTCATCCATGGTGCAAGCTTCCATCGCGGAAAGCGTGGCCTCCAAGGCCGCATTGATAATCTCGGGCTCATATTTCAGACCGAAGCCGAGCGCCTTAACGTCGCTCTTTAGCCATTGGCCAACCTTGAAGTCTGGTTTGTCTCGCGGTGGCAGTTCTTCAGCCGGTGAGCGGCCCCAGCGTCGGGTTATTTCTTCCCAGCGCTGCAAATGCGCTTTGCTCGGCAGTGAAGCGGGCGCTTCGTTTGCATTGAAAAGCTCGGGCTCGGGAGCTTGCACACTTCCTGCTAGCAAACCTTCAAAAACGCAACCGTTCGCGCGCGGTGTGTTTATCTCTTCTTCTACAACAGGAGATTCATAGGAGATTTGTGTGGCCGTAGTGGCCACAGGTATTTCGGTTTTCGGCCACAGGTATTTCGAAATAGGTGTCGGCGTGGTGGCCACAGGTATTTCGAAAATAGGTGTGGCCGTATCGGCCACAGGTATTTCGCCATGGGCTTTCGGCTTGCGTCCCGGCTTGGCTGGTTCGCAGGGTGCAAAGGCATCGAAAAACCAAGTTCTGTGGATGCTTTCTTCCGCAAAAATTCGGGCGATGACGGGAGAAAGGCGGGACGGTTTCCCTCCAATGCTTTCGACGCGGATTAAGCCTTCCTGCCTCAGAGCTTTGATGCAGTTGTTAATATGCTCCCGGCCACGGCCAAAGAAGCGAGCGAGCCTATCCTGACTTATGTCGCAGTAGCCTCGATCATCTGACAGGAAGGAAATTGCTTTCAGGACGCCTAACAGGGCGCTTTCGCGAGGATGTTTGAGCAGCACATGGCGGATTGCCTCAAGTTCGAAACGCTCGCGGGCGATCAGTTTCGCTCCCGGATCTAACTCGCCCAGCTCTTCAACGCTTAGCGCATCAGCCACGCGCCGCGTTTTCGTCCACACCTCAATCGCTGCAATGCAGTCAGCCTTGGATGCGGCCCCGTTGTGGCCGATGCCGGGCGCGAATTGGAAAGGCTTCATCACGCGCAACCTCCATCGACGAAGACGTTTGCGCGATTAGCCGGGGGCTGGTCGAAAGGCGCATTCAGCAATGCCCAAGTGATATGCGCGAGCGCGGCGTAGAAGTTCTTTTCGCTTCCTGCGACGAAGACCGGATCACCTTTTGCATCGGCAACGATTTTGAGTTTGTAATCTTCGCTCGTGAACCGTGCGACCAAAGGCGGGTGCATACCTTTTCGAATAAGGACGCTTCCAGACGTCACTACCGCGAGGCGCTTCGCTACATGGTACAGTTTGAAATCATGAACTTGAAGAAGCAGTTCGATCTCGCTCCGGCTGAAGCGGCGTTTGCGCTTCTTGGTGAGCTGGTTTCGACTGTTTTCTATCGTCATCTTCCTGCTCCAAACGTGGAAGAGCAGGGAAAGACTTGCGTTAAGAGCCGCGAAGGGTTACTTGTGAAGTTCTTTTACGTTTTTGGCCTTCGCGGTCTATCTATCTGCAAGGTCTATCCTTGCTCTTGACAACTGAATTTCGCCCGGCTTCGCGCCGGGCTTTTTTTGTCAGGCCGCGCGGTTGTAGTTGTCGCGAGCCTTTTCCAAATCGTCGGCAATCTTGAGCGCGTTCGCTTCATCCCGGCCTTTGGCAAGGCGCTTGCCGCTCGCTACGGCGAGCTCATCGGAAAGCCGCTTCTCTTTGTCAAATTCAGCAACACGACGCCCAATAGTGCGGCGGGTCACGCCAAGCTCTCGCGCGGCTTGCGTTGCTGGCACAAATTCCTCGTGGGGTGATGGCGGTATTTCAAGTTCGCCGTCCAAGGCTTTTGCGAGAACGGCGTACTTGTACTTATCGAGCAGGGAGCGCTGGAAATACACGCGGCCATTGATATGCACGGGCGGCGGAAATGCAGGCTTCTTCTTCTTCGACATACGAACCTCGGAAACTGGTCTCTATATGCCAATGACAGCACATTTCCGAGTTTAATCAAGTGTGTTTAAGACTATATGTTGTAAGCTATAGGGATCCACTACAACGGCGTGTAGAATTTTTATGTACGGCGTATATAAATATGCTTTACGGATTGTCACCTCTCTCTCTAGATGTCACTGTTTTTTCTAGATATTTTCGTTAGGCAGCGACACGCAAAAAATATCGAACTTCTTTTATCCACAGGCCCCATTTTTTCTCATTTTTTGCGCTCCTAAGCGGCCAATAACGCGCGTTTCAGCTAGATCAGTGCGCCAACATGCTGCGCCCATGCGTCGACCGCGGCGCGTTTCTCCTCGGCATAATCATATCGGTCATAAACCCTTCGAACGCCTTTGATCTCGCCGCTCTTGTGATTGAGAACGGCGTCGATGGTGGCAGGCGCAAACTTGAGTTTTGACATATTGCTTGCGGCGGTGCGGCGTAGGTCATGTAAGGTCCATGCGGGCATCGGTTCGCCATCGCGCTGCGCCGCTATCAGTTTATCGAACTGCTTTTTTGCCTTCGAAAATCCTGAAACCGGAGAAGCGCCTGTGGTCGTGAAAATGAAACCAGCAGAACCCTCCACGCGCGGCAAAACCTCCAAAATGGCGACAGCGGCGGCGGAAAGCGGAATTAGATGCTCTTTCTTATTTTTGCAGCGAGAGGCTGGGATGATCCACGTGCGGGCTTTTAAATCGACTTCGCCCCAGGTCATCTGGGCAACTTCATCGCGCCGTGCCGCTGTGAGCAATAAAAGCTTTGCGGCCTCGCCAAAAGGCCAGCCTGCTTTTTCAAATGCGGACCAAGCGAGCTTGATTTCGCCGTCTGAAAGAATTCGCTCGCGAGAATCTTCGCCTGCCGGTTTATCCACCCCTTCACACGGTGAGGCGACGATGTAACCGTTGCCGGGCTTCGCCGCCCAGTTACAGAGCTTGCGAAAGGCGGAAAGTGTCCGGTTCGCCATGACCGGCGCGCCGCGGTCGGCGATGCCGTTGAGCAAATCCTGAACATCTATCGCGCTGATTTCTCCGAGACGACGCCCCTTCCATTTTTTTACGACTTCGCGCGTTAAAATCCGGCGCGTTTCAGCTATATGCCTTGCCCCGTTTTTTTTCTCGCTATGCCTTTTGATGAACTCCTCGACGACGTTCTCGACAAGATCGCGCCCGCCGCCCGCCTTCTGCTTTTCGATCTTCTTCTCCGCGGCGGGGTCTCCGCCCTTGGCGACATCTACCAGCGCGGCGCGGGCAAGGTCGCGGGCAGTTTTGAGATCGATGGAAGGGTAGGTTCCAAGGGTAAGCTTCTTCTGTGTCCGCCCGAGCCGATAGCGTAGCGCCCAGCTCCTTGCGTCTGTCGGCTGAATGACAAGTGTAAGCCCCGGAATAAGCCCGGCTGGCACTTCATATCGCTCCGCGCGCGGCCTCAAGTTCTCGATTGCGCGGACGGTCAGTTGCTTTGTCATCTAAACCCCCTGATTTTTGCCGGGGTAACATAGGGGTAACAAAACTGATGTGGCTTGATGTTACCCTATGTGTCCCTTTACGTCCCGCTACTATAGGCTATCTATCGGGTTTAAAAAGAATTTTATCAGGCGAGCTTACTGATATGTCCTCCTATGGCAACCTAGTTTTACTGACTTTTAATCAGAGGGTCGATGGTTCGAATCCATCTGGGCTCACCAATAAATCAAGGGGTTAAGTCACCTCCTTCAAATCGGCGTCCCCCAAGAATCGTCACGGTGTCGTCACGGTGAAAAAATTCGAGCCTGGGATGGCTGTGCAGCCTTCGAGCGGCTGAACCCTAAAGGGCAGGCTCGCGTTCTCCGATGCCAGGTGAAGCCGCGGCCGGAGCAGCGCGGCCGCCAGGGCGATGCAAGCACTCACACTCTCAAATGATGATAGATTTGGCCTGCGAATTGGGTACGGTAACTTCGACAGCTCGGCCAATGCTGTCGCGGCATGGACATCGGTCCTTCCGAGACCAGCACGTTTGTGCGCGATTTCGCCCGCCGGGGGCTTGCGCGGCGTGAAGCCGTCATCTCGGATGCGCGCGATGGCATCAAGGTCGGCTTTCATCGCCACCGCCTCTGCGCGATATGACGCCGTGGCGGCCCAGCAGCAACGGCCCAAGGTTGCCGATCAGCTACGCCCAACCCCGCGTCATGGCTCCCCCATGGCACAGCCAATGGTCGAGATCCACCCCAAAACCAGAGCTTTACAGCCGCCAACTGCCGGATTTAGGATCGCACGGAAGATCCTCTAGCAGCGCGTAGCTTCTCTTGTTAAAGGATAAGAGGCAGGCGGCGATTCCGCGCTTGCCAAGCGGCTGCAAAGAAAAATCAGAAGTTCACGGCCGACAATACAAAAAGATTCTCCCTCTGCCTTTGGAAGAGCCAGGGTCAGTGAATCCACCTGTCAGGGCAATGGATCTTTACCTGGCTAACAGACTTCTGTGCTGCGCGCAAGGTTAAGTCTTTGATTGCCGGAATGAAGCGGAAAACGTCTCCGCTACCAAACCTACCTCGTCCCCACCGCAGTCACCCAATCCACCTCATCGCCAAGACCGAATGTCATGACCTATTGAGGCGTTCTGGCTGTCCGTACCGCGGCGGGGCCGATGTCAGAGGGAGGAAACTTACTTCAATAGCCCATCCTTCTTCGCCATATGCGTGATCAGATCGACAACTCGCGTGCTGTAGCCCCATTCGTTGTCGTACCAGCTCACGACCTTGAAGAAGTTCGCGTTCAGCTCGATGCCGGCGCCTGCGTCGAAGATGCTGCTGTGCGCATCGTGGATGAAATCGCTGCTGACGACTTCTTCGTCCGTGTAGCCGAGAATGCCCTTCATCGAGCCTTCGCTCGCTTCCTTCATCTTGGCGCAGATTTCCTTGTAGCTCGTGGGCTTTGCGGTTTTGAAGGTGAGATCGACGACCGAGACATCCGTCGTCGGAACGCGGAACGCCATGCCGGTCAGCTTGCCTTTAAGCTCGGGGAGAACCAGACCAACGGCCTTGGCGGCGCCGGTGCTGGAGGGGATGATGTTCTGATACCCGTTTCGACCGCCGCGCCAGTCTTTCCTGCTCGGGCCGTCCTGCGTCGGCTGCGTCGCGGTCACAGCGTGGATTGTCGCCATCAGCCCTTCGGTCAGGCCGAAATTGTCGTTGATGACTTTTGCGACCGGCGCGAGGCAATTCGTCGTGCAGCTTGCATTGGAAACGACCTTGTCCGTCGCCGGGTCAAACTTGGTGTGGTTCACGCCCATCAAGAGCGTTTTAACCTTTTCCGGGTCTTTGGTCGGCGCCGAGATAATCACTCGCTTCGCGCCGGCTTTGAGATGCCCTTCCGAGCCGGCGTAATCGGTAAAAAGGCCGGTCAATTCGATCACATAATCCGCGCCGTTCTTCCCCCAAGGAAGCTCGGCCGGGTTCCTGACTGAATAGCACGGTACATGCTTGCCGTTCACGACGAAGCCGTCTTCTTTCGCCTCGACCGTGCCGGCAAACCTGCCGTGGGTCGTGTCATACTTCAAGAGATAAGCGAGATTGTCCGAGGGCACGAGGTCGTTTATGCCGACAATCTCGATGTTTGGATTGTCCGCCGCCGCGCGAAAGACCAACCGGCCGATACGACCAAACCCGTTGATACCGATTTTCAGTGCCATGTGACCGCTCCTTGTGCTTGGCTCAAGTTTTTTCCCCCGCAAAAGTGGTCACGGGGGGCGGATGATGTCAAGCAGACAGGACGGATCGCCACATGCCAAGGATGATAAGGATTGCTCAGCTCGGCAATGTTTGTGCCCAAGGATGAGGGGCCGGTTTTGGAGGTGCGGCTGCCCATCAATGCTCAGCTTGGAAACTTACCGGGTGCGACCCCGAATGATCCGATGTCCGGGGGCCGAGAGTGAGCGGCTGCATCGCCTCGGAGGAAGGCTTCCCACCGGCTGCTGTAGAAAGTGAGTGGAAGAAGCGCGCGGTATCGCTAAAGAAACATCGCGCCGGAGTTTATTAAAATGGGCGAGCCTGCCGGCCGCCCTTTTTGCCAATGCACAACAACTCGAGCCGACGTCGCCGCGGCGTTCCGTCGCGAGCGATGGCGGCCTTGCTGCGCTGTTCTTCCTTAAGACCGCGCTAATGTCACGTTCTTCCCCATGTCAGGACTCACGGCCGTTGAGTGGAACGAGCAGGAGGGGCCGGCCATGCGTTGCTCTGACAAGCTTGGCGCGGGCAGCAAGCTCATTCAAACGGCCTTCCAAACGCCGCCGTCGATTATCGCCAAGACGAGATGGCGCCCGCTCCAGAATTAGACCTGCCGCCTGATTATCCGCCCACTGGTGTTTTCCCCGCACCTATTCCCCGGAATGTCGGGCTTTACATGCAGAATCACGTTGCGCGACAGCTATGCAGACAATAGCTTTAGCTGAAGCAGGGCATCACATTCCAAACGCGTTCTGCCAGTTTTCTAAGACTATTACCTGGGCATATTTCTAAATCGGAGCCCCTGGCGTTGCATCGCCGGGGGCTTTTCAATAGCTTACAACGTATAGGCTCCAGGAATAATCCCTCGCTGCATCGTGAAAGATTCCCAGCTGCGCGGGAGGACTCATTGCCCCATTAAGCTTTACACGCATAACTTGTTGCTCGTCGAGCTATACTCGTTTTACTTTCATCTGCAGCAGAGGTGGGCTCTGCCAGTTTTCTCAAGGGTGTTGTCTGCGCATTTGATACCGAAAACGTCCCTGGTTGTGGGCGCCGGGGACGTTACCTTTTGGGGCCCGAACTCAGGAAATGGCGCCCTTCTCCGCGGGCGCTATCTCGTATCCCGCACGCTCTCCAAATTCCTCGCCGAGCGCCGCCGAAGGAGATCGTTTCGTTTTCCGTATCCGTGGCCTCCATACATCGCAGCGTCACGAGTTCTGAACGTATAGACCTCTCAAACCGCGTCGCGCTATATGAGACGGCGTCGGTTAGAAGCTGTGAGGCTCTAACGCTTGGGAAGCCATGGGGTTTTTGGAGGGGTGATGTCAATCGCAGAACAGGTGGCCGTTGCCGCCAACATAGCGCAGGTTTTAGGTGCAGTGGGAACTGTCGGCGGCATTTTCTACGTAGCGGCGCAGCTAAGACATAATGCAAGTGCGAGTCGCGCGACGTTCCTTTTGGAACTGGAGAATATGTCTCACGACTACGACGCAGTTCACGCGAAGCTTCGCCCCGACGGAGCCTGGACGGAGAAGGAAGCAGGTCCGGCGACGCCCACAGAGTGGATGCAGGCTGAAGACTATCTGTCTTTCTTCGTGTACTGCGAAGTGTTGATCCGTCAAGGATCGCTTGATCCCAATATCTTCTGGTCTCTTTTTGGCAATCGTCTCCTGCGCATCATAGAAAACGAAGTCATTGTGAAAGATAAGCTGAAAGCGGAACGTGAGGATTGGCGATTATTTTGGGCTTTACTCAGGCGATTCAGGCTGACACATCGTCTCCCAAGAACGGCTTATGACACAGCACACGATGAGTGACGCCTTAGGGATGCGCGCGAAGGTAAGACGAGTGCGGCAAAAACGCCGCAGTCTTCATCTGGCAAAGCCAGGCTAAGGGAAATGCGGCCGGCCGCCGGAAGGCCCCCGCGCAGGACCAGAGAGGAGAAGAACGCGCCAACGATCGCGTTTTGAAAGGCCCTGTCTAACGCCTCGTGCGCTCAATCGGGACGCGGGCCTCGATACGCTTTTCTGCATGATTGGACCTCACTTTCAGCCCCGGATTGGCTTCCCGCTTGTCACGAAGCTTCTTGAGTAAGGATTGTACGAAAAAGCGCCTTGCCGGGAAGTTAATGAAATAAGTCATTGATATTTCTACAAAAATTTCAGAACAAACAGCGCTCCCGGCGCAGCGGCTGGCTGATTTCGGCGCGATCTTGGTTAACATGGGAATCTGCGATTATATTTAACGGACTTTTCAGAGCCCACTTAATGCCAAAATTCCGGCATTAAATTCTATTTAATGGGCCGGTTGGCAATAAAAAAGCTCTTTACTTTCAAAGCGTTGGAACCCCTCGCCTACCGCCTTCGTGGGCCTCGTTCTGCGCCGTATAAATGCATTGTTAAGCCTAATCAAGTGTAAATTGGACCGGAAATAACTCGGCCGCGCTCCCGTTAACCAGTTTCAGATTAACACTCGGCGCTGCGAACGAAGCGTTAAAGCGCATTGCGATTTGCTGGAACCGATGTCACCGCCGGGCTTGGGAGTTTGTTCCCCTGGATGCCGCCTCGGAGGGCGGCCATGACAACAAGGGGACGCGCTCTGACCGCGAGGCATGCGGCGGGGCGCCGCCGGAAACGTCATCCGCCAGATGGGCGAGAAGCACGCGGGCGCGCGGCTGATGTGAGCTTGCGCCGCTACGGCTCCGAATTTGCGCACGCCGCGCTAGGCGCCGAACCCGTCGCGCTTCAGCCGGACAACAGCAAGATCGAGGGCGGACAAGAATTTGGCTCGGTCACGCGGCTGGAAAGGCTTCGGACCGCCGGTGATCTGCCCGGCCGATCGAAGGTCCGCCATGAGATCGCGCGTCGCGAGCGTCATGCCTATGGATTCTTCGGTGAAGGCGCGACCGTTGGGCGCGATGACATCCGCTCCCGACTTTATGCAGCGATGCGCGAGAGGGACATCGGCGGTGATGATGATGGCGCCGCGTGAGACCCTTTCCGCGATCCAATCATCCGCCGCATCGGGATTGCCGCCGACGACGACGCGCTCGATGAAGGGCGTTCTCGGAACCGCCATCATGCTATTGGAGACGACATAGACCTTGACCGAATATCGCTCAGCCACGCGATAGATTTCGGCCTTTACCGGGCACGCATCGGCGTCGACGTAAATTGTGATGGCCTTAGCAGGCTCGGACAAGCGCCGCACTCCAAACAGACGAAATCATAGCCGCCACTGTCACAATAGCGCGAATTTGCGCTGCGAAGTCAGAGACACGAGCCGGATTAAAAGCCTCTCGCACACGTCCGCCAAGGCTTATCCGGCAGGCCGCGCCTCCTCGACCCCACCTTTAATTAGCGCAGGCGTGCCCGCAAGAACGCGCGTCGACCGAAACCTAACGCCTTAGCTGTCGTGTTTCAGAAGGTCGATGGCGATTTGATTGCATGCCTGATCATCGAGGTCTTGATGGAGTTTAGTCGTCTGAATCAAGCCAAGCTGGTATTTCAAGTTGTCATGAGAATACTTTTGTTTGACCAAAACTTGAATTCTGCCAGCGTGCTCTTGTAGCTTTCCACGACTAAAATCGCTTGGAATGTGCCAGTGCTCGCGCAAAATGGCTTCAACTTTATCAATATCGAGTGCCATGGTTTACTCCGATCGTTAGCAAAAAGGCGCAGGTCATGTGAGAAAGCGCTCCTTATGTCTCTTCCTCCTCATAAAAACGTTTAGCCCTATATTCTCGTATATCCTGACTAACCTGCATTCAACTCTTATTGAAGATGAAAGCGATGGTGTCTAGAAAACCCAACATATAGGCGTCAGATCTATGTGGAACTTTTTCGTCGTACTCTTTGACGCATTCTTGATATGTTTTCATTTTCCTGATTTATTCTACATCTCGATTGGAGACGAACGCCGTCGCCGCCGCCGGAAAATATATCCTCGACATGAAGGGCTAGCGCTGAGGGCAACAAAATCGAATGTAATCCCTCATTACGGCCCAATTTAGCACAAACTCGAATTTTACATGATCACGAAGTCTACAATTGCTACCGTGGACGGTTCCACCGGGGCGAAAAAGGGGCGCCGATCCAACGCTCCCCTTATAATCAAGGCGACTGACATGGCAGAAGAAAACCGCTTGCCCCGCTTTGCCATACTCATCGATGCCGACAACACGTCGCCGCGCATCGCGGCCGGCCTTTTCGAGGAAGTCGCCAAATTCGGAGAGGCGAGTGTGCGGCGCATCTATGGAGATTTCTCCGGTCAGCGCCTGAAGTCGTGGGCCGAGATCTTGCCCAAATACGCGATCGATCCCTACCAGCAATTCGCCTACACCACCGGCAAGAACGCGTCCGACATTGCGCTCGTGATCGACGCCATGGACCTTTTGCATAGCGGCAGGCTGGATGGGTTCTGCCTTGTCTCTTCGGACAGCGACTTCACGCGGCTTGCATCGCGTCTGCGCGAGCAGGGCGCCGACGTCTATGGCTTTGGTGAGCAGAAGACCCCCGAAAGCTTTCGGCAGGCCTGCCGCAGGTTCATTTACACGGAGAACCTTTTGCCCGAGGCGCAAGTTGCGGCTCCCGAGGAGGGGCCCTCCCCGAAGGCTCTCGAGCCGCCAAGCGCGGCCATCGCCATCTTGAACAAGGCAATCGAGCAAATGGAGACGGAGGACGGCTGGGTCGGCTTGGGCGTGGTGGGGCAGCGTCTCGCAAACATGGCCTCCGATTTCGACCCGCGGACATACGGCTATCGAAAGCTCAGCGATCTGGTCCGGAAGACCGGAGCCTTCGACATCGATCAGTCGGAGGGCCGGTTCATGCGGATCAGAGCAAAACCCACGCAACGCCCGAAGACCGGCGCTAAGAAGCCCGCCGCGTAAATGACGCCGAGGCCGGCCTCGCCTGCCGCGCCACTCTTGTCGCGTCTTAATCCGTGGAATCAAAAGCGGGCTCTAAGTTTTTGTTTTGTCGTGCGTCTTTACCGGAAAACCGCTTCGCGCTTTTGCGGACGCACACTAACTCTGCGCCTGTAGATCACGAAACGACACCAGGCGGCGCTGCGTTTCGTCCCACAACACAAGCCGGACGCAGCGAAAGCTTTCAAGCAGCGTCAGCCGGCCGATATTCCCCAGTTCCGGATGGTCGCGCAGCACCTGTGGCAGCCGGTAATAGGGGATGCGGCTAGAGAGGTGATGGACGTGATGCACGCCGATATTGGCCGTGAACCAGCGAAGCGCCGCGGGCAAATCGTAATAAGAACTGCCGTGCAAGGCCGCATCGTGCAAATTCCAGTCCGCATTGGCGTCCCAAACCGTGTGCTCGAACTGGTGTTGGACATAGAACAGCCAAACGCCGATCGTCCCGGCGAGAAGCGAGATCGGAAGGTGCACGAGGAGCACCGCCTTGGCGCCGATCAACCAGGCGAGTGCGAGGGCGATTGATGCGATCGCAAGATTGGTGGCCATGGTGCTGGCCCAGGGCCGCCAGCCGGCTCGCATAAACCCTAACGGCAGACGGTTCTGCAGGAAAAACAGAAAAGCGGGGCCAAGACCAAACAGCACCAGGGGGTGCCGGTAAAGCCGATATTTCAGCCGGCCCCAGCGCGAAAGCGCGCGATATTCACGCACGGTCAGAGTGGCGACGTCACCGATGCCACGGCGGCCGAGATTGCCACACGTGGCGTGGTGGACGGCATGGGTGTGGCGCCAGTGACCGTACGGCGTCAAGGTGAGGACGCCGATGACGCGGCCCGTCCAGTCATTCGCCCATCTCCTTGAGAAGAAAGCGCCATGACCGCAGTCATGCTGGATCATGAACAGGCGCACCAGAAAGCCCGCAGCGGGGACGGCGATAAGCAGTGAAGCCCACCAATAACCCCACGCGAAAGCAAACCAACTCGCGAGCCACAGGGCCACGAGCGGCAGCGCCGTCACCAAAAGCTCGGCGATGCTGCGCGCATGGCTCGGCTCGCGATAGCGGCTGAGAATCTGGCCCCAGCGGCGTCCCTCGCTCGCTGCAGGTTTCGTATTGTGTTCGATGTTCAAGATAAGGACCATTTGCCTTTGGCGCCCTCGGGAACCGGCGCCGCAACCGGGCGCCTCGCCGATTGGAGCCGTTGTCTCTCGTGTATTCCTGAACTCGCTCAATCAGAGCGCCGTGTTTATGCGCATGTCGCGCCCGCAGCGCGCCAGCGTAGTGACGGCGGCTAGAAGGCGGTTCACCTTGAAGGGCTTCTCCATATGCAAGTTAGCCCCCGCCAGCGCACACATCTCCCTCGATCCGCCAGTGACGCCCGCCGTGAGAGACAAAATCGGAATGAACCGTTTCTCATCGGCCCGGCTCCGAATGATCTTGATGGCCTCGATACCCGTCATGACCGGCATTTCGTTATCCATGATGATCAGATCGAAATCAGCCTTCTCCAGCTTCGCCAAGGCTATCCGACCATTCTCCGCCAGCTCTGTTTCGTAACCCGCGCCCTTCAGAATTGTCGAGACCAGCTCCTGCATGAGCGGGTTATCGTCCGCAATAAGAATAAAGAGGGCGCCAGCCACTGGCTCGGCGCGTGATGCCGGGCCGGCACTCACAGAGGGATCCTCGCCTTGGTTCTCCATGCCACTCTCAAGCTTTCTTTCGAGAACTGTAAGAAGGGATTTGGAAGAGGCTGAACACGCCCGGCATACCTTCTCTGCTGCCGGAGGAATCGCTTCGTTGAAGCCGATAATTGCTGCAGGGAAGTTCTGAGCTCAGGGCTCACCTTCAAAAGGAAATCCCTTTGAGCCAGGGCTTCGCGCGAACTACGCGCGAACTAACTGACGCCTGCTGCTATCTCAGATATCGCCGAATTCCTGTAAAGTAGCTATTGGGTCGTAAAATTCCCAGATTCGGAAAATACTCAGGCCGCATGTCAGGCATAAACTTCACTTTTAAAGCCCATCTTTCCTTGACATAAAAAACACTACATAAAAATGCCTCTCAACATGTTTCATGCTTTGCTTTATTTCGCCTTGAGAATATTTTTAGTTAGCCCCAGCTATTATAGCCACGAGGAAGGCGCTCCAGATTAGGGCGCATACCGCACGTTGACGCCCCCCTCCCCGGTTCCGGATAGCGACAAGCCCGGAGGAACAGCCCATCTATCTATTCTTAGGCGCGACCTTAGCTGGGCCGGGATACGGTTTGTAGATACGGAAAATACTTAGAGGGTGGAAGAAGGGCTGTATGCATGAAATTGAAACCATGATAGCTAGCTATTTTTGTTGCGGCTCTTCACCCGCAAGGGGGAGCATCGATGTCCTCGCATAATGAAGCGCCCTCCAAGGATGTGAACGCCTCGACAGCCAGAAGCGATCTCCCCGTCGATGCCGGCCGGCATCACGCTCTCCCGTTCCCGGTTGTGGGCGTAGGCGCGTCGGCGGGCGGGCTCGACGCTTTCAAGACCTTGCTTGGCGCTCTTCCGGCTGAGACGGGAATGGCTTTTGTCCTGATTCAGCATCTCGACCCCAAGCATGCGAGCTTTATGGCCGACCTCCTGGCAAGCCGCACGCGCATGCCGGTCTCGCAAGCCGTCGACGGCGTCTCGATTGAGCCGAACCATGTCTATCTTATCCCGCCAGCGGTTTCGCTCGCTGTTTCGGACGGCAAACTGCATCTTGCCGAGCCCGCGGAGCGTCATGGCGCACGCATGCCCTTCGATTTCTTCTTACGTTCTCTCGCCAAGGAGTGCGGACGGCGAGCGATCTGCGCTGTGCTGTCCGGCACCGGCTCGGATGGCAGCGAGGGCCTGAAGGCGATCAAGGACAATGGCGGGTTCGTCATCGTTCAGGATCCGCTCGAAGCTCAGTTCGACGGGATGCCAAAGAGCGCAATCGGCACGGGGCTGGCCGATGTGATAGCCCCTCTCTCTCAAATCCCGAGAGCTCTTGTCAAACACTCGACTTACCTTCTTGCCTCGGCGACGAAAGCCGCCGCAAGAGGAAGCGTTGCGAACCGGCTTGCGGAAATCCTCGATCTCGTCAGAACAAAGACGGCGCCCGATTTCATGTCCTACAAAGTTGGCACGCTGACCCGGCGGATCGAGCGCCGCATGGCGGCCGCGGGCATAGCGGACGCCGGCCTCTATGCCGATAAGCTCCGCAAAGACGCCGCTGAACTCGATAGCCTCGCCCAGGACCTGCTGATTAACGTCACGCAGTTCTTTCGGGACACGGCGGCGTTCGATACGCTGGCCGAAAGCGTTATTCCTCAGATCATCGCGGCGCACCCGGCCGACAGGCCCTTGCGCATCTGGGTTCCGGGCTGCAGCACGGGCGAGGAAGCCTATTCCCTCGCCATCCTGTTCCTGGAGGCCATCGAAACGTCGAAGCGCAATTTGAAGCTTCAGGTTTTTGCTTCCGACATCGACGCCAGCGCCATCGAAGCCGCCCGCGAAGGCGTCTACGGACGCGGGACCGAAGAGCAATTGAGCCCAAGCCGCTTAAGCCGGTTTTTCTGCAAGGAAGGCGATCTCTATAGGGTCAGGCGCGAACTGCGCGAGACCGTGGTCTTCACGGTCCAGGATCTGCTGTCAGACCCGCCTTTCTCGCGGCTCGATCTCATTTCATGCCGTAACGTGCTGATCTATTTGCGGCCCGACGCGCAGGAGAAGGTTCTGTCGCTTTTCCATTTTGCTCTCCACGCCGGAGGCGTCTTGTTCATTGGCCCCTCGGAGACGATCGGTAATTTTACGGAGCGCTTCGAACCCATAGATAAGAAACATCGCATCTACCGCCATCTTAGCGCGAGCCGCGCCGGCGACGGAGGCTTTCGGCCGGGCGTCGCCGCTGCCGAGCGCGCCGGACCGGCAATCGCCGCTTTGTCGAGAAAAATAAACCGGCGCCCGAGCTTGACGGATCTCGCCTCGAAGGTTCTCGTTGAGATTTTCGCGCCGGCTTCGGTTCTGATCGATAAGAAATATGACGCCTTGTATTACTCAGGGGACGTCGACCGATTCTTGCAAATCGCTCCAGGCGAAGACAACCGCAATGTTCTCCTCATGGCGCGGGAGGGCCTTCGGCCGAAACTCCGCGCAGCGCTCGAGAGCGCGCGAGAGACCGGCGAACCGGCGTCGAAGACCGGCGCGCAAGTCTATCGCGACGGCAAGGCGTCGGCCGTGAGAGTCGCCGTTCAGCCCATATCCGCCGAAGACCTCTTCCTTGTCAGCTTCATCGATGAGCCTGACAGCGCGCCGCCCTCCCGGGACGGCCGCCCGCCGGAGGACACATCGCGCATTCTTCAACTGGAGCAGGAACTCGGCGCGACGCGGAAGGAGCTGAACGCCGTCATCCGCGATCTTGAAATCGCGAATGAAGATCAGCGCGGCGTGAACGAAGAAGCGCTCTCCATGAACGAAGAGCTGCAGTCAGCCAATGAGGAATTGGAGACGTCGAAGGAGGAACTGCAGTCGCTCAATGAGGAGCTGACCGCGCTCAATGCCCAGCTTCAGGAGACACTGGAGCACCAGCGCACGACAGCCGCAGACCTGCAAAATATCCTGAACAGCTCCGACGTCGCGACCCTTTTTCTCGATATCGACCTCAATATCCGGTTTTTCACACCGGCATCGCGGTCCCTTTTCGGGGTCAGCGCCGTCGATATCGGACGCCCGCTCATCGATCTTGCCCAACGCTTTCGCGACGATAATCTTCTACCGGACGCGCGCGCCGTGCTGTCGGAATTGACGCCAATTCGCCGTGAAATCGAGAGCCATGACGGCAACTGGTATATCCGCAGCGTCATGCCGTACCGCAATGACGTGAGTGCTGTCGAGGGCGTTGTCCTCACATTCGCCCGCATATCGGAAATGAAGGCGGCAGAGCGAAAAATCGAAGCTGCAAGAGCCTATGCGGAAAGCATCATCGCCACAGTCAAACAGCCGCTCGTCGTGCTCGATCGTGATTTGCGCATCGTCTCGGCGAGCGCTTCATTTTTTGCATTTTTTGGCGCCAAGCCGGAAGAATGCGTGGGCCAGCCCTTAGGAGTTGGAGATCACTTCAAGGAGGGTTCGTTAGCTGACATCCTGGCTCCGGCGCTTGAAGGCAGCCCCGTCGAGGACAGGCAACTAAAAATCGATCTGCCCAAGTTCGGCCCGCGAACATTGCGCGTCAGCGCGCGTCCCATCTCGCCTCGGGTGACCGAGCCAAGAATCCTCCTCTCCTTCGACGACATTACTCAAATGCAAGCCAAAGCAGAGGCCATAGCGGCCGCCAAGGAGGAAGCGGAGCGAGCGAATCTGGCCAAGTCGCGCTTTCTTGCCGCCGTCAGTCACGATTTGCGTCAGCCGCTTCAGACCATGACCTTGGTGCAGGGCATGCTGTCGGAGACCATCTCAGACCCCGCCTCCAAGTCGCTCATGGAGCGGCTCAACCGCACGATCTCCGGAATGTCGAGTCTCCTCGACAAGATTCTCAACATCAACCAGCTCGAGGCTGGCGTCGTGCAGCCAAGGCTCTGCGACTTCGTTATCGGCGATCTCCTGGAGCAATTGAAGAGTGAGTTCCAAATTCATGCGGCCAATGACGGCGTGAGTTTGCGCCTCGTAGCCTGCCACCTTAGCGTGCGCAGCGATCCGCGACTCCTGGAGCAAATCCTCCGGAACCTGCTCTCCAATGCGTTGAAATATACAAGCCGCGGCAAAGTCCTGCTGGGCTGCAGGCGGCACGGAAAGAGCTTGAGCATTGAAGTCTGGGACACAGGGGCCGGGATACCCGAAACCGAGTTCGAGGCGATCTTCAAGGAGTATCATCAGCTCGATAGTCACGTCGCCAAAGGCGGCAAGGGGCTTGGCCTCGGGCTTGGTCTCGCGATCGTGCATCACCTCGCCGAGCTTCTACAGGCGCCGATCCGTGTCCGGTCGCGCGTGGGCCGGGGCTCGGTTTTTGCGCTCGATGTTCCGATGGCGCGAACGCCTCCGGCTGAACTTTCGCCGGGCGAGAATCTTTCTTCTTCGGACACGGATCGTAGTCCGCGCGCGCACGATAGTCACACGATTCTCATCGTCGAAGACGATAAGGACGTCCGTGATGCGCTCAAATTGCTGTTGGATAGACACGGCTTTTCCACGCTGGCCGCTCGCGATGGCGCTCAAGCCCTCGCTATAGCCTGCGATGTCGCCGCTGTGGATCTGATTATCGCTGACTTCAATCTCCCTGGTCCAAACGGGCTTGAGGTGATCGCCAGGATCGAAGAAGGGTCAGGACGGAAAATACCCGCCATCTTTCTGACCGGGGACATCTCCGCATCAACGCTTCTTGAGATTGCGGCCGGAGATCATGTTCACCTCTATAAACCGGCGGACCCGCGGACCCTGATCCGCCACATCGAAGCAATACTCGATAATAATCACCGCGAAGAGCTGTCGTCGGATGATGATGAGAAAGTCCACGGCGCTAATACGAACACTGCACTCGATACGGCCCGCCAGAAAGCTTCAGCACCTACAGTGTTCGTCGTAGACGATGCCCAAGACATCCGCGAAGCCCTACGCGATATGTTGCAGCAGCACGGCTATCGCACCGAAATTTTTGCCGACGCTACCGCCTTCTTGAAGGATCATTCTCCTAGCCGCGCCGGTTGTTTGGTTGCGGACGTCCGGATGCCCGGACTAGGTGGACTGGAGCTGATCGAACACTTGGGCGCGCTGCAATCTTCGCTCCCCATCATAATACTGACCGGCTATGGCGATGTCGCCATAGCCGTCAGAGCCATGAAAGCCGGCGCTTTTGATTTTCTGGAGAAACCTGTTCAGCCGGAGGAACTGCTCCGCTGCATCGAGCGCGCCCTGAAGTTCTCAGAAGAGCATCAAGACCTGTCGGTCGGCCGCACTATGGCTGCGTCCAAAATCGAAAGTCTGACAGCTCGCCAGCACGAAATTCTCGAGCTCGTCCTCGCCGGCGCCTCGAGCAAGAATATTGCCGCAGACTTGCATATCAGCCAACGCACCGTCGACAATCACCGCGCCGCTATTATGCGGAAACTTGGGGCAAAGTCCCTGTCCGCCATGATCCGTACGGCGCTCGCCGCCGCCTCGCCCAAAAGTAGTCCATGAGCGCGCCGCGCCTGGACTGTCTTAGAGGCATCGACCGTCTCCCGCCCCCAGAGAAGGTTACAAGCGTGACCTTGTCCACTTTATGGGCCGGGCCAGCGCTGGTATAATCGAACCTTGCGCATTCATTTTGTCTCGATCTCAAAAAATCGAAGAGGATTATCGCAAGTACGCCTATAACGCGTCAGCCCGCTGCATGGCGCCATCGCGCCGCGATACGGAAGAGCCGTCAGTTGGGCGGTCGAGGGAAAAACAAACGGAGAAAGTTCGAGAGCAATGCGAAAACTCATTATCCCCATCTCCATCTTTCTTGTCGTGCTGGCGTTTTTAAATGCTGCGCTTGAGCTGTATGCTGGCGGGGCGGCTTTGGCTCTCGTAGCATTCGTGATTTTTGTGGCGGCCATTCTTCTCTTGGCTGCCGTCCTCGCCCGTCCGAAGGCCGAAGCCCGCCCGCCGGCCGCCAAAACGGTCAGCGCCGCTTCTCCAGCGCTCACGGCAAATCAAGCCAATGCCGAGGTCGTCAATTTTCTCGCTATGCTTCAGGAGAAAGGCCGCCTGGTGGATTTCTTGATGGACGACATCAAGGGGTACAGCGACGCGCAGGTCGGCGCGGCCGCGCGCGTTCTGCATGAAGGATGCAAGGCCGTCCTGGCGGAGCATTTCGGAATACGCCCGGTGCGCGAAGAGAGCGAAGGATCGAAAGTCACCGTACCCGCCGGGTATGCTCCGGACGAATACCGTCTGGTCGGCAAAATCCGAGGCGAGGCGCCGTTTGCAGGGGTGCTCGTCCATCATGGATGGAGAGCGGACTGGGTGAAGCTGCCCCGCCTCTTGAGAACCGGTGACAGCAGGTTGCCTACAATTGCCCCGTCCGAGATCGAGCTGAAATAGGCGGCCGGAGCGCGCAAATGGCCGGGCCCAATTATCGTCTCTAGCAAGCAGCAATGTGGTTGTTTTCATGGATCATCAATTCAGTCTTGGCATAGACCTCGGGACAAGCAACAGCGCGATCGCTATGGCGGACGTTGACGGGGGGGCGGCGGAAATAATCGAGCTAACCCAGATACTTGGACCTAATCAGATCGGTGAAAAGCCGACGCTGCCGTCCGCGCTTTATATACCGCATCCCAAAGAGTTTCCCAAAGATGCGTTTCCGTTGCCGTGGAAGTCCGCCGGCGGCGACGGCGCGATTATCGGACATTTCGCGCGCGATCATGGCGCCCTTGTTCCAGATCGCCTCGTCACCTCGGCGAAGTCGTGGCTGTCGAACCCGCATATCGACCCCCGGCAGCGGAACCTTCCCTGGAAATCAGAGATCAAGGAAGGGCGAGTGTCCGCGTTCGAGTGCTCGCGCCGCTATATCGAGCATATCCGGGAAAGTTTCAGCTACGCCACCCAAGGCAAGAATATCGCCCTGTCCGACGTCTTGGTGGTGCTGACCGTGCCCGCTTCCTTCGATGACGTGGCAAGAAATTTGACCGCGGAGGCGGCGGAAGCCGCCGGCCTCGGCAAGGCCGTCCTGCTGGAGGAACCCCTCGCGGCTTTCTACGCATGGGCCGCGCAGGCTGGGAGGAACTGGCGCACGCAGGTTCGCCCCGGCGACATCGTTTTGGTCTGCGACGTCGGCGGCGGAACGGCGGATTTCAGCCTTATCGCCATATCAGACAATGCCGGTCACCTGAACCTGGACCGCATCAGCGTCGGGGAACACATCCTGCTCGGCGGCGACAACATGGATTTGGCGCTCGCATACACGCTGCGCGCCAAGCTGGAGGCGGACGGCAAGTCCCTCGGCGATGCGCAGTTTCTGGCGCTGGTTCATGCCGCGGGCAAGGCGAAGGTGGCGATGCTCGAAGACGAAGCCATCGCCGAAGCGCCAATCGCTGTGCCGTCACGCGGGTCGAGCCTCCTCGGCGGCACCGTCTCGACGACGCTCGACCGGGCGACGCTTGAAGAGGTGATCCTGGACGGCTTCTTCGCCAAGACAGGGATCGGGGATCTGCCGCAAAAGACGCGGCGGGCCGGATTGCAAGAGTTCGGCCTGCCTTACGCCTCCGACCCGGTTATCAGCAAACACTTGGCCCGCTTTCTCACGCGGAGCCTCGAAAACGTGCAATCCAGTCAGACGCTATCCTCCCTGATCAGTGACAAGGCCCGTTCGAAGCCGTTTCTGGCGCCCACAGCGGTCCTGTTCAACGGCGGTGTCTTCAAGGCCGCTCCGATCCGCCGGCGTGTGCTCGACCTGTTGGCGGCCTGGAATGACGGCAAACCCGTTCGCGAACTGGCCGGATACCAGCCGGATTTGGCGGTGGCCAAGGGGGCGGCGTTCTACGGGGCCAACCGGATCACGGGAAAAGGCATCCGCATCAAGGCTGGCGCCGCCCGGTCTTACTATATCGGCCTGGAGACGTCGATGCCCGCGGTGCCGGGTTTTCGTCCGCCTCTGAAAGCGCTGTGCGTGGTTCCGCAGGGGATGGAGGAAGGGACCGAAGTTCTGATCGAAGGACAGACGCTTGCTCTCGTCACCGGGCAACCTGCGGAATTCAGGTTCTTCACGTCGGAGGTGCGAAGCGGTGACAAGGCTGGGCAGATTCTCCCTGACGCCGAACGTGAGCTGCTCGAAATCAGCCTTCTCGAAGTCGATCTGCCTGTGGTGGAGGACATTCCGGCGGGGCAGCCCGTTCCGGTGCAGATGAACGCGGTTGTCACAGAGCTGGGCAATCTTGAGCTTTGGATGAAGCATACGAAATCGGATCGCCGGTGGAAGGTCGAATTCCAGGTCAGAACGGAATAGCTTGAACATCGCCGATGCGCGTCCCCGTCAGCAAATTTTGCTACACACGCCAACAGATGGCCGCCGCTGTCATCCCGGAAAGGCGAAGCCTTATCCGGGATCGTAACACATCGAAGCGGCTCCTCTTTTACGATCCCGGCTCGCACTACGTTTGGCCGGGATGACAGTGCGTTGGCGAGACCAGCGATGTTGGCTTAGCTTTTTGGTATGGATCGTTGATGGCACAGGCCAAATTCAGCATCGGCGTCGATCTTGGCACCAGCAACTCCGCATTAGCGTTTTCACCGCTGACGGCAGAGGGGAGATCGGAAGTTCTTGCTATTTCGCAGTGGGATACGGCGTCCACCGTGACGGATTCTTCCACGCTTCCGTCCTTCCTCTATTTGCCGGAGGAGGCAGTCGCCGCGCAAATCCGGGGCCGTGGCCTGAGCTGCGGCGAGTGGGTCGTCGGGCGGCTGGCGCAGCGGAAGGCCAGTGAAACGCCCGGTCGCGTGGCGCATTCCGCGAAGTCCTGGCTCTGTCATCACGCCGCCGATCGCTCCGCGCCATTTTTGCCGTGGGGATCGGATGAACTGGCGCGAGAGGACAAGATTTCCCCCGTTCTCGCGTCGGCGCTGATTCTGAAACACCTTCGGGCAGCGTGGGACGCCCGGTTCGCGGGGCAAGGCCCGGGCTTTGAGTTCGACAGCCAGGAGATAACCGTCACCGTTCCCGCCTCCTTTGATGCGGCGGCGCAGCGGCTCACGCTTGCCGCCGCGCAGGAAGCGGGCTTTCCGGATCGCACGCGTCTCATCGAGGAGCCGCAGGCGGCGTTCTACCGGTGGCTGGAACAACAAGATGGCCGCAACCATCCGGGGGCGGATTGGCAGAGCGGCTTTCACTATGTCCTGGTGATCGACGTAGGGGGCGGCACTTCGGATTTCAGTCTGTTCGAACTGGGCCCGCCTGACGGCGGCGGCGATCCGAGGATCAAGCGGATCGCGGTGAGCGACCACATTCTACTCGGCGGCGATAACATCGATCTCGCAATTGCGCACCTCGTCGAACCGCGCCTTGTGACGGGCGACGGCCGTCTCTCGCCTGCGCAGTGGGATCACCTTGTGGCCCGGTGCCGAAGTCTGAAGGAAAGCGTGCTGGGCAACGAAGGCGCGCCGGATGAGGTGTTTACGGTTTCGGTTCCCGGGCGCAGCTCGAGGCTCATCGCTGGCTCGCTTTCTGCACAGTTGACGCGCGTGGAACTGGAAGAGCTGGTCCTCAGCGGATTTTTCCCCGGCTGCAGGGCGACCGACCGCCCAAGGCGGGCGCTCGGCGCGGTAAGGGAATGGGGTCTCCCCTATGCCTTCGACAGCGCGGTCACCCGGCATCTCGCGGAGTTTCTGCATGGCCGTCCCCGCGTCGACGCTGTGCTTTATAATGGCAGCTCGCTCTTTCCCCAGCGTCTGCGCGATAGGCTTGGCGAACAAATCGCGCTCTGGCAGGGGGGCCATCGGCCAGAGGTGTTGGAGAATGCAGAGCTCGATCTCGCGGTTGCGCGCGGCGCGGCCTATTTCGGCAAGCTCACGCATTTCGAAGCCCGCCGCATCGAGGCGCACGCCCCGCGAGCGGTTTTTCTTGAAACATACAGAGAGGCGGCTCACGGCAAATCCGGGGATGAGGCCAAAAGGCGCTCGCTTGTCTGCATTCTTCCGCACGGGGCTCCGCCTGGAGAAGTGTTTGAACTCTCGGGCCTTGATCTGAAGCTTCGCATCAACAGGCCCGTGCGCTTCCAAATCCACACATCGACACGCCACGCCGCGAATAAGGCCGGCGACGTCGTCGACTTCGATCCCGAGTTGTTCCATACCCTGCCGCCGCTCGAGACGATCGCAACAGTCGCGCGACCGGCGCGTGGCGAACTCCCCCGCACGATACCCGTTGCGTTGGACGCCAAAGTGAATGAGTTGGGTCTGCTCCAGATTTCATGCCGTAGCCTGGAGCGAGGGATACGGCAACGCTGGCCGCTCGAATTCAACTTGCGCCCGCATGAGAGCGGCCGTCCCTCGCCAGCTGGGGAGGCTGCATCGGATAAACAGACAGAAGTGAGCGCCGCGCCGGATGCGCTCGCTTCCGCCGGGGAACGGATCAAAACCGCATTCACTGAGCCTCTCGCCAAGCGCGATAAACTTACCGCGGCGCGGCTATTTCAGAGCCTGGAGCAGAGTCTCGGATGCTCCAAGGGCGATTGGAACGGAATCCTCGTTCGCGGCCTCTGGACGAGCCTGGAGGCGTGCCAGGCTCGCCGGGCGATTTCGGTCGATCATGAGGAGGCGTGGCTCATCCTCGCCGGCTTTTTCCTGCGCCCGGGCTTTGGTGTGGCGATGGATGAGAGCCGCATCGACGCCCTATGGCGCATCGTCAGCGCCGGTTTGAGTTTTGCAGGCAAGCGAACCAAGCTTCAGGAGTACATCCTATGGAGGCGCGTCGCCGGCGGCCTCTCGCGGGAGCGGCAAGAAACTGTGCTCGCCGCGGAAATCGATAAGATCCGCGAAGGGAAAGTCTGCCCTCCTGAGCTGATTCGCATGGCGGGATCATTCGAGCGGCTGGGCGACGAACTCAAAGCGGAACTCGTCGAGCGGTTCATCGAGACTGCCGTGGACCTCGCGTCCCAGCGAAAGCACTGTGCGCCCTATCTTGCAGCACTGGGATCGCTTCTCAACCGCACTCCATTTTACTCCGGACCGGAAAGCGTCGCGCCGCCAGCCCTGGTGGAACAGGCCTACGAGGCGCTTCGTGCATTCGATTGGAAGGACCCGGAATTCGCCGAGGCGCAGGTCCTGTTTCTGCGCGCCGCCCGGGCCGTTGACGACCGGCGTCTCGATCTGCCCAAATCACTGCGCAACAAAATCGCCGACAGGTTGGAGAAATGTGGAGTCGCGCCGGTCAAAACAGGCCGGCTAAGAAAGGCGATGCCGATCGAGCGCACGGAACGGGTCAGTTTGTTTGGCGAGGCGTTGCCTCCGGGGCTGATCCTGAGCGGATAGCGAGTGTAGCAACAGCCCGGGAGCAAACGCTGGCTGCGAGAGGCCGCCGAGACTGGAAAGCGCCGGCGATGCCGCCAAGGGTCCGCATGTCAACGACCGGGCTTATGTGAAACTGGCCGATATCGACGCCAGCCACTATGAGGAACGCTTAGTGCTTGGAGGGGGCCTTTTGACCCGCCGCGCCAACGGATCGGATCAAGACCTGGCGCGGCCTGCGCAAAATCGGAAGAGGTTGCGACGCGCCGAATGCGCCGAGGCGCGTTCCGGGCGACGATCACGATGACGCCCGTATCCGATTGAACGCGGGATGCTTTGAGGCATGCTTCGCCAATCTGGCCATGCCATCCTGGACGGCGCTCGCCGCACGCCTAGAGCACGTCATCCCGGAACGACGCCTGCGTCGTATCCGGGATCGCAACAGGCGCTTCGATTTGTAACGGCCCCGGATATGCGCTGAGGCGCATTCCGGGGTGACGATCATCGGGACGCACGACGCTCTAAAGGTAAACCGTTCGTCAACCTCCCGTAAGCGTTAATACAACATGGTTAACAGGCGCGCGCCGGATTTATTTCCAGCCTGAGTATGCTTAAGAAAGCGTCTATCGCGCCGCGAAAGGAGCAGCGCCGCGCCTTACGGCTGGCCGTAGGCGGTATCATCTAAGTAATTGAAAAAGAATAGCTTTATGTCTTCACTCGAGCGCCATTAAATAGAATTTAATGCCGGAATTTTGGCATTAAGTCGGCTCGCAAAAGTCCGTTAAATATGTTTGCAATTTCACGAGTTAACCCTTTCGCCAGCCCGAAACGCTGCGGCGCAGGCGGCGGCGATGGCGTCCCGTTCGCTATTTTCCCCTTATTTAGCAAGGGTCGGAGCGGGCTCACGCTGCGTTAACCTGCCCGCAAGGCGATATCGCCGAAGATCTTTCAGAATAAGAAGTGAGGACGAAATCGTCAGGGACAGGTTGACAAGCAGAGGCCGCTTTGCGCAACATGCATACAAAAGTGTATCCAGCCTGCGCCCGATTAAAGGCGCGATGCTTTAGCCTTCTTCTCCGACTGGGCTCCGGCCGGAACCTCGATCGAGGAACTGGTGCGTATGGAGGACGCGGTCTCGATTGCACCGTCCGGCATCAGCTCTTCGAGGACTGCTTGACGCTTCTCGTCAAAGTCTCGCGCGCTCCTGATGCTCGTCAGCATCCGGCCTCTTTGCGCTCAAGCCCTGCCCCCGACCGGGCTCACAGCAGAGCCGCTTCCCTCGGCTCCACTCTCTGTTTGAGACGCTTGCCCTTGATCCCCCGCAACCGCTCGTCATCGAATCTGCACGATAAGTCCGACTTCCGTGGTGCACAAAAACAACGCGCTTTCGAAAATGGCGAGCGGTTCCTCCGGAGCCCGACCTTTGACACGATCCCAGCCCACCGTGCTTGCCCAAGGGCCGGAGCGTAGTGGGAGCTTTGGGCATGTCCTTAATCGGACAGCTTCCGCCATCGGGCCTTCTGACAGGGCAGTCAGTTGTAATCTCGGGTGGGCACCTTGAAAATCATTTTCCTCAATCGATTCTTTTATCCTGATCATTCGGCGACAAGTCAGATGCTCTCAGATCTCGCCTTCGCATTGGCAGCCAAAGGGCACGCCGTTCAGGTGATCACCTCCCGGCTCACCTATGAGGGTAATCCCGGTCTTCCGGCCAGCGAAAATATCGGGGCCGTCGCTGTCAGCCGAATTCCCACAACGGCGTTTGGGCGCGGCAATCTTCTCGGCAGGACCCTCGATTACTTTACGTTCTATGTGTCGGCGGCCTTCCGACTGGCCCTTGACGCAGAGCGCGGCGATGTGATCGTGGTCAAGACTGACCCGCCTATGCTGTCGGTTGTTGCTGCGCCCATCGCGTGGCTAAAAGGCGCGCGCACCGTAAACTGGCTTCAGGATCTTTTTCCAGAGATCGCAACTGCCCTTGTTGTGGGACGGGCCAAGCCTCAAAAATGGACAATCTCCATCCTCCGGCGCCTGCGGGACTTTACGCTTCGGCATGCCAAAGCAAATGTTGTGCTTGGTGAGCGCATGGCGAAGCGGCTTCGGAAGCGCCGAGTGCCCGAAGAGCGGATCACCATCATCGCCAACTGGGCGGACGGGACCCAGATCCGCCCCGTGGAGCGAACCCAGAACGCCCTTTGCAAAGAGTGGAACCTCAAGGGCGCTTTTGTCGTCGGCTATTCCGGCAATCTCGGCCGCGCTCACAGCTTCGAGACATTCCTTGCCGCCGTCGCTCATTTGGAAGCCCTGCAAAAAGCGAGGCGCGTAGCTCCCCTTGTCGCTTGTGCGGTGAGTGACGCTTGGCGGGAGGCATCCGATGAAGGGTCAGCGGCGCCTCATCCGGCTATCCGATGGCTGTTTATCGGGGGCGGCGCGCAAACGGAAAAGTTGAAGCGCGCCGTGCACGAAAGAGGCTTCGACAGCGTGATGTTCCGCCCCTATCAGCCCCGCGAACGCTTAAGCGAAAGCCTTTCGATGCCCGATGTGCATCTCATCTCTCTCAAGCCCAATCTTGAAGGCCTGATCGTCCCCAGCAAATATTACGGCATCGCCGCGGCCGGTCGCCCGACCATTTTTGTCGGTCATCCGGACGGCGAACTCGCCCGCATCATCAGGGACAGCAAAACCGGCTACGTCATCCGCGACGGAGATGGCGCCGGTCTTGCCGAGGCCGTCCTTGAGCTTGCCTGCAATCCGAAGCTCGCAGCCGAGCAGGGCGCGCGCGCCAGGCGGCTTTTTGAAGCGGCCTATGATTTTCCTCACGCCGTCGCCGCCTGGGAGGCGCTGATCCGCAAGATTACCACGCGCGCCCCTCTCCTCTGATCAAGACGCGGTGGCGTTAGGCGTGGCCGGCGCCAAAGGCGCTCTCAGCCGGCGCGGGGCTCGCCCTCAGTCTGGGGAGCTGCGTCAGCGGTCGCGTCTTTATCTCGCGCTGCCTGTTCTTTTCGGGCTATAGGCTCGCGCCAAGTAGGCTTCGACCACGAGGGCGCCGCAGTTTATCCATCAAAGCCTATAGCACAGCTTGGCTCCCTTGCCTTCGCCCTTGCGATAGAGCCTTGCGTCGGGATCGGTGACGGGCGTCCTTCGTTCGAGGCGGGTCTCGCCATGACAAATCCCCTTCTGCGTTGCGGGCCTCGCAGGCGCTTTTCGGTGACCCAGAAATCTCGCCCGTTCTCCCCTGAAATGCCTTCCACGCGAAGGGAAATCATATTATTATAACAAATTAGACAAGGTGTTTATCTAGCCTGGAATGTCTGCATCATGCCTCCTGACTGGCCAAAGGATTCTACGATCCACAGCCACGAACCGGTATTTTGCAACGCGAATGAGGATAAAACGCAATTACAGGTTGCATTCGGACAGCAAACCCTGGAAATAGGTGGCTGTGAACAAATTTTGCGACCTGCCTAACCCTGGATCGCCAACTGCAAAAATGATGACAACGCCTAGCCAGATTAGGCAGTTTTTCTTTCGGAGCGTATACAGTTTTATAAAATTTAAAACAATTTTTTCCTATGTTACGCTTTTATTCTAAACAGGTCGACTTGGCACTATACGAATATATTCAGATACAAAGAACGCAACTGCAAGCTTATTAGGACGCTGCACGTATCTATATGCAGTATATGTTTAATTAGCGCTTTATCAATGCTCGGGCGATTCACCCGAAGTGCGGTAGCATGGGGAGCTTGAAAAGTCTCCTGCGACGAATGCGAAGGGGCGGCCATCCCTTCGCCATTCGCGAGTTCGTCATCGAGGCGACGGAGTTGAAGTTGAAGCTCGTGTTCCAGCCTTTTCTGGCTGATGATCCAAAGCAGCGGCATCCGGACTTTGCACGTTCAAAAGAGCAGTTGAACTGGCGGCCGGCCATTCCCCCGACGGTCGATCGATGCGTGTCGCAATGCTTGTCCACAGCCTAAGACGAGGCGGTGGTGAACGTGTGACTTTGGAACTGGCGCTGGAGCTTTCGCGCCGTGGCCACCAAGTTTGTGTTGTCTCTTGGCTGGACGTGGATGATTATCAAGAAGAACGTTACGCTGCCTTGGATCGTCGCTATCTTTTATGCAAAGACTCCTACCGCGGGCGTCGCTCAATTCCGACGAGCATACTGCCCCTCCGTCGGATAATCAGAGAATTTAGGCCGGATGTAGCACAAATTCACACGCCAACCATGTTCTGGCTGGCATCCTTTTCCGGATTCAGGGTTCCGATGGTGCATGTGTTGCACGGCCACTCATCATTCCCGTCCGCGATGACGTTCAACAATCGTCTGCTTCGTGCTGTCGATCGCCTTCTGACTCGTCATCAATTCGTGAAACTTGTAGCCGTTTCACCAGAGATGGTCCAACCCGCCGCGGCTTATTTTCGCGTCGCTGGGGAGCGTATTTCATGTATTGCAAATGGCGTAGATCTTGATCAATTCCAGTTTCAACGTCGAGCGACCTCCGCTGCTCCGACGATAGCGATGGTGGGAACTATCTCATGGCATAAAGGCCAGGAGCATGGCTTGAATGCCTTCCGCCTTTTACAGGAGACATTCCCGGAGGCAAAGCTTCTGATTGTCGGCGACGGTCCTGATCGTAGCCGCCTAGAGTACCTCGTTAAGGGCCAGCATGCCTTGCGCGGTATACGCTTCCTTGGAACGCGAAGCGATGTGCCCCGGATTTTAAGTGAGGCCGATTTCCTTTGGCTTCTTAGCGCTGGAGAAGGCATGCCTCTTGTCGCCCTTGAAGCGATGGCCGTGGGCGTGCCTGTCGTGGGTTTCAACGTTAGCGGAGTCAGAGACGTCGTGCTCCACGGTGAAACCGGAGCGCTTGTCTCCTATGGTGATGCTGAAGGAGTGGCTGCCGCAACGATCGAGCTAGCATCGGATGTGAGCAACTATGAGAGGTTGTCCGGAAACTGCCGCAAACACACCGAAATGCATCATAGCTTTGAAACAGTGGTTCAGCGACATGAGGCAGCCTTACTTAAAGCGCAAGCGGCCAAGCGATAGGCAAGATTACATGTACGCAGAAACCTTTGAGAAAGATCGTCGTCTTAATCCGAGCCTGTTCGACCCCGACTACTACCTTCTTAGGGGCTTGCGTGGCGAGATCGAGCGGTTCGCTAAATCCAATCGGTCACGGAAGATTATCGGCGGCTATGGGTGTGGCGGTCGTCCTCATGAACAATTTTTCGCCAAAGCTGATCATCAGTACATTGGGATTGATACCAATAACAATCCGCTTGCCGACGTGCTGATTGAAAAAGACCAATGCGTGCCCTTGGCGGACATTTTTTTCGATGCAATTGTTTCTACCCAGGTATTCTACCTAATACCTGAAACGATTTCTGCTTGTCTGAGATTCGTCGCCTACTCAAGAAAGATGGTCGCCTCTTCATAACAACACATGGTGTCTGGACTTAGCATCCCGCCTCTGGCGGCGATTATTACCCGATTTACGCACGACGGCTTGAAATATGTGCTTGAAAAACATGGCTTCTGCGTCGAGACCGTTGCACCTGTTATCGGGACCTTGGGCGCTGGCCTGCATTTGAGACAGCTTGTTCTCGACAGCGCAATGAGACGAATCCCAATTGCTGGGCCTTTTTTGAGAAGAACAATGAATCTTTTTTTTAACATTTGGCTATTGGCGGAAGACGGCATCACCCCGCGTGGGGCGAAAATGAACTGCGCCGTCATCTACGCCGCTGTGGCCCGTCCTGCTCGATAAATGCTGCCGGCCAATCATAGCGGGACGAAGCCGGTTCGATCCGGCCTGATTACAATCGATGTGGAACCAGACAATGTCTGGCAGAACACTCAAAGCCGCTCTTTGGACAACCTTGCAGGTCTTCAGAGATTCCATCAGCTTTGCGTTCGATTCGAAATACGACCAACCTATCTGATTACCTACTCGGTTGCTACCGATGCGAAAGCGGCGCAGGTTCTTGAGGGCATGCTTGCCCGCGGCGAGTGCGAGATCGGTATGCATGCCCATCTCTGGGAAACGCCACCACTTACCAAGATGGATATGGAGGGGCCCGCCTGGGTTGGGCCACACTATCCAGTTGATGTGCTAGCTGCGAAACTCGCGACGCTTCATCAGGCAATCACAAAGCAGTTTGGTCCGCCAACAAGTCATCGAGCCGGCCGTTGGGGTTTCGATGCCAGACAGGTAGGCATACTTTCTGAACTCGGAGTGACTTCGGACACCAGCGTAACGTCAGGCATCAACTGGTGCCAGACTGGGGCGCTCGACTACACAACCGCAAATGTCGCGCCTTACTATCTTAATCACGAAGACATCACACGCTCCGGTTCGAGCGAAATTCTCGAAGTGCCGTGTACGATCAAGCCCGGCCTGGTTTTGCCAGCCTTATTTCGAAACAGACTTACCCACCGCCTGCTTACAAAGATCGGCTTTAGCCCTCAGTGGCTCCGCACTTCACCAGGCGCGGACATCGGCCGGATGCTCGGACTCTGCCAATGGGCGATCGAGAGTAAACTCCCCATAAACATTATGACTCACTCATCCGAATTTTTTGAAAGAGGGTCACCCTACTGGCGCAGCGCAGATGATATTGAAGAACACTTCGCTCAGTTCGAAGGGATCTTTAAATGGTGGGCTGCCAATAATTTGCGTTCCTTAACCCTATCTCAGTATCGGAAGGTCTTCTCGGCCGCAATCGGGACATCAGGGCAATGATAGTACGCGTAATGGGTGGCTTGGGAAACCAGCTTTTTTGCTATGCGTTCGGCAGGAGCCTTGAGCTTGCGCATGGAAAGCCCATCCATTTTGATCTGGACTCGGCGTACAACGATGAACAATATGGGAGGCGGCCGTTACTGTCGCGGTTTAAGAAGATCAAGCTTAGTAGCGCCACCCCTGGTGCGAAAACTCACCATCCTGTCTTCCAGAGGATAGCTCTCAAAGTTTGCTTTCTGGTAAGTAAACCGCTCCCCAAGAAATATAAGTTCTACATCCGCGAGCCCGCAAAGAAGCAGTATTTTGCCGAGCTTATCGCAACAAAGTTTCCTTTCCCTGTCTACTTCGATGGATACTGGGCTTCTTATAAATATTTTGAGTCTTTTTCGGATCGCTTGCGAGATGAGCTTACACCGCCTGCGCCGCTCGCGGTGAATGGAGCACCACAGGTTGACTGGTCGACGGCGTGCTTCGTGCATTATCGGTCCTACCGGGAGGAAAGAGTTCATCTGAGACCCGAAATATGGGCCTACTATCGAAGGGCCGTCGACGAAGTACGGGCTCGTGCGGACCCTGTAAAATTTGTGGTATTCTCCGATTTTAGAGAAGAGGCACAGAAGGAATTCGCATCTCGAATCCCGGATGTGGAGTTCTTGTTTTGGGACCCTGGTCCAGTCGCCGCATCTGATCCGCTATTTGATTTCTATTACATGTCGAGGTGCCGACACGCTATCACTGGCGACAGCACCTATAGCTGGTGGGCCGCGTGGCTAGGAACGGGAAGCAATAGGGTCGTCTGCGCGCCGGATGGATTTTCGCCCTGGGGCAGGGACGCAATTCCAAACGAGTGGGTTGCGGTATCTGTCCTTAAATGAGGTCTTTGAACGACCCGCGTTATTGTGATTAACCGCGATTGACAGACCAACTGGCTCATCGGAAAGAGGACCAGATGCCTGATCTCCTGGATCTGTCCAAAATGGACACGGTTGTCGTTGACGGGCCTTACGGCTTCCGTCGCCTTGAGCGTTACTGGAAAGAACCCGATAGTGATTTCTGGGACGATCTATGGAAAAGAACCGACCCCTCTTCGTACTGGGTGCGCGCCGCTAAGGGCGACGCCTTGGGAGATTACCGAGAACTATATCTCAGTAACCTCAAAAAGGGGTCGCGGGTGCTTGAAGCGGGGTGTGGGGTCGGGCAAGTTGTTATTTCACTTCGAGCAAGAGGCTTTGATTGTTACGGTTTGGATTTCGCCGATAAGACAATAGCAAATTTGAAAGCAGTATTTCCCGATGCTCCGTTTCACGTGGGCGATATCCATAATGTGCCTTTTGGTGACGGATTTTTTGACGCGTATATTTCGCTCGGTGTCATCGAACATTTTCAAAGCGGGCAGCTTCGGATGGTTGAGGAGGCGGGGCGTGTTGTCAGATCTGGCGGCCATATTTTCCTATCGGTGCCAGCGTTGAACGGCTACAGGCAACTCAGAACGCATTTCAAATGGTGGAAGTCCTCTTCCAATCTGCCATTCTTCGAGTCATGCATCTCGGAGGAAGAGTTGACGTTTCTTTTAGATAAATCCGGGTTCGATTTCATGGGTTCCACATACACGAATCCGGTGATGACATTTGCTCAAGAAACATATTTGAGGTCCGCCTACCGCGTTATTGAGGATGTTCGATATGTTCGTGGCGCCGTTGATCGGACGCTGAACATGTTTCTGCCGGATAACTGGTTTGGGCACATGGTTATGGTGGTCGGCAGAAAGCGCTAGCTGCTTCACATGGACGATATGGAGGCTTCCTATCGCAATCCACCAACTCCGGGGCGAGCGGAAAACTATAACGCCAATATCCGCACTCGCTTGATGCCTTTGTTTTCCGGCTTTTCGGAATTTCCTGCTGGGCTTGACCTTGGTCGTCTTAGACGATTGTTCAGCGAGGGAGCGTGGATCATCGCAGGTCAGGTCGCCACGCTGACTGGAACTCTGGTTCTTATTCGTCTCCTGACCGGATCTATGGATCCCCGCGCCTACGGTGAATTGGCGCTCGGTCTCACTTTTGCCGGTCTGATCAATCAGACAGTAACAGGCAGCGTGTCCAACGGGATCTCCAGATTCTGGAGCATCGCGAGCGAGCGTGGCGACCTTGTAGGCTACATTGCTGCTTCGAGACACTTGTTGCTGTTGGCGATTGTCGTCATTTGCATCATGAGTGCTCTTGTTGTAGGCGCTTTATGGGCTGTAGGTCTCTCGACTTGGGCAGGGCTCGCCTTCGCCTCGCTTGCGTTGGCAGTTAGCAGCGGCGTCAATTCCGTGCTGAATGGTATGCAGACGGCTGCCCGACAGCGTTCGATCGTGGCGCTTCACAGCGGATTGGATGCTTGGCTAAAGATTGGTCTTACGGCCTGTTTCATGGCGTGGATAGGCACGTCGAGTTCAGTCGTGGTCTGGTCATATGCGTGTTCTGCGACGCTTGTCACCCTGTCTCAGTTCTACTTTTTGAACAGTTTGATCCGGCGGCTAAGACGGAATCCATCGACAACAAGCATTTCAAGGGCCTGGTTAAAGGACATCTGGTCGTACTCTTGGCCTTTCGCCACGTGGGGAGTGTTCACCTGGGCCCAAACGTGCTCAGATCGTTGGGCTCTTCAGGCTTTTGTGGATACGGATGCGGTAGGCCTCTATGCCGTACTGTACCAGCTCGGGTTTGTTCCGATATCCCTTGCCTCAGGGCTACTCGTCACGTTTCTCGCTCCGATTATGTTCCAGCATGCCGGCGACGCGGGGGATGCTGCCAGGATGAACACAGTTTATCGGTCCACGTCCACGGTTGCGATATTCGTGTTCGGTATGTCTTTTGCGGCTGCGATTGCGATCTCTTTGTTGCACAAATGGCTTTTCTCTGTACTAGCCTCGACTGAGTTCCAGGGCACGGCATATCTAATGCCGTGGATGGCGATTGCTGCCGGATTTCAGGCCTGTCACCATATTTTGGGTATACGCATCAGTACCGCTTTAAAGACCAAGCTCATTATTCTACCGCAAATGGCCTCGGCCGCCTTATTCGTACTCCTCGTCACGCTCGGCGCGTATCTCGGCAAGATCGATGGCCTTGTAGTCGGCTTCTTGATGGCTTCATTTCTTCATTTCCTGTGGATTTGGATGTTGAGCGAATATCTGAGAGTTCGCGTCACTGTCACAAGTACCGCCTTAACTTGAGCTTATCGTCGATACCACACCTGAATAATGTGTGTTGGGTGAAGCTATGAAAATCCTAATCATTGGCGCATCCGGGCTAATAGGCAGACACCTGGTCCATGATCTGAGGGTGTCCCTTGGTTCACGCGCGTCCATCCGGGGCACTTATCACCGTCACCCGTTCGAAAACGGAATTGCGCTTGACATCACTGATTACTGGGCCATTGCTCGATGTCTTGGTGAGCAAGCTCCAGACATCGTCATCTGGCTTGCCGGTTCAAAGAATGTTACCTTGCTTGAGCATGACGCTTCGCAGAGCGTTGCACTCAACGAAAACCCAGTTCGTGATCTAGTTGCCATCCTCACTGGATTTAAGCATCAGCCGAGGCTTATCTATTTGTCGAGCGATTACGTATTCTGCGGTCGGACCGGCGGCTATCTTGATAATGACGTACGTCAACCGAACACTGTCTATGGCCTATCAAAAGTTCTAGCGGAGGATGTGCTGATGGCGTCAGGATTGAACGCCATTTGTTTACGAACGGCGGCTGTCATGAGTAAACACGGCGGATTTCTCGGCTGGCTCTTGCGGGAACTGGAGACAGGTAATTCGGTTTCACTTTTCGAGAACACAATCTTCTCGCCGACGCCTCCGCTTCTTCTCTCACGTGCAATCCGTCATCTGTGTTTGATTGACTCATTTCCGCGTGTTCTTAATTTTGCGGGTTCTCCTATGTCGCGTTATTCATTCGGACAGAAGATCTCCGTGAGGTTTGGTTATGATCCGAACCTCATCCGGGGCGCTAAGGTTGATTTCTCCAGCAGCACTCTTCATCCCGACCTTTCAATCGTCACAAGCAGTGCGCTGGCGAACTTCGCGCCCAAATCTATAGAGGACTTTAGCAACGAGACCTGCTCATGATTCGTTTCATCCAACCTTATCTCTCAAAACGAGATTCAAGGGGAAGCATAACCGGCCTCTTAGATTTTGGACAGTGGCGGGAGGCCAATCTCATTCGTTCCGACGCGGGAGCGGTCCGCGGCAATCATTATCACAAATGTACCACAGAGGCCTTTGTCCTTCTGGAGGGCCAAATCCGAGTTACCCTTCAGCGCGTCGTCGACGGGAAGCTTGAAGGTGGCAAGCAGATTGTCTCGATAGCGGCACATCAGGTCTTCGTCATCGAACCCAATATCTGCCATACATTCGAAATCCTAGAGCCATCCATGTGGATCAACCTGCTTGATTTTCGGATGGACGCGTCCTCGCCTGACATTCACGGTGTGACGTAGAACCGCGTTCTCCTGAGTTGGCTGCGCTTCAGGACCGGCCGATAAAGCCCGTAGCCACTGCTATCCCAAGACGGTAGCGAATTTGGCGATGAGGCGCCTTCCCCTTCAGGTCATGGCGCTGGGCGGCCAAAGAATACACAAACACTATGATACAACCTCCGCGTATCCTATTTTTCCCTGATGCTATACAAGGACCCGATTCCGGTGCCTTTTCCGCTCGAGAGACGAGACGTCAACTGCTGAGCCTCGGGTACGAGGTCGCCGTCTTCTGTACGCCGCGCGGCTTCCCGGTCGGGACACCGTTTCACGATGAGATGATCAACTTTCCCGTTTCCAAGCCACTCCGTTGGACAGACCACATTTATAGCTCTTCTTTCCTTGTAGAATTTGATCATGCATGCCAAGCATTCACTCCGGACTTCGTTTTGTTCGCTGGGGGTATTGCCAAACCTTCAGTATTAGCGCGACGTGCACGAGTACGCGGTATCAGGACTGTATATCTTTTTTACATTAACGATTTTTTCTGCGACCGAGTTTATGCCGGGCGAGAGTTGGGTCCGTGCGCCGAATGCGCGGCACGGAGCGATTTTCTAGCAGTCCAAAACAGCTGTGTATCGCTTTCAGGAACAGCGAAATTCGTAAAGGCTTCGCTGGTTCGCGCCTTGGTCGGACGTGAAGTCCGCCGCGCGCACAAAGTCCTCAGCTACACGGAGGAACAAAGTCGCCTATACGAGTTATTTGGTGTCCCTCGTACGTCAATCGCAAAGATCGCTCTCCAGTTTAGTCCTAACGATCTTAACGAGGCAAATGTGCGCGATGAGGGATACTTCATAATAACGGGGCAGCCGATCATGCAAAAAGGGTTTCACCTTCTTGCCGAGATTCTTTCCAAGCTTCGCACTCAACCACAATTGAGACTGTCACTGCGAGACGATGCCACGGCGCGTAGGGTGATAGAGGAATTCCAACTCGGTGGTTTCGTCGAAAGGGGGCTTCTAAAGATCGTGACGGGTCTATCCCGACGGCATGACTATATAGAATTCCTGGCAGGAGCTCGCGGCGTTCTTCTACCGACTTACTATCATACAACTGGTGAGTTCGTTTTGCAGGAAGCACTTTTTCTAGGAAAGCCCGTTCATGCCTTCAATGTAGGGGCCCATCGGAATCTGCTGAAGGACGGGGAAAACGCATTGGTGTCCGCTGTTGCCGACCTGTCCGACTACTCCTTAAAGATAGATCGCATTAATAGCGATCCGTTGCTGCGCGGCCGCATTTCGGCGGCGGCTCGTCGAACTTCCGACAACTTCTACGCGCCAGAGCAGATTGATCAGTTCCGCGCGGTATTCGAGTAGTGGATTTCTACCAGAACCTTTGCGGCGACCGCCCATTACAGGGCATTCATAAAGCATATGCCCGCAGGAGAAAGTCCTGCACCATAGTATCGTAGGATGCGCAACATCCCTGAAAAGCGAGGCGTATTTAGTGCGTCAAGGGGCGAAAAGCTGGCAATGCATGACGCAACTGCGACGCTAACGCTTTCCGCACCAGTTCGACCAGGCATCGCCTATCGGGATGAACAGCATGATACCTTGTCGGTCCTCTCCCCCGCAATCTGTGGGCTAGTCGTCTTTTGGGGACTTATCCCTGTACTCACCCCTGTAGGCGCCTCTCCTGAGGCGAGCCTGATTGCAAGCACGATAAGTGCGTTCCTTGGCTTTGGAGCTTGCCTTGGCCTGTTGAGACGTAGTCGTATTTTAAGTCCTCAGTTCGTCTTTTTGGGGCTTGTATTGTTCCTCATGAGATGCGCTCTCGGTGTCTGGCACTACGTAACCTTTTTCGATCCTCATTACTTTATGACGCAAATGCCTTCCTATGGATACTTGCACGACTACGAGTGGTTGAATGACGAGTTTACGCTCATTGCTGAGTACTGGCGTATTAACGGTATCATGTCTCTTCCAGAAGATCTTCTTGGGCAAAAGAATACGTTATTGATGCCCTATTTTGCCCTTCTCTACTATCTTCAAGGAAACGAGCACTTCCTGAATTTTACAGCCTTGAACTCTTTGCATGCCTGTCTGGTCGCAGCGCTGATCGCGAGGTTCGCCTATATGATCGGGGGCCGTGCATCTGCCCAGGCGGTGTTCGTCATTGTGTTGCTGCAGCCTTTTGGTGTTATTTCGTCCATACTGTGGCGAGACTCAGTGGGACAGTTTTTTCTTATCGCCGGCGCTCTAATTCTGATCCTAACGCGATTGAGTATCAAAGGGGTTCCGATGATCCTTATCGGGGCTCTTTTTTTGATGACATTGCGCAATATCTATTTCTTGAATGGGATGATAACCGCGGCAGCTAAAATTCTTTCCGCACGCGCCAAATCGAGCTTCGTTATCATTGCCGCCACTATATCACTTGTGGTCCTGATCGTTGCCTTTCAAAACTACCTCCAGGACAGCGTTATGGTTTATGATTTATCCTCGAACGATTTTACCTACAATAAGGATCTTGCCACGATTGCTTACAACTTCGTGAGGGGGCTTTCGGGACCATTTCCCTGGACGCAAATGCTGGATCCGCAGACGGTGGGACGGGAATATCAGCTACCGGACATCCTACAGGCGGCATTTAATCTGACGATCCTCTTCTTTCTTTTCCGAAGGTTCGCCAGTCATGCCCTTGACTTCACGAGTCAAATTACCTTACCAACGCTCGCTTTTGTGTTCTCGATCATGGGGGAGGGCTTGGTGGGCTTTGGGCACACATCTTACGTCACCGTCGCAAGTGTGTTGGCGTTGCCTTTGATCCCTCGCTTATCGCCAGGTCGGTTCACAGGCGCGTTTAGCGCGGTGGTCGGGCTGCTGCTCATATCGGGGCTGATCTGGTCGGCGCTCGGCTTGGGGGGAAGTTAACCAAGGCAAGGCAACTGCGTGTAGCATATCGAGCGGCCCGCTCGCCTTCTCAGGTGCAGTGGCGGCACGTAGTATCGCAGGTTCTCGGGCTTAAAGCCATTGCCGCCTACACCTGTTTGTTGATCATCGAGATTTTAGCAGAAGGTTATTTATGGAGAAGAAGAGCCTGAATTTGGCTGGAGATATCCCGCTCATTCTCATTGTGGGAGAGTGGCGATACGATTGGTATCAAGAGGCCTGCGCGCTTAGTCTCGAGCAACTCGGATGCCGAATTGTAAGATTTGGATATGGTCACTACGTGATGTCTGAAGGCGAGCGAGCGGGCTTTAATCCGGCCACTTTGTGGAAGCGCGCGCAATTCAGATTTCAATCAGGACCTTCAATTTGGAGATTGAACCGTGATCTCATTCGGGTCGCGAAGCGCGAGCGACCCGATGTAATATGGCTCTACAATGCGCATCCGTTCAAGGCATCAACGATCTCGGAGTTACGCCGTCATCTTCCGGGGGCCACTTTCTGCCAATATTCGAACGATGATCCATTTTCACCCTTGGCCAAGCGATCGCACTGGAGGCATTTTCGGGAGAGCATAACGTTGTTCGATTTGCATTTCGCGTATCGAAGACCTACGCAGGAAGCCTTGCTAGCGAATGGAGCTCGCCGAGTTTCTTTGCTTAGATCATATTTTATACCAAACGAAGACTTTCCGGTACCGACTGAAGAAATCGAGCAGAAGTTCTTTTGTGATGTCGTCTTCGCCGGTCACTATGAGGATGACGGGCGGGTCGGCTATTTGGAGGCAATCTGTCGGGCCGGTTTCAAACTAAATCTTTTTGGTGGTGGATGGGACAGAGCGTGCTCCAAGCTGGCGCCAGACAGCCCGCTTCGCGCTCTTTATCCGATTTCTGCAGTCAATGGCAGTCAGTACCGGCAGGCCTTGTGTGGAGCAAAGGTAGCTCTTTGTTTCCTCTCTAAACTCAATCGTGACACCTATACGCGGCGGAACTTCCAGATACCCGCCGCAGGCGTGGCAATGTTGACTGAATACACTGATGATTTAGCAGTTCTCTTCCGTGAGGACGAAGAAGTGGTATTTTTTCGATCATGCGAGGATTTGCTTGCTAAGCTCGAAATTCTTCTCCGAAATCATTCGCTTCGCCGCAAGATAGCAGAAGGGGGACAGATGCGCGTATGGAGTGACGAACATGATGTCAAGTCACGTATGCGTCAATGGCTTGCGGAAGTGAAGTCGTACCGGACTGAGATGGCTGGGGTCTAAGAGCGCGAGTTCGGCGAGTGGGGGCAATCGAAAGCGCACCCAGCACACCTCACTTTTCGAGTCGATGAATATCCCGTCGGGGATCACTTCCCCTGGAGTTAAAACCGATGAGCTTGCGCAAGAATACAGATAGATCTCGCAGGCAAGTTGCATTCTCTTGGTATGGTTTGCCGCAATTTGGAGCGAGGCTGATACGGGGTGCGCTCAATAGGCTTGACGCGGATTGCGTAGTTGTAGGGTCCAGACCGTCGGTTCCCGTGCGTGGAATGGATGAAGTTTTAGGACATGCCAGTCATTGGGTCGATGCGGATAGGCGTCTTCGCTGGGATGAACTGGGCCTTGATGTCCCCGACCTGTTCTTTCAGTCTGGCTGGTCGTACGCGGCATTTACCTCACTTGGAAAAGAGGTGAAGGCACGGGGCGGGTATGTGGTTGGGCTATCGGACGCAAATTGGCGTGGTAATTTTCGCCAGGTTATGATTGGGCCGCTGGCTTTTCGTATCAGATATCGCAATCATTTCGACGCAATGTTGGTCCCCGGACACGAAGGTCTCAAGCTGATGAGGTGGTTTGGGATTCAGGAGGGCCGAGTTAGGCAGGGTTTGTTAGGGGCTGATCCCAAGCTATTCCATCGAGGGCCTTCATTAATAAAGCGACCAAAAGTGTTCCTTTTTGTTGGACGGTTGATTGCGTGGAAGGATGTTGTCCGCTTGGCGCGTACGTTCTTGCGATTCTCTTCGGTTCGCCCTGATTGGCGGCTGCATATTTGCGGTACCGGAGAGCAGAGACATCTTATACCACGACACCCAAACATCATTATCGAAGATTTCGTTCAGCCTGAGGAATTGGTTTTGCGTTATCATGGCGCACGTTTCTTAATTCTGCCCTCGCTCGTTGAAGCATGGGGACTTGTGGTGCATGAGGCCATGCTTTGCGGGTGCGGAGTCGTGTTAAGTGATCGCGTTGGAAGTGCAGCCGATCTTGCGTCGAGGGAGAACTCTATTCGATTTCAAGCTGGTAACGAGGAAGCGCTTCTTCAGGCATTGAATATTGCTGCTGACTTGGATGAAGCGGGGCTTCGGAGGGTTGACGAGAGTTCCTGCCAAGAGGCTGCCAAGTTCGGTCCCGAAAGGTTCGGTCGTGAAGCGGCAGAGCTTGTTGAATTATTTCTACCGAAGCCACAGTGAGGTTGCACAGGGAGAGCGAAGCCGATTGAGTAAGTTATAGCTGCTTGTGGAACTGGTCGACAAGAGCCGAGGACCTCTATAATGACCTTGTGAGATATCAGCCATTCGGGAGATCCTGCTTGCCCCCCGAGTTGAAGGGTCTGGCATCTCATCGTGCTCCCTATCTCCTCGCGAACGCGACAAGCAGTAGATATACACGGGCTAGAATCCGACCGCACCTCGTTGGACTTATCAACCGCTACTTCTCGGTCACGGCACCGGGCTAGTGGCCAAGGTGCCTTGCCTTGTGACTCTCCGATCATCTCTTGTTCAGTAAATCGTCGACTAACTGCAAGTGGCCGAGGTGGGCGAAAATGGTTAGCCTGAAAGAAGATTGCTTATCTTCCAATGCTGGCAAAACTCTCCCAACTGGGGGAATGGTGCTCGGCATTGACGCAACAAACATCAGGGGAGGCGGTGGTTTAACTCACCTTAAGGAGTTGCTGCGCGCGTCTTGCCCTCCGATATATGGCTTTCACAAGGTTTGCGTATGGGGGCCACAGGCAACCTTGGGCTCTATCGATGATCGTCCATGGTTGATAAAGAAGCACGATCATGTGTTTGAGAGACATTATCTGCGTAGAGGTCTGTGGCAGCAAAGGCGGTTAGGAGACTTGGCAAGAAGGGAGCACTGTGATTTACTCTTTGCACCGGGAGGTAATATTGTCACCGATTTTCATCCGGTAGTGACGATGAGCCAAAACTTGCTTCCCTTTATGTGGCGCGAACTGTTCCGTTATGGTCTATCCTCCATGACACTCCGGCTGTTGCTGCTCCGTTGGTTCCAGTCAAGTTCGTTCAGACGAGCCGCGGGCACTATCTTCCTGACAATGTATGCGCGAGACGTGGTGCGAAGCGCTACCGGTCCTCGTGTCGGCTTGAATGCCGTCATTCCACATGGCGTCGATGAAAGTTTTGCAAAGGCGCCACGCCCGCAGGTTTCTATCACGGATTACAGCAATGAGCGGCCATATCGAATTTTGTATGTGTCGACCATAGAGCCTTATAAACACCCATGGAACGTCGCAGAAGCTGTCGCGAGGCTCAATGGGCGCGGTCTCCCTGTTGTGCTGGATTTAGTGGGTCCGGCATATCCAGCCTCTTTGCGGCGTTTGCGAAAGGTTCTTCAAAGGGTCGACCCGCAAAAGAGTCTTATCCGATACGAGGGAAACATTGCGCACGGAAGTTTACCATTGCGATATCAGTCAGCGGATCTTTTCGTATTCGCTTCAAGTTGCGAGACCATGGGAATCATCCTCCTTGAGGCAATGGCGTCAGGGTTGCCCATAGCTTCCTCAGGGCGGGGCCCCATGCCTGAGGTTCTTGGCGACGCAGGCGTCTATTTCGACCCAGAGAAGGTCGACAGCATCGAGGCGGCTATTGAGGACCTGATTGCGTCTCCTGACATGCGAACCCGCAAGGCGCTCGCCTCTTTTGAGCGAGCGAAACAGCATTCCTGGGAAAGGACAGCCAATGAGACTTTCGAATTCTTGGCCAAAATAGCAGTGTATAGCGATACGATTGGTATCAGGAATGAACAGCTGACCCCTTCAACGTCGAACTTGAAAACTCCCCAAACGGTGTTCTGAGTGTGCTGATAGCCTGAACTGAGAGCCCGTGAGGTTTGACCACCGTGGTCGAGAGCGGTGGGCGCGTTGAACTTGGCATGCTTCATCTTACGCGACGGGCGACTTCCTCAGTGAACCGAATACTTGCGGCTATCCCCCCTTCGGTTGCGCGAGGCAAATGCCTTGCAGCGCGATCGGGGCGATGACCGTGAAGTTGCCCGAGTGAGAGTTTGAGCCCGACATGAAACAAATCCTGCAACATCTCCGGACCGGCGCTACCGAACTCGCCAACGTCCCCTGCCCCTCGCTGGCAGCTGGTTATCTCCTCATTCACACAACGCGTTCGCTCGTGTCAGCGGGAACCGAGCGCATGCTCGTTGATTTTGGCAAGGCGAGCCTCATCGACAAGGCGCGCCAGCAACCGGATAAAGTTCGTCAGGTGCTGGACAAGATAAGATCAGACGGCTTGGCGCCAACCCTCGCTGCTGTACGCAACAAGCTTGATCAGCCCCTGGCGCTCGGTTATTGCAACGTCGGGCGGGTCATCGAAATCGGCAGCGGCGTTAAAGGCTTCGCGGTCGGTGATGTTGTCGCCTCCAATGGCAAGCATGCGGAGGTCGTGGCCGTCCCTGCCAGCCTTTGCGCGAAGCTTCCCGACGGCATCGCAGCAGAGGCCGCCTCGTTCACGGTGCTCGGCGCCATCGCACTTCAAGGCATCCGCCTCGCTGCGCCGACGCTCGGCGAGACGTTCGCGGTCTCTGGTCTCGGCCTCATCGGCCTCCTGACGGTGCAACTCTTGCGCGCTCATGGCTGTCGTGTGCTTGGCCTCGATTTTGACAAGAGCCGGTTGGAACTCGCCCGCCGCTTCGGCGCCGAGGTCGTCGATCTATCTGCGGGTGTTGATCCGGTAAGCGCAGCCAATGGCTACACGCGCGGCCAAGGCGTCGATGGCGCTATTATCACGGCCTCGACCAGGAGCAGCGAGCCTGTTCATCAGGCCGCACTCATGTGTCGCAAGCGCGGTCGCATAGTGCTCGTCGGGGTTACTGGCCTCGAGCTGTCACGCGCTGATTTCTATGAGAAGGAACTGACCTTTCAGGTTTCCTGCTCCTACGGACCGGGCCGTTACGATGCGAGCTACGAAGAGAAGGGGCTCGACTACCCGATTGGGTTCGTGCGCTGGACCGAGCAGCGCAATTTCGAGGCCGTGCTGGATATGATCGCGACCGGCCGTCTGGACGTGGCGCCGCTCATCTCGCACCGCTTCAGGATAGTCGACGCCGAGCGCGCCTATGAGATCGTCGGCGGCGCCGAGCCCTCGCTCGGCGTCGTGCTCGAATACCCCGATGCGGCCGAAGTCCCGGAGCAGATCCTCCGAAATCGAACGATACCGCAAGGTGCGCGGGCGGCGACAAAGACTAAGGGCGGCGTCGTTGGCGTCGGTGTTATCGGCTCGGGCAACTATGCGACCGGCATGCTCATACCGGCGTTCAAGGCCGGTGGCGCGCGACTGAGGATGGTCGCCTCCAGCGCCGGCGTGAGTGCTTTGCACGCCGGGCGCAAATACGGCTTCGAGGTGGCCACGACTGATATCGAGGCCGTGCTCGCCGACGACGCCGTCGATGCAGTGATCATCACTACCCGCCATGACAGCCATGCCGCGCTCGTCGCGCGGGCCTTCGCGGCGGGCAAGAGCGTTTTTGTCGAAAAGCCGCTGGCTCTGACGCTGGAGGAGATAAACGCAATCGAGCAAGCCTATGCTGCCGCCTGCATTGCCGCCGCCGCGCCCCTTCTGATGATAGGTTTCAATAGGCGCTTCGCTCCTCATGTCATGCGGATGAAAGAGTTACTCAAGGGTGGGACGGGTCCAAAAGCCATGGTCATGACCGTCAATGCCGGCGCCATCCCGGCCGATCATTGGACGCAGGACCGGGATGTCGGCGGCGGGCGCATCATCGGCGAAGCGTGTCACTTCATCGACCTTTTGCGTGACCTCGCCCGCGCGCCGATCACCTCGCACCATATTGAGCGGATGACGTCGGGGACAGGCGACACGGCTTCGATCATGCTGGGCTTCGCGGACGGGTCGACGGGCGCGGTGCATTACTTCGCCAACGGCAACAAGGCCTTCCCGAAAGAGCGCCTCGAGGTCTTCGCGAGCGGGCGGATCCTTCAGCTCGACAACTTCCGCAAGCTCGGCGGCCATGGATGGAAGGGCTTCAGACCGATGAGGCTGTGGAGCCAGGACAAGGGACAATCGAGGTGCGCCAAGGCGTTCCTCGATGCCATCGCCAGGGGCGGTCCGCCGCCGATTCCCTACGAGGAGATCATCGAAGTCGCGCGCAAGACGATCGAAATCGCTGGCGTTAAAGTCACCCCCTGACAAACGCTACTCGATCCCGACCGCCAGCAAAAACGGATGACATGCTCTTCCTAGCGCGCTTTGTGAACTGCACCCCGCTGGCTCGATTGGCGAAGCCGCACGGGTTCATGAGCGCATCAAGCACTGGCGGGAACGAGAGGCAGTTAACACTCTTTCCGACGCTCTATCGGGCCAGCACGCGGCAGGTTTGCGACTGGCTGCGAAAGTTCCGAAAACTGCGCCGGTGAACTTGAGCATCTCTATAATGGGCGAAGCATCGGCCGCCACGCGAGCACTGCGCTTTGTGCGCACGGTGCGCCACCTCAAGCCCGTTCAGATTTATGCCCGCATGCTCAAGAGGGTCCCGCGCGCGTACCGGGCATCCATGCCGACGCCGCGGTTACGCCAACAGATCGCCGATTGGAAGGCTCCTGTTCCGCGTCGATCGAGCCTCGGGGCGGACTGGCGCGTGCGCTTTCTCAATGCCGATGGTGAGATCGCCCGACCGGAGCAATGGAACGACGTGCAGCAGTCCAAGCTGTGGTTGTACAACCTGCATTACTTTGATGATCTCCTGGCCTTGGATGGGCCACGGCGCTGCGACCAACAACGGGAACTCATCAAGCGCTGGATCGCCGAAAATCCTCCCCCTGCGGGCGTCGGCTGGGAACCCTATCCCGTCTCGCTCAGGATTGTTAACTGGATCAAATGGCAGTTGTCAGGCCAGCGCCCCGATGCAGCGATACTGAACAGCCTGGCGTTGCAGGCGCGCTGGTTAGCGGCCCATGTTGAGTGGCATCTGCTAGGCAACCACGTCCTGGCCAACGCCAAGGCGCTCGTCTTTGCAGGATTGTTCTGCGATTGCGGTGAAGCGGATGCCTGGCTGCAAAAGGGGCTCGCGATCTATAAGCGCGAGCTCCCCGAGCAGATCCTCGCCGACGGCGGGCATTTCGAATTGTCGCCGATGTATCAGGCGATCATCCTCGAGGATCTGCTTGACCTCCTGAACCTCTCCCGTTGCCACGGCCGCGCCGACTGCCCGGTTTTCCGCAACCTGCCCGAGCTTTCCGGACGCATGCGCCGCTGGCTCGCCGCCATGACGCATCCCGATGGGGGCCCGGCCTTCTTCAACGACGCAGCTTTCGGCATCGCCGCAAGTCGCGATGAGATCGAGGCCTATGCAGATCGCCTGGGCCTGCCGAGCCTGGAGGTCCCTGGCGAGGGCCTGCATCATATGTCTCAGTCGGGCTATGCACGGCTCAATTTCGGTGACATGGCTGCAATACTTGATATCGCGGCCATCGGGCCGGAGTACATCCCGGGCCACGCTCACGCCGACACGTTGTCCTTCGAGCTTTCGCTTGCGGGAGAGCGCGTGATCGTGAATGGCGGAACCTCCACTTACGCCCCGGGCGCTGAGCGTGAGGCGCAGCGTGCAACCCGCGCGCACAGCACAGTTGAGATCGATGGTGAGAACTCGTCCGAAGTATGGGCTGCATTCAGGGTCGCCCGGCGCGCCAGGGTTACAGCCCTTACCGTGAGATCCAACTCACCTTGGGTCGTCTCAGCCAGACATGACGGCTACCGACGCCTCGGCGGGCGGAACGTTCACACGCGGACCTGGCGGATGGACGAGCGGAGCTTGACGGTCATAGATGAAATCAGCGGACCCCATCGAACTGCTGTTGCTCGGTTTCATCTGGCGCCTGGCGTGGCACTCGAGGTCGAACCAGACCGCCGGTCAGGCCGCATCTTGACATCAAAGGGTCTCGCCATCCTTTGGCGGACGAACACGCCGGGGGAGATCGCCGCCTCCTTCTGGCGCCCGGAATTCGGCAAATCCTTCGCCACGCGCAGCCTTGAAGTTTTGATCGGCGACGGTCGCCTGACGACCACCTTCCAATGGTAGCAAAGCCATGCATATCCTGTTTCTGACCGACAACTTCCCGCCGGAAGTCAATGCACCTGCGACGCGCACATTTGAGCATTGCCGCGAATGGGTGGCCGCCGGCCACAGGGTCACGGTCATCACCTGTGCGCCGAATTTTCCGAAGGGCGAGGTCTATGCAGGATACCGCAACCGTCTGCTCGGCCGTGAAAGGATGGCGGGCATCGAGGTCCTGCGGGTTTGGACCTACATCTCGGCCAACGCCGGCTTCCTGAAGCGCACGATCGACTACGCATCCTTTCTTAGCGCCATTTTGCCGGCCGTGATGAGCGTCCGCAACGTCGACATCATGCTGGCGACGTCGCCACAGCTTTTCGCCCCGCTCGCGGCGCGCATTGCGAGCAGCCTCAAGGGCTGCCCCTACGTCTTTGAGCTGCGTGATCTGTGGCCGGAATCAATTCGCGCCGTGGGCGCCATGAAGAATGAGCCCATCCTCCGCTCGCTCGAGGCGCTCGAGATGTCGCTCTATCACAGCGCCGCGGCCATCGTGTCCGTCACCAATGCATTTATAGAGAACCTCGACGAGCGCGGGGTTCCGCGCGCAAAACTGCACGTCGTAACCAACGGAGCTGACCTGTCGCGTTTTGCTCCGCGCCCGCGTGACGAGGCGTTGGCCGAGCGGCTCGGTCTCAAGGATGCGTTCGTCGCCGGCTATGTCGGCACCCACGGAATGGCGCACGGTCTCACGACACTCCTGGAAGCGGCAAAGAACCTCTCACATGACCCAGCGATGGCGAGCGTCCGCTTCGTGTTCCTCGGCGACGGCGCGGAGAAAGCCAAGCTCGTCGCCGCCGCGAAGGAAATGGGGCTGCAAAACGTGACGTTCCTCGACAGCGTGCCACGAGACGAAGTGCCGGCCTATTGGTCGTTGCTCGACGTCTCGCTGATTCACCTTAAGAAAGCGCCGCTGTTCGAGACTGTGATCCCCTCCAAGCTCTTCGAGTGCATGGCCATGGGGCTGCCTGTGCTGCATGGCGTCACCGGCGAATCCGCCGACATCGTGATGCGCGAAGGCGTTGGCCTCGTGTTCGAGCCCGAAAACGCCGGCGCGCTCAGCGACGGTATCCGCCAGCTCGCCCGCGACACCGAACTTCGGCAGCGTCTCGCAGAGCGTGGGCCCGCAGCTGCCCAGAGCTATGACCGCAAGGCCTTGGCGGCGCGCATGCTCTCCATTCTTGAGGCGGTGTGCGTAGAAGAAGCCCTGCACCGCCGCAGCAGGCGCCCGGACAGTGCGTCCGCCGGGGCCAGGGCATAAGCCGGAGAACGAGTAGGATAATATGAAGGTGCTCGTAGTCTTTGGCACGCGGCCGGAAGCCATCAAGATGCTGCCCGTGGTCACGGCGCTCCGAAAAAATCCGGCCTTCGAGACACGGGTGTGCGTCACCGCGCAGCACCGCCAGATGCTGGATCAGGTGCTCAACCTGTTCGACGTAGTACCGGATTATGACCTCGGCATCATGAAGCATGCTCAGGGCCTCACCCATATCACGACGGCGATCCTCGAGAAGATGACGCCGATCTTGGAGGACGAGAAGCCTGACCGCATGCTTGTTCATGGCGACACGACAACAACGATGGCCGCCAGCTTGGCGGCATTTTATCACAACTGCCCGGTCGGACATGTTGAGGCGGGGTTACGCTCGGGAAACCTGGCGCAGCCTTGGCCGGAGGAGATGAACCGCCGCGTTACCGATGTCATTACCGATCTCTATTTTGCACCAACTCCCGCCTCGCGCGACAATCTGCTGAAGGAAACAGTCGCCCCGGAGAAGATCCACATCACCGGCAATACCGTCATCGACGCCCTTCACCAAACGGTAATACGATTGGAGACAAACGCCCGCATCGCGGCCGACATTAACAAGTACTTTTGCTTCCTTGATCCGGAGCTGCCAATCCTTCTCGTCACCGGCCATCGCCGGGAGAACTTCGGGGCGCCGTTTTTAAGTCTCTGCCAGGCGATCAAGGAACTGGCGCTCCGTCATGATATTCAGGTCGTCTACCCGGTCCACCTCAATCCGAATGTCCAGGAAGCGGTGTCTAGCGTGCTCAAGGGCCAGCCGAGGGTGCATCTGATCGCACCGCTTGAGTACCTGCCATTCGTAGCGCTTATGAAGCGAAGTCACGTCATTTTAACGGACAGCGGGGGAATCCAGGAGGAAGGCCCCTCGCTCGGCAAGCCGGTTTTCGTGATGCGCAACGTTACCGAGCGCCCCGAAGCGGTCGAGGCTGGAACCGTGCGACTGGTGGGAACCGACAAGGAACGCATCCTGGAGGAGGTCGGGGAGGTGCTGACCAATCCCGCCGCCTACAAAGCGATGAGCCTCGCACACAACCCCTACGGTGACGGCCGCGCCTCGGAGCGCATCACCGCAGCGCTTGTTGGCCAGCAATACGACACCTTCGCACCTTGAAGAGATACCTGATCCCGACTTGGAACACTAAGCGAATGACCAAGATGCCCCATTTCAAAACTGCGGTTGTTTTAGGCCTTGGCTATATCGGCTTGCCGACCTCGGTCGTCATTGCCCGCGCCGGATTAAAGGTGATCGGTGTGGACATCAATACGGCCACTGTCGAAGCCGTCAATGCCGGCCGCAGTCCGATTGAAGAGCCGCACTTGCCGGAAGCTCTCGCCGAACTCGTTGCAACGGGCAAGGTTCGGGCTGGGACCAGGCCGGTCAAGGGGGACGTCTTCATCATAGCGGTGCCAACGCCTTTCACTGGGGGCTACAAGCCTGACCTTTCGTATGTCAAGGCAGCGACCCGGTCGATCGCGCCGGTGCTGGAAAAGGGCAACCTCGTCGTCGTGGAATCGACGATCCCTGTTGGCGCCACAGAAATGGTTGCGGGCTGGATCGAGAACTTGCGACCCGATCTCTCATGCGCGCGCCGAGGCGGCAACGGCAGACCGGATCTCCTCATCGCCCACTGCCCTGAGCGCGTTCTGCCTGGTCAAATGTTGAAAGAACTCGTCGAGAATGATCGCGTCATCGGTGGCATCGACAGTGCCAGCACCGAGGCCGGACAGGCCTTCTATCGCACCTTCATCACAGGGAAATGCCTTGGTACAAACTCGCGCACGGCGGAGCTGTGCAAACTGACCGAAAATTCCTTCCGTGACGTCAACATCGCGTTCGCCAATGAGCTCGCAGAGATCTGTGAGGATTTCGAGATCGACGTCTGGGATCTTATTGGGCTCGCCAATCATCATCCTCGCGTCAACATCCTTAAACCTGGTCCCGGTGTCGGCGGTCACTGTATTGCGGTTGATCCCTGGTTCATAGTCTCGGCGCTCGGCGATAAGGCGCGGCTCATCAGAGAGGCGCGCTGGATAAATTCGGGCCGGCCCCGGCAGGTGGTCCGCAAAGTTCTCAATGCGGTTGCTGAAGGTGGCGTTCGTTCTATCGGCTGCTTCGGTCTTGCCTACAAACCAGATGTCGATGACTTTCGGGAAAGCCCAGCCGTGGAAGTGATGGAATATCTTGCGGAAGAGTCACATCTTGCCGGCAATAATATCGATTTCCGAATCGTTGAGCCGTTTGCCGATGACCTGCCAAGCGAACTCCGCGATGCCAGGGGCGCGAGATTGACGACATTGGAAGAAGCGCTTGATGCAGATCTTCTGCTGATGCTTGTTGACCATAAGGCATTTCGCGAGATCCCTGCGAAGCACCGTGCCGGCAAGAAGGTCATAGACACCCGTGGGATCTGGCGCTGACCCACCCTTGGACACCGACCGAGAAGTTATTCAATCGGAGACCGGAGAGCGCCGCGCGCTCTCCATCGATCAGCGTCTCATGCCGTCCGCAGCATCTTCGTTTCGACATGCACGCGGGTCTGCTGATTGAGAAGATTAAGCAGCAGCAAAACGCGGTCGCTCTCACGGATCTCGAGGATCTGGCCGACAAGACCATCGAAGGCGCCGCCATTGATGGCGACCGACTGGCCGGGCTCGAACGGAAGCTCGGGTTTTCGGATGGCGCCGTCCATTTCGCGCGCCTTTAAACTCTCCACAAAGGCGGCAGGAAGCAACGACGGCCTCTCCCCCTGGCAAACCACAGAGCGCACCCCGAACGTACCGAGCAGCGGCCGCCAGAGCTGGTGCTGAGCCGGGCGTTCCACGAAAATATAGCCCGGAAATAACGGTCGCTTCGCGTCATAGGCGCGGCGCGCGTGTTTGATGCGCTTAATCAGCATCGGGCAATAGGCATTGTAATCTTGCCGTACCAAGTTTTCGATCGCAAAATCTTCGCGATGGGGATGAGTGGTTAGAACAATCCAGTTTAAGTTATGAACAGAAGGACTTGTTTTCATTGGAACTGAAGGTCCTCACAATATCGACGTTAAGAGTACCGACGGCTAAGAGTTGGCTTGCTGCTCATTACCTCCAAGTACGCTAAGCATTGTTTGACATCTACCCGTGGCGTTCGACGCGCTCCCGCTCCAGAAGAACGGTCTTCAAATCCTCTGCAACCATTTCCTTGACGAGTTCGGGAAAAGCGATTGTGGGTCTCCAGCCCAGGACGTCGCGGGCCTTGGAGGCATCGCCAAGCAGAATCTCGACCTCAGTCGGCCGGAAATAGTCCGGATCGACCTCAACAAGTGTCCGCCCGGACTTGGCGTCGACACCTCTTTCGTTGATGCCCTCCCCTTTCCAGACAATGCGGGTGTTGGTCACCGCAAAAGCAGCCTCCACGAATTCGCGCACCGTGTGGGTTTCCCCGGTTGCGAGCACGTAATCGCCAGGTTCGTCTTGCTGCACAATCGCCCACATGCCCTTGACATAGTCCCGGGCGTGGCCCCAATCGCGTTTCGCGTTCAGGTTCCCAAGGTAGAGCCGCTCCTGCAGGCCGAGCGAGATGGCGGCGACTGCGCGCGTGATTTTTCGCGTCACAAAGGTCTCGCCGCGCAACGGACTTTCATGATTGAACAGAATGCCGTTTGAGGCATGCATGCCATAGGCTTCGCGGTAGTTCACCGTGATCCAGTACGCGTAGATTTTGGCGGCGGCGTATGGCGAGCGGGGATAGAAGGGAGTCTCTCGCTCTGCGGAATCTCCGCGACCTTGCCATAAAGCTCTGACGTCGAGGCTTGATAAAACCGCACCTTCTTTTCCAGACCCAGGATCCGGATGGCCTCAAGGAGGCGCAGCGGGCCTATCCCATCGGCATTGGCGGTGTATTCCGGCGTCTCGAAGCTCACATGGACATGGCTTTGCGCCGCGAGATTATAAATCTCATCCGGCTGAACCTCCTGAACCACGCGAATGAGGTTCGTTGAATCCGTCATGTCTCCGTAGATCATCCGGAAATGCGGATTGCCGACATGGGGGTCCTGATAGAATGCGTCGACGCGCCCGGTATTGAACGAGGATGACCGCCGCTTGATGCCCCAAACCCGATAGCCCTTTTTCAAGAGGAACTCGGACAAATAGGCCCCATCCTGGCCGGTCACGCCAGTGATCAATGCATTCTTTTCCATCGACTAACTTGCTCTTAAATTTTCAGAGTTGTTGCAATACCAGGCATAAGTCCTGGTCAGTCCGTCTTTAAGGGGGGTTTTAGCCGCCCACCCCAGTGATGAAACCCGGCTTACATCCAGAACTTTCCGAGGCGTCCCATCGGGATAGGAGGCATCAAAGGTGATCTGACCTTCATAGCCGACGACAGACTGCATCACCTCGGCAATGGAGCGGATGGTCAAATCATTCCCGGTTCCGACATTCAGAGGGATGGGGCCGCTGTAGCATTTCGTGAGACAAACACAGGCGTCCGCGAGATCGTCCACGAAGAGAAGCTCGCGGCGCGGCGTTCCCGTGCCCCAGATTGTGACCGTGGGGGCGTTATCGATCTTTGCCTGATGAAAGCGCGCCATCAAGGCAGCCGCCATGTGCGAATGCTGCAGATGGAAATTATCGTTTGGCCCATAAAGATTGGTCGGCATGACCGAGATGAAGTCGCAGCCATGCTGTTCGCGGTAGGACTGACAAAGCTTGACGCCTGCGATTTTGGCGAGAGCATAGGCCTCGTTCGTCTCTTCGAGCGGCCCTGTGAGAAGCGCCTCTTCCCTGATGGGCTGGGGAGCGTCCCGGGGGTAGATGCAGGAAGAGCCGAGGAAGAGAAGTTTCTCGACTCCCTGCCTGAACGCCGCATGGATGACGTTCAGCTCGATCATGAGATTCTGATAGAGGAACTCGGCCGGATGCCGCTTGTTAGCGAGGACGCCACCGACCTTGGCGGCCGCCAGGAACACCACTTGAGGCTTTTCGGCCGACATCCACCGCTCAACGGCGGCGCCTGACTGGAGATCGAGCGCCCCCCTGTCAGCGGTCAGAAGGGCGCACTCCTCCGTTTGAAGCCGGCGGACCAATGCGCTTCCAACAAGGCCACGGTGGCCGGCAACCCAGACACGCTTTCCCTTCAGGTCAAAAGTCACACGATCCTCGAAAATTCTTGCAACGCCTGAGAGCCGCGCCTTTAAACGATGGCCCGCAGAAGTTTCTTTGATTTAGGTCTTGAGTATTCAATCGGAGCGGAGACCTCAACCGTCTCCGCTCGTAATCCACGTATTTCTTGTGCAAGACGCGAAAGTGTTTCGCCTCGCCGGCTTTTCTCATCTGGAGTTCTTGCGTCGCAGCATGAAGATCGGGGGCCGATCCGAAAAGGCGCCCCAGGCTGTCTGACGACGCTGGCGTCTGCCTCTGCCGATGTCCCCGACGACAAAATAGCAAGCCTCGCGATCGGCGATTTGAGCTTGATCATAATGAAGGCAAATGCCTGATTGCTGGCCTCGCCGAACGCGAAGCGCGGAAGGACAGCGAGGTTTGCTTGCAGGGGGCGTGCCCGAGGTCAGGCTCTAAGTTGGTTCGCGGCTCACGAGTGTTCGAAAAAAAGGGGAAAGACTTTTTGATTTTTTGCGAATAGGAAACACCCCGGCCAAGCCGGGGAACGTGATCGCGCTTCGATTGGGGACTGTCAGGTGATCCGCTAACGGTGTTTGTGGCTCGCGCTGGCGGTCATGCTGGCGTCCTGCTCACAGATGTTTCGATAGATGATGTCCCAGCTTTTGGCCAGCGGGTCGCTTTCGCTGGGCTCGTATTCCGGCAGGTATTTTGCTGCTGGGGTCGCACGCATAAAGCGGACGACTTTTCCGGATTGACTGGCCTCCCCGCACGTGAAGGACGCTTCGCGGAACTGAACCGTACGGCTGGCGGCGAGAGTCTCTTCAGCCATTGCCGGAACGGTTGCTGCAATAAAAAGAAGATGGGCGCCCGACACACCTGCGACCATCGCGGCGATAAACGCTCCGTGTGAGATAGGTTTCGCCATTGAAATGTGATCCCCAGTTAATGCAGTTCTTGAAAGGGTGTGCTTCCGGGTAAGACGCCTATCATGGGCCGCACGCGAATCGGAACAGTTTATTCCCAAACACAAAGTATTTTTCTATATCTGATGTTGCAGTGCAACAGGATACGCCTGCAAAGGTGAGCTAACACTCCGGATCCGAATGGTTTTCAGCACGCCGGATATATAAATCCAGGCAAGCCAGGCTGCGTCCGCCGGCTGGCCTTTACCTTTTATTAAGCCTGCGCACACACCATCAAAATCACGATAAGATGGGTGTGGGCGTCACGTTGCCCGTCTGGTCATCGCGAGTTCTGTTGCGTGTCCGGCGGTAAATGCCGCCGGTGTGCCGCACAATCGCTGGGCTTTGCCCGGGGACGAGGCTTCGACGACGGCAAGCCGTATTCGCGCACTGTCCCTTCCGTAAAGTCCCCGCGGCCCGCGGAAATCAGGGGCGTGAGGAGGCTTTACGTTGGAATCCACGGCTTTCTCCTCGAACACACAAGGCCGCGGCAGAAGAGGCGGAGGACCGATGCTTAAATCAGCTCTCGAAGGTCTTATGGGGCGCCGTTCGCGATACGCATTGAAATGCCGAGTGCGTGCGACGGGTAGGACTTTTCACGAGGGCGATATTTTCCGGCTGCCACAACATCTCTATCCTCCTCGAAGGCGTTAGAACTTCGGCGGCGGGCGGCTCCAATGTCGAAAGGATCAATGTTTTTGACTGAATGTTATAGCTGACAGAGGCTCCGCCCATGACGATTGAAACCGGGTTCTGGCCCGGTTTCTCTCGTTTTGCATGCCGTCGTTTCCCGTCACCACGACAAAATCCAAGCGCCAGCCCTGCAATTTTTTACCACTGTCGCGAACACTCGCTATAAAGGCCGCGAACAAGCCCCTTATTCCCATGCCTTGGCCGCAGCTTTTTGTCCTCATTCTCCTGATCGCCGTGAATGGCTTCCTCGTCATGGCGGAGTTGGCTATTGTGTCGTCCCGGCCGGCGCGGCTGCAAAAGCTCGTCAACGACGGCCGCCCGGGGGCGATGTCGGCGCTCGCGCTCAACGCCGATGCAGCCCGCTTTCTTCCCTCGGTTCAGATCGGCATCACCGTGGTGGCGATCCTGTCGGGCGCTTATGGCGAGCGCACGCTGTCTCCCGCTTTGGCGGAAGTTCTTGCAGGCCCGTCCTTGCTGGGCCGCTACGCCGAGACCGTCGCGTCCGCCATCGTGGTGTGCAGCATCGCCTATGTCTCGCTCGTGATCGGCGAGCTTGTCCCGAAGCGCCTCGCCCTCGCCAATCGCGAACGCATCGCCTGCTCCGTCGCTCCGGCGATGAATGTGCTGACTACCGTCGCCACCCCGATTTCGCTGCTGCTGCGCTGGTCCACCGAGGGCGTCCTTCACCTTGTCCGCCCCTCTGCGCAGGCGGAGCCGGACGTTACCGAGGAAGAGGTCAAGTCGATGATCGCCGAGGGGACGGAGGCGGGCGTCTTCGGAAAGGCGGAGCAGGAAATCATCGAGCGCGTGCTACGGGTGGCCGACCGCTCCGTCCGCTCGATCATGGTGCCCCGGCCCGACATTGTCTGGATCGACATCACCGAAAGCGAAGCCTCGATCTACGGCGACGTCGCCGCGAGCGGGCATTCGCGTTTTCCGGTATGCCGCGGCGATGTGGACGAAACCGTCGGCATCGTGCATGCGAAGACGCTGCTCGACCAGCTCCACAAGTCGGGCAAGATCAACCTAGAAGCCGCAATCAAGGTTCCGCTCTACGTGCATGAGAGCACGAATGTGCTGAAGCTGCTCGACATGTTCAAGAAATCGCTCGTGCACATGGCGATCGTGCTCGACGAGCATGGATCCGTTCAGGGGATCGTGACGCCTACCGACATTCTTACCGGCATAGCGGGCGAGTTGCCCGAGGAGGAAGCCGACATCGAGCCTGACGCCGTGCAGCGCGAGGACGGCTCCTGGCTCATGGACGCGCAGATGCCGGTCTTCGAGGTCGAGCGCGTTCTCGGGCTGACGGGGCTCGCCATCGATGACGCGGAATATACCACGCTCGCCGGCTTCGTGCTGTCGCAGCTCGGCCGGATTCCCGGCGTGGGCGAAAAGTTCCGCTGGAAGAACTGGCTGTTCGAGGTTGTCGATCTCGATGGGCGCCGCATCGACAAGGTGCTGGCCACGAAAACGCTGAATGGGACGAACGGAAGCTGAGCACCGTTTTCCGGCTTCCCGCTAACAACGCCAGGCGGCATCCCAGCCAAAAGCCTGGATCGCCTTGTCGCTCGATGTCGTTCCATCCGTTTCCGTGACATTATAGACGCCTCGCTGTCCTCTTGTGACCGCGAGTTCGGCGGCTTTTGCGGCCGCGTCGACATGCGCCGCCCCCGGAGCGATGGCTGCATCGAAGCCCGTTCCAGGTCCGTAAAGCAATCCGTAGCGCAGAACAATCCCTTCGAGTGGCGCTTCAATCACTTGACGTTCAAGGCTCATGACAGCTTTTACCGTCTCTCCGTATATCGGATGCGTCAAGGGCAGGAGCGGATCAGAACTCCTTGTGCGGCTTGGGGCCGTCCGCATAGATGAAGGAAATGCTTTGAGCGATCAAACGCCGCGCGCCAGCGTGGATGGCGGCTGCAATGAGATTACGAGTACCCTCGTCCCTAAGGCGAGCGTTGCGCGCCAGGGCGGCGGCCATCTTGCTCTCTTCCAGCGCGTAAGGCAGATCCGTGAGTTGGTGAATAACGACCTCCGGTTTGATCTCGTCCAAGAGATGTCGCAGCGTGGCGGCATCGAAAACGTCGACCACGGCAGGTTCGATCCCCATCTCACTGAGCAAAGAAACTTTGCCTTCTGAACGCGTAGACCCCACCACATGCCATCCGTTCGCAACGAGCAATGGCGCAAGCCGCCGGCCGATGGCGCCGGATGCCCCCGCGAGAAAGATGCGCTTAGTCATTTTGCTTGTCCTCGATTTCTGGTTGATTTGCACTTCGCTTGCCCGAGGCTCTCCTGGCCCAAGGCTCTCCTGACGGCGAGGCGTTATTTTTCTTTCGCTCGTGTCGGCTCTGTTGGAACCGGTCCTCGGCGTTTCGCGTCCATTCGACCCCGGAGCAGCGAACAGGCTCGCGGTTCGCCAAGCGCCGCTTGCTCCCCTTCGTTGTCCAGGATTTGCGAAGCGCGAGCCGCGCGCCCGATAAGGCTCCGCCTTTCCGGGATGACAGCGGCGGCGATTTACGATCCAAGGCGGGAGAAGTGCGACTTGCGCCGGCATACCCCGTTCGTGGGCGAGTTCATGAAGTCTGCCCTCTCAATCCAATTCAAACGCGGAAGTCGCGGCGCCTTCGCGTTAAAGCGCAAAACCCGGACAAAACGGTGAACGTTTCGTTTCGATCCGGGGCCGCGCCATAATGGTAAATCGCTTTATGATTAACAACGGGCGCCCTGATTTATTTCGGGTCTGAATTTGCGCAAACAGCGTAAATACTCCGTAAAAGGAGAGCGCCGCGCGTCTAGCCGGATGGAAGTAAGTCATTGAGAAAGATGAATATTTTTTATGGTTAACCGATCCTATTTTTGGCGGAAATGGGACGCGATAAAGTCCGTTAAATATGTTCTGAATTCGCGTGTTAACCGTAACGGCGCCGTTCGCAGCCGCGGCGGCGCGCCGGAAGTGCGAACCGTCCCGGACTTTTATATTGAAAATCAATAACTTATATCTATTAATCTCTTAGCAAGGCGCTTTTTCCTAAGATCCCGGTTTCGGAACGCAAACCCAAGTGCAGGCCGATTAGGGCGATAACAAGAGATGCCGGTGTTGGACTATGCATCCATATTAAAAGCCGGTTCGCCTGTCAGCCGGGTTCGGGCTGGCGGCGAAGCGGCCGTTTTGCAAACCCGATCCAATCGAGACGGGTCAAACGCCTTGGCGGTTGATATAATTCGATTGGGAAAACGAGGAGAGGCCCGATGAGCAAGGTTGCATTCATTGGACTGGGCGTCATGGGCTATCCCATGGCTGGGCATATCCGCAAAAACGGCGGACACGACGTCACCGTCTACAATCGCACGCTTGGCAAGGCGCAGGCCTGGGTCGCCGAATTCGGCGGACAATTGGCTCCGACGCCGAAAGAAGCCGCTTCGAACGCCGATTTCGTTTTCAGTTGCGTCGGGAACGACGAGGACCTGCGCTCGGTCACGATTGGCGAGCATGGCGCTTTCCACGGCTTGAAGAACGGCGCGGTTTTCATCGACAACACGACCGCATCGGCCAATGCCGCGCGCGAGCTCTACGACGCGGCCGCCGCGCGCGGCGCTCACTTTCTGGATGCGCCAGTTTCCGGCGGACAGGCCGGCGCGCAGAACGGCGTGCTGACCGTCATGGTCGGCGGCGACGCTGAGCCCTTCGACAAGGCGGAGCCTGTCATCTCCCTTTATGCGCGCTCGGTGAAACTCATCGGACCCGCGGGCTCGGGCCAGCTCACGAAGATGGTGAACCAGCTCTGCATCGCCGGTGTCGTCCAAGGTCTGGCCGAGGGCATCCATTTCGCGCAGAAGGCCGGGCTCGACGTGGCCGCCGTCATCGAGACGATATCCAAGGGCGCGGCGCAGTCGTGGCAGATGGAACACCGCTGGATGACCATGTCGGAAGGCAAGTTCGACTTCGGATTCGCGGTCGACTGGATGCGCAAGGACCTGGCCATCGTGCTTGACGAGGCCCGACGGAACGGGTCGCACCTGCCCTTGGGGGCGCTCGTCGATCAATTCTATTCCGAGGTGCAGGCCATGGGCGGCAAGCGCTGGGATACGTCGAGCCTTATCGCGCGCCTGAACCGGAAGTAGCCTCTCGTTAAAGCGTGTCAAATTACTCGGAATCCCCCCTTATTTGTCATGGCCGCCCTCTGAGGCGGGCCATCAATGATAAGGATTTCAGATCTTTTGGATTTCAAGACTGGAGGCCGGGAAGCGCGGCCATGACATCGGCTCCAGCTAATCGCAACACGCTTTAGTCCCGCAATCCACAGCTCCAGGCGCCGGATTTGCATCAGTCGGCGCCCGAAAGCCGGCCGTTCACAACCCTGCCTTGCTTGCCGTTGTAGGCGCTCTTAGCCTTCAGCCCGAGTGGAGTTGTGGTGGAGGCCTGCCCGTGAAGACGCGAAGTGGCATTGTCACGGTGGTTCTTGCTGTTGCAGCCGCATTGGCGGGCTGCACAACCTTGCCATCCCTCGACCCGATTGACGGAACCCAAGCCGGGCCGGACGGCGGCATTTCCATCAATGAGGTCGTCGCAAGAGTGAAGTGCGAGCTCTATGACGCAACGAAAGACATCCGCCGGGACTACTGGTGGTTCCGCTACTGGGGCGCCAAGGTCGATCTCGACCTGATCGTGAACGAGCAGGCGGGGCTTACGCCGTCCGTCGCCTTCGTAGAGCCCTACGCGCCTTTCACCTCCAAGATCATCGGAAACATATCGCAATCGTTTTCCCTGGGCCTGAACGCCGGCCTTACCACAAATGCAATCCGGACGGAGACCGTCAGTTTCTCGGCCACATTTCTTGAGGTCCGCGATCAGCTCGACCCGCGCGTCGTAAACAACAAGCTCATCCAGTTCAGCGGCTGCAATCTTCCGGAAGGCTCTGAACTGAATAGCAATCTCGGTCTCAAGCAGTGGGTCGATTCCGCGCTCAGGCCGGCCAAGGGAGGAGACGCCGCTCTCCTCAATTGGGGCGGCGCAGTCGCTGTCCCGGGCGGAAAGCTGAAAACCGCCAGGGCCATGCTTCCTCAGGAGTCCATCGCCTCGCACGCTTGCCATTGGACGCCAGGGTCTCCGCCGTTGAAGAACCCCGCATGCAGGCCGCCCATCAACTCGATCACTCACACCCTTGAATTCACGATCGTGAAGAGCGCTGGCATTGCTCCAACCTGGACACTCGCGCGCTTTAGAGGGCAATCAGGAAGTAACTCCTTCGCGAATGCTTCCCGCATCGATACGCACAAGCTGACAATCACGCTTGGCCCGTCGCAGGAGGATCTGAGCCAGGCGAGCACAAATCAAAGCTTGCGGCTGCTGGCGCCGGCCATCACGAACGCCATTACCCAGTCGCAGACCCCGCGTTAGAGCGCATCCGCTTTTGATGGAATCAAAAGCGGATGCGCTCTAACTCTTTGTTTTGTCGTGCGTCTGATCGGAAAACCTCTTCACACTTTTCCGGACGCACTCTCGCGGACTCAGCAGCGCGCGCCGAAGCCGTTTTCGTGCGCCTCGAGCACCTGCCCCGCGAGATAGAGCGAGCCCGTCACCATGATCCGCACCGGCCCCTGGGCATATTTGCGGCTGCGGACGAACGCTGCTTCAAGGCTGGAAGCCGGATCGGCGATGATGCCTTCGCGGCTGGCGATGTTAGCAAGTTCATCGGCCTTGTACGCCGCCGTGTGCCCGGGGATCTCGACGGTTGCGGCGAGTTCGGTGAGTCCTTGGAAATGGCGCAGGAAGCCGCTCGCGTCTTTCGTCGACAGCATGCCGACAATCAGATGGATCGGGCTTGAAACGCGGTCCTCGAGATCGGCCAGCGCCCGGGCCACGACCTCTCCGGCAGCGGGATTGTGCCCGCCATCGACCCAGATTTCCGAGCCTTCCGGCGCCAGATCGTGGAGTTTCCCCGGGGAGAGGCGCTCAAGCCGTGCGGGCCAGACGGCTGCCGTTACGCCCCTTGCGATTGCCTCGTCGGACACGCGAAAACCATCGAGCGATCTTGCGGCCGCGATGGCCGCGCCAGCGTTTTCGAACTGATGACGCCCGAAAAGACGAGGCAGGGGCAAATCCAAGAGGCAATCCTCGTCCTGGAAAATAAGCCTCCCGTGCTGTTCGAATACATCCCAGCTTCGCCCACCCGCGTGGATCGGCGCGGAAAGGGCGTCTGCACGCGCCTGGATTACATTGAACGCCTTTTCGCTTTGCCGCGACACGATGGCGGGCCGCCCGCGCTTGAGGATGCCCGCCTTTTCTCCCGCAATCGCTTCGATCGTATTGCCTAGGAAGGAGCAATGATCGAGCGAGATCGGCGTCAGGATCGTGGCAAGCGGCTCATCGATCACATTGGTTGCATCGAGCCGGCCGCCGAGGCCGGTTTCAAGAAGCACCACGTCGGCCGGGTTTTCCGCGAACGCCATGAACGCAGCCGCCGTAGTGATCTCGAAGAATGTGATCGGCTCGCCGCGATTGGCGGCTTCGGCGCGGCTCAGAATATCGGCCAGATGCCGCTCGCCGATAGCGCGCGCTCCTGCTTGCCCCGTGAGCATGATGCGCTCATGGAACCGGCGCAGGTGGGGTGAGATGAAGGCGTGCGTGCGGTATCCCGCAGCTTCAAGGATCGCCTTCAGAAAGGCGACCACCGAGCCTTTGCCGTTCGTCCCCGCCACATGGATGACCGGTGGGATTCGCCGGTGCGGATCCCCAAGCGCGCGCAAGAGCCGTTCCACGCGTCCGAGCGAAAGGTCGATGCTCTTTGGGTGCAGCGTTTCGAAACGCGCGAGCAGGCTTTCAGTCTTCTGAGGGTGCAAGGCTTTGTCCGGTGCTGGGTGTGACGCGCGCGAGTGTGGGAGGGCGCGGCTCATGAAGGCTGGTTGGCAGGCATGGGCGGAGCCACCTCCTCGGCGCTCCCTTCGGGCGCCGGTCCGTTTTTGGCGGCGGCGATCTGCTCGGCCGTTGCCGGAAGCCTGATTTCGGGCGAACCGCTCGCGGAGGCGGCCTTCTTCTGTTTGACATTATTCATGCCCGCGCGGTGCTTCCGCTCCGTGACGAGCAAGCTGCAAAGGCGGCTCAACGTGTCGCGCAGATCGTGCCGGTGCACCACCATATCGATCATGCCGTGGTCGAGTAGGTATTCCGACCTCTGGAAGCCATCGGGAAGCTTTTCGCGGATGGTCTGCTCGATCACGCGTGGACCGGCGAAGCCGATCAACGCCCCCGGTTCCGCGATGTGGATGTCCCCTAGCATCGCATAAGAGGCCGTCACGCCCCCTGTAGTCGGGTTGGTGAGGACGACGATATACGGCAGCTTCGCATCGCGCAGCCGCTGCACGGCGACCGTCGTGCGGGGCATCTGCATCAGCGACATAATGCCTTCCTGCATGCGCGCGCCGCCCGACGAGACGAATAAAATGTAGGGCACCCCGAGTTCGACCGCCTTCAGCATGCCGGTGATAATCGCCTCGCCGGCCGCCATGCCGAGCGAGCCGCCCATGAAGGCGAAATCCTGCACCGCCGCCACTACGGAAAGGCCGTCGAGCGTTCCGGCCCCGGTCAGAAGCGCATCCTGCATGCCGGTCTTGGCTCGGGCCTCCTTGATGCGATCCGAATAGCGCTTCTCGTCGCGAAACTTCAATGGGTCGGCCGGAACATCCGGCGTTGGCACAGCCTCAAACTTTGCGCCGTCGAAAAAGGACTTCAGCCGCGCGTCGGCCCCCATTCGCATGTGGTAGCCTGAGCCGGGAATGACGAACTGATTGGCCTCGAGGTCTTTGTGAAAGACCATCTGTCCGGTCTCTGGGCACTTTACCCAAAGGTCGCCGGGCATCTCCCGCTTTTGCCACAGGCCGCTGATCTTTGGCCGAACAACATTATTGATCCAGTTCACTTCGCTAACGCCTTTTTTGCCTCGGAAAAGGCATAACGTCCTTAGGCCGCCTTCATGCCTGCGGAAAGCTGTTCGACCAGCCCCAAAACCGCCCGTACAGTTAAGTCGGTCGCGCGCTGGTTCTCGTCAAGACTTTTGGCGAGCGCGTCGACGAGCGCGGAGCCGACGACAACGCCATCAGCTACACCCGCAATGTCGCGCGCCTGCTGGGGCGTGCGCACCCCGAAGCCCACCGCGACCGGAAGAGGGGTGCGCGACTTGATGCGCGCGACGTTCCGGGCCACAGCCCCGAGATCAGGCGCCCGCGTCCCCGTCACGCCCGCAATGGAGACATAATAGACGAAGCCGCTGGTGTTCTTGAGCACGCTGCCGAGCCGCTTATCGTTCGTTGTCGGAGCAGTAAGCCGGATGAAATTCAGGCCCGCCTTCAGAGCCGGAATGCAAAGCTCGTCATCGGCCTCGGCTGGCACGTCGACAACAATGAGCCCGTCGACGCCTGCTTCCACGGCCTCGGCCAGAAAGCGCTCCACCGGGAACACATAGATCGGATTGTAATAGCCCATGAGCACGATGGGGGTCGTCGTGTTGGTTTTGCGGAAGCCTCGAACCATCTCAAGGGTTTTCCGAAGCGTTTGCCCGCCACGCAAAGCCCGCTGTGACGCCAGCTGTATTGCCGGGCCATCCGCCATCGGATCGGAGAACGGCATGCCAAGCTCGATGATGTCGGCTCCTGCTTTCGGCAGCCCTTTCAGGATTTCAAGCGACGTTGCGTAGTCAGGGTCGCCCGCCGTTATGAACGAGACGAGCGCTTTCCTGTTCGAGCCTGATAATGTTTCAAAGGCCCTCGCCAATCTCTGCATGAATCCCCTCAAACTTCCAAGGCGCGGGCGAAATCCGCCTAGATTTCCATTCCCAGATGGCCCGCCACGGAAAAAATATCCTTATCGCCGCGTCCGCACATGTTCATAACGAGGAGATGGCTTGCAGGCAAGGTGGGGGCAATTTTTGTCACATAGGCGAGCGCGTGGGCCGGCTCCAGCGCGGGGATGATGCCTTCGAGGCGCGTACAGAGCTGAAATGCATCGAGCGCCTCGCGGTCCGTCGCCGAGACATAGGACACGCGCCCGGTATCGCGCAGCCAGGAATGCTCCGGGCCGATGCCAGGATAATCGAGACCGGCGGAGATGGAATGCCCATCGAGGATCTGGCCGTCATCGTCCTGAAGCAGATAGGTGCGATTGCCATGAAGAACGCCGGGCTTGCCGCCATTCAAGGAAGCGCAGTGCCCATTCGGCACATCGAGCCCCCGGCCTGCGGCTTCGACGCCATACATGCTCACCGAGCGGTCGTCCAGGAACGGGTGAAACAGCCCCATCGCGTTCGATCCGCCGCCGATCGCCGCCACCAGCAAATCCGGCAGCCGTCCCTCGGCGGCCTTCATCTGTTCGCGAACCTCCTGGCCGATCACGGCCTGGAAGTCGCGCACCATGGCGGGATAGGGATGGGGACCGGCGACGGTGCCGATGATGTAGAAGGTGTCCTCGACATTGGAGACCCAGTCGCGGAGCGCCTCATTCATGGCGTCCTTCAGCGTGCCAGTGCCTGAGACCACAGGCCGCACTTCGGCGCCGAGAAGGCGCATGCGAAACACGTTCGGCTTCTGGCGCTCGATGTCCGTCTTGCCCATGAAGATGACGCTCGGCAGGCCGAAGCGCGCGGCCACGGTTGCAACCGCAACACCGTGCTGGCCGGCGCCTGTCTCCGCGATAATGCGGGTCTTGCCCATGCGTTTCGCGAGCAGGATCTGACCCAGGCAGTTGTTGATCTTGTGCGAGCCGGTGTGATTGAGTTCGTCGCGCTTGAAGTAAATCTTGGCCCCGCCGAAATGCTCGGTCAGCCTTTCCGCGAAGTAGAGCGGGCTCGGTCTGCCTGAATAGTGAGCGTGGAGATTGGCCAGTTCCGCCTGAAAGCTCGGGTCGTTCTTAGCGTCGGCATAAGCGGCCTCCAGGTCGAGGATCAGCGGCATGAGCGTTTCGGCCACGAAGCGCCCGCCGTAGAGCCCGAAATGCCCCTTTTCATCGGGACCGGTGCGATAGCTGTTCAAGTGCAGCGTCGTTTCAGCGACAGGGGCCATTGAGATTTTCCTTATTCCGCGGCTGTCGAGACGGGGCTGGCGGCACGCTCGAACGACTTTGCGGTCTTGATGAAGTGGCGAATAAGCGCGAGGTCTTTCACCCCCCGGGACGACTCGACGCCAGACGAAACGTCGACGGCGGATGCGCCGCTTTCCTGGAGGGCTTTCAGCACTGTATCGGCGCGAAGTCCGCCGGACAGCATGAAGTCGCCGCGAAGCGCGCCTCCTTGCAGCCAGCGCCAGTCGAACGACAAGCCGTTTCCGCCCGGGAGCGCGCCCGCGCTCGCCTGCGCGTCAAAAAGCAAAAGGTCCGCCTCACTCTTGTAGATACGGGCGCCCTGAATATCGCATGGGGTTCCGATCTTGATCGCCTTGATGATCTTTGCTGATGTCAGCTCGCGGATCGCGGCGATGCGCTGGACGTTTTCGTCTCCATGCAGTTGGAAAAAGTCAGGACGAACCTCGCCAGCAATCGCCTTGATCGTGTCGGCTTCGGCGTTCACGGTCAGAGCCACCGTTTTGATACGGCCTTCCGCCAAGCGGGCCAAAGTCGCGGCGCAGCTCAGCGAAACGTTCCGAGGGCTTCTTTCAAAAAAGACAAAGCCGACGTAATCCGCACCCCCATCGATCGAGGTTTCGAGCGCCTCTCGGGTCAATATTCCGCAAATTTTGACGGATACGGTCATGCTTTTATGGGCCCGAGCCTAGCAACACAAAGGGCGCCATGCCAATGCATGGATACCCGCCGAGTCCCCGAGGAGGAGGCCGCCGCTAGAAATAGGAGCGCAAGGGACGCGGCGCAGGCGGAGTAATGGCTTTGGTGTTGGCCGATTCCAGCCCACGCTTCAGATTCTCCGCTTCACGCTTCCAGATCGTGGCTTCCTTATGTGTATCGCGCGCCCTCCTGCGCCAATGGCCTTGGCCCAGCCACGCCGTTAGCCATCCGACGGCAACGCCAGCGAAAAGCGCCAGGAACAGGAACAACGAGAGCGGCGCCTGGAAGCTGAGCGCCATCTTCTCATCGATGAACGGATCGGCGACGAATGTCACGGGATGGCGATTTGCTACCCCGAAGGCGACCAGAAGGCAGCCTACGATGAAAAGAATGAGGACTGTGAAAAAGCGTTTCATGGGTGCCTCGGCAAGAGCCCGCCGCCAAAGTGAAATTACGATGCTTTCTTTGCTGCTTTCGGTGCTTTTGGTGCTTTCGCTGCTTTCTTACGGCCTTTCGGCTTCTCCGCCGGAGCTTCGGGCGGATTGAGCCGGATACGAAGCTCCTTGCCTGTCTTGAAGTAGGGCACATACTTCTCCGGCACCTGAACCTGATCGCCGGTGCGCGGATTTCGTCCAACCCTAGCGGGCCGGTGTTTTATCGAGAATGCGCCAAAGCCGCGCAGTTCCACACGGTCGCCCCGCGCAAGCGCGCTCGTGATTTCCTCGAAGATCACATTTACAATCTTCTCAACGTCCCTATGCATTAAATGAGGATTAGTAACCGCAAGCTTCTCAATGAGCTCTGATTTAATCATTGCTTTATCTCGTGTTTCTTCATTGAGGGTGCCAAATCGAGAATAGGCCGTCAAGCGGGTGGTCCTTCAAAGCTTCCAACCCTTCCAGCACGCCGGCGTCGAAGAAAGAGCCAAGGCCCAGCCTTCCGGCAAGGCCTGTGAGAGACGATTGAAAAAGTCCCGACACGGAGCTTTGCGGCTTCCAGTCTTTGACCTTCAACCCTGAGGCTACCTTCCGCGTGTCGGTAAACCATGTGATCGCCGTCTGCTCATCCCCGATCGCATCAATGAGACCGATCTTGAGGGCTTCCCGACCAGTGTAAATCCGGCCCGTCTTTATGTCGTCCATCGAGGATGCCGCACCCTTGCGACGCTCGGCGACCAAATCCAGGAACCAGACTTGCGAATCCTTCACCAACTCCTCCGTAAGCTGCCGCGACGCTTCGTCCGGCGGCGTAAATGGCGATGGCTTGGCCTTCAGGGGCCCGCTCCTGACCTCATCGACTTTGGCCCCGACCTTACTTAGAAGGTCCGTCACGTCGACCCATTGGAAGATCACCCCAACTGAGCCGGTAATGGTGTTGCCGCGCGCCACGATGTAGTCAGTGCCGATGCCACACAGATAGGCTGCCGATGCGGCGACGGTTCCAAAAACGGCGGCGACAGGCTTTGCCTTGGAAAGCTCCCGCAGGTCTTCATAAAGAGCCTCGCCGCCAGTGGTCGTGCCTCCGGGGCTGTCCACCGCGACAATGACCGCTTTCACGTGATCGTTTTTGGCCAGCTTCGTCAGCAATTCATGGCGCTGTCTGCTGTCGCCGATAAAGCCATCAATCGTGACACGGGCGATGTGATCACGCTTCAGCCCGAAAAGCGAGGCGGTTTCGTCGCTTTTTGCTAAAATTGCGCCAATCGCGGCCACAATCGCCAGGAGGGCAAGCACGCGCCAGATGGTAAGGTTGCGCTTGAGGCGGCGGCGATCGATGAGAATGTCAGAGTCCAGGGTCATGCATTCGCCTTTGAAAGACTAGATCAACCCGCCTTTAATCGGAATTGATTAAAGGCGGAATGTTGATCGTTCTAAAGTGTTAAAGCAGCTTATCCGCGTCCAAGGGACGCAGGCCGCCCTAATGCTGGCGCACCTTCGCGCCAGCCATGCCACTCACCTTCTCTGTCGAGGCGCTGACGCGCCTTTACTCTTTGTCTTTGGTCTGCGCCTTGTTCAAGGCCGCGCCAAGGATATCCCCGAGCGACGCGCCACTATCGGTCGAGCCGAATTGAGCCACGGCTTCCTTTTCTTCCGCGATCTCGAGAGCCTTGATCGAGAGCCCGATCTTCCGGCCGCTCTTGTCCACCTGGGTGACAACCGCATCGACCATATCCCCGGCCGCGAAACGCTCGGGCCGTTGCTCGCTGCGATCGCGCGAAAGATCAGCGCGCCGGATGAAGGCCGTGACGTCGGTGCCGGCGATCTTCACGTCGATGCCCGCATCCTTCACTTCCACGACTTCGCAGGTAACGGTGCCGCCCTTCTTGAGCGTCGCCGCGGACTGGAACGGATCGGTGGCGAGCTGCTTGATGCCGAGGCTGATGCGCTCCTTCTCGGCGTCGGTCTCAAGCACAACCGCGCGAACCGTGTCGGCCTTGTTGAACTCCTTGATCGCTTCTTCGCCCGAGCGCTGCCAGTCGAGGTCGGAGAGGTGCACCATGCCGTCGATGCCGCCATCGAGGCCGACGAACAGCCCAAACTCGGTGATGTTGCGGATCTGCCCCTCGACGATAGAGCCTTTCGGATGGCTCTCGGCGAAGGCGACCCACGGGTTTTCCTGGGTCTGCTTCAGGCCGAGCGAAATGCGGCGCTTGCTCGCGTCGACTTCGAGAACCTGAACCTCGACCTCCTGGCTCGTGGAGACGATCTTGCCGGGGTGGACGTTCTTTTTGACCCAGCTCATTTCAGAGACGTGGATCAGACCTTCGACGCCGGGCTCCAGTTCGACGAAAGCGCCATAATCGGCGATGTTCGTGACCGTTCCCTTGAACTTGCCGCCGATCGGATATTTCGCCTCGATGCCGGACCACGGATCGGCGCCAAGCTGCTTCATGCCGAGGCTGATTCGCTGCGTCTCCGGATTGATGCGGACGATCTGCACCTTCACCGTGTCGCCGACGTTCAGGATCTCAGTCGGATGGTTGACGCGCTTCCACGCCATGTCGGTGACGTGAAGCAGGCCGTCGATGCCGCCGAGGTCGATGAATGCGCCGTAGTCGGTGATATTCTTGACGACGCCGTCCACCACCTGCCCTTCTTCGAGCTTGGCGACGATCTCGGAGCGCTGCTCGGCGCGCGTCTCTTCAAGGACGGAGCGGCGGGAAACGACGATATTGCCGCGCCTGCGGTCCATCTTCAGGATCTGGAAGGGCTGCGGCACATTCATCAGAGGCGTGACGTCCTTGATGGGCCGGATGTCGACCTGGCTGCCAGGCAGGAACGCCACAGCGCCGTCGAGATCGACGGTGAAGCCGCCCTTGACGCGATTAAAAATTACGCCTTCCACCTTCTCGCCGGCGTTGAATTTTTGCTCGAGCTTGGTCCAGCTGTCCTCTCGGCGCGCCTTTTCGCGGCTGAGAACGGCCTCACCGGCTGCATTCTCGATCCGCTCGACATAAACTTCGACCTCGTCGCCAACATGGAGGGTGGGCGATTGTACGGAAGAGCCGAACTCTTTGAGAGGCACACGGCCTTCGGTCTTGAGGCCCACATCGATAACGGCAAGATCCTTTTCGATGGCTACGATCTTGCCTTTTACAACCGTACCTTCGGATGGAGCCGATCCCGCAAGGGACTCGTCGAGAAGAGCGGCGAAGTCTTCGGCTGACGGATTGTACTCCCTGGCCTTAGGCTCTATTGTTTGCGTTGCGATCATTAAAACTCCGATGCGGCCGAAGCCCACCTATGCGTTAGTGTTGAACCGAACGGCCTTCCGGAATCGGATATTCCAGAGCCGTCTTCATGCGTATTCGGGCTGCCGGCAGAAAGAGGCCGGTTCTAGACAGGAACCATAAAGGCCGATCGATCAGCGGCTGCCCAGAAGGCGAGATCCAGTGATTTATCCGCGGGTCGCAACTTTATCAATAAGATCGAGTGCGGCGGCGAAGGCTTTTTCTATATCTAACTCTGTAGTATCGAGCAAGAGCGCGTCTTCCGCGGGCTTCAGAGGTGATATCGGGCGCTCGCTGTCGCGCCGGTCGCGGTCCTTGATATCTCTGAGCACCGCATCTTCCGTCGTGTCGACGCCATAACCCAGAAGCTCCTTGTAGCGACGGCGGGCGCGGCTCTCGGCAGACGCGGTTACGAAGATCTTGGCGTCGGCCTGTGGACAAACCACCGTGCCGATATCACGGCCCTCCACGACAGCGCCCTTCGGCTGGGCAGCGAAGCTGCGCTGAAGCACTAAAAGCGCCTCGCGCACCTTCGGAAACGCCGCGACCACCGACGCCGCCTCCCCCCTGCCCTTGAGGCGAAGGCCCGGATCAGAAAGCGTCGCCGGTTCGAGACGTCTCGCAGCCTCCGCGGCGGCCTCAGCGTCGTCAAGAGCATGCCCCGCCAGTTGCACGTCCCGCGCCACGGCCCGGTACAGCGAGCCTGTGTCAAGATGAGGCAGGCTGTACGCTTGTGCAATTCGCCTGGCGAGCGTGCTTTTTCCCGCGGCGGCGGGTCCATCGATGGCGATGATCATTGGTGGGCATCCCCGGGTTTCGCCGGCGTGAGGGATGCGCCCGCTTGCTGCATCACCTGCCGGAATTCGGGAAAACTTGTCGCTATCATGGAAGCGTCATCGACAGTTACGGGCTCTTCGGCGGCAAGTCCAAGAACCAGGAACGACATCGCGATCCTGTGGTCCATGTGGGTCTGAATGGTAGCGCCGCCGCGCACCTTGGACAACCCGCTGACGGCGAGCGTATCGCCGCGGCTTTCCGCTTTCGCTCCGCAGGCCGAAAGCCCGTCAACCATGGCGGCGAGCCGGTCGCTTTCCTTGACGCGGAGTTCGGCAAGCCCATTCATGACGGTCTCGCCTTCCGCGAAAGCCGCGAGCGCGGCGAGGACCGGATATTCGTCTATCATTGTGGGCGCGCGCGCCGCCGGAACCAGCACGCCGCGAAGGGCGCTCGTCTTCGCCCGAAGATCGGCGACACGTTCCCCGTTCAACTCGCGCTCGTTCTCGAAGGTGATGTCCGCGCCCATCTCGCTCAGGGTTTCATAGAAGCCGGTGCGCGTGGGGTTGATGAGGACGTCCTTGATGACCACGTCCGAGCCGGGGCATAGAATGGCTCCCGCGACAAGGAACGCGGCCGAGCTTGGATCGCCTGGGACGACAACAGGCTTTCCCTTGAGCGTTTTCCGCCCTTCGACCGAGATGCGCAGGCCGCCTTCGCCATCCAGATCCGAAGAGACGTCCGCGCCGAAATAGGCGAACATTTTCTCGGTGTGATCCCTTGTCTTCTCGCTCTCGATCACCGACGTGGTTCCCGACGCGAGGAGTCCCGCGAGCAGCACAGCCGATTTCACCTGGGCGGAAGCCACGGGAAGCCGATAGGCGATGGGAACGAGGTTCGACGCGCCATGCAGTGTGAGGGGCAGCGCGTTGCGGCTTGCCTCATCGATATCGAGGCCCATTCTTTTCAAGGGATCGAGCACGCGCCCCATCGGCCTCTTGCGCAACGAGGCGTCGCCCGTGAAGACGGCGCGAACAGGATGGCCCGCGACAACGCCCATCATCAGGCGCGCGCCTGTGCCGGAGTTCCCGAAGTCGAGATCGCCCGCCGGGCTAACCAGCCCGCCGAGGCCTCTGCCGATCACGGTCCAGACGCCTCCGGCTTTTTCGACATGGGCGCCAAGATTTTGCAAGGCCCGGGCCGTGCAGAGGATGTCTTCGGATTCGAGAAGGCCGGTTATGTCCGTACGGCCTTCGGCAAGGGCGCCAAGGATGAGGGCGCGGTGCGAGATGGATTTGTCGCCCGGCACTGAAAAGGCGCCGTGCAAAGCGTCCGATTTTCTGGAGGTGAGCGGCTTTGCTGCGGCTGGAAGCTCGGACATCGGTCGGGAACGCCCTTCTTTAGGAAAACGAGCGAAACTTTTCGCCCGTCATAGACCCATGTTAAGCGACGGTGTCAATCGGACCGGGGGACCGCGCCGCACAATTTACGCTTTTCACGCGCTTTGCCTTTGACAGGCGAAGAGGATGCTGACTATCCCAGTGCGAAAATTCGGCGCATGACGCCATAGCCCAACAGTTAAGAAAGCAACAGACCGATGTCCATGAAAACTGAGCGCGGCACAAAGCGGGTCTGCCAATCGTGCGGCAGCAAGTTTTACGATCTCATGCGCGATCCCATCATTTGCCCGATATGTCAGGCTGTTTACCAGGATGGCGGGGCACAGGCGCGGCTCTCGGCCGGCGGAAACAATCTTGACGCCGACGACGACGCCGTGCTCGACGCAGGCAGGGGCGCCCTCGAATTTGTGCCGCTCGATGAAGTGGCCGCCCGCGAGGAGGAACTGCCCGATATCGAAGGCGGCGACATTGCCGACGTCGCAGACGATGACGAGGCGCTCGACACGGGCGCCGAAGACGAGCCCTTCCTCGAAAGTGAAGATGAGGGTGAAGCCGACGTGTCGGGATTTGGCGTCGGCGGCGGCAAGGATGATGAGAGCTGATGCAACACCGCGGTTAAGAGTGCGCGCGCACAGGCGTATTTTCCTTGCGGCGCATCTCTCAAAGGATTAAGTAGCAGTGCTTGTCGGTAGGGCCTTCAGGGCCTGCTGCGGGGCCATAGCTCAGCTGGGAGAGCGCTTGAATGGCATTCAAGAGGTCGGCGGTTCGATCCCGCCTGGCTCCACCAATTCGGTGGTTTTTTGTTACACACTGCGTCAAGGTGCATTTCTTGAAACACTATTCGTCCACCATATATGCTTCGTAACACGTCCACATCGGACACGTCCTCATATCGCCGGGGGAAAGGCGAAATAGCTGACAGGCCGGGTGTGCATTTGGCACGAGGAGGTGCTTACCGTGGAAGAATTCCTGAAAGATTTCGAGCTCGAGGCCTGGGGTGAAGGCGAGCTTGCTTACATCAAACAGCTGAAGGCCAAAGATGTAGCGGAGCTCTTCCCGCAGCTTGGTGGTTTGCCTGACGGCATTGACCTTTATGCGGTTGTGTCAGCGGACGGCACCCCCATGGCTCTGACTGATAGCCGCTCGGCGGCGCTTGAGAATGTTGAAGAGAGTGAGCTGGAGCTGGTTACGCTACACTAGCGTTTGTCCGGATGCCGCACCAGAGTGTTTGAGCCGCGTTTGCGCGGCTTATTTTTTTGCCCGCTGGCCCGCCCCCCCCCCCAGGCATAGGAGAATGCTCCTTCCCGGCTTGGCTGCGGCTGTACCGCCAACGTAAGCTTGATGACTTTGCTGAACCGAATACGAGGGGACTCTGGCGCCGCTCAAGCCGCGTGAGACGCGGCCTTCTCCGTCAGAACAGCATAAAGGGCTGCGCGGTCCCTGCAGGCCCGAAGCTTTTCGACAGACCTCGGCTCACGAAGCAGGCGGGAAACCCGGGCCAGCGCCTTGAGATGATCGGCGCCGGCCGTTTCCGGCGCCAGAAGAAGCATGATGATGTCGACCCGCTCTTCGTCGATCGAATCGAATTCGATCGGTTCATCGAGGCGTGCGAAGACCCCGACGGTCTGCCGCAAATTGGGAAGCTTGCCGTGCGGGATCGCAATGCCAGAGCCCACGCCCGTTGACCCAAGCCGTTCGCGCTGAATGAGGGTGTTGAAGATTTCGAAGCTGTTCAGACCCGTGAGGTCCGCCGCCCGCTCGGCGAGCATTTGCAGCGCCTGCTTCTTATTGGCCGCTTTGAGGGACGGAATGACGGCATATGGCGTTACGAGGTCGCTAAGATCCATGTCTTGTCCCACGCGTAAACGTCCTCCCTGTGCAGTCGAGCACGTTAAGGTTTAGCGCCAGCGACAACTCCGCTGGGATCAATCCACCCGATATTTCCGTCGGGTCGCCGGTAGACAACATTGATCCCACCATGCGATGCATTACGAAACACGAGAAACGTCTGGTCGGCAAGGTCCATCTGCATTACCGCATCGCTCACCGACATGGCTCGCACGCGCGCCGGCTTTTCAGCGATTACAGCCGGTCCACCCCCTGAACCTTCCGTCTCGGCGGCATGCTCTGCGTCGATCACATAGTCAATACCCGCGCTCTCATAAAGTTGCGCCGGGCCGTCCACGCCTTGCCCATGACTTTTAAGCCGGCGTTTGTAACGGCGCAACCGTTTTTCCAGCCGCTCGGTCGCCGAATCCACGCTTGCGTACGCGTCCGCGCCATTGCCTGTCGATTGTACGTCAAGCCCTGAAGCGAGATGCATTGCGCACTGCGTGAAAAAGCCGTCATGATTCTTTTCGATGCTGACTTGGCCGGACAGCGACCGGCCCGCAAGCTTATCAAGAGCCGAATCAATGCGGTTCAGTACGTAGGACCGAAGACTCTCACCGAGATCGATATTTTTGCCGGTTACCTTGATTGTCATTTCAGTATTTGAGGGTTCTGGCGTTCAAGTTCAAACCGCTTCGCACACCATAGTATAATATGGGGCGAATATTAGGCGCAACAGATAAAAACTATTTCAACCGGGAGAGCAAGTTCTGCGAAGATCTGAGATAAACACCTCCTAGGGCGCAACGCCCTGCGCCCGTGAAATTCTCTCGGGGTGGTATTTTTTAGCCCATCTTCCACCTAGCGGCGCTAACGAGGAGCAAGCACCATGATCATCTGGCGGCCTTCCAGCCTGGGCTCCAGTTCCACCTTCGCCACAGCGCCGGTTTCTTCCTTCACCTTCATCAGGAGCTGCATGCCGAGCTCCTGATGCGCCATTTCCCGTCCCCGGAAGCGCAGCGTCACCTTCACCTTGTCGCCTTCTTCGAAGAACTTCAGGATCGATCGCATTTTGACATCGTAATCATGCGAGTCGATGTTTGGACGCAGCTTGATTTCCTTGACCTCAACGGTCTTTTGCTTTTTGCGCGCCTCCGCGGCCTTCTTCTGAGCCTGGAACTTGTACTTCCCGAAATCCATGATCTTGCAGACCGGGATCTCCCCGTTAACTGCAATCTCCACGAGATCGAGACCAGCTTCCTGTGCTCTGGTGAGCGCGTCGCGCTTATTGGTTGTGCCGTGGTTTTCGCCCGTCTCGTCGATGAGCTGAACATCACGTGCAATAATGGCTTCGTTTATGCGCGGCCCTCCTTTTTCGGGCGCGCGGGTCATTGGACGGCGTATCTGACTTCTCCTATGGCTGTTGACAAAATAACGGAGCGCTCCGGCTTCCGCCGGACACGCCTATTAGGTGAGGATAAAAACACGATTAGACAAGTCAAGCGGCATGTTGCAGCAGACAAGACCTTTACCCTGGCGGAAACCTTTCTCAGCTATTACTTCTCGTGGCATTCTTGAAGGTTGTCGCAAGTTGAGTGCCTATGAGACGGTCGTAAACCGACAAAGTTTGCAACTGGAGCGCGCGTTTTGAGAAAGCGGTGCGGGCGCGCTCCATGCCGCGCTCTCGCAACGATTCCAGGTCATTTCCCGACAATGAGAGGGCGGCGCAAAGCGAATCGCACAGCGCTTCCGGATTTCCGGGTTCGAAAAGCCACGGATTGCGCCGGGGGCGCGGTTCCGGCTCCTTGCCCTCGCCTTCCGCCACGCTTGCGACACGGGCCAGAAGCGTCGGCTCAGGCGCGATGGTTTCCGGAAAGGCGCCAATGTTGGAGGCGATAACGGGACATCCCATGGCCTGCGCCTCGATGGAGGCGCGCCCGAATGCTTCGGGCTCGATCGACGGGAGCACCGTCAGGGACGCGGCCTTGAACGCGGCTGGCATATCGTCGCAATGGCCCGCGATGACGACCCGGCCGCCAAGCCCGTGAGAACTCGATGAGAGCCTCCAGCTCCGCGCGGTAGGGCGACCGGCTCTGATGATCGCCAACAAGCACAAAGACGATGCTTTCGTCTTGAGCACGAGAATGCAGGACGGACGCCGCATCGATGAGAACGCGCTGCCCCTTCCATCGGGTCAGGCGCGCCGGCATCAGCACGATGCGCGCTGCGGGGGCGATTTTCCAGGCCTCGCGCAGCGCACGCACGCGCTCCGACCCGACGGCCGCCGGATCGAAACGGGCTTCGTCCAGCCCCCGGTAGATAACGCCAACGCGTTCGGCGGCCTCGGGGTGGCGCTCGCGCACGATGCGTGCGGTGTATTGGGAATTACAGATGACGGCGTCTCCGCGCGCCATCACGCTGTTGTAGTAAGCCTTGAGACGGCCGCTCTGATTGTAGATGCCGTGGTAGGTCGTGACGAAGCAGCGCCTGGTTCTCCGGGCGGCGATCAACCCGCTCCAGGCTGGCGCCCGGCTTCGAGCGTGCACGAGGCTGACGCCCCTCTGCCTGATGACGCGCGAAAGTCTCAGGGCGTTGAACACCATCAAACCCGGGTTTTTCGTTCTGGCGGGGTAGCGGACCAATTCGCCGCCGGCATCGGCCAGCTCTTTCTCCATCCTTCCGCCGGACGAGACGACAAGCGCCAACCCTCCGCCGAGTGTCACCGCTTCGGCGATTTCGATCGTGGTCCGCTCGGCGCCCCCGGTGGAAAGCTCGGGGATGACTTGCAGAATGACCGGCCAAGGATTTCGATTTAACATCAGCGCGCGCCAGACTGTGAGAGTGCGGCCATGCCCGGGGACGGGTTTCGAATGAACGTGACCTTCGTGCTCGGTCTCATGAAAGAAGCATAGGATGAACAGCGAAGAATCGCAATTGCTTCACGTTGGCAATGCAAGTGGCGCAGCGAATTCTATTGCATTCCGCTTTCGGAAAGCTGAACGCGGCAGGCCAGTCTTTGTCTGGTTCTGCGGCTACAGGTCCGAGATGGGCGGTTTGAAGGGGGAGGAGCTTTCAAGCTGGACGAGCAAGGCCGGCGCGGGATGCCTCCGGTTCGACTATTCGGGGCATGGCCGTTCGGGCGGGAGCTTCGAAGACGGCACGATCAGCGACTGGCTGGACGAAGCAGCTGCGGTCCATCGGGCCGCGCTCAGCGAAGGCGACCCGGCTGTTTTCGTGGGATCCAGCATGGGAGCGTGGATCGCCCTCCTTCTCGCCCGGCGCTTCCGGGGCGAAGGCTCCCCTCTTCCGAAGGGGATGGTTCTGATTGCGCCGGCCTGGGACATGACCCGCCTGATGTGGCGGCGTTTACCGCCCGAGGCGCGCGACGCCATCGAGCGCGATGGCGTTTTCCATCGCCCCTCCTCCTACGGTGACGGCCCTTACCCCATCACGAAAAAACTCATCGAAGACGGCAAAAGCAATCTCCTGGGCGAGGGGCCGCTGCCGATCGATGCGCCGATCCGGATCCTTCACGGCTGCCAGGATCCGGATGTGCCCTGGCGGCACTCGCTCGACCTCATGGACGTGATTACCGGGGCCGATATCCGCCTGACGCTCATCAAGGACGGCGAACACCGACTCTCGCGCCCGCAAGACCTCGCTCTTCTTCGCACGACGCTGGCCGAATTTGTCTGATCTCGGCTGCCTGAGAACAAAACGTTCAACGCATCCCCTCAAGCGGCCGTGTCTCTATCTGTGCATAAGATAAACCGAAGGTTGTTTTTTGACGGTCGCCTTGCGCGGCGCCGGTAAAAAAGGGAACGTTTTCGCAACAGCCGGCAGAAATCCATCCATTTCCAGGCGATTTTTACAGGGTCTCTCTCGACCGCATGGGGCTCGGGCTGCTATCAGGCTTACGCTAGCTACTGACGAGATTAAGCTCGCTCAAGTACGCATTAATCAATAATGCTACCCGGAGCCTCCGATGAAAGGATTATTACGACGCCGATTTCGCGCTGCTGGAGTTGCGACGTGTGCGATAGGAGTTCTGTGGAGTACTGCTTGGGCGCAGGTCAGTTCAACCCCAACGCACCACGGTGCGGTAACTTATTGGTATCCCGATTCTGGCAAGCAAAAGCCATCCGACGTCGGGATTCTGCGCTCACACCCACGTCATTGGCGTGATCTTCGCGGAAGCCAATAGAAAACCTCCCGCTGCAGCGAGCGCAAGCAGCTTCAATCCCAATGCCGTTCCGGTTTCCGGCGACTATTACGAGACGCCAGCTTCGCTCGCCTGCGTTTATGGCTTCGTAACCCCGACGAACACGAACGGATGCAATCCTTCGAACGCGACCGCAGTTATCACGGGCGGCGCAGGCTCCTCTATCGCTATCGTCGATGCTTATCACAATCCGACAGCGCTCGCCGATCTGACGACTTTCAGCAGTGAGTTCGGCCTTCCCGTGCCGACGACCCAGACGTTTCAGATTGTGTACGCCTCGGGCACCAAACCGCCCCGGGTCGACCCGTCCGGCACAGGAGGTTGGGAGCTCGAGTCGTCATTGGACATCGAGTGGGCTCACGCGATGTCCCCCAATGCCAAGATCTATCTGGTGGAGGCGGCATCCGACTCCAATACCGATCTTCTTACAGCGGTCGATAAGGCGGCTTCATTGGTTGCAGGCGACACAGGCGGCGTCGTCTCCATGAGCTGGGGTGGAAGCGAGTTTTCGGGGGAATCCGCGAACGACAAACACTTCCAAAAGGCGAATGTCACGTTCTTTGCGTCTACCGGCGACGCGCCTGGCACCGAATGGCCGAGCGTATCCCCCTACGTGGTTGCGGTGGGCGGCACATCGATAAGCCGGAATCCCGCCAACGGGAGTTATGCAGCGGAAATCGCGTGGCAGCAAACGGGCTCCGGAATCAGCTCCCAAGTGCCGAGACCCGTCTTCCAGGCTGGGGTGAGTTCCATAGTCGGCACACAGCGTGGCGTCCCTGACATCGCGGGCGTTGCAGATCCCGATACAGGGGTCTGGGTATATTCAGGCTATAATGGCGGCTGGTTCGTCGTCGGGGGAACAAGCGTCGCATCCCCCGTCGCGGCTGGTATTGTCAGCCACGAGGGCTTGAAGTACGCCAGCTTTCAAGGGTTCCTGACCAATCTCTATGCCAACAACGTCGGCAACATTCGTGACATAGGCGTCGGAAATTGCGGTCCTTATGCAGGCTACTTCGCCGGCACGACTTATGACCTGTGCTCGGGGCTCGGAAGCCTTCTTGGCGGGCTGCGGACAAACGTTGCCGGTCGATAACGCAGAAGCGGCTGCAAACCGACCCCTTAAAAGGTGGATGATCTCAAGAATAAACCCCTGCTTCAGGGGTTTATTTATTTTGAGGTTCTTCCTTCGCTTGGTGAGGGCGCAATCGCCGACCGCGGCTTCACTGGCTGCAACGGGCGCTGGAGCGGCTTGGCGTTGCCCTTGTTTGAAGGCGGCGACTCCTCTACATGCTCGCAGACATTTTGCTATTTCACTGATACAAGCGGCGATTATGGCTGACCCCTACAAGACGCTCGGCGTAGAAAAAACCGCGACCGAGGAGGACATTCGCAAGGCCTACAAGAAGCTTGCGAAGAAGCATCATCCCGACCTCAATCCGGGCGACAAGGAAGCCGAAGACCGGTTTAAGGACATCTCCGCCGCCTACTCGCTCCTCACCGACGCCGAGAAGCGCCGCGCGTTCGACGCGGGCGAGATCGACGAGACAGGCCAGCCCAAGCCCGAGCGCCGATTTTATCGCGAGTACGCCGATGCGGGCCAGGGCTTCCGCTACGAGCGCCCGGAGGACCTCGGCGATCTTGGCGACCTCTTTGGCGGGATGTTCAGGCAGCGCGCTCAAGGTGGCGAGGGCGCTCGCACGCAGTTCCGCATGCGGGGCGCCGACGTCAATTACACTCTTCCGGTCGATTTTCTCGAAGCCGTCAATGGCGGCAAGAAGCGCGTCGACATGCCGGACGGCAAGACTCTCGACATTGCGATCCCGGCCGGCGTTCGCGACGAGCAGATCATCCGGCTCAAAGGGCAAGGCATGCCGGGCGTCGGCGGCGGCCCCGCAGGCGATGCCCTCATTACCGTGCTGGTGAGCCCGCATCCGGTTTTCCGCCGCGACGGCAACGACATCAAATCGGTTGTTCCCGTCACGTTGGGCGAGGCCTTGAACGGAGGCCCTGTTCAGGTTGAGACCATCACCGGACCCGTAAACCTGAAGGTTCCGAAGCACTCGAATACGGGCCGCGTTCTCAGGCTTCGCGGCAAAGGCGTGCAAGGCCACCCGAAGGGCGATCACCTCGTGGAATTGCAGGTGGCGATGCCGCCCCATCCCGATGCCGCGTTAGAAACCTTCATCGCAGACTGGGAGCGCGAGCATCCGTATAATCCGCGGCACGGAGACGGCAGGCAATGATGATCACCGAGACCGAAGTCGTCGCGCGCTTCAAACAGCTCAACGTGCAAGTCCTCGATCATTGGATCGCGGCCGGCTGGCTGAAGCCGCATCGCGGCGATGAGGGCTTTCTGTTCGACGATGCGGACATCGCCCGGACCAACCTCCTGTGCGACCTCTGCTATGACATGGACCTGCGCGATGAAGAGATGGCGATGGTGCTGTCGCTCATGGACCAGCTCAACAGCACGCGCAGCCTGCTCCGAGCCATGACCGTGGCTGTCCACAGCCAGCCGAACGAGATCAGGGAAGCGATCCTGACCACGGTGCGGCTGCATCTCACGCCACGCGGCGCGAAGTGAGATAAGGCACGGCGCCCTAGAGCATCGCGCCCTTAATCGGCCGCAGGGCTGGATGCATTTTTGTATGCAAGTTGCGCAAAGCGGCCTCTGCTTGTCAAGCTGTCCCTGACGATTTCGTCCGCATTTCTTATTCTGAAAGATCTTCGGCGAAATCGCCTTGCGGATAGGTTAACACAGCGTGACCCCACTCCAACCCTTGCTAAATAAGGGGAAAATACCGAACGGGACGCCATCGCCGCCGCCTGCGCCGCAGCTTTTCGGGCTGGCGAAAGGGTTAACTCGTGAAATTGCAAACATATTTAACGGACTTTTGCGAGCCGACTTAATGCCAAAATTCCGTCATTAAATTCTATTTAATGGCGATCGAGCGAGAGACAGAAAGCTATTCGTTTTCAATGGCTTATGACGAGCCTGCCTACGGCCACCCGTAAGGCGCGGCGCTCCTCCTTTCGCGGCGTATAGACGCTTTATTAAGCATACTCAGGCCGGAAATAAATCCGGCGCGCGCCTGTTAACCATGTTGTATTAACGCTTACGGGAGGTTGACGAACGGTTTACCTTTAGAGCGTCGTGCGTCCCGATGATCGTCACCCCGGAATGCGCCTCAGCGCATATCCGGGGCCGTTACAAATCGAAGCGCCTGTTGCGATCCCGGATACGACGCAGGCGTCGTTCCGGGATGACGTGCTCTAGGCGGGCGGCGAGCGCCGTCCAAGATGGCATGGCCAGATTGGCGAAGCATGCCTCAAAGCATCCCGCGTTCAATCGGATGCGGGCGTCATCGTGATCGTCGCGCGGAACGCGCCTCGGCGCATTCGGCGCCCCGCAACCGCTTCCGATTTTGCGCGGGACGCGGTAAGCAAACCTCGCCAACCTGGCCAACGGACGCCATCGTAGACGCCGCTTGCTTCCCTTCGTCGCCCAGTCCTTTGCGAAGCGAGAGCCGGGATCTCAAAAAGCCAAGCGCTACGATCTATTACGATCCCCGATAACGCCTGCGGCGCTTAATTCAAAACGGGGGTGGCGGACTCGAGACGCCCTTGGTCAAGGCGAGCACCTTGAACAAGGCCCCCATCTGCGCCGGGTCGATGAGGCGAGCGACGCGGCTTCTCAGAATCCTCGGCCTCCGCTTCCGAAGCGCGGCTCAGGAGTTTGCCCATGCGCGCCTCCAGCCCAAGTCTCAACAGCCATTCCCCCATGGGCATGGGGCCGAAGGCCTCCAAATGCGCGTCCGCCGCCGCCTGCTTGAGCCGGACGAAATCGACATGCGCCGTGAGGTCGCTTTCCCCCGGCGCATCGAACAGGCCGGTGAAACGGTGGCCCTTCACGGCTTGCACCGTGTCGCCAAAAGTGGCGCGGGAGTAGCCGTAATCGACAATGAGAGCCGCAAAAGGCGAACGCGCCGCGAAAGCTGTCATGATGCCGCGAACTCCGGGCCGCTGCTCGAAGAGTGCGCCGTCCTCGACCTCATTTGCAACGGCGGAGCCAGGGTCCTCCAGAGTTTCCAGGGTCGGGCCAAGAGTGAACCCGAAAGCGCCATCTTCGAACGCGACCATGCGCTCGCGCCATCCGCCGGCCGCACCGTCGTACACGACTTGCCGCACGGGCAGACAATCGAAGAACTCATTTGCAATCAGGATTGTAGGGCCATCCGGCACGCAGGCGAAATCCTCGTGCCAGAAGACCGGAACCGCAGCCGCCGCAAGCGCCGCTCTTTGCGCTTCACGCAAGGGCTGCGAGGTTTCGACAAGGTGGACGGAGACGGCTTCCAGGAAGCCAGGCACGACCCGCAGAGCCCTGAGCGCATCAGCCATCAGCGTCCCGCGCCCAGGTCCCAGCTCACTGAGCCTGACGCAGGGCGGCTCGCCCATCCGCCGCCAAACCTCTCCCGCCCACAGGCCGCTCAACTCGCCGAAAACCTGCGATATTTCGGGCGCAGTGATGAAGTCCCCGCATTGCCCGATTGCGTTCTTCCCGCGGTAATAGCCGTGCTCCGGATCGTAGAGACACGCCTCAACATAATCGTGAAGCGAGATCGGGCCGGTGGAGGCGATCCCCGCCGCCAGTTTCCTAGCCAGAGGCGTTGCGGGGGGCTGGTGTGGCGGGATTTGCGGCATCATATGGCCGAGTGCTTTCTGGCTTAGGCGCCGCTCACCGAGGCACAGGGCCGCTTGATCAATGCTGACAGTCGTGGAGGATTTGGCAAGCGGACGCAAGGAAAGAAAAAACGAATAACTGCTTTTGCAATCGCCCGGTTCTCAAGGCTACAATAAGGGGCGAGAAGGCGCGTTTCTCTCTTTAAAGCCCGACACCTTCTTGGGAGGAAACCATGAACAGGATCATCATTGCCCTGGTGGCTGCTGCCGCCTTGGCGTTTCCAGCGATGGCCAAGCAGCAGGGAATGCAGCAAGGCTTTTCGCGAGTCGTCAGCATGCAAGGACGGTCGGCCAGAGCCGTTGACCACTATAGATACAGAGATCCGGCGGGGTGGTTCCTCAGAACCGGGGTCGGTTACGCCGGAGCCAAGGACTACGATAACCCCCGCTATTACCGCGGAGGAGGCTATGATCGGGACCGCTATCGCGGGCGCTCCGCGATGGGCGGGAGCATGACCGGCAAGAGTGCGCGCACTGCTCGCAATCACATCCATCGAACAGGGATGTAGGGCGGCGAGTCGTCGAACAACAAGCGGCGAAGGCGGGCGGGGAGCGAGACGCGTTGCCCCCCGCGAGTTTGCTGCTTCAGCGCTCAGCGAATACAATCGGGTCCCGCCGTGGGGCGAAAATTCTTCTCGATCGTCGCGACAATCGCGTCGAACTCGCGCCGTTGCTGCTCGGGGTAGGTCAGCGCGAAAGCGTTGATGACGCGGCCTCCGCACGCGAAAAGCACTTTCTGGTAGTAGATGCTGTCGCCGCGCACGCCAGAAAGAACGAACCAGCTTTGGCCCATGGGCCCGTAACTGAGCCGGTTGCTCCCTGAAAATTCGCGCATGATCGCAGCGCGATAGTCGCCCAGGCTGACATTATCGGCGTTGTCGGCGGCCAGAGCTTTCAGTTTCACGAGCCCATCGGATGAACGGAGTTCAACGCCCCGTCCGTCCGAGGTTTCGGATTGGTGGTCGAGCACGCCGGCGGGAAAAAGAAGGCTGTAGCCGAAGCGCTCGCTGCGATAGGTCTCCCAGGCCGTGCGCTCGTTGAAAGCCGCGTGAGACGCTCCCGGGCCGAAAATGAGGGCCAGGACCGAAATGCATAGCCGAATGAGCAGCGTCTTTTCCATCGCGGAGTCAAGTCAGTGACGGGATGTCTGTTCCTGCGAAGGGCGACGACTTTCGTTACACTTTTTTGCGCAGCCAAAAATCGCCGATGTTTCGCCGACAGTTGTTTTAAAGTATTGATCAATCAGCTTTGCCTGCGGGCGATCAGCGCAATCGCAACCTTATGGGTGTCTCATGTTTGGATCGGATATCCCGGCGGCGCCCCGCAGCCCTAACAACAAGTTGTACGCCAAACTTGGGGTGTCTCCCGACGCATCCGCGGAAGACATTGAGTCGGCATATAAGGTCCTGGAGCAGACCTACCGGCCGGGCGGGGCCTACGCCGACGACGTTATGCACCTCGCATTCACGGAAATCTCCAACGCGGCGGAAATTCTCCGCAATCCGCGAAAGCGCAAGGCTTACGACCAAGGCTACATCGATGAACGGGGAAGGCCAACGAAGGCGGGCGCCGCGCGCGCGGCCCGGATTCGCACGGTTGGCTTGGGGAGCGGGCTTCTCCTGGCCAGTGTCGCCGGCTTCGGGATCCTCTCTTCGTGGATGACCACCCCGACTAACCACGCGTTCGAAGAAACGGTTCACGTCGAAAACAGGAACGCGCCGGCGGCTGAGCCGCAAGTCTTGCCTCAACCCCAGGCCGTATTGCCAGCCTCGGCGCCCCGCCCGCAGGAACAGGCGTCCAAGCCCGATGCACAGCCATCCAGCACGCCGCCTGTCCCCGCCGACGATCGCGATTACCTGCCTCCGCAGGAGGCGTCTGAGCAGAAAGCGCCTGATGGCGATACGCCAGCGGGGCATGCACAGCCCGCGGAAAAGCGTGATGCGTCCATTCCTCGAAAAAGCGCCGCAGCGCCGCAACCGAGGCAGGATCAACATAACCTTCCCAGGCCGGAGCAGCAAAGGCTGGCTCCCCTGTCAAAACCGGCTCATCAAGACGTTCAATCCTACGTCTGGTTCGGCTGGCCCCCTCACCAGCCGCTGCGAATCTCGGAAAGCTTGAGGTCGGCTCACTGCCTCGCATGTCTGACAAACCACAACGCCGACTGCTCCGAAGCTTGCCAATAACGAGCCTTCGCCTCAGGCTTTGGGCGGGCGAATTGAGAGCTGCTGAAAGCCCCTGCCGAGCATGACCGGCTTCTCGCTCGAGATGAGCCCGTTGTTGACACCCATCCAGCCGATCTCGCCCGACAGCCGCCCATATTCGATCTTGGGGCACCGGTTCATGACGACCTTGAGGCCCGCATCCTCGGCGAGCGCGGCCGCCTCGTCATCGCGAACGCCAAGCTGCATCCAGATCACCTTGATGCCGAGCTTCTCTTTTAGCGCAATCGCTTCGCGCGCGATCCCGGACGCGGCCTCCGAATTGCGGAAAATGTCGACGACATCAACGGGCTCGTCCAGGTCCGTGAGTTGCGCAAAAACCTTCTGGCCGCAAATCTCGCCGCCCGCCTGACCGGGATTGATCGGGAAAACCCGATACCCCTTCGCGATGAGATATTTCAGCACAAAATAGCTCGGCCGCCGCGTGTTCGCGCTTGCGCCCACCATGGCGAAGCTTTTCGCCTCCTGCAAAATGCCCGCGATGGTGCTGTCGGGATAGCTGTCGTGGTCCATGATCGCCCCTGCCAAGCCGTAAGAGGCATATAACGGAAAACGCGGCGTTGCGCAGCCTTCCCCGCGACATCACATGAAGGCTGCTTGGCGAGCCTGCGAGCAACGGAGTTCAGCGATGGATGATAAACTGCAGTATCAGATCCGGATCTATCTCAAAGACGCCTTCGCCGATCTCGCGCGGAGCAACCCGGACGATCCTGCCTTAAAGCCGCTGGCGGACGTTCTCGCCACGCACAACACGGCCATGAAATCGGTGTTCGATGCCTTCTCAGACTATGTCGCGGAAGCCGAGAAGCACGGGGTGGACAAGTTCCCGCTCTATAAATGGACGAAGGCGACCATCGAGGATCCGGCCAAGAAGGCGAAGCACACCAAGGTTTTCACGCTGTATGTAAACGGCGACGAGGTTTACGCAAAGGAACTCGCGGACGCGCTCGAGGCGGATTTGCAGCCCCTTATCGGCGGCGAAATCGTCTCGCGCCTGACAAAGCACGACACGAACCCCGCCAACAACCCCCAGATGCCCGAGCGCTTCCGTTAACAACGCGCGTCTCGCCTTTGTCAGGCGGACGCGAGGCTTTTTCGCGGGCTTAGCGCAACTGTAGCGCAGAGAGGCTGTACCCTTCCCGCAAATGCTGGAGGTAGGAACTTGCCTCCTGCGCAAGGTTGTAGCCGAGATTGTAGGAGGCGACCCAATAGCCGATGAGCGCTATGTCAAGCACCGTGAAGACCGCAACGAGATTGAAGGGCAAGCGATTCGTTATTGGAACTGCTGCGTCCGCCTTTCTAGCGACGGCCTTGAAGAATCCTCTGACGATCAGGGCGCCATAAAGGGCTAAAATCCCGCCAAAGACGACGATCAGCCACACGATCTCTTCTCTTATCCCGATGAACAGGAGAAAGAGGAATGGGAACAGGAACAAGAGCGTGATGAGAAGCACGCGCGACAAAAGCTTCAGCTTCGCATAAAGGGCGCGCAGACCTTTGAGCGCTTCGCCAAGGCCGGTGATCGCGGCCTCCAGCGCCGAATTGAGGGCGGCGATGATCAGGTCGATTGGATTATCCAGCATGCTCATGACCCAGGGAACCCATCCCGGTTACATCCCGCCCAGGACGATTGAGTTCCATCAGTCTGCGAATTAAAGCGCCGTGCGCTTACTCGCATGCGGGCCTCGGTACGCTTTTCCGCCTGCACATTGGACCTCACTTCTATTCCCGGATTGGCTTCGAAATAAATCGGCCGCGCTCTCGTTAACCAGTTTCAGATTAACGCTCGGCGCTGTGAACGAACCGTTAACCGCGAGACATAGCGCGGGCGCCATCGCAGATGGCGGTGGCCGGATGTGCGAGAAGCACTCTCCTGCATTCTATCGGACGCGGGCGCGGGTAAGCTTGCGTCGCTACCGTTCCGATTTTCCGCAAGCTGCGGCAATCGACACGAGCGCGCCAGGCGTTCTGCCTAAGAGCAGCCTTTCTTTCTCGCCTTCAGCGTAGGCAATCAATAGCCACAGGGCATGTAGCAGGGGCGGGGCGGTCCTCTTCGAACCGCCAAGGGGTAAGGACCATAGGCTCGCCCCATCGGCGGTCCCCATGTGCGGTAAGGCGCGGTTTGACCGTAATAGTAACCGGGATATCTGGAGTAATGCCCGAAGGGCCACCAGCCCTGAAGAAGCCAAAATAGAAAGGCGCCCAGTATAATCCCTGCGATCAGATAGGCGGCGCTCATCGCCCAACTCCTGGTTTGCTGAACCGTTACGCGAAGAACGCTTGGGCCAGCCAGAAGGCATCAGGGAAGGGCGGGCAAATAAATGCGAGGGAAGCGGAAAGCTCTGGCGACGATGGCGGCCACGGCCCGCATCGCGCCCGCGCGGCCGATGGCGTCATTCAGCGCGCCAATCAGGCCCGGCGACGGGATGCAAGCCGGGCCGCGCCGCTCAGCAGCTACGCCGTCTCATGCTCCTGTGGCCTGAAGGCATCCATGACAGCCTCCCTCCAAGCCAGAATACCTCAATTGAGGCCCAGTTTGATCGTGGCTTCGATGTCGGGTTTCATTTCCTGCACGACGGCAATGTTCTGCGGCGGAGGCTCGCGGGCGAGTTGATCGCTGAGATCGTCGAGATTCTCCTTCAGCCGGTCTTTCTGTTTTTCATTGAGAAGGCCCAACTTTTCCAGCTGCTTGATCGCGGTGTCCTTGTTCTTGTCAACCACGTCCCTGGCGATACCGCGGGCCGGCCCCGCCGTGACAAAAACATAGGCCTGTCCTATGGATTTTCCGGTGTCCGACCATTCCTTGATGTCCGCAAATCCATAGTTGACAGCGATTTTCAGCGCTTGCGTTTGCAGTTTGCTCGACTTGATCGCCTTCACGAGAATGCCGAAGGGGTTCTTCGAGGTCCCCGCCTCCATCCCGGCCTGCATCCCCTCGCTCAACGCTATGGCCCGCATTTCCGTGAAGGACGCAAGGAAACGTGAGACATTGTCTTGCGTAAGAGCCACATCCTTCGCCGCAACAGGGCCAATCGCGGACAAGACGAGAGCCGCAAGGCCAAATAAAATGGCGCCGGCGCGTTTCATGAAGTCGGCCATGCTGTTAAATCCTTCCCGATCATCGAACGCTTCGCAAGCGCTTCCATGGCCCCAAATCTTGGTGAAATCACGAAACCGATGTTGCACGATCACGATGCCCCCAAGCCAGCACACCCCAAAATGACGGCGGAAGAGGTTAATCTGTTCCTCACACAGGTGTTCCCCCAGATCGACATTGGACGAGCCTACAAGGTCGAAGAAACACGGCATGGCTTTGCAAGGCTGCGCATGATCTATGGCGATCACCTGCTCCGGCCGGGCGGGACGATCTCGGGTCCGGCCATGTTTTCGCTCGCCGATGTTGCAATGTATGCGGCGGTGCTGGCGTCCATCGGGCCCGTGGCGCATGCGGTGACCACCAATCTCACCATCAACTTTCTCAGAAAGCCCGATCAGAGGGACATGATCGGAGAAGCGCGCCTGTTGAAGCTCGGCAAGAGGCTCGCGGTAGGAGAAATCGCGCTCTCTTCGGCGGGCGAAACCGAGCTTGCGGCGCACGCCACCGCAACATACTCCTTGCCGCATCACTGAGGTATCCTGATACCTTTTATGTGGTGTTATAGTACCTATATTTTATGTCGTTGTTTTTGCAAGTAAATTTTCGACACTCACATGTTGACATGCGTGCTTTGCTCATTTATCTCTTTTTGCGAACGGGCCGTGCGGCCCTTTTTTCATTGGAGCCGCGGGCTCAAACCGGACACACGATGAAAACCTATTCCGCAAAACCATCAGATATCGAGAAGAAGTGGGTCTTGATCGACGCCGAGGGCCTTGTCGTCGGCCGCATCGCAACGATCATCGCAAACCGCCTGCGCGGCAAGCATAAGCCCACATTCACGCCGCATATGGACGACGGCGACCACATCGTCGTCATCAACTGCGAGAAGATCGTCTTCACCGGCAACAAGACGAAAGACAAGGTCTACTACCGGCACACTGGTCATCCCGGCGGCATCAAGGAGCGCCGGCCGTTCGAGATCCTCGGCGGCAAGTTTCCCGAGCGCGTTCTCATGAAGGCCGTGGAGCGCATGGTCCCGCGCGGTCCGCTAGGCCGCAGGCAAATGACGAATCTGCGCATCTATGCCGGATCGGAGCACCCGCATGTGGCGCAAAATCCGGAAAAGCTCGATGTTCGTGCCATGAACCCCAAAAATGCAGCGAGGGTGCGCTAATGCCTGAGACAAGCGCAAAATCTTTTTCAAGCCTGGACAAGGGCGCCAGCGCTCCCGCCGCTGAAGACCGGTCCCGGCCGGTTCACGTGCAGAAGCTCGACGCCCACGGGCGGGCTTACGCGACGGGCAAAAGAAAGAACGCCGTGGCCCGCGTCTGGGTGAAGCCCGGAAACGGCAAGATCACGGTGAACGACAAGGACCACGAGGCGTATTTCGCCCGGCCCGTGCTGCAGATGATCCTCAAGCAGCCTCTCGTGACAGCGAACAGGGCCAGCCAATACGACATCATTGCAACGGTTTCCGGCGGCGGCCTCTCCGGGCAAGCCGGCGCGGTTCGCCACGGTCTTTCGAAAGCGCTCACCTATTACGAGCCGGCCCTTCGCGCCATTCTGAAGAAGGAAGGCTTCCTGACACGCGATCCGCGCGTCGTCGAACGTAAGAAATACGGTAAAGCGAAAGCACGCCGCAGCTTCCAGTTCTCGAAGCGCTAACGGCTGCAGGCTATGCCTTCATCCCGCCGTCAGCACCCAGCCGGGAAGGCGGCGGGGCAAAAGGTCAAGATCGGGGTTATCGGCGCCAGTGGGTACACGGGCGCCGACCTTATCCGGGTTGCGGCCCGTCATCCTCATATGGAAATCGCGTTGCTCGCCGCGAGCACGCATGCGGGCAAGCGGCTTTCCGAAGTTTTCCCGCATCTTGGGTTTATCGAGGCTCCGTCACTCGTCAAAGCGGAGGACGCAGACTGGGCGACTTGCGACGCCGTGTTCTGCGGGCTTCCGCATGGGACCGCGCAAGATGTCGTCGCGACCCTGCCTGGCAGCGTCAAAGTCATCGACATGTCCGCCGATTTCCGCCTCAAGGACACCGGCACATACGCCAGGTGGTATGGGCGTGAGCATATCGCGCCGCATCTCGTCAAGGACGCGGCCTATGGGCTGACGGAGTTCTATCGCGATGAGATCGCGGCGGCGCGGCTCGTCGCTTGTCCTGGGTGTTATCCCACTGCGGCGCTTCTCGCATTGCTGCCGCTGGTTGCCGCGAAACTCATCGAACCTTCCGACATCATCATCGATGCGAAGTCCGGCGTCTCGGGAGCCGGCCGTTCGTTGAAGCAGAACATCCTATTTTCAGAGACAGGCGAAGGCTTGGCGCCCTATGGCATCGCAAGTCATCGGCACGCGCCGGAGATCGAGCAGGAAATCTCGGGCGCGGCGGGCGAAGCTGTCATTGTGAATTTCACGCCTCACCTTGTTCCGATGAGCCGTGGCGAACTCGTGACGGCCTATGTGCGGCTCAAGAACAAGCACAAGGCCGAGGATCTCGCGCCGGCGTTCGCCGAGCGATATCGAGAGGCGCCCTTCGTGCGGGTGGCCCCGAAAGGAACGCTCCCCTCCACGCAATTCGTGCGCGGATCGAACTATTGCATGCTCGGCGCTTACGCCGACCGCATTCCAGGGCGGGCGATCGTCGTTTCGGCGATCGACAACCTTGTCAAGGGTTCGGCGGGACAGGCTGTCCAGAACTTCAACCTCATGTTCGGCTACCCGGAAACCACTGGCCTTGAGCAACTGCCTCTGTTCCCCTAAGGGGATCGCGGCTTGCATCAATACCACACGGTTTTAAAAAGTGATTTGCCTGTGTAAATGCCATAATCGGTGCTAAGTCGTTATGATAGGGAGCGGGTGCTCTCTTCGAGTCTTCCCTATCTGGCCGCTCTGCCCGGAGGACACCATGGTCCGCAACATTGTCATCGCCGCCCTGGCTGTTGCATCCGTTCTGTTTGCCTATCGCGATCATCAAGCGAGCAGAACGGTTGAGCAGCAATCTCAGCTTCTCATCGAAACACGCGAAAAGGCCGAGAAAGAGCTGCAATCGCTGCGCGACAAGCTTGCGGCAGAAGAGCGCGCCCGGCAACTGGCGGAGAAGGACGCGAAATCGGTCTCCGCAAAGCTCGCGGAAGAGCAAACAGCGCGGGATGCGGCCGAGCAATCGGCCAAAGCTGCGAACGAGCGTTTGTCGCAGGTGCAGAACGCGCTGACGGCTGCGGAACAAGCGTCGCGAGACGCCCGTGAAGCCCTGAACCAGGCGCAGAAAGATAAAGATCAAGCCTTGGAGACTCTGGCGAAGGAACGCAGCCGCGCGGCGGGGCAACCGAAACCTGCCGGCTGAGCGTAGCAACGAAGGCGAGGCTCCATCTGGGATTCCTGCCGGTTATTTCAACGGCTTAAAACTGATGCGTTCTTACATCACTGTCTAGCCAGAGCAAGAGAAGTGTCTGAAAACTTATCGCCAAGCTCTTTACGAAATAGCTACGATCGCGCATAATCCGCCGCAACCGGGCAAACTATCGGAACCCGTGGAACTACGCGTTGAGAATAAACCGCATCTTGCGGCAAAAAGGTACGCATGTCTTCCCCCGATAACTGTTATGCCTGCGTGAGCCAAAACATGGTCTAGCGGCCATGTTTTTTCGTTGGGGAAGAGGAGTGCTATCCCATGCGCCAGACCGGAACGGTCAAGTTTTTCAATCAGGCGAAGGGCTTTGGTTTTATCACACCGGACGAGGGCGGGAAAGATGTGTTCGTTCACATTTCCGCGGTCGAGCGTTCTGGAGTGGGAATGCTTGACGAGGGCATGCGCGTGACTTACGAGACGCAGCCCGATCCGAAGGGCAAAGGGCCGAAGGCGGTCAATCTCGAGCGCTCCGAATAAATCGGCGAACTCGGGGGAAATTCGCCCTTCTGGGGCTTTCCAAAATTAGCTACACGGCATTGCTTGCGTTGGAGCGCAAGACAGCTTAATTGCGGTTGATGCGCTTCCTAGATCAAGCAAAAGTCTACATTCGTTCGGGGGATGGCGGGAATGGCTGCCTTTCCTTCCGACGCGAGAAATTTATTGAGTTCGGAGGACCCAACGGCGGCGACGGAGGCCGGGGCGGGGATGTATGGGTTGAGTGTGTCGCGAACCTCAACACGCTGATTGACTTCCGGTATCAGCAACATTTCAAGGCCGGCAGCGGCAAACACGGGATGGGCTCCAACATGACTGGAGCAGCCGGTGACGGCGCCGTGTTGAAGGTTCCGCCGGGAACCCAGGTCTTTGCCGAAGACAACGAGACTCTGCTTGCCGATCTCGTCGAGCCGGGCCAGCGGGCGCTGATTGCGGCTGGCGGGAACGGCGGCTTTGGGAACGCGCACTTCAAGACATCGACAAACCGGGCGCCGCGCCGCGTGAATCCAGGCCAGCCCGGCATCGAGATGACGATATGGCTGCGCCTCAAGCTCATCGCGGATGCAGGAATTATCGGACTGCCGAACGCCGGCAAATCCACGTTCCTGGCGGCGGTCAGCGCGGCCAAGCCCAAGATCGCGGATTACCCCTTCACCACTCTTCATCCAAACCTCGGCGTGGTCAAAGCCGGGGATACGGATTTCGTGCTCGCGGATATTCCTGGTCTGATCGAGGGCGCGCACGAAGGCGCCGGCATTGGCGACCGCTTTCTCGGGCACGTCGAGCGGTGCCGCGTGGTGCTTCATCTTGTCGACGTCACCGAGCCCGACGTCGCAAGCGCCTACCGCACTGTGCGCGGCGAGTTGAAAGCCTACGGGGCCAATCTCAACCGTAAACGGGAAATCGTGGCCCTTTCCAAGTGCGACGCCGTGCCACCGGACGAGGCCGAACGGAAGGCTGCCGAACTGCATAAGGCAGCGCGGAAAAAGCCGCTTTTGCTTTCGGCGGTCTCAGGAGTTGGAGTCCGCGACACGCTTTTGAAACTGGCCAAGATCGTTCGCGAACCGAAAGAGGAAGCGCCGAAGCCTGCGTCTGCATGGCAGCCTGAAGTGTCTTGAGCGCTTCTGACCTCCCCTTCGAAACAGGGTGCAGGCCGCGAATTGAGAAATTTGGCGCACCAAACAGTAACGGCCGGGTTCAGCCCGGCCATTGCCTGTGGCGCCCAATATCGCCTCTCGGGTCAGGCGACAGCGCTCGTCTTGTTGGTGGGGATGCTCTTTTCATTGAACAGCGTCTGCAGATCGCCCGACTGGAACATCTCGGTGATGATGTCGGCGCCGCCCACGAATTCGCCTTTCACATAGAGCTGCGGAATTGTCGGCCAGTTCGTGTAGGCCTTGATGCCTTCGCGCACATCGTCATTTTCGAGCACGTTGATGTCTTTGTAGCCAACGCCGATGAAGTTGAGGATCTGAGTTACGCGCCCCGAAAACCCGCACTGAGGGAAGTCTTTCGTCCCCTTCATAAATAACACCACATCATTCGTGGTGACTTGATCTTTTATCCAGCCCTGTACGTCTCGCTCGCTCATTCACTCTTCTCCTCAAGCTCGTTGTTAAATGCGCCTGCCCGCCTGAAATACAAGCGCGACAATCGTTCAAGAAGCCGTCTCCGGCGTTTTCGTCTGGAGCGCGAGCGCGTGCAACTCGCCGCCGACATTTCCCCGAAGCGCCTCATAGACCAACTGATGCTGCTGAACCCTTGTCTTGCCCTTGAAAGCAGAAGAAACCACGGTTGCGGCGTAGTGATCACCATCGCCCGCAAGATCCTCGATCGTTACTTCGGCGTCGGGCAAGCGCTCCTTGATCAGGCGCTCGATTTCCTTAGGAGTCATGGGCATGACGGTTGTCCTTCGTATCTTGCGAAAGCGTACAGGCGGAAGGCCGGGTAGCGCAATATATGGAAACGGAGCGCCGCTCAGGCCACCGTTCCCATAAACTTTGGAAGCCATTCTTCGTGCGCTGTGCGAAGTGTGCTTAAGCTAAGCTTGTCATCGCCGGAAATCACAATTTCGTCGCCTTCGATGTGAGCGGCAATTCGGGCTGGCAGACCGGCTGCTTGCGCTTTCTGAACGATGCTGTCAGCCTCTTCCTGGCTGGCCGCCACAAGATATCGACCCTGATCTTCGCCGAAAGCCGCGGCGTGCGCCGGCAGGTCCGCGTATTGCACATATCGGAAACCGCGCCGCCCGGCCAGAGCCATTTCGGCAAGCGCCACAACCAGACCGCCATCGGATATGTCGTGAACAGTGGCGGTTATCCCGGCCTCCACGAGATTGCGGACGAAATCACCGGCCTTCCGCTCAGCAGCAAGATCAACAGGCGGAGGAGCCCGCTCAAAAGCTCCAGTCGCATACTCCTGATAGAGCGATTGCCCCAGATGCCCGGCCTCTTTACCGATCACGATGACGACTTCATCGCCGGGCTTGAAAGCGAGTGTGGCGACGCGCCGGCTGTCGGCGATAAGGCCGACGCCGCCAATGGCGGGCGTGGGCGGGATCGCGATCCCGTTCGTTTCGTTGTAGAGCGACACATTCCCTGAAACGACCGGGAAGTCGAGCGCCCGGCAGGCCTCCGCCATACCCTCGATCGCGGCGGCGAATTCCGCCATGATTTCGGGGCGTTCCGGATTGCCGAAATTCATACAGTCGGTCAAGGCAAGCGGCTTCCCGCCGGCGGCAGTAATGTTGCGCCACGCCTCGGCGACCGCCTGCTTCCCGCCCTCGAACGGATCGGCGGCGCAGTAACGCGGGGTCACGTCGCAAGTCAGAGCGAGCGCCTTGTTCGTGCCGTGAACACGCACGACAGCGGAGTCGGAGCCGGGCCGAACCATCGTGTCGCCCATGACCATGTGGTCGTATTGCTCCCAGATCCACCGGCGCGAGGCGAGATGTGGCGAACCGAAGAGAGAAAGCAGTACGCGGGAGAGGCTGTTTGCCGCTGGAACGTCGTTTGCACTAACCGCGGTGGGTTTTGCCCTCGGCGCGATCGGGCGGTCATAGACTGGGGCCTCGTCCGAAAGCATTGATGTCGGCAGGTCGGCCTGAACATGGCCCTTGTGTTTGATCGTCAGGCGGCCGGTGTCGGTCGTTTTGCCGATGATCGCGAAATCCAGCTCCCACTTTCGGAAAATGCGTTCCGCCAGCGCCTCCGAGCCCGGCCGCAGCACCATGAGCATGCGCTCCTGGCTTTCGGAAAGCATCATCTCGTAAGCGGTCAGGGCCGCTTCGCGCTGCGGAACGCAGTCGAGATCGATCTCGATGCCGGAGCCGCCTTTCGCCGCCATCTCGACGGACGACGACGTCAGGCCAGCCGCGCCCATATCCTGGATCGCGAGGATGGCGCTCTCGGCCATCAGTTCAAGGCAGGCTTCGAGAACAAGCTTTTCCGTAAACGGATCGCCGACCTGCACAGTCGGGCGCTTCTCTTCCGTCTCCTCGTCGAACTCGGCCGACGCCATTGTCGCGCCGTGGATGCCGTCGCGGCCCGTCTTCGAGCCCACGTAAACCACAGGATTGCCCACGCCGGACGCTGCCGAATAGAAAATGCGGTCGGAATTGGCGAGCCCGACACACATCGCGTTCACGAGGATGTTGCCATCGAAGCGTGCGTCGAAATTCGTCTCGCCGCCGACGGTCGGAATGCCGACGCAGTTCCCGTAATCGCCGATGCCGGAAACGACGCCCGCAACGAGATGGCGCGTTTTGGGATGGTCCGGCGATCCGAACCGCAGCGCATTCAGCATCGCAACCGGCCGCGCGCCCATGGTGAATACGTCGCGCATGATGCCGCCAACGCCCGTCGCCGCGCCTTGATAGGGCTCGATGAAGGACGGGTGATTGTGACTTTCCATCTTGAAAATCACAGCCTGCCCGTCGCCGATGTCGATGACGCCTGCGTTTTCGCCCGGCCCCTGAATGACATGCGGCGCTTCGGTCGGAAGCTTTTTCAACCACACGCGCGATGACTTGTAGGAGCAATGCTCCGACCACATCACCGAAATAATACCGAGCTCGGTCAGGCTCGGCGCGCGGCCCAGCTTTTGGCAGGCAAGCCGAAACTCTTCCGGCGGCATGCGATGCGTCAGGGCCATTTCTTCGGTCGCAATGACAGGGTTCTCAGCGGACGCGGAATTCATGCCCTCAGACTTGGTGGGGGTTGGAAGGATGGCCGGCGGCTCCGGCCATGAGGATCACCCTTACGACGCGCGCTGCTCGCGGTCGAGTTCGTATTCTGCAATGCCGACTTTCAGCATGTCGTAAGCGTCTTCGAGGAATTCCTCCTCGTCCATATACTCGACATAGCTCGGGAAGTAGCCCGCGTCCTCTTCCTCTTCCTCGGCCGCGTCAGTTGCGCCTGCGGCCTGGAAAGTGATGCTCCCGTCCTCGTTCACATAAACGGAAGCGAGCGTTTCGTTGTCCGGCTTGTATTTGATCTGCACGATCGGGTCGCCGTTGTCCTCGCCAACTGCAAAATCCAGGCGCTTGCTGTTGATCTGGTCCTTCAAGCGCTGACAAAGCTTGACCGCTGTTTCGCGTCGCGCCTGCGGGTCGAGCTTGGCTGTTTGCATTTCGCGTTTCACTTCGTCAACTTCGTCGTCGAAACTCATGTGGCGATCCTTTCGCTAGAACTTTTTGCCCGTTACGCCAATTCTGCAACGCTTTGATCAGTTCAAGCCTCGTGTCAGCAACTCGAAAAGGCGGCGGCCGTCCGTGCCGCCAAGGGCGGCGTCAGAGGCGCGTTCGGGATGTGGCATGAGGCCCATGATACGGTGGGTGCGATCGACGACACCAGCGATGTCCCGGCGCGAGCCGTTGGGATTGCCGCTATCCCCAGTTTCCGCTCTCGGGAAATAACGCAGCGCGACCTGCCCTTCGCCCTCAATTCGGTCGAGGGTTTCCTCGTCGGCGAAGTAGGCGCCATCCTTGTGCGCGATGGGCATCGTGACCTGCTCGCCCGGAGCATAGGCGCTTGTGAAGGGCGTGTCGGTTTGTTCCACCTTCAGCCCGACATCGCGGCAGATGTAATGAAGGGAGGCGTTCCGTGTGAGCGCGCCGGGTAAAAGCTGCGCCTCGGTCAGGATTTGAAAGCCGTTGCAAATGCCGAGAATTGCGACGCCGCGCTTCGCTTCGGCGCTCACCGCGCGCAAGATCGGCGAATGCGCCGCCATGGCGCCCGACCGCAAGTAGTCGCCATAGGAAAATCCGCCCGGCAAAACGATCAGATCCACCGAAGGCACGGATGTTTCCCCATGCCACACCATGGCGGGCTTCTTCCCCGTGACCGCTTCCAGCGTGACGGCGACATCACGATCGCAATTCGATCCAGGGAAGACGACGACAGCGCTTTTCACAACAGCTCCACGCGATAGTTCTCAATAACCGGATTCGCCAGAAGCTGGCGGCACATGGCATCCAGTTCGCCCTTCGCCGATGCTTCGTCCATCGCCTTGAGCTGAACCTCGATCAGCTTGCCCTGGCGAACGTCCTCGACATTACCGAAGCCGAGGGAGTGAAGCGCGTGCGCGATCGCCCGCCCTTGAGGGTCGAGCACCCCGTTCTTCAATGTGACCGTGATGCGTGCTTTCATCGCGCGCGCCTTTCGCAACTCTTGATCCGCTAGCCTATTTCGATTGCACGAGCACTGGGCCTTTTGGTTTCGGCGCCGGATTCTCCACAAGAATGCCGAGTCGCTTGGCGACTTCCGAGTAGGCTTCGATCAACCCACCGAGATCCCGGCGAAAGCGGTCCTTGTCGAGCTTGTCCCTGGTCTCAATGTCCCAGAGGCGGCAACTGTCGGGGCTGATCTCGTCCGCAAGGACGATGCGCATCTGGTCGTTGTTCTCGTAGATGCGGCCAAACTCCACCTTGAAATCCACGAGCCTGATCCCGATCCCGAGAAACAGGCCGGTCAGGAAATCGTTGATGCGCAGCGCCAGCGCCATCATCTCGTCGATCTCCTGGGGCGCGGCCCAGCCGAAGGCGGTGATGTGCTCTTCGGTGACCATCGGGTCGTTCAGCTTGTCGGCTTTATAATAGAACTCGATAATCGAACGGGGCAGCGGCATGCCCTCTTCAAGGCCGAGACGCTCGCAAAGGGAGCCGGCCACCACATTTCGGACCACCACCTCAAGCGGGATGATTTCCACCTCGCGGATGAGTTGCTCGCGCATGTTGAGGCGGCGGATGAAATGCGTTGGGACGCCGATCTCGTTGAGACGGCTGAAAATGTACTCGGAGATGCGATTGTTCAGAACGCCCTTCCCCTCGAAGCGCTCATGCTTCTTGGCGTTGAAGGCGGTCGCATCATCCTTGAAGTGTTGGATAAGGGTGCCGGGTTCCGGCCCTTCATAAAGAACCTTCGCCTTTCCTTCATAGACGCGGCGGCGGCGGTTATTCATAGGAGACCCCCTTCTCGTGAGGGAAATAAGCAAATGGGATAAGGCTTGAGGCGTACTTCAAGCGCATATTTTCGTCATTGTCACGCGTTCCCACAAAAATGAGAGTTTCGTCAGGCATATTCGCAATTCTAACCGCGGCCAAAACCGTTTACCTCCCTCTCGGCCGTACCTACATATAGCCGTGAACGCTCTGTTGACGCAGCGCAATCGAGCGTCATGCATGCTATGATAGTCATGCAACGCTTGCACCAGAAGATGGCTCTGCGGGGCTCGCGATTAAAGCCCCTCCCCGGCAGGCTATGGAGGCGGTACCCGAGATGACAACATTCGACGAACGCGAGCAGGGTTACGAAGCTAAATTCGCCCACGATGAGGAGTTGGGCTTCAGGGCGAAGGCGCGGCGCGACAGGCGCTTTGGCGCGTGGATAGCGGCGCAGCTGGGCCTGTCCGGCGCCTCCGCCGAGGACTACGCCATCAAGGTCGTCCGCGCCGATCTGGCCCATCCTGGCGACAAAGCAATCCTCGAGACGGCGCTGGCGGATCTGAAATCGAAGGGCGTCGCCATCGACGAGCGGTCGCTTAAGGTCAAGCTCCTTGACCTGATGGAACAGGCGATCGCCGAGCTCGAGGCGAACAAATAAAATCGGCAGGTCGCGCCAAAATTTCGGTTCCAATGGACGGCCCGCCGTTGAGGCGAGCCGCATCATTATGATCTATAACACGCCAAGTTTCTTCTGCAGGCTCGATGAAGACGTCGTGTATTGGAAGACGACCTTTTTGCCGGGATAGACGATGCGATGCGCCTGCTGCGCCATAAGCGCTGCTTCATGAAATCCCGACAGGATCAGCTTAAGCTTGCCTGGATACGAGTTGATGTCTCCGATGGCGAAAACGCCCGGCTCCGACGTCTCGAACTTCTCGGTATCGACCAGGATCAGGTTCTCGTGCAGGTTCAAGCCCCAGTTCGCGACCGGGCCGAGCTTCATGGTGAGACCGAAGAACGGCAGAAGCCTCTCGGCCTCTATCTCGAACTCCTCCTCCCGGGCGCCGCTGACCGGCCCGCGCACGGTTAGAGATCTGAGTTCGCCGCCTTCGCCGTTAAGCTTCGTCGCCTGCCCGAGAATGAATTTCATGCGCCCTTCCTGAACAAGCGCCCGCATTTTATTTACTAAATCAGGCGCGGCCCGGAACTCGTCGCGGCGATGGACGAGGGTCACGCTTTTCGCGACGGGCTCAAGGCTCAGGGTCCAGTCAAGAGCGGAATCGCCGCCGCCGACCACGACAACCTTCTTGTCGCGGAAGGCGTCGATTTTTCGCACGGAGTAGAAGACCGATGTCCCCTCGAATGTCTCTATGCCTGCGAGCGGCGGCCGTTTGGGGGTGAAAGATCCGCCGCCCGCCGCGATGATGATGACCTTGGCGAAGAACCTTGACCCGGCATCCGTCTCAACCTCGAACCCGCCCTCGACGCGGCGAAGAGCATCGACGCGCTGCCCAAAGTGAAAGACGGGTCCGAAAGGCTTGATTTGTTCCAGGAGCCGATCCGTCAGCTCCTGCCCGGTCACAACGGGAAGCCCCGGAATATCGTAGATCGGCTTCTCGGGATAGAGCTCCGCGCATTGGCCGCCGGGCTTATCGAGAATGTCGATGACATGCGCTTTCACATCGAGTAGCCCCAATTCGAAGACCGCAAAAAGGCCGACGGGACCCGCTCCAATGATAAGAGCATCAGTTTGAACGGCTGTTGTCATGGCATCCATGGAATCGATTATTAAAATGAACTGCGACGCCATACGCGCCGGTTAACCTAATTCTGATGCTCCGGAACGCGCACGACAAGTCCGTCCAGTTCGGGCTTCAATCGGATTTGGCAACTCAGGCGGCTGTTCTCGCGCACGTCGAACGCGAAATCGAGCATGTCCTCCTCCATGGGCGACGGGCTGCCCGTCTTCTCCTTCCAGGCATCGTCGACATAAACATGGCAGGTTGCGCAGGAGCATGCGCCGCCGCATTCCGCCACAATCCCCGGAACCGCATGCTTGATCGCCGTCTCCATGACCGTCTGGCCTGGCTCTCCCTCGACCGTATGCGTTGATCCATTGTGTTCGATATAAGTCACCTTCACCATCGCCGCCGCCATTTTCTTGATTCGTCGTTGTTGTGTAAGGGAGATGGGGGCGAATTTCCAAGCGCCAATTCGAAAATGCTCAACGCTCCGGCGAGAGGCCCGCGGCCGCCAATGATTAACAATGCGTAAAAAATATCTGTGGTTTTCTTCTGGATAAAGTCAGGCAGTTCATTGGCGCGATGCGAATCGCAATATTAAGCATACGAAGTTCAGGCGTTTTGCATTCTTGCTTTGAGTCGGAAACAGATAGTTTTGGACGTACGGTAATCTTTTTTTAGCCTTAAAAACGCATTAGCGAAAACGCGGGATGGGGAATGTTTCAGAACGCTGTCCGAGCGTGCGTTTGAGGGGTCATGAGGATCTGCCTTGAGTTGAAGCTCACCGTTGAGACAAGCTTTCCCAGCCGGTCCAGGCGTCGCGTGAGCGGTATCTCAGCCACACCACATGAGGTCAGGACGGCCTGATGAGTCAAAAACAAGCGATCTCCCAGACGCCTGCGCCCATCGACCTCAAGCCTGAGGATGAGGCGCGGACAAAGGCCAAGAATGGCGCTCCTTCTCCTGAGGCGGCTTCGAACAGCACGCCCTCCGGTGAGGTGCATACCGTCGCCAACCGCGACCAGCAGCAGCAGCAGCAGCCGAAGCCAAACCGCCCGCAGGCGCCGCGCCGCATCCCGGACAACGGCGATAACACCGTTCAGCTGTCCTCTCCCACGCAGCCGGGCCGGCCCGCGCCCAACCAAAAGCGTCCTCCGGCGCAAGCGCGTTCCCATGTCCCGGCCAACGACGACATGCCCTCCATTGGCGGCTTGATCTATGCGATGCAGCAGCGCCCCTCGCGCTCGCCATTCCTGATTGCGCTCATCGCATCGGCCATCTGGTTTGCGCTGGGGCTGCTCGTGTCGTGGGCCGTCTTCCAGAAAGTCTTCGACGCCTCGGGAAGCACGGCCGATCTTCTCGCCAATCCGGCCATCGCAGCCGTTATCGCGACCGTGGTCATTCCCATCGCGCTCTTCTGGTTCCTGGCCATCCTTGTGTGGCGGGCGCAAGAGTTGCGTCTGATGTCCTCGGCCATGACCGAGGTCGCCGTCAGGCTCGCCGAGCCCGACCGCATGGCGGAACAGTCGGTTGCGTCGCTCGGTCAAACGGTGCGGCGGCAGGTCGCCGCCATGAACGACGCCATTTCGCGTGCGCTTGGGCGGGCCGGGGAGCTGGAAGCGCTGGTTCACAACGAGGTTGCGGCGCTCGAACGGTCCTACACGGAAAATGAGAACCGGATCAGGAACCTGATCAACGAGCTCGCAAGCGAGCGTGAGGCTCTCGCCAACAACAGCGAGCGCGTCAGCGAAGCCTTGCGCGGCATCGGCAGCCAGGTGACGCGGGAGATCACAGCCGCGAGCGAGAAGGCGTCCCAGTCGCTAGGGCACGCCAGCGTGACCATGACAGAGGCTTTCGCCAGCCGCGGGCAGAAAATCACCGCCGCCGTCACCGCCGCGGGAACGGCGATCGACGAGAAGCTTGCGGAGCGCGGCGCACGGATCACGGAACAGCTCGTGAGACATGGCGCGCAGGCCGCTGAATCGCTGAGAATGTCGAGCCTTGAAGTCACCCGCGCGATCCAGGAGACCTCCGACCGCACCGCGGCCGCAATTTCCGCGAAGGGCAACAGCCTAGTCACGTCCGTGATCGGCATGAGCGAACGCGTCGGGCGCGAGATCCCCGTTCTGCTCGAGAGGCTTGGCACAGAGCAGACCCGGCTCAGCTCGATCATTGATGGCGCGGCGCGCAATCTGTCTGCGCTGGAGACTGCGCTCTCCGAAAAGACCCAGTCTCTCGGAACCACGCTCAGCGAAAGAACAAGCGTTCTCCAGACAGTCTTGAGCGAGCACTCCCGTCAGATCGATACGTCGCTGTCAGAACGCACCCAGGCGCTTGAGACAATCCTCAGCCGCCGGACGCATAATTTCGAGGTCAGCCTGAGCGAGCGGACCAAGCAACTCGACGCAACCCTCACTCAACGCGCTCAGGCTTTGGAGGTGTCGGTTTCGAAGCATACCGGCGCCATGCGTGAAACGCTTGAGAAGCACTCCGGTTCGCTGGAGCATACTTTGGCCCGGCAGGCCGCTTCCATCGAGCGCGTCGTCTCCTCGAACTCCACCAACATCCAGAAAGCGGTTGAGGAACTGGCAAGCCGCTCGACAAGCGGCTCCGATGCGCTCGCCACTCAGGCCCGCGTGCTGAAGGAGGTCTCGGCAAACCTCGTGAACCAGCTTGGCGGCCTCACGAAGCGTTTCGAGGACCAGGGCCAGGCTCTCATCACAGCGTCCCGCACGTTCGAGATGTCGAACTCGAAGGTGGACTCCATGATGGAGACGCGGCAGGCGGGCTTCACAAAGCTCATGGAGACTGTCACCTCGCGGGCGGGTGAGCTCGACCGCATGATGAACTCCTATTCCAACATGCTCGAGCAATCGCTGAGCCAGGCCGAGCTTCGCGCCCGGAAGGTGACGGAACTCCTCGCGAAGGACTGAGCGGAAAAATCTCAGGCCGCAATTCGCGAGATCGAACGGTTGCGCCAGGATGCTCAGACGCACACCCAGAAAGCTGTGTCGGAACTGCAGGCCAACTTCACCTCGCTTTCCGATCAGGTATCGAGCCAGCTTACGACACTCTCGTCGAAGTTCTCCGACACCACGCGCGTTGTCCGCGACACGACCCGCCGCGCCGCCGTCGACCTCGAAACGGCCCAGACCGAGTTGCAGCGTCACGCGAAGGTTCTGCCGGAAACGGCAAAGCAGAGCGCTTCCGCAATGCGCCGCGCTTTGCAGGATCAGCTTTCTGCGCTGGATGCCCTGTCGGATTTGGCAAGCCGGCACGCATACGCGAGCGCGGTCGCTGCTCCGGAGCAGCGGATCGAACAGCGCCGTGAGCGCGAACAAATCGCTCCACCGCCTGCCCAAGAACCAGTGTTACCGCCGCCGCCCCGCCCTTCCTATGACTACGGCCAGCCTCCTGCCGAGAAGCCCTCGTGGGCCGAGCAGCAGCCTCAGGCGGTGCAGCCCCCTCGCCCGGCGCCCGTGCCGCCTGTGGAGGCTCCGCAGCCCGCTACGCCGCAGCCGTCCTTCCAGGAAGTCCAGTCTCAAGACCGTCGCAACCAGTGGTCCTTGGGCGATCTTCTCGCCCGCGCCTCCGAGGATGACTTCGCCTTCTTCCAGGGAGATGACTTTATGGCCTCCCGCCTCAGGGTCAGCCTTACCCGGCGCGAAGCGGAAATGGCCCCGATGACATGGGTATGGATTTCACCATGAGCGACATCGCCTCATGCATCGACGAGCGGCGCGTCATGGACATCTGGCAGAGGCTGAAGCGCGGTGAAACCGATGTCCTGAACCAGCGTGGCCTCTACCCTCGTCAGGGCCAGCAGATCGTGGATCGCGTGCAAAGGCGATATGAGACCGATACCACCTTCCGCGGCATCGTCGACCGTTATCTCAGCGACTTCGAAAAGATGTTGCAGGATCTGAGCCGCTCAGACCCAAGAGGCGCAACAGTTCAGTCCCGGCTGGCTTCGGACGAGGGCAGGATTTATTTCGTGCTCGCCCATATCAGCGGAAGGCTCGGCGCATAATCGGGGCCGCCTCAGCGGCCCCTCACATATCCAGCGTCGCGGAAACCGGAGTGTGGTCGGAAGGCTTATCCCAGGCGCGTGGGCGGCGGTCGATCGCCGTGGATGCGAGCCGGGCAAGGGCTTGAGGCGATAACAGGATATGGTCGATCCTCAGCCCGAGGTTCTTCTGCCAGGCGCCAGCCTGATAATCCCAGAAAGTGTACTGTCCACCGCTTGAATTGCAGGCCAGCACAGCGTCGGCAAGGCCGAGATTTATGACACGCCGGAAAGCCTGCCGCGACTCCAGTCTGAAAAGAGCGTCCTCGACCCAGTTCGCCGGATTGTAGACATCGCAAGCGCGCGGAATGATATTGTAATCCCCGGCCAGGACGAGCGGCTCCTCGTAACAGAGCAGAGTTTTCGTGTGCGCCTTCAGCCGGGCAAGCCACTCAAGCTTATAATCGAGCTTTGGCGAAGCGGCCGGATTGCCGTTCGGCGCGTAGATGGACGCGACGCGGATCGCCTTGCCGCCGGGAAGCGAAATCACAGTTTCGAGGTACCGGGACTGCTCATCGCTCGCATCGCCGGGCAATGCCGTGATCGTCTCATCAATAGGAAACTTGGAAAGGATCGCGACGCCATTGAACGATTTCTGGCCCAAAACCGCGCAATTATAGCCAAGATCCTCGAAAGTGGCGCGAGGAAAGCCTTCGGTCGTGCATTTCAGCTCCTGCAAGCACAAGATGGCCGGAGCCGCCTGCTTCAGCCATTGCGCGCAGGCCGCCTCCCTCTGCTTGATCGAATTCACATTCCATGTCGCGACGGTCAGCATGGGCGCGCACTAGACCGAGAAGGATGTGCCGCAGCCGCAGGACGCCGTGGCGTTCGGATTGGTGATCTTGAAGGAAGCGCCGATCAGGTCGTCCACAAAATCGATTTCCGACCCCGCCATGAAAGGCGCAGATACCGGATCGATTACGACCCGCGCGCCTGACTTCTCGATGACGAGGTCATCCGCATTCGTTTGCGACACGATCTCGAAATCGTAGCGGAAGCCCGAACAGCCGCCACCCTGCACGCTGATGCGCAACGCATTCTGCCCGCCCTCGCCCGCCATGATCTCCCGAATCCGGTTGGCGGCGCGGTCGCTCACGCTTATGTTGGCATCCGTGGTCATTGGGATTGTTCGCCTCTCTTGAACATTGCTTAGAAATTTGGACGTTCGCGCGTCGTTGTCAACCGGCGTAAGCCTATGGGAATGAAACGCATGGCGGAACTGGCATCCTACGCCGCACATCCGGAAGAGAGCCTCGGCCGGCTCTACGATGAGGCCCCCTGCCCCACCCGCAATGTCTATCAGCGCGACCGCGACCGCATCGTGCATTCCACCGCGTTCCGGCGGCTCATTCACAAGACCCAGGTTTTTCTCTACCACGAAGGCGATCACTACCGCACGCGATTAACCCACAGCCTGGAGGTCGCTCAGATCGGGCGCACGCTCGCGCGCGTGCTTCGCCTCAATGAGGATCTTGTCGAGGCCATTTCGCTGGCGCACGACCTCGGGCACACCCCATTCGGGCATTCCGGCGAGGACGCGCTGAACGAAGCCATGGCCAGCGTCGGAGGCTTCGATCACAATGCTCAAAGCCTGCGCATCGTCACCTTCCTCGAACACCGCTACGCATCGTTCCGCGGCATGAACCTCGCTTTCGAGACGCTGGAAGGCATTGTCAAGCACAACGGCCCGCTGATCGATCACGACGGCGCGCCGCTCGCACGCTACTCCGAGAGTGGGCTGCCGCTCGCCATCCGCGCCTATATGCAGATTCAGGATTTGCGCCTCGACACCTACCCCTCCCTCGAAGGCCAGATCGCGGCGCTTGCCGACGATATCGCCTACAACAACCACGACATCGACGATGGTTTTCGCGCCGGCTACATCGCCGTGAAAGAGCTTGAGGAGGTACCGATGGCCGGGCGCACGCTGGCGGTCGTCCGCGCTCGCTATGGCGATCTCCCCGACCCGCCGCTTGTCTATGAAATGAACCGCCGCATGATCGCGAGCATGGTCGAGGATGTGCTGGCCGAAACGAGAGCGCGTATCGCCGCGGCGAATCCTTCCACGATCGAAGACATTCGGAGAGGAAGGGAACCGCTCGCGCAATTCTCGGAAAGAATGGCCGCGGACATCGCCGACCTGAAGCGCTTTCTGTTCGCGAAGGTCTACAAGAATCCGGCCATCGTCCTAAAGATGACCGAGGCGCAGCGCATCCTTCGCCAGCTTTACGACTATTTCGCCGAGAACCCCAAGGACATGAATTTGGAGCCCGGCCGCGAATCCGAGATCGCTGACCCGATTGCCAGGCAACGCGCGGTCGGCGATTTCGTGGCGGGCATGACAGACATGTTCGCGCTCAAGGTGCACGCCACCCTGTTTGAGGCTCCTGAAGGGCAAAACCGCCGTCAAACATAGCGCATGGAAGACCATGGCAGGGCGCCGGGAGCACAGGCACGCCCAGGTTGATAACATATTTGTTGACAATTTTAGCTTGTGCGCCTCAATGCCATCGTGCCAAGCGATGGTGATTTTGAGGTGAGGATGTGATGCCACAAGATCATCCGGAAACGGGGCAAGCCTTTTTCGAGGTCACCCTGCGTTTTGGAAATAGCTCATGGCTGTTTTCGACGTGCACTTATTCTCCGCACTCGAAAGCTGCGCTGGAATTTGCCGAGAAAGAATTTTCTGTCCACGCCCTTCATCACAAGCTTGGTCGTATAAAGGCCATTTCTGCTTGCGTAATGGATCAGCTTGATGATCATTACTTTATCAAGAGGGGCGGCAGGTGGCGGATCGAAACCCGTCGGATACGACCGATGTCCAGCCGCACCCCCGGCGTCAGTCTTTTCCAGGGTCAGGATTGTATCTGCGGATCGAGCCGTTAGCGGGCGCTCGCGGGAGGCGACCCCCTTTTTAGATAATATTTCACTGAATAATTAAACACAGATGGCCGTGCGGTTGCGCACGGGATTGCGTGCGATCCTTAAATGCGCCAATGACAGTGCCATGAACATATTTGCGATCTTTGAGAACCGCATTCGCGCCGTGCTGGAGGCGTTACGCGACGAAGGCCTCCTGCCGGGCGATGCGAAACTCGACGGCTTCGTGGTCGAACCGCCCCGCGAAGCTCACCATGGGGATCTTGCCACCAACGCGGCCATGATGCTCGCGAAACCCGCGCGCCAGAACCCGAAGGCGCTGGCGGCTGTTATCTCCGAGCGCCTCGGCTTGTCTTCCGACGTCGAGAAGGCGGAGGTCGCCGGTCCGGGTTTCATCAATATCACGCTGAAGCCCGGTTTCTGGCCGGATGTTCTGCGCGACGCTTTGAACGGCGGCGCCGATTATGGCCGAAGCGGCCTTGGCGCGGGCGTACCCGTCAACGTCGAGTACGTCTCGGCAAACCCGACCGGCCCAATGCATGTCGGCCATACACGAGGCGCGGTCTTCGGCGATGCGCTCGCCAATCTGCTTGCCTTCGCGGGTTATAAGCCGACGCGCGAATACTACATCAACGACGCCGGCTCTCAGGTCGATGTGCTCGCGCGTTCCACCTTCCTTCGCTACCGCGAAGCCCTCGGCGAGGACATCGGGGAAATTCCAGCGGGGCTTTACCCGGGCGACTACCTGAAACCGGTCGGGGAAGCGCTTGCCAAGGAATTCGGGAAAGACCTCCTCGATACCCCGGAAGAGAAGTGGCTTCCGCTTGTGCGGGAGCGGACCGTCGCCGCCATGATGACGATGATTTGCGACGATCTCGCCTCTCTCGGAATCCGGCATGACGTCTTCTTCTCGGAGCGCTCGCTTAACTGCGGCGGCCATAACCAGATTGCGGAAACAATTGAAGGTTTGAGGCGACAGGGCCTGATCTACGAAGGGCGTCTTGCTCCCCCGAAGGGCAAGCTGCCGGACGATTGGGAGGACCGCGAGCAAATCCTGTTTCGCGCAACTGACTTCGGAGACGATACGGATCGCGCTCTTGTCAAATCCGACGGCTCCTACACCTATTTCGCGGCGGACATGGCTTACCACCGGTCGAAAATCGAACGCGGCTTCAAGATTCTGATCAATGTGCTGGGCGCGGATCATGGCGGCTATGTCAAGCGGCTAACGGCGGCGGTGAAGGCGCTCTCGAACGGTGAAGCCGAGCTCGATGCTAAGATTTGTCAGCTCGTGCGCCTTTTCCGTGGTGGAGAGCCCGTCAAAATGTCGAAGCGCTCCGGTTCCTTCGTGACCCTGCGCGAGATCGTCGATGAGGTCGGGCCGGGGCCGGTGCGTTTCATGATGCTCACGCGCAAGAACGACGCGGCGCTTGATTTCGACTTCGACAAAGTGGTCGAGCAGTCGAACGACAACCCGGTGTTCTACGTGCAGTACGCGCATGCCAGGGCAAGTTCGGCGATTGCGAAGGCGAAGGAGGCTTTCCCCGGCATCGACCTCGGCGCGTCATCGCTGGCGGCTGCGAATCTGGGCTTGCTGACCGACGAAGCGGAACTCGCTCTCATAAAGAAACTGGCGCAGTTCCCGCGCGCGGTCGAAGGGGCGGCGCAGGCTCACGAGCCACACCGGATTGCCTTCTATGCCCATGAAGTAGCGGCGGTATTCCACAGCCTTTGGACTCGGGGCAAAAAGTCGCCACATTTGCGGTTCATCGTTTCTGATAGCTTGGACATTACGAGAGCGCGACTCGCGCTTATTACAGGGGCCGCGCAAGTATTGCGATCGTCGTTGAACTTGCTCGGCGTAGAAGCAATCTCCGAGATGCGTTAGTCCCCCAAGGTCCGTTCTATCACAGTGGAGGGAAACTCTTCGATGTCTACGAATGACGATTCGGCATCGCGCCGCGGACGTCGTGCCGACCAAGGGGATAACCGCGGTGCGGGCAGACAGGATCGCGATGACAGATGGGATCAATCGTCATCGCGGGATCGCGCTCCCGAGAGAGATCCCTATCAGGACCAGCGGCCGCGGGACGGCCAGCCGCAGCGTGGCGGCTATTCCAACTTCAACAGGCCCTCTTACTCGAATCAGCCGCAGCCAACGCTTCCGCAACCCCAGGGTTACTATCAGGAGCCAGCTCCGCGCGGTGATCCGGCGCGCTACGTTGAACCGGCTGCACAAGCCTATACGCCGCCGCCGCCGCCCTACGAGCCCGAACCTCCGCACCTCAACTTCCCCGATTCGGGGCCCGACGACCTTTTCGTGCCCGATCAGGGAGTTCCCGCCTACGGGCAAAATCCTTATGGCTCCGAGCGCGCCAGCTATCCGAGCGACCCTTACAGTCAAAGCCGCGGGCAGCCGCCGCTTACGACGCCGACCGGCCGGCGCGAGGAGCCTCAATATATCCAGCGAGACGTACCTGTCTCTCCGCCCGACGACTACGATCGCAATTTTCAAGCGCGAAAGGCTCAGGAAACGCAGGCGTCGCGGTTCTTTCTCCCGGACGATGAGCCGCAGAAGCAGCGCGCCGCCCAGCCGGATCGAAACTATGCCGCTCCGCCCCCTCCGCCTCAGCAGCAATACGTAGCTGACGCGCCGCAGGATTATTACGACCCACACGACGTAGATAACTGGGCCGATGATAACGCTTTCCATGAGGAAGACAGGGGGGTCGGGGACCGGGAGCTCGTGGCCCATGACAACGAGCTCGACGAAGACTTCTTTGCCGACGAAGACGAGCTTGAAAACGATCACCTTCCGCCGCCAAGGCGCAGCCGGAAGATATTGATCGCGGCTGCGCTCGCGGGCGCTCTCGTTGTCGGAGGCGGCGGCGCTTACCTGTATAAGTCCGTCAAAGGCGGCGGCGGCGGCGAGGAAAACGCAACCCCTTTCATTCGCGCGGATAACCGGCCTTTGAAGGAACTTCCCGGCAATCCCGGCGGGAAACAGTTCCCGAACGGCGAAAAAACCATTTATGACCGGCTGACGCCCGATGGACAGCAAATTCAGGCCGCAGCCTATGCGCCTCCCGCGCCAGTGGCCGCGCCGCCTGCCCAGCCAGCCGGGAACTCTCTCGAAGAACAAATCGACGAAGCTTTAAGAAAAGCGCAACAGGCGAATGACGCTCCGCAACCAGTCGCGCCTCCGCCGGCGCGAGGCGCGGATCAGCCGACCGTGGTTAGGAGTGAGAGTTATCGCCCCGATGGAACCCGCATTGACAGCAACGGCCGTACTACGGTTACACCGGCTATTGTCGATATGAGCGCCGGGCAGCTTCCTCCGCCTTTTGGGGCCTCCACGCAGACGGTCGCCCCGCCACAGCCCCAGGTGGCGGCGCCCTTCCACACGGCCCCGGTGCAGTCAGCCCCGGCTCCAGCCTCGCGTTCAGCTTCTCTTACTCCCGCAGAACCGACAGCCACTCCGACTGGCGGCTACTGGGTTTCCTTGAAGTCGGCGAACGACGAGAAAGCGATTCAGAAGGACCTGACAGTGCTTTCAGACAAGTATAAGTCTGTGCTGGGCGACGTACAGGTGACTTCCAAAATCGCAGACCTGGGCGCAAAAGGCGTTCACTACAGGGCCGTCGCCGGGCCGATCAGTTCGCGTCAGGAAGCCCTGGATCTGTGCCAGAAGATCAAGGGCGTTGGCGGTGATAAGGCGTGCTTCGTCTACAACTAGCGGCGAAGCACGCGAAAATCTAATGTCGGGGCACGCTTCGCGCACTAAATTGAGCTGCGTCGATTTTAAAACCTGACATTAACGCTCTCGCGTGTTAATCGGCAGGCACCTGCAATTCCGCACGCGGCTATGATCAACACAATAAAGAATACCTACCGTCTGACGAAGGCTGGCGCGACGCTGGCTTGGTACGGGGCTGCGTTCGTTCCCGAATCGGTGATGCTGCCTGGGCCGTTGCGCGTCTTGCGCGGAACGGGCGACGACGAGCCAGTCGCCAAGCGCAAAGCAAAAGGCGAGCGCCTGTCAAAGGCGATCAGGGCGCTCGGACCAACCTACATCAAGCTTGGCCAGTTCCTTGCGACGCGCCCCGACGTTGTCGGGCCGCAGCTGGCCAATGCGCTCGGATCGTTGCGCGACCGGCTTCCCCCGTTTTCCGTCCGCGAAGCCCATCAGGAGATCGAGGCCACTTTCGGGAAGCCGTGGAACGAAGTCTACGAGGATTTAGGGCCGCCAATCGCAGCCGCGTCCATCGCGCAGGTGCATAAGGCGACGGTGCGGACGCCAGCCGGACGGCGCGCGGTCGCTGTCAAAATCCTCCGCCCGCACATCGAAAAGCGATTCGAACGCGATCTTGAGAGTTTCTATTTCGCGGCCCATGCAGCCGAGCGGTTTTCGCCGCAGACGCGCCGCCTCCGCCCGGTCGCCGCCGTGGATACGCTTGCGCAGTCGGTGGTGCTGGAGATGGACCTCCGCCTGGAGGCGGCCGCCATCTCCGAGATGGCCGAGAACATCGCAAAGGGCGGCGACACCGGTTTCCGCGTGCCTAACGTGGATTGGCAGCGGACCGGAAAGCGCGTCCTGACGCTCGACTGGATCGACGCTATCCCCTTGAGCGACTTCGCGGCTATCGAGGCGTCGGGGCTGGATCGCCGGGCTCTCGGCCTCAACGTCATCCGCTCCTTCCTCAAACACGCGATTCGCGACGGGTTCTTTCACGCGGACATGCACCAGGGCAACCTGTTCGCCGATCCGCGGGACGGAAGCCTTGTTGCTGTAGACTTCGGCATCATGGGGCGGCTCAACCCGAAAGAGAGCCGCTTTCTCGCCGAAATCCTGTACGGCTTCATCACGAAGAACTATCAGCGCGCTTCGGAAATCCACTTCGAGGCAGGCTATGTGCCAGCAACACAGAGCGTGGCCGCGTTCGCACAATCGCTTCGCGCCATCGGCGAGCCGATCATGGGCCGCCCCGCCGAGGAAATCTCGATGGCGCGACTCCTGACGCAGCTTCTCGAGAACACGGAAGTGTTCCAGATGCGCATGAGGCCGGAGCTTCTGCTCCTGCAAAAGACGATGGTCGTCGTCGAGGGCGTGGCGCGCTCGCTCGACCCAAGACTGAACATCTGGATTGCGGCGGAACCTGTCGTCCGTGATTGGCTAACCAACCAGCTCGGCCCACGGGCACAGCTTCGGGACATGGCCGCCAACGTGAATGCGCTGGCCACAGTCTTGAAACAAGCGCCCCAGTTGATCGAGCGCGGCGCAAAAATCGTCGACGCGCTCGAAGCCGGACAGGCGGACCCGAAAGAGGAACCCAGCAGCGGCAGCCGCTGGGCTGTTGCAATTCCGCTCTGGATCGGAATGGCCGCGCTGATCGTGATCGCGATAAAGCAGTTTCTCGGCTGACCTCAAGCGGATGCTGGCTGCACCATGTGTGGATGGCTCCCCAGTTGCAAGAGTTTCTCGGCGTGATGGTCTCGGCCGGGTGCGGTGATGCGCACGGCGTTTGCGGCGCAGATGACCGCTACGCTGATGCGATTCACGGACCGGCTCCCGATCATCCCGGCGGGCCTTCCGCCCGATGAACGCTTGCGGGTCTTTCCGGTCTGAACAACTTCGGATCGGAAACGAGCGCGCTCAGCGCGGTCGCGCTGATGATAGGCGCCCACCCTCATGGCCAAGCTTGGCGATCTCGCCCGCCGAACCGCAGGCCTCCATCGCCACGATGCAAGGGCCAAGCCCGGCGAAGAACGGCAGACGCCGGTCAAGGCGTAAGCCGCGTTCCAAACGCGCCAAAATTTATATGCGTCTGCTTTTTTGTCATGTGTTACCTCAATAACTACTTATTTACAAAGATATGTGTGTTTTTACAAAACGAAACCTGTACCGTTCTCCGGCGGTTCATCGAAGGTCACGCCGCAAGCCGCGCGCAGTGAAGCGTAGCGGAACGGAGTGCGGCTTGCGGGCGGCGGCCCAAATCAGCGTAGCCTTCGCGAACCGAGCCGGTCTGGCGGGAGCGACCATACAAAACCTGCGATTCGATCGCCAAGATTGGACGTGCGCCCCGCCAGACTGGCCGTAATCGATGCCCCGTGGGGAGTCCGCGCCGGACCTGTGCCTTTTTTCCGAGCGCCAGTACAGGGACCGGCGGAGGTTGCGGCGGCTCGCAGTTTGAAGCGGGGAGAAGGCATGAGCGAACAGCGATGGTATGCCGGCGTGGACTGGGCGAGCGAAAGCCATCACGTCTTTCTGACGGACGGCACAGGCCGCAAGATCGGCGAGAAAATCTTCAAGCACAGCGGTGAGGGCCTGGCTGAGATGGCCGCCTGGCTGCTTTCGGCGAGCGGCGCCGCCAGTTCCAGCCAAATCTACGTCGCCATCGAAACGCCGCACGGCCCCGTGGTGGAGACGCTGATCGAGCGCGGCTTGATGGTTCACGCCCTCAATCCGAAACAAATGGATCGCTTCCGGGACCGCTTCACGCTGGCAGGAGCCAAAGACGATAGCCGCGACGCCGAAGTGATGGCGTCGGCCTTGCGCACCGATCCGCATTGCTTCCGGCTGCTGGCCGCCCTCGACCCAACCGTCATCGAACTGCGCGAGTGGTCGCGCATCGCAAGCGAGCTTGGCACGGAGCGTAACCGGCTCACCAACCGCTTGCGCGAGCAGCTTTGGCGCTACTTTCCAGCCATGCTGGAGCTCGAAAGCGATCTTGGCGCCCCCTGGCTGCTAGACCTGTGGGAACTGGCGCCCACACCCGGCAAGGCCGCGCGCATCCGCGAGGGCACGGTAGCCAACCTGCTGAACCGCTGCCGCATCCGGCGCTTCGACGCCGCCCATGTGTTGGCTGTGCTGCGCAAACCGGCTGTGCAGGTTGCCAGGGGAACGGTTGAAGCGGCCAGCGCCCATATTAAGACGCTCGTTGCGCGCATCCGCCTTGTGAACGGGCAGATCAAAGAAGCAAACCGCCAGCTGGACGCTCTCACGGCCAAGCTCATCCCAGCAGAGGAGGCCGGGGCGGGGCAGCAGAAGCAGCATGACGTGGAAATCCTCGCATCCTTGCCGGGAGTTGGAAGGATTGTCCTCGCCACGCTGCTCGCAGAGGCTTGGGATGGCCTTAAACGGCGCGACTACGCCGCGCTGCGCAATTTGGCCGGAGTCGCGCCTGTCACCAAGAAGTCCGGCAAGAGCTGCGTTGTCATCCGGAGGCAAGCCTGTAGTAACCGGCTTGCCAACGCCATGTACCATTGGGCGCGCATCGCCATTCAGCATGATCCAACGAGCAAAGCCAAATACGCCGCCCTGCGCGGCCGGGGGCATAGTCATCGCCGGGCTTTGCGATCTGTTGCAGATCGCCTCCTCAATGTCGCTTGCGCCATGCTCAAAAATGGCGCCCCGTTCAACCCCTCGCTCGCAGCCCAAAAGACCCCTTGCTAAACGGTGGGGAGTCCAATCTTCAATGATCCTTTACCAACAGCCTCCAAAGCGAAGCCGCCGCTATCCCGCCTGCAAGAGCCGCGCGAACGGGGCGACATAACCGGAGCGGCATTCGATGGCTTTTCAGATCAGGCGAAGTTCGGCGAGCGCGGCGCGCATCGCCGGGGGCATTCCGCCGTCGGCTTTGGGAGCGCCCGGATCGAGGTCTCTGGGCGCATCGCTCTCCGGCAGATAGCGCCACCCCTGAAACGGACGGCGAGGCGCGGGCTCGGTCGGAACTAGGCCGGGGTCGAGTTCGAAGCCGCAGCGCAAAATGCCATCGGCTCCCCTCACTTCCTGCAGTCCGACTATGCGCTGCCTTGCCCGGATGAAGCCGCCGATCACCCAATAAATCGACGACCGAGGCCCGATACCCTCCCGGCGCGGCGTCTGCCTCGTGACATGAACGAGATCGTGTCCTGCCTCAAGACGCTTCCGCTGCCAGTCGGCGAGGTCCTCGATGGAGTCGCAGCCGACGCAAAGTTTTACGATGTGGACGATCATGGCCTCTTGTTATCAGCGACCCGCGGGGAAATCGAGAGCTCGCTCTTCATTTCCCACGGCAGCGCAAGGCCGCGCATTGAGTCCTCAAGGGTTTTAGCCTACCTTCCCGCCATGACGACAGAACAAACAATTCATGTCATTGGCGCAGGCCTCGCAGGGTCCGAGGCGGCCTGGCAGGCCGCCGAGCGCGGCGTCACTGTGGCGCTGCATGAGATGCGGCCCGCGCGCCTGACCGAGGCCCACAAAACCGGGAGCTGCGCCGAACTCGTCTGCTCCAATTCCTTCCGGTCCGACGACTGGGAAAACAATGCGGTCGGCCTCCTGCACGAGGAGATGCGCCGGGCCGGCTCGCTCATCATGCAAGCCGCCGATCAGCACAAGCTGCCGGCGGGCGGCGCGCTCGCAGTCGACCGGGATGAATTCTCGGCCGAGGTCACGGCGAGGCTCGCGGCTCACCCCCGCATCGAAATTCGTCACGACGAGATTGCCGGACTCCCACCTGGCGAATGGTCCTCCGTCATTATCGCGACCGGCCCTTTGACCACGCCAGCGCTCAGCACCGCAGTCAACGCGCTCACGGGCGAGGATGCGCTCGCCTTTTTCGACGCCATCGCACCCATCGTCCTACGCGAAACCATCGACATGGACGTCGCCTGGATGCAGTCGCGCTACGACAAGCCGGGGCCGGGCGGAACGGGCGCGGATTACATCAACTGCCCCATGAACCGCGAGCAATACGAGGCCTTCATCGACGCCCTGCTCGCGGCCGAGAAGACATCATTCAAGGAATGGGAAATCTCGACGCCCTACTTCGAAGGGTGCCTGCCTATCGAAGTCATGGCCGAACGGGGGCGCGACACGTTGCGGTTCGGCCCCATGAAGCCCGTCGGGCTGACCGACCCGCGCACCGGGCGCTCTCCTCACGCGGTGGTGCAACTCCGGCAGGACAATGCGCTCGGAACGCTATGGAACATGGTCGGCTTCCAGACCAAGCTCAAGCATGGCGAGCAGACGCGCGTCTTCCGCATGATCCCCGGCCTCGAAGGCGCTTCGTTTGCTCGGCTGGGGGGCTTGCATCGCAATACGTTTCTGAACAGCCCGAAGCTGCTCGACGAGCGCTTGCGGCTCAAGGCAGATCCACGCCTGCGCTTCGCGGGCCAGATCACCGGCGTCGAGGGATATGTGGAGTCCGCGGCGATTGGATTGTTGGCAGGGCGCTTCGCCGCCGCCGGGCTTTTTGGAAGCGATGCCGCGCCGCCGCCGCCAACGACCGCGCTCGGCGCGCTTCTCGCTCATATAACCGGCGGTCATTTGACGCATCCGTCAGAGAGCGGCGCTCGCAGTTTCCAGCCCATGAACGTCAATTTCGGGCTTTTCCCGCCTTTGCCGGGGGGCGGCAAACGGCTGAAAGGAGCGGAACGTGGCCGGGCGCGCAAGAAAGGGCTATCCCACCGCGCATTGCAAGACCTTGCCGCCTGGCTTAAAGACAACTCACACCATGATGCGCCGCGCCTCCAGGAGACTGCTCGCTAGCGCATCTCTGCCATGCATCAAGCTAAAATGCTGCAGTGCGGCAGCGTTAAACTTGCGGCCCGCGGCGATGTTTGCCACATTCGGTTCACATATGTCCCGAAGCTTCCTTCCAGGAGCCACCATGGTTCAGCTCACACTGCCTCAGAACTCGAAAGTGCGCAAAGGCAAAACCTGGAACGAGCCGACAGGCGATAAAGCCGATTGGGGGCGGTTCGACATTTACCGCTGGGATCCGGATACCGGTGAAAATCCGCACGTCGACACATACTGGGTCAACCTGAAGGACTGCGGTCCGATGGTGCTCGACGCCCTCATCAAGATCAAGAACGAGATCGACCCAACGCTGGTCTTCCGGCGTTCCTGCCGCGAGGGCGTGTGCGGCTCATGTTCCATGAATATCAACGGGACAAACACTCTGGCCTGCACGCTTGCCATTGAGGATGTCGGCGCCGCCGTTCGCATCTATCCTCTACCGCACATGGATGTGATGAAGGATCTCGTGCCCGATCTCACGCACTTCTTCGCGCAGCATCGCTCCATCGAGCCCTGGCTCAAGACCGAATCGCCGGCGCCTGTGACAGAGTGGCTGCAGAGCCGCGAGGACAGGGAGCAGCTCGATGGCCTCTACGAATGCATTCTCTGCGCCTGCTGCACCACGGCGTGCCCGTCCTATTGGTGGAACGGCGCGCGATTCCTCGGCCCCGCTTCCCTGCTGCAGGCCCGGCGCTGGGTTGCGGATAGCCGCGACGAGTGCACAGGCGCCCGTCTCGATAACCTCGAGGATCCGTTCCGGCTTTACCGATGCCACACGATCACCAACTGCGCGCAAGTTTGCCCAAAGGGGCTGAATCCCGCAAAGGCCATAGCAGATTTGAAGAGGCTGATGGTGGAACGCCAGCTGTAGGCGTTTCGGGAACAATGCCCGGAAGGCTGCACAAATTCCTCATCCACGGGCAGCACGGGGACAGCACCGAGTTGAAGACTTCATTCAAAGACTCGATGGCTGTCTCTGCGATCTTCTTCGGAATTTCGCCAAGCTCTTTTTCTCTGGCGATGACGTAGATTTCTCGCGAAGTCGCCGGCGCCGGCAGCGGCAAGAACTTCAATTTCGGCCAGGACCCACGACCCAACATGCTGGAAAGGGGCGTCAGGATGCTCCATCCATGGTTGTTGGCCACAGTGGCCATGACTGCTTCCGGGTCGTCGAATTCAAGCCGTCCCCTTGCTTCGACACGTGTCCGTCTCAAATGGCGCTCGATGTGCCTGCCAAGCGTCGTCCGGGTGCTGAGCCGCACGAGGTCTCGCGTTTGCGCCAGCGTTTGAAGGTCTTTGAAATCTTCCGCCGCTGGTTTCGGTAGAACGAGGATCAGTTGCTCCGTCAGAATAAGATGGCGCTCGAGATTGGATTCGTCTTCGAGGGGATCGGAAGAGATGACGATATCGGCTTCGCGGGTCAAAAGCGACCGTGTGTGATGACCGGTCAGCCCCCCATGAACGGACCACTGGGTGGCGAACCCCTGAATTTTGGAAACGAGTTCGAGGCCGATCGTTCCCGCAATTGTCTCCACAAGGCAGATGTTCAGCTTCGGCAACGCCGCCGTTGCCGGCTGGCGCGCCGCCTGGATGGCTTCACGCGCGGAAAGCAGCAGGCCGCGCGCCTTATCCAGAAGAATGGCCCCCGAAGGCGTCAGCGCCATCGGCCTGACATCGCGATCGAAAAGCTGTACCCCGAGAGAGTGCTCCAGATTCGCGACGATCTGACTGACTGCGGATTGCGTCAATCCCAATTGGCGAGCGGCCAGGCTGATGCCCGTGCTTTCGGCGACCTGGACGAATACGCTGATTGAACGGAGGTTGAGATCGACGACGTCACGGCGAGCCCCCACTGGGACTAAACGGCTCCGGTTGCGATCCATCACGTCATAAACTCTTAAAGATCGAAGCGATAACGCAGGCCAAGCAATTAGTTGTATAAGCGTTGCTGATGATTATTGCATTGCGCTCCAGAAAGTAAACCGAATTGATCGTTTGTGTCCCCAGCGCATCAGAAAGCGTGTAATCAGAAGCCAAGATGCAACACCAACGCTAAGGTTGTGTTGTTCTCCTGCGAACAGAAATTTAACGCTAAACTAAGACTCAATTCGGCATATGTGCTAATTGCTAACGCGTTCCCCGCGGGAGAAACCGATGAAAATCCTTTGTGGCCCATTTCGGTCTGCCTTCGGGATTGTCGCGTTCTCTTCGGTCTCAATGGCGTCGCTCAGGGCTGCCAGCGCCGCCGGAAGCCTTCCCGATGCTTCCACATGCGTTTTTGGAAATGCCGACGCCGTGTTGACCGGAGCCGTGCTGGCGGGCACTGCCGCCGGATGCGCCGTGCTGGCGGTCTTATTCCGGGAAAAGGCTCAGTGGTATGTTAAGCAACTCCTGCGGCAGAAGGCGCGCCTCGAATTCGCTCTCAGCCATCGAAAATAATTTCCGGGCGCTCGCGTCCCTGGAGCCGCAGGCCTTTGTGATCTGGACAGACGCCAATCCAAGACTCGCGCTTCACAATCTTCCAGGCCCGATCGGCGTGCCCGTAAAGCTGGCCCAGCTCTTACGCTTCGGCGCCTGGCTTCATCCCGACGATGCGGGAAGGACCGCCGAAAGTTTGAACCTCCTGCAGAGCCACGGCGAGGCTTTTGTCTCGAATGCGAGCACGCTTGAGGGACATGTCATCGAGATCTCGGGCGCGGTTTCGGGGGTGGACACGGTCTTGCGCATCCGGCCGTTCTCACCCGTCAACAAGGAACTCGTCCGCCTGATCGGCGAGAACAAGCGCATGAAGCAGTCTTTGCAGGACCGCGAAAGCCTGCTCGACAGCCTGCCCATGCCCGTTTGGCTTCGCGACGCGAAGGGCGCCCTGACATGGGTCAATACCGCCTATGTGAACGCGATCAGCGCAAAGAGCCGGGACGAAGCCATCGAGAAAAAGATCGAGCTTTTTGAAACGCGGCAAAGGGCCGATCTCCTTCGCATAAGCCAGTCGAAAAAAGGCGGCCGTCTCAAGCTCCAGACCATCATCAATGGCGCTGTGCAGATTTACGAGGCGATAGCGGCGCCGATCGAGCGCGGAAGCGGGGGGGCGGCCTTGGACGTTGCTCCGCTCGCCATTGCGAAAGACGAGTTGGAGCGGCAGATGGCGGCTCACAGCCGCACCCTCGACAAGGTCTCCACCGGAGTCGCGGTGTTCGGCGGCGACCGCAAGCTCGTGTACAGCAACGACGCGTTCGCCCGCACCTGGAGCCTGGATAATGCCTGGCTCGCGGAGAAGCCTTCAGCGTCTGAGTTTCTCGACCAGCTTCGCCAGCGCCGCCTCCTCCCGGAGCAGCCCGACTACCGCAAATGGCGCGATGGCAAGGTGCTTGCCTGGGACCGCAACCGCACCCTTGACGAGCTTTGGCACCGCCCTGACGGAAGAACTGTGCACGTCGTAACCGATTGCCGCGATGATGGCGGCGTGACCTTCCTTTTCGACGATGTAACGGAAAAGCTTTCCCTGGAGCGGCAGTTCCACAGCCTGATCGAAGGGCAGCGCGAGACGCTCGACCACCTCAGCGAAGGCATCGCCGTGTTCAGCGCGGATGGGCGCCTGCAGCTGTTCAATCCGGCATTCCAGGCCATCTGGCGGCTGGACGCCGAGAAGCTCTCGGGCACGCCTCATTTCGAGGGGATCAAGGCCGCGACCGAGGAACTCGCCCCTGACCCGGACTTCTGGCACACGCTGCGCGAGGCGATCACCGGAATGCCGGAAGCGCGGGACACGTTCAGCGGCACAGTCGCCCGCCGCGACGAGACCCATCTCGCCTATGCCGTGACGCCGCTGCCCGATGGCGGCACGCTTCTCACCTTCGCCGACGTCACCGACAGAAAGCGCTTCGAGGAGGTTCTGCTGGAGCGCAACGAAGCCCTGGAAGCGTCCGACCGTTTGAAAACGGCGTTCCTCAGCCACGTCTCCTACGAGTTGCGCACGCCGCTCACCACTATCATCGGTTTCTCCGACCTTCTGGCCGAGGAGGTGACTGGCCCGCTCAATACCAAGCAGCGCGACTATCTCAACGACATCAAGACGTCGAGCCAGATGCTGCTCACCATCATCAACGATATTCTCGATCTGGCGGTGATCGATGCGGGAGCGTTGGATCTCAAGCTCGCGCCGGTGAAGGTCGAGGATGTGATCGAGGCTGCCGAGCTTGGCGTGCGCGAGCGCCTGTCGCGGGCAAAGGTCAATCTCGACGTGCACATCGCGAAGGGGGCCGGGACGGTTACCGCCGACTATAACCGCCTCATCCAGGTCATCTATAATCTTCTCTCAAACGCCATCGGTTTCTCGCCAGAGGACGGCACCATTACGCTCACCTGCCGCCGCGAGAAGAACGGCATCGCGATCAGCGTCCAGGATACAGGGCTCGGCATCCCTGAGGAGGAGCAGGCCACGGTATTCGAGCGCTTCGAATCGCGTGGGCGAGGGTCGCGTCACAGAGGCGCGGGCCTCGGACTGTCGCTGGTGAAAAGCATCGTGCAGCTTCACAAGGGCCGCATCGATCTGCGCTCCACGCCGGGCGCGGGCACGACGGTGACGGTCCACCTGCCCGACCGTCACCCGGCGTTACAGCAAAAGGACAAGCCCGGCCCGGAGAAGGGCGCACGCAAAGCGATCGCGGCGCAGTCCTGAGCCATCCCGCCAGCTGTCCTGTGGATTTGTGCTCGCTCCGCGCTTTGTCATGTGTGGATGCTCCCCGGTTGCAGGGATTTTGGCGTGCGCCTCATCGGACGCGGGCCTCGTACGCTTTTCTGGATGCACATTGGACCTCACTTCTATCCCCGAATTGGCGTCCCGCTTGCGTTTGCGTCAGGGACTTTTCTTGAGTGAGAATTGTACGAGAAAGCGCCTTGCCGGGAAGTTAACGAATAAGCCATTGATATTACCATGAAAATTCCGGTAGGATCGGCGCGCCGGCGCACGCGCCGGGCTGACTTTGGCGCGGTCGTGGTTAACAGAGAAATCCGGGATTATATTTAACGGACTTTTCAGAGCCCATTTAATGCCAAAATTCCGGCATTAAATTCTATTTAATGGGGCGGTCCGCGCTAAAAAAGCTGTTCATATTCAATGCGTTGGAACCACCTGTCTAGCGCGCTCGTAGGCCTCGTTCTGCGCCGGATAAATGCATGGTTAAGCCTAATCAAGCGTTAATTGGACCAGAAATAAATCGGCAGCGCTCTTGTTAACCAGCTTCAGATTAACGCTCAGCGCTGTGAACGAACCGTTAACCACCAGGCGTAGGGCGAGCGCCGTCGGAGATGGCGGCGGCCACTGGGGCGACAGAGCGGACTTGGGCATCGGGATGCTGCGCCTTGTTCGGCCTCACTCTAAAGTGAGCACAAGGTTGACGGACCCTCAGTATGCTGGCATCGAACGAACTAAGTTAAAAAGGTCGGGTCGACCCCATGACATTTGCCCTCGCTGAGAGATCGAACATGCAAAAGACTTTGGTGGTTGGCCTTGCCGAACGGCGGCGCATCATCTTCGCCAGCGTGGTCGGCACCACGATCGAGTTCTTCGACTTTTACATTTACGCGACGGCGGCCGTCTCGGTGTTTCCGCTTCTGTTTTTCCCAAAGGGCGAGGGAACCGCGGCGCTCCTCGCGTCTATGGCGACTTTTGGCGTCGCTTTTGTCGCCCGCCCCATCGGGTCAATCCTCTTTGGCCACTTTGGTGACCGAGTGGGCCGCAAGGCCACACTCATCGGTTCGCTGCTCCTCATGGGGCTTGCCACTTTCGCTGTAGGATTGCTGCCGACCTATCACCAGGTCGGATTGCTGGCGCCAGCCCTTCTTACGATTTTGCGTTTCAGCCAGGGACTGGGGCTGGGCGGGGAATGGTCCGGGGCTGCTCTTCTCGCGGCCGAGACCGCGGAGCCCGGCAAGCGGGCGCAGGCAGCGATGTGGCCTCAACTGGGGGCGCCCTTTGGCTTCCTGCTGGCGAATGGTTTCTTTCTGGCCCTTACGCTTTTTTTTGGATTTCGTTCCGGCGCCGCGCAGACCAGCGACAGCTTCTTGGTCTGGGGCTGGCGCATACCGTTTCTCATGTCCATCGTCATGGTCCTGATCGGTCTCTATGTGCGGATAAAATTGCACGAGACCCCTGTTTTCGCCCGCGCCGTCGAACGGGGAGAGAAGCTCAAGTCTCCTTTGGCTCAGGTTTTCCGGAACAATTTCGGTGAGCTTGTGCGGGGCGCCTTCACGATGGTCGCCACCTACGGCCTGTTCTATCTGATGACCACCTGGATTTTGTCCTACGCCATCGGGAAGGTCGAACTGGGCTTGCTCGGCATCGACTACCGGGAATTTCTCATTCTGCAGCTGGTGGCAGTCGTGCTGTTTGCCCTGTTCATTCCCGTTTCCGGGTACCTCGCCGATCACTTCGGACGGCGTGCCTTTTTGATTGCCGTAACATGCGGCATCATCATCTTCGGCCTGAGCTTCGGCGAGTTCCTGTCGCCTGGAACGATCGGTTCGGGCGCTTCGGCAAACCGTGGTCTAATGCTCCTGTTTCTGAGCTTGGGCATGAGCCTTACGGGCCTCACCTTCGGCCCCATGTCGGCGCTCCTGCCGGAACTCTTCCCCACCAACACGCGCTACACGGGCTCGGGCATCGCCTACAATATGGCCTCGATCCTTGGCGCCGCCCTGACGCCTTTCGTGGCGACCTGGCTCGCATCGAACTATGGACCGGGCTCTGTCGGCCTCTATCTCTCCTGCCTGGGGGGACTTACGCTCATCGCCCTTCTCTTGAGCAAAGAAACTCGCTCCACGAATCTGGAGACGATGGAGGAGGAGGCAGCTACTGCGGCCATTGAAGTGACATCTCCGTAGGCAAACTTTGCCGGACGCGTCAACGGATCGCCGCCGCCGTCATCCCGGAAAGGAGAAGCCTTATCCGGGATCGCAACATTGACTCCTCTACCTTTTTGCGATCCCGGCTCGCGCTACGCTTGGCCGGGATGACGTTCACTTCGCCGCCTCCGTCACAATTCCGCGGGATTCCGGCAATAACGCCCACATCTATGGTGAGGTCTCCGGCCGAAGCTCTGGAGATGGCGATTTCGTTAAGGTGGGGCTGTGTGGGACTTAAGCACTCCCGAGGCGCTGAAGGCATTGGCGAGCAGGCTCGCGCCTTTCGTCTCGCCTGTGGATTTCATCGCGCTTCATGGCGATCTCGGCGCGGGCAAGACCACCTTCGCGCAAGGGCTGCTGCCTGCGCTTGGCATTGAGGACACGGTCACGAGCCCGACCTACCAGCTCGTGCAGAGCTACGCTGGCCCCCGGCACACGATCTATCACTGCGATTTTTACAGGATCGAGCCGGGCGAGGACGAAGAAATCGGCTTCAGCGAAATTTGCTCCGCAGGCGTCGTCCTCGTGGAGTGGCCAGACCAGATCAAGCGCCGCTTGCCGCCCGACCGGCTTGAGGTCCGAATCGAAGGCGAAGGCGACGCGCGAAGGATTTCGCTGGCGGGCTTCGGCGCGTGGGAACGGAAGCTCGCGCGCTTTCGGGAGGCGCAGGCGTTTCTCGATGCGAATCGCTGGGGTGAGGCGCAGTGTCTTGCTATCCGGGGCGATGCATCGGCCCGCCTTTTCTCCAAACTCAAGCGCGACGCAAATGTGACCATGCTCATGGATTGGCCGCCCGTCAGTGACGGGCCTCCGATCCGCAACGGCCGCCCTTATTGCCAGATCGCCCACCTCGCGCGCAGGGGCGTCCCGTTCATTGCCGTCTCCGATTGGCTGCGCCTGCAAGCGGGGCTGAGCGCGGCTGCCGTGGCGGCCTACGACCTCGACCGCGGCCTCTTTCTGGTCGAGGACCTGGGCGACGCGGTGTTCGGCACTCTCATCGCCGGCGGGGAGCCTCTCGATCCGCTCTATGCGCTCGCCGTCGATGGCCTGCTTGCGATCCGCGCTTCGAAGCCTCCGCGCGATCTTCCCATGCCGAACGCCGCGCCCTATCGAGTGCCCGAGTTCGGCCGCGAGGCGCTGGAGGTCGAACTGGACCTCCTTCTGCAATGGTATTTCAAGTTGTTTCCGACGCGGGAGGCGTCGGGGACGCTGGCCCGCACATTTTTTGAAGCGTGGTCGCCCTTTTTGGGCTGGCTGGCGACGCAGAAAAAAGACCTCGTGCTGCGGGACTATCATTCCCCCAACCTCCTTCTATGCGAAGAAAGAAGCGGTCTCGCTAAGCTCGGCGTCATCGACTTCCAGGACGCCGTTTGGGGCCATCCCGCCTACGATCTCGTGTCGCTGTTACAGGATGCACGGCTCGATGTGCCCGAAGAGAACGAGCGCGCCCTCTACGCCCGCTACTCGCAGCGTGCAGCGAAGGCCGACCGGGATTTCGATCCCGCCTCCTTCGCGAAGGCCTATGCGATCCTCGGCGCTCAGCGAAACACGAAGATCCTCGGCATTTTCGCCCGGCTCTCGCTCCGCGATGGCAAGAACGGCTATCTGGCACATTTGCCACGCATCCACCGCTATCTCAACCGCAACCTCGCCCATCCGGATCTCAAGCCGCTTCGAGCATGGTATGAAACCCACCTGCGCCCCGCCCCGGACGCCAGCCACTGAGGCGGCACGGGCCAGAGAAGGTTGGACGGGATATGGAGACAGCGGATAACGGCCCGATCAGCACCGCGATGGTGTTAGCGGCGGGATTTGGGACGCGCATGCGACCGCTGACCGACCGCACTCCGAAGCCGCTGTTGAGTCTCGCCGGACGGCCGCTTCTCGATCACGCCCTTGACCGGCTCGCCGAGGCTGGCATCGGGCGCGCCGTCGTGAATGTCCATCATTTCGCCGACCAGATCGAGGCGCACCTCCGCAGCCGCACCGCGCCGCACATTATCGTCTCCGACGAGCGTCAGTGCGTTCTTGAAACGGGCGGCGGCGTCCGCAAGGCCTTGCCGCATCTCGGACACGCCCCCTTCATTGTCCACAACTCCGATTCCGTCTGGAGGGAAGGCGCGCACTCCAACCTGAAGATGCTGATCGGCGCCTGGGAGCAGACACGCATGGGGGCGCTCCTGTTGCTGGCGCGCCGCGATTCGAGCATCGGCTACGATGGCCTCGGCGATTTTCATAGAGATGCCACAGGGCGGTTGCAGCGTAGGCGGAAGGGCGAAGAATCGGCTTACGTCTTCGCGGGCGTGTCCATTTTGAAGCCGCAACTTTTCGAAGGCATCCGCGACGAGGCCTTCTCCTTGAACGTGATCTTCGACCGGGCGAGCGACGAGGGCGCGCTGTTCGGCGCGATGCTCGAAGGAACATGGATGCATGTTGGAACGCCGCAAGCGCTGGCGGAAGCGGAAAGCCATCTGAATGACGGCTGGCGTCTCAGAGCTTAAGCCGGGGCCATTCGCGGGCGGCTTCGCGATTGTGAACGGCCCGGCGCATGCGCCTTTTTTGAAAACGCTGGCGGCTTCGATCCTCGATGGCTCGATCTGGAACGCAGGCGCGCCCGAGCCGCATGACCTGCCCGGCCTCACCATTTATCTGCCGTCCCAAGCGGCCGTCCAGCCGCTCAAGCTGGAATTCTTGTGGCTTTCGCCGGACGAAGCCACCTTCCTCCCGCGCATCCGCGTTCTGGGCGACGCTGACCCGCTCGACCTTTTCGCCGCCTACGGAACGCGGATGGAGTCGACACAGGCCGCAATCGCGCTTCTCGACAAGGCAATCGCCATTCCCCCCGCCTTCACCGAGCTTGAGCGGCAGATCCATCTGAGCGCCTTTGCCCTTGAGGCCGCCGAGAGGATGCGCAGCACAAAAACGGCGCCAGGGGAGCGCCTTTATCCCGATGTTCCCCCCGTTAGCGCTGCCGCAATTGCGAGAGAAATCGCGGGCCTCATCGACGAAGCGCACAATGAGGCGGCGGATCTCTCGCGCATCGACAAGCTCGACAACTCGCAATCGACCGGCGGTGAACAACTCTCCCTCCAGCTTCTCCGCCATGTGCGAAGGAGCTGGGATGCCCACAAGCGAGAAGAGCGCAGGCTCGACGCACAGGAGCGGCGCAACCGCCTTATGGCGATCGAGGCCGAGTTCGTCCGGCAGAGCGATGCGCCAATTATCATCGCGGGCTCGACCGGAAGCGTGGCCGCAACCATGGCGCTGATGGAGACGCTGAAAGGGCGGCCGAATTCCGCGCTGGCGCTTCACGGACTCGACCGCAATTTGGATGCCGGGTCCTGGGCTGCGCTTGGAAAGCACCCCGAGCATCCGCAGCACGGCCTGCATCAGCTTCTCGCTAAACTCGACGTGCGCCGGGAAGCCATCCGCGACCTCGCAACCGCGGAACGCGAAAATAGTCGCCGCGCAGCATTCCTGAGCGAAGCGCTGCGGCCAGCTTCGACGACAGCTCAATGGGCAAACTTCGCCAGCGCCACGAAGAAGACCGGGGGCAGCCCTGCGCCCGGCCTCGCCCTGTTAGAGGCCGAATCGATTCAGGACGAGGCCGCGGCCATTGCGCTCATCCTTCGGGAAGCGCTTGAAACCGAGGGCCAGACAGCCGCACTCGTAACCCCTGATGAAAACCTGATAGGCCGCGTGCGGCATGCGCTCACTCATTGGGGCTTGGTAAACCCGGCTGAGGGACAAAACCCGGAAACCCTGGCCTTGCGCGTCGCCTTGACCGCCGCGAATGGGACGCCGGAGGATCTCGTGGCGCTTCTCAGGTCCGCGCAGGGCGATGGAGCTGCCGCCATCCGGCGCTTCGCCGAACTGATCGACCTGGGCGTTCTGCGCCAGATGTGGCGGCCATCGTCCATGCTGGGCGTTCCCGCAGCATTGGCTCGCGCGCAGCATGCCATTGCAGCAGGAGAAGCGCGCCATCCCGCCATGAAGCGCATCGAGGCGGCGGAGTGGGAGGCGGCGCGCATATTTGCCGAGCAAGTGCTTCGGGCTTTGTCTCCTCTCACTTCCGGGAGCGGGGAGCGCCTGGAACTCGCGGACTGGACCTGCGCCCACAGTTCGGCCATGGCCAAGCTGGCTGACCTCGGTTTTTGTGCCTCCGATTTGGAAAAGTCTGAGCGATCAACCCTTGAAGACGCCGCGCAAGTTGGCGCTCCATCACTCAAACTCGATCTTCCGGGCTACGCCGGCTTTTTTGGCGAGATCGCCTCCGCGATGCCAAGGGCCGACAAGGAGAACCCGCATCCGCGGCTGTTTTTACGGAGGCCGCTCGATGCTCGCCTGCTCGATGCGGATGTGATTGTGCTTGGCGGATTGAACGAGGGAAGCTGGCCACAGATCTCCGGCCCCAATCCCTGGCTCAACCGCAGGGATCGCGACTTCATCGGGCTTTCCCCGGAAGAGCGGCGCATTGGGCTGTCCGCCCAGGACTTCGCGGCGCTCGCTGCTGTCGCGCCCCGCGTCTTCCTCACTCGCGCGAAGAAGGTGAACGGCAGCCTCACCCGGCCGAGCAGATGGATCGCACGCCTGACAGCCCTGGCCAAGGGAGCGGGCAAGCTGGAGGCGCTACAATCCGAAAATCCGTGGCTTTCATGGGCGCGTCTGCAGCGTGCGCCCGCGGAAGTTACGCCGGTCGACTGCCCCGCCCCCCGTCCGCCGCTTGCGGCCCGGCCGCGCCGGCTGAGCGTCACCGCAATCGAGACCTGGCTCGCCAATCCCTACGCGATCTACGCACGGCACATCCTTAGGCTCGAACCTCTGCGCACGCTCGGGGAGACGCACGACGCGCGCGACAAGGGCATCCTGTATCACGCCGCGCTGCACCGCTTCTTCCAGGCTTATCCCGGCCAGCTGCCGCCGAACGCGGGCGTGGAACTGGTGCGCTGCCTGGACAGGGCGGCGGATGAGTTGGGCTTCAATCTTGAGAACGCCCCTTTCTGGCGCCCGCGTTTCGCGCGCTTTGCCGACTGGTTCGCGAGCAACGAGGGCGGACGCCGCGCCACCGTTCTCGCCTTGAAGAGCGAAATCGGCGGGAAGCTGAAGCTCGATGCGGCGGCGGGGCCGTTCGAGGTGACCGCGCGCGCCGACAGGATCGACGTCCGCCATGACGGCGCCGTGCGCATCTATGACTTCAAGACGAGCGCAAACGCGGCCAACACCTCGGCCCGGCGCGGAGCGCCGCAACTGGCGCTCGAAGGGCTTCTCGTTCGAGAAGGCGCATTTGCGGGGATTCCGCCGGGCTCCGATCTCGAGCTTTGCTACATCGTCGCAACGGGAGGCGAGCCTCCTGGCGATGTCGTGGACTTGAAGGCGCCATGCGCGGAAGCGATCGAGGAAGCCAGAACGGGGCTCCTGAACCGCATCGCTCGCTTCGACGATCCCGCCACGCCCTATGCTTACGAGATCCGCGCCATTTTTCAGGATAAGGCGGACAACGATCCCTACGCTCACCTCGCGCGGGTGAAGGAGTGGTCCGGGGGCGGCGACGAAGGGGAAGGCGATGACTGAGCTATCGCCGCAACAGCTGCTGGAAGCCGCCGAGCGCAAACAAAGGGCAGCGGCTGATCCCGCCGTATCGGCCTGGGTCCGGGCGAATGCGGGCACCGGCAAGACCCACGTTCTGGTCCAGCGGATTTTGCGCCTGCTGCTCGCGGGCGCAGACCCGCGCTCGATCCTGTGCCTCACCTTCACCAAAAACGCCGCCGCCGAAATGGAAACGCGCGTGCTGGCGCGGCTCGGCGAATGGGCCACAGCAGACGAAGAGGCGCTCTCCAGCAGTTTGGCGAAGCTGCTCGGCCGTCCCCCCAAGGAAAGCGAACTCGCCGCCGCCCCCTGCCTGTTTGCGTCCGTAATCGACGCGCCTGGCGGTCTTCCCATCATGACGATCCACGGCTTTTGCGAGCGCGTATTGCGCCGCTACAGCTTTGAGGCGAATGTCCCGCCCGGTTTCACCGTCCTGACCGAGGAGGAAGCGCGCGACGCGCTGAGCGAAGCGCAGGCGCAAGCCTTTGCCTCGGCGAAGAGCGGGCCTTTGCGCGACGCCTTCACCACCATTGTCGCCTATGCGCGGGAAGACGAGTTCTCCCGCGTGCTCGAGGCCATGCTCAGGCATCGCAACGAAATCGCCCATCTCATGCAGGTTTCGGGTGAGGAGGATCGCTTCCAGTACGTCGAAGAAAGGCTCCGTCACCTTTTCGGCATCGTGCACGATGACACGAGAGAGAGCCTTCTGGCGAGGTCCGCGTCGCTTCTGAGCGAACGGAGCCTGCGAGAGGTTGCCGCCGTCCTTTTCGAGGGCAAGAAAACGGATCGCGAGGCGGCGGCGCATTTCCAGGCCGTCGCTGAAGCACGCGACACCGAGGGAAAACACTCTGCGCTAAAGGCTGCGTTCACGACAAAAGCCGGGGAGCCTCGAACGAGGCTGATGACGGCCGCGATCGCGGAGCAGGCCCCGGCGCTGCATGATCGCCTTGTGAAAGCGCAGGCGGACTTTATCGCGCTCGACGAACAAATCTGCGGCCTCAAAGTCATCGAAGCCACAATGGCCCTTTTCCGCCTTACGGCGGCGATTTTCGACCGCTACGAGGCCGAGAAGCACGCGCGCGCCGCGGTGGATTTCGACGACCTCATCGACAAGACGCTGAGCCTGTTCTCGCGGGAAGATGCAGCCGACTGGGTTCTCTATCAGCTCGATGGGCGGATCGATCACATCCTTGTCGATGAGGCGCAGGATACCAGTCCCGAGCAATGGAAGATCATCGAAAGACTGACGTCCGACTTCTTCTCCGGCGAAGGCGCTCGCAGTTGTGTGCCGACGCTGTTCGCGGTCGGCGACGAGAAGCAGTCCATCTATGGGTTTCAGGGTGCAGCCCCTGAGCGACTGGCCGAAACCGGCGCTTCTTACGAGGAAAAGGTTCAACAAGCCGGCTTTCGATGGCGTGCCGTCAATCTCGACTTGTCCTTCAGGACGCTCGCGCCTGTTCTCGCCTCCGTGGACGGCGTTACCGGCGCTCTGCCCGGCCTGCGGCACGGTTCTTCGACGCCGCATATCGCGTACCGGCGCAACGGCGCTGGTCTCGTTGAACTATGGGAGCCGGAACGAGGAGATAAAGAAGACAAGGGAACCGTCTGGGCAGCTGACGCCGCAGCGCCCCGCACAAAGCCAGCCGAAGCGCTCGCGGCCAGAATTGCGGCGAAGATCAAGCACTGGCTGGAGAACGGCGACGCGCTCTCCTGGAGGAAAGAGCGCATCGGGCCTGGCGACATCCTCATTTTGTTGCGCAAGCGTCATCCTATGTCAGGGTTGCTGCAGGCCGCGCTGAAACGGGAGGGCATCCCCGTGTCTGGAGCGGATCGCATGGCCTTGCTCGATGAGCTGGCCGTCATGGATATGATGGCGCTCGCCAGTGCGCTGCTTCAGCCGGAGGATGACCTCGCGCTTGGCGAGGTTCTGAAAAGCCCCCTCTTCAACTTTTCCGACGACGACCTTTTCGGACTGGCCCTAGGCCGGAAAGCATCGCTTTGGCACACGCTGGACGCCACAGGCGCATGCGCTGACAAATATGCGCTCGCAGCCGCCAAACTCACCGCGTGGCGCGACTTGGCCCATTGTGTGAACCCCTTCGACTTTTTCTCTCATATCATCGAGGCCGAGGGCGGCCGCAAGGCTTTCGCGGCAAGGCTTGGAACGGAGTGTTTCGACGCCCTCGATGAATTGTTGAACCTCGCGCAAGCCTTTTGTGCACGGAGCCCTTTGAGCCTTTCCGAGTTCCTCGTTTCCCTTCGCCGCGGCGCTTCGGACGTGAAGCGGGAGACTGACCAGGGCGCGAGCGAGGTGCGCATCATGACGGTGCACGGCGCGAAGGGGCTCGAAGCCAACATTGTCATCCTCGCCGATGCTTGCAGCAATCGCAGCGCCGCCGCCGCGCCTGTCACTTTCGTTCCGGGCGTTCGCGGCAAGGAAGGCGCCCCCGATATTCCGATCTGGGCCGTCAAGGGCGCATCGCGCTTGCCGCCCCTTACCGAGGCCAAGCATTGCCTCAAGGATGAAGAGCACCGGGAACTAGGGCGGCTCCTGTACGTAGCCATGACGCGGGCGCGCGACCGTCTCTATATAACGGGCTTCCACAAGGGCAACCTTCCAGAGGGTTGTTGGTATGAAACGATCAAGAGCGCACTCGTTTCGAAGATGGAGGAGGAAGTCGATTCGCAGGGGCGCTCGGTTTGGCGGTACGGTTCTCTTGCACAGCCTCAATCCCTTGCGCTCGCTATGCAAAACGCGCCTGAGGAAGCCCTGCCCTTGTGGCTTGCCGTACCCGCTCCCGGTGAGCTGGCGTTGCCAATTGTGCTGCCGTCCCGGATCTCCGGCCAAGCTAGTGGCGCCAGTGCTCTCAAAAAGCCCGAAGGTTACGACCGCAACCAGGCAAGGGCAAAGGGCGTGTTGATCCATAGGCTTCTTGAAGTTCTGCCGAATCTTCCGGCTATGGAATGCGCAAGCGCTGCGAGCGCCATCGCCCGTGCCTTTGGCGGCGAGACCCCAGCGCGTGATAAGGAAGACGCGATCGAAAACGCTTTCGCTGCCCTCTCTAGCCACGTTTTCACCGGTAGCGATGGCCAGTTTTTAGGAGAGGCCTGCATAGCTGTTACGCTTCGGGACCGTCATGGCAAGCGCCGCGGAATCATAACCGGCCAAGTTGATCGCATCCTCTTTGCCGGCTCCGAGATCCAGATTCTCGATTATAAGTCGGGGGTTGTTCATCTCGATGCCAGCTTGCAGTCTTCCTTTCGCGCGCAACTTTCAGCTTACAGGCTCGCTCTGCGCCGGCTTTATCCAGCTGCGAATATTCAGGCCGCGTTGTTCGATACCCGGTCCATGGCGCTCAGTCGGGCTGAAGGTTCGATCCTTGACGATTTTCTTGCGCAGTTCGTCCGCACACTTCCCGAGTGAACCGCCGTAGCCTCCAAAAGCGCTGTCCTGATCCGTGGCCATGTTAAGCCATGGCTTACACTTGGTTGTCCCAGACCATCGACCCCCGGACGCGCCCGCGTTCGCCCTAACCCGTCAATACGCTTGCTACAGGTTGCCTTTTATCCACCACGGCCTCAGCCGCGGCGCTTCCGATGCGTTCACCCAGCCGCCGGGGACACCCTTTCTTGCCGGGCGGGCGGAGGACTTTCACCTCCAAGCAGATGCGCCCCACCGGGCGCACAAACAAAAGAACCTCCGCCGGAGCGGAGGTTTTATGCCTGTCTTGAGCAATGGCAGGAAGACAGAGAATTGCCGCCGAAAACCGGCGGCAAAATCGACCACTTACTGGGTCTTGACTGCGGACTTCTCTGGCGAGGGACCAGCAAGCGCAGGGTAGTCGTTGATCATGCTCGCGCCGTACAGCGGCTTGAACGCACCCTGATGGCAGGTAGCGCAGAAAGCCTTCGGCAGATCGCCAGCCGGGCCTTTACGCCCAGGCACGTTCGCATAGAGCGGCGTCAACGGATTGATGTAGTTGTTGTTGATGTCGCGAACCAGGCGAATGCCATACCACGCGGTTACACGTTGCGGCGTGCTAGCACTCCACGACTGGAAGTTCTGCATGTTGTGGCAGTAGGTGCAGTTAACCCCAAGCCCTTTTGATATCGCTATCATAAGTGCATAGGTCCACTCAGCCTGTTTGAGAGACTTCCGGTTCGTTGTGGGAAGCGCAGTTGGACCGTTAACGCGGATCTGTTCATCACCCTCAAGGAACGGCGTGAACGGATCGTACGGAAGGGACGTCAATCCAACCTCGGGCGCACGACTGTTCTGGCCGGCTTTATTGCCCAGCAGAGCAAGAGACGACCTTGGCGGAACAGGCGTGTACCACACATTCTTCGGAACTGGGTTGCCCCGATGGCAAGTGTAGCACGTTACGCCCGCCCCCTTAATGGCGACGTGATTTTTCCAGTCGGCATTCAAATGACGGGTCATTTGAATCATCCGGCGGGCAACGACCTTGGTATAGAGCGCGTCTTCAGCGAAGTTCGCGCCGTCCTTATGGCAATAGGAGCAGCCCTGTTCCGGTGCAACCCATTTCGCAAAGGCGGTCATCTGGCGCAGAAGCTCGTTTGAATCGATATCTTTGAGCACCTGCACGTTCTGATAAGCGTCCACTGCCTTCTGGCCTGAGGGCTCAATCTTGTCCTCAGGTTCCGGAACGGCATTCAGAGCCTTCACCGCGGGATTGTTCAGGTCACGCTTGTTAAAAATTTGAACGAGACCGGTCCCGCGATAGCCCCACTGCACCCACTTCACTGTCGGACGTTGGAAGGTGTAATAAGCAAAGATGACGAGAAGTATCGCGGCGGCAGTCAGGGCAAGGGCTATTGTTAGGATGCGTTGTTTGTAAGCCGGTTGTTTGTAACTCATTTTGGTGCTCCCGATAGCGTAGCCGGGTCGATGACGACGGGGAGGACCTCTGGGTATGTAGGCGCGAAGCCGTGCTTGACGGCCCAAAGATACCAGTTATCGACAACCGTTCCGGTCAGAAGAATGCCGATACCCCCAGTAAGCGTGCACAGGACAGCGAACCACCAAGCCCAGCGATGGATGGATTCCATGGAAGCATTAAAGCCCATGGTCCAGCGCCAGAAGAGCCCAGCGCGCTCCAGCGCGGTGCCTCTGTCCGTTGTCTGCTCAATCTCGCGTTCGCCGCCGTAACGGCTGACCGCCAAAATCGTCGCGCCATGCATCGCGAAGAGCAGCGTAGAGCCGTAAAGGAAGGCGATCGACAGCATGTGGAACGGATTGTAGTAGAGGTTCCCGTACCGAAGCGAGAACGCCGCTGTCCAGTCGAGATGCGGGAAGATCCCGAAGGGAGGAGCTTCACCAAAGCTGCCCATCAAGACGGGGCGGATGATACCGATAACCAGGAAAAGCCAGATCGCCGAAGCGAAAGCCCACGGGATGTGAGTTCCGAGACCGAGCTGACGGGCGCGGAGGTACGTGCGTGCCCACCACAACAAGATGGAGAGGGTCAGGAACAGGCCGGCCGCCAGCCACCATCCGCCCTCGTTCAAGGGAGGAATGTGAAGGCCGTTGGCGGGCGCGGGCGGTTCAAGACCAAGCCAGAAAATCTGTTTCACGAACTGAGCCGGGCTCCAGTTGACGGAGGCGGCCATGTTCAAGCCAATGATCTCTATGGCTATGAACCCGAAGATGGCGGACGCTACGCCGGTCAGACCGAGATAGATCGGCCCAACTTGGGCGTCGCCCAGTAAACCGAGCAAGTAGATGTGGAGTGGCTTGGTGCCCGTGCGTCCAAATTGGTCGCGGTAGAGGGGGACGCCCAGATGGGCTGGACCCTTCACCTGAACCTGAGTAAAGATATTTTGATATTCGGCCATGATCTGTTGCCCTACCTATCGCCAGACGGGGATGTTGAACCACCAGTTCCACCACTCGGGCCAGCCTTTCGTCCAGAACGGTCCGCTGGCAATGATGCACATGCCGCTCCAGAAAGCCGCGTTCAAAGCGCAGAAGAGACCGAGCCTGTGAATGCCGATGGTTCCGGTGGAGTAGCCCAGCAAATCGCGCGCGAAGGTGTTCTCGTGCTCTGCAGTTTTCACGGTGGTGCCGTCGCCGGGGTTAAGCGCGGACAGCACAAGGCCGCCGTGCAAAGCCAGCAGAAGCGTTGTCGTGAACAAGAACGCAATGCCGAGCATGTGGAACGGGTTGTAGTGGAAGTGCAGGTATTGATATCCGGTATTCGACACCCAGTCGAGATGGCTCAGGATGCCGTAGGGGAAGCCGAAGCCCCAAGCGCCCAATAGCACAGGGCGAATGATCACGATGGCCACATAGGCGAAGATTGCGAAACTGAAAGCGAAAGGTACATGATACCCAATGCCGAGCTTCCGGCATATCTCAACCTCGCGCAGCGCCCATGACACGAATGCGCCGACCGCGCACATTGTGATGATCTGCCACAACCCGCCCTCTGCGAGCGGAGCCATGCCCAAACCGTATTTCAGGTCTGGAGGGGCGATGCTGATTTTCCAGATATTCCCGGTGTGTTGGAGCACGGCACCCCAGACAATCAGGACAGTTCCCAACACAGCGAAAAAGAACGTGGTGACCCCGAAAAATCCCACGAAGAACGGGCCCACCCAGAAGTCGAATAAGTCGCCCCCTACTAGGGTGCCGCCTCGAATGCGGTACTTTTTTTCATAACTGAGCAATGCCATCGCTCACCTCCAGCTAGGAGGCGAGCTGCCGCTCGGCCTCCTGTGAAAAGATTCCGAGAAAGCGGGAAGGGCCTAATTGCCCCCACCCGCCATCCTGATTGATCCCAACCGTTTAGCGAACTGGAAGGGCGGTGTTCGAGGACGCCGCGGCCTTTACGCTTGGAGTGTCGATCCAGTTGTACCGGGTCGTGCTCAGCAGAATGAAGTGGATCAACAGCGCGAGCACGATCAGGAACGCGAAGATCGCGACAAGGGCACGGCGAGGATCAAAGAGTAGCCAAATGCGCCACATGGATTTTTCTCCTTATGAAAGATATTGGACAAAGTTCAGGGCAGCGGTGTGTACGCTGTCCGGAATGGAGCTTAGTTCGCGGGCCCAGGGGCGCCAATTCCACGCAAGCACATGTGCGATGATGACGACGATACTGAAACCTATAAAGCTCGCTACGAAAATGCTGTGAAATTCCTTCGCCTCGCCTTCGGTCAGCCCGGTGAGCGAGACATCCCTGTCTTCTTGAGCCATAAGCTTGATCTCCGCTAAAGTGGACTCTCTGTCAGTTACCGCGCATTACCCTCGCGGCCGGGTTCGCCATGGCGTGATCCGCCATGGAGTTGGCTTGCCCGGTCTAGCCGGACGAATTCTTAGCCCTACCGCATGAAAGCGAAGGGGATGCAGGTGTTAGCCGCGGCGCGCGCCTCGGCAAAGACGGACTTACGCTGGCTGTTTCTGCGGCGCGGCGACAAGGCCCGCGTCACAAGCCCAGCAGCGAGGAAAAGGGGAAACGTTGCAAGAAACATGAGCCGGAATTCCTTTGCCTCTCGCGCTCTGATGCGCGCATGCGGACCGTTTGCTTCCGGCGGATAAGCGGACATGCTCACCTTCCTCCTCGGTAGGAAATACGCAGTGAGAAAGTCATGCGGCCCTCCCATCGACAGCACGAGCGATGGATAAGCCGACGCGTTTTGCCGTTACCTTGGCCTCGCCTGCCTCGCGGGCTGCCTTTTCTGCAGCGTCACGGAAGCGCTTTGCGGCCGAAATTCTGACAAGGACGGGCTGAGAGTCCACCACCTCGTCGAGAAGAGTCTTTGCCTCCTCTTCCCAGGGGAGTTGCCGAGCCAGTCTTGAAGGGGTCGCCTCGATCCGGTCCAAATCCTTTCCGAGCGGCAGGATATTGAAGAGCGCATCAAAGAGCGCGTTGCAGACCTCCTGGACGATGTAAGTCGCCCCACCAAATCCCATGAATGGGGTGCCTGTGTGACGGCGGACGATTGCGCCGGGGAAAGACGCCGGAATGTACATCGAGCGACCGCCGCTTTCGGCGAGATACATGCGCTCGTTGTAACTTCCAAACAGCACGAGCGGCGGCTTCTCCCGCACGAGCCGCCTCGCCTCCTCGTTATCTGGCTTCACGCCCGCGCGGCGCGAGATAGCGAAGGTGCAGGGCAGGCCCAACTCGTCTTCCAGGAAGTGGCGCACACCGCGAGCATAGGTCTCGTTTGCTACGATCCCGAAGCTGGCTGTTCCGAAAAAGTCTTGCGTCACCGAGCGCCACAGATCCCACAACGGCTTGATCGTGGTGTGCTTCTCGCGCTCGATGAACGGCTCCGGATCGAGACCGAGAACCTCGCCAAGCGCGCGCAGGAACTTTGCCGTCGAATGAAGTCCGATAGGAGCCTGCAAATACGGCTTGTCCAGCGCCTCGCAGAGCAAGCGCCCGAACTCGCGGTACATGCAGATATTTGCGTCTGCTTCCGCAAGCCTCGGCACCTCGTTGAGATGGGTGCCCAGCGGGAAAATCATGTTGACTTCGGCGCCGATGCCTTCGACCAGGCGGCGGATCTCAGCGACATCTGACGGCATGTTGAAGACGCCATAGCACGGACCGATGATGTTGACGCGTGGCTTAGCATCAGCCGCCTTTGGCTTCACCTTCAGCTTCCGCTTGGCACCGTATTCGCTCCAAAGCCACATTATGGCGCGGTTCCCGCTCTGCCACTGGTCCTCGTCTATGGTTCTCGGCAGGAAGCGCTGGATGTTCGTGCCCTCGGGCGTCACGCCGCCACCGATCATCTCGGCAATGGACCCCGTGACGACGACGCTCGGCTGCTTCGGATCGAGCGTCTTATGCGCACGCTTCATGGCCCCCTCGGTGCCATGCTGCCCGAGTTCATCCTCGGAAAGGCCAGTCACCACGATCGGCAGCTCATGCGGGGGAAGCGCGTCGGTGTAATGAAGCACGGCCGTCACGGGCAGGTTTTCGCAGCCCACCGGCCCATCGATGATAACTTGGAGCCCTTTGACCGCAGCGAAGACGTAAACCGCGCCCCAATAACCACCCGCTCTGTCGAGGTCGGCAATCAGCATCCGATGGCCTCCTCTGGCATTTTGATGGACGGCTTCTTCAGCTGCAGTTCCTGCTTCTTGGGCGGCGCCTTGGGTGCGCTTTCCCATACGCCAGCGTTGTGGCCTTCTCCAACCCCGCTGAAAAACTCCTTCATCTCATCGAAACGGCCTTTGCTCGCGATCGCGGTGTTGACGACATGAGCGAGTGACCCAGCGCCTGCGACGCCCATGAGGGGACGCGCCGAAATGAGGTTCGTGAAATATAGCCCTGGGATCGCGTTAGCTTTCGCATGCTGGACGACGGGGGTCGTCCCAATGGCGAGATCGGGCTTGAACGCGTCGACCGCCTGGAGGTCCTGCTCCAGCGAGGCGCGGTATTGCACGTGCACGCCTTTTGCTTCAAGCCACTCGCGATCGGCATCGGACCAGCGGTTGCGTGGACAGGCGGTGCCAACGTAGGGAACTTCTGCGCCGCTTTCGATGAGAAGCCGTGCAACGAGAAGTTCCGAGCCTTCGTAGCCCGAGACTGTTATGCGGCCTTTGATGGGCATTTTCGCGATAGCGTCGCGCACGGCGGGCAATATGCGGTTAAGGGCGGCGTCGACGGCGGAGCGCGCAATACCGCAAGTCTCCGCGACCGAGATGAGCCAGTTAGCCGTCCCGTCATAGCCGACGGGCGCCGAACCTGTGATGGGCCGGCCCGCAGCTTCGAATTCGCGGAATGACGCCGTGTAGAAGGGATGGATTGCAGCTACAGCGGCGCAGTCGAGCGCCGCATAAAGCTCACGCCATTCCCTTGTCGGCACGACCGGACCGGCTGCAAGCCCGAGGGGCTCCAGCATCATCCCGATCGTCACCGGGTCCGCAGGGAACATCTCCCCCACGAGTGTGATCGTCGGCTTTTCAGCCCTGCCACCGCGAGGAGCTTGCACAGGACCCTGCTCTGCTTCCGTACGCGCATAACGCAGCATGGCGCCCGCAAGAACATCTTTTGCTTCCGCATGTGTCGGGACGCCGAAGCCGGGCACGTCAATGCCGATGATGCGAACGCCATTGATTTCCTTGGGGAGAAGCCGCAGCGGCACGCCGGAAGCAGTCGGAACACAAAGGTTTGTGATGATCACCGCGTCGTAAAGCTCCGGATCAGCGAGCTTGAAGACGGCTTCGCGGATATCTTCGAAGAGCTTGCCGGTTACCAGCGTCTCGGAATTGAAGGGAACGTATCCAACCGTCCGCTTGGCGCCATAGAAGTGCGAGGTGAACGTCAGGCCGTAGACGCAGCACGCTGAACCGGAGAGCACGGTCGCCGTCCGCCGCATGCGCAGACCCACGCGCAGCGAACCGAAAGCAGGACACATGCTCTGCGGCTGATCGTGCGGCCCTTGAGGATAATCCTTCGCGTACTGTTCGAGTACCTCGCTCTTGCCCGCAGCAGCGGCCGCCTTCTTCATTTCGGCGGCGCCTGCGTGACACCCAATGCCAGTTCCAGTGGCCGGGGCGGTCGCCTCGGCATTCGACTTGTCAGCCGCATTCTCGGCAGCCGCAACACGTCCGGCGTCGTCGTAGACGACTTCGCCGGAAGCGGCTTGAGAGGATTGGCGATCAAGTGCTGTCATAAACTCACTGCTCCCTTACGCGACGTCGTAGACGATTTCGAGAGTCGGCTTCTCAACGACTTCATGGCCGCGCATATCAGCCTGCGACGCAGGCAAAAGCACTACACCACGGCCCACTGCATCTCCTTTGAAGAGACCAAGGAGCCCATCCTGTGAAAGAGGCGTTGGCCGCATGGGCGGCGCTTCCGCGACATTGACCGAGAGCGTCTCGAACATGGACGCCCATTGCCCGCCCGGCTTGCCGACGATCTCGTAATTCGCGCTTTTCCTGCGAATGTCCTCGTGCTGAGGGATCGCGGACAGCACGGGAATACCAACTTCCTTGCAGAAGGCGTGCGCCTCGCCCGTTCCGTCATCCTTGTTGATGACCATGCCGGCGACGCCGACATTGCCGCCGAGCTTGCGGAAATATTCGACCGCGGAGCAGACGTTATTGGCCACATACAGCGACTGCAGGTCGTTCGATCCGACGACGATCACCTTCTGGCACATGTCGCGGGCGATCGGCAGGCCGAAACCACCGCAGACCACGTCACCAAGAAAGTCGAGAAGAACGTAATCGAAGCCCCATTCATGGAAACCGAGCTTTTCGAGAAGTTCGAAGCCATGGATGATGCCGCGTCCGCCACAGCCGCGACCCACTTCCGGACCACCAAGCTCCATCGCGAACACGCCATCGCGCTTAAAGCAAACGTCTTCGATCCGAACTTCCTCGCCCGCCGCCTTCTTCTTGGACGAGGTCTCGATGATCGTCGGGGTGGCGCGACCGCCAAATAATAGGGAAGTCGTGTCACTCTTGGGATCGCAGCCGATGAGCAGAACGCGTTTGCCCTGCTGAGCCATCATGTAAGAGAGGTTGGCGAGCGTGAAGCTCTTGCCGATCCCGCCCTTGCCATAGATCGCTATGATCTGCGTTTCTTTTTTGGCTTCGGTCGCAGGAACATCATCGGGCTCGATAGCTGCTTCCGCGCGAAGCGCCGCAGCTTGCTGCTCGAGGGCAGTTACCTGGTTTCCGTCCAAAGGACTCATGCACACTTTCTCCAATCTAGAACCATCTTCAGGCAGGCCGGATCTTCGAAGGCGGTGCGATAGGCGCTGGGGGCGCCGTCTGCTGTACTGCGATGCGTTATGAGACCATCAAATGACAAGCGGCCACTGTCGACCAATTGCTTGACGGCAAGCATGTCCGCCTTTTGCCACTGGGCGGCGACCCGCATCCGCGCTTCTTTCATGAAGGCTGGCGGGAAGCTGAAAGAGAGTCGATCCGCGTAAAATCCGGCGAGTATGATCTCGCCGCCAGGGGCAAGCCGCGACACGAGCACATCGAGAATTGATGAGTCTCCGCTTACATCGCAAACTACGCGATAATCCCCGCGAGGATCTTGATCCGGATCAATAACCTGATAACCAACTGCCCCGCCGAACCGACTTGTATTCTTTTCCCACACGACTGGCGCGGGCGCCCCTGACGCAATCACGATCCGAGCGATCAAACGGCCGAGAACGCCATGTCCAACAATAAGATCGGCCGCCACGCCCTTACCCGAGAAAGCCGCGTGATAGGCGGTGGCGCCGAGCGCGAACAGAATGCCTTTTTCGCCGAGGTCCTCACCGATCGGTATCGTCCGGTTCTCGGGCAAAACAACGCGCGACGCAGTGCCGCCGAAGAGGCCGCGGATCGCGCCGTAGCAATTTGCGCCGGGGACGAAAACACGCTCGCCTACGCGAATTTTGGTAGAGGGGCCAGCCCAGGAAACCCGGCCCACGGATTCGTAGCCTGGAACCAAAGGATAGCCCATGCCCGGGAAATGCGGCATGCGGCCTGACCATAAGAGCCGCTCGGTGCCGGTGCTGATCCCGCTCCATTCCACATCAACGACGACATCGGCGTCGCCCGGAGTTCGGCAAGTCGAGCCGCCGGAGCCCAAGTTGCCGGGGCTCTTGCAACACTACCGCTAAGGTCTCCATTGGGAACTCTGGAAGGCGGGCCATGCAGACATCTATCTCTTCACAAGTTCGTGTGTCATCCTAACTTGACCAGCTGATATGTCAATCCAAACTTACACTAAGTGATTGAAGTCAAGGACGAGCTAGCAGCAGGCGGACAAGGAGCGGCTGGCACGTCGAACGCCTCTCGATGCGGCGGAATCCCGCCTCCCGCAAAAGCGCCTGCAATTGCTGCTCAGTACGCGGACGCCCTCGGCCCATGGCCATCAAATAAAAGCTGAAATAGGCGGCAACCTTCTCCGCCCCGGGCGTTTCGGCCATGGGCTCCGCCACGAGAAGCACGCCCTCCTGCGGCAATGCGGCGCGCACGGACTTTAGGATATCCAGTGCGGTTTGATCGTCATGGTCGAGAAGCACGCGAATGAGGGAAATGACGTCGGCGCTTCTCGGCAAATCCTTGAGGAAATCCCCGCCCGCAACCGTCGCCCTCCCAGCAATGCCGGCATCCGTGAACTTAGCTGCCGCGAGGTCCGCGACTGCCGGCACGTCGAAAAGGATAAGCTCAAGATGAGGCGCGCGGCGCGCGGCATTCAAAAGGAAAGCGCCATTTCCGCCGCCGACATCCATGAGGCGGCGATGCGGCTTGAAATCATACGCATCCAGGATTTCCTGCGCGATGGCCGGTTGCGTGGCGGCCATAAGGCCGGTGTAATCCGAAACCGCATCCCGGCTCGCGCCAGTGTCGCCTTCGGCATAAGGCCAGTATGATGCAAGATTTGTCGCCTTGCCGGGACTGTCCTGCCTGGCCACGGGACTTTCATTGCGGAGAAGGCGGACCGGGTCGTCGAGATCGCGATAGAGAAGGGCGTGATGTTCCACCATGATGGCGAGGCCGGGGCTCGTCAGCATTGCCGCGCCGAGACCGCCAAGGCCGTAACGGCCGCCGCTGCGGCGCTCCACAAGCCGCAATCCGGCCGCCGCCGTAAGGAACCGCCCCGCTGCGTCATCGCTGACATTGAGCCGGTGCGCGATCTCCTCGACGGTCAGCGGCCCCGGCTTCAGGAGATCGAACAGCCTCAATCGCACGCAAGCGAGAAGCACCTGCGAATAGACAAACCCCGAACATAAATCGAAAAGTGCGCTCGCCTCGCGCCGCGCGATGATGCGCGTGAGAGGGAAGGTTTCCGCGAACCGTATAAAGCGCGGGCTTGTCAAGCAGCTGTCGCGGAAAGCAAAAAACCGATCCATCAAGCCTGTCAGCACGCTGGGCTTTTCCACTTTCACGATATTTTGGGCTGGCGTCACTTTGAGTGTCATCTATAGTTGTCACTTCGATTGTCACCTAAAATGGACAGTCCTCGCTTGGCATGTCAACGCCGTTTTGGGAGAGCAGTCTTTGCACGAAAACCGCATTGTTGTGGTCGGCGCCGGGATTGGAGGCTTGGCGGCTGCGGTTGAGCTTGCTGCGGGAGGCTGCGGGGTAACGGTCGTCGAGAAATTCGATGGGCCTGGAGGAAAGATGCGTCAGGTGCAGGTTGGCGGCGCGTCCATCGACGCGGGACCAACCGTCTTCACCATGCGCAAGGTTTTCGATGACATTTTTGAGAAGGCAGGCGCGTCGATAGAGGATTACCTGACGCTCAAGCCGGCGGAGATTCTCGCCCGGCACGCCTGGGAAGCGGGTGGCGAGCTCGACCTTTTTGCAGACCCCGCGCAGACGGCGGACGCCATCGGAGCCTTTGCGGGAGCGGACAACGCGCGCGGCTATCTTTCCTTTTGCAGCGAGGCCGCGAACATCTACCGGATCCTTGACCGCTCTTTCATTCGCGCCCAAAAACCAGACCTTCCCACTCTGATGTGGCGGGTCGGTCTTCTCAACGTCAGCGATCTCTGGCGCATCAATCCGTATCAGAGCTTCTGGAACGCCATTTGCCGTTATATGAGCGACCCGCGGCTGAGACAGCTTTTCGCGCGCTATGCCACTTATTGCGGGGCTTCGCCCTTTTCGGCGCCCGCGACTCTCATGCTCGTGGCGCACGTTGAGCGAGAGGGCGTCTGGCTGGCGGAGGGCGGCATGGTTCGCATCGCCGCGGCGCTGGAGAGCCTGGCTAAGCGACTCGGCGTGGTTTTTCGGTATGGCGCCGACGCGGCCGAGGTGCTTGCCTGCAATGGCAGGGCGTCCGGCATCAAGCTTCGAGATGGCGAGCAGTTGAATGCCGATGCCGTTGTCCTCAATGCCGATCCTTCAGCCGCTTCCGGCGGTCTTCTCGGCCCTGCCGCCGAAAAGGCTACACGGCGCGTTCCGGCCCGCAGACGCTCGCTATCGGCCCTCACCTGGGCTTTCCAGGCCGAGGCGCAGGGCTTTCCTCTCGCCCGGCATACAGTATTCTTTCCAGATGCCTCCTACGCATCGGAGTTCAACGCCATATTCAAGCAAAGGAAACTGCCTCCCTCCCCGGCGGTTTACCTTTGCGCGCAGGATCGGGACGATCGCGGCGAAAAGCATGCCGAGGGGGCCGAACGGTTTCTCGGCATCGTCAATGCGCCGGCTATGCTCGATGCGAACGCGCTCAGTCAATCGGAGATAGATGAATGCGAGACAAAGACCTTCCGGCTGATGGCGGCATGTGGCTTGGCGGTCCGGCCAATGGATGGAGCCATGGTGAGGAGGGGTCCGCAGGACTTCGAAAGACTGTTTCCGGGAACGGGGGGAGCGATCTACGGGAGAGTGTCCCACGGATGGATGGCGTCCTTCCAAAGGCAGGGGATGCGGTCGCGCCTGCCGGGTCTTTACTTCGCGGGAGGGAGCGCGCATCCGGGGCCAGGCATCCCGATGGCGGCGCTTTCGGGGCGGCTCGCATCGGAAGCGCTCCTGGCCGACTTGGCTTCGATGAAAAGGTTCCGCCCAATGGTTACGCCTGGTGGTATGTCGATGCGTTCAGCGCCGACCACCGCTTCGGACTGACGATCATCGCCTTCATCGGCAGCGTCTTCTCTCCCTATTATGCGAGGCAGAGGCGCCTTCGGGGGCACGTTGATCCGGCTCAGCATTGCTCGCTGAATGTTGCCCTGTACGGCCCCGGGGTGGGCCGCTGGGCCATGACGGAGCGCTGCTCGAAGGCTCTGAACCCAAGCGCCGACCGGCTCTCCATCGGCCCGAGCGCCGTCATCTGGGAAGGCTCGCGGCTGCGCATCGAGATCGATGAGAAGGCGCCCTATACGATGGTTCCCCTGCGCGGCACAGTCACGCTGGAGCCCGAAATTCTCCCCGACTTCGTCGCCGATTTCGGAACAGGCGGCCGCCACCGCTGGTCTCCCATCGCGCCGCGCGCCCACGTCGAGGTCCGCCTTGATAACCCGTCGCTTGCCTGGGACGGCACTGGCTATATGGATATGAATCGCGGCGACGAGCCTATCGAGGACGGGTTTTCCTATTGGACCTGGTCCCGCGCCTGCCTGCCGCGCAAGGCCGCCGTGCTTTACGATGTGACGCGGCACGAAGCCGGTAGTTCGTCCATGGGCATCGAAATTGCGGCGGACGGCAAAGTCACGCCGATCGACGTCCCCGAGCACTGCGCGCTCGCAAGCACCGCGATCTGGAAAATGCCAAGGGAAACCCGCTGCGACAAAGGGCAGTACGCCAACGTCACAAAGACTTTCGAGGATACGCCGTTCTATTCCCGCTCCATGATCGCCACCCGACTTCTGGGAGAGCCGGCCAACGCCATGCACGAAAGCTTGTCGCTTGACCGCTTCCGGAAGCGCTGGGTTCAGACGCTTTTGCGCTTCCGAATGCCTCGCGTGGCCCTTTAACTGTTACACTTCCGCACCACCCCCTCCGATTACTTGTGGAAAGGGGGGCATGGCATTTGTTTACAGCTGCCGAATCTGGCGTCGATAGCTTTGTCCACAACAATATTGCTAGGGGCAAAGACCATGGCAGCAAAGAAACCAGCAGCACCTGCGAAACCGGCCGGGAAGGCCGCTCCAAAGGGAGCTGCGCCTGCTAAATCGGCAGCCAAGCCGAAAAAGGGCAAGTAACCCTTCAGTCATTGGAGTTTTGCATTGGGCGAGGCGCGGTAATCGCGCCTCGTTTTCGTTCTTTCTTCTCGCTGCCCTGTCTTCCCCGAATCCGCATACGGCTACCCCGGATGATGTATCTGCTTACGCGGGAGCGACTGCTCGACCATAAGGATGCAGGCTGAAGCATCGTGCGCGTGATCCGACGCGGTCCTCGGTAGGCTATTCTGCACGCACATTGGACCTCACTTTTATCCCCGGATTGGCTTCCCGCTTGGGTTTGTGTCATGGATTTTTCTTGAGTGAGAATTGTACGAGAAAGCGCCTCGCCGGGAAGTTAACGAATAAGTCGTTGATATTGATAAGAAAATTCCAGAACTGACGGCGCTCCCGGCGCAGCGGCCGGCTGACTTCGGCGCGGTCATGGTTAACGGGGGAATCCGGGATTATATTTAACGGACTTTTCAGAGCCCACTTAATGCCAAAATTCCGGCATTAAATTCTATTTAATGGGCCGGTCGACGGTAAAAAAGCTGTTCATTTTCAACACGCTGGAACCGCCTGCCTACTGCCCTCGTAGGCCTGGTTCTGCGCCGGATAAATGCATAGTTAAGCTTAATGAAGCGGAAATTGGACCGGAAATAAATCGACCGCGCTCGTGTTAACCAGTTTCAGATTAACACTCAGCGCCGCGAACGAAGCGTTAACCACAATGCATAGGGCGGGCGCCGTCGGAGAGGGAAGCCGCCGCGCATTCAATCGAACGCGGGCACGCGGTTGAGCTTGCGTCGCTACGGTTCCGATTTCGCCCTCGCCGCAATAAGCCGCGCATTCAATAGTTGATCGCGTGATTGTTAATCGAAGGTTAGAGCCCTCGTCTTACCCTGCTTGCGAATGTCGGAGCCGGCGGGCAGGCTGATTATTACAATTCTAAATGTTGAGTATCACATGGGCATAGACGCGGACTTGAGCGGTCCAGGGGGGCGGTCCGAAAGGGCAAACGTCAGGAGATTTCCGTCGTTCCTGTTTTTGGCGGCAATCTTGAGCGCAGGCATATCGGGCGCGTTGGCGGAGGTGACTGCCGATCCAGTTCAGAAGCTGACCGGAAAATGGGACGTTCCGGGAACAACAACGTCTATTTATATATTACCTGATCATTTTGTCTTCCATTCCAGATTAGGACGAGGTGATATAAAGTGGGAAAATGCTGCATACTACACTATTGCGTACCGTGAACGGTCGATCACTTGCCACTACCTCGTCAGAGTAAGATCGAGAACTGATCTTGCTCTGTTGCGGTACGAGAATACCGATCTCCCGGAATGCGATCTTGGCGAAATGCGTCGCTCTACGCCGCAGGAGACGGAGGAGCAGGCGCGGGAGCAAGGCGCGACCAAGCCCGACACGACTGTTCGCGAGCCAGAGACAGGTCCGACCCGCAATCCGGCAACAGTCCCCGATGGACCCGCGCATACCCCGCCTATCGCTCCAGCTCAGCCAAAATATTACTTTGTCTGGGACACCCGGCCCCCGGACAATTGGCTCGATATGTGGGAATATCCCAACAGTCGAGGCCATCACATCCGGCGAATGACAAACGGGACGCCCTTGGAGCTCGTGCAAAAAGGACCGGGCAAGTGGTATCTGTTCCGAAACGTTGAAACGGGTGAGACTGGCTGGGTGGCGTGGGCCAACGGTTCCGGCAGCCGCGTCTGGGTTTACTGCTGCCGAACGCTCGACGGGCTGCCTTCACATCCGCTGCCCTACGGTGGTTGACCCCGCAGATCTCATTGTCCGGGCGGCATTGAGTCCCCCACCGGAACGGGACTGAGCCGAGACGCTCACACCGCGTGGATCGCGTTGCGCATCGCCCCGATGCCAGCGATTTCGGTTTCCAACACGTCGCCCGGCTTCAGCCACTCCGGTGGGGTGCGCCCCATGCCGACGCCGGGGGGCGTGCCCGTTGCGATCACGTCGCCCGGTTCCAGCGTCAGCCCGCGCGAAAGTTCGGCGATGATGCGCGGGATCTTGAAATACATGTCCTTCGTATTGCCGTCCTGCTTGACTGCGCCGTTCACGCGCAAAATGAGGCGGAGATCATCCGGTTCAAGATCGGCGGCTGGCACGATCCAAGGCCCCATCGGCGCGTAACCGTCGAGGCTCTTGCCCTTGAACCACTGGCCGCCATGCCAGCTTTTCTGCAGGTCGCGCACCGAAACATCGTTCAACACCGTATAGCCGAAGACATGATCCGCCGCCTCAGCCTCAGAAATGTTGCGCCCGCGTTTGCCGATGACGACCGCAAGCTCGACCTCCCAGTCAATCTCGCGCGAGATCGACGCATCATAGGGGATCGGATCGAACGGCCCGTTGAGCGCGCCTGTGGCTTTGGTAAAGAATACCGGATGTTCGGGCAGCTTCTGGGCCGCGTCGCGCATCTTCGCGCCCTCGGCGAAGTGCTCCAGGTAATTCCAGCCGACGCAGAAAATATTGCGAGTCAATTTCGGGATCGGCGGCAGGAGCCGGACATCGGCGAGCTTCAAGCCGGTATGCACATCCGCGGCCGATGCCTTCCGCACTTCCGCCAGGCCCTGCGCCCCGGCTTCGATCAGCGCCAGCATGGACTCGCCGTCGAAGCCAAGCGCAATCTTCGCCTGATGCGCGGCATGCGCGACGTCGACGACGTGGCCATCAGGGCGGACGAAGCCGAGACGAGGATGGCCCCGCTCGTCGGCGTAAGTGAGAAGGCGCAGTCGAGAATCCAGCGGCACATCGATTTTTGTCATTAGGTATCCTTCCGAAGCTTCTGATGTTCGTTCCGATGGAGAAGGAAGGCTTGTTTCCACTTACAGGATGCTGACGAAGCATGAAATCGTGGCTTCATCCTTCGACAAACTCAGGATGAGGCTTCGACAGACTCAGAATGAGGTCAGGCGTCTTCAGCGCGTTAATACTCATGGTGAGCCTGTCGCGGTTCGGCAGGCTCACCGTGAGGCCATGGGCAACATCCCTTTTTAAGCATCCTGCCGGGTTAGGCCTCCCAACCCGCAACAGCTTTCACCTCAAGAAACTCCTCCAGGCCGAAGCGGCCCCACTCGCGACCATTGCCCGACTGCTTGTAGCCGCCAAAGGGCGCGGCCATCTCGATCGACGCGCCGTTCATGGTCACGCTGCCGGCCCGGATGCGCCGCGCGACGCGCCTTGCCCTCGCAACATCGCCGGACGAAACATACCCGGCAAGGCCGTAGGGCGTATCGTTCGCGATCCGCACCGCGTCGTCTTCGTCCTTATAGCCGATGATGGACAGGACCGGGCCGAAGATTTCATCGCACGCGATGGTCATGTCGTTGGTGACGTTCGAGAAAACGGTCGGCCGCACGTAGAAGCCTTTGTTGAGATCGGCCGGCCGCCCCGGCCCGCCCGCGGCGAGCGCCGCGCCTTCATCGATCCCTTTTTTGATGAGCGCCTGGATTTTGTCCCACTGCGTGCGGTGAACGACCGGGCCGATCGTGGTCCCCGCCGCTCGCGGAGCGCCGGGCCGCGTCCTGTCCGCGACGGCTTTCGCGATGGATGTGGCCTCATCCATCCGCCCATGAGGCACCAGCATCCGCGTGGGCGCGTTGCAGGATTGGCCAGAGTTCTGGAAGCAATGCATCGTGCCCCCAGTGACGGCCTTCAGGAAATCTGCATCTTCCAGGATGATGTTGGCCGACTTGCCGCCAAGTTCCTGGCTTACGCGCTTCACCGTGGGAGCCGCGCGCTTCGCCACATCGATCCCGGCCCGCGTCGAGCCTGTGAACGAGATCATGTCGAGATGAGGATGCGCGCTGATCGTCGCGCCAACCTCCGGCCCGAGCCCGTTCACGAGGTTGAAGACGCCCTTTGGAACGCCCGCCTCATGCAGGATTTCGGCGAAGATCAGAGCCGAAGTCGGCGTATATTCGGACGGCTTCAGCACCATGGTGCAACCCGCTGCCAGCGCGGGCGCGACCTTGCAGGCCATCTGGTTCATGGGCCAGTTCCAGGGCGTGATCATGCCGACCACGCCGACGGGCTCGCGCAGGACGATTGCCGTGGCGAGCCGCTCCTCGAAAGGGTAGGTCTTCAGCGCTTCGAGAACGGACGTGAGTTGCGCCAGCCCTGCCCCCGCCTGCATGCGCTCCGCGAAAGGCAGTGGCGCGCCCATCTCGTCCGATATCGCGGCGCCAATGTCTTTCATCCGCGCGGTGTAGAGTGCGATCACACGCGCGAGCAGCGCGATACGCTCGTCGCGCGAGGTCGAGGCGAAGCCATCGAAGGCGGCGCGGGCCGCGGCGACCGCCTTGTCGACTTCGACTGCGGAGCCGAGCGCGACATCGTACAGGGCTTCTTCCGTGGCGGGGTTCACGACGGCCATGGTCTTCGCGCCGGTGGGCGTCACCCATTCTCCATCGATATAGAATTTGAGCCTGTCGACCATGAAGCCTTCCCCGTTTCTGCTATTGAGCGGACGCGCTCTTCTTTGCAGAAGAATACCCGTCGATGAGATCCGCGCCGACAGGAATTTCAACCGACGTCCCCTTCAGATCCGCAGACGTGATAGGCGCAACCCGCCCGCCGAGGCATTTGCCAAGGAAGGACTCGGCGATGGCGGTAAACGAGATGTTGTTCTCCGGTTCCGCGAAGCCGTGGCCTTCCTTGCGATAAAGCAGATAGGTGACCGGGATGCCCTTCGATTGCATGGTTTCCACGATCTGATCCGATTGCTCTTTCTTGACGCGCGGATCGTTCTCACCTTGCGCGATGAGCAGCGGCTTCTTGATCCTGTCGGCCTGATAAAGCGGCGAGCGTTCCTTCAAGAGCGCGCGCCCCTCATCCGTGTCGGGGTTCCCGATGGCCTTGAAGAGGCGTGCCCTGCCTGAAGCCCAATAGGGCGGAATGGTCTTGATCAGGCGATCAAGCTCCGAAGGGCCGACAAGATCGACGCCGCAGGCGTAAGTGTCGGGATTGCGTGTAAGCGCGGCAAGCGTGGCGTAGCCGCCATAGCTGCCGCCCATGACGCCAATGCGGGATGGATCGGCGATCTTCTCGCGGATGGCCCAGGCGACCGCATCGAGAAGGTCGTCGTCCATCTTGCGTCCCCACTCCTTATCGCCCGCATTCACGAACGCCTTCCCGAAGCCGGTCGAACTCCGGAAATTCACGCTCAGGACGGCGTAACCGCGATTGGCGAGCCACTGGTGCATGGCGTTATAGCCAAGATGGTCGCGGGACCACGGGCCGCCATGGACAAAGAGCACCATGGGCAGCGGCTGGTCCGGCCTGCCAGGGCGCTTCGAATCGGTCCCTTTCGGCAGTGTGAGGAAGGACACCAGGTCGAGCCCGTCTCGCGCCTTGATGATGGCGGGATGCATGTCCGCGAGTGGCGCGTCCGCGAGCTTCGGGCGGGCGTCGAACAGCTTGGTGAGGGTCTTCGCCTCGCGGTTATAAAGATAGGACGTGGCTGGCCGCGTGGGGCTGCTGACCGACACGGTCCAGAGCTTGTCGTCTTCCGTCCGGGAGCCAACGCTCCATTCGCTGCCGAAATTCTTCGCCAGGAACGCGAGGTCGGGCGCATAGCGCGGCCCGAGCGGCTTGTGGTCCGTGCGCTCGTAGTTCACCGAATAGGCCAAAGGCGCGTGGGTATCCGGGTCGCTGATGATCCCGCCAATATCGGCTCTTGGGTCTTCGGCAAGCGTCTTTTCCTCGCCGGTGGCAAGATCGATGCTGGTCAACGCCGCCGTATTGCGCCCGCGGCTGTCGAGCATGAACAGCGTCTTGGCGCCGCTATCGAGCGCAAGCATCCCGGTGTTGGCGCTGTCCTCCGCAGATATCCGCAGCCACGGCTCCCATTTGTCTCCGTTCGCGCGAAGGATCTCCTCGCCGCCATCATCGGTCGGCTTTGAGGCCAGCCGGGGGATGAAATCGTCATCCGTCTCGAAGCTGGAGAAACCTGGATTTTCGGCGACGAGTTTCAGTTCGCCCGTTGAAAGATCGGCGCGGTAGAGGTCGGGATAGCGCTTGTCCCGCCGGTTAAGGGTGACAAGGATCTCGCCGCGAATTTTACGGCTGCGCCCCGCGAAAGAGCTGCGAACGCCCGGAAACGGGGTCAAATCCTTTGTCGTGCGGTTCGCGACATCGACGGCGTAGACGCGCCAGTTCTCGTCGCCGCCTTCGTCCTGCATGTAGATGAGGTGAACGCCGTCATAGCTCCAATGATACATCCGGATGCCGCGCTTCTTGTCATCGGTCACGGGCGCCGCGGCTTCCGGCTTGTCGATCGGCGCCACCCAGACGTTCATGACGCCATCCTTCGGCGCGAGCCAGGCGATCCACTTCCCGTCGGGGCTGACCTCCGCCATACTTTTCTCCGGATTTCCGAACAGATCCTGGCGGGGAATCAGCGGCGACTCGTTCCCGGCTCTTGCGGGGAGAGCAAATAACAGCATGCCCAGAATAAGCGTTAGCTGCAGCGTAGCGACGGGGAGCAACACTTTCATTCTTTTATCTCCGGAAGACTTGATTGCGAAGAGTTGAGATCGAAGTTTATGTCAAAAGGGCTACAAATCGCGGTCGTCCTGAAGTAGGAAGGATAGCCGATAATCGGAAGAGGGACAGGCTATGCGGACCTTTCGCACTTTCATCGTCCTTATCTTGTTCTTGTGCCTTGTTCCCGCGCTTAGCCTGTTGGCGGCCGGGCTGATCGCACGCTGGGCGGGCTGCGAACTCGATCTGCCGCCCAACACGCCCCTTCCCTGCACAATCCTTGGCGGCGATTACGGCACTATGCTTTTCGCGCTCGCCGACTTCGGCTGGTACGCGGTCGGGACGCTCCCTGCCTTTGTGGCCCTGCTGGCGGGATGGCTTACCGTGGAGATCGTGCGATCGATGGGAAGGCCCAAGAAGCCGCGCAAGCCGGAACCGCTCGCTGCCTCACGGAAGCTGCGTCAGCCTCCGGCGCCAGCCGCTTCCCGGAACCGCGCGCGGGGATCGTAGGGCCGTTTCTTCGCCCAGTCCTGCATGAGGCGTTCGAGATCGCTGTCGATGACGGCCGGCAGGACAATCTTGAGCGTGATCATTTGATCGCCATGGGCTCCCGAGCGATTGTTTTTCACGCCCTTGCCGCGCAGCCGCAAGACCTGTCCGCTGGAGGCTCCCTTCGGCACGGCGACTGTGACACGCCCGCCGATGGTCGGAATCTCGACGCGTGCGCCAAGCACCGCCTCATTCAAGGAAATCGGCAGCTCAAGGGTGATGTTATCGCCCTCGCGTGAGAACAGCGGATGAGGTTGAACCTTGAGTTCGATGAGGGCGTCACCCGGCTCGCCGCGGCCAGCGCCCGGGCCGCCCTTGTGCCGGAGCCGAAGCGTTTGTCCGGTCTCGACGCCTGGGGGAACCGTGATATCGAGCGTCTCATTGTCGGGGAACTGCACGCGCTTCTTCACGCCGTTGACGGCCTCGAGAAAGCTGATTTCGAGGTTGTAGCGGTAGTCCATGCCCCGCATGGTAAACGCGCCGCCCTGCCCTTTGCGCCCGAAAAGATCGCCGAAAAGATCGGAGAAATCGCCCGCGCCTGCGCCACCGAAGCCTCCGAAACCGCCGCCCCCGTATTCTCCTTTGCCGAAGCCCTGCGGGCCACCGGCATACTCGCGAAATGGGCCCGCACGGTCATTTCCCATCGCGTCGATCTCGCCCGCGTCGTAGCGCTTGCGCTTCTCCGGGTTGCCCAGCACCGCAAACGCCGCCGAAACCTTTTTGAACTGCTCCTCGGACTTCTTGTCGTTCTTGTTTTGATCGGGATGCAGGTCTTTTGCGAGCTTGCGGTATGCTCTGCGGATCTCGTCGTTCGTAGCGGTGCGTTTGACGCCCAGGATGGCGTACAGATCTCTATTCATGGAACTCGATGCGGTGTGACTGCATGGCGCAAAGTTATGACGAGAAACTCCTGTGGCGGATAGGAGTCAAGCTTGGCTTCTTCCACATCTAAAATGAGTTTGCGCCCCGCTTATCCCAAGACTTATCTGAAGAGACCTCCCAAAAATGTAGTTTTTGGGAGAGCGGGCGCGGAAATCCGAACTTCGGATGGCAGCCCCAGCTCGCGCGCGACCGATCGCAGACGGCGCGTGAGCTGTTCCCCGTCGAGGGCTGCAAGGTCCGGCGGCGCTTGCAAAATGAGCGTCCCGCCCTCAAAAGCTAGCGCCGTTTGCGGCAAGACGCCCTCCATGCCGGCGGACAGCGAATGCGCGAGGCGCACCGCTTGCCCGACGATCAGGGCGCGTTTCTGCTGCTGACGCGAGATCATGGCGGCAAGCTTCGGCAAAAGTTCGCCGACAAGCTTGCGCTCGTAGCGATGATAGACCGAGAGCGCAAGGAATGCGCGGCCGGGGTGATCGACGCCGACGAGCCCCGATTGGGCGACGAGCACGGCGCTTTGCTCGCCGCGATAGTCGGGGTGCGCGCGCCAGGAGAGATCGGAAAGCAGGCACGCCGCATGCCGCAAGCGGCGTTCTTCCTGCGTTTCCCGCGGGCCCGGATCGACGAAGAGACCGTCTGTCCACGCGATCATTTCGCTCGCATGAACATTGGACCTTGCGCGCAGGCGCGCCACGTTCTCGCAGGCGGCAATGAGCGGGTCCCGGGCCTGCTCAGTCTCGCTCAGGAGGCGGTAGATCGTGCCCTCGCGCACGCCGAACGCCGAGAAGACGACGTCGTCCGGCTGCATCTTCCTGATGATCATATTGAGGAGGAGCGCGCCGAAAGGCAGGGTCTCCTCGCGGCCGGCCGACAGGCCGTAGAGACGCTTCAAGGATGCGGGAGAACTGTTGGCGTAGCGCGCCGTGATCTGCAACGCCTTGCGGGCATCGAGGCGATAGCCGTGAACGGCCGACAGAGGATAGCCCGATTGGCTCATGTGAAGCTTCGCGAGCGCGCGCCACGTTCCGCCGACAGCGTAAAATGTCTCGCCGCGCGCCTCGCCGAGCCAACCCTGGGGCGCCAGACCTTCCTCGATCAGCGGGATGGCTTCGGTTTTCTCGCCCTGGGTCTTGTCTACGAGCGAAAGACTTCCGAGCGGCAGCGAAACCTTATGATCGAAAGTCTTCCCCTGAAGCCTGACGAGCTCGACGCTGCCGCCGCCCAGGTCGCCAACAACGCCAGCGGGGTTTTCGAACCCTGCCAAAACGCCCGTCGCCGCCAGTTCCGCCTCTTCGGCGTTGCCGATGACCCTGATCGGAACCCCGCAGGCCTCCTCGGCGCGCGCCAGAAACTGGGGCCCATCCTCCGCCCACCGCACCGCTGCGGTTGCAAAGGGGTGGATGTCGCGGGCGCGCACGCCACAGATGTCGGCAAGCTTGCGAAAGCGGGCGAGCGAAGACAGCGCCTCGGGTATGGTTTTTTCGTTCAGCCGCCGCGTCGAATTGAGATAGCGGCCGAGCCCGCACATCGCCTTTTCCTGGAAAAGCGGGGTCGGAGCGCGGTCAAGGGCTTCGTAAACGACAAGCCGGATCGAGTTCGAGCCGATATCGATGACGGCTACTGGCTTGGTGCCGAGGAGCCGCCCTTGTGCCGGATGATCCAAGTGTCACCTTACGCGTGGCGAACCGCCGCCGCAGCGAAGCGGCGCGGAAAGTTCTGCTTCAGAGCGCCGCCGCGCCCCGAAAGACTGGGATTGGTCATGAAATATTCGTGCGCGCTGAACGGTTCCTCGCCGGGCCTCAGGCGAAAACGCTCGGATGTGCCGTCGCTGCGAACCCTCCAGCTCTGCAAATTGTCTTTCAGGTTGGCGATCATGATCTGGTCCAGAATCTGTTCGTGGACGGTCGGATTCGTTATCGCGGTCATAGCCTCCACGCGCCGCTCCAAGTTGCGCGGCATCATGTCTGCGGAGCTGATATACACGTGCGCCTCGTCGGATGGCAACCCGTGTCCTGCGCCAAAACAATAGATTCTTGAATGCTCCAGGAAGCGGCCAATGATGCTTTTTGCCCGGATGTTGTCCGAGAGTCCGCGGATGCCGGGCTTGAGGCAGCATATTCCGCGAATCACGAGATCGACGGGAACGCCAGACATGCTCGCCTCGTAAAGCGCATCGATGACGTCCGGATCGACGAGCGCGTTGAGCTTCATCCAGATGGCCCCCGGGCGACCTGCCCTTGTGTGAGCAATCTCCGCGTGAACCTCCTCGATGATCCGCTCCTTGATCCCGTCAGGCGAGATGGTCATGCACTCGAGATCGTTCGGGCGGCTGTAAGTCGTGACGTAATTGAAGATTTTGGAGACATCGCGCCCGGTCGCGGGATCGGCCGTAAAATACGACAAGTCGGTGTAAATCTTCGCGGTCGCCGGATGATAATTGCCGGTTCCAATATGGCAATAGGTCCGAAGCTCGCCGTTCTCCTTGCGGACGACCTGGCCAAGCTTCGCGTGGGTCTTAACGTCAAGCTGCGTCAGGCCGTAGACGACGTGCACGCCCACCTCTTCAAGCTGCCTCGCCCAGTCGAGGTTGTTCAGCTCATCGAAGCGCGCTGTGACCTCGATCATGACGGTGACGCTTTTGCCTGCCTGCCGCGCGTCCCTCAAGGCCTCGACAATGGGAGACTTTCGGGAGGTCCGGTAAAGGGTCCATTTGATCGCGACCACGTCGGGATCGGCGGCCGCCTGCCGCAAATATTGCAGAACGATATCGAAGGACTCGTAAGGGTGGTGGACAATGATGTCCTTCGCCGAGATGGCCGCGAAGCAATCGTTATCGTACTCGGCGATGCGCTCGGCCATGCGGGGTTCAAAGGGTTTGTACAGGAGATCGGGGCGGTCGCTGACAATAAGCTTGGAGATATCGGCGATCGCGAAGAGGCCATCCACGATGACCACGTCCTCGCGGCTGGCCTTCAGGCCTTCGATGATGAGCTCCCGCGCGCCTTCGGGCAGCGAAGCGCTCATCTCCACGCGGATCACCTCGCCAAGCTGCCTCTGCACGAGCGCCCGCCGCAGGACCTTCTGAAGGTCTTCGCTCTTCTCCTGAAACTCGATTTCACTGTTGCGCAAGGGCCGGAAAAGGCCAGCGTCTTTCACCCTGAAGCCGGGCAGAAGCATATGCGCGAACAGCGAAATGACGGTTTCGATGGTGACGAAACGGATCGCGGGCATCCCGTTCTTGCTTTCCGTCTGGGGCAGGCGGATGAAGCGATCGAGGCCGTTTGGCATGACGACAAGCGCGTACATCGAGCGCGGCTCGCCTTCATCTTCGCGCACGCAGTGGAGAACGAGCACGAGTTCCTGGCTCTGGACATGCGGAAAGGGATGCGCGGCATCCACGGCGACCGCGCTCAGCGCGGAAAAAATGCGCCGCATGAAGTAGATTTCGAGCCAACCCCTGTCCTCTTCGCTCAGTGTCCTCGCCGACAGGAGGTGGATCGATTCCTCAGCCAGCTCTTTCTTGAGCGAGGTCCATCTGGCCTGCTGCCGTTCTGAAATCGCCACCACGGCCGCGTTGATTTTTTGCACCTGCTGCTTCGGGGTCATGCCTTCCGGCGAGACTTCGAGAATGTTCGTGGCCGCCTGCTCATGAAGGCCCGCGACGCGAACCCGATAGAACTCGTCAAGGTTCGAGCCCGAAATCGCAAGAAACCGCACGCATTCCAGGAGCGGGTTATGTTTGTTCTCGGATTCCTCAAGCACGCGTTTATTGAATTCGAGCCAGGAAAGCTCGCGGTTGAAAAACCGTTCCGCGCCAAAGGCAAAAATTCTGTCCCTGTAGGTCGGGGCAGCCCCGGCTTCGGCGAGTTTCATAAGTCATACCTCCGACAAGACAGGCATCCGGCTCCACTGCAGGCGACTTTAGGTGCCGACGCGTAACGAAGCACTTTAACAAGTGTGATCAAAACCCGGCTCAGGGTCTATAGGCTTGTCCGTTGCGAGCGTGGGCCGCCGCTACCAGCCGCCGCCGGAACGATGATTATGGCTTAAGGATGGCGCGGCTTACCGCAGGCTGCAAGATCTCTTTCTCGCCGGAGCTATCGGCATGGTTGTCCATTGCCCTCCTCGACAGCGTTAACGCCAAAAACTCCCTGAGGCCAGCTTCCCAATACTGAAGCCCAGTCGCTGGTTCAGACAGCAACAATGGCGAACGCGCGGGCTATCGGGGATTTGCGCAACCGGGCGCTTTCATCCAATGAGCTCAGGGATAGGAGAATTCTCCTGGTTCTCGCAACCCGCCGCCGCATTTGCGATGATTTGTCATCTGCTTATATGGCCACATTCGAAGAATACTAAGGCAACTTCAAGCGGCTTTGCAGTATATTTCCCACGTTTTATCATGTGAATTTATCTAATGATATTTTCTGCTGCAGGCTTGTATTATAGAGGCGCGCGCTCCATATCCTATCCATGATAAAAGCAAAATTCGCTGTGTTTTAAAAAAAACTACGATATTAACTAACCATATTTATTTGCTTTCAAAAGGACTTTCAGCATGAGCGTGGCTGCCGCAAATACCAAGGACATTGTGGACACAGTCCAAAGTAGCGGGTCATACACCAAGTTCCTGACCGCACTAAAAGTAGCCGGACTTGTGGATACCTTAAGGGGAGCCGGACCGTTTACGGTTTTCGCGCCATCCGACGAAGCGTTCAAGAAGCTTCCCATTGGTGCGTTCGAGGGTCTGCTCAAGCCAAAAAGCAGGGACGAGCTTGTACGGCTCTTAAAATATCACGTAATCGCCAAACGGGTCACTTTAGGAGAGTTGGACTGTAAGAAGTTCAACCGGAAATCGGTCGAAGGCGCAGAGCTGTTGCTCGATGGAACCGTGGGCGTGAGAGTAAACAAGACCAAGGTGACGGGTTCCGAAAACGAGGCAACGAATGGCGTCGTTTATGCGATAGACGGTGTGCTCGTGCCTCCAGAAGCAGAATTATCGGAAAGAAGGCGTCGTGACGCGCCGCGTTCTTCTTCCGCTGTAAAAGTTAACGCTTCAGCGGCGCAGAGCATCTTTCGCGATACCTGAATGGAGGAGGCGGATTTGTCTCACAAGTTCACCATCGGCCAAACGGTCCATCTTGTCCCAAGCAATATGCGTAGCGCTATTGCGGGCGATTACGAGGTCCGCCATCTCATGCCGCCGTCCGACTATCAATCTGAGCCGCGTTACCGCATAAAGAACCTGGCGGAACGGCACGAGCGCGTTGTCGCCGAAAGCGATTTGACGCTGCCGGAAGAGACCTCAGACCTCTGAGAAAAAGTCTCTCGTTCCGCGATGTCAGTGGACTATCAATGTCTTTCTAAGAGTTTTGTGTGTTGATTCTGTAAAAAATTGAGGTCGTCAATGTCTTCTCAACCCTATCTTAGAGCAGCAGATGATGGAACCTATGAACTTCTGATCCCGTTCGACGAAGATTCCGTACATATTCTTCCATACTGCTTCCACACTGCGGAAGACGCGGTGAAGTGGCTCGCCAGCCGCAAAGGCCGGGAGCAAATCCAGCACATTCGCCCGAAAGGTGATCTTCCGGAGCTTATCAGCTGCGATATGAGCCTCAAACGAAGCCGGCCCCGAGTTCAGCCTCTGGGGAGAATGATCGCAAGTAACCCGATCTGCCCAAAGCTGGCGCTTCCCGCGAATGGCCCGCTATCAGATCGGAAAGCACTCATCGCCGCTTGAGCATTTTCGAGATCCGCGTCTTCCGATCTCAAACTTGTTGCGCGGGTTCAAGTCGCAAGCACGCTGGCAAGAACGGGGCAAACCATCAGAGTGTTGGGGAACCCGGAGAACGTCGCCTTTGCGGCGCGCCGGTTCGCCAGCGCGTCAGGCCAGCACCGGGGGCCGCACCGTCTCAAAGGCGGCGGGGACAGGAAGTTCAACCGTAAACACGGCGCCGGACCTGTCGGCGCGGTTGGCTGCCGTGATGACGCCTCCCATCGCTTCGACAAACCCGCGGCAGATCGCCAGCCCGAGGCCCGTGCCGGCGCGCTGACGATCGCGACTTTTCACGCGATGAAATTTCTCGAAGATCAAGGAAAGCTGATCCGCAGGGATTCCCGCCCCCTCGTCCATGATCTGAAGCCGGACCACGCTGCCGATCTTTCTCGCCCTGAGCGTGATCGTGGACGACGGCGGAGCGTATTTCGCGGCATTGTCCAGGAGGTTGACCAGCACCTGCTCGATGAGCATTTCGTCGAGCTCCAACAGCGGCAGGTCCGGCTCGACGTCGAGGTTGACCTTGAAATCCGCGAGAAGTCCCTCGCTCCGATGCAAAGCCGTGCCCATAATATCCGTCAGATCCGTCGGCTGCCGCCTGAGTTCGATTGCGCCTGCCTCGAGCCGGGTCATGTCGAGAAGGTTCCCGACGAAGCGCGCCATGCGGGCCGCCTCCTCCTCGATGGTCCCGATCATCTCGGCGCGGGTCTTGTCGTCGAACCGTTTTCCATATTGGCGAAGAGAAGTCGCCGCCCCGAGAATCGAGGCGAGCGGCGTCTTCAGGTCGTGCGAAAGGGAGGTCAGGAGCGCGCCCCGAAGCCGTTCGGCCTCGGCCGCCACGCGGGCGTCGTCCATTTCCTTGGCGAGGCGGACCCTTTCGATCGCGACCGCGGCCTGATCCATGAATGCGTCGAGGAGGCGCCGTTCGTCAGGGGTAAGGATGATATCGCTCCGCCTGCCCGCCGCGAGCCCGACTACGCCGATGACGCCCCGGCCTGTCCGAAGCGGAAGGAACAAGCGCGGCGCTCCCGGCAGGGTGTCCGACCCCCGGCCAGCGGAACGGCCATGTTCAAAGCACCATTGGGCCGCGCCAAGGTCGGCTTTCTCGATGACCTCGCCGGGCGGGAAGGATGCGGCGACTTTCAGGCGGCCGTGAGCGTCGGGCAGCATCACGACCACGTCTGCGCCCAAGGATGCTGCAATCTGCGAGACCGATGTGGAAAAGAGATCATCGGGATTCGCCTGGCTGGCGAGATTGCTTGAAAATCCGTAGAGCGCGCTTGTTATCGCGGCCCTGTTGCGAGCCAGTTCCGCCTGCCGGCGCACGCGCGCAGTCAGGTGGCTGACAATGAGCGCCGTAAACAGGAAGAAAAAGAGGGCGGCGACATTGACAGGATCGGCGATGGTGAAGCTGAAAATCGGAGGGATGAAGAAGAAATTGTAGCAAAGCGCGCTCGCCATGGCCGCCAGCAGCGATGGGCCGAGTCCAGACAGGTAGGCGGCGCCGAGCACTCCCATCATGTAGATGAGCGGCACCGTTTCGCCGCCGGAATACGGCTTCAGAAGTTCCGCCGCGAGAGTGCTGGCCGCCGTCGCCCAAACAGCCGCGAAGTAGCCGGCGACGTTTGCGCCCGGCGCGCTGGTTCTGACGGTTTTTCGAGGGATGGTTTCCTCTTTCAGCGTGTCGCCCGCGATCACATGCACGCTGATATTGCCGGAGCGCCGGACGAGTTCGTGAACCACCGACCCGTGGAGAAGCTCGAACCAGCGCGCGCGGCTGGATTTTCCGATCACGATCTGGGTGACATTGTTGGCGCGTGCAAAGTCGATCACGTCATCGGCGACATGCCCCCCGCCTGGAAGGGTCGCCGCCACGCCGCCAAGCCGCTCGGCAAGGCGCAGCGTGTCGGCGATAAGGTCGCGCTCCACCACGGAAAGGTCCTGGCTTCGCAGCGTTTCGATGTAGAGCGCCGTCCAGGGCGCGCGCAGCCTGTCCGCAACCCGCTTCGTATAGCGCACGAGAGCGGCGCAGTGCGGATCCTCGCTGATGCAAACGAGCACGCGCTCGCCAGCGGCCCAAGGCCCCTGGATGGCATGCGCCTGCATATGCGTGAGCAGTTGCTCGTCGACTCGCTGGGCCGTCCGGCGAAGCGCGAGCTCGCGCAGCGCCGTCAGATTGCCAGGCGAAAAGTAATGATCAAGCGCTCGCTCGGCCTGCTGGGGCACATAGACCTTCCCCTCGCGAAGGCGCTGCATGAGCTCGTCTGGCGCAAGGTCGATGACTTCGATGTCGTCGGCCCTGTCGAGAATGGAATCCGGCACCGTCTCCCGGACGCGAATGCCGGTAATCTGGGCGACGACATCGTTGAGGCTTTCGACATGCTGGATGTTGAGCGTGGTATAGACGTCGATCCCGGCGGCAAGCAGTTCTTCGACGTCGAGGTAGCGCTTCGGATGGCGGCTGCCTGGCGCGTTGGTATGGGCGAGTTCGTCGACAAGGGCGACTTGCGGGCGGCGCGCGAGAAGGGCGTCGAGATCCATCTCGTCCAACACCCGGCCCTTGTATTCCATGGTCTTCCTCGGGACGATCCGTAAACCCTCAAGGAGAGACTCAGTCTCGGCCCTGCCGTGGGTTTCGACGACGCCAGCCACGACATCGGCTCCGGCGTTGCGGCGAGCGCGCGCGGAAAGCAGCATCTCATAGGTCTTGCCGACGCCAGGGGCGGCGCCGAGGAAAATCTTCAGATGGCCGCGCCCCGCCTGTTCGCTGCGCGCCAATTCAAGCAACGCGTCGGGTGACGGGCGATTGGGTTCTTGGACGTCGGACATGTGTATCCTCGGAGGCCAGCCGGCAGGCGAGGCCTTGGCGATCTTAAGCGAAGCTACGACTACCGGCTCATGCATTCGTCAAGCGTCCGCGGGGGCAATCGGGGAGCCGATACGGAAGCGCCCCGCCCTACTCCTCGTCCGCCGCCCCGCCGTCGCCATCGACGCCTGCGTTCAGCTCTTTCAGAACCTTCGCCGCAAAAGCCCGCGTGACCTTCTTATGCTCGGCAAGGGCGAGCTTGTCCAGGCGCTCGGCGACCGTCTGCGCCGCCGCCATGGAGCGCTCGATCCGCGCAACGAGATAGGAGATGACGTCAGGGGCGACCTCGATCTGCCGGTCGCTGAAATGCTTGAGCAGCAGACCCGCGAGATGCTCTTCGTCCGGCGGCTGGATTTCGGCCGCCGGATAGGACCGGATGCGAGAGCGCAGATCGGGAAGCGATATCTCCCATTGTCCGGGCGCCGTCCCGGCCGTCAGAAGGATGAACGAGCTGTGCTCGCGGGCAAGGTTGAGATGGTGGAACAGCGCCGTCTCGCAGAAAGCAGCGCAATCCACATCCTCGATGATGAGCGGCGCATAAGGCTCGGACCACATATGCTCCGCAAGTCTCCCCGGCTCGATGAATTCGGCGTTCGACCGATTTCGCCAGATGTTCGCGAGGTAGGTTTTCCCCGACAGAGGCGGCCCGTAAATCGCCGCCGCCGGCGCGTGCCAGTCCGGCCACGCCGTGACGAGCCGCAGCGCGTGCTCGTTCCGCGACGTGATGAAAAAGTCCGCTTCGTCCCAACTCTCCCGGTGCGGAAGGTCGAGCGCCAGTTGTGAAGGCGTCACGCGGGCTTACCCGCGGACGGTTTCGGCCTTGCGCTCATGCTTTTCCTCGCCTTCGTACATGGGGCTGCCATAATACTTGCGGACAGCGAAACGCACCAGAACCCCGATAGCCGCGGCCATCGGCACCGCAATCAGGAGGCCCGTGAAGCCGAAGAGATAGCCGGATGCAATCAAGGCGAACAGCATCCACACCGGATGAAGCCCCACCTTGTCGCCGACGATCTTCGGCGTCAGCACATTGCCCTCGACGAGCTGGCCGAGCACGAACACGCCGCAGACGAGCGCAACCATGGTGTAATCGGGCCAGAACTGCGAAAGCGCCACGCCGCCCGAGACGAGAAATCCGCTCGTCGAGCCGAGATAGGGCACAAAACTGATAAGCCCCGCCGCAAGCCCGATGACCAGCCCGTAGTTGAGACCGATCGCGCCGAGCGCCACCATGTAGAAGGCGGATACGATCACGAGCACGATCAGCGTGCTCCTGAGATAGCCGGAAATGGTCTCGTCGATGTCGTGGGCGATTTCCTTGATGGTGGGCGCATCCTGCCTCGGCAGCAGCTCCTCGACGCCGGCGATCATCTCGTTCCAGTCGCGCAGGAGGAAGAACGTCACGACGGGCGTCAGGAACAGGAGCGCCAGCGAGTTGAACAGCGCCAAACTGCCCTGAAGAAGGGTCTGAAGCTGCCTGAGGAGCCACGGCGCCAGGTCTTGCGTAATCTGGCCCTGAGGGCCGGCTTGTCCATTGCCGATCTGCTTCTGGAACGGCGCCAGATAAGTTCCGTAATGCTTGAAGACGTAGGCCCGAGCCTCCTGGTAGTAACGCGGCAGCGCCTGGATGAGCTGACCAAGCTGATCGATGACGGGCGGCACGATCAGCGCGGCGATCAGCGCTATGATGAGCCCCACGGCCGCAATGATGATGAACGCCGCCACGCCGCGATTCATGCCCCAGCCGTTCATGCGGTCCACAAAGGGCTGGAACAGGTAGGCGAGTACGAAGCCCGCGACGAACGGCAGAAGGATCTCGTAAAAAACGAGCAGCCCGACCAGCGACAGCGAGAAGAACAGCACCCAGAACGTGGCGTTGGGCGAAAGGCGGATCGTGCTGTCGGGCATGACGGCTTCGGGCTCCTTCAGGCTGGCGTACCGGACGTCAACGCGAGCGGAGATGCTTAGTTTCCCGCTCGCAGCGATGTCATAGCAGGTTGCGCCGAAGGAGATAAAGTGGGGATCGCCCCGCGATAGGCGCAATACGGCTTATTCCCGCGCGGGGTGGCGGCGATGTCATGGTCGAGCGTCATCGCGATCCGCGGAACCGCGACACCTAAGCGAGCGTGCGTGGCTCCGCCAGCGCCTGGACGTATTCTGCACAGTGGGTCGGGAGCCGGACCTTCAAGAATTTCGAACTTGTGGCGACAAAGCCTCTGAGAGCGGACATGAATGCGCCCTCCATCAAAGATGCAGCCGGTTCATTTTGACCCTTGCTGCTTATCCATCAACTCAGAATGCAAGCTTCGAGAGGAAAGATATTAAGGAAGTAGGGCACAGCTCTGCCTTGGTAATCGCCGTAAGTTGTATCAAAAGCAATTAACAACTTAACCCTCTAACAAGCCTAAGCTTGCCTGGAAGCCTGAGATAACGGAATTATTATCTTCAATCACGGATTGAAGCAAGTGAAGTGAACATTCCTAAAATTGTAACTGTATTAGAGGAACCGGCGAATTATGCGAGCGCAAAAGAGAGCGATCCTCGATACGGATTCAAACGCAAAAGAAGAGCATCCAAAGGGAGAAAAAGAGTACTCTCAAGCAAAATGTAATTTCGGAATGACGCGAATATTATTGATTGGTCGTGACGCATGCCGTACCAGCCTGCTCAATCTTACTAGATTGAGTTTCTCTGAGGCTGAGATATTAAAGGCAGGCAGTCTGCCCGAAGGGATCTCCCATATCAATCGCAACCGTTTCGACCTTGTGCTTGCTGATATTGATGCGTTCGGCCCGCGAGCGCTCAATACGCTCAGGTCCATAACTTCATCCCATCCAGCCATTCGAATTGCCGTCATGTCCATGTGGAGCAGTCACGAGCGTATAAGCGCGAGCCTTGCGGGAGGCATGCATGGGTTTGTCTCGAAACTTCAATCCGACGAGGATATTCTGTCCGCCATGAAGGAAATTCTATCGGGGGGCGTCTACATTCCCGGGTTGTCGTCCGGCGATCAGGTCATCAGCCTGACGCCCCGGCAAAAGCAGGTATTGCGGCTTTTGTCTTTGGGGATGTCGAACAAGGAAATAGCGCGAGCTTTGGGAATCGCAGAGGCAACGACGAAAATCCATCTCGGAATGCTTATGCGCGCGCTTGGCGTACGGAATCGTACCGAGGCTGCTTTGAAGGCTGCAAAATTGTTATCTGCAACCTAGCGTAAGCGTTAACCTGGTCGCAAAGGCCTCACCGACCGGCCGGATTTGCGAAAGACCCCGCCGTGAAGCGGGGGCTCTGCGTTTCTGGATGAGGACCCTGCCGCAAATCCGAAGCTCTTTACTTCATTGGGCGGAGGGGCACGTGATAAAGCGGAAGTGGGTGCTACTTGGGGAGGCTGATTGCAGGCTTGCCCTTGCCGCCCTCCCAGTAGGCAGAAAACCACGACGTGTGAGTTAGGATGGCGTAATGCACGAGCAGCGCGGTGATCGCGACGCTACCAAGGAGGAGCGGCAGCCCGATTGTCGGTTTCACAACCAGCCAGATCGCGTGTTGTCCGTCAGTAGCATGAGGATCGGCCATGCGTATTTTCTCCTATCTGCGTTTCTAATGAAGCCAGGGGCTGACAAGGTAGGCGAGGAAGTGCGCGACAACCGCGATCGCACCGAAGGTTCGTGTGCCATTAATAACGTGGCCATGCAATTCCTCGGCTTCTGCCAAGGTTAGGCCTGTCGGATAGACTTTATCTGGGTCTGCCACTAACTTACCTCCTCGAAGTTTTGCTTCCCAAGGTGCTCAACTCGCACGCAGGCGCTTATGCACCTTAGTACAGGCGAACGCCGGCACTCGAAAAAAGTTCCTTAGAAGAATCTATCAAGAACAGATACAAGAACGCTCAAGAACAGCTATAAGAGTGTAAAGCTTTTTCGCATCATATCGCGCGGAAGCGTCCGTCCAGGTCTAATGGTTCGAGAACTTTGGATATCTGCTCCCGGCATAAACGAGCTATCTTGGCTATAGTTCATCTGCTGGCGATGCTTGCGGCGCGGAAGCCGTCTTTCATCGCCCCCATCCGCAGCTCGTGACGGACAAAGGCGCGCTAAAATCCGTAAGGCGTTTTCTGAGTGAGGCCGGGCTTGAGCCATGAGCATCATGCGACACAAAGTCTATCGGGCGACGATCGAGCTTGATCCCGATGCCGGCCTTTTTCATGGGAAGTGATCAACACGCGCGCCGTTCTCACTTCCAGGGCCGCTCCATTGATGAACTGATCACCGCCTTTGCCGACACGATCTCGAACTATGAGGGCTGGCGCCGCAAACGCGGCAAAGAGCCGGAAAAGCCCTATTCGGGTTCGTTCACGCTTCGGATGCCACCGGAGCTTCATCGGCGCGTGGCGCAGGCGGCGGCGCGAGCCGGCAAGAGCCTGAATAGCTTCATCAAGGAAACCTTGGAGCACGCCACATAACGCCGCCTCCCCGGCGCGGAAAACCTCATCCGCCGGCGCGTCAATCGCGGCTTCGACGCCGCGCGGCCGATTTCTACCCCGCCTCCACCTTCGCCAGCGCCTTCAACCGCCCGGACATCGTGAAAGCCGCGTTGTTTAACCCGATGTCCTGGCCGGGATCACGGGCTGCTTCGCTGGATAGCCGCGTCAAGCGCGGCTATGACATCGTGCCCCCGGACAAGCGGCAGCGCTTTCCAGGGTGGGAAACGAAAACGGCTCGCGGAGCGACGAGGCCCACGCGGCGCTTTTCAGCCCGAAGCCCTCCAACCGAAAGGCGCAAAACCGCGCCAGAAAGGTGAACGCTTCGTTTAAGGACGTGACCGCTCCGTAATGGTAAATTGCCGGATGGTTAACAGGAGCGCGCCCGCATTTATTTCTGGTCCAAACTTGCGACAAACTGGTTAACGCCAAGTAAAAGGAGCTTAGCCCGCGCGTAGGCGGACGACGATAAGCCATTGCAATAGCTTAGCTTTTGACAAGGTTAATCAATTCTATTTTTGGCGGAAATGGGACGCGATAAAGTCCGATAAATATGTTGCGACTTTGCATGTTAACCAAGTTCGCGCCCTCGGCAGCCGCGGCGGCGCAAGCTCTTACTGGAATTATCCTAGCAAATTCAATAACTTGCTGCCGTTAACCCCTCGACAAGGCGCTTTTCTCTAAGATCTGCGCTGAAGGGATGCAGCCAATCGAGGCTGATCCAAAGCTGGTCCAACACTTCGAGCAAGATGCCGCCTTTCGCAACGAGCATACAAAAAGCCTGTCGGCCCGCAAGCCGCGCCGACAGCCAACGCGGCCGCGCCCGGCTTACTCTGCCTTGGATGCCGAATAGCTGCGCCGCCCATGGCCTCGTGGTGAGCTTGTCGAACCACGACAGGCTCACCATGAGTAATAATCCGCCGAGAACACTCGGCCTCATCCTGAGCTTGTCGAAGGATGGAGCCGATATTGATCTGCTAATCCTTGTCGCTCTCGAGCCCGCCGATGTGATACTGCGCGTAAAGCTGCAGGCCGAGCTTGTCCACGAGGTCGAGCTGCGTTTCGAGGAAATCGATGTGCTCTTCCTCGTCGTGCATCAGCTTCTCGAAAATGTCGCGCGTCACGTAATCCTTCACCGCGTGGCAGTGGGTGGCCGCCTCCTGATAGAGGTTGCGCGCCTTATGTTCGGCGGCGAGATCGGCGTCGAGCACCTCCTTCACGGTCTGCCCGATGTGCAGAGGGTCGAGAACCTGCATGTTGGGAAAGCCTTCCAGGAAGATGATGCGCACGGTGATCTTGTCGGCGTGCTCCATCTCCTCGATGGATTCCTTGCGCCAGTACTTGGCGAGCGATTTGTAGCCCCAATTATCGAGCAGGCGATAATGCAGCCAGTATTGATTGACCGCCGTCAACTCGTGACGGAGCGCGGCGTTGAGATATTCGATAACTTTGGGCTCGCCCTTCATATTTTTCTCCGGTCTTCAGCGCAACGTAAAACGCGTGTGAGGCCGAGTTGGATCGGCCTGCGAGGGGTAATGACCGGCGATCTTGTAGGATCTCGTGAGAAAATCAAGGAGAGGAATCAGGCGACTTTGGCGCCACGCGTATCGGCGGGCGTTTCGAGGCGAGCCCTGTCGATAATCTCGCGCATGGAGCGGACGCAGTGGCCACACTGCGGCTCGCAGCCCAGATGCCTGTGAACCTGGCACGGCGTGCGCGGCGCGTTCGGAGTAGCAAGCGCGTCCCGAACTTGCTTGTCGCTTAGCACACTACAGGAGCAGATAATCATTCGCCAGAGCCCGTCTTCAATTCAGCAACAAAAGAAGAGATAAGCTGTTCAGTCCAAGAAGGCAATGAAAAACATAGTTTATAATGATTCTAACTTCACAAACCTCGAACTTACTAAATAATACCCGATAAGTTCTTCGAGTTCCTGGTCTTATAATAATTCTAAACTGCTAACCGGAGGCCATTGCCGCTTCCTCGTAGGCAAGCGACGCCTCAAACCAGGCGTCTTCAGCCAGTTTAAGCTCTTTTGCCATCGCCGCCCGTTCAAGAGTGAGTGAACGCGCCTTGTCGGGCTGTTTCTCGTAAAGGCTGTGATCGCCAAGGCTCAAATCGATGGCGCCGATCTTCTTCTGCAACGCCTCCACGCGCCGTTCGTGCTCGACAAGCCGCTTGCGAAGCGGCGCAAGCTCCGCGCGGCGCTGGGCGGTCTGGCGCCGTTCCTCCTCGCGGCTGCGCTTCGCGTCCGGCGCGGCGGGGCTCCCGTTCGCTCTGGAAGCGCCGTTCTGCTGTTTTCCGCGGCTTCCAAGGCTTTCCTGCCGGTAGCTTTCGAGGTCGCCATCATAGGGCGTCACCGTGCCGTCGCGCACGACCCAGAGGCGGTCGACGGTGGCTTCGAGCAGATGGCGGTCGTGGCTGATGAGGATGACCGCGCCTTCATAGTCGTTCAGCGCGTGGATCAGCTCCTCGCGGCTGTCGACGTCGAGGTGGTTCGTCGGCTCGTCGAAGATCAGTAAATGCGGGGCATGAAACGTCGCCAGCGCGAAGAGGAGCCGCGCCTTCTCGCCGCCCGACAGCTTCTCCGACGGCGTATCGGCCTTGTCCGCGCCGAAGCCGATGGCCGCCACCTTCGCGCGCTTCTGCGCCTCGGTCTTGTCCGGCATCAACTCGGCGATATGATCATAGGCCGAATGCGTGGGACGCAGCTCGTCCATCTGATGCTGGGCGAAATAGCCATGTTCGAGCTTCTTCGAAGCGCGGTACAAGCCCGAAAGGGGCATAAGCTTCCCGCAAAGCAACTTCGCCAGCGTCGATTTGCCATTGCCGTTCGCGCCGAGCAGACCCACGCGGTCATCGCTATCGAGCCGCAGGTCGAGCTTTCGCAACACCGGCTGCTCCGGGTCATAGCCGACGCTCGCGCCCTCGATGCGGATCAGTGGATTGCCGAGCTGCCGCTCCGGCGAGGGAAAGCGGAACGGCACGACCTGCTGATCGACCTCCGCCGCAATAGGCTGCATTTTCGAAAGCGCCTTCAAGCGGCTCTGAGCCTGCTTCGCCTTTGTCGCCTTCGCGCGAAACCGCTCGACGAACGCTTCCATTTTTTTGCGCGCGTCGTCCTGCGTCTTCTTCAGCTTCAATTGCAAGCGCTGCTGCTCGCGCCGCGTCTCCTCGAAGCGATCGTAGCCGCCCGTGTAGAGGGCGAGCCGCCTGTCGTTCAGGTGCAGGATGCTGTCGACCGCATTGTTGAGGAGGTCGCGGTCGTGGCTGACGATAAGCACAGTGTGCGGATAGGTGGCGATGAAGTCCTCGAGCCAGAGCGCGCCTTCGAGATCGAGGTAATTCGTCGGCTCGTCGAGGAGGAGAATGTCGGGCGCAGCGAACAGCGCGCCTGCCAGCGCGACCCGCATCCGCCATCCGCCTGAGAACTCGGAGCAAGGGCGCTGCTGCGCCGCCTCGTCGAAACCGAGGCCGGACAGAATGCGCGCGGCTCGAGCCGGGGCGGAATGCGCATCGATATCACCGAGCCGTGTGTGGATTTCGCTGATGCGATCCGGATCGCGCGCGGTCTCGGCCTCCGCGGTGAGCGCCGCCAGCTCCGTATGCGCGGCCAGCACCGTTTCGAGCAACGTCTCGGGGCCACCGGGCGCCTCCTGCGAAACATGGGCAAGGCGCGCGTTCTTCGGAAAGCTGATGGACCCGTCGTCGGCATGGAGCTCGCCCGCTATAAGGCGCAGGAGCGTCGTCTTGCCCGTGCCGTTGCGCCCGACAAGGCCCACCTTGTGGCCTTCGGGAATAGCGGCGGTGGCGTGCTCGAAAAGCGGCCGCCCTTCAATGCGGAAGCTCAGATCGTTGATGTGCAGCATCGGCGCAAAATGCTGCGGAAGCCGCGCCTGCGCAAGGCGCAAATGCGCCTTAGAAAGTATCCCCGTTCAAGGATTGTTCAATTTGCGCAGCGGGAGGTACGAAAACGTTATGGTTAATGCCTGCCTGTGACTTTACTATTTATTCATGCGCTTCCGCTAACCTTCTCTGTGTGGAAGGCTGTGTCCGCGGCGGGGGCCGCGAGCCGCAGTCTTGCCATTGCGTGTCCATGAGCCCGATGCGGCGAGTCGGGGCGGAAGGACTTGATGTTGCGAAGGAGGGCTGGGCGATGGCCCAAGTCACAGTAATCGTAAATGGGCGCAGTTTCAGGATGGGGTGCCGGGACGGTGAAGAGGCCCGGGTTCAAGAGCTCGCCGCGGAAATCGACTCGCATGTGCAGCGTATCAGAGGCGGGACAAAAGCCGTGCAGGACGACAAACTCTTCCTGATGGCGGCAATCGTAATGGCCGACCAACTTTGGGATGCGCGGGACGAGCTTCAGAAACTCCGTCAGATCGCGGAATCGCGCGCCTATCACGTCATCGATGGAGGCGCACAGGCGATGCAGCGCGAACTAAGCAGAGCGCTCGATGCCTCAAACAAGGTCGAAACGCTGCATCAGCAGCGCGCCGCCAGCTAAACGGTTCTGGGCCGGCTATGCGTGATTGCAAGGCCGCCCGAACCAAACGCCCAGACCTGGATCAAACCGCCGGCGATAGCGAGATTCTTCAGGGCCTGGTCGTATTCGCCGAAATTCGAGCCGAAAGACATCACGATCATGAAGATAGCGAGAATCAAGGCGACATAGCGTGTCCCGAGCCCGAGCGCGAGGAAGATGCCGCCGCCTAGTTCGATCGCGGTCCCGATATAAAAGGCCCAGTCCGGATTTGTGATCATGGCGATGGGCGCACGCACATCCGCTGGCGAGGAGAGATGCAGGACGTGCAGGAACCCGCTTACCAGAAAAATTGCGGCCATCATGAGTCGGCCCACAGCCGCCATATAACTTACGCCTGTCATCGTGGCATCCTTCTCTCGCGTCCTCGTAAACAAGCGCGGGGGCGTAAAAACGTTTGGCCGTCGCGCACTGGTTTTTTATCGATGGATTCATTGCGGGGCTAGCAATTTCGTCCGCATGCTTTATATGGAATTTGCTGCGGGGCGCGTTAGGGGCTCAATGAATACCCGGGCCCTATACGATCCTTAAGGGAGCTGACCCTGCCGGGGCCGTGGCCTCGGTTATTTGGCGCCCACCTGCTTGCCAGGGACCCAGGGGATCGATCTGCCCCGACGGCCTTCGCGGCTCCATTGATATCGACCGAAATTGTGCGGGCTAACTCCATCCGTCATCGTCACCTTATATCCGAGCAGAAGGCGAGGCTCAGGGCGGAAGCCATCTCCCTTCGCAAGGAGATTTGGCTGAAGGTTGGAGTTACTGCCGCCCAAATGATCGCCGAGAAGGGTGTGCCCCTCGTTCGATCTTTCGGCGCCGTTGGTGCTGTAGGCGGATATCGCGCTCTTCGCTGCGAGTTGGATCCGCTGCCTTTTCTCACCGCTCTCCATGCTGAGGGGTTTCGCATCACGCTGCCCCGGACGGGCGAAGGCACGACGCTTTCTTTCCGGAAATGGGAGCCAGGCGCACCCCTCGAGCAAGGGAAGTTTGGCGTTCAGGAGCCAGCCGAATCCGAGCCTGCGATGCAGCCGACTCTTATTTTTGTGCCACTCGTCGCTTTCGACCGCAAAGGCAACCGTCTCGGTTATGGCGCGGGTTATTACGACGCCTGCCTGCGAGACATGCGGGCCCGCGGGCGCGTGGCCGCCATTGGCGTCGCTTTCGACGAGCAAGAGTTTCCCGATATTCCGCGCGAACCGCAGGACGAGTCCTTGGACATGATCCTCACGCCCTCGCGCATCATAGACTGCGGGGACTGACGATGCGGCTCCTTTTTCTCGGCGACGTCCTGGGCCGGTCCGGCCGGAATGCGGTCTATGAAACGCTCCCATCGCTTCGAGAACGTCTCGCGGCCGATTTCGTCATTGTGAATGGCGAGAACGCGGCAGGCGGCTTCGGCATCACCGAGGTGATTTTCCAGGATCTTCTCGACGCAGGCGCCGACGTGATAACAACCGGGAACCATGTCTGGGATCAGCGGGAAGCGCTTGTTTTCATTTCCCGGCAGAAACGCCTTCTGAGGCCGCTGAATTTCCCCACAGGCACGCCAGGAGGCGGATCGGGGCTTTTCAGGGCCGCCAACGGCGCGGACGTTCTGGTTCTGAACGTGCAGGGGCGTGTTTTCATGGAACCGCTCGACGATCCTTTCCAAGCTGTCGAGCGTGAAGTGTCGGCCTGTCCCTTGAAACTCGGCGCCGACGCCATTTTCGTCGACGTGCATGCCGAAGCCACATCGGAAAAGCAGGCGTTTGGCCTCGCCTTCGATGGCCGCGTGACGGCTGTAATCGGGACGCACACTCATGTCCCCACTGCCGATGCGCGCGTTCTGCCCGGTGGCACCGCCTTCATGACCGACGCCGGGATGTGCGGCGACTACAACTCCATCATCGGCATGGACAAGGGCGAGCCACTGCACAGGTTCACGGCGCGCATACCGTCCAGCCGTTTCACGCCAGCCCTCGGCCCCGCCACCCTCTGCGGCGCGTTGATCGAGACCGACAATGCAACCGGGCTCGCAGTTTCGATCGAGCCGATCCGCGAGGGGGCGCCGCTTGGCGGAAACGGCAGGCCAAGGCTCTGAACGCCGCCCTATCCGGTGAGCGTCGCGATAAATTCCTCGGCCATCGAGCCAATAGAGACGCCCCGGGTTCTGATCGCCCTCGCTCAGGATGCGATCGCCCGCCCCAAAGCACAAAATCTTGAGGCGCCCCCGCAATTCACGCCTATGCTTCTTGGCCTACCCCGCGAAGAGGAATGCGGCTGGTAAGGGCGGTTTCCATTCAACGCCCCCTTTCAGCCGCATTATACGCCCTCGCTCAAGAAAGTGCGGAGAGCTTTGGCTCAACATACACTCGGTCGCGGCGCAAACGCTCCGCGACAAGGAACGCGAGTTCCAGCGCCTGGTCTGCGTTGAGCCGCGGATCGCAATAGGTGTGATACCGGTCCGACAGGTCCGCATCCGAGATGGACTGCGCGCCGCCCGTGCATTCGGTGACGTTCTTGCCCGTCATCTCAACATGAAGGCCGCCAGGGTAAGCGCCCTCGGCCTGGCAGACATCGAAAAAGGTCTCGACCTCGCGGAGGATCGCGTTGAAGGGCCGCGTCTTGAATCCGCTCGCCGCCTTGATGGTGTTGCCGTGCATGGGATCGCAGGCCCAGATCACCGATTTGCCTTCCCTCCGCACCGCGCGGATGAGATCCGGGAGGTGTACGCCGACCTTCTCCGCGCCGAAGCGGCAGATCAGCGTCAGGCGGCCCGGCTCATTGGCGGGATTGAGCAGATCGAGAAGCGTGAGCAATTCCTGCGGCGTGATGCTCGGCCCGCATTTGATGCCGATAGGGTTCTTGATGCCCCGCAGGAATTCGACATGCGCGTGGCCCGGCTGGCGCGTGCGGTCGCCAATCCAGAGGAAATGGCCGGATGTCGCGTAGTAATTGCCGCTCGTGGAATCGATCCGCACGAAGGCTTCCTCATAGCCGAGCAGCAGCGCTTCGTGGCTCGTGTAGAAATCGGTGGTGCGAAGCCGCTCCGAATTCTCGGACGTGATGCCGCAGGCCCGCATGAAGTTGAGCGTCTCTGAAATGCGGCCCGCCAATTCCTCATAGCGGTTCCCGGCGGGGCTGTCCTTCACGAAGCCAAGCGTCCATTGGTGGACGCGCTCGAGATCGGCATAGCCGCCCTGAGCGAACGCTCGAAGGAGATTGAGCGTCGCCGCCGATTGCCGGTAAGCCTTCAGCAGCCTCTGGGGATCGGGCGTCCGCGCCTCGGGCGTAAACGCGATGTCGTTGATGATGTCGCCCCGGTAGCTCGGCAGTTCCACGCCGTTCTGCTTTTCGGTCGTAGCCGAGCGCGGTTTGGCGAACTGCCCCGCGATGCGCCCGATCTTCACCACCGGGCGGCTTGCGGCAAAGGTCAGCACCACCGCCATCTGCAGGAACACGCGAAAGAAATCGCGGATGGGGTCGGCGCCGTGCTCGGAAAAGCTTTCGGCGCAATCGCCGCCCTGCAAGACAAAGGCGCGGCCCGCCGCAACCTCGGCCAAGTTTTTCGTCAGGGCGCGCGCCTCGCCCGCGAACACGAGCGGAGGGAAGCTCGAGAGTTCCTTCTCGACAGCCGCGTGCGCTGCCTCGTCGGGATACACCGGGACCTGCTCGATAGGTTTTTGCCTCCAGCTGTCCGGTGTCCAACGCGATGACATAGTCTCTCCTCTGCGCGCCGCCCGCGCGCCGTGATGCCCAGTTCACGGGAGTGTTATACGGGATACAGCCGTCAGTTGCCAGTATCGTGAACAAAGCGTTGATCTGGCGCGCGATCATTCGGGCGGCCCCTCCGCGCCGAAAAGGAAATCGCTCGACGGCTCGGTCCGGGCTGCCTGGCGCAGAGCCTCAAGAACAGCGAGCCGGGCTTTCCGGTTTCGCGCAGCCACGAGCGGCACGAGCCGGACGACCGGTTGGCCATGACGGGTGAGCACAATTTTCTCCCCTGCTTCGGCGAGGCGCATAAGCTCGGTAAGCTGTGCTTTGGCGTGGGATACTGAAATCTGCACGACGATCTCCTCTTGCCAGTCAATGGTCCAAAACCAAAATGGGGTAGACCAAAATCGAGAGCGGTTAAGCCAAACCTCATTGGCTGGATAAGATCTTAGGAAAAAGCGCCTTGCGAAGCGGTTAACGAGTATAAGCCGTTGATGTAAATCATACAATTTCCGGAAGGGCCTGCGCCGCCGCGGCTTCGAGGAGCGCGGCGCTCGTTAACACATTATATTTAACCGGCTTTTGCGCGTCCAGTTGCGTCCAAAAATACAATCAGTTAACCTTGCTGCTTCAAGCTCGAAAGGCGATTGTTTTCAATGGGTTGAGCAGACTTTCGTTCCCCCGCGAACGCGGACTGCTTTCATTTTTTTGTACTTTTTTAAGCAAATTGTGGGCGGAAATAAATCGTTGGCCGCCGAAATTAACCACGTTCGGTTAACGGCTGGGGCGGCGGCGACCCGCTTACTTTTATGGCGTGCAAAACGTAGCCGCGCCCCGCGCTACAAGGCGCTCACGATATCGGTTCGGGCAAAATCGCCGCCGATATAAAGGAGCGGACACTCGTGCTCCTTGGCCGTCTCGTAGGCGAAGCAATCGCCGGAATTCAACCCCACGGGATGCACGCCTTTGCCCCACTTCTCATAAGCTGCGGCGATGACCTTCACCCGCGTGGCCTTGTGCGAAGCTCCGCAGGCGTCGTAAACCGGCCTTTCGTCGCTGTCGACAAGGCGAAGCCGTTGCTCCGCTTCCTCCGTCCCCAAGGCGTCGATCCCGGGATCGGGCTCGTCCATGCTCGCGGGCAGATCGTCGATAAGCTCCGCGAGCGGCAGTTTGCGCGCTTCGAGGCTGAGGTCTTTGATGCGATCGCTCACGGGCGGCTCCGTAGGCTTGGCTGAATGTCAATATGAACGGGGGGGCGCGGCGCGCACGCAAGGGCGGGGGTTAGTCGAGCGTCCTGGCCACGCGGAAACCGTAGTCGCTACTACGGCCCTTCGGGAGATTAACAAGCAAGCGGCGCGCCGCACGGAGGAGAGACGGATCGGACTGCCACGAGCCGCCTCGAAGGACGCGTTGCTTGCACTCCGCGATTGTCCAGGCCGAGCCATTTGCCGGCGCGCCCTCGTAGTTATCGCGCCAGCAATCTTCGACCCAATTCCAAACGTTGCCGTGGACCTGATAAAGCCCCCAAGGATTGGGCTCGAAATAATTCACGGGGACAGTCGCTGCGCGATATACGCCCTTCGAACCGCCGCCAGCATAAATATGATTGCCGTCGAAATTGGCCTGCTCCGGCGTCATGGATGAACCCCACCAGAACGGCGTCGTCGTCGCCGCCCGCACCACATATTCGAACTCGGCTTCTGACAAAAGGCGATAGCGTTGACCAGTCTTCTTCGACAGCCAAGCCACATAGGCCTTCGCATCATCCAAGTTCACATTGATGACAGGACGATTGCCTCGGCCCCAGCCTTCGTCCCGAGGCCTGTATCCGCCGCAACCGTTTCCTGCCGCGCAGGCGTCCCATTCTTCAAACGTTACCGCGTACCTGCCAACCGCGAACGGCTGCGCAATCGAGACCTTGTGCTGAGGGCCTTCCGATGCGGAACGCTCCGGCTCGTTCTCGGGCGATCCCATCGTGAACGCGCCGGAAGGCGCGATCACCATCTCCGGGCATTCCGGGCAATCCCTGAACTTTTGCCCAGAGCCGGGCTTTATGCAAAGCCGAGCCTCCGGCTGCGCCACCGAAACAAAAACGCCGTCGCACGTCTGAAGCTGAAGAGGCGCCTGCAGAATTGCCGACGCATGGTCTGGACGGGTAATTGTCGCTGGAGGCATGTCTTTCGGCAAGGGGAACGCCTCCGCTGACGGCTCGCCCGGCTCCTTGAAGTAATATTGCCGCCTTGGCAACGAGCCATAAACGAAAGGCTCCTGGCTCTCCGGCGCGGTGGCTTCCAGCACTTCGCTCGTGACCTCGCGGAAGAAGAAGCCAAGCTCAAGCCCCGGCTTTTCGATGACCTTCAACATCGCCTCGGCGAAGGGGCTGTGCGCGCCGTCGCCATCCATCGCCGTGTGGCCGTCGCGGGCGGCGTAGAAGACCACTTCGCCGCGCTGCGGCTGGATGGGAGCCAGACCCCTGCCGATCGAGCGCGATCCTCCGGGACCCGAAAGCATCCGGGCAAGAAACGGGTTGTTACGGCAGGCATCGAGAATGACAATGCGCAGCGAACTGGCGGGCCGCACCCGTTCGAGGATGCGGTCGAGGGGAATGGCCTCGTCAGCCACATCGCTCGCCTTGGCAAGGCTAGCATCCACGGGCACGACCCAGTTCTTCCCGTCCATCTCCATGCCGTGCCCGGCATAGTAGACGAGCGCCCAATCGGCTCCGCTGGCTTTCTCTTCGAAAGCCGCGAGCGTTTTGCGCATCGGGCCAACGCCAAGATTATCGACGTGCGTGACGTCGAAGCCAAGCCGGGCGAGAGCGTCCGCTATGGCGCGCGCATCTTTCACCGGATTGGGAAGCCGGGCCACATTTTCGTAATTCGAGTTGCCAATAACGAGGGCGACGCGCTTCTCGGCCAGCGCAGCTTTTGCCGTGCAAGCGATCAACAACACGGCGATGAAAATGCGCGCCGTAATTCGAAACATGCCCTTTGCCCCCAAAGCGCAGGCTCATCTTTATATTTCGCGCACTTTGCATAAAGGGCGGCCTATGCGCAAGCCGCACGGGATGCTGAAACAAGCACATCCTTCGACAGGCTCATCCTTCGAGACGGCGCTTCGCGCCTCCTCAGGATGAGGTCGTGCGCTATCAGCGGCCTTCCACTCATGGTGAGCTTGTCGCGGTTCGGCGGGCTCACCGTGAGGCCATGGGAGAGATGCGGCCCGGAGATAGCTGCGGACGCCAAAAAAGAAATGATTGCGACCGGACGGCGCTGACTTTAGACATAGCGCCACCCACATCAGAGACAGCCATGACAAAGTCCCAAATCGACGAGGCGACGGTGAAGCGGATCGCGCACCTCGCCCGAGTGAAAGTTTCGTCGCAGGAGGCGCACAGCCTGCAGCGCGAGTTGAACGGCATTCTCGCCTGGGTCGAGGAGTTGAACGCGATTCCGACCGATGGCGTGGTGCCGCTGACTTCGGTTGGCGGAGCGAAGCTGCATATGCGCACCGACGTTGTGACCGACGGCGGGAAGGCCGCCGACATCATGAAGAACGCGCCGAAAGCGCAAGACAATTATTTCCTTGTCCCGAAGGTTATCGAATAGTCCCATGACATTGAACAGTTTGACGATCTCGGAAGCGCGCGAAAAGTTGCGCTCGAAGGAGATCAAGGCCACCGAACTCACCGAGGCTTGTCTTGCGGCCATCGAGGCAGGCAACGAGACGCTGAACGCGTTCGTGCTCGTCACGGCGGAGAAGGCGATGGACGCCGCCAAGGAGTCGGACAAGCGGCTCGCGGCGAATAAGGATGTCCGGGCGCTCGAAGGAATCCCGCTCGGCATCAAGGATCTCTATTGCACGAAGGGCGTCCGCACAACGGCGTGCTCGCACATCCTCCACGGCTTCGAGCCCCCGTATGAATCGACCGTCACGCAAAACCTGTGGGATGCGGGCGCGGTGATGCTCGGCAAGCTGAACATGGACGAGTTCGCGATGGGCTCGTCCACCGAGACGAGCCATTTCGGGCCGTGCATCAGCCCCTGGCGCGCCAAGGACAAAACCGAGAAGCTTGTGCCGGGGGGATCGTCCGGCGGCTCCGCTTCCGCCGTTGCTGCTGGCCTCTGTCTCGGCGCAACGGCTTCCGACACCGGCGGCTCGATCCGCCAGCCGGCCGCGTTCACTGGAACCGTAGGCATCAAGCCGACCTATGGCCGCTGCTCGCGCTGGGGCATGGTGGCGTTCGCCTCATCGCTCGATCAGGCGGGCCCGATCGCGCGCTCGATCCGCGATGCGGCGCTGCTTCTTCAGTCGATGGCAAGCTATGATCCAACCAGGGATTCGACCAGCGTCGACAAGCCGCTTCCCGACCTGGAAAAAGCGCTTGGCCAGCCGCTGAAGGGCCTGAAGATCGGCATCCCGAAGGAATACCGCGTCGAAGGGATGTCGGCCGAGATCGAGGCGCTCTGGCAGAAGGGCATCGCGATCTTCAAGGACGCCGGGGCGACCATCGTGGACATCAGCCTGCCCCATACGAAGGCCGCGCTCCCCGCTTATTATATCGTCGCGCCCGCCGAGGCCTCCTCCAATCTCGCCCGCTATGACGGCGTGCGCTACGGGCTTCGCGTCAATGGCCGCGATATCATCGACATGTACGAGGAGACACGCTCCGAAGGCTTCGGCGCGGAGGTGAAGCGGCGCATTCTGATCGGCACCTATGTGCTTTCGGCGGGCTATTACGACGCCTATTACCTAAAGGCGCAGAAGGTGCGCTCGCTCATCAAGCGCGATTTCGATGACGCCTTCGAAAAGGTCGACGCCATCCTGACGCCGACGACGCCGACGCCCGCCTTCGCGCTCGGTTCGCAGGGCGGTTCGGATCCGCTCGAGATGTATCTGAACGACATCTTCACCGTGACCGTGAACATGGCGGCCCTGCCGGGCCTGTCCGTGCCTGCCGGCTTCTCGAGCGAAGGCTTACCGCTCGGCCTGCAGATCATCGGAAAGCCGTTCGACGAGGCGACTGTGCTGCGCGCCGGGCAGGTGATCGAGGATGCCGTGGGCCGCATGCCGATCCCTTCGCCGTGGTGGGCCAACGGCGGCGGCGAAGGCCACCATGCGGGCTCCAAGGCGCCGATCCCCAAGAAGCCGGCGCCGAAGAAGAAACCGGCTGCGGCCGAAGCCGCGCCGTCGACTAAAAAGGGCGCAGCGAAAGAGAAGCCCCGGAACAAGCAAAATGGCGCGACGTAAAGCGGAAGAGTGTCAGAGCATGGATCAGGTGCGCGTCGAAATCGACCGCATCGACGAACTGCTCATCGATCTCGTGGCCGAGCGCTTCAGCTATGTCGACCGGGCCTGGCAGCTCAAGAACAATCCCGCCGAAGCAACCGTGCCCTGGCGCATCCGGCAGGTGATCGACAAGGTGGAGGCGCGAGCCAAAACGCGCGGGCTGCCGCCGGAACTTGCTGTTGCGCTCTGGCGTCAAATGATTGGTTGGTTTATTCAGTACGAGGAAGAAAATCTGGCGCAGCGGCGGGAGGGAACAGACGAGGATGCTGGTTCTTGAAGACACATCCCCTCACCCCGCCTCCCTCCAAGGAGAGGGAGTTCCAGCGGTTGCAGCTCCGTTCCCCCTCCTCGCGGAAGCGGGGAAACGCGGGCCGTCCAGGCTTTTTCTTGTGGCGATGACAGCCGCGCTCATGGCCACAGGCTTCGCCGCCAGCGATGCGCGGGCCGAAAATGTGGATTTGAGAGTTGATGTCAGCGGCCTCAGAAACTACAGGGGCCGTGTCGTGGTGATCCTCTGGGCCGATTTCGGAAAATAATTCATCGTTTCCGGATCCGACCAAGGTTCAGTTCCGCGACGAGCGCCCAGGCGACCCGCCTTGCGACTTTTCGCAAGCCTCGATCTGCCGCAGAACCATCGAGAGCCTTCAGAACTTGACTGTCTCCTACACCTTCAGAGACATACCCCCTGGCGATTATTCGGCCTTCGTGTTCCACGATGAGAACAACAACGGCGTGCTCGATACCGGCCTTTTCCACAGGCCGCTTGAAGGTCGCGGCTACAGCCAGGTTCTCCCTGAAGACTTGAACCCGCTTGGGGCGAGGATCACCTTCCACAGGGCGCGCTTTCCGTTGCCCGCGTCGAGAACAATTGTGATCGGGCTTCGCTATCCTCCGCATTTCTAACGCGGTAGAAATTTCCGGCCCTCCCGGGCTTCGTAAAATTGGACTTGATCAATGGCACAGACACGAAAAGAGAACCTCATCGACGGCGCGACCGGCCAATGGGAAGTCATCATCGGCATAGAAGTCCACGCGCAGGTGCTCTCGAATGCAAAGCTCTTTTCGGGCGCGTCGGCGGCATTCGGGGGCGAGCCGAACAGCCATGTGAGCCTGGTCGACGCGGCGATGCCGGGCATGCTTCCGGTCATCAACGAGGAATGCGTGGCCCAGGCGATCCGCACCGGTCTCGGCCTCAAGGCGCAGATCAATAAGTATTCGGTGTTCGACCGGAAGAACTATTTCTATCCCGATCTGCCCCAGGGCTATCAGATTCTCGCAATACAAGCATCCCATCGTGGGCGAAGGCGTCGTCATCGTCGATCTCAAGGACTATTCCTTCGAGGTCGGCATCGAGCGGCTGCACCTCGAGCAGGACGCCGGAAAGAGCCTTCACGACCAGGACCCGAACTGCTCCTATGTCGACCTGAACCGCTCGGGCGTAGGCCTGATGGAGATCGTGTCGAAGCCCGACATTCGTTCGGCTGAGGAAACGAAGGCCTACATCACGAAGCTTCGCACCATCATGCGCTATCTCGGCACCTGCGACGGCAACATGGAGGAAGGCAGCCTGCGCGCCGACGTGAACGTCTCCGTCCGCCGTCCTGGCGCGCCGCTCGGCACGCGCTGCGAGATCAAGAACGTCAACTCCATCCGCTTTATCGGGCAAGCTATCGAGCACGAGGCGCGCCGCCAGATCGACATTCTGGAGGAAGGCGGGAGCATCAAGCAGGAAACGCGGCTGTTCGACGCCAAGGCCGGCACGACGCGATCCATGCGCTCCAAGGAAGAGGCGCACGATTACCGCTATTTCCCCGATCCCGATCTTCTGCCGCTGGAGCTGACGGACGCCGCCATCGAAGAGCTGCAAAAGGCGCTGCCCGAGCTGCCGGACGAGAAGCGCGCGCGCTTCATGACGGAGTATGCGCTTTCGGCCTACGACGCGGGCGTGCTGATCGCCGACCGCGCTTCGGCCGATTTCTTCGAGGCGGTCGCGAAAGGCCGCGACGCGAAGCTTGCCGCGAACTGGATCATGGGCGATTTCTTCGCCGCGCTGAACAAGACCGGCAAGGACATCTCGGAAAGCCCTGTCCCCGCCGCCCATCTCGGCGAACTGATCGACCTTATCTCCTCGAATGTGATCTCGGGCCGCATCGCGAAAGAGGTCTTTGAGCTGATGCTGCAGACGGGGAACACGCCCGGCAGGATCGTCGAGGAGCGCGGCCTGAAGCAGGTCACCGATACCGGCGCGATCGAAAAGGTCGTGGACGAGATCATCGCCGCGAACCCGAAGCAGGTCGAGCAGGTGCAGACGAAGCCGAAGACGCTCGGCTGGTTCGTGGGCCAGGTGATGCGCGCCACGGGCGGCAAGGCGAACCCCGACGCCGTCAACGCGATCCTGCGCGAGAAGCTGAAGGTTCCGGAGGAGGTTTGACCTGACCCCGACGCCTTAGACGCTAAGCTTCTTTTTCTGGATGGCCGCCAACGGAGCATCGCGCCTCCAACCGGTCGTGTGCATATTGATGCCTTTTTTGTATGCGTGTTGCGCAAAGCGGCCTCTGCTTGTCAAGCTGTCCCTGACGATTTCGTCCGCATTTCTTATTCTGAAACATCTTCGGCGATATCGCCTTGCGGATAGGTTAACACAGCGTGACCCCACTCCAACCCTTGCTAAATAAGGGAAAAATACCGAACGGGACGCCATCGCCGCCGCCCCTGCCGCAGCTTTTCGCGCTGGCGAAAGGGTTAACGCGTGAAATTGCAAACATATTTAACGGACTTTTGCGAGCCGACTTAATGCCAAAATTCCGGCATTAAATTCTATTTAATGGCGCTCGAGTGAATGAAGAAAACTATTAGTTTTTAGGGACTTAGATGAGACCGCCTACGGCCAGCCGTAAGGCGCGGCGCTGCCCCTTTCGCGGCCGATAGACGCTTTCTTAAGCATACTCAGGCCGGAAATAAATCCGGCGCGCTCCTGTTAACCATGTTGTATTAACGCTTACGGGGAGTTGACGAACGGTTTACCTTTAGGGCGTCGTGCGTCCCGATGATCGTCACCCCGGAATGCGCCTCAGCGCATATCCGGGGCCGTTACAAATCGAAGCGCCTGTTGCGATCCCGGATACGACGCAGGCGTCGTTCCGGGATCACGTGCTCTAGGAATTGGTCGCAACCGATCCCTATTTTACGCACTCCGCTCTAGGCGTGCGGCGAGCGCCGTCCAAGATGGCATGGCCAGATTGGCGAAGAATGCCTCAAAGCATCCCGCGTTCGATCGGACACAGTCGTCATCGTGATCGTCGCCCGGAACGCGCCTCGGCGCATTCGGCGCCCCGCAACCGGTTCCGATTTTGCGCGGGCCCGCGCTAGAAGGCGGCCATTTCGTATTCAGCCCTTCGTCATCTCGATGATCACCCAAAGCTCAAGCATTCGTGTGCGCAACTCACGTCGGCTTCAAGTAGATGTGACTAAGTAATATTGATCCAGATCAAATTCGGCGGCGTAATCCGGGTAGTCCAATTTGAGACAGGAGATTTGAAATGGCGCTCACTCGTAACATCCGCCTTCTGGAGTTGGTGGCGGTCGGCTTGGCCGTAATCATTATGCTGGCTCCCCTCGTACCCTACGGCATGTAAAAGTAACTCGACTTCAGGAGATTTAAATGTTTCTCACTCGCAACATTCGTGCGTTGGAATGGCTGGCCGTGGCTGTGGCCGTAATCATTACGCTGGCGCCACTCGTGCCCTACGGCATCTAAAGCTTAAGAATGGTATCTGGGTTCGGTCATTGAGGCCGCGGGCATCATCTCCGCGGCCTCCAATTTTTTTTGGCGCGCACAACCACCGTATTATCGGGACCGCAAAAGCTGCTTCGGGGTTATCGCCCACAACGCACATGCTGCTGCAAATCGGTCGACAATCGGAACTTTTGTGGCAAAGTGCTTGGAAATATGCGGGCGAGTTCTCGCCCTTGCAAGAAGAGGTCAAGAATGCCCCACGCAATCCGCATTCACGCCTATGGCGGCCCTGAAGTCCTGAAGTGGGAAGAGGTCGAGGTCGGCGCGCCAGGGCCGGGCCAGGCCAAGATCAGGCAGCACGCCGCGGGCATCAACTTCATCGACGTCTATCATCGGACCGGCCTTTACCCGCAGCCGTCCTTCCCCTTCACGCCCGGCAGCGAGGGCGCGGGCGAGGTGATCGCCGTGGGGCCAAGCGTGACCGATGTGGCGGTCGGCGACCGCGTGGCTTACGCCGGGGCGATCGGAGGCTATGCCGATGAACGCCTCATCGCGGCCGACCGGCTCGTGAAACTGCCGGACGCCATCAGCTATGAGACGGCGGCGGCGATGATGCTCCAGGGCATGACGGTGCGCTACCTCATCAAGAAAACGTACGCCGTAACCAAGGACAGCACGGTGCTCTGGCACGCGGCGGCGGGCGGCGTCGGATTGATCGCCTGCCAATGGCTTGCCTCGATTGGCGCGACCGTCATCGGCACGGTGGGCTCGGATGAGAAGGCGCGCCTCGCCGAAGCGAATGGCTGCACGCATACAATCAACTACCGGACGGAAGACTTCGCGCCCCGCGTGAGGCAGCTCACGGGCGGCCGCGGCGTCGATGTAGCGTATGACTCGGTCGGCAAGGATACGTTCCCCGGCTCGCTCGACTGCATCAAGCCGCTCGGGCTTTGGGTGAGTTTCGGCAATTCCTCGGGGCCGGTGCCGCCCTTCGAGATGGGCATCCTCGCGCAGAAGGGATCGCTCTACGCGACGCGGCCCACGCTTTTCACGCATGTCGCGACGCGCCGGGGCCTCATCGAGACGGCGAACGACCTTATCGAGATGGTCAGCTCGGGCCGCGTGAAGATCAACGTCAGCAAGACCTATCCGATGGCGGACGCGGCTGAGGCGCATCGCGATCTGGAAGGCCGCGCGACGACCGGCTCGATTGTGCTGATCGCGAGTTAAGCCGGGCGCGCCAACGAATTCGCGCCGCCGTCACCCAGGCCTTGCGAAGCGCGCCGGGATCATAAAAAGATAGGCGCTTCACTATGTTACGATCCCGGATAAGGCTTCGCCTTTCCGGGATGACAACTTTCTTCTCCCCCACAGCATTCGCTTGCGGGTGCGGTCATTTTGAGTTGCAAGCTAGCCAAGGCGAGCCTGCGCGGGAGAGGGCCGGGCTGAGGGGTTAACGGCGTCAACAGATGTTTCCCAAGACGCAGCGCGCACTCTGGACGCGTGTGCCTTGGGCTTCTATAGCTGGCGCAAACCAGCTTTACTATTTTGGAGACGAGAATGCTCGATCTCAAATGGATCCGGGAAAACCCTGCCGATTTCGACGCCGGGCTGAAACGGCGCAATCTGCCGCCGCTGTCAGCGGACGTGCTGAAGCTCGATGAGGAGCGGCGCGCGAACACGAAGGCGCTGCAGGAGATGCAGGCGCGGCGCAACGCAGCCTCGAAGGAGATCGGCAAGGCGAAGGGCAAGGGCGGCGATCCGAAGAAGGCCGAAGCGCTGATGGCCGAGGTCGCCGGGCTGAAGGAGCAGATTGCGGCGGGCGAGCGGCGCGAGCGCGAACTCGACGAGCAGATCAAGACGCTGATGGCGGGCATCCCGAACATGCTCGCGTCCGATGTGCCGGACGGCAAAGACGAGACCGAGAATGTCGAGCTGCGCCGCTGGGGCAAACCCCGCGACTTCAAGGCAGAGGGCTTCGAGCCGAAGCAGCATTTCGAGATCGGCGAAGCGCTGGGGCTGATGGATTTCGAGGCGGCGGCCAAGATTTCCGGCGCACGCTTTACGGTGCTGAAGGGCGGGCTGGCGCGGCTCGAGCGTGCGCTCGGCCAGTTCATGCTCGATGTGCAGACCGGCGAGCATGGGTATACGGAGGTTAGTCCGCCTCTGCTTGTGAAAGACGATGCTGCATTTGGGACAGCACAACTGCCAAAGTTCGCCGAAGACTTATTCTCTGCAAAATTTATAGATTGGGAGGCTATCGAAAAAACATACTACTTCAATAATGAATGGCTTAAAAAGCCAGATGATCCAAGTGATTGGCTCATAGAACAGTGGGCCTTTCTTAAATCGCAGCCCGACCTTACCTCGTTTGAGGAGAGTTTTCTTTCAAGCTTCGAAAAGAGAATCCGTGAAGCGCAGAAACCCGGCTTTGAAGCATTACGCCAAGGCCGACATTTCGAGGAAAGATGGCTCATTCCAACGGCCGAAGTGCCTCTTACAAATCTCGTGCGCGAAAGCATCCTCGCGGAAGCCGACCTACCCTATCGCTTCACGGCGCTAACTCCCTGCTTCCGGGCCGAGGCGGGCGCGGCGGGCAAGGACACGCGCGGCATGATCCGCCAGCACCAGTTCTACAAGGTCGAGATGGTCTCGATCACAACACCGGATAAATCGCAAACCGAGCACGAGCGCATGACGAACTGCGCGGAGGAAATCCTGAAGCGGCTCGAACTGCCCTACCGCGTCATCGTGCTTTGCTCCGGCGACACCGGCTTCGCCGCGCGCAAGACGCACGACATCGAGGTGTGGCTGCCTGGCCAGAACACCTATCGCGAGATTTCGAGCTGCTCCAACTGCGGCGACTTCCAGGCCCGACGCATGCAGGCGCGCTTCCGGCCGAAGGACTCGAAAGAGGTGCAGTTCGTGCACACGCTGAACGGCTCCGGCCTCGCGGTCGGCCGCACGCTCATCGCCGTCATCGAGAACTATCAGGAAAAGGACGGCAGCATCCGCGTGCCCGATGCGCTGATGCCGTACATGGGCGGCGTCGCCCGCATTGAAGGTGCCAAGGGCTGAGTCTGGAACGATCCCGGATAACGCCGTTGGCGTTTCCGGGATGACGCGATGGCGCCTACCTCATCGTCATCCCGGAAAGGCGAAGCCTTATCCGGGATCGTTAAAGACATTACAGATGCATGCAATTTTATGTCTATATTCTTCCAACGCTCGGCGAGGCGTTCTTTATACCGGTATCACGAACAACCTCGTCCGCCGGATCTTTGAGCATCGTGAAAACAGCGTGGACGGATTTGCCGAACGCCATGGCGCAACTCGTCTCGTCTGTTTCGAATGCCATCAGACTGTTGAAGCCGCGATCACCCGCGAGAAAGCTATCAAGCGTTGGCGGCGCGATTGGAAGTTCGAGCTGGTTGAGAGCAGGAATCCCAACTGGGACGACCTCTGGGACGAGATTATAAGGTGAGGCTGAGTCTGGAACGATCCCGGATAACGCCGTTGGCGTTTCCGGGATGACGCGATGGCGCCTACCTCATCGTCATCCCGGAAAGGCGGAGCCTTATCCGGGATCGTTAAAGGCACTGATATATGCAGTTTTACGTCTATATTCTCTCCAACGTCCGTCGAGGCGTCCAACCGGGATCGTTCGAAACACCAAGATAATCGGGGATGACGCCAGGTAGCGTATGGCGTACAAAGCCCGCATGCGGATTCTCATCACGAACGACGATGGCATCGAGGCGCCGGGCCTGGATGTCCTGCAGAAGATTGCGGCCGACCTTTCGGACGATGTCTGGGTGGTCGCGCCCGAAACCGATCAGAGCGGGGCGGCGCATTCGCTGACGCTGCACGAGCCGCTTCGCTTACGGAAGCTTTCGGAGCGCGTGTTTGCGGTCAAAGGCACGCCAACCGACTGCGTGATCATGGGCGTTCGCTACATTCTTCAGGATGAGACGCCGACGCTCGTTCTGTCCGGCGTCAATCGCGGCGCGAACCTCGCCGACGATGTCACCTATTCCGGCACCATAGCGGGCGCGATCGAAGGCACGATGCTCGGCATCCCGTCCATTGCCATGAGCCTCGCCATCGACTGGGAAAATCCGAAGAAGATCCACTGGGAGACGCCCATGGAACTCGGCGCGAACCTTGTGCGAAAGCTGATGGAGGCAGGCTGGCCCGTTGATGTTTTGATGAACATCAATTTTCCTGACAGGGAACCAAGTAAAGTGCGCGGTATTCAGGTCACAGAACAAGGTAGGCGCGATCAGGATTACTTGCGCATCGAAGACCGCATGGACACTCGGGGCAATCCCTATTACTGGCTTGGGTTCAAATCGCGTTCGCTGCACCCAGCCAAGGGAACCGACCTCTTAGCCGTGAGATCGGGAGCAATCTCGGTAACGCCGCTTTACTTGAACTTGACGCATAGCGATACGTGCCGGAAGCTGACGGCGCTTCTGGAAACATAGCCGGGAAGCGGATGAGAGGCGCCGCTTCTAGATCAACCCGCCGTTAATCGGAATCGATAAAAGGCGGAGAAGTTGATCGATTCTAAAAGGCTAGAGCAGCTTAGCCGAGTCCATACGGACGCGGGCTGCTCTAGGAGTGGTGCTCATGGACGAGGCGCTGCGCTATCTTCTCTACAGCCTGCAACACAGCGGCATCGGAGACCCCCGCGTGCTTGGCGCCATCGCCAGAGTCCCCCGCGAACTTTTCATTTCCGAGGAGAGTCTCAAATCGCATGCCTATGCGGACGAGGCTCTGCCCATCGAATGCGATCAGACAATCTCGCAGCCCTACATCGTCGCTTATATGAGCGAGCGGCTCAACGTAGCGTCCGATCAGGATGTGCTCGAAATCGGAACAGGCTCGGGCTACCAGACGGCGATCCTTTCGCAGCTTGCGCGCCATGTCTTTACGATCGAACGCCATCTCGAACTTCACGATCTGGCCCTGGAGAGATTCCAGCGGCTCGGACTTCATAATGTCACCGCAATGCACGGGGACGGCACGATAGGATGGCCCTGCAACCGGCTCTTCGATCGCATCATTGTAACCGCCGGCGCCGCTCAGCCGCCCGACGCGCTTCTTGAACAACTTGCGCCCTGCGGCTCGATGGTCATTCCCCTCGGCGCGCGCTGCGATCAGAGGATCACGCTTGTCACCCGGACGAATGGACACGTCGACTACCAGACCCTGATCCCCGTCCAGTTCGTGCCGCTGTTGCCCAGTTATCATTGACAAGGCTTATCCCGGCGAAGCGTGAAAAAATAGCAAGCGTTTTAAGAAATCTTAAGCGTTCCGCTCCTAATACTTTTATGCAAAGTGAGGTGCGGCGATGAGTAGTGTGAATGCGGCGGGCAGGCGCGGGCCCGGAGTTGTCCGCGCGGCTGTGGGAATCAGTTTCAGTTGTGTTCTTCTGGGGGGGTGCAGCGCAGGAACCGAGCGATTCACGGGTTTGGATTTCGGAAGCGGGTATGAGGCGGCGCCTCCTCCTTCCACGTCGACATCAAGAGCCGCCATCAACACGAGCCAAACCCGCGCCCCTCAGCAAACGGCGACGTACCAGCCACAGCCGCAAAGCGGCTTCCAGCTTGCGAGCGCAACGCCTGAACAGTCGGGCGGATATTTGCAGGTGTCCCGGGTTGATCTTCCCCCGGTTGAGCAACAGTCTTCAGGTTCATCCGGCGTGAAAACGGCCGACGGCTATGGCCCCTACGGTCCTCCTCCTCTCTCGGATGGCTCCTACGCCGGGCCGCGCGTCTATTCGCCCTACGATCAGCCGGGCGGTTACGGGGCGCCGCCATCGGGCGGCGGCGGAGGCTACGGCCCGCCTGCCAGCCCACCCCCACAGGGCGGCTATTACGGCGGAGGCCCAAGCAACTATACGCCGCCGCCTCCCCCGCAGGACCCGGGAAGCGGCCCCTATGGCTACCAGCCGCAATCGCAGAATCAGCAGGATGGCCGATACAACCGCGAACCGCAGGGCTATGCCTACTATGGCCCTGATCAAAGAAACACCGCGTCCGCGGACAGCAGGAGACAAAGGCCTGCCGGCCCCGCCGTTGCAGAAGCGCCGCGCGGAAAAGTGGTGACGCTTGCCCCTGGCGAAACAATTCTTTCGCTCGCCAAGCGGCACGGCGTGACCGTCGCGGCCATCGCGCGCGCGAACCACCTTCGCGGCGGTCCCGTCATGGCCGGCACAACGCTTTTCATACCGGCGGCCCCAACGCCAACGCAATACGGGCAAGCGCCAATGGCGCCTCGGACGAAGGCGGCGGAATGCACGGGCAGCCAGTGCTACACCGTGCAGAGAGGCGAAACCGTCGGAGCGATCGCACGGGCTCATGGCGTGACCGAGCAGCAAATTCTTGAGGCGAACAACCTGCCCGACGCGCGCGCGCTCAAGGCCGGACAGGCCATAGCAATTCCGGGCCAGGCGGCAGCTCCAAGGCAGGCCATGGCTTCAGCCACGCCTCAGAACCACCCCGCGCCGCGCGCCGGCCACGCTACCGCTACTACATCAGCAAGCACCGCCTCGGAAGAAGCGCTGCAGGACGCTGAGGAGGCAAAGCCCGCGACTGAAGTCAAGATGGCGACGGCCAAGCCGGTCGAGCCGTCATGCGAGGCCGCTCTCACCAACCCGCTGCCGCGCATGGGCAAGACATTCCGCAAGCCCGTCGAGGGGCTCATCATCGGGCAGTTCGGCCCGCAGCGCGACGGCACCGTGAACGAGGGGCTAACGATCTCCGTTCCAAAAGGAACCGCGATCAAGGCCGCTGAAAATGGCGTTGTCGCTTACGTAGGCGACGAATTGCCGGGCTTCGGCAACCTCATTCTCATTCGTCACGCCGAGGAGTATGTGACCGCCTATGCGCACGCAGACGAGATCCTGGTCAAGAAGTGCGATGTGGTCAAACGCGGCCAGACCATAGGAACCGCAGGTGCGACGGGAGATGCGAGCCAGCCTCAGCTTCACTTCGAGATCCGCAAGAACGCGAAGCCTGTTGACCCCACGCCACTGCTGGGATCGTAGGGTCTCCCCCCATGGAAGAAATATGGAAGCTCATGAAGTCCCGCCCTGGCGGGACTTCTTTTGTATAGGGCCCAGGATATGAGTGTCGACCGGGTCCGAAACCCGGTCGGTCGGCCCTAAGCCCTTCGGCAGGATCAGTCCTTGCCCTCGTATTTGAAGGAAACCTTCAACTTCGCCCGGTAGGCCGACACCTTGCCATTTTCGATCACGAGATCGAGTTCCGAAACCTCCGCGACGCGAAGATCCCGGATGCTCTGGGAGGCCCGCTCAACAGCGGCCGCTGCCGCCTTCTCCCACGAGTCAGTGCTGGTGCCGATGAGTTCGACAACCTTGTACACGCTTTCAGTCATGCCAGTGTCCTCCAAAAGAGTAAGGATCGCACTCTTTGTCCGGCTCGCCAAGCCGGAGTGAGCAAACCTTGGGCACGGAAATCAAAAAATGGGCGCTACAAGGCGGGGATGCCAAGAGGGATAGAACCGGCGCAACCTGGCAAAAGTTCTAACCCCTCAGCCAGTGTCCTCAGTGAGCAGGACGCCAAAGGCGGCTGATCAGGCGCCGGTCGCCGTGGCTGCTTATACTGTGCGTCTCCCTCAACTGGGTCGCAAGATCCGCGATCCGATCGAAGCCAGCTGCAACGGTCAACATTTGCTCCCTGGTCCGCGGATCGCTTACCGCTTTCGTGAGGGTGCGAACTTGCTCAGCATGCCCGAGCCAAAGCTGGGCATCATATAGAGTAGAATGCATTTCGATTGTTACCCGCGACTAGAACCAACCTGTCCGCCATTACTCCGTAGAATTTTGTGAAAATTATGTTGACCGGTGCTCACGCGCTACGATCAAGCCCCTCGTTCTCGGTCCAGGCGCGCCCCTGTCACGGCTTGGCCTCTCCGCGGAGAAGATCGCCATAGGCATCACGAAGCAGGTTCTTCTGAACCTTGCCCATCGTATTGCGGGGAAGGTCATCCACGAAAAGTACCCGTTTGGGGACTTTGTAATTGGCGAGCCGGGTCTTCAGCGCATCGATCACCTCTTTCTCTTGGAGTTCCGCGTCATTGGCGAGGACCACGACAGCCATGACCCCCTCCCCGAAGTCCGGGTGAGGCACGCCGATCACAGCGCTTTCAACCACGCCCGGCAATGCATCGATTTCGCTCTCCACTTCCTTGGGATAGACGTTGAACCCGCCCGATATGATGAGATCCTTGCCACGTCCGACAATGTGGACATAGCCGCGATCGTCGATCTTGCCGAGATCGCCGGTGATGAAGAAACCGTCATCGCGGAACTCGGCTTTCGTCTTGTCCGGCATGCGCCAATAGCCTTTGAACACGTTCGGTCCGCGCACCTCGATCATGCCGATCTCGTCCTGTCCGAGGATCCCTCCCGTCCCGGCATCGGCGATCCGAACTTCGACCCCCGGCAAAGACAGCCCGACCGTGCCGGGCACGCGGTCACCCTCATAGGGGTTCGAGGTGTTCATGCCGGTTTCCGTCATGCCGTAGCGTTCTAGAATGGCGTGGCCGGTGCGTTCCAGAAAGCCGTGATGAGTGTCCGGAAGAAGGGGGGCCGAGCCTGAAACGAAAAGGCGCATGTGGGCGGTTGCCTCCCGCGTCAGACGTGCGTCGTCCAGGAGGCGAACATAGAACGTCGGCACCCCCATCATGGTGGTGGCGCGCGGAAGCAACCGGAAAACGTCGTTGGGGTCGTATTTCGGGATGCATAGCATCGAGGCCCCCGCCATCAACGTAACGTTGGTCGCCACGAACAGGCCGTGCGTGTGGAAGATCGGCAGCGCGTGGAGCAACACGTCGTCTGAGGTAAAGCGCCAGGCGTCGACCAGCGCCCGCGCATTCGACGCGAGATTGCCGTGGGAGAGCATCGCCCCTTTCGACCGTCCGGTCGTGCCGGATGTATACAATACAGCGGCGAGATCATCGGTAGAACGCGGCACATCTTCGAAAAAATCGGGTTGCTCGCCGGCAAGTGAAGTCAAAGTTCCATCTGCATCTGTCCCCAGCGTGAATAATTTTGGTACTTTCGCTTCTTCGCAGAGTCTAGCGGCTTCGCTCATGCTCGGGCGGCAGACAAAAGCGGAAGGTTCTGCATCGCGCAAGAAGTAATCAACCTCCGCCTCAGTATAAGCCGTGTTGAGCGGCAGATATGCTGCTCCGGCGCGAAGGCACCCGAGAACCAGGCACAACGCTTCAGGAGATTTTTCGACCTGACCCGCGACGCGATCCCCCGGCTTCACGCCGCTGGTTTTCAGCGCACTCGCAAAGCGTGCGGATATGCCGACAATGTCGCTATAACGGTATAGCTTGCCCCCGCTTGTCTCGATTGCAACCTTGTCTATGTCCATCCATCGGGAACTCAACTCAGAAAAAAGGTTATTGGATCTTGGCGCCATAACACCCTGCCCGCGAATATTCAGAATATCAAGACCACGCCAGAGTTGCCAAAACAAACAATTTGACGAAACTTGGACGCATAACTGGGTTGCTATTTTAAGCACAGAAATGAAGACACAAAATATGGTGACTCATTCACTTCGCAACCACGAAATATCGTTTTTCTCTTTAATCTGAAAAGTTTGATCTCGTGCAAAACTTCAAAAAAGCTGATGCCCCCGGGCCGCTTTGTATACAATCTACGGCCCGGACGCCAAGGCTTATTGCCGCGCGCCCGTGTTGCCGGGCGCAGCGCGCATATCGGCGGGAATTCGGAAGTCTTTCGCCGCGGCCCCGCGTAACTGCGCCGCCATCTTCGGGAAGCCGGTCCGATTGCTATAATCAGGGATGCGGGACCTCTTTCGTTCGGCGTCCGCCGTCAAGGTTTGAGCGCAGATCAGGTCAATAGCTGTGATCACGGCGACAGACCCGGACGCCAGGCCAACGAGCGGCTTGCGGCGGCTGTTTCCGAACGCGCCCAGGAGCGACGCCAGATCAAGCGCATCCCCTGCCACCCTGCCCCAGACGAACGGCGCCGGGTTGCGTGATGCGAGGATGGCGACGCCCGTGGCGACTTCTCGCAAACCGGAGGAGGCGATCAAGGTCTCGCCGCCGCGAAAGCCAAGGGTGCGGGACAAGCGGTGCGGAGCAACAATCTCAAGCACGCCAAGCGCGATGCTGAACCAGCCTAGCCGATGCGCCAGATGCTCGGCGGACTTGTTCTTCGATGCCGGCATCCAATCCATGATTCGGGCGATAGCCTTCACCATCATGACACTGCTCCATCGGGCTTGAGGAAAACCTTGACGCATCCGTCCATTTTCTCGCGGAAGGTCTTGTACATCTGCGGGCCATCGCGCAGCGCAACCTTGTGGGTGATCACGAAGGAAGGATCGATTTCCCCCTCTTCGATGCGCCGCAGAAGATCATCGGCCCAGCGGTTCACGTGATCGTGAAGGGAACAACGACGCGATCGCCAACCTTCAGCTTTTTGTTGTTCTTTCCAACCTCGACGACTTCGCCCATGAATTCATGGCCCATGATGTCGCCGTGCTTCATCCCTGGCATGAACCCATCGTAAAGGTGCAGGTCGGAGCCGCAGATCGCGCAGCTCGACACCTGCACGATCGCATCAAGGCCATCTTCGATCTTGGGATCGGGCGCCGTCTCGTAGCGAATATCTTCAACGCCTTCCCAACATAAGGCTTTCATTCAATCAATCCTTTTCCTCGGCGAAGCATGGCCGCAACTTCAGTTGCGGTCCTTCCAGCAACTCTCATAGGAGAGGACAGATTTCAGGGGGTTTTGTTTCAAGGAACGTCTGCGGATAATCCGATAAATGGACATGCCGCAGGCCAAAATTATTGCAAGGTAGCAGATAAGCTTGTGTTTTGCTTGGGCGCTGCCGCTTATGCCCGGGCCATCACCAGGGCGACGCCTACAAAAATAAGCCCAACCCCAATCCACCGCGTTCTGGTCACCTGTTCCCGCAGAACCAAATGCGAGAGAATGGTGATGGCGATCAAATTGAGACTCAGGATCGTGAAGGCCACGCTCACGTCGAGCAGCTTCAAGGCTTCGGTGTAGATCAGCGCCTGCAGCGCAAGCACGATCACCCCGGCCGAGATCCACATGAACCAGCGGACCTTGGTGAGAACCGATTTCTTCAGGAAGACCTGGCCAAGCCCCTCCAGGAAGGCGCAGACGATGACGAGCATGATGCCAAGCGTGGTTCCTGTCATGGGAGTGTGCTCGTGTCCTTCGTCATGGGATTCGTCCGACTGATGAACCATACGCCAGCGATAACAAAAACAACACCGGCAATTTCCAGGCTGTCGACCGCCTCGTGCAGCAGCAAAACGGAAACAATCGGAACGGATGCGTAGCTCAACGATGCAACCGGTTTGGCGTAGCTGAGGTCGGCTTCGCTCAACACCATCAGCCAGTTGAAGAATTGAAACGCCATGATCGTGATGATGCCAATGACAGCCGGGTTGCTCAAAAGCGCGCCGGTCGCCCCCATTGGCGAAGGATCGGAAGGGGTATCGAGAACGGCTGATTTCCAAGTGATTTGGAGGAGCGTATCAAACAGGATCGCGGCAAAAAGCCCGGTCAGCAGTTTCCATCTCAAGCGTGCTTTCGACAGCATTCTTCGGCCTCGCTTACGTCTTCTATCGCCTTAGCTTAAACGCTACAGTCGGCAATGGTTCCCAAGCGCCCTCAAAAGCACTTGCATATTTCGCACCAACACAGAAGCTTCTACGCCTGAAGAGTGTCGATTTCGCCTCAGATTTCATCAAAATTGAATATGTTGGCGGGGGCGTGTTACCGACGCGCAAATCTCCGCCCAGCCGCTAGCTTGGGGGCGCCGTGGATGGCCTCCGCCAGCCGCCATCGATCCGCGGTGCTGAGCGCTGCGCTTTCCCGGACTTCCCTTGTCCATGAAACGGGCGTTGAGGCGTTTCAATCAGAAATCGTACTTCAGAATGTCATTGGTGCGCCGCGCGAGTTCACGGCCGTAATCGGTCCAGATCCCGCTGCCCCAATAGCGGTAGCAACTCGTCTGGGTGGTCAGGAGATAGAACAGCGCGTTGCGGCGCCTGGGATCGGACGAGGCCGCGCCTTGCGTCTTCTCGGCGAACAGAGCGCTCACCTGCTCCATGGGGCCAAGCACGCTCTCGTACCCGCGCACCCAGGACAGGTTGCTGGTCCAGCTTCCGCCTTCCATGTGGAAGCGGCCATCCTCCTTTCGCAGGTCCTCGATCACCCTTTCAAGCGGCTCGGGCCCGGCCGGCCCGGAAAATCGCTCCCAGATGCGCTTTTGCATGACGGGCTGGATTTGCGGGAAGCTCTCCTCCCGCACTCCGATGGCGTCCAGGTACTCCAGATATTCGCTTACATTGACCGCCGGAACATCCGACCCGGAAGCTTCCCGCGTGACGTCCATATATTTGGGCGGAAACTCGTTCATCATCACGCCCCCGTTCTCGCCATCGGCAATCTGGGTCACGAGCTGCGGCACGGAGTGGCCGCCAAGTTCCACACGCGAAAGGCCCTTGGCTTCGTAATAGGGCTGCATCTGCGCAACGAGCTTGGTGTCGCTGCCCTGGGTCTTGATGATCGCGAGGATGGATTGCGTCTCTCCGCGCGAGTTCCGCGCCACCAGCCGGTGCGGCGCGTGGGGGCGGCGAATGCCCGAACCGTCCGGATTTTCCACCGAATGCTCCTGGACCATCACCCAGCGGAAGCCGCAATCCTTCAGCGTCCGCACAAACTCGTACGCAACATCCGGATGGTTCGGCAGCGCCATCTCCGGGGGCGAAAAACCGCGGACGCGGGCGAGCGCGTCGAGGCCGAAAATCGCCGCGAAATAATGCTGCCACGCCCTCACATGCAGCCGGAAATCCTGCGCCGGAGTGGACGGCGCGACCGCATGACCCCAAGCCGTCCCGAGCCACTCCACCGCGCCGCGATACCGGGGATCGAGCGTAATCCGCTTTAGATCGTCGAACACGTCGTCAAGCCCCATTGCCCTGAGGCCATAAAGAAGCTCGCCCGAGTAATCCAGCATCACGCGCGGCTGTTTTCCTTCTCCCATCAACTGCGGGATGAACTCGCCCATCCGCTTGTAACACCAGTGGAACACGCCCGCGTTGTGGTTATCGCCGATGCCCGGGTTATCCATCATGTGCTTCAGATTGCTGATGACCGCGGCGGTTTGGAGATCGCCGCCTCCCGCTGGAATCAGCGGCTGATGCATGTGGAGCGCGATCGCGAACGCGCTGCGAATTCTCCCAAAATCGACGCCAGACTCGGGCAGGTAAAACGGGCCGCTACGGGCCATCGCCTCCGCGACGAGGTCTTCCGAGCCGCTGATGTTCGGCAGTCCTTCGATGGTTTCGGAAAGGGTTTCAGGGCTCATAAATCGGCACTCCCTCGATCAGATCCGGTATTGTACCTCAGGACGCTTCCGCCGGGATGTTGGAGCGGTCGAGAAACGAGGCCTCGCGCTCGGGGCCACGAAGGATGCCGAGACCGGCCCCGGCCACGGTACCCCGTAAAGCGACATTGCGTCCAGCTCTGCCTCTCCGGACCTTGATGACCCGCCGTCATGGCCGCCCTGCGAGGCGAGGTATTTCAGAGGGTCACCGCATGGCCGGCTCAAGCCCAGCCATGACGGCAGAACAAAAATTCGCCAACGTTTTCATGGGCTCTTATGCGAGCGGAAGCATCGGGATAATCAAGCTCCGGGAAGACGCCAACGTTGGTCTGTCGGCGCATCCTCGGAATCGGACCGCTAGCCGAGACTTTTCTTGTTGGCGATCGCTTGCGCGTACGCGGCCTCATACTGGCCGGCGCTGCGCTCCCATGAGAAATCATCCGCCATCGCCGCCTGGATCAGCATCGCCATGTGATGCGGCCGGTCGAAGTAGGTGCTGACCGCCCAGCCGACAGTATCGTAGATGGCCTGAGCCGTCGGCTCGACGAACTTGAAGCCGGTGCCCTCGCCCGTCGCCTCGTCGTACTGGCGCACTGTGTCGTTTAGCCCGCCGGTGGCCCGGACGATCGGCAGCGTGCCATATTTGAGCGAATAAATCTGGTTAAGGCCGCACGGCTCGTACCGCGAAGGCATCAGGAAGAAATCGGCCCCCGCCTCGATCAGATGGGCGAGTGTGTTACTGTAGCCAATGTAGCTGCCGACGCGCCCCGGATACAGCCCTGGCAATGGCCCGAAATACCATTCGAGACCCTTGTCGCCCGCGCCGAGGATCGCGAACTGGACGTGCATCGTGTCCAAAATCCTCTCCATGGAGGCGGCGAGCAGGTCGAGCCCTTTCTGCGAGACAAAGCGTGCGATGACGCCGACCACGGGGATCCCTGGGTCGACCTCCAGCACCATACGTTCCTGCAGCGCCGCTTTGCAGGCGGCCTTCCCGGCGAGCGAATGGGCGTCGAAGCGCACTGGAATCAGGGTGTCCGTAACAGGGTTCCATTCGTCGCCATCGACGCCGTTGAGGATGCCCCAATAATTGCCGCCCTTGTCGTTGAGGACCGGAGCGAGCCCCTCGCCGCCGATGTCGCCGCGCGTCTCGACTGCGTAGGTAGGGCTCACCGTCGTCACCAGATCGGCATAGACGATGCCGCCCTTCAGCATGTTGATGGCGCCAAAGTCCTCGAACCGGGCCGGGACGAAGTTTTCGCGATGCAGCCCGAGATAGTCGTAATCCGACGCCGGGTATTTGCCCTGATGGCCGATGTTGTGGATGGTGAGCACGCTCGCCGCTCCGCCCAGGAACGCGTCGTTCCAATGCCAGATCTTGAGATAGGCCGGGGCCAGCGCGGTCTGCCAGTCATGGGCGTGCACGATGTCGGGGTCGAAGCCCATGTCGCGGCACAGTTGGAGCGCCGCGCGGGTGAAGAAGCCAAATCGCCGCGCATTATCCCGGTAATCCTCCATCTCGGGATCATGGTAGATGCCGGCGCGATGGAAATACTTATCACATTCTATGAAGTAAAATCGCACTCCGCTATAGGTCGTCCTGAAGGTCGCGCACCATTCCTCGGTGTCGCCCATCCAGACCCCAAGCGGACTTAGGAACGGTTCGATCTCCCAGCGGTGGACATCGATCGAGGCGTATTTCGGCAGGATCACGATGACCTCGTGGCCACGAGCGCTGAGATATTTGGGCAGGGCGCCGACGACATCGGCAAGTCCGCCTGACTTGATGAACGGGACCCCTTCGGATCCGAGGAAAGCAATTTTGAGGGGGGCCATGCGGGTTCCTGCTCGAATAGACGCCGCCGGATCATCATCCGGTTAGACTTTGCCGTCTACCTGATTCTCAAGCTCACGTTGCCGCGTGGCCCCGGTCGAACTCGGCAGCCATAAGCGTGGCGCCAGCGGGCCGGACAGCAGTTCCGGCGGTGGCCCATCGCCTTGAACCTGACTTTCGGGATTGATACGCTGGCCTGCCTTGGATCGCTCAGCAGCCGGCCGTCCATGTTCGGGGCGTACCGCGTTCAGGCATTTTGGTGACTTAGTTACAGACACTTCCTTTCGAAGCGGCTCTTCTCTTCAAGCCGCGGTCATCTCGCGCTCATATTTCCCCGGGGCATGTCTCGCGTTTCCGAGGTACAAGCAGTTCATCGCAGAAGGGACCAACTCATGAAAGTCATCATAGTCGGCGGAGTGGCTGGCGGAGCCTCCTGCGCGGCGCGATTGCGCAGGCTCGACGAAAAAGCCGAAATCATGATGGTGGAACGCGGCCCCTACGTTTCCTACGCGAACTGCGGATTGCCTTATCACGTCGGGGGCGTCATCGAGAAGGAATCGAGCCTCCTGGTTGCGACCGAACAGCTGTTCCGCGAGCGGTTCGCCATCGATGTCCGCACACGTTGCGAGGCCATGGCGATTTTGCCAAAGGAGAAAAAGGTCGAGCTGCGCGACCTGCAGACCGGCACAGTGACCAGGCATGCTTATGACAAGCTGGTGCTGTCGCCGGGCGCGATATCCATTCGGCCACCCTTGCCTGGGATCGAGCTTCCCGGCATCTTTCAGGTTCGCACGGTGCCCGACGCCCGCGAGATCAAGGAATGGATCGAGGCGCGTCGCACGCCAGGCCGAATGAGCGCCGTTGTCGTCGGCGGCGGCTTTATCGGCCTGGAAATGGCTGAGAACCTCGTTCACCTCGGCATCGAAGTCACGCTGGTGGAGATGGCCAGCCAGGTTCTCCCTCCGGTGGATGAGGAGTTCGCCCGCCTCGTCGAGGCGCGCCTCCAAAGCCACGGCGTCCGGCTCGCGCTGGGTGATGGGGTGGCCGCATTCGAGGAAAGCGAAAACGGCGCCATCGATGTGCGCACGAAATCCGGCAAGGCTCACAGAGGAGACCTGGTGATCCTCGCCCTTGGAGTTAGGCCGGATGCGGCGCTCGCCAAGGCAGCCGGTCTTGCGATAGGCGAGCGCGGCGGCATTCGCGTCGACGATCAGATGCGGACCAGCGACCCGGATATCTTCGCCGTCGGGGATGCGGTTGAGGTCAAGGATTTTGTAACAGGCGAACCGAGCCTCATTGCGCTCGCCGGCCCCGCAAACAGGCAAGGCCGGATCGCCGCCGATGTCATCGCGGGCCGCAATTCACGGTTCAGGGGCACGCAGGGAACCGCCATTGTCGGTCTCTTCGGCGCGGCCATCGCCTGGACCGGCGTCAGCGAGAAAACCTTGAAGCGGCTCGGCGATTCCGATTACGAGAAAATCTACCTCTACCCGAATTCGCACGCCGGCTATTACCCCGGCGCCAAGCTCATATCGACGAAAGTGCTGTTCCGCAAATCCGACGGCCGACTCCTCGGAGCGCAAGCCTTTGGCGAGGACAATGTCGACAAACGCATCAGCGCGATCGCGGTGGCGCTGCAGATGGGAGCGACCGTCTACGATCTCGAAGAAGCCGAACTTTGCTACGCGCCTCAGTTCGGCAGCGCCAAGGATCCGGTGAACTTTGCAGGGATGGTCGCCGGCAATGCGCTGGGCGGAGACATGCCCCTTCTTCATTGGGACACAGCCGGGACCGGCTTCCTTCTCGATGTCCGCGAACCGGCGGAGTTGACCGCGCGGCACGGACCGAAGAACGCGCTGAACATCCCGGTCGGACAGCTTCGCGCGCGTCTTGGCGAACTTCCCCGAGACCGCGAGATTCATGTCTTCTGCCACTCCGGCCAGCGCTCCTATATCGCAACGCGCATCCTTCTGCAGAACGGATTCAAGGTCAAAAACATATCGGGCGGCATGCTTGCGCGGGCGCAGTGCAGCGTTGATCCTGGGCGGAATATGCTATGAAAAGAAGACCGTAAAGGGGAGAAAAGGTAATGCCTGGCGGCGTGATGCTCGAAATCGTCGACGAGAACGATACCGTGATTGGCATCCGAAGCCGCGAGGAGATCCACATCCTCGGCCTTCGTCACCGCGAGATCCATGTCTGGCTTGTCACGCCGAAGAATGAAATCGTCTTCCAGCACCGCAGCCCCGCCAAGGATACATTTCCCGACCTCTTGGACGCGTCGGTGGGGGGCCACGTCGAAGTGGGGCAGACTTACGAGCAGGCTGCAATTGTTGAGGCTCAGGAAGAGGCCGGACTTCTGATTGCGCCGATGGAGCTTCGGCCTCTTGTCAAGCTTGACAACCTCGCCATCGACGAACGGCTCAACAAACGCAACCTCACCTTCCGGCAAGTCTATTGGCTGCCTTATGCCGGCGGGCTCGATGAATTGCGTGTCGAACCCGGAGAAGCCTTGGGCTTTGTCACGCTGCCTGCGGCGACCGTTTTCTCGTTGACGCCAGAGAATGCCGCCGGCTGCATACCAGGGCTTTTCCACGAGGACTACCAGCCCTGCTGGCGGGCTCTTCGTCACGCCCTGGATGCGAGCGCCGTATCGAGCTGACGCCGGACTGGTGGGGCCAACGAGGGCAGCATCAAAGATCACGGCAGGTGCGCCCTCAACATCGCTTTCCAATCCGGGACAGCAGCTCTTCCGCACGCCATCAACTCTTTCCTCCGTGTCAAAGACGATTTCGGCGGAATTCCAGCGGACGCGCGCGTTGTCCATTCTACCGCGCGACCTAAGCCCTGGGATCCGGCTTCTTCATTCGCGCTGGCGCGGCGCGCGCAAAATCGGAACCGTAGCGGCGCAAGCTCAACCGCGCGCCCGCGTCCGATTGAAGGAATGAGCGCTTCTTCACATCTGGCGGGGCGGCCATCGCCGACGGCGCCCGCCTTACGTCCCGTGGTTAATGGTTCGTTCGCGGCGCCGAGTGTTAAACTCAAACTGGTTAACGGGAGCGCCGCCGATTTATTTCCGGTCCAATTTACGTTTCATTAAGGTTGATACGGCGTGAAGCGAGGCGGCTCGCGCCTACATGCCGGCTAGTAAGAAGCGGCTCGAACTCATTGAAAATAAAAAGTTTTCTGTCTTCGCCAGGCCCCATTAAATAGAATTTAATGCCGGAATTTTGGCATTAAGTTGGCTCGCAAAAGTCCGTTAAATATAATTTCGGTTCAGGGCTATGCAGTTGACTCCCGTGCCTCTAGATGTTGTGTGTGAGCGTCTTGGCTGGGATTGGATCGGTTTGCAGCGCACCTTCGATAAGCCGGTAGAGCAGCTTGCCGCGCGAGCGTGAGGTTCGCCGGTTGAACCGGAAAGTGAACTCATCAAGATAATAGGCGAGGTGGTCCGGGCTAATGGCGCCCTGATGCGTTCCGAGCCACCAGCGCTTCAGGAGGGAAGCCACGCGATGCGCCAATGGCGTCGCGTCACCCGGGGTGGCCTCCTTGTGGAAGCTGGGAACATGGATATAACCATAGCTAGGCAGAAAGCCGTAACTGCTTAACCCGTCCGAGCGCACAAGGCTTCCTGGCTCAACCGTCGCTTGGACCGCCTTTGCGAGCGTTTCTCCAGCAGCGTTCTTGAGCACGGAAAGGCGAATGCGGCCAATTGCATTCTCGCTGTCTTTTGCTTCTTCCGCCGCAATGAAAATCAGGGACTTGCCTTCGGCTCCACGCCCGCGTTTTCCCCGGCGCTCGCCGCCAAGGAAAGTCTCGTCCACTTCGACTATGCCGGACGGCCTATCGCGGCCGGGACGAACCATGGCGCGGCGCAGCTTGTGCAACCATTCCCAGGCGGTGTGATAGCTGCCGAGGCCCAGCGCCTTTTGCAGCCCCAGCGCGCTGACGCCGTTTTTCTGGTTCACCACATACCACATCGCCTGAAACCATAAGCGGAGCGGTTTGTGCGTGTCCTGGAACAATGTGCCTGCCAGCACAGAAGCCTCGTACCCGCATGCGCGGCAGGTGAAAAGACCACGGGCCTTCTTCCAGTAATCCCCCTTCCCGCAGCGCAAACATTGATATCCGTCCGGCCACCGCACGATGCTCAAATACTCCAAGCACGCGTCCTCGGTCGGAAACATAGCCATGAAATCGGCCATGTTCGCAGGATATTGCTTCATGCCTCAGACTACTACATCTAGAGCTACGGGAGTAAACTGCATAGCCCTGATCCGGATTCCCTGTTAACCATGGCCGCGCCAAAGTCAGCCCGGCGCGTGCGCCCGCAGCGCCGTCCTTTCTTAGTTTCCGTAGCGATATCAATGACATATCCATTAACTTCCCGGCAAGGCGCTTTCTCGTAAGATCTTCACTCAAGACAAATCCGTGACACAAACGCAAGCGGGACGGGGATGAAGTGAGGTCCAATGTGCATGCAGAACACCTATCGAGGCCCGCGCCGGATTACGCGCACGAGGCTTTAACCACAGGAAAAGTCTTCAACTTAATTTCAAGGTCGCCCTAGCGAACACGTGGCCATATAAATTGCTTTTATTGGAGCGAGATTGCAGTATCGTTTGAGTTGTGCTGATCGACTTGGGGTGAATAACGACAGGGAGGAATTCGTGATGCCAGACCGGAGGCAAGTGGCGGCCCTGCCGCTCCGTTTAGCCAAAAATGGCGCTATCGAAATCCTGCTTGTCACGTCGCGCGACACGGGCCGCTGGATCATTCCGAAGGGCTGGACGTCGAAGCGCCTCAAGGATTCCAAGGCCGCAGCCAGGGAAGCTCGGGAAGAAGCCGGCGTCAGGGGCAAAATCTTCCGCAAGGCGATCGGCAGCTACCGCTATATCAAGCGCGAACTCGACGATGGCGCTCTCATTGAGGTCCGCGTCTTTCTTCTCAAGGTCAGCAAAAACTATAAGCAATGGCCCGAAAAGCGCGAGCGGCGGCGGGCCTGGTTTGAAATCGAAGACGCCGCGCGCAAAGTGAGCGATCCCGAACTCTCCATGCTGATCGGCCTGCTCCAGGAGAGAAATGGCGATGCCGGCCGCTCCTTTCGCGTGGCCTGAACTTTCCGTCGCCGAGGCAATGGCCGGGCTGTGGCTCGCTCGATGTGCTGCTCACCTGCGAGGTGCACGCGTGCAACAGCAGAAAGTCTCTGCCGCCTAAAATACTAGACTGTCACAATTGGCGCGTCGACAGAGGGCGGCCAGTGTGCTCTCCAAACGATCACGGCCTGCGGCCTGATCGATTGGAGCTCTGCAATGAAAAAGACCATCCAAGGCGCCTTGGCGAACCTGTTCGGGCCATCGCGCAACGACCAGTATGCGGCCCTCCTGAAGCGCCTTGCCGATATCGGGCAGGACTGTGCTGTTCACTTCCGCAAGACCAACGGTCAGGATGCCGAGGGGATCATCGCCTTCGAGCATCAGGCTGACGGCGTCGTCGCCGAAGTTCATGAGCTGCTCGACAACTCGTTCATTATGCGCTTCGACATTTCCGATGCGATGCGGCTCACCGACGCTCTCGATGACGTCATCGACGGAATGCGCAAAGTGGTGCTGCACATCCAAGCCTACAAACCCTACCTCTCCGAGCTGAGGCCGGAAGCCCATGAACTCATGGATGTTGCCGCCGATATGCTCGTCCATGTCGATAAGCTCGTCGTGATGCTGGGGGAACCGCGTTTGTCACTCTCGCGGGTCCGGGCGGAAGCCGACATCATCGATGAGCTTGAGAGCAAGGCGGATCGTCTCGTTTCCGACTACGAGAGAAAGCTCGTCGACGAGTTCGGCGGCCCCGGCAAGGACGTGCTCGGCTTCATCGCCTGGCACCAGTTGTATCACCTCCTGGAGCAGATAACGGACGACGCCAACCACTGCGCGCGCCAAATTGTTTCGCTGGCCCGCAAGGAGGCATGAGGTGGACCCGCTTACGATTGGTCTGGCGATCGCGCTCTTTGGAGTGCTCGCCGCCGAGTTCGTCAACGGGTGGACGGATGCGCCCAACGCGATCGCGACCGTTGTTTCGACGGGCGTGATGACGGCCCGGCAAGCCATCGTCATGGCGGTGGCGATGAACACGGTGGGCGCCATGGCCGGAACAGCAGTCGCCGCCACCGTCGGAAAAGGCATCGTGGCCCCGTCAGCGCTGACAGTCCCGGCCATCGCAGCAACGATGATCGCGATCATCGGATGGGGCGTGCTGGCCGCCCGGCTTGGCATTCCGGTATCCAAGTCGCACGCCCTTCTGGCGGGTCTTGCCGGAGCCGGCTTTGCGGGCGGCGGCTGGGAGGCCCTGCAATGGTCTGGCTGGGAGAAGGTCATCATCGGTCTGGTCGCCTCGCTCTTCGTGGGTTTCGCTGGCGCCTTCGCGCTTGGCCGGATCATCATCGCGCTTGCGGCCAACGCCGCCCCGACGCGCGCAAAGCGCAACTTCGATCGGGCGCAGATGGCGTCAGCCGCCTTCCTGGCCTTCAATCACGGCCTCAATGACGGCCAGAAGTTCATGGGCGTGTTCGCGATGACGCTGCTCGCTGGCGGCGTCATTCCCGAATTTCAGATTTCCTGGTGGGTCATCCTTATCTGCGCCTCAACGATGGGAATCGGCACGAGCTTCGGCGGCTGGCGGATCATCAAGACGGTTGGCGCAAAGATGACGCGGCTGACCTCCTGGCAGGGTTTCGCCGCGACCATGGCGGCGTCGTCGACGATCTATGTCGCCTCGTCATACGGCGTTCCTCTGTCGACAACGCACACGATCACGAGCGCCGTGGTCGGCGTCGCGGCGAGCAAACGCCTATACGACGTGCGCTGGGCAGTTTTGCGCCGCATCATGCTCGCCTGGGTGGCAACCTTCCCTGCCTGCGCCGTGCTCGCGTTTGCGGCGGCAACCATCGCCAACCACCTCTGGAAATGAGAGACGCGAGCTTGCCGGCTCACGTGAAAGATCGCGCTTCTTACCGGTAAGGGCCATGCGCCGCCTTCCCCTCTGCACCCTTTGCTCATCAACTCGACATGTGAATTGCGCTATATCTGTGCGAATATAGCATGCCGCTCCAGAGGAAAAGCTTCGCAACCCCTATCTTATGGGCAGATCGGAACGGAAGGAGGGCTGGTTGTCCCCATCGAATGCGCGCCACGGAAGTTACTTTCTCGCCGCCGCTGTTTTAGCGACCTTACCGTTTGCAACAGCAAAACCCGCGCCGGCGCAAGACCTCGCCGCTTGTGACCAGTTCGCCTGGCCGGTCAAACGTGAACAGGCGCTGTTCGCGTCGAGGGAGTTGCGGCATGTCGCGTCCGGGACTACGCTCGACTCGTTTCCGGATCGCGGCATCGCGCTTGAGCTTCAGCCCCATGACGCGACGCCTTACAAGCTGCCACCTGGGCGGCCGCCGAAGATCGCGAACAGCTCCGGCGGGTTCGTTGTAATTTCGAATGTCCCGAAGGCTGGGCCGTACCAGATCACCGTCTCCGCCGAAGGGTGGATCGACGTCATTCAGGACGGCAAGGCGCTCGCTTCCGCCGCCCATAGCGGCAGGCGGGACTGTCCCGATGTTCGCAAAAGCGTCAGGTTCGATCTTCAATCCGGGGCCGTTACCATTCAGGTCAGCGGAGTTGAGTCAAAGCTGATCAAGCTCGCCATTCTACCCGCGGAGTGAAGCCCTTGCCGCAGGGCGCCGATCCCCAAAAGGCGAACCTGAGAACGACTGGGAGACCTGCCTCAAGCTTTGCCGGTACGCTGTCCTTCTGGCGCCCGCCGCTTTCGGAAGCGTATTCCCGGGGTGTCTGAACTGTTACCCACAAAAGCACGAGGACGTACGAAACACGGCCCACGATGTACGCGCGGGTGCGATCCCGGCGCCGATTTCCCCCCTTTTTTTCAGGGGGATGGGTTTGGCCCGCGGCTTGCTATGAAGAAGGCAGGTTTATTTTCCGGGGGCGCGCGCGACATGAGCATCACTTCAGGTTGTCTGGCGATCCAAACCCGCTTTTCAAGCATGGTTTCGCATGCGCTCGACCACCCATTGGCGCGGACGGCGGCGCAAGCTTGGGCTATCCCTTCCGCGCCTTGCGGGCTGATCGCGGCGGAGCGGCTCACGGTGCGCCGGGGAGAACGGGAGGTTTTGCGGGATATTTCGCTCGCCTTCGAAGAAGGAACGATCACCGCGATCGTGGGACCGTCAGGCGTCGGCAAGACGACGCTTATGGGCGCATTGAATGGACTGATCAAGCCGTCGAGCGGCGCGGTCTCCGTTGCGGGCGCGGGCCGGCTCGATAGCGCTGTGGCGCTCAAGGAGGCGCGCTGCATAACCGCGACGATCTTCCAGGACCACGCTCTGATCGGGCGGCTTTCGGCCATTGAGAATGTGCTTCTGGGGCTCGCCGACACGCGCCATCCACTGTCGCTGCTGCCTTGGCCGCGGGCGCTCCGCGAACGCGCGGCTTTAGCCCTGCAGGAGGTCGGGCTCCTCGACCGCGCAACGATGCGCACAGATCAGCTCTCGGGCGGTGAACGCCAGCGCGTCGGCATTGCGCGCGCGCTTGTGCGCCGTCCGCGTCTGCTTCTCGGCGATGAGCCTTTCGCGTCCGTCGACCCAGCGCTTGCGATGCGGCTCGGGGAGGAGTTCCGCCGCCTCGTCGTTGGCAGAGGCCTTACGGTCGTGCTCGTGCTGCATCAGCTTCATCTGGCGCGGACGCTTGCCGACAGGGTGGTTGGCCTGCGGGCTGGGCGCGTTTCATTCGACGGACCGGCCGCCGCCTTCGGCGCTGACGAAGAGAAACAGATTTTCGGATCTTAGAGCGGCCACTAGAGCAGCCCTTAAAGGCGCTTGATCTGGCCCAAGAAAAAAGGAGAAGACATGTTGAGGATGCTGAACCGCCTCATGCTGGCGGCCACTTTATTCACTGTCCCGATGCTTGCGCCCGCCGTGGCGCAAACGCGACCGGAGAAACTGGTGGTGGGGCTGCTGCCGGGTGAATCCGCGCCGACCGTGATGCGGCTCAACGAACCTTTGCGCGCCTACCTGGAGAGGCGGCTCGGCATTCCGGTGGAAATCTTTGTCGGCGCCAACTACGCCGCGACCGGCGAGGCTCTGCGGTTTGGGCGCCTCGACATCGCGTATCTCGGGCCGGTGACTTATATCCTGCGCTCCCGCGCCGCGAAACTCGAACCCTTCGCGCGGCCTTCGCACGAGGTCGTGGGGCCGACCTTCCAGGCCGTGATCATCGTTCCGGCCGACAGCCCGGCTCAGAGCCTCAAAGACTTGAAGGGCGGCGAGATTGCGTTTGGCGATCCGGCATCCACCTCGGGCACATGGGTTCCGCGCTATCAGCTCCTGGAGGCCGGCCTCGTCTCCGGCCGGGACTATACGCTGCGGGTTCTCGGCGCGCATGACGCGGTGGCGCTGGCTGTCTCCAACCACAAGGTCGCCGGGGGCGGGCTGTCGCTGCCGATCTACAACCGGCTCCTGAAAGAGGGAAAGATCGATCCGAAGACCGTTCGCGTGCTCGCCGCCTCGCCCGCCATCCCCGAATATATGTGGACGTTCCGGGAAGGGCTCGACCCCGCGTTCAAGGAGGAGATCCGCAAGGCCTTCATCACCGTCACCGACCCGGAGGCGCTGAAGGTCTTCCGCGCGGAAGCCTTCATTCCTTGCGTCGATTCGGATGTGGACCGGGTGCGGACCTGGATCGCGGCGATCAAGGCGGCCAACCCCGAAGCGGTTCCGGCCTCACAATGAGCGCCGCGTCCGTCAATCCGAGCATAGCGGCCATCCTCGCGGATGGCCGTCGCAAGCAGCGCGACGCGATCCTGACGGCGGCCGGCGTTGCGGGCGTCATCGTGTGCGCCTTCGCCTATGCCGGCGCTTTCGAGCGCGCGCGCTATGCCGACGCGCTGCCGACCATCCTGCAACTCGCCGCCGACGCCATGCCGCCCGATTTCAGCCGCTGGCGGGAATGGGGCCGTCCGCTTCTCGAAACGCTGTCCATGAGCGTCGCGGGCACGGCCCTGGCTGTCGCCGCAGCCTTGCCGCTCGGCGCCCTCGCCGCCCGCACTATCGTGGCGCAGAGCTGGATCGGCGGCCCCGTGCGACTCTTCCTGAATGTATTACGTTCAATTCCCGGCCTGATCTGGGGCGTGATCTGGGTCGCCGCCGTCGGCTTCGGCCCCCTCCCCGGCATCCTGGCCCTGGCCACGCATTCAACGGGGATGCTCGGCAAGTTCTTCGCCGAGACCATGGAGCATGTCGATCCCGCCCCCGGAGACGCGCTCCGCAGCCACGGCGTGTCGCAGCTCGGGATCTTGCGCTTTTCGGTGTTGCAGCAGGTTCTGCCGCGCCTCGTGGACGTGATCCTCTATCGCTGGGAACACAATCTGCGCGCGGCTATCACGGTTGGCCTCGTGGGCGCGGGCGGCCTTGGCCTCGAAATCATCACCGCCTTCCATCTGTTCGAATATCGCGAGGCTTCGGCGCTGATACTCGTGTTGCTTGGCCTTGTCACAGCAATTACAATGATTGGAGCTCAGCTTCGCCGCCGGTTCCTCGGGCAGGGGTAACGCCCTGCGACGCCGGACCGTGCAACTCCTCTCATCAAACTGCAAAGCTGTTGATCACGGCGCTGGAGCGTGAACCTGATACCGGTGTCGAGGCCACTTTCCTAAAAGCACTCCTCCTCAAGTTTCTTGAGCGCGGTGAGCGCCTCGTCGTCGTCGTGCTCTTCAAAGAGCTCGACCATGTAATAGACATGGGAATGCAAGAGAAGGAGCTTGTCCGCCGTGCCGGATTCGCCTGCGTCGCATTGCTGAAGGCGTTGCTTGAACCGGTCCCAGAACGCGTTTCCCTCGGCGGGATCGTCGATATAGCGGCGCAAATGACCAAGAACGGCCGCGATATTGCCTTCGAAATCGATGTCGAGAAAGCTCACATAGCGACCCCGCGCCGAAGCGCCATCCGGTTTCGAAGACGATGCCGATCCCTTGCCCATATCACCCCCAGGCTTGCGTGTGGGAATGGCGCCACCACGACATGCCCACCGGAACATGGGAGCTAAGCAAGACGCACGCCAGACGGGATCAGAAGCTATGAAGGCGTGGCCCGCAAGCCGTGTCGCCCTCCGGCCTATTCCGTAGGTCGTTTGCGGAAGCGCCAGTTTTCTCGCGATCCCGTGCGTGCCGAGGCGGCTTCGGGAGCCGAATGCGGCCTTCCTGCAAAAAATCAAAACAACCCCGCCCTTAAACCCAACGATCAGCGGGGAGATGCGGCTTGAGGCGATGCAACACGACCGCATTGAACCGCGTAGAGTAAAATGTCGTAGTATTCAAACTTATTTTTGAATGAGGACTTGGTGCACTAGCTCGCAGGGCCGAACGTTATTAGTCTAATCGCTGGGGGGTAGGGAATGGGCGTTGGAAAGCTGCAGCAAGGAAGTATAAAGCGCGCGCAACGTGCAAGAGCCTTCGGTTGCGGACGAAGCAGCCGGTCGGCAGTGAGCATTTTGGGCGCCTTCCTTCTTTTCCTCGGCAGTTTGATGCCTTCCTGGCATCAGGCAAGCGCCACAGCCCTTGCGTCCGGCGACTTTTCCCAACTCCAACGGCTCCTGGGCGTGTCGCTGGAAGAACTCGAAGCTTCGATCTGTCATCACGGCGACGAGAACACGTCCGGCATTCCGGATCAGGACCAGAATCGGCCTTGCAAGAAATGCCCCCTTTGCATCGCCTTCCATCATCTCCCTCCGGTCCCACGTTGCAGCTTCGAGAGCGCTGAGTATGGGCCGACTTGCCCGACACCCTTCCTACCATACTGCTCTGACCTGACGCATATCCGCGAAACGGCGGACCAAAGAAGGCCGCGCGCACCGCCGCTGGCCTGAGCACACAGTGATTTGAATGTGTGCCCACGGTCCCGCGGCTGTCGCGTGCCTATCGAACGCAGGGACTCCCTCAATGCCTCTTTTTTGGCCGCAATAGCGCGCCACCGGGAGCCAAGGAAATGCGCTTCTCACCTTTGAGTTTCTTACTCGCCTCGGCACAGATGCGCCGACTTGCCGGTATGCTGTTGTTGATCACCCTTGTCCCCTCGCAGGCCCTGGCCTGCGCCTGCGGCTGCGCCGTGTTCGACGTAGGCTCGACCTCGCTTCTTCCGAAAGAAGGCGATCATGGCGGCTCTGTCTATTTCGAGTGGGATTACTCGAACCAAAACCAGAACTGGAGCGGCGTGTCGGCGGCCCCCGCTGCGGACAACGGCGACAAGCATATCCTCACCAACTGGTTCGTAGTCGGCGCAAATTACATGGTCAACCGCGATTGGGGCTTCAACGTCAGAATACCGACCGCGAACCGCGCCTTCACGACCGACGACAATTTTCCGACGCCGCCGCCGGATATCGAAACGTATAACGTCTCGACCGTCGGCGACATCGAACTGACGGGCATGTACACCGGCTTCTCCAACGATATGTCGAAGGGGATCATGTTCGGCCTCCAGCTGCCAACCGGCAATTGGCGCGCCTATGGCTTCGACCGTGACACGCAGATCGGCACGGGCGCGACTTCCCTCGTCCTCGGCGGCTTCTGGCGAGGCATGATTACCGGCGACAATGCCTGGCAATATTTTTCCCAGGCCAGGATGCTGGCGCCCATTTTGACCCACTCCGAATACATTCCAACGTTCGGCTCAGCTCCGGGAGACTACATCCCCGGCATCCAGTTCGATGCCGCGATCGGCGTGATTTACAACAACTGGTATCATGTCGGGCCGTTCGACAAAATCGCGCCCCTGCTCCAGCTGATCTACTCGCATCGGGAGCCCGATAGCGGCGCGGCTGCGGACCCAGTCGATACCGGTTATGACCGGCTCTACATTTCTCCCGGTGTCGATTTCACCAAGGTGGTGGATGACGCCAATAATCGGACGTTCAAGCTTTACGGCGATATCGAGATCCCGATCTATCAGCGGGTGAACGGAAATCAGCTTGTTTCGCCCTTCTTGTCCAAGATAATTCTCGGCTACACATTCTGACCGTGAGTCACGTCATAACACACCGCTGGACGTCCGCCCTCTTGGCGGCGGCGTTGCTTTTGTCGAGCGTGCTTTTCCCGGTTTTGGGGGAGCCGCGCTTGCAAGAGCGCGCGCCAGCGCTGACCGTAACGATCCCGGACGGGCGCGATTTCGATCTCGACGCCATGCGCGGGAAGGTGGTGCTTGTGGCCTTCTGGGCGACTTGGTGTGGCCCGTGCCTCGAAGAAATGCCGGTGCTCGAAAAATATTGCCGCGAGCACAAAGCGGACGGGTTCGAGGTCATCGCGCTCAGCGTCGATAAGCCAGGAAATCGCGCCAAGGCTTTTAAAGTGCTGGCGAAGCTATCGTTTCCAGGGGCGATGGTGATCGACGCGAGCCGCAACGGGTTTGGAACACCCGAGGCCGTGCCGGTCAGCTATCTCGTGGATGCAGAAGGCGTCGTGCGGGATAAATTTATCAGTGTTGACGAAGGCCTTCTCGACGAGGTGGTGACCCCGCTTCTGAACCAAAAGCCTGCCGGGCCAATCCCAGCCGAGATGCGAAAATGAAGTATCTTCTTAAAAGCGAGAGCGTCCTTGCCGTGCTCCTTCTTGCTGCATCCTCTACCGGAGCGATCGCGGGCGATTGGGCTATTGCGGGCGACGGATGCAAAATCTGGAATCCTCATCCGACCCTCGGCGAGACAATTCGATGGACCGGCGCTTGTAGAGACGGGTTTGTCGAAGGCATGGGCACGCTCGAATGGCAGCGAGGCGGCAAGACCTACGAGCGCGACGAGGGCCAATGGCGCGGCGGCCGCCAGATCAGCGGTTCGCAGGTGTGGCCAGGCGGTCAATATGATGGCCGGTTCGCAGACAGCCTCCCGAATGGCAGCGGCGTCCTTGTCCTTGGCGATGCCCGATATGAGGGGATGTTTGTGAACGGCAAGCCGAATGGAAAAGGGACCCTGACAAACGCGTCTGGCACATTGGACGGCACATGGACGGATGGCTGCTTCAACGATGGGAAACATCGCGCCGCCATAGGCGTTTCGCTCCAATCTTGCCCTTAGAATTTGAGCACCGGATCGTCTTACCCCTTTGGAGTCACATCATGCGGACTTTTATGGTTTTTGTCCTTACGGCTATCGTGTACGGAGCCGCAATGCATGCTACAGCGGCAACCGCCGAGCCGCGCTGCCGTATGGAAAAGCAATGCCGCTGGGTGAACTTCAAGAAGGTCTGTACCTATGTGAAGGTCTGCCGATAACGAGGCCCGACCGGGGCGCCGGCCCTATTTTAGCGTCACCCCTGAAGATAGATCCGCCGCTTGGCCCAGAATGTCCGACGCTGGCGCTTCCGGGAAATGCTATGAGATCCGAAAGCAGGCATCGCCGCTGAACATTTTCGACACACACGCCACGTCCGCTGCCGGCCCTGTTGCGCGCGTAAATGTTAAAAGAGCCGTGGCTGTAAGGCGCTCCTGCAAGCCCGGGATAAAGACCGTGGTGTTCGGAAAGCCACAGAACTTTGCCTGGACATCAGCAAGGCTGCGCCACCAAAGCGCTAGCGCGTTCCCTAAAAATTAACCATTGAATTTTTGTAATTTTGTTGCAAATACGCGCCTAGGCAAGCAATTTCGCAGGGTCGCTGGCATCGCGGCGCTGCAGCGCAAGGCGTTCAATAGAGATACTTATTTGCTTAGATATAGCCTGTTTTTACAAAACAAAACCTGTACCGTTCTCCGGCGGTTCATCGAAGGTCACGCCGCAAGCCGCGCGCAGTGAAGCGTAGCGGAACGGAGTGCGGCTTGCGGGCGGCGGCCCAAATCAGCGTAGCCTTCGCGAACCGAGCCGGTCTGGCGGGAGCGACCATACAAAACCTGCGATTCGATCGCCAAGATTGGACGTGCGCCCCGCCAGACTGGCCGTAATCGATGCCCCGTGGGGAGTCCGCGCCGGACCTGTGCCTTTTTTTCCGAGCGCCAGTACAGGGACCGGCGGAGGTTGCGGCGGCTCGCAGTTTGAAGCGGGGAGAAGGCATGAGCGAACAGCGATGGTATGCCGGCGTGGACTGGGCGAGCGAAAGCCATCACGTCTTTCTGACGGACGGCACAGGCCGCAAGATCGGCGAGAAAATCTTCAAGCACAGCGGTGAGGGCCTGGCTGAGATGGCCGCCTGGCTGCTTTCGGCGAGCGGCGCCGCCAGTTCCAGCCAAATCTACGTCGCCATCGAAACGCCGCACGGCCCCGTGGTGGAGACGCTGATCGAGCGCGGCTTGATGGTTCACGCCCTCAATCCGAAACAAATGGATCGCTTCCGGGACCGCTTCACGCTGGCAGGAGCCAAAGACGATAGCCGCGACGCCGAAGTGATGGCGTCGGCCTTGCGCACCGATCCGCATTGCTTCCGGCTGCTGGCCGCCCTCGACCCAACCGTCATCGAACTGCGCGAGTGGTCGCGCATCGCAAGCGAGCTTGGCGCGGAGCGTAACCGGCTCACCAACCGCTTGCGCGAGCAGCTTTGGCGCTACTTTCCAGCCATGCTGGAGCTCGAAAGCGATCTTGGCGCCCCCTGGCTGCTAGACCTGTGGGAACTGGCGCCCACACCCGGCAAGGCCGCGCGCATCCGCGAGGGCACGGTAGCCAACCTGCTGAACCGCTGCCGCATCCGGCGCTTCGACGCCGCCCATGTGTTGGCTGTGCTGCGCAAACCGGCTGTGCAGGTTGCCAGGGGAACGGTTGAAGCGGCCAGCGCCCATATTAAGACGCTCGTTGCGCGCATCCGCCTTGTGAACGGGCAGATCAAAGAAGCAAACCGCCAGCTGGACGCTCTCACGGCCAAGCTCATCCCAGCAGAGGAGGCCGGGGCGGGGCAGCAGAAGCAGCATGACGTGGAAATCCTCGCATCCTTGCCGGGAGTTGGAAGGATTGTCCTCGCCACGCTGCTCGCAGAGGCTTGGGATGGCCTTAAACGGCGCGACTACGCCGCGCTGCGCAATTTGGCCGGAGTCGCGCCTGTCACCAAGAAGTCCGGCAAGAGCTGCGTTGTCATCCGGAGGCAAGCCTGTAGTAACCGGCTTGCCAACGCCATGTACCATTGGGCGCGCATCGCCATTCAGCATGATCCAACGAGCAAAGCCAAATACGCCGCCCTGCGCGGCCGGGGGCATAGTCATGGCCGGGCTTTGCGATCTGTTGCAGATCGCCTCCTCAATGTCGCTTGCGCCATGCTCAAAAATGGCGCCCCGTTCAACCCCTCGCTCGCAGCCCAAAAGACCCCTTGCTAAACGGTGGGGAGTCCAATCTTCACCGGATTTTAACCGACGCCTTGGGAAAAGGCGAACCAGCCTTGAAAGCATAAACAAGCCCTCTGGGCTGGTTCAGGCGTGGACTTCCCCGATGGCGGGGCTTTCGTAATTTGCTTTTCTTCCCGCCCGGCGTTTGCCACTGTTGCTCTATGATTACGCTCTCCGACTTGCAGCCCTATGCCCGTTACGTTCTCGAAGCCGCCGAGATCCCGGAGCTTCCCCGCTACTATCGCGGCAAGGTGCGCGACAATTACGATCTGCCCGATGGGCGGCGGCTCCTGATCGCCTCCGACCGCATCAGCGCCTTCGATCAAAATCTCGCCGCCATTCCGCTGAAGGGGCAGGTGCTCACCCAAACCGCGAGCTTCTGGTTCGAGGCGACGAGCGACATCTGCCCCAATCATGTGCTGGATTATCCCGACCCCAACGTGCTGGTCTGCCGCAGGCTCACGATGATGCCGGTGGAAGTCGTCGTGCGGAATTATCTCGCGGGCGCGACGTCCACCTCTATCTTGCAGATGTACAAAAACGGCGCACGGCGTCTTTACGGGTATGATTTTCCCGAAGGCATGAAGGATCATCAGAAGCTGCCGCAAGCCATCCTGACGCCTACGACAAAGGGCGCGCACGGGACGCACGACGAGCCTCTTTCCGGAGATGAGGTGGCATCGCGCGGATTGCTGACGGAAAGCCAATGGCGCGATGTTTCGCGCGTGGCCCTGGCGCTTTTTGCACGCGGGACCGAGCTTGCCGCAAAGCGCGGCCTGATCCTCGCCGACACCAAATACGAATTTGGCTTCGATGACACAGGCGGCATCGTTCTTGGCGACGAAATCCATACGCCTGACAGCAGCCGCTACTGGCTCGCTGAAACCTATCCTGCGAAGTTCGCCACGGGCAAGGCTCCCGACACTTTCGATAAGGACTTCGTCCGCCGCTGGGTTGCAGCGCGTTGCGATCCCTATAAAGATCCCATTCCCGAAATCCCGCGGGACGTGCTGTTGCAAGCGGCGCTTGTCTATATCCAGGCGTTCGAGACAATCACGGGACAGGCTTTCGCCCTCCCCGATCTCGCCCTGCCGCCTCTGGAGCGCATCCGGGCGAATTTGAGAATGTTTATGAGATAGAAGGCGAAGGGCTCATGGCGAGAATATGCCGCCTTTGCGGATCGATCTCAGGAGGGTATCTGTCCTTATCGGACAGGAACTCGACCCGGTTGGAACGTCATGGCGGAAAACTATATCTTGGTGGCCGGAAGAGTCGGCAGCGCGAACACGACGTTCCAGAACCATCTGGTGCGCTATCTGATCTCAGCTGACGAGACCTTCAGCACCGAGCTCGTTCTGGCGAACGGGCGCGACGGCCAGGACATCCAGGATGAGTGGCGCGCGCTTTGGAGCGAGGGCAAGCTTCCCAAAGGGGCCGGCCAGCCGAAAGACTACGCCTACAGGGTCCAGCCGCTCGGCAGCCACAAGAACAAGCCGGCGCTGAACTTCGCCTTTCGTGAGCTCTCCGGGACCGATTTAGACGCTCTTCCAGCAACACAGGAGGGGCCGAAATCCGCGCTGTCGAAGGAGCTGACGGCGTTGCTCGGCAATCCCAATCTGAATTTCGTTCTGGTCCTCTTGTACGACCGGGATGAAAAAGACGGCCAGGATGCGGGCGCTCCCAATCAGGATGCTTCGCTCGCCAGCTTCGTCGCTTATCTGAAAAGCGATTGTGGCGAAGAGTTTGCCTCGCGATGCCCGGTCCTTTTGCTTGCGTCCCAATCTGCGGACGATGCCGAGGACAGCCAGGAAGCCTTCACCGGAGACAATCTGCCGGTCACGCTGGCCGCCCTGCAGAATTGGCAAGGGCGCTATACGCTTGGCGAACTCGACGTGGGCGAATTCGAGTATGCAGAGGACGGCGAGCCGCTTCTATACTCCCCAAAGTTGGACGACACGGCCAAGATCTTCCGCTGGATCTATTTCCAGTTCACGCGATACCCCGTGCACGAGCCTTTCTTGGCAAGGCTCTGGAAGAACGTCCGCCAATCCATTTCTTAGGCCTGTCCCGGGCATACGGGTCCGCACCACGGTGGGTTGGCGCAAGCTTGCCCGGGTCCGCCGTGACATCGCCGCTTGGCGCATGGGCCAGCCATTTTGCAAGAATTTGAGCACATAGCTGGCTGCGCCTCTGCAGCGAACTCCCACCTTCACATGCATGTGGTTCACCTCCGCGCTTTTTCACGGATCAGCCCTTCCTGCGCGGTTGATGCAACGAGACTGCCGTCGCGGGAGAAGATTTCCCCCCGGCAGAAGCCGCGCCCGGCCTGCGCGCTCGGGCTATCCTGCGCGTAGAGAAGCCACTCGTCCGACCGGAAGGGCCGGTGGAACCAGAGCGCGTGATCAAGGCTCGCCAGCAAAAGGCGCGGATCGAACAGCACACGGCCATGCGCGATCAGCGCCGTGTCCAGGAGCGAGAAGTCGGAGGCATAGGCCAGCGCGCACTGATGGAGCCTGAAATTGTCGGGCAGCCTGCCGTTCGTCTTGATCCAGAGATATTGTTTCGGCTCCAGCTTCTCGCGGCAGAGATACCTTGAAAGGTCCACGGGGCGCAGTTCGATGGGGCGTTCCTTTTCCCAGTAGAAGCGCATTTCTTCCGGCATGTTCGGGAGAAAGCGCGCCAGCAACTCTTCCTCCGATGGCAGCGCTTCGGGCGGGGGCACATCCGGCATGGCCGCCTGATGTTCAAAACCGGCCTCGGCCTTGTGAAATGAGACCCCCATCGAGAAGATCGCCTGCCCATGCTGGATGGCGATCACGCGCCGCGTCGCGAAGCTGCCGCCGTCGCGGATGCGGTCAACCTCGTAGATAATCGGTACCTTTGGATCGCCAGCCCGAAGAAAGTAGGCGTGAAGCGAATGCGCTAGCCGATCCTGTTCCTCGACGGTGCGGTCGGCGGCGACAAGCGCCTGGCCCACAACCTGCCCGCCGAACACACGCTGCCAGCCGTTCTGCGGGCTGCGGCCGCGGAACAGATTGTGCTCCAACTGCTCAAGATCGAGTGTCGTCAGCAGTTCATCGACAGCAGCCATGGTTTTTCTCCCGCTATACACCGACATAACGGTCGCCTAGATTGGTCTGTCAAGCAGACAGCGGACGTGAAGCGAAAGGCCGTGGCCGTGAACGAGAGCGAGAAAACCCGTTTCGATATTGTCATTTGCGGCGGAAGCTTCGTCGGCCTTGCGCTGGCGCGCGCGCTCTCCGCCGAGGCCCCGGGCGCGTTCTCCATCGCGCTTGTCGAACAACGCGCCTTGCCGCGCCCTGGCGACCTGATCGCGGATGGCCGGACGGTGGCGCTGACTGCGTCCGTCAAGGCGATGCTGGAGGTGATCGGGGTCTGGCCCGCCATCGCGGATAAGGCGGAGCCCATACGCCGGATCGAGCTCAGCGACTCTGCGCTCGATGCGCCGGTGCGGCCAGGCCTCATCAACCTCGATTCGGAAAAGACGCCCAGCGGCGAGCCGACCGCCTACATCGTGGAAAATGCGGATCTGCTCCGCGCTCTGATTACCTCGCTGGAGGGCGCCGAAAATGTCCGGGTCTTCGCCCCCGACAGCGTTTCGAGTTTCGAAACGGAAGACCAGCAGGTTGAAGTAAGGCTCCGGTCTGGGGCTACGCTAGGCGCGAAGCTGCTTGTCGCGGCGGACGGGCGCACCTCCGAGTTGCGTAGCATGGCCGGCATCCGAACCAACGTCTGGCGCTCGGACAAGGTCGGCATTGCAGCAACGGTCGGGATCGAAATCCCTCACGAAGGCGTGGCTCGCCAGCATTTTTTGCCGGCCGGTCCCTTTGCCATTCTGCCGATGAGGGGAAATCGCGTTTCCGTGGTCTGGACGGAGGATGGCCGCGTGGCCGACCGTATCCTTGGGCAGGATCGCGAGACGGTGCTGGCCGAGCTCTCGCGCCGTTTCGGGCCAGAGCTGGGCGCGCTCACGCTTTTGTCGGAGCCGAAAGCCTATCCCCTGACGATGACGCTCGCGCGCGATTTCGTCCGCCCACGTTTCGTGCTGGTCGGCGATGCGGCGCATGGCCTGCACTGGATCGCCGGACAGGGCCTTAATCACGGCCTCAAGGATGTCGCCGCCCTGGCCGAGACCTTGATCGACGCCGCACGGCTCGGCCTCGACATTGGCGGGTTGAGCGTTCTGAAGCGCTACGAGCGCTGGCGGCGCTTCGACAGCGCCACATCCGCCTTCACAGCGGTTGCGATCAACACGCTATTTTCGAATGACAGCATGGCGCTGCGGATGTTGCGCAGCACCGGGCTTCGCACCGTGGATCGCATCTCGCAACTCAAGAACTTCTTCATGAAGGAGGCGGCAGGCCTTACCGGGGAGGTGCCGAAGCTCCTCCGGGGCGATTCGGTCTGATCGTTTCGCGAACGCGGATCGCCGTCCCTGGCGCAGAGCCCGGCTTGCGGGCCAGTCAGCTTTTTGCCGCGAAGGCCGCCGCCATCATTTTCTGGTATTTTGGCGCCCAAAATCAGCGACGCGCTGAGATTCGGCATAGGAAATGTGGCATGAGCGGTGAACAGGTCCCCGCGCCATTTCGGGCAAAGGCCTTGCTCAAACATTCCTGAGGAGAGGGTCATGCGCCTTCGCGGCCTGATTATTGCGGCGCTTTTCGCCGCCGTGACGCCGGCTTTCGCTCAGGTCTTGCCCAGCGCCGAGGATTTGTTTCTCCGCGGTGTGTTCAAACCGGGCCCGGCCAGGATCATCGATGAGAACCATCGGGGGCAGGAACTCGACCTGCACGTCCGCCGCCCTGTGTTTGACTTGTGGGGGACTGTCCTCGCCGAAAGATACGGGCGCCCCGGAACACGCTTGATCGCCAACTTCTATCACTCCGGAAAATTCTACATCGCGCGGGCGCCCACAACCGGGGTGAAGAACGTCTACTTTGTCCGCTCGTATTTCCCGCTTTCTTTTCTGGGCCACCATCTCTTCGCCCATTCCCTGATGCGGATTGAAATGAACGATCCGGTGGAGCTTGTGGCCGAAATGCCCGATGAGCAGGAGCTGAACCGGTTGCGCCGCCTGAGCCACGAGGAACAGGTCCGGCAACTGCCTGCCCCGCTCACCGGTGAAGGCAACACAATCACCAACCTCGCGGTTTCGGCTGAAGCCCAATGGACGAGAGATGATCCGAAAAAGGAATACAGTCTCGTGCGTGGGGAACGCGGCGCCTTCGTTCAGATCGTGCGCATAATGTCCCTGCAAACGCGCTTCGAAGAATTTTACCAGACCGGCGACCCGACCAGCCAGGATAAGCTGAATAGTTCAGGCCTTGACAGCATTCTGCGTAAATCCATCGATAAGAGCCAGTCGGAAGGATTGGCGTCGGTTTACAATACGATCAATTACAACTGCACCACGCTCATCATGGACATACTTGAACGGGCTTTGGGAAAGTCCGATCACCGGCTCGGCTTCATCCGTAAAATCTTGGAGCGGCGAATTCCCACTATCGCAAACTACAAGGTCGATTACTATGGCGCTAATGCATACGTGCCCATGCAGCTGGATCCGTCTCTGGTTCATGAATCGGCCGCCGCGTACGCGAAACTCAGCGCCTCCGGCATTGACCCGCTGAACAATCGACTGCTGAGCAAAGAGCAACGAAAGACCATCAGCAGCGCGATAGAGTTTATCAAGGCAAGCCCTCCGCACGCGGATTGAGCCCCTCCGGCGAGCAGGCTGCCGTTATAGCGGACGCCAGAGCGCTTGACCCATATCAGAAACAAAAGCTTTTCCAAGTGTGTCAGAGTTTACGGCCGGTTAAAATTGGTTTTGTTTTGTAAAAGTGCATATAACTAATTTTATAAGTAATTATCCACGCGGGCCGCGAGGGGCAAAAGCGGTCATGATTTATAACGGTTCGTATTACTCATCAACCGTCCAACCGGCAGCCGCAAAATCGCCATTGCATCGGCCTGCCCGCTCAAGCGGCGATTTTTGCTTTCGGACCTGATAGCGAGCCGTTTGCGGGAAACGAACCGATTTTCGCGGATTAACCGGATTAGAAACACAGTAATATGTGCAATTTTCGAGAGAATAATCTGACAAAAATCTGAAATTTTTGGAATTTAGAAGGCGGTCTCCGTTGTAATTGTGGCAATGCGCCATTATATAATATCCATAAATCGAAAATAAAATTCAAAAATTATTGACGCCAAAGCAAAATCAACGCGAGAAATAAAGGAAGATTATCGCGAACGAACTCCATACAAAGTGGGGAAAACTCTCGGAACAGGAGCTTTCTGTCCTAAGGGTAAAGGCTGATCTGGTTTTCCAAGGTCCAGATCAGGCTACTGCCGCCTTGTTCGGCAAGATCGCGAGCACGATCGACGCCCAGATTTGGTTTCTCCGCTCGCCGTCGAGGCTTAACAGCAAATTGCAACCCGGATTGGTTTCAAGAGATGTCCAGCAAAAACGCCGGATTGGCTAAAAGCAAGAGTAAGTCGGGCTTTGCGCCCAGCTGGTGCGTTCATTTCCGGTCGATGGCCCAGCACGAAACATGCGAAGAGGGCATCGGCTACACCGCTCTCAATGGTGGGTCGGAATACCGGCGCATGTACAAATTGCCGTGCTTTATCAGAAGTGGCGAGAAGCCCGGCGAGCGCATCCACTGCGAGCACTTCAGGGCGCCAACTGTCGAGGAAATTGCTCTTCACGAGCAACAGCCAGATGTGCGGTCGTCTGCAACGGCTAACACCCGAAGATGAGGCGGCGGCTTTTCCGCGCCTTATCGAGACATCCCTGAAATCAGAGAGCACGAGGCACCACGGTCTAGCCTTTATTTCCGTAACTATAATCGCACTTATGGCACTTGTTCGGAGCAATTAAATGCGCTTACGTTTAATATTCGTTTGCCTGCTGGGAGCTGCGGCGGGTATCGCATCCGAGGTGTGGGCGATAGACGGAGTGAAGTGCACGAATAGCTCGTCCTATTATTGTGCCAGCTATTGTTCGCAATGCAGTCCGCTGGGCGGCTTTTCGTGTAGCGGGGAGAAATGCGACTTGCCGAAGGGTATTAAAAGCGGCGAGCTTCATTGGCCCCTTCGCCCAAAAAGTTAAAATCAGGATCCCGAAGCAGCCTTCGAGCGCATGGGATCGCGAGAAACCAGCATGTCGGCTCCCGGCCCAGCCCGCCATTCGGTATAACGCAATATGCGCCGTTGGGCATTGGCGCACACCGGCCAAGACAAGGAACGCCAACGTCCCGACCAGAGCCATCCTGGATTGTGTCCGGGGATAGCTAACCCTTCTTTCGCCAACGAATCTGAAAGCAGTCAGCCCGTTAGGAGGGTGGTCCCCGTCCTGACGGGGCGGCGCGGCTGTATCCTTTTACCCTTAAGCTGCGCCGGCGTGCTCTTCGTCGAGCTTGCGCGCCTCTTCCGGAAGCATGATCGGAATGCCCTTGCGAACGGGATAGGCGAGCCCGGCTGCCTTGCTGACAAGCTCCTGGGCTTCCCTGTCGTAACTGAGCGGCTGCTTCGTCACCGGGCAGACGAGGATTTGGAGGAGGAGCGGGTCGATCTCGTCTTTGGTCTCGGAAGCGTCCATTGCGCTAAACTTTCTTGCTGAATGTGCCTGATGGAATGTGCGATGCCGGCACTGTTTTGGCAGTTCCCGGCGCGTTACGCTAGTGAAGGCTTGTCCCAGGCCCGGAGCCCGGCGCGGCGATCTCCATTTCCGCCAGCGCCATGAGCACCTCGGAGCGCGCTTTCAGGTCGGGCGCCTCCAGGAGAGCCTGCTTCTCCTCCGGCCCGTAAGGGCTGATCATTGAAAGGGTGTTGATGAGCAGTTCGGTGGGCGAGCGCTGTATGCTGTCCCAGTCAGCCGTGAGCTCGCGTAAATCCAGATAGGTCTTCAACACCTGCAGAAAGCGGGGCCAATCCACGGCGTTCTGCCCATATCCGCGCACCAGGTCCTTCTGGTATGGAGCAAAATTGGCGTCGCAAATGCGATAAGGCTTGGCGGTCCTTGTCTCGCCTATGATGTCGAAGCGGCAGATGCCTGTCAGGGTGACGAGAAGCCGCCCATCCTCGGTTTCGGAAAAGGCCGAAAGCCTCCCGGCGCAGCCCGTCTGGCGCAAGGGATGCCCTTTCGACGTGGGCGACTCCTCCTCGGCGCCGAGCGGCTGCACGACGCCGATAATGCGGTTCCCGGCGACGATGTCGTCGACCATGGCCAGATAGCGGGGCTCGAAGATGTTCAAAGGCAGGTTCGAGCGTGGAAGCAGGATGCACCCCTGAAGCGGGAACACCGGCATCTGCGCCGGCAGGTCGGCCAGCGATCGGTATCTGTCGGTGATCCCCAAAAGGGCCTCCTTCCCCGGAAACCGGCGTCAAGAAAACAAAAGCGACGAGAGGCGTTGCCTCCCCTCCAGCGTCAGCGGATCCTTCGGCCCCCAGGCATCGAAAAGCTCGATAAGCTGTTTTCTGGCCGCGTCATCGTTCCATGTGCGATCTTTCCGCACGATTTCGAGCAGATGATCCATGGCTTCGCGCCGCTGGCCTCTCCCGTTGAGCGCGAGCGCGAGCTTGAAGCGTGACTCCCAGTCGCGCGGATTAGCGGCGACGGCTTGCTCCAGCCCTTTGGCGTCCGACTTTGTCCCCGCCTTCTTCGCGAGGTCGAGCGCCGCCTTTGCGCTGCGATAGCTGTCCGAGGTCTGCTTCGCCGGCGGCACGAGCCCGAGCGTCTGCTCGGCGCGAGCCAAATCCCCGGTTTGAATATAGCATTTCGTAAGCCCCGCGATCGCATCCGCGTTCTCTGGATCGGACTGCAAAATCGCTGCGAATTGGGCCGCCGCGCCGGTGACATCGCCCGCGGCAAAAGCGGCCTGCGCGTCTTCGAGCCCAGTTTCGCCGCCAGTAGCAGCGGAGCCTAATACGCGCTGGACAAAAGCGCGGACCTGGCTTTCGGGCAATGCGCCCATGAAGCCATCGATGGGCTGGCCGTCCTTGAAAGCGAACACGGCGGGGATCGACTGCACGCCGAGCTGAGCGGCCACGTCCGGATATTCGTCGGTATTCATCTTGACGAGGCGAACCGCGCCGCGCGCCGCCTTGACGACCTTTTCAAGGACGGGAGTGAGCTGCTTGCAGGGGCCGCACCACGGAGCCCAGAAGTCAACGATCACAGGCGCCTTTCGCGACGCGTTAATGACATCCGCCACAAAAGTTTGCGTCGTTGTGTCTTTGATCAGATCGCCAGCATTTTCATTTTTCTTGGCGCCGGCGCTGCCGAAGAGCGAGATAGCCATGCGTAAATCACCCGGATATGCCTGTGCAATAGCCTATTGCATGCGAATATAGAGCCCTGCGACGGTCTGCAAAAAAGCCCGTGGCTGAGATAAGTCCGCCTCGGACGTCAGACAAGCGCGCAATCTTAGAACACGCTTGGCGAAGCAAACGTCCGCAGTCAAGGGAAAGGTAAGAAAACCGGAAGCGGCGTTTGCGAAAGCGCCGAATAGACAGGGTCACAAAAGGGGTTTGCCGGCCACTTTTCCCTGCTAGTTTGCTTTCATGCTTAAAATTGCGCACTTCTGGTCGATGCGTCGCCCGGTGCGGTCGCTGGTCTACCTGTTTTGGATCTACAGCTTTGTCAGCCGGGCCGTCACCGTATTTACACAGATTTATATCTATCAGGTTTTCACCAGCGTCGAGCTGAACATCGTCGCCGCCATCGCGATGTTCACGGGCTGTATGATCGGCTTTTGTGTGTATGGCGCGATTGCCGCGCAATGCCGGTTCAACGCGAAGCATGGCTTCCTTCTCAGTTTTGTCGTGACGGGCCTGGGGCTTATTCTCCTACCCCTTGCGCGCGATGTGACGGAAGCGTGCGCCGCCGTAACCGTAAGAGGGATCGGCTTCGGGCTGTTCTGGCTCACCGTCCACACCTATGAGCTGATCGAAACGCGCGATCACGAGCGCGACGTTTATTCGACCTTTGCGTCCACGGGCGACCAGATCGCGACCGTGGCGAGCCCGGCTTTTGCGACCCTTCTCATCTGGCTCTCGCATCGTCTCGGAGCCGGCGATTTCACGCTCCTGTTTTTCGTAACGCCGCCAATCTTCCTTCTCGGGCTGCCATCCATCGGCGCGCTGCCCGATTATCGCCCGGAGCCGATCAAGAAGCACGATCTCGTCCACTTCCTCACGGACCGGCACAATCAGGCGGCGCAAATCTACCTCATGGGCGGGGCGGCGTCGCACATTCTTCAGCAAACCCTTATCCCGCTTGCGTCGATTGTCGTGCTCGGCACTGCGCTGAACGTCGGCGGCTTCAACACGGTCTTCGCCATCGCCGGCGCGCTTGCCTTGCTGGCGGTGGGTTCGCGCCGCCGTCCGGAAAACCGGCTGTTCATCCTCGGCATGAGTTCCATCGCGCTTATGGCGCTCAATCTCATGCTTGGCGCGTCGCTGACGCTCGCAGCCCTGATCGTCTACACCGTCGGCGGCAGCATCATGCAGCCCATGTATCGCGTCTCGCAGCACGTCATCGACCTGAAGACCATGGACGGCATGGCCCATAGCGCAAGCGACTTCTACCCCGCCATGATCCTTCGCGATGTCGCGCTTTGGGGCTGGCGCACGGCTGCGGCGCTCGTCCTTCTCCCTTTCGCCAGCGGCGCCACGTCGGGACACGAGGCCATCTCGCTTGGCATGTATATGATCGCCGGATCCATCGCCGTGACTTATGCCGGCGCGCGGGTGCTTCTGCGCTGGAAAGGATAGGCCCGCTCCACAAGGCGTTCAGGCTTTGCCTCTAAAGCCTCGTCCGCGTAATCTGCCGGACATGGCGGCGGCCGGATGGGCGAGAAGCACGCGGGCTCGCGGTTGAGTTGGGCTTGCGTCGCTACGGCTCCGATTTTGCGCACGCCGCCTTAGCCGTTGGCAACGCCAGTCGTGGATGCTTTAGAACTTTTGGAGGAGCCCGCTCCTGAAAGAACCAGCGAAGGCGCGACGCATTTGCGCTTATGATCATCCGCGCGCAATGCTAAACTCTAGCATATGTTGCAGCGCGCTTGAAATGCGGATACCCAGAGGCACGCGCTGGGATCGCAAGAACAAGGGTTAAGGAGGACGGCATGGCACGCGCCAAAATCGCACTCATAGGGTCAGGCATGATCGGCGGCACGCTTGCCCATCTGATCGGCCTCAAGGAGCTGGGCGACGTGGTGCTGTTCGACATCATGGAGGGCCTGCCGCAAGGAAAGGCGCTCGACCTCGCGGAATCCTCGCCGGTCGATGGCTTTGACAGCGCTTTCGTAGGCGTCAACGATTACGCCGACATCAAGGGCGCGGATGTGGTGATCGTAACCGCGGGCGTGCCGCGCAAGCCGGGCATGAGCCGCGACGATCTTCTCGGGATCAATTTGAAGGTCATGGAGCAGGTCGGCGCAGGCATCAAGAAATATGCGCCCAATGCCTTCGTGATCTGCATTACGAACCCGCTCGACGCCATGGTCTGGGCGCTGCAGCGCGTGACCGGGTTGCCTAAAAATCAGGTGGTCGGCATGGCGGGCGTGCTCGACAGCGCGCGCTTCCGTTATTTCCTTGCGCGTGAATTCGATGTGTCCGTCGAGGATGTGTCGGCCTTCGTGCTCGGCGGGCATGGCGACACCATGGTGCCCCTGCCGCGCTACACGACAGTTGCGGGCATCCCTCTGCCGGACCTCATCAAGATGCGCTGGATCACGCTTGAGCGGCTGAACGAGATCGTGCAGCGGACCCGCGACGGCGGCGCCGAGGTTGTGAAGCTCCTGAAGACCGGTTCGGCGTTCTATGCACCCGCCGCTTCGGCCATTGCGATGACCGAATCCTACCTCAAGGACAAGAAGCGCGTTCTGCCCTGCGCGGCCTGCCTCACCGGCGAATATGGGGTGAAGGGCCTTTATATCGGCGTCCCCTGCGTCATCGGGGCCAAGGGCATGGAGCGCGTGATCGAGGTCGATCTCAACACGCACGAGCGGCTCGACTTCAAGCGCTCCGTGGAAGCGGTGCAGAACCTCGTCGAGGCTTGCGTGCGCCTCGCGCCCGGCCTCCAGCAGCCCTCTGCTTAAGCGTCACCGCCGCCGTCACCGGCGGCTTCTTTTTTTCCGGATTCCCTTCTCACTCACGACAAGAGCTGCCCCATGAATGTGCACGAATATCAGGCCAAGGCGATCCTCAGAGATTATGGCATTCCGGTCCCGCGCGGACAGGCGGCGTTCACGCCGGAGGAGGCCTATGCCGCCGCCAAGGAATTGGGCGGCCCCATCTCGGTCGTGAAAGCGCAGATCCATGCCGGCGGCCGCGGCAAAGGTCATTTTAAGGAGGCTGAGGCGGGCGAAAAGGGCGGCGTGCGTATCGCGAAGTCTGCCGACGATGTGCGGGTTTTCGCCGACCAGATGCTGAGCAATACCCTCGTCACCATCCAGACCGGGCCGGCCGGGCGCGTCGTGAAGCGGCTTCTTATCGAAGAGGGCGCCGCCATTGCGCGCGAACTCTATCTCTCGTTCCTGATCGACCGCGCTACGTCTCGCGTCGCCATTATCGCCTCGACGGAAGGCGGCATGGACATCGAGGAGGTGGCTCACAAGACGCCTGAGAAGATCGTCACGATCCATATCGACCCGGCAACCGGATACTCACAGTTTCACGGCCGTCAGGTCGCCTTCGCGCTCGGGCTGAAGGATGGCCAGATCAAGCAGTGCGTGACCCTGATCGGCAACCTCTACCGGGCCTTTACCGAGAAGGACATGAGCCTTCTCGAAATCAACCCGATGATCGTGACCGCGAAGGGCGACCTCGTTTGCCTCGACGCGAAACTGAACTTCGATGGCAACGCTCTTTACCGTCACCCGGAAATCCTGAACCTGCGCGATCTCGATGAAGAAGACCCGGCGGAGGTTTTGGCCTCCCGCTACGACCTGTCCTATGTGAAACTCGACGGCGCCATCGGCTGCCTCGTGAACGGCGCCGGCCTTGCCATGGCGACGATGGACATCATCAAGCTGTATGGCGAAGAGCCCGCGAACTTCCTCGACGTGGGCGGCGGAGCGACGAAGGAGAAGGTGACAGAGGCCTTCAAGATCATTCTTTCTGACCCGAACGTGAAAGGCATCCTGGTCAACATCTTCGGCGGCATCATGCGCTGCGACATCATCGCGGAAGGGATCATCGCAGCGGCCCGCGAGACGAGCCTCAAGGTGCCGCTCGTGGTGCGGCTCGAGGGCACGAATGTCGAGCTCGGCAAGGACATCATCAAGAAATCGGGGCTTAAGGTCATCCCGGCGGACGATCTCGGCGATGCGGCTGAGAAGATCGTGCGCGAGGTGAAGAAGGCGGCTTGATCCTTTCCACAGTCACACATAGACTGTGTTGATCAAAGGAGAAGCGGCCATGAAGAACATAACCCTTGCCGTCGAGGACGAGGTGCTCGCGGAGGTGCGCAAATACGCGGCAGCCCATGACACGACGGTAAATGCACTTGTACGGGATTATCTAAGCCGCTTGGCGCGCTTCGAGTCCCGTTCAAAGAAGGCTCGCGAGGAACTGCTCAAGCTGGCTGAGGAGTCGACGTTAGACTTGGGGACCTGGAAGTGGAAACGGGAAGAACTCTATGATCGTCACGAGCTTTCTCGATACGAACATTCTTCTTTACCTGGCTTCGCGGAACCCGGTGAATGCGCCGAAAAAGGCGATAGCAGCAAAGATCGTTAGGAACGAAAATATCGGAGTGTCTGCCCAAGTGTTGCAAGAATTCTATACCGTTGCAATCCGGAAGGCAGAATTTCGGCTCACACCTGCCGAGGGTTTGGAGTGGCTCGAGAAACTGGAAGAGTTTCCCTGCGCGCCCGTAACGCAATCCTTGGTGAAAGTCTCGGCGGTTCGTTCTATTCGATACGGAATTTCCTACTGGGACGGGGCCATCATAGCGGCTGCAGAGGCTCTTGGCGCACCGGTTCTTTACACCGAAGACCTGAACCACGGGCAGGTCTACGGAAGCGTTCAAGCAATCAACCCCTTCATAGAGTCAGCAGGGAGTTTCCATGAAGAGCAAGCACAACCTTTTGAAGCTGCTGGATGAGCTTAACGCTCTTCTCACTCGCATCCATCACCACAAGCACAGCAAAAACCAGACAAGGCAAACCGATGGCCATCCTCGTTGACAGTAACACGAAAGTGATATGCCAGGGTCTTACCGGCGCTCAGGGCACGTTTCATACCGAGCAAGCGATTGCTTATGGTACGAAGATGGTTGGCGGCGTGACCCCGGGCAAAGGCGGATCGAAACACTTGGGCATCCCGGTGTTCGACACCGTCAAGGAGGCGGTCGAGAACACGGGCGCAAACGCGACAGCGATTTACGTGCCGCCGCCGTTTGCAGGCGACGCCATCCTTGAAGCCATCGACGCCGAGATCCCGCTCATCGTAGCCATCACGGAAGGCATCCCGGTGATGGACATGGTGAAGGTGAAGCGCGCGCTCGCGGGCTCGAAATCGCGGCTCATCGGCCCGAACTGCCCGGGCGTCATCACACCGGGGGAATGCAAGATCGGCATCATGCCGGGGCATATCCACAAGCGTGGAACGGTCGGTATTGTTTCGCGCTCCGGCACCCTTACCTACGAAGCAGTTCATCAGACGACGATGGTTGGCCTCGGGCAGACCACCTGCATCGGCATCGGCGGGGACCCCGTGAAAGGCACGGAGCACATCGACGTCCTCGAAATGCTTCTGGCGGACGACGAGACCACGTCGATCATCATGATCGGCGAAATCGGCGGGTCGGCGGAAGAGGAGGCGGCGGCCTTCTACAAGTCATCGCGGAAGAAGAAGCCGATGGTCGGTTTCATCGCGGGCGTCACCGCCCCTCCCGGCCGGCGAATGGGCCATGCTGGCGCGATCATTGCGGGCGGCAAGGGCTCCGCAGGCGACAAGATCGAGGCCATGAAGTCTGCCGGAATCACGGTTTCGCCATCGCCCGCTGCTCTCGGAAGCACGCTCGTTGAACTGATGAAGGGCTGACCCGCTTGTCAGGCGAAAGCGGGCCGACAGTTGCGGCGTAGTCCGCTTTTAGCGCCTGAAAGGTGATTGCCGTGAGACGGGAAAATCTTAACGAAGCATTTTTGCGGACGTCCTTTCTGGACGGTGCGAACGCGGCTTATATCGAAGATCTTTATGAGCGCTTCCAGGAGAACCCCGGCGCGGTCACGGCGGACTGGCGCGCCTTTTTTACCGATTTGAAGGAACGCAAGGACTCGGTCCTCGCCGAGACCAGCGGCCCTTCCTGGAAGCCGAAAAACGGCGGACGGTACGAAGAAGGCGAGTTGCTCAACGCCTTCGCTGCCGATTGGGGCCGCGAAGAACAGGAAATCAGCCACAAAATAAGCGCCAAAGCGCAAGAAAAAGGCTTCGAAATCAGCCGTGAGGAGGCCTTCAGGGCCACCCGCGAGTCGGTCCGCGCCATCATGCTGATCCGCGCCTATCGCGTGAATGGCCATTTGATCGGAAACCTCGATCCGCTTCGGCTCACGCCGGAGCGCCCCCATCCGGAACTCGATCCGGCCAGCTATGGCTTCTCGTCCGCCGACCTGGATCATCAGATCTATATCGACAACGTCCTCGGCCTTGAGACCGCAAGTCTCAAGCAGATCATCGACATTCTGCGCCGCACCTACTGCGGAACCATCGGCTATGAGTTCATGCACATCTCGTCGCCCGAGCAGAAGCTCTGGATCCAGGAGCGCGTCGAGGGTCCCGACAAGGAGGTGGAGTTCACCGTCCTCGGCAAGAAGGCGATCCTGACGAAGCTCATCCATGCTGAGGGCTTCGAGAGATTTCTCGACAAGAAATATACCGGCACGAAGCGCTTCGGCCTTGAAGGCGCGGAATTGGCAGTGCCCGCGCTCGAGCAGATCATCAAGCGCGGCGGCCAGCTCGGCGTGAAGGAAATCGTCATCGGCATGCCTCACCGCGGCCGGCTGAACGTGCTGACGAATGTGATGGGCAAGCCTTACCGCGCCCTCTTCCACGAATTCAAAGGCGGCTCCGCCAACCCGGACGACGTAGAGGGCTCGGGCGACGTCAAATACCATCTCGGCGTCTCCGGCGACCGCGAGTTCGACGGCAACCAGGTGCATCTGTCGCTGACGGCAAACCCGTCGCACCTCGAGATCGTCGATCCGGTGGTGCTCGGCAAAGTGCGCGCCAAGCAGGATCAGCGCCACGACAAGAGCCGGTCCGAGGTTCTGCCGCTTCTCCTCCACGGCGACGCGGCCTTCGCGGGCCAGGGCGTGGTCGCGGAGTGCTTCGGCCTTTCCGGACTGAAGGGCCACCGCACCGGCGGCTCGATCCACTTCATCGTCAACAACCAGATCGGCTTCACCACCGCTCCGCGCTTCTCGCGCTCTTCGCCCTACCCGTCCGACATCGCCCGCATGATCGAGGCGCCGATTTTCCACGTCAACGGCGACGACCCGGAAGCGGTCGTTCATTGCGCGCGCGTCGCGACGGAGTTCCGCCAGCGCTTCCACAAGCCGGTCGTGATCGACATGATCTGCTACAGGAGGCACGGCCACAACGAAGGCGACGAGCCGTCCTTCACCCAGCCGCTGATGTACAAGCGGATCCGGGAGCAGCCGAGCGTCGTCTCGATCTATTCCAGGCGGCTCGCCGAAGAAGGCGTGGTCAAGGAAGCTGAGGCCGAGAAGATTCGCACGGGCTTCTGGGACATGCTCGAAACGGAGTTCGAAGCCTCGGAAAGCTTCAGGCCAAACAAGGCGGACTGGCTCGATGGGCGATGGTCGGGCATCACGCTCGCCGAAGAGGGGCCGCGCCGCGGCCATACCGGCGTCAGCATCGATACGCTGAAGCGGATCGGCACGAAGCTCGCCGAGGTCCCGAAGGGTTTCACGCCGCATAAGACGATCGAGCGGATGCTGGTCAACCGGCGCAAGATGATAGAGGAAGGGCGCGGCATCGACTGGGCCATGGCCGAGGCGCTTGCGTTCGGGACGCTGCTTGAGGAGGATTTCCCCGTGCGGCTGTCCGGCCAGGACGTTGAACGCGGCACCTTCTCGCAACGGCATTCGGTGATTACCGACCAGCTGAACGAAGAGCAGTACATCGCGCTGAACCATCTCTCGCCGAAGCAGGCCCGCTTCGAGGTCATCAATTCGATGCTCTCCGAAGAGGCCGTGCTGGGCTTCGAATATGGCTACAGCCTCGCAGAGCCGAACACGCTTGTTCTTTGGGAGGCGCAGTTCGGCGATTTCGCCAACGGCGCCCAGGTCGTGATCGATCAGTTCCTGGCGAGCGGCGAGCGGAAGTGGCTGCGCATGTCGGGCCTGATCCTGCTTCTGCCGCACGGCTATGAAGGCCAAGGCCCCGAGCACTCGTCCGCGCGCCTTGAGCGCTATCTGCAGCTTTCGGCGGAAGACAACTGGCAGGTTGCGAATTGCACCACGCCGGCAAACTACTTCCACATCCTCAGGCGTCAGCTTCATCGCAGCTTCCGCAAGCCTTTGGTCCTGATGTCGCCGAAGTCGCTCCTGCGGCACAAGCGGGTTGTGTCGCCACTGAAGGATTTCAGGCCGGAGACCACCTTCCATCGCGTGCTCTGGGATCATGCAGAGACCGGCGGCAGCGAGAAGGTGAAGCTCGTGCGCGATGAGGACATCCAGCGCGTGGTGCTCTGCTCCGGCAAGGTCTACTATGATCTTTTCGAAGAGCGCGAACTCCGCCGCAATGGTGAAATCTACCTCTTGCGCGTGGAGCAGCTTTACCCGTTCCCGGCGCGCGCTCTCATCCAGGAACTGAGCCGATTCCCGAGCGCGGAAATCGTCTGGTGCCAGGAGGAGCCGAAGAACCAGGGCGCGTGGACTTTCATCGAAGCCAACATCGAATGGGTGCTCGATCACATCGGAGCAGACTCTCGCCGCCCCCGCTATGTCGGGCGGCCGGCGTGCGCTTCCACTGCGGCGGGCCTCATGAGCAAGCACGCAGCCGAACTCCACGCTTTTCTTGACGAGGCGTTGACGTTACAAGCCTAGCTACTGGCGCCGCGGCAAGGCGGCGGCAGAGCTTGGTTTCTCTCTCTATCCCGGACCGCGACATGACGAATCCCCTGCGGTTCCTGCTTTCGATGCTTGCGAAGGATCTGCGCATGGCCATTGAGATCGTCGTTCCCACGCTTGGCGAGTTGGTGACGGAAGCCACAATCGGCAAATGGTTCAAGAAGGCAGGAGACGCCGTCAAGGCCGACGAAGCCTTGGCTGAACTCGAAACCGACAAAGTCACACTCGAGGTCAACGCTCCCGCTGCCGGAGTGATCTCGGAGATTGTCGTGAAGGAGGGCGAGACTGTCGCCGTCGGCGCAGTCCTTGGCTCAATTGCTGAAGGAGCAGTGGCAGCCGCGGCTTCCCCGGCAAAGCCTGCCGAGCAACCGGCACAGACCAGGCAGCCAATTCATGTATCGCCCGCCCCGGAAGCGCGCGCCGCCGCGCCGCAACCGGCCCCGTCACGCTCACCGAACTTGGATACGCTCGCCCCCGCCGTGAGACGCCTCGCTGAAGAAAGCGGCGTCAGCCCGGCTGCCGTCGCCGGGACAGGAAGGGATGGCCGCGTGACGAAAGGCGACATGCTCGCCGTGATCGAGGGAGGCGCATCGCCCTCAACCGCCCCAGTCAGCTTCAGCAAAATCCAGACGCCCCCGGCGCAAACCCCTCGCGCGCCCTACACACCGCCTGTCGAAGCGCGGGAAGAGCGCGTCCGCATGACAAAGCTGCGCCAGACCATCGCGCGCCGGCTCAAGGAAGCCCAGAACACCGCCGCCATGCTCACCACCTTCAACGAGGTGGACATGACCACGATCATGGAAGTGCGCAACCGCTACAAGGATCTGTTCGAGAAAAAGCACGGCGTGAAGCTCGGCTTCATGGGCTTTTTCGTGAAAGCCTGCATCCACGCTCTGCATGACATCCCGAGCGTCAACGCCGAAATCGACGGCGAAGACATCGTTTACAAAAACTACTACCACATCGGCATCGCGGTTGGCACCGAGCGCGGCCTCGTGGTGCCCGTCGTGCGCGATGCGGACAAGAAATCAATCGCTCAAATCGAAAAAGAAATCGCGAGCTTCGGCAAGCGTGCGCGCGATGGCAAGCTTAGCCTCGAAGAGATGCAGGGCGGGACTTTCACCGTCTCCAATGGCGGCGTATACGGATCGCTGATGTCCACGCCGATCCTGAACGCCCCGCAGTCCGGCATTCTGGGCATGCACAAGACGCAGGAGCGGCCGATGGCTGTGCGGGGCAAGATCGAAATCAGGCCCATGATGTATCTGGCCCTGTCCTATGATCACCGCCTTGTCGATGGAAGGGAAGCGGTCACATTCCTCGTCCGCGTGAAAGAGGCCCTGGAAGATCCGCAGCGGCTCATCCTCGGTCTTTAGCAGAAAAGGCGATGCTGCCCATGGTTCGACAGGCACACCATGAGGATAACTTGCGAAAAACACTCCACCTCATCCTGAGCCTGTCGAAGGATGAAGCCACAATTCAATGCTTTACCAATGACCTGCCAAGCGGCCTGGAGGAAAAGCGCCATGGGCAAGCACAGGCTCGTCCCACATCTCATTGTCGAGGGGGGGCTCGATGCCATCGACTTCTATGAAAGGGCCTTCGGCGCTGAAAAAACGGCGCTGATGCTGGCCAAGGACGGCAAGCGGGTCATGCATGCCGAGCTTGAGGTGAACGGCGGCGCGCTGAAATTGTCCGACAGCTTCCCGGAAATGCCCAGCGGCATGGCCGCGCCGGGCACAGCGGGCGGCACATCCGTCTCCCTCCATCTCGACTTCAAGAAACCGAAACAGGTGGACGAAGCCATCGAACAGGCGGTGAAAGCGGGTGCAACGCTCACCATGCCCGCCCAGGATGTCTTCTGGGGCGCCCGTTATGGGCGCGTGCGCGATCCCTTCGGACATATGTGGGCTTTTCATGCGCCGCAGAAGAAGAAAGATTCGGATGCGCATTAAGCAAACTTCGCTAATCTGGCCGGCGGATTGTCATCCCCGCCAAGCGAAGCGCGAGCCGGCATCGCGAGATAGGGGCTTCAATCTATTACGATCCGGGATAAGGTTTCGCCTTTCCGGGATGACGGCGGCGGCGACCCGTTGGCGCGTTCAGCAAGTCTGCTCCAGCCGTGCACGCGGACGGCAAAGCGCCAGCGCTCGAAGGGAGATGTGGGGATGGGTGACACATACGATTTGATCGTCATTGGAACCGGTCCCGGCGGTTATGTCTGTGCGATCCGGGCCGCGCAACTCGGGCTTAAGACGGCGGTCGTGGAAAAGAGCCGGACTTTCGGCGGCACCTGCCTGAATGTCGGCTGCATTCCGTCGAAAGCGCTGTTGCACGCGTCCGAGCTTTTCGAGGAAGCGGGGCACGGCTTCGCGGCCATGGGCATCAAGGCGAAGCCGGAACTCGATCTGCCCGCCATGCAGAAGTACAAGCGGGAAGGCGTTGACGGCAACGTCAAGGGCGTTGAGTTTCTGCTCAAGAAGAACAAGGTCGATACCTATCACGGCACAGGCCGCATCGCCGCTCCCGGCAAGGTCATCGTTCAGCCGGTCGATGGAGGCGGAGAGAAAACCCTGGAGACAAAAGCGATCGTCATCGCCACCGGCTCCGATGTCGCCCGCCTCCCGGGCATCGAGATCGACGAAAAGCGCATCGTTTCCTCCACCGGGGCTTTGGATCTCGACAAGGTGCCGGGTCACCTTCTGGTTATCGGCGCGGGCGTCATCGGCCTTGAGCTTGGCTCCGTCTGGCGGCGGCTTGGCGCGAAAGTGACCGTGGTCGAATTCCTGGACCGCATCATCCCCGGCATGGACGGCGAGGTCGCCAAGCAGTTTCAGCGCATTCTGCAGAAGCAGGGCCTCGAGTTCCGGCTCGGCCAGAAAGTGGCGGGCGTGCAATCAAATGGAGCCGGGCCTCTGAAGGTGCAGGTCCAGCCGAGCAATGGCGACGGCTCCCTGGAGACGCTTGAGGCGGACGTGGCGCTCGTTGCCGTCGGCCGCGTTCCCTACACCGAAGGGCTTGGGCTGGAGAATGCCGGCGTCCAGATCGACAACAAGCGCCGCATTGTGATCGACGACCATTTCAGGACGAATGTAAATGGCATCTACGCCATCGGCGACGTGGTGCGCGGCCCGATGCTTGCGCACAAGGCCGAGGATGAGGGCATCGCAGCGGCGGAGATCATCGCGGGCAAGGCCGGCCACGTGAACTATGGCGTGATCCCGGGCGTGATCTACACCTATCCCGAGGTCGCCAGCGTCGGCCAGACCGAAGAGGAGCTTAAAGAGGCCGGCATCGCCTACACCGTCGGCAAGTTCCCCTTCACCGCCAATGGGCGCGCAAAGGTCAACCGGCAGACCGAAGGCTTCGTGAAGTTTTTGGCTGACGCCAAGACGGATCGTGTTCTCGGCGTTCACATCATAGGGCCCGATGCCGGCAACATGATCGCGGAGGCGGGCGTGCTCATGGAATTCGGCGGCTCTGCTGAGGATCTCGCGCGAACCTGCCACGCCCATCCGACGCTCAGCGAAGCCATCAAAGAGGCGGCGCTCGCAGTCGATAAGCGCGCAATTCACATTTAGGCAAGGTGGCGGCGATGCTCGCAAGAGGGATTTTGCTTTTTGTTCTGGCGGCGATCAGCACGCCAAGTGTTGCTATCGACGCAGGGTCTCCGGCCCTGGCGCAGACAGCCCCCGTTCGGCCCCCAACGGGGCCGAAGAACTTCCTTGGACGAGACCATCCGGGAAAGATTACGGGCTTGTCCCCTGATGGCATCGTCGTCAATCTTCGCAACGGCGGCAGCCAGGTGGTCCAGTTCGGTGAGATTTGGCGCCTGCGCAAAGCCTTCGCGAGCGACGAGCCCGCAGGGACCACGGTCATCGACTTTGCCAACACCCGGCTCTTTGTTGCGACCGCGCTCGATACTCTCGTCGCCGACCTTGGCAAGAAGGTGCCGATGACAAAGCTGACGGCTCCGAACGGAGAGATCATTTACATGGTCGCCAGCAAGGTTACCGACATCTACAATTCTCTTCCTGGACTGCATAATCCGGCGAGCAAAGCTGTGGTCGGCACGCGTGATGGAACACAGCAGGTGCTTGAAGCAGTCGATGAGGCGAAGAGAATCATTTCCGCCGCGCACGTGACGCAATAGGGAGCGCAAGCCTGATGTGGCGTGTCGGCGTTGATCTCGGAGGCACCAAGATCGAGGCTCTCGCGCTCTCGCCGTCGGGCGAGGAGCGGATGCGTGTGCGGGCGCCCACCCCCCGCGGTGACTATGAGGCGACGCTCGACGCCATCGTCTCTCTCGTGAACGCCTGCACGGATGGTTTGGCGGCTTCCGAAATAGCGGGCGTGGGCGTCGGCATCCCCGGCAGCCTTTCGCCGCAAACGGGATTGGTTCGCAATGCGAATTCGACCTGGCTGAACGGCCGTCCGCTTCATCGCGATCTGCAAACGCGCCTGCCATGGCCCGCCGTCATCGAAAACGACGCCAATTGTTTTGCCCTTTCTGAAGCTGCCGATGGGGCGGGACAAGGCTGCCGCGCGGTTTTCGGCGTGATCGTGGGGACCGGCGTCGGCGGCGGGCTCGTGATCGATGGGCGCTCGCAGCTCGGACATAATGCCGTCGGAGGCGAATGGGGCCACAATCCGTTGCCCTGGCCAGACGCGGAGGAGTATCCCGGCCCCTCCTGTTATTGCGGGAAGCGCGGCTGCATAGAAACGTTCCTGTGCGGACCTGCTCTGGAGCGCCAGTATAGGGAGTTGTCCGGCAATCCCGCAGACGCCAGGGCCATCGCTGAACGGGCTGCTTCTGGCGAACCTGCCGCGAAATCGGCGCTTACCACCTATTCGCGGCGGCTCGCGAAGGCGCTCGCCACAGTGATCAATGTCGTCGACCCGGACATTTTCGTTTTCGGCGGGGGTTTGTCGAACATCCCGGCGCTGATGGATGAGGCTGCCGCGCAGCTTCCGGCCTGGGTTTTCTCGGATTGCTTCGCCACATTGCTCAAGGTGAACAAATGGGGCGATTCCAGCGGCGTCAGAGGAGCCGCCCGATTAACTCATTGCCCCAGGTGAACCAGCTTTCACCGGTTCACCTGTGCAATATCTATGCCTGCAGTACCTTTACGTCATTACAAACTAATCTATGGGTGGAGAATAGTTCAGGCCTATTCCCAGATCATCACCCATTTGGATGAGGTTTGCCAATCCAGGTTATGTTTCGCAAAAGGTGATGCAGTTATGCAACGGAGTTTCTTGGCAGCGGCATAAGTGTGTGGAAAAAACGGCCTGTCTGGGAGTAGCGGCCTATGAAAAGATCTTCCCTCGCTTGTCGAGCCGCTGAAGCACGCCCGGAACGAGGTCGGCCATGTCGTCGGCGATCAGGCCGGGACCGAAGATAACGGCGAGTTCCCCGTGCATCCAGACGGCCGCCGCCGCCGCGTCGAAGGCTGCCATGCCTTGCGCGAGAAGCCCCGTCACGAGCCCCGCGAGGACATCGCCGCTCCCCGCGGTGGCTAGCCAGGGAGGCGCATTTTCGCTGACGGAGGAGAGGCCATCCGGCGCGGCGACGACAGTGTCCGCGCCCTTCAGGATCACTACGGAGCCGGACATCTCGGCGGCGCTCCTTGCGCGTTCGAGCTTGGAGGGTTCCCTCGCAAGCTCCGGAAAGACCTTCCTGAACTCGCCCTCGTGCGGCGTCATGATTGTCGGCGCGGGCCGCGACTTGATGTAGTGGAAAAGCTCCGCCGGCGCTGCCTGAAAGGCTGTTAGTCCTTCAGCATCGAGGACCGCGACCGCATCGCTGGCGAGCACGCTGACCACGAGATCCTTCACTTCGGGATCGCGGCCTGCGCCGGGGCCGATCAGAGCGGCGGTGATACGCCTGTCGGAGAGGATGGCTGACAAACCCGCAGGGCCGTCATAGGGAGCGACCATCACGGCCGTAAGCTGCGCCGCGTTGATGTAAAAGGCTGCTTTCGACGTCGCGACCGTGACAAGGCCTGCGCCTGCGCGCAACGCCGTCCGCGCCGCCAGCCGGGCCGCGCCCGTGCTCTCCATCGGGCCGGAAACGACGATGGCATGTCCACGGTCATATTTGTGACCGCCCTTTTTCAGCTTCGGGAAATAGCGAAGCCAGAACTCGGGATCGTTGGCGAATGTCCGGGGCGCGATCTCGCCCAGCACCGCCGCCGGGATCCCGATATCGATCACCCGGACATCCCCGCAATACATGCGGCCGGGAAGCAGCACATGTCCTGTCTTGCGCCGGAAAAACGTCACTGTAGCCGCCGCCTTGAAGGCGAGGCCTCTCAGGGCGCCGCCCGTCGCATCGATGCCAGAGGGCACGTCAACGGAAATGACGGGCAAGCCGCGCTCCGTCACCGCCTCGATCACTTGCGCGACCACTCCGCCGACATCGTCGCGCAAGCCCGTCCCGTAGATCGCGTCGACGACGATTTGCGCCCCCTCCAAGCATTGCGGCGACATCGGCTCGATCGCCTCATCCCATCGCCTCGCCATCTCTTTCGGATCGAGGCGCAAGTCTTCCTGCCGTCCCAAAAGCGCCAGGCGGACCTGATAGCCGCGCTCCCTCAAATAGCGCGCGCAGACAAAACCGTCGCCGCCATTGTTTCCCGGCCCGCACAGGACGATAACGCGGCTGCCGCGCGGATAGCGCCGGACGACCTCTTCAGCGACGCCGCGCCCCGCGTTTTCCATCATAGTCAGGGTCGGAAGGCCCGAGGCTGCGGCGAGTTGCTCGGCGCGGCCCATCTCTTCGGCGGTCAGAAGTTCAAGCAAGACGCAGCCTGTAGGTCAGCGGATTCCATCGGATCATGCATAAAATGACATCCGTAGCGAATGTAGCGAAATTTGCACCCGCATTAAAGAAAAGCGCCGAATTTGCGCAAGAGCGCAAAGGCAAGCCGGAAAAGAAAAGAAATGCCTTAGGCGCGCCGCGCGCGCGAACTCATTCGGTGCGCCCCTCCGCGCGTCCCGATCAATATTTGCGCAACATGATGATTTTTTAGGCAGAGTGACTTGGTTAAGCCCGAGTTTATTATTGTCTCATCGGCCCTACGACGTTTGGCATGGCCTATGCTATAACGCTGTTAGCGCGCTTATTGCCCCTCTGGAGGAACCCATTCGTCATGAAAAAAATCGAAGCGGTTATCAAACCGTTCAAGCTCGACGAGGTTAAGGAAGCTTTGCAGGAAATCGGCCTCCAGGGCATCACCGTGACCGAAGCGAAGGGCTTTGGCCGCCAGAAGGGCCACACCGAGCTCTACCGCGGCGCGGAGTATGTTGTCGATTTTCTGCCCAAGGTGAAGATTGAGATTGTGCTGCCCGAGGACATGGTGGAAAAAGCTGTGGAAGCCATCCGCAACTCGGCAAGAACGGGCCGGATAGGCGACGGCAAGATCTTTATCCTGAATGTCGAAGATGCGATCCGCATCCGAACCGGCGAAACCGGACCTGAGGCAATTTAGCGTTCTACCCTGCTTCTCCCGGAAGCAATAACATACCCACCGAGCAGCCGATCATCAAATCGGCGCCCGCCTGCCTACCCCTAAGACGCGACTCAACTGCACGAGGGAGTTCAATGTCAAACGCGACTGAAATCGTAAAAAAAATAAAGGACGAAGACATCCGTTTCGTGGATTTGCGCTTCACCGACCCGCGCGGCAAGCTGCAGCACTTAACAATGGTGCCTTCGGAGATGGGCGAGGACGCGTTCGCCGACGGCGTCCCGTTTGATGGCTCCTCGATTGCAGGCTGGAAGGCCATCAACGAGAGCGACATGAACCTGATGCCGGATCCCGAGACCGCGCATATGGATCCCTTCTTCGCGCAATCGACGCTCGCAATTTATTGCGACGTGCTCGAACCGCACACGGGCGAACGTTACGAGCGTGATCCGCGCGGCACGGCCCGCAAGGCCGAAGCTTATCTTCAGCAGACCGGAGCAGGCGACAAGGCGTATTTCGGCCCGGAAGCGGAGTTCTTCATCTTCGACGACGTACGTTTCTCGGCAGATCCCTACAACTGCGGCTACCGCCTCGATTCGGCTGAACTTCCAACCAACATGCCGACCGAATACGAGATGGGCAACCTCGGCCACCGTCCGCGCACGAAGGGCGGTTACTTCCCCGTCCCGCCGGTCGACAGCGCGCAGGACATCCGCTCCGAGATGCTTTCAACGATGGCGGCGATGGGTGTCGTCACCGAGAAGCACCATCACGAAGTGGCGTCCGCTCAGCACGAGCTTGGCATCAAGTTCGACACGCTGACCCGCATGGGCGACACCATGCAAACCTTCAAATACGTCGTCCACAACGTCGCGAACTCCTACGGCAAGACGGTGACCTTCATGCCGAAGCCCGTGTTCGGCGACAACGGGTCGGGCATGCACTGTCACCAGTCGGTCTGGAAGGGAGCCGAGCCGGTATTCGCAGGCAATCTTTATGCCGACCTTTCCGAGTTTGGTCTGTTCTACATCGGCGGCATCCTCAAGCACGCCAAGGCGCTGAACGCCTTCACGAACCCGTCGACCAACTCCTACAAGCGGCTTGTTCCGGGTTATGAAGCGCCTGTGCTTCGCGCATACTCATCTCGTAACCGTTCGGCGTCGTGCCGCATCCCGGTTACGTCGAACCCGAAAGCCAAGCGCGTTGAAGTTCGCTTCCCCGATCCGTCGGCGAACCCCTATCTCGCCTTTGCTGCGATGCTCATGGCTGGCCTCGACGGCGTGCGCAATCGCATTCACCCCGGCGATCCGATCGACAAGAACCTCTACGACCTGCCGGAAGCTGAACTCCGTGAGATCCCGACGGTGTGCGGCTCACTGCAAGAGGCCATCAACTCGCTCAACGCCGACCGCACATTCCTCACGCAGGGCGGCGTCTTCACCGACGACCAGATCGACGCTTACATCGAGCTGAAGGTTGAAGAGATCGATCGCTTCCGCATGATGCCCCACCCGATCGAGTTCGATATGTACTACTCGTGCTAAGGCTGCCGGTTCATCGATAAGCTTTGCGAGGCGGCTTTGCCGCCTCGTTTCATTTCAGCATCCGAGCGAACGAGCGCCAACGGCGCGCCGCCGTCATCCCGGAAAGGCGGAGCCTTATCCGGGACCGTAACGAACTCAAGCGCCTGCCTTTTTGCGATCTCGGCTCGCGCTTGGCTTGGCCGGGACGACGAGTGCGGAGGGAACTGCGTCCGGTCAGGTTTAGAGAACAAGGGCCTGGGCGACATCCTCCGCCTGCCTGGTCTTGGCCGCCAGTTCCTCGTCCAGTTTCTTCTCTTCCGTTGCGATCGCCGCCAGACGGTCTTCCTGCGTTTTAAGCGTGTCGAGATAACGCCGCCCAAGGTCCGACGACTGGCCTGCGCTTGTGAGATTCTTGCGGATACGCTCCTGATCGTCGCCGATCCTCTTCCGCTCAACGTCGAGTTCCCGCTTGTGGGCGTTGATTTTTGTGATGTCGCCAACGACGGCGCTCAGCTTCGCGACCGCATCCTTAAGGGCCGGCGCTTCGTTCTGCAGCCCCGAAACAGCGGCGAGAATCCGGTCCGGCGCGAGCGAAGTGAGGCTTACGCTTTGATAATCGGTGTGCTCGCGCGTCAGCGTCGCCTTGGTTGTCTTCCCCTTCGGCGCAACGACCCTGTAGCGGAGGCGCGTGGCCGTCTCCTCGATATCCTTCGTATCCCCGGCCGGTTTCCAGTCATCCCGGCGCGGTTCTTCGATGAAGACTTCGCGGTCTTCCTCGCCGGGCGGCGTGATCTCATAGTCGATCGCCCAGCGCGACTTTACCGTCAGGGTCAGCTCCCCCTTCGCCGCTTTCCCCAACCGGGTCTGCTTAACGCCTCGGTCTTCGCGGCGGATGTCAGTCTTGGAATCGAGCGCGAAGGTGATGAATCTCGCGGCGCCTTTCGAGAGCAGCGGGAGTTGCGCGTCGCCCGCAAAATTGGCTGCGCCGTCGGCCCCCGTCTCGAAGGACGTGACAAGCCCGCCCGGCAGCGCCGAATCGCCATCATTGCTCAGCCGGACCGCGGCGAGCGGCCGGGTGGCGTTCGTCTCGGGCTGATAAATATAAGCGCGAGACGCCCCGATCTCGCGGTCAACGAACGGGACCATCATCGTCGAACCCGAGGCGAGCGTGACCTTGCCGGGGAAGCGGTAGAGCACCTGTGTCGCGGCCTCTTCGGCCTCGGCCGCAAGCGCGGCCGATCCCAGCTCCTCCAGCTGCGGACCTCCTGCGGCATGCCCCGCTCCATAAGCCGGGGCCGCTGCAGCGGGGGCGGGAGGCGCCATTCCCCGTAGAGCGAACGCCTTGGCGCGCGGGGCAGGTTCCGCGAAGCCGCGCACGACCTCCTCTGCCTCATCCTTCTTCGGTACGATCCTCAACACGGAAGACACCGGAACCTCGGGCCGATCCAAGAATACCGCCGAGTAGAGCGCCTGCTTCAGCGCCACCGGATTGCCGGACACGAGCGTCAACTCGACGTCGTTCCAATCGCCGCCTGTGAGATTTTCCAGGATGCCCCAGCCCTGGAGCCTCGCCTTTCCGCCCTCCCTGGGAAGAACGAGCCTGTAAGACGTCTTCCATACGGGGGCGGCCACAACATAGCTGAAACCTGCGGGTCTCTTGCCTTCGCCAGCGAGCGTGATGGAAAGCTTCCGCTGATCCTTCGCTCGATTGGTCGCGATCCCCGACAACGCGTGATCGATCTGGGCGCGTGTCGCGTCATCGGTGAAGCGCAAGGCCTTCAGCTCTTCGAGGATGGCCTGGACAAAGCCCTTCGGGGTGACAAGCGTGAGCCTGTGCCGCGTCGTCTCTCCGCCATTGTTCGGAAGCTGAACCTTCTCCTCCTCGACGCGGAAAACGCGGCCAGTGGCATTGACGCTCCCCTCGATTTCCACCTCGGCTCCCACGAGCGCGTTTAGCAGGTCAGGCTGCGAGTTAAGCGCAGCCTGATCGAATGGAAGATCGCGAAACAGCTCGGCGAGAGGCGTTTTTCCAGGCAGGCTGACGGCGCCGATGGAGCCCGCCGCATCGAAAATCGTCAGGCTCTTCAAGACGTCATCGACCTGATCGAGCCGCACCGGCAACTCGATCACAGATCCGGCCGCAACTTCGCCTCCATGCGTGAATTGAGCAAGCCCGGACGTCGAAAGAACGACGCGCTTCAAGGGCAGTTCGGCCGCCTCGGCCACCAGGGGAAGGCTGGCGAGCGCGGCCACAGTGATAATCCGCTTCATGACACTGACCCGAAAGAGATTGGAAACAAACCTGCAACTGCCGCTGGAATAAGAGCGCAATTGCGGTGCGACTGCGGCTAAATCCTGCATTCGGGGATTTTGTCAGGCGCGGTAACGGCATGGCTGGCGCTGACATTCATAACGATATATATTTAGCCAAAACAAAATATGCATAGGGAGGTTTTCATGCGCATCTTATGCGGCGCCATCGGCGTGTCGTTATTCATGTCTGGAGCGGTTCTTGCCGACACAAACGGCGACTGCGCCCAAGACGCCAATTCGGAACTCGCCATTCGGGCCTGCTCCGCGATCATCCAGGACACCAGGGGCAGCAACGCCGTCGCCTATTTCAGCCGGGGACGCGCCTACGACAAACACGGCGACCGCGCCAAGGCCGCCGATGATTTCGACGAGGCCATCAGGCTCAGCCCGCAATTCACCAATGCTTATGCAGGGCGCGGTTACGTCTATCTCCATCTGGGGCTGTTCGGCCGCGCGGTCCAAGATTTCGGTCAGGCGATAAAGCTCGACCCGAAATACAAAGAGGCCTTTTACGGCAGGGGCCTGACGTTCCTCGCCGTGTCCGATAACGGGCGCGCCTCGGAGGATTTCGGCAAGGTGATCGCGCTCGATCCCAAATACGAACCGGCCTACATCAAGCGCGGGAACGCTTATGGCAACGACGGGCAATGGGACCGTGCGATTGCCGATTACAACACGGCCATCGGCTTGAATCCGGCGAACGCCAACTCCTATGACGCTCGCGGCGTAGCCTATAGCGAAGGAAAGGCCGATCATGCCAGCGCCGTCGCCGATTTTGATAAAGCCATAAGCCTCGACCCCAGGCATATGTCCGCTTATGTCGATCGCGGCCTTGCCCATCAGAACAAAGGCGAAAACACGCAAGCCGTCGCCGACCTCGACAAGGCGATCAGCCTGAACCAGGATAATGCAAGCGCCTATAACAGCCGCGCCTTGTTGCTCTATGCGACGGACCACGCCAAAGAAGCGAAGGCCGACGCGGACAAGGCCGTTTCGCTCAAGCCGAACGATTGGCGGTTCCTCGATACAAGGGGCCACATCTTGCTTGCCCTCGGAGACACGAATGCAGCGCTGGAGGACTTCAATGCGGCGCTGCGCATCAACGGCGATAGCATCAACTCGCTCTGGGGCCGCGGCCAGGTTTACGAGGCGCAGGAGCTCCCCGCGCTCGCCATCCTGGACTTCAAGAAGGCAACCGAACTGAAAGCTTCGGTGAGCGCCAACCGGGATGCCCAGACTAAGGCCCGCGCGCGGCTGGTGGTTCTCGCCCGCAGGTAGGCCGCGCTCCAGCCATTCAAAGCGCTCCCGCCGCCTGTGCGGCGGCGGGAGCGATGTCTTCTACTTCTGGGCGCCGCCACCCTGGCCATTTGTTTCGGGCAAATTGCGGACCTGATCGCTGTTCATCATAACGCGGATGCGGTCGGCAAGCTGCTCGATCTTGCTGCCGGGGATGGTGATCGTTTTTTCACCGAGGCCGAGCAGGCGGCCGGCTTCAATCTGAACGGACTGGATCTTGCCGTCCGGTCCTCTCTCGACCTTTATGATTTGTCCGAGATTCTTGCCGTCAGCGCTGAAGACAGGCATGCCTCTCAAATGGGCCATGCCCTGTTCTCCCTGGGCTTCAGCGGTCTGCTGATTTCCGCCCTGCTCCTCCTGTCCAGCCTGCGCTTGAGCCCGCTCGCCCTGCCCCGGTCTTCTTTCCGCCAGCGCCAGCCTTCCTTGCTGCACGGCTGCAACAATGGTCTGGCATGGTTGTGGGAGCGATGAGGTCTTCTGTTGCAGGCACTGCTTCACATTATCGGCGCTCCCGCATTGCTGTTGAACAGCCGTCATGCAGCTATCGGTGATGTTCTCTACTGCCTTCTGCACCCTGTTTGCGGCCCTGCGCAGAGTAAATTGGCATGAGCGGCTCAACTGGTCGGAATAGGCGTCCATGCACGCCGCCAGGCGCCCGCCACCAGGCGTGACATCACTGCAGAAGCGTTCGATGTCGCCTCCGCAGGCGCCCTCGACGCGCTGGACCGCGCTGGACAGCCGATCTCTGAGATCGGACCTGGACAAGCGGTCGAGCAAGTCTCCTCCGCCGCCGTGTTCGCTGTCGCGGTCGCGCTCCGAATAAGCGGACTGGCTATCCTGAGATTGGTCCTTGGATTGTTGCGCCTGCTCGCTCATCGCAGGCATCGGCGTCAGCAAAAGCGCTGCAGCAAAAAAAACGGCTTTGTTCATTGGAACGTCTCCCTTTTTGTTATCGGAGGCGAGAGGCTCGCCCCTCGTGAGGTAAAACCGGGCCTACTCTCCGGCCTCGATGCGATCGCGGATCTGCTCCAGCATTTGATCGACGTCGCCCCGGCTGCGGACACGATTCAGAATGAGGTCGCGCAGATCCTGAGGATTTATTTCGCGCATGCCGCCGCCGCCCTCCTCTTCGCCCTCGAACCCGTTCGAGGCGCCGTGCATATCCCCTCGGTCGTGCATATCGTCTCTGTCGCGCATGCCGCCATTCTGGCGCATGTGCTCGGCGAGAAGCTCGCGGAGCAGCGCCCGCCTTTCCATGCGGTCCATCAGAAGGTCGCGCAGATCGTCACGGCTGCGAACGCGATCTTCCAAGAGGCCGCGGAGGTCGTTGCGGCCTTCCTGGCGGTCCTGGATAAGATCACGCCAGTGGGCGCGCCTCCCCATGCGGTCCGGCCATTGGCCCTGCATATCACCCTGGTCGCCGGTGCGTTCGGCCTGAAGATCTTGAAAATCCTCGCGGCCGCGCAGGCGATCGCCAAGCAATTCTCGGAGAGCTTCGCGGTCCTGCAGCCGGTCCATGATGAGATCGCGCAGATCCTCGCGACTGTGGATGCGGTTCGCCAGCAATTCGCGCAGCTGGTCGCCCGCGAGCTGATCCGAGGTGCGATCCCCATACTCGTGGGCGGCGGCAGGCGTCCCGGTTGCAAGGCTAAAGGCTGAGGCGGCAAGCATAAACGCGGCGGCAGAAATTACGGTTGCCCGTTTCATGAGGCGTTTCTCCCTTATATCGTGGATACGCTAGTTTTTTAGGGAGCAGTGTAAATCATGTCCACGGATGAGGGGCGCTTTCTTTCAATACAAGGCTTTTGTCTTATTGTTTGAATAACAAATTATTGCCTATTCCAGATATTTTATTAAATACCTATCCTAAGTTTTATTTATTTCTTAGCCAAACTAATCGAACCGGATTATTTGCCCGCGAAAAAATTTCGCCCAACTCTCGCCTTGCATGTCAATTGTTGCGGCGGTCCGTCCAGGACCCAGCTTGGCTTTGTCGCGAAAAGTGCAAGAGAAGAGAAACCATGACAGGGGCTTTTCACCGCAAAGGAAAAGCTTCCGCGTTCCGCGCGCCAGTCTTCCGCCGCCGCCTTCCTGATGGCGCCCTTTTTCACGCGCCGGGGGGCGCGGCGAGGCGACGCTTGCGCTCAATGACAGCCACGGTCCAGATTACTGCGCCGCGATGGTAACCTTAATCGTTGCAACGGTTTAGCTTCCATTGCCCTCTTTCCACGGCATCTGTATTATTTAGTTCCAAAGGGATCGAAGCGATAATCCCGCAGCCGGAGGGATCGCGCATTGCCTACGAAGCGTCGCCGGAGCTATTGAAGCTTGGCTTGAAATTCACCCAACGATATTAACGGTTTTGAGCCGGGAGGTTATCGTGCGCATCATCTTTGCAGCTTTCGCCGCCACCATCATGTCTTCTTCCCTTTCCATGGCGCAGAGCGCAGATCAGCTGAAGCCGTCAGCCATGGAGCAGGCGGGAGATCTTCTGGCGTCCAAGGGCAGCCTGACCGAAGCCCAGAAGAAGCTGGACACCCAGCTCTTGAAGGTCATTCCGCCGCAATCTTTAAGCGACCAGGCAAGAAAACTACTCGATGTTGACGCCGGGAAGACGCAGATCGCAAAAGTCGATGTCGATATCGCGTTGACCGAAGCAAAGGATATATCTGCGCTGATCGTGCAGTCCGGTGGAGAGATCCTCGAGAACCATCCAAACGAACTGACACTGCGAGCGAGAATTCCATCCGATCAGCTGGAGGCGATTGCCGGGTCGGCCGATGTCAGATCCATAGCGTCTGCAGACCAGCCCTACTTGAAAAAGTTCGAGTTAAAAAATCCAAATGCCGATTCCAGCCAGGCTCAGCCCTACGAAGGCGACATAGCGCTCGGCGCAGCCGAGGCCAGAAAGAAATATTCCGTGACAGGGGCTGGCGTAACGATCTGCGTTCTGTCGGACGGCGTGGCGCATCTTGATGACGTCCAGAAGGCCGGGCATTTGCCCCAAATCGAGATAGCGCCGGGTCAGGAAGGCCCCGCGAACAATACTGGCGAGGGAACAGCCATGCTCGAAATCGTGCATTCCCTCGCCCCTGGCGCGAAATTGAAGTTTGCAACCGCCTACAGCACCGAAGCCGCGTTTGCCGCCAACATTCGCGCGCTGCAGGCAGGCGGCTGCCGCATCATCGTCGACGACGTCGGATATTTCCGCGAGCCCGTGTTTCAGGATGGGAAGGTCGCCCAGGCGGTTGCGGACGCCGTCGCGAGCGGCGTTCAATATTACAGTTCTGCGGGAAATTCAGGTCACGCGAGCGACAATCAGAGCGGCGTCTGGGAAGGAGAATTCAAGCCGGCCCCTCTGCCTGCGGCGCTGTCTCAGTTGCTCTCGTCAAGACCCGGCTTTGAGGGCGCGCAGGTCCACGATTTCGGCAATGGAAACCCGTTCAACCGGATCAAGCAGCCAGGGTTTATTTTCACGCTGCAGTGGGCCGACCCCTGGGGCAAATCTGGAAACGACTATGACCTGTTGTTGCTCGATCCCACTTTGAGTCAAATTGTGGCCTCTTCCATCAACACACAAAATGGAACGGGCGACCCTTATGAGCAGATCCCGGCAAACGCGTGTGTGAATAACAATAAATGTGCCGGCTATGCTCTCGTCATTGTAAAAAAGGCTTCGGCGCGCCCTCGATTCATGCACTTGAACACCAATCGCGGCCGATTGGAAATCTCTACTGACGGGCAAACAAGCGGCCACTCCGCAACCGATGGAGCTTTCAGCGTCGCCGCTATCGATGTCGCCCAGGCAAACCACGCCCGGTTTGTGCCGGGACGCCCGTACAAAATCGAGCTTTTCAGTTCAGATGGGCCACGGCGCATTTATTACGATAAAAATGGAAAAGGCACAGCAAACAACGCCAAGTTGCGCCCCAAAGTAGACTTGACTTCAGCGGATGGAGTGAGAACTTATACGCCCGGCTTCGACCCCTTTTACGGAACTTCGGCAGCGGCGCCTCATGCGGCTGCGATCGGCGCCCTGGCTCTCTCTCTCAAACCGGCGCTCACAGTGAACCAGATCGGCGCCATCTACGAGCGTACGGCGCTGCGTTTCAAGAACGCTTCGAGAGATCCTGATACGGGCGTCGGCCTGGTCCTTGCTGACGCGGTTCTTGGACAAGTGAGGCTGCTTGGAGCCGATTCTGCGCAGACCTCCGGCGCAGAGGCTGCAAGCGCCTCGGATGCGCCGGCATTGGCCGGGCAATGGATGATCGGCGACAGCGGCGAGATCCTGAGCATTACGGAGGGCGGCCGCTGGCTGCATCCGGTTCACGGCGCGGCCAGGATGCGCCCCGCCGATGACGCCGCCGACCTGAAGGTGTTCTATGAGCAAGGGGCGGTGCATTGTTCCTACAGGATCGCATTTTCTGACAAGGGAGCAACTCTCGCGCTCACCGCCGCCGACAGCACCCAGGATCCGGATTATTGTCCGGAAGGCGCGTTAAGAAGGGTCGGCGGAGCGACCACGGCTTCTGCGAGGCAGTGACGCCAAGCAGGCATTCGCGGCTTCGTCAACGAATTGACGGTGAGATAGAGCCGCTTTCTCATTGGCCGCAGAAGGACCGAGGCGGCCGGTCGGAATATGGACCGGCGAGCGGGGGCAGGACGAAACCGCCCGCAGGCTGTCCTGCGGCTTGATGCATCGCTGGATTTTTCAGTCTCGGGCCGACAGGAAAAGTCGAACACACTTTTGATAAATATCAAATATACCACCATTTTTTGCTTAGCAAATTTTCCTATTTTCGTACAAATAAAGACGTCCGCTATTGCAATTATCAAATATTGATATATTGTACATTAGGAAATATTTTCATCAACACTATGAATTCAAAGCTGCTCGAAAATATAATTCTATCAAACAGTAGCGTGGCTGGCGGCACCACAAAGGAAAACCCGATGACTAATAATACGCAAACAGCAATTCCGCAGGCGATGCGCGAAATTGTTGCGAAGAACATTGTTCAAGCGCGAGCCGGATACAATCAGCTTATGGACTCGGCCCAAAAGGCGCAGGAGATGATGACAGCGTCGATCCCGTCGAACCCGGTGCTGCAGGGACTAATCCAGGCTCAGGAGCGAGCCATGAAGTTCGCCCGGCAGAATGTCGAAGCCGGTTTCTCGATGGCCGATGAGTTGACCAACGCGGCAACTTTCCCGGAAATGCTGCAAATTCAGAGCAGGCACGCACAGTTGCAGCTCCACGCTTATGCTCTTCAGGCCCAGGAGTTTACCACCGGGTTGATCAGCGCCTGCGCAAAGCGATAACGCTGCCCAGCCGGCCGCGGCTAACGCTGGCCGTCCCCGGGGGTCAGGCGCGTCGATCATCCCGGATTTTGATTGCCCTGATGCTTCCGCTCGCGTAAGAGCCCATGAAAACATTGGCGAATTTTCGCTCTAATGTCATGGCCGGGCTTGCCCCGGCCATCCAGTGACCCTCCGAAATGCCTCGTTCTTTCCGGATTGCATCCTGGGGCCGCCTCGGAGGGCGGCCATGACGATGGAATTGGCGGAAACACCCAGGTAATCAAGTCCCGGGATGACGATGAGAGTATGCGCCATCGCGTCATCCCGGAAACGCCAGCCGCATTATCCGGGATCGTAATAGATTGAAGAGCTTTTTTGCGGTCCCGGCTCGCGCTGCGCAAGGCCCGGACGACGAAGTGGGGCAAGCGGCATCTGCAATGGTTGGCCAGCTTGGCGAAGTTTGCTTAACGCATCTCGGCGTGGCGCCGGTCCGCCAAATCGGCTCCCTCCGCTCGCACGCAGCTGGCTCCACAACCGCGGCCCGGCTCCGCGAGCCCGCCGATCCCCATGCGTCAACCGCGTGATCGGCCACAAGAATTCAACTCGATGTTTCCTCACCACGCCAAGATTTACGGCGCGTCAATCGCTTTGCGAAAATGTCGCAAATAACCAGTCTTGTAAAGCGCCGCTCAAGCAACAATATTAGACAATAGCAAAAATCGTTGAGCTCGTAGGATAAGTCATACGAGCTATTTTTGCGCCATCCCGCCGATATATAATTCGGAAAACGAGAATATACGTATCCTGCATGCCTGGTATGCAAGATAACCTTGTGTTTGTCATGTTTGCCCATGCAGAACCAGAAACAGAACCAAGCGAACCTCCTGCCTTGGCGCAGCCTCTATGCACTTCGGCTGCCCGTCCCAGCGCGCGCACACGCGCTCATGCTGTCTTCGGCCAGCGAAATCACGCTCACCGCAAGCACTGCCTCGGCAACCATAGCCGACGCCTTTTTGAGCAAATCCGCGCCTCTGGGCGAAGCCGTCATCGCCGTCGCTCTTTTCTTCTGGCTCGCCGCCGAAATCGTATGTCTTGGCGCGGGACCCGCCATCGCAATGCCGCGGGCGCCCATGGTTCCGCTTCACACCGAGAAGCTCGATCGCGCAATTCAGCGCAGGAACAGGCTCATCAAACGCGCGGCGTGGTTTAGCGCGGCTGCCGCTACCGCCTACATCGTGGCCGGCGCCGCGCTCGCCTCACTATCCATCATCGCAGCTGGCGCGCTCTATCTGGCCGCAGCTTGGGTCGAATACAGCTGCAAACAAGGCGAGCCGGCGATTTGCCCGCGCTTCGAAGCACGAAGCCCCTGGGAATTCATCGCTTACGCGAAGACTCTGCTGCATCGCAATCCGGCGACGCTGAGCGGCGTTATCACCCTTCCCGCTCTTGCCTCCTTTTGCGTGGGACTATTCCAAGTTCTTCCGGCCTATCTCGCCGTGCTGATCACGGCGGGACATCTGATCGCGGCCACCTTGTGGATCGCCGGCATCCCCCAGCAGAAAACACTCGCTGAGAAGCGGCTTAAAACAGGGCGCTCGGCGCCGTTAGCGATCGACCCAAAGGCGTCTGGCGACACCATCCTCGGCCTCCAACCGCTTTCCCCATGAACTGAGCGGGAGTGGGCCGCCCCCTTCCGTGATGCTATTTTGTAGTTGTTTTATCGCAAATTTCTTCGGTCTACATCTGTTAACGCTCTACTTTGTATCGCTTAAGCTAGTCGTTATTATTATGTTTTAGACATAAATATGTTTTAGACAAATAGAAGTGGTTTTATGGTAGGTCGATACCGAGCTACATGTCTTCACTATTGCTGCGCGTGACGACGCTATTGTTAGATAACCGTTTGGTTGCTCTTTCGCTATAAGTATATTCCGAAGCTATCCCCGCATGAACAAATCACCGAGCATGCATGTTCATCTTCTTGAGAGCGGCAACAGCGAATACGTACTGACCGACATAACTAAAAATTGCCGATAAGCGCGGCACGAGAAAGCACGGTCGTAACATGTATCTTCAAGGCGCCCGCGTCCTCGTTGTCGAGGATGATTGCTTGGTCGCGATGGCGGCTATGGACATGGTGAAGTGTCTTGGTGGGATTGTTGCAGGAACAGCCCGCTCAGTTGCAGCCGCCAAAGAGAAAATCCGGCAACCCGGGCTCGATTGCGTGATGCTTGATCTCAACCTCAACGGTGAGCTATCTTTTTGCGTTGCAGCCGAACTGCAAGAGCGTGGAATTCCGTTCGTTTTCTGCACCGCCTACAGCCATGCATTTGACGGGTTTGAGCACGTCCCCCGCGTTTTAAAACCCTACTGCGAGCGGGATTTGGTCGCTGCGTTCAACGCGGTGCCCGTACTGATCTAAGCATTTGAATGCGCGCCATCGTAGCGTCCGCACGACTTTCGCAACCGGAGGTCGCAACTTTTCTCGGCAGAATGTCTCTCAAATCGCTCCACTGCACGCATGCGCGCCGGACGGGAAGGACCGCAAAACACGGAGACATCCGTTGACGAAAGCAAGACCATTTGCTTAGCGCAGTTGCGCTGTTAACCAATTATAGTTAACAGCGGCGCGAAAGGATTTATTTCCGGTCTGGATTTGGTTAAGAAGCCCTCAAGAAATGAAAGCGGCCCGCGTCCGTCCCCCGTAGGAGAGGTACGCAACTCATTGAAAGAAATCGGTTTTCCGGCTTCAACGGGCATGGTTAACGAAGTATATTTTTGGCGGAAATGGGACGCTCAAAAGTCCGGTAAATATAATGTGTTAACGCGCCCCAGCCCTTCACCAGCGCCGCGGCGCGATGCGTCTTGCTATTTCCCGTTTATTTTCAATGCGTTATTGCAATTAACCCATCAGCAAGGCGCTTTCTCCTACCATCTTGTCCAAGTAGAGCAGGCCGGTCCAAAGCATATTTAGTCCGAAGGTCAGAGGACAATCCCACCTTTCGCAACAAGCATCCAAAAAGCCATGCGGGCAGCTTCAGCAAGCTTGCGTCGGGGGGAAAAGCTGCCGGGCGTTCGGGTCCCAGCGCCAAGCCCCGCGCGACGTCAAATGGTAGCCGCCGATATGGCGGTCCAGGCGCCGATGCTGCAGGGCGTCCGTATTCTTCGACAGGACCGAGACGCCGAGATGAGTGCATGACAACTCGGAGGCAAGGTACGCGTCGCGCGTCTCCTCCGGCATCAAAGGGGAGAAAAACAGTCCCTTGAGACCCGCGACGAGGGGCGCGGCGCCTTCTCCCAGCCCATCGAGTGCGTGATAAAAACTCATATCGCCCATGAAGAAGACCTCCTCGGACGCCATGTAGGCTTCGTAAAGGTCCATCGGTGTTTTGACGCCCTCGGCGACAAGGTTCAAGATCGTCCAGTCTGTGCGCGATAACCCGGATTCTGGGTCCGGCAATTCCTCCAGAAGGCGCAATATCGCAAGCCGCAGAAACGGAAGGCTGCGCGTGTCCAATTGCAAAAGCCACGCCCATGGCCCTGGCGTTTCGGTTCGGAAAGCGCCCCAGGCGAGCCGCGCCAAGCCGAGATGGGCGTCCGAGACCGGCTCCATAAGGTGGAAATGGCCCTTCAGAGCCCTGAGCCTTTCGTGCCCCAGATATTTTCCGGCCTGGATGAGATGCACGCCTTCGCGCCGGTCCTCATCGGCGAAGAAATCCAGAAGCTGGATCAGTTGCAGCTGGTCGTAAAGGTCGTGCTCGAACCAGAGCACAACCGATGCAAAGTCGCGGTGCCGGCGGATAAGAGCGTCGCGCGCCTGGAAGGCGGCGTGGAGTTCCTCTTCGGGCAGCCACCCCCTTTGCGCGAGGAACTGCGCCCGGACTGCGGACAGCTCTTCCAGGGAGAGAGACGGCGGAACAGGGCCTTCGTGAAGAATATCGCGCCAAGGCAGGATCTCTCCGCTGATCCCGGCTTCGCGCATGCGCGAAGCGGCGTCGTCGCCGTTCGTGATAATCAGGCGATCCCTCATCCAGCCTGTCTAGCCGCGCCCGCGGTAAGGCGCAACACCCTGGTCCGGGACCCAGACCCCGGCGGGGAGATCGCCGACGGCATAAAAAACATCGATGGGCATGCCGCCGCGCGGATACCAATAGCCGCCGATGCGAAGCCAATGCGGGTTCAGGGTCTCATCGAGTTTTTTGCCGATGGCGACGGTGCAATCCTCGTGGAAAGCCGGATGATTGCGAAACGAGCTGAGGTAGAGCTTCAGCGATTTCAATTCCACAAGCAGGTCGCGCGGAACATAGTCGATGACGAGGTGGGCGAAATCAGGCTGCCCCGTCACCGGGCAAAGGGCGGTGAACTCCGGCGCCGCGAAGCGCACGGCATACAGCGTCCCCGAATGCGGGTTCGGCACGGCCTCAAGCAGCGCCTCCTCCGGAGACGCAGCGACTTGCGAAAGATGCCCGAGCTGCGTCAGGCGGCGGCCATAATCAGGATTGTTCATTCAAGCTCCGCTTACGCAAAACCGCGCTTTATCAGCGAATGCCAACCAATTTATGTGTTTGAAGCGAGAGCCGCCAGGGGGGATGCGCGAGGCAGTAACGCACCGCGGCCTCGAGATTCTCGCGGTGGTTCGGCCCATCCATGGGCTGCAGGAAAAAGTGCTGGAAACTCAGACGCTCATATTGAGGCGGATGCGCCCCGATCTGCGGAAAGACGAGCTTGAGTTCGTTGCCCTCGCGCTGTGCGAGCGGGACGCCGGACTTCGGGCTGATGCAGATCCAGTCGAGGCCGCGTGGAGCCGGGCGCGTGCCATTGCTCTCGAGCGCGACCATGAAGCCACGGGCATGCAGCGCTTCGACGAGTGGCGCGTCAAGCTGCAGGGTCGGCTCGCCGCCGGTGCAGACGACGTAGGGCTTGGTCGCACGAGATTCGACGACGGCGCGCCAGACATGCTCGACCGTGTCGGCAAGCGCGTCCGCGCTTTCAAACTTGCCCCCGCCAGGGCCGTCATAGCCAACAAAGTCGGTATCGCAGAAACGGCAGAAGGCGCGTGGCTTGTCGCGAGCCTGCCCTGTCCAGAGATTGCAGCCCGAGAAACGCAGGAAAACGGCTGCCCGCCCAACCTGCGCGCCCTCACCCTGCAATGTCGGGAAGATTTCTTTGACAGTGTACATGGATCTACGCCGGCGCCTTGGCTCCAGAACGCCAGGCGCAATAGCCCTTTTCGCGAAGATTGCACGCGGGACACGCGTCGCACCCATACCCCCACTCGTGGCGGTGCTCGCGGTCGCCCTTGTAGCAAGTATGGGTATATTCGGCAACGATATCCACTAGACTTTGGCCGCCCAGGGCATGCGTAAGCGCCCAGGTCTCCCCCTTCGTGCGCCACATCAAAGGCGTGATAATCGTGAAGCGCTCGCCTGTGCCAAGATTGATGGCGTGGTTCAGCGCCGATAGCGTCTCGTTGCGGCAATCGGGATAGCCCGAGTAGTCGGTCTGGCACATGCCGCCGACGAGATCGCGGATGCCGCGCCGGAAGCCGAGCGCTGCGGCGAGCGTGAAAAACAGAAGATTGCGCCCCGGCACGAACGTATTCGGCAGGCCGTTCGCCCCGAACGCGATCTCCGCGTCGCTCGTAAGCGCCGTGTCACTGACACCACCCAGCACGGAAAGATCGAGCACATGATCGGGGCCGAGACGAGGAGCCCAGTCGGGAAAGGCGGCCGCGATCGCGTCGCGAAGTTTCGGCCGGCACTCGAGTTCGACGCTGTGACGCTGCCCGTAGGAATAACCAAGCGTCTCCACCGCGTCATAATGCGTCAACGCCCAGGCCAGACAGACAGCGGAGTCCTGTCCGCCCGAGAGCAGGACGAGGCATTTTCTCGTGGTTTTTGGTATGCCACTCATGATTACCGATTAAACCTCTTTGAGAGGAGGCGCGAGTCCTTTAAGAAAACAACACGTTTCATCGTTACAACGCGTTATTATCCCTGGCTTTCGACGGAGTTCACTCATGACTGCCATCTCTGAAATTGTAGGCCGAGAAATCCTCGACAGTCGCGGCAATCCGACCGTCGAAGTCGACGTGATCCTGGAGGACGGCTCCGCAGGCCGCGCCGCGGTGCCATCGGGCGCTTCAACCGGCTCGCGGGAAGCCATCGAAAAGCGAGATGGCGGCTCTCGCTACCTCGGCAAAGGCGTGCAGCAGGCCGTCGAGGCCGTGAACGGCGAGATTTTCGACGCGCTTCAAGGCATGGAGGCGGAGGACCAGCGGCACATCGACAACACGCTGATCATGCTCGACGGGACGGAGAACAAGGCCCGCCTTGGCGCGAACGCGATCCTCGGCGTTTCGCTGGCCGTTGCGAAAGCCGCAAGCCAGGCGGCGGACCTGCCGATCTATCGTTATATCGGGGGCGTGAATGCGCGCGTGCTGCCCGTGCCCATGATGAACATCATCAATGGCGGCGCTCATGCCGACAACCCCATCGACTTCCAGGAATTCATGATCTCGCCGCTCGGCGCGCCGACGCTCGCGGAAGCGGTGCGCTGGGGCGCGGAAGTCTTCCACACGCTGAAGAAGATCCTGAAGGAGGGCGGACATAATACGAATGTGGGCGACGAGGGTGGCTTTGCACCGAACCTGAAATCCGCAGACGAAGCGCTGACCTACGTGGTTCGCGCTATCGAGAAGGCGGGCTATAAGCCCGGCGACGATATTGCGATCGCCCTCGACCCGGCCTCAAGCGAGTTTTACAAAAACGGCCGCTACGAGCTGAAGGGCGAAGGCAAGAGCCTCTCGTCCGAGGAGATGGTGCAGGTTTATGTCGATCTCGTGAGCCGCTATCCGATCACGTCCATCGAGGACGGCATGGCCGAGGGCGACTGGGACGGCTGGAAGCTGTTGACGGACAAGCTCGGCTCGAAGATCAACCTCGTCGGCGACGACATCTTCGTCACCAATCCGAAGATCCTGGCAGAGGGCATCAAAAAGGGTTGCGCGAACGCGGTCCTCATCAAGGTGAATCAGATCGGCTCCCTGAGCGAGACGCTCGACGCGGTCGACATGGCCCATCGCGCCGGATGGAAGACAGTCATCTCGCACCGTTCGGGCGAGACTGAAAATTCGACCATCGCCGACATCGCGGTCGCCACGAACGCGGGACAGATCAAAACCGGCTCGCTGTCGCGGTCCGACCGCATCGCGAAGTACAACCAGCTCATCCGCATCGAGGAAGAGTTGGGCGATGTCGCGGTCTTTGCTGGGCGGAGCATCATGCGCGCGGCTTGAGCCGCACGCATTTATTCAACTCATTCAGCTAACTAAATAAGCAGGCGGGCGCGGCTAAAGTTCAGCGTCCGCCAAAAGTACGCTTAACATTGCTGATGAAAGCTTGAACCAGGAGAACAGCAACCACGATCTCTGCGACGATCCATATATAGTTCCTATTCGGCAGGTCGATCATGACGAACGAAAAGCCGAGTGCTCCGAGCGCGACCACGATAACCAACAGCTTGAGGAGCGGAACTGCAAGAGATCCATTCGCTTTTTGAGCTGTTTGAGCAGACCCAGCCATTACTTGCCTCCATTGAAAAAAATCGCTACGTCAAGGCGACGCCGAGATCGCTAACCCCGCTGGGGGGCCGCCGATAATGCCCTTGCGTCGCCACATTTCTTTACTGATAGGCTTTCACGGCTCGGCTGTGCAAGCACACTTCGAAGCAGAGGCGTAATGTCGCTTCGTGCTGGGATACCGACGAGCCGCGGCGCGGCGGCATGCACCAAGCGCAAGCGTTAAACGCTGGCCCTGCGTTTGCCCGGCTCGCGATCACTTTCTAATTTTGACTTTCGGCATCCTGAAGCGCTGCATTCACGACGCCAAGAAGCTGCGAGCGGTCGTACGGCTTGGACAAATGGAAAAGGGCGCCAGCTTCTGAACTTTCAAGAACCTGTTCAGGAAGAGCAAGAGCGGTCTGTATGACAACTGGTATGCTTTTGAACCTTTCGTCACACTTCAGATCCCGAATAAGCTCTATCCCGTCCATAGCTGGTAGTACCCGGTCAAGCAGAATGACTTTGACCTCCGGATTCTCGTTCAACTTCTGCAACGCGGCCGCGCAATCCGCAGCCGCAATAACCTCGTATCCCGCCTCGGATAGATAGTCCTCCAAAATGTCCAAGCTCCACTCGTCATCTTCGACCGCAAGTATTCTTATTTTTGCCGTCACGGTGACGCCTGATGTTTTATAAGGAGCCGCTCAAGGAAGCAATCGCGGGCACTCCAAGGATGCCCACTCCAGCATGCTGGCGATGGCCCTGTTCGGGCGAAGCCCATTCTGCAGCGCACGCTCGTATGCTTCGATAACTCGGCCGATGAGCTCACTTTCCACTTTTTGAAGCCGCTCTTGCTCCAACTGCTCATTCGAATCGAGGGTGATCGTTGTGCACGCCCAATCCACACTTGATACCGGCGCCTCGTTCTGAAGGGACTCCTCCGATTTCAAGCGAAGACAGGGCTCGGAAGCGAATTCACCCTCGAAAAACCGCACACTGCGGAAACTGGAACCGGTCGCAGAATTCTCGTCAAAATTCATTGCTCTGCCTCCCACCTCGCGTAGCGAGGAAGCCGTTTCTATTGCTCAGCTAGCGGTTGCCGGATAGGTGGAGAATTGTACAGATTTGTGCATCAGGCACTGGCATTCTTATGAACGAGGCTGACTTATTGCAAAGCGTCAACCTAAGCGCCTGGACTTTCGAACGACGCGACTAAACGAGCTTGACTTCAACGGTGAAGACATAGCCCACGCCTCGCACGCTTCTAATGAAGCTGGGTTCCTCGCTTTTTGCAAGGTCGATCTTTCGGCGCAGCCGCGATACGTGGCCATCGATCATGCGATCGAGGGGCGACCACTCATGCCCGCGCAGCATGTGTGTAATCTCGTCCCGGGAGAAAACACGCCCCGGATGCTTTAAAAACAGATCCAAGAGACGCACTTCTGTTTCCGTCAGTTCGACGAGTGAGCCGGAAGCAGACCTCAATTCCTGCTTGCGAGGGTCAAAGAGAAAAGAGTCAAAAGCGTAGCATGGCGTCTGGCTGACTTTGAGTGGCGCGGCATCCAGAACGCCGTAAATAGCAAGCACCCGCCGTACCCTTATCACGACCTCCTTGATATGAAACGGCTTCGTGATGTAGTCGTCTGCGCCTTGTTCAAGCCCGGCTACCCTGTCAAGTGGCGTGTCGCATCCCGTAATCATGATGATCGGGATGTTGTGCGACGCTCTGATCTCCCGGGCAAGCCCAAGCCCGTCTTGATGATCGAGCTTCAGGTCGAGCGTTATCAGTTTGATCGGATAAGTTTCGACGCAGCGCACGCAATCCGCCTTGTCGCCCGCCTCTATCACAGCGAAGCCCTCGGCCTCCAAACCTTGCCGCAAAACACGGCGGACTTCGGGTTCGTCATCGACGACCGCTATATAAATTGGATCTATCAATGTTTTAAACCTCAAGCTGAAGGTTGAGCTTGACGCACTAAACCGGTGGGCTCGCCCCCCGCTGCGGGATACACCTTCACCCCAATGCGAGGAAATGGTTCTTTCGTATATTGGCAAAACCAATGCGCACTGTCCGCATTAGATTGTATGAACTCGTTTCGAATTTATCGACAAAAAAGCGCGGCGGCAATTCAGCCGCCTAAACAACTTTGGAGAGCGCGAGCGCATTCCATAAAGCGCGTGCGAGTTCAGTGCGACTATAAGGCTTGCCGAGAATGGCGACATCGCGGAGAGCATCGCCCCTGTGATCCTCCTCGTTGTAGCCGGTGCACAAAATGACCGGGATTCGCGGCCTGTTCGACGCGACCCAGCGCGCGACATCGTAGCCCGTCATCCCGCCAGGCATGACGATGTCGCTCAGCACGATTTGCACTGGCCCTCCGGATCGCAGCCGCTGAACAGCCGCCGGACCCGTCTTCGCTTCGTCCACCGCGTAGCCCAGGGATTCGATGCGTTTAAGCGTGACCTCGCGAACCTGATCATCGTCCTCGACCACAAGCACGAGTTCGCCATCCCCAAACGGAAGGTCGTCCGCATGAATGTCGGGTGCGGGCCTCTCCTCGGTGGAGCGGGGCAGATAGAGACTGACGACGCACCCGCGACCAGGGGTGCTTTCCAATGCCGAAAAGCCCCCCGTCTGCTTTGCGAAACTTGCCACACTTGCAAGTCCGAGCCCCGTCCCTGCGCCCGGCCCCTTCGTTGTGAAGAAGGGCTCCATGGCCTTTGCGAGCACTTCCGGAGACATGCCGACGCCATTGTCGGCGACAGCGAGCCTGACATAATCTCCCGGCCGGGCATCCGGGTGAAGGTTTGCCGCCGCCGGAGCATCAAGCGTGACGTTCGAGGTCGCAATCGCAATTCGCCCCCCATCAGGCATCGCGTCGCGCGAATTCGCGGCAATGTTCAACATGGCGCTATCAATTTCGGCTGGGTCCGCAAGTGTCATCCAAAGGTCCGGCGCAAGGGTCATGGTGAGCGCAATGTTTTCGCCAAGCGTGCTTTTGAGCAGCTTTGCCGCTTCCTCGACCTGGCTGTTTAAAGAGAGCTGCTGCGGCTTGAGCGTGAGCCTGCGGACCAGCGACAGCAGCCTGCTGTTCAAAGCGCTGCCCTTTTCGGCTGCATTGTAGGCCCTTCGTATGAGGTCGCGGGCTGTTTCATCCTCAATGCGATCCTCGGCGAGTTCAAGGTTTCCCGCGATGACGGCGAGCAGATTGTTGAAATCGTGCGCGACGCCTCCTGCGAGTTGGCCCACCGCTTCCAGGCGAAGCGCGCTGGCGAGCGCTTCCTCGCTGCGCTTGCGCTCGCTGAGATCCCTCAGGATGGCTGTGAAGAAGCGGTGGCCTTCGCCATCGCGCCATTCCGTAACCGCTACATCGAGCGGAATCGTCTCCCCATTCTTGCGCTGGCCTTCCATCTCCCGGACGACATTGCTTCCGCGCAAGGTCTCCAGATGGTGAATAGGCTGCCTTGTCATGTGTGGTGGCGTCAGAGTGCATATTTCCCGCCCAATCAGGTCTTCCGGACAATGACCGAACATGCGTTCAGTCGCGCGGTTCGCCGATTGAATCGTTCCTCGATCGTCGATCACGATGATACTGTCGGACGCGGTATCGATGATGGAACTGAGCCGCGCTTCGCTTTCGCGAAGGCGGTTCTCGTGTCCTCTCTGATCGGTGATGTCGCGAGCTGTGACCACGGCCCCTGTGATGTCGCCATCATCACTGCGAATAGGCGCGAAAGTGTAGCTCCCCACCCACAAGTCGCCTGTGTCCTTGCGATGCAACGCGTACTCCGCCTGGGTAACGTTTTCGCCACGGAGAGCGCGGGGTATCGCCCACTGTTCCAGTGAAGCCAATTCGCCATTCGGAAGGTAGATATCAAGTAATTCGGGATATTCGCTCAAGGTCTTGGCGCACTCTTCCTTGGATTTGAACTTGTGAAAGGTCGCAAAGGCTTCATTGAAATGTACGAAGCGGCCCTCCGCGTCGGAAATAAAAACAGCGTCCGTCATAGCGGCTAGCGCGGCTTCCAGCCTGGACCTAGTGGCGCGCGCTTCTTCGGCGCTCTTGTGGCGCTCGGTGATGTCAAGGGCGACGGACACCAGGAGGCGTTTGCCGGAAGCGTCGCGCCCAGCCGGCGCGGTCTTGCTGGCCCACAAGCGCTTGTCACCCGACTTTGTGTGAACCCACATCACACTGCGATCGCTTGGAAGTCCTATCTCGAAAAGCTCGCTGACCTGCTCCTTTACTTGGTCTGCGTATTGACGATAGGCGTAGACCTCCCACTCGTCCCTCGTCGGAATGTCGGAATGAGTGTACCCGGTGAGGTTCGTCAAGGCCGGATTGATGAGAAGGATTCTTGCGATCCTCTCTGGACAAAAGGATCGGAACGGGAGCGTGTTCGACGATCGAGCGCAATAGGGCCTCGCTTTCACGCAGCGCCAGCTCCGCTCGTTTCCGCTCCGTGATGTCCTGAACCAGTCCGCTGATCACCCGCTTTCCGGAAACGCATCGCAGCTCGCCTTGAGATTCCAGCCAACGGATCGATCCGTCTGGCAAGGGCACGCGCGTTTCCACCCTGTAAGGCTGACCCGTTCCAAGGGTCCGCCCGAAAGCCTCCATGATCCGCACTCGGTCCTCGGGATAGAAGCCGGCCAAGGCGCCTTCGGGGGATAACGGGACTCCAGGAGGAAGGTCCAGCAAGGACCTGGTACGCTCCGAAGCAAAAAACTCACCTGTTTCGAGAAGGATTTCCCCGGTTCCGGCTTTCGCAGCTTCGAGAGCAAACCTCAGGCGTTCCTCGCTCTCGCGCAGCGCCACTTCCGTGCGCTTCAAATCCGTAATATCCGCGTAGGCGGTAACAGCGCCACAAACCTCCCCAGCGGCGTCTAAAAGGGGCAAGGCGTTGCCAAGCACGAACGTGTTCCTGCCGTCAACAAACCGGAATTCCAACTCCTGCCCAGAAACCGCACATTTCCCGGCCACCGCTTTTCGAATCGGCAAATCCGCCAGCGGCACAGGGTGATCATTCTGATAAATCTCGAAATGGCTTGGGGCCTGCCCGTCTGGAGCCGACTTCGAAAGGTTCGTCCCTGGAGGAAGCCCCAAAAGATCGTAGATTGCAGGATTACCGGTCAAAACGTTGCAGCTGGCATCGTTCGCAATGAGAACAGCGGCCGGGATCGCGGCCAGAATTGTTTCGAGTTCCTGGCGCCTTTGCCGTTCCAGGAGTTCGGCCCGCTGCAAAGCGATCTCAGCCTCCTTGCTCGCTGTTGCGTCAAGGACGAGGCCCAAAACGCGCAACGGCGCGCCATCGGCGTCGTAGTCCACTTTTCCCGTTGCATTGAGCCAGCGAATTCCGCCGGCGGGGAGCAGAACTCGATACTCCGACTTGAATTCAACGGCCCGCCCTATGAACGCGTCGAGGTTGGATTGCTCAACCTTGGCAATGTCGTCCGGATGAAGGCACGCAAGCCACTCGTGATACTGAGGCGAGCCCAACTTGGGATCGCGTCCATGCAGCTCGCAGCAATCCTCTGACCAAAAAATCCGCCGGGTCGAAATATCAGTTTCCCAGACGGCCGCGCCGGCCCCCTTCAAGGCGATGCGAAGCCTTTCCTCGCTATCGCGCAGCGCAGCCTCCGTGCGCTTCAGCTCCGTTATGTCCGCGAATGCGGAGACGGCTCCACGAACCTCTCCCGCATCGTCGAAAAGAGGGAGAGCGTTGCCAAGCAGGAATTTGTTCTGGCCATCGACGAACCGAAGTTCAAGCTCCTCTCCGGACACGGCGCGTTTTCCGGCGACAGCTTTTCGAATGGGCAAATCCGCCGGCGCCACGGGGCGGCCATTTTGAAAGATGTTGAAGTTGCTTGGGGCGCGCTCGGGCGGAGCCGACTTAGAGATGTTGGTCCCCGAAGGAAGCTGTAAAAGTCTGTGGGCTGCCGGATTGCCGGTCAGTTCTACACAGTCGGCCTGGCTCGCGATCAGGACTGCAGCCGGGATCGCGGCGAGGATGGTCTCTAATTCTTCGCGTTTCTGTCTCTGAAACCCCTCTGCTTTCGCGAGCGCCTCTTCCGCGCGCTTGCGTTCAGTGATGTCGAGATTAATGCCGGACATGCGCAGAGGCCTGCCATCTGCTCCGTAGACCACATTTCCCAGCGCATCCAGCCAACGCACATCGCCGGAAGGAAGCACGACGCGATACTCTGTCCTGTACTCGGGTGATCGTCTCTCGACCGCGTCAAAGACCGTCCGATCGACCCTGGCGCGGTCATCGGGATGAAGGCATTGGAGCCAACCCTGGTAATTCGGCGGCCCCAGCTTGGGATCGCGCCCATGAAGCTTATAGCTTTCTGGCGACCATACCTGTTCATCTTTCAGAATATCCCATTGCCAGGCCGCCGCCCCTGAGCCCTTCAAAGCCAGGCGAAGCCATTCCTCGCTCTCGCGAAGCGCCTCCTCGGCGCGCGTGCGCTCGGTGATGTCGAGGTTGATGCCGGACATGCGCAGAGGCGCGCCATCTTCGGCGTAATCAATTTTTGCCAGCGCATCGAGCCGGCGCACTTCACCCGAAGGAAGAAGGACGCGATATTCGGTCCTGTACTCGGGCAATTTTTTCGCGACGGCATCCTGGAAGATCTGCTCGATTTTAGCGCGATCGTCAGGATGCAGGCAGTGAAGCCAATCATCGTAGCTGGGTGTGCCGAGACGGGGATCGCGCCCGTGCAGCTCATAGCTTTCCGGCGACCATACCTGCTCTTGCGACAGGAAATCCCATTGCCAGGCCGCGGCGCGAGCGCCTTTGAGCGAAAAGCGGAGCCGTTCTTCGCTCTCGCGCAGGGCGGCCTGAGCAAGGACCTGGCCGGTTGTTTCGGTCGCCGAGCAATAAAAACCCATGACGGCGCCGGCCTCGTCGCGTAGCGGCGTCCACGAGCAGGTGAACCACCGGCCGGCGAGAGCCGCCGGGTGGTCGACGAAATGCTGGGCCTCGCCAGCCATCGTCGCCTCGATCAGGGGCTGGCAGGGAGCCCAAATCTCAGGCCACACCTCCGAATAGGGTCGCCCCAGGCAGTCCGGGTGCCTGGTCCCAAGGATCGATATGCAGCCGTCATTGTAAAGCGAAGTGAGCTCGGGGCCGAAAGCGATGGAGGCGGGCTGGCGGCCGGAAAGCATAAGGTCGACAACGGCCTTCAAGCTTGGCGGCCAGGTTTCGATCGGACCCAGCGGGGTCGCCGCCCAATCGTGGGCGCGGATGCGTTCGGCCATTTTGCCGGATAATCCCGGCCAATATCTCGACCCGTTATCTGCCATGTCGAATAGAGCCCGCATTAGCAGCGGTCAACTATCCGCGTGCTACCTGTAGCGGCTGCATACCATAGCGAATCTCGATCCCGCCACTTCTGAAATGTCCGGGTCCGACCGCGGGAGAGACGCCACCCTTCCATCAGCGTAGAGCACGCCCGACACCAAAGTCTGCCGCAGTCCTCGCCCGGTTATTGACCGGTTGCCGCCGAAACGGCCTTGCCGCCAGCATTCAACCTAAGTTACGCTCAAGCCGCCCTCGAACGCTGGCGCGGCACGGCCGATTGCCAACGCGGTATTGCAGTTCCCGGGGCAGCCCAAAACGCCGAACCTAACGAGAGCGCGATGAGGACTTTGGGAAAAGGACGTAGGGAGAGTTGTTTGAGCGGTGAAAGCGTTATTGAAACTGTCGCGTCCAAGGGAAGGCCGAGCTTAAATGAAACAGGCTTGGCTCAAGATTTAGACTACGCGTCCATGTCCTTGCTCGCACCCGCCGATCTCTATCGAAAGGCGCTGCAGGCAATTCCTGCTCACACGACTGTATTGGATAGCACCGGGACCCTTATTCTCGTCAACGAAGCTTGGACTGCATTCGCGAACATGAACGGCGCGGCGAGCGATCCAAAGGTCGCTGTCGGGACTAATTACCTGGAAGTTTGCCGCAAAGTCGCCAATGCCGACCCAGAGGCCGCACAGGCCCTGTTGGGCATCAGCGGGGTGCTCGACGGCAGCCTTCCTTTTTTTGAAATGGAATACGCCTGTCCCCGCCCCGAGGAGCAACTCTGGTTCTTAATGACCGTCGCTCCCTTCTCCCACGATAAGGGCATTGCAGCGATTGTAACCCACACCAACGTCACAGCGCGAAAAAGGGCGGAACACGCGCAGCGTTTAAGCGACGAACGCTTTCGCGCCACGTTCGAGTTCGCGGCCGTCGGCATCGGTCACCTTGCTCCCGATGGCAAATGGCTCAAGGCGAACCAGCGTCTTTGTCACATCATCGGACACCAGAGCGAGGAGTTGCTGGAAAAGCCGCTTCTCGACTTCGTGCACCCCGGCGATTTCGATATTATCAACGCGCACATGGAGACGTTGCGCACCGGTGGAACTCAGTCCTGCAGGATGGAACTGCGCCTGTTGCGCAAGGATGGGGCCGTCGTCTTTGTCGCGACGAGTTTGGGTTGTGTGCGTACTCAAACCGGCGAGGTAAACTATCTTGTCGCCGGCATAGAGGACGTTTCGGAGCAAAAGCAGATCGAACAGCGCCAGAAGACGCTTTTGGATGAACTGTCGCACCGTAGCAAAAACCTCCTAACCATCATTCTCTCCGTCGTTGCGCGAAGCTTGACCGGCAACCGCGCCCTGCCCGAAGAGCGGGAATTGTTGATCGGCCGGCTGCACGCGCTGGCGAAGAGCTACGAAGTCCTCACAAACCAAGCTTTCGACGGGGTGTTGCTTGACGTCGTTTTGAGGAGCGCACTCGAATCTTTTGGCGCTCGGGTTCAATTGAACGGGCCTCCGATTATGCTGACCGCCAAGGCAACGCAGACAATCGCTCTCATTGCGCACGAACTCGCCACGAACGCCACCAAGCACGGCGCTTTGTCAGTCCCCACCGGCCAGTTGGCCGTGACGTGGGAGCTGAAGGGAGATGAAAATTCACGCGAACTTAGCTTCGATTGGCGCGAGAAAGGCGGCCTGCCCTGTGTAGCGCCAAAACGGCGCGGTTTCGGCTCAACCTTGATTTCGCAAGTGGCCGGCATCGAATTCAACTGCAACCCCGAACTCAACTTTGACGCGGCAGGCTTCCACTACCACTTTCAAGCGCCGTTGGACCGGTTGGGAGAGGTGCCAATCAACTCACCGATCCGTCGCAAGCTGAAAAATACGGTCATGTGTTCGCTTTTCGACACCTGGTTCCGTCAAAGTCCTCCCGGCGGTTTGCCGAGACTGGCTGGATTCGATTGGAGCCATTTTGCAGCAACGGGAGCTCTAACCATCGCCCAGGTCAAAAGCAATGGAGAAGTTCATTTTGCGCAAGTAGGCCAAGCGCTGACCCAACGTCTCGGCGACTCCGTTCAGAAGGTGCAGGAATGGGCAGCAGAGGACTTCAACATCATGGCGGAGGTTTATCGCCGGTGCGCACGAACGGGAAGGCCGTCTCATGAACATATGCGCGTCGATTTCGGCGATGGCGATCCTTTTACCTTTGAGCGGTTGCTTCTGCCGTTTTCAGCGACGGGAGGAACAGCGCCTTCTCACGTGGTCGGAATAGTCGTATACGAAGGACACACGCGCCCGGACGTTTGAAAATTTTTTTTGCCGGATCTGTTTCAGGCTCCCCCGCCTGCATCTTCAATGATCATGATACATCCGGTCTTCTCGACCGCGCCGGGCGAGCGGACAAATCCGATTTCGAGACAGAAGCCGTTTGCCCTTGCATAACTGAGCAAAGTGCGCACGCTTGGGCTTTGAACTCCGCTTTCAAGCCGGGCGATGGCTGCCTGCGTTGTCGCCATCCGCGCAGCCACTTCCTTCTGTGTCAACCGTGAGTGCGAACGCATTTGCACAAGGGCATCCGCAAGTCGCTGCGTGCTCGTGTCGTTCCTGGAGGATACGGTAGACATGCGATCTCCACTTGCCGTTTTTGACGCATGCATATTGCGTTTTAGGTATATTGCAAATAATCCTAATGAACCGAAAAGCTCAAGCTACATTAAGCTGAAAAGGTTTGTCGTGAAAACATTGCCGGATTTCCAAACGCCGAAGCTTGCCGAGGCCGTGGAGGCGCTCCCACCAGAGGAACTCGATGCTCTGCCGTTCGGCGTGACCTGTATCGATGCACAGGGCGTGGTGCGCGTTTACAATAAGACGAGAGCCGAGCAGGGCGGTCGCGGATCGATGCCAACGGTGGGTCTATCCTATTTTTCCGATGTTGCTCCGTGTTTGGACAACGGTTATTTCAAAGGTCGCATCGATAAGGCGCGCGCGTCCGGGGCGCTTGACATATCTTTCAGTTTTATCGGCGACTTCGAGGACCGCAATCGTGAGCTTGCCGTTCGAGTTCAGCAGGGCAAGGAGGGGTCAACTTGGATTTTCATACAAATCCTAGAGGCTTAACTGAGTTGCAGCACACGTTACCGTCAGAGCCGCCGCGCATTTTGCTGGTCGAAGACGAGGCCCTGATCGCACTCGAAACAAGAGATATACTGGAAAACGCAGGTTATAAAGTTGTCGCGTTCGCGGACAGGCTTGATGGCGCTCTTGCGGCAGCCGCGTCAGAAGTCCTTGATGGCGCAGTGCTTGACGTCAATCTCGCGGGCGTTGCCGCCTGGCCGGTCGCCGAGGCGTTGCGTCAACGCGGCATACCGTTCATCTTTCTTACCGGCTTATTTTCTGGTTCGGACATACCCGCAAGCTGTGCTAGAGCACCGCTTCTCAGCAAGCCGATCATGCCTCCTGCCCTGATCGATGCGCTGGCGGCACTGTTTGCTGTCCATGGTTCGACAGGCTCACCATGAGGGTCCGCTGATGACACTCGACCTCATCCTGAGCTTGTCGAAGGATGAAGGCAGGTTTCGCGGTTTTTCAGCATCCTGCGAGAGAGCCGATTGAGTTCAGATTGCGCAAAAATCCCTGACGTGACATCCCCATCGAACACATCGCAATCCCTATCATTATGGTGGCAGGGGCGGCAATTCCCACGGTACGTCGCCGACCTCATCGCCGATGTCGTCGGCCACCTAAGGCCAGGCTACGCGAGCGCGCTAAATGGCGCTGGCGCCGGGACATCATTGGGACCCGAAGGACTGGACCTCAACTCCCTGGAGCGGTTCACCCTGGCCACCGCCGTTTCCGAGGCGCTTCAACTCTCACGGATTGATCGTCTGCACACAATGAATCAGGTGGCTGATTGGGCCGCCGAAGCGCAACGGCGCCTGCGCTCAAGCACCCATATCGGCTTTCGAACCTCGGGAAGCACCGGCAGGCCTAAGGTTGTCATTCAAGAGTTGGAGGCTCTCGCGCAGGAGATCGTCAGCCTCGGCGCGCTATTCGGCGACCGCAAGCGCATAATATCCCTTGTGCCTGCTCATCATATCTATGGATTTCTGTTTACGGTGTTGCTGCCGATTTATCTTGAGGCCGAGGTTGTGGACGCCCGGTCCTATGCGCCGCCCGCCGTCCGCGCCATTGCCGAGCCGGGCGACCTCATCGTAGCGACGCCCAGCTATTGGCAGTTGTTGCTTGGCGGCGCTTGGCCGGCCTCGGTCGATGGCGTTACCTCAGGCGCCGCGTGCCCCCAAAACGTCGCCAAGGATATTTGCGTGAACGGCCTGCGCAGGCTGGTTGAGGTTTATGGCTCGACAGAGACCGGAGGGATCGCCTGGCGTGACACTCCGACCCTGCCGTTCCGGCTGTTTCCCCACCTCGCACGCGACGGCGAGCACAATGTCCTGAAAACTGTTCGCGGAACCGCTCATCGCATCGCCTTGCCCGATCACGTGACTTGGCACGGACTTGATCTTCTGGCGCCACGTGCGCGTCATGACGGCGCCGTTCAGGTTGGCGGCGTCAACGTATATCCACAAGTCGTCAGATCAGTCCTGCTCGCTCATCCAGGCGTTGCGGATGCCGAGGTGCGCCTGATGCGCGAGGATGAGGGCGAGCGTCTCAAGGCTTTTATTGTCGCCAAAGACGCAGCCGCTCCCCTTGAGCCGTTGCGCCGGGATTTGGAGGCCTGGCTGAGCGAACGGCTTCAGCCTCTTGAGCGGCCGCGCGCGTTTACGTTCGGTCGAGCCGTGCCGGCCAACGCAATGGGAAAAAGGATCGATTGGTAGATCAAGAGCGTTCGATGGCGCACAAGAACGCACCCTGACCTCGCGATGCAGGAGTGCTTCTCGCCATCTGGCCGCGGCCCTCTCCGACGGCGCGCGCCGCATGCCTCGCGGTTAACGATTTGTTCCCAGCGCTGAGTGTTAATCTGAAACTGGTTAACGCGAGCGCGGCCGATTTATTTCCGGTCCGATTTACACTTGATTAGGCTTAACCATGCATTTATCCCGCCTAGAACGACGCCTGCGAGGGCGGTAGGCAGGCGGTTCTAACGCCTTGAAAGTAAAAAGCTTTTTTACCGCCGATCGGCCCGTTAAATAGAATTTAATGCCGGAATTTTCGCATTAAATGGGCTCTGAAAAGTCCGTTAAATATAATCCTAGATTCCCGTGTTAACCACGACGCGCCGAAGCCGGCCCGGCGCGTGCGCCGAAAGCGCCGTCTGTTCTTGAAATTTCATCGCAATATCAATGGCTTATTCGTTAACTTCCCGGCAAGGCGCTTTCTCGTACAATCCTCACTCAAGAAAATCCCGTGACGCAACCGCAAGCGGGAAGCCGATCCGGGGATAAACGTGAGGTCCAATGAGCCTGCGGAAAAACGTGCCGAGGTCGTTTTCAGACCTTTGGCTGACCTGGACATCGCCCGCGGCGCCGCGCTTGAGATCGAACAGATGACCGTCAGTTACGGTCTTGTCATTAGCCAGGGCGGGATCGGTCCGCAAATTCTCGTGGACCTGATGGGCCGGCGGAAGAAAATGGGTCTTGGCGCCTCCGCGCGCGATCTCGTGCGGATGATCGACGACGCGAAACAGCGAGCGGGAAATCTGTCCGAACAACCGGGGCCACCTCACTGCATCCAGTTTTCAAAGTGAAGATTTTGGGCACAGGTGCTTGGCAAAATCGTCGCACCTGCACCCTGTTTTTGCCATCCCGTTTGGAAATCCCAGCCATACGAATTGGTCCTTCGTTTTGTCCTGGCTGTGCCAAGAAGGAATTGAAGAGACTGGATGTCAGGCTAAGTCTTTGATTTTAATGGTGGAGCCAATGAGATTCGAACTCACGACCTCTGCAGTGCGATTGCAGCGCTCTCCCAACTGAGCTATGGCCCCTTGGCTCCCATTTAGTCGCACGGGGCGAGTCCTGTCAAGGCAAGCCGTCATTGTGCCTCACGCGGATTTCTTCCAGGCGCCGTTCGCGTCCTGTCGCCAGTAGCTGACCTCGAAGCCGGCCGCCTTGGCGCGTTTCCACTCGGTGCGCGCCAGCGCCTTCGCCTCCTCGTCCGCCGCGTCAAAAAGGCGGATTACGCGGCTGAAGCGCTCAGGCTCGCGCTCCTTCGCCGCTTCAAGCAGGAAGAGCACCGCCGAGCCGTTCGGGTTAGCGTCATCGAGCGTGAGAAAAACCGGTTGGCGATCGGCATGCCCGTCGCGCGCACTGCCATGAGGAAGGAAGGATTTGTCGCGATAGGTCCAGAGCGCGCTGTCGATCGTTTCAAGCCGCTCCGCCGTTGAGAAACGCACCAGCGCACGCCACCCGCGCGCGAGCGTCTTCTCCACCAGAACCGGCAGCACGGCTTGTAACGGCTGTCTTTCGAGATGATAGAACCAGAACTCCGGCGCGGTCACCGCTTGCCCGGCCTTTCGTCATCGCCGGCATACGGGTTTTTGGTTTTGCGCACGTGCAGGCGCACCGGCGTCGGGCCGAGGCCGAAGCTCTTTTTCAGGTCGTTGACGAGATAGCGCAGGTAGGAGTTGGGCAACGCCTCGGGGCGCGATGAAAAGATGATGAAGGTAGGCGGACGCGCGTTGGCCTGCGTGATGTAGCGCAGTTTTATCCGGCGGCCGGACACGGCGGGCGGCTGATGGCGTTGCAGCGCTTCGCCGAACCAGCGGTTCAGCTCTGCCGTAGGGATGCGTTGGTTCCAGGCTTCGTAGACCTTGAATGCGGCATGCATCACTTTGTCGAGGCCCCGCCCCGAGAGGGCGCTGACGGGCACAAGCGGCGCGCCCGCGAGTTGCGGCAGCATTCGCTCGGCTCCTTTTTTCAGGTCGGACAGGCGGCTTTGCGGCTCCGTGACCAGGTCCCACTTGTTGACCGCGAAGACGAGGCCGCGCCCTTCCCGCTCGACAAGATCCGCGATTGTGAGGTCCTGCTTTTCAAACGGCATATCGGCGTCGAGGAGGAGCACCACGACCTCGGCGAAGCGGATGGCGCGCAGTGCGTCGCCAACCGCCAGCGTCTCCGGCCTGGCCGTAATGCGGGCCTTGCGACGCAAGCCTGCGGTGTCGTAAAGGCGGACTTTCCGGCCCTTCCAGTCGAAATCGGCGGCGATGGCGTCGCGGGTGAGGCCTGCTTCGGGGCCGGTGATCATCCGCTCCTCGCCCAGAAGCGCATTGGCAAGGGTGGATTTTCCCGCATTGGGCCGGCCGGCGATAGCAAGTTTTAAAGGGCGGTTTCCGCGGTCACCTGCTTCTGGATCGGCTTCGTCATCGCCAACTCCGCCGCCTTCGCGTTCGCGCAATGCATCCAGGTGGCGACTGACCTCGGACATGAGATCGGAGAAGCCAATATTGTGTTCGGCCGAAATCGCGAGCGGCTCCCCAAGCCCAAGCTCGAAGGAACCGTAATACCCTGCATCTGCGGCGCGCCCCTCGCATTTATTGGCGGCCAAAATGAACGGCCTTCCCGAAGCGCGGATAAGGTTCGCGATGCTTCTGTCAGCAGCCGTCAACTCGCTGCGGGCGTCGATCACGAAAATGAGGAGATCAGACTCGGCGATCGCCAATTCCGATTGCTCCGTCATCCGGGCAGCGATGCTGCCAGCCTCCGCATCCTCCAGGCCAGCGGTGTCGGTCAGGACGACCTCGTGCGCGCCGATGCGGATGCGCGTTTCCTTGCGGTCGCGCGTCAGACCGGGCATGTCATCAACCAGCGCGAGCCGTTTGCCCGCGAACCGGTTGAATATGGTCGATTTGCCGACATTGGGCCGGCCAATAATGGCGACGGTGTAGGCCATGGGCGTTGAGCAAGCCGTAAGAGTGTTTCTCGCCCGTAGCCCTCTCGGCGTACGGATCAGTTCATGGCTATAAGTTTGGCCTTGTCCGTCAGAACGTAAAGCCTTCCCTCCGCAACGACAGGCGTAATCATGACCGGAGACCCGAGATCGGTCTGTGTGCCGATACTACCGGACGCCGCGTCGACGCCCACGAAGAGCCCTTCGGAGGAGGCAAGCCAAAGCTTGCCGCCCGCGAGCACCGGCCCACTCCAACGGGCATCCCCTGGCAGGGGCGTGACCCAGCGAACCTTACCGTCCTTGCGGGTCAAGGCCATCAACTTGCCGGCGGTGTCGACAACGAACAGCGTATCTCCGGCAACCCAGGGCGTTTGCGAGCCGCTGATGTCGCGGGTCCAGAGCCGCTCACCCTTTTCCTTCGAGGTGGCGATCAACTGGCCGCCGCGGCTCATCGCAAAAACCGACGTGCCGTCGACCACGGGGCGGGCTGCCTCGCCGATCGCTGTCGCGGAACTGTTGATGCTGCCCTTGGCGAGGGAATCCGTCCACTTCGGCTGGCCGTTCTTCACATCGATGGCGGTGATTTCGCCGGATGGGTACGGCACGTAGACCACATTGCCTGCAACGGCGGGGCTTGCGCTCGTCAGCACAGCTGCGCTCTCAGGCAGCCCCTTCTGCGTCCAAAGTTGCGAGCCGTCCGTCGCTTTCAGGCAGTAGAGCTCGCTTTCCGAGTTGACCACGAAGACGTGGCCGTCGGCCGCCGTCGGCGCTTCCCGGATCGGAATGTTGAGCTTCTTGTTCCAGACCGGCTGGCCGGTTTCTGCGTCAAGGGCGATGATCGTGCCATATCCGGTAGCGACGAAGAGCTTGCCCGCATCGGCCGCGATCCCGCCGCCAAAGCCCGCTCGCGCAACGTTATTTGTGTTGAACGGGTGCAAATAGTCGAAACTCGACTTTGCGTCTGGAACGGTGCTGAAGCTCCACAGAACGCCCCCGTTTTGCGCGGAAATCGCGCGGACCACCCCTTCGGCGTCCATTGTAAAAATCTTCTTGTCGTAGACGATCGGGATGGCTGTAAGCCGCTCGCGCTTCGATGAGCCCTCGCCAGCATCCGCAGTCCAAACGGTATGCAAGACGTCCCCGATGGCGAGATGGCCAGGCGCGTTTGTCGGAACGCCTCCAGGTTGGCTCCATGACGCGTTCGTGACCGCTGGCGGCAGCGTGATCGGGCCGGGAGCCTCAGGCGAAATGCTGCCCTTTTCGTCGGCCTTCAGCACAGATATTCGACGGCCAGGAAGCTTTTCCTGCTTCTTGTCGAACATCGACGTAACAGATGAGAGACCAGGAACGCTCGGCTCGCTCAAGCCCATCGACTTGCACCCGCCGAGACCTAAACCTATAACTGTGATGAGCGAAACTGACTGCAACAGCAAGAGCGGATGGCTTGCGCCCCGGTTACTGTGTTTTCGCCTCATTTGCCCCGTCCTTTGTCCCCGTTGATTCAGTTGGCGGCGCCTTCGACTGCTCGAGAAGCAACGCCAGCATGACCTGCGCCCGCTGCCGCATTCCGGGAGGCGCCTCGCCATCGCTCATGATTTCGCGGTACAACTGTTCCGCTTCTGCATTCTTGCCTTCCTTGTACGCAGCGAGACCCAGAATCTCCTTGGCGGCAAACCGCCACTCGCTCGTCCCCGACCGGAAGGATTCCAACTGACGCGACAGAGACTCATAACTTTCCTTGTCCACCGACAAGGCCGCGACCTGGATGCGCGCGAAATCCCTGAGCGAGGTAGGCGCGGCGCTGTCGTCCGCTACCCCGCGATAATCCTGAAGCGCGGATTCCAATTGCTTCTTTGCCACCAATTCGGCCGCTGCATGCAAGCGGGCCAGAACACGATATGCACCGGATCCATTGCCGGCAAGGTTCGCAAGCGCCTTCTCGGCTTCGTCCTGGTTCCCAGCCTCGACCAGGTTCAGCGCGTCGGATAGCGCGTCGCCGCCGCTGGCGGCTTGGGCAGCGCGCCGCTGCGTCTCGTATTTGTAGCCGCCGACAATCGCCAGGATGACAAAAGCGCCTGCAATGAGATAAGCGCCATAGGTTTTGAAGAATCTTGCGGTCTGTTCGCGCCGATAGTCTTCTTCGACCTCACGGAAAAAACTTTCATCATTGCTCATGGCGCTCTTGCCTTAATTCCGAGTGACTGATTCGCAACAGATAGGACAGCGGCCGTTGCAAGGGAAGAAGACAGAAAATCTTAATCCGAAGACTTTGTGGCGCATCTTGACGCGGTCGCAATCTCCCACGTCAGTTCAATGTTCCACTGGGCTTCCTTTTGGACATTTTCGTGACTCGCGGCGTTTCGGCAGCCGGTTTGGCCATCGCGTAAACATGTTCCTTGGCCGGAAACTGCCGGGTGCGAACTTCCTCGGCGTAATCCTTGACGGCGCCTTCTATGGCCGCGCCAAGCTCCGCGAACTTCTTCACAAATTTCGGGACGGACGGTGAAAGGCCCAGCATATCTTCCAGCACGAGAATCTGGCCGTCGCACTCGGCCGAAGCGCCGATGCCGATGGTCGGGATGGGGATCGCGCGCGTGATCTTCGCCGCGAGCAGTTCGGCCATGCCTTCGAGCACCACCGCGAAGGCGCCAGCGTCCGCGACGGCGGCGGCGTCAGCCTCGATGGCGGCCCATTGCTCGCGATGGCGGCCTTGCGTCTTGAAGCCGCCCATCACGTTCACCGACTGCGGCGTCAGCCCGATATGCGCCATGACCGGGATGCCGCGCTCGACCAGATAGGAGACGGTCTCGGCCATGCGCCGGCCGCCTTCGAGCTTCACCGCCCCGCAGCCCGTTTCTTTCATGATCCGCACCGCGTTCCGGAAAGCCACTGGCGGGGATTCCTCATAAGAGCCGAAGGGCAGGTCCACAATAACGAGCGCGCGCCTCGACCCGCGGACGACCGCCGAGCCGTGCATGATCATGAGATCGAGGGGGACCGGGACTGTCGTTTCATAACCGTGCATCACCATCCCAAGCGAATCGCCGACCAGAAGAAAATCGACATGCGGGTCGATGAGGCGGGCCGTATGCGCGTGATAGGCCGTCAGCGACACGATTTTCCGCTGCCCCTTCCGGGCTTGGATATCCGGAGCCGTGATCCGGCGCGTTTCGGTATGCTGTGACATGAGAGGATTCCCCCGGGATGATCCCCGTCTATAGCGGCATTGATCACGGCAGGAAATAGGCGCGGGAAACGAAGCGGCAATTGTCCCGACCAAAAAATTAACCGAGATCTCACAACGCCCCGGCCGATAGTTCAAAGTTTACGAAAATAGACCTACTGTTGGGGAAAGCGAGGTCGAGGCCGTCTATGAGAAAACGCTTCCATTTCACGCTGTTAGCTATGGTCGTTGTAATCGCGGCGGCTGCCGGCGACGGCAGTTTTGCAGCGCCCCGTCCGAACGCGGCGCTTTCGCTCTCCTTCTCCAAGACGTCGGCCATAACGAAAGTTCAATATGCTTGCGGCTGGACTTACTCCTGCACGAACCTTGGGAACGGCGCAAATGGAGCGCAGAATGTCCAAATCTACGGCCCGGTCAACGTCTATACAGGCGCCGACGCCAAGCCGGAGGAATGGAGGGTGCCCGAGGGCGCATCGCCCTGGACCGGAGATCAAGGAAGCCAGACGTGGCGGGGCTGGGGCTGCGGCGGCTATCCGTGCGACGAAAATTGCGGAGCCTTCTGCTGGTTCAACCGCGTCCGCAACGGTTATTGCGGCCATGGATGCGATGCATACCGGCAGCATGTGATGTTTCAGCCCTACACCGTAGTCGCGACGTCGCGGCAACTGCGGCCTTACATATATCAAAATCCTCCAGACGGGGGTTATGGCTACGGCTCGCAGGACGGATATGGGTACGGCGGCGGCGGCGCATCCTACTACGGTTCCGGTTACAGCCAGACTTCGGCGAGCCAAGGGGGGTATGGCCAGGGTTATTCAGGCCAGCAAGGCTACGGCTATTCGGGCGGCGACGGCGGCGGCTACCAAAACGGATCACAGGGCTCCTACGACCAAGGGGCTCCAGCTCCCCAGGGCGAGCGCTTCATTGACCGTCTGCGGCGATACTTCTACGGGAGGCCCCGCGGCGACGTGTCCCCCAACAGCGCCGCCGCCGGTAATAACGGAGGGGTCCGCTTCGAGCGGCCGAGCAATGACCTTGTGCCCCTCCGCCGTTTCAACGGTCCGAAATACCCGCCGGACGGCTCGCAACCCCAGCGCGACCGGCCACTTAACATAAAGTGATTTTGAACGAGCCAAGAAATATTACGTAGTTTCTTACAAATTACTCCCTATCGCGCAGCGCTGCCTTTGGCGGCGCTTTTGCGTCCTGCCTGGGATGCGGAAAACTGACGCGCGCCAGATTCTACCAATGGATGATAACAGAACAATTGCCACTTCCCATTTCTGCCCTGCCCCGCTAGAGACTGTCGCGGCGAGGGCGGGCGGCTGAACCCGCGGGAGTCTGCAGCTTTATCAGAGGGCAATCCAAACCATGCTCGACCGCCGTAATTTCCTGAAACTTGCGCTGGCCGCACAGGCATTCGCGGCATTTCCTGCGAATGCGGCGCCTCCATCCCTCCGTTTTGGGGAGCCCCAGCCCTTTTCCCTCGAATGGCTGAAAGCGCATGCGCAAGCGCTCGCGGCAGCCCCCTACAGCCCGCCTCCCCGGCCCGATCCGGGCATTGTGGCGTCGATCGACTACGATGCGCATGGCAAACTGAAGTACAAGAACGACTTCGCGCTCTATGGCGACGGCCATCCGAGCGCCTTCCCGATCACGTTCATGCATGTCGGGCAGTATTTCCCAAAGACCGTGCGGATGTACGCGGTCGATCCTTCCAGCGATGGCAGCGCCAGCGCGAGGGAAATCCTTTACGACCCGGACTACTTCTCAATCCCCGCGGATAGTGTTGCAGCAAAGCTTCCGCCAAATCCCTCGCGCTTCGCGGGCTTCTGGCTGCGCGAGCCGAAAGCCGGCACGGAGGATTGGCGCGTCGCCGAGCCATGGGTGACCTTCCTCGGCGCATCCTATTTCCGGGCCAAAGGCGAGTTGGGGCAAGTGGGCTTGTCCGCGCGAGGGATCGCGCTTACGCCAGGCTCGAATGCCATCGAAGAGTTTCCCGATTTCGTGGCCTTCTGGTTCCTGCCGGCTCCTCAGGCGGCGAGGACTGTCACGGTTTATGCGCTGCTCGACGGGCCAAGCGTCACCGGCGCCTACAAATTCGTCATGGAGCGGACGAAGGGCGTGGTCATGGAGATCGAGAACACGCTCTTCTTCCGTCAGCCGGTGGAACGGCTCGGCCTCGCGCCGCTCACATCGATGTACTGGTACTCGGAGACATTGAAGCAGCCGGGCATCGACTGGCGCCCGGAAGTGCACGACTCCGACGGGCTTGCGATATGGACCGGCGGCGGCGAGCACATATGGCGTCCGCTCAACAATCCGGCGCACATCACCATTTCCACCTTTTCGGATGAGCATCCGCGCGGCTTCGGGCTTCTTCAGCGCGACCGCGAGTTCGATCACTATCTCGACGGCGTGGGCTACGAGAAGCGGCCTTCCGCCTGGGTCGAGCCCTTGGGCGACTGGGGCAAGGGAGCGGTGCAACTCGTCGAGATGCCGACCGACGACGAGATCATGGACAACGTCATCGCCTATTGGATACCGGAGAAGCAGGCGCAGCCCGGCGATCGCATCGATCTGCACTACAGGTTGCACTGGCTTGCCGATGAGCCCTTCCCCACTTCGCTCGGCCGCGTCGTCGCGACGCGGCTTGGCCGGGGCGGCGAGCCCGGTCAGCCCCGTCCCTTTGGCGTTCGGAAATTCCTGGTGGAGTTCCTGGGCGGGCCGCTCGCTGAACTTCCGTTTGGCGTCAAGCCGGAACTTGTCCTGTGGGCGTCGCGCGGGAAATTCACCACAATCATGCCCGAGGCCGTGCCGGACGACGTGCCGGGACACTGGCGGACCCATTTCGATCTCACCGTCGATGGGCATGACCCCGTCGAGATGCGCCTCTATCTCAAGGCGGGCGACAAGGTTCTGACCGAGACCTGGCTTTACCAGTACCACCCCTTCGTGACTGACGCGCGGCCGGTGGGATATTGATCGCCGCCGCCGTCCCGGGACTTGATTACCCTCACGTCTCCGCCAGTTTCATCGTCGTGGCCGCCCTCCGAGGCGGCCATCCAGAAAAAACACGGCATTTCAGATTGTTACTGGATGGCCTGGATGAGGGGTGGCTTTTGCCAGCAGGCAAGAAAATGGCGCGAGGAGCATAAAGCTCGACGCGCCCATCTCCTGCGTCACCGGAAGTCGCCGGCGCATTCAGGCTTGCTTACGGCTTCGGCCCTTTGCCGTTGAGATAATAGGAATTGGTCGGAAGGCCAGGAGTGCCGGGCCGATTGAGGAGGTAAGCCGTGTAGACCGCCGAAATAACGATTATGTCAATCCAAATCAGTGCAGGATTCATGCTTTTCTCCCGTGTTTGAACTTCAGCCTCAAGTCGGTCATCGGCTCATCAGAGGGCGAAGCAACACCGTGTGGCGCACCTCTTCAGGCAGCCAATCTAAACTTGACAATTGAGCCTATAGCCGAACCAACTGACTGTAAACCACGCATATTCGCGCTGCAGTATGTTCGCCGCCACATACGTCAAAGTGTAGCAGCCGGCGCCGCCCCCCCGGCCAATCCCAGCCCTCGCAGATAAAGAAGCAGGCCCGCCTCCAGCAACTCCTCCGGCGAGATCGCCGATCCCGGATGCGCATTTCCCCGTCCGAAAAGCGAGGCGATGCCGTGCGACAGCGCCCAGATGTGCAACGCCACCATCTGGGACGGCGGCCGGCTCTTCTCCGGAAGCTTCTCGATCAGCTTCTTCGTCGCCGTATAAAGGACCTCGAACGCACGGTCCGCCGATTGCTGAAGCCCGGAATTCTCCGTTTTCGGCAGTCCCGTCTCGAACATGGCCGCGTAGTAGGCGGGCTCATTGCGGGCGAAGGCGAGATAAGCTCGCCCCACATTCTGCAGCGCTTCGAGCGGCGAAGGGCTGCCCCCATACCAAGCCTTTTCGAGGTCGCTGGCGAAGCGCTCGAACCCGAGCCGCGCTACCTCGGCCATCAAGTCTTCGCGGTCGCGGAAATGCCGATAGGGCGCGGCGGGGCTGACCTCCGCTAGGCGCGCGGCCTCGGCGATGGTGAAACCGGCCGGTCCTTTTTCGCCAATCAGGCTCAGCGCGCTCTGAATGAGCGCCTCTCGCAAATTGCCGTGATGATATCCGCGGCGCCCAGGGCCGCAATGCTTCCAGCTCATGTGAGGAAGATTTACATGCCCCCGCCATTTTCGGCAGCACTTATTTGCGGACGCCGCGGCGAAACTGACTGCCCAACGAAAAAAGGCCTGCAGGAACCGCGGGCCTTTTCATTCAAGCAAAACGAACGAACTGCGCTTCAGCGGCGCTCTTCCGATAGTCTTCATGCTCACGCGCACACGATGCAGTAATCTGCGAATGCCGGCGCCGGCGCGATTGTCAGGGCGCACATCGCCGCGATGCAGATTTCTGCCAAGTTTTTTCTCCGTGGAATGAATATTCTTTGAACGACCCGTTTTCGCAAAGGTTTCTTCGGCTGACCGGGAACGCATTCGCTTCTGCGATCGGCTGAATTTTCGCGCATTTGTTCCCCTAATGTTCGATGAATGTCAATCCGAATTGACATGTTCCGCCTTTGTTCTCACAAAATAGAGGTTGTAAGAACGCCACGGATCATTTGCCGGCAGCTGGGAACCCGAAGGCCGACTTGAGGTTAACCGGGTAAGCCGCCTTCAAGCGCGCGGCGTAAAGCATTTGCCGGGGACCCCTGAAAATGATGGGAAAACAACATCTCGATTTGCCAAGAAGCGAAATAGCGTTGACGGACCGGCAGGATCACGACGGGGAAGGTGAGGCGATCTTCGCACAATCTGGAGCTGCGATCGCTATAACGGACCCGGACGGCCGATTCACCTTCGTGAATGAAAGCTTCTCCGAGATTGCAGGCCGCCCTCGAAAAGAGCTTTGCAATCTCCGGCTCCATGACATCATTCACGCAGACGACTTCATATTCGACGCGCCGTTGCTGAAGGCCGCCGCGGCGGGCCGGCGAACCTCGTTCGATATCGAGACGCGCTACATAAGACCGGACGGAAGCTATGCGCCGGTGCGGAACAGCATCACCGCCATCCATCGGGATGGCGAGCTGGACTGCATCCTTGTGATCGCGCTCGACGGAACAGCGGTGAGGCGCGACAAGCAGCGCCTTCGTGAGAGCGAGCAGAGATTTCGCGCAGCCATCGACGCTGTAGAAGGTATTCTCTGGACAAACAATGCGGCAGGCGAGATGGCGGGCGAGCAGCCGGCATGGGCCGCGCTCACAGGGCAGACCTATCACGACTATCAGGGCTACGGCTGGTCAAAGGCCGTCCATCCGGAGGATACTCAACCGACCATAGACGCCTGGAAAGCCGCCGTCGCCGCACAGCGCACTTTCGTGTTCGAACATCGCGTGCGCCGGCGCGATGGCCAATGGCGCCTCTTTTCGATCCGGGCCGTTCCAACCTTCGATCCCGATGGCCGGCTTCGCGAATGGGTCGGCGTCCACACCGACATCACGGAGCAGCGCGCGAGTGAGCAAGCCTTGCGCGAGTTCACGGCGACTTTGGAAGAGCGGGTCGAAACAGCGATTGCGGAACGCGATCGCACCTGGAACAACGCGCGCGACCTGCTTCTCGTCGTCGACACAAAGGGCGTATTTCGCGCCGCGAACCCGGCATGGACGGCTATCCTCGGGTGGAGGCCGGAAGAGGTCGTCGGCCGCAGCTACCTCGATTTCATTCATAGCAAGGACCGCGAATCCGCAGAAGCGGCGCTCGCCGCCGCAGTGGCGCAGGAACTCAAGGGCTACGAAGCCCGAATCCTCCATAAGAATGGAACCTATCGCTGGATTTCGTGGGTGGCCGCGCCGGAAGGCGGTCTCATCTACGCGAACGGCCGCGACGTCACGGCCGAAAGAGAGACCGCTGAAGCTTTCGAGCGGTCGGAATCCCGCTTCCGCGCAATCTTTCAGACCAGCTACCAGTACAAAGGCATCGTCGCTCTCGACGGCGCCCTGCTCGACGCAAATCCAACATCGCTCCGGGGCATCAAGGCGCCCTTGGAAGATGTCGTCGGCGAGCCTTTTTGGGACACACCCTGGTTCACGGCGACGCCGGGCATGCCCGAAAAAGTGCGGGCGGCATGGGAAGCGGCCGTTAAGGGAGAAACTGTTCGGATGGAGTTTCTCCTGACCCTGCCGATCGGGCCGCGCTGGTTCGACTTTACGATGCGTCCGATCAGAGATGCGCGCGGGGATGTTGTGGCGATCGTGCCGGAGGCCGCGGACATCACTGCGAGGCGTCAGGCGGAAGAAGCCTTGCGGCAGAGCCAGAAACTCGAGGCCATCGGCCAACTCACCGGAGGCCTCGCCCATGACTTCAACAATCTCCTGACCCCGATTGTCGGGAGCTTCGACCTTTTGCAGAGGAAGTGCCGCGATGATCCGCAGGCTTTGCGCCTGATCTCGGGCGTGCTTCAATCGGCCGAGCGCGCCCGCATCCTCGTGCAGCGCCTCCTCGCCTTCGCGCGCCGCCAGCACCTCGAAGCCCGCGCCGTTGACCTCCAGCATCTCGTGCGGGGCATGCTCGATCTCATCGGACGCTCGCTTGGACCGCGGATCGAGGTCCGCGTCGAGATGGCGGCTGATCTTCCCGCCGCGCGCGTCGATCCGAACCAGCTCGAGGTGGCTCTTCTCAACCTCGCGGTGAATGCCCGCGACGCCATGCCTGACGGCGGGACGATCTTAATTTCGGCCAGCGCCGCGGACGGAGGCGAGGCGCAAGGCGTCGCCCAGGGCAGATATGTGTGCCTCGCCGTGGCCGATGACGGGTTTGGCATGACGCCGGAAACGCTGGCCCGCGCCGTGGAACCTTTTTTCACGACAAAACCAATCGGAAAGGGCACGGGTCTGGGCCTTTCCATGGTTCATGGCCTGGCCGCGCAATCCGGCGGCCAGCTGACGCTTGAAAGCGCGCCGGACAGAGGGACAACGGCGACCTTGTGGCTGCCCGCGGCCGAGATTTCGCAAGTCGAAAGCGCGGCGCCGGCGGCCTGCGAAGCCGAGGTTCCGGCTCAGCCGCTGTCCGTTCTGCTTGTGGATGACGACGATCTGGTGCGGGCCGGCGCTGCAGCGATGTTGGAGGCGATCGGGCACTCCGTTGTTCAGGCGTCTTCCGGCGCGCAGGCCCTTGAGCATCTCGCCTCCGGCGAGACTTTCGACGTGCTGGTCACCGATCAAAGAATGCCGTGCATGATGGGGGTCGACCTCATACGGCGTGCGAGGTTTATGCGGCCCGGTCTTCCTGCCGTCCTGATCACCGGCTACACCGACTCCGTCGACACCCACGCCTGCGGTCTTCCTCTCCTTGCCAAGCCTTTTCGCGCCGCCGAGCTTGCTTTGGCGGTCGCCGAGGCTGTCAAACGCTGAGTCTATAGCCTCGCGGCGTGCGCAATATTCGAAGCCGTGGCGACACAAGCTTAATCGCGTGCACGCCATGGAATGCAGGAGCGCTTCTCAGCCCTCTGGCCGCCGCCACTCTCCGATGGCGCCCGCCGTATGCCTTGCGGTTAAGGATTCGTTCGCGGCGCTGAGCGTTAATCTGAAACTGGTTAACGCGAGCGCTGCCGATTTATTTCCGGTCCAATTTACACTTGATTAGGCTTAACAATGCATTTCTCCGGCGCAGAGCGCGGCCTAAGAGTGCGGTAGACAGGCGGTTCCAACGCGTTGAAAGTGAACGGCTTTTTTGCCGCCGAATGCCCCATTAAATAGAATTTAATGCAGGATTTTTGGCATTAAATGGGCTCTGAAAAGTCCGTTAAATATAATCCCAGATTCCCATGTTAACCATGACCGCTCCAAAGTAACCCAGCCGCTGCGCCGGGAGCGCCGTCCGCCGTCGATTTTCTCAGCAATATCAACGACTTATCCATTAACTTCCCGGCAAGGCGCTTTCTCGTACAATCCTCACTTAAGAAAAATCCGTGACGCAAACGCAAGCGGAAGGCAATTCCGGGGATAAAAGTGAGGTCCAATGGGCATGCAGACAAGACTATCGAGGCCCGCGCCGGATTACGCGCACGACGCTCATGCCAACGCCTGGGCCAATGCTTTGCCGAGGCTGTCGACCGTGTAGGGCTTATCGAGCACCGGGATGTTCATCCCTGGCAGCTTGATATCGTAGCCACTGCAGATGATAAAAGGCACCTCCTTCTTCAAAAGGTCCGAGGCGATGACGCTCGAAAGCTCAGCGCCGAGGCGGACGTCCAGCATGACGCAATCGAACGCCTCGCCGCTTTCGAGCGTGGCCAGAGCTCCGTCCACCGAAGTTTCGGCGCCGGCGACGACGCAGCCAAGTTCAACGAGCATCTGCTGCGCAACGAGAGAAGAAAGCCCGTCGTCTTCGATAACCAGAACACGGATGCCCTTCAGCTGTGGTAGGTCCATCATCCATCCTCCCGCCACATCAAAAAGCAAGTTGTACACTAAGAAGCTTCAGCTTCCGAATAATACTTAAGCTTATCTCTCAAGTCTATATATGTATGCGGCTGCCTTTGCACTATTCAAGATTTGCAGGGATCTAATTCATGCGTGAAAGTCTAGAAGCAACAAGCTCGGGACAACGCTTGCCCGAACGAAAAAGCTTCTTGTCCAAGGTGGCGAAGACGGCTCTGTTGCTTGAAAAATGCAGCACGCGAAGGAGTGCTACGAGACTTCTTAGAATTTGGAGCGGGCGAGGCGATTTCGAACGCCCGACCCTAACCTTGGCAAGGTTATGCTCTACCCCTGAGCTACGCCCGCTCTTTCGGATGGCTTTCCGCCACCCGCTGTCAACTTATTACGCAATCTTTCGAGGGATGCAAGCCCCCTTCATCCTGCCCCCTGAAGAATGGTGTGTATGGAAGCTCGCAAGCTCCGTCCCCCTCCCGGTTTCGGTGCCCTGGTTTTACATCAAGACCAGATTGGGCTCGAAACAGGGAGCATTCCCGTGACATCCGCTTTGCAGGAGCGCACCGCGCTGGAAACCGTTGATGCAATCCGCGCCGGGGAGATGACCGCTTCGGCCTGCGCCGCCGCCCTCCTGTCCCGCATCGAGGCTTGCGAGAGCGAAATCCAGGCCTGGCAGCATCTCGACCCGCGCCAGACGCGGCGTCAGGCGGCGAGGCTGGATGCGCGCGATGATCTTGGCAGCCTTCCGCTTGCCGGTGTGGCCGTGGGCGTGAAGGATATCATTGATACGGCGGACATGCCGACGGAGAACGGGACTGTGCTGGATGCCGGGCGGCGCCCTTCCGCGGATGCCGCCGTCGTCCGCCTCCTGCGCGAGGCGGGAGCCGTGATCGTGGGCAAAACCGTGACGACCGAACTTGCTTTCATGCGGCCGGCGCGCACCCGTAATCCCCGAAACGTCGAACATTCTCCGGGCGGGTCTTCTTCGGGCTCGGCAGCGGCGGTCGCGGCGGGCATGGTTCCGATTGCGCTTGGGACACAGACGAACGGCTCAATCATCCGCCCCGCCTCTTTTTGCGGCGTCTACGGCTTGAAGCCAACGAACGGGCTTTTCCCAATGGATGGCATTCTGGAAGAGGCCCCGACGTTCGACACGGCCGGCATCTTCGCCCGCTCGCTCGAAGACGTGGCCGCCGTTGCGCGGGTGCTTGCCAAGGGCGGCGGGAAAGCGTCGACGATTCCCGATTATCTTCAGGCTGCGCGGGAACCGCTGCCGGGGGCCCGGTTCGCGTTCATGAAAACGCCTGCATGGACCTTCGCGGAGGACAGCGCAAAGACCGCCTTCGGGGATTTGACTGCGGCGCTCGGACCGGCTTGCGATGAACTTATTCTCCACCCCGAGTTCGATCGCGCAATCGCCTTTCACCGCACATCACGCTTGCCGAAATCGCGCTGAACCTTGGCCGCTATTACGGCCGCGGCAAGGAACGGCTCAGCGCGGTGATGCAGGAGGCGATCGAATCCGGGCGGGCGATCAGCGCCATCGACTATGCGGAAGCGCTTCGCGAGCGCGAACGCCTTTACCATCGGCTGGAGGCGCTCGTTGCCCCCTACGATGCCATCCTAACGCTATCCTCGACGGGCCCGGCGCCTCTGGGGTTTGCGACAACAGGCAATCCCGTCTTCTGCACCCTATGGACCTACCTCGGCGTCCCAGCCCTGAATCTGCCCCTTTTGACAGTGAACGGCTTGCCGCTTGGCGTTCAGGCGACTCGGCTAAGGTTTGAGGAAGACAGGCTTTTTCGCGCAGCGGCGAGCTTGTGCAGAGACCGGATTTAGAAAATTAATCAAAGCAGAAAAAACACCTATCAACAGAAATTTTTTTATGGTAGTTGGTGCTCTTGGTGCGTGCGCTTTTCAAGGCGAAGTGGAAAGCGCAAGGCGGGCGGCAAGCCCACAATAATAATATGGCGGCCGGTGTGCGAATGCTCGCGATTACTCGCGGGTTTGGTTGTCATGCGTTGTTGTGAGGTTGTATGCGTTATTTTGCCTTACTCTTAGCTGCGGCTGGAGGCCTCCTATCCTGCGATAGAGCCGAAGCTGCCTTCATGAAGGCTTTCCAGTCTGGCCCTTGGGAAGGCACCGCTTATTACCGGGATGATAATGGAGCTGTTTCGATATGCTCCGCAAGAACGCATTACGAAAATGGGTTCAGCCTGTCAATCGCCCTTCGCCCAAGCGGCAGCTGGTCATTGCTATTTGTGAGGCCCGAAGGCTTCTCGAACTCGCCGGCGCCCTACACTTTGTACACTGACGGCAAGCTCATCCATTCCGGGCCTGGAACGCCCGAAAGCGATGGCCAGCTGCTCCGGATCGATATTCCATCTTCCGAAGAGACCATACAAAGCCTTCAGCACGCAACGACGCTCCGCGTGTCGTCAAGCCTCGGTGATACAGCATTCAGCCTGAAAGGAAGCGCGGATGCAATCACCGAACTCCGCCGCTGTGCGAAAGGCGAGGGCAACAGCGCTTTCGGCCCCGGACGGGGAAAGGATCAGAGCCGCCTCGGCGATCCAAAGCCCGCGGCAAAGAACGATGGCGATGCGCCTCAGCCGGTGACCCGCGATCAACTCATCCCCTATGCAAAGGAAATTCTGCAGAATGCCGGTTTCTCCGATTACCGGTTCCTGCCTCAAAGCACAGGCGAAAAGTCGAATGCGCTGATGTGGCAGTTCAAGGATGGCTCGCTGGGGTCGCTGGCAGCGGTGGAGAAAGCAGCATCCATGGATCTGGACCGCTACATCGGCGAGTTGACTGCCGACGATATCGTGAGTTGCAAGGGTGAGTTCGCCAATGGCAAGCAGGCTCCGCGTTATGTGAACGGCGCCGAGGTAAGGAAGGTTTTCGCCTCGTGCAATTCCGGTCCCCGTTCGTACTATGCGGAGTATGCTTTTGTGCGCATGCCGAGTGGTTTCCTTGTCAAGCTCACCTCGGTAAAGGCTGGCTCCAGCGTGATGTTCGGCAGAGGAAGCCATGAGTCCCAGGATGACCTCGACAAGGTCGCCAGGACCGAGGAATCGACGCTCGCCATTCTCTCCCAACACTAAGGTCTCAAGCTGGCGCTACCGCTTTTGGTAGCGCCCCGCCACGGTTATCCTGGAAAGGCGAAGCTTATCCGGGATCGTAACAAATTGAGATGCCGTCCTTTTTTGCGATCATGGCTCGCGGTTCGCTTGGCCTGGATGACGATCCCTTGTTGAATCTCAATGTAATATTATATCATAACAACAAAAGTTGATCACCGCACCACAGCCACGCCTCAATGATACAGCAGTGCAAACCCTCGGAGGCATCGATGCGCTTCAGTCAAAAGGCATTCGTTTTCGCAGGCGTCGTCACCTGCGTCGCTTTTTCTGCCTCGGCGGAAGAGCACAGGCAGCTTGGCGCGCATGTGCATGGACATGGGCGCCTCAACATCGCAATCGAAGGCAAGACCGTGTCCATTGAGCTCGAAGTTCCAGGCGCTGACATCGCCGGCTTCGAGCATGAGGCAAGCACCCCGGCACAGAAAGCCGAGATCGAGAAGGCGAAGGTGAAGCTCGCCGATGGCTTGTCGCTCTTTACGCCCGCGGCCGCAGCCAACTGCACACAAAAAAATGCGACCGTCTCGATCGAGGCCGAACATGGGGATGAGCACGAGCATCACTCCGGAGGCGGGAAGGCGGAGGGGGAGGAAAGCCATCATCACTCGGAGTTTCACGCCGAATATGCCTTCGAGTGCGGGTCGCCAGATCGCCTTACATCCATGACATTCGATTATTTCAAGACGTTCCCCGCCGCCCAGGAACTGGATGTCTCGCTTATCTCGCCCAAAGGGCAGTCGAGCTACGACGTCAAGCGTGATAAGCCGGCCCTTGATCTGAAGGGGATGATGTGACCGGATTGGCGACGCTGACCAAAGCGGAAATTTGCGAGACCGAAGCGGCGCGCCCGGATATCGTCCGCATGTCCGGCGTCCGCTTTGCCTGGCCGGGCCGAAATGCATTCAGCCTTGTCATTGAAGACTTCGCGATCAAACGGGGAGAACGGCTTTTCCTCGTTGGCCCTTCCGGCTCCGGCAAATCCACCTTCCTGAGCCTTCTCGCCGGGATCGTCACCCCCCAGGAAGGCGTCATCGAGGTCCTGAAAACAGATATCGCTAAGCTTAGCGGCGCGGCGCGCGATCGTTTTCGCGCGGAGCATTACGGCATCATCTTCCAGATGTTCAACCTGTTGCCCTACGGCTCGGTGCTCGACAATGTCGTGCTGCCGCTAAGCTTCTCGCGCAAGCGGCGAGCGCGGGTTGAGGCCGGAGGCGGAGTTCACGCGGAGGCGGCAAGGCTGCTCGAAACCTTAGAGCTCGAAAAGGCGGTCATCGAGACCGCCTCTGCGGCAAACCTGAGCGTCGGCCAGCAGCAGCGGGTCGCCGCCGCCCGAGCCCTGATCGGCGCGCCGGAACTCATCGTTGCAGATGAGCCCACCTCCTCATTGGACCGCAATCGCCAGCAGGCCTTCCTCGATCTTCTGTTCGCCGACATCGAGGCTGCCGGCGCGACGCTCATCATGGTGAGCCACGACGAAAGCCTGAGCAGCCGGTTCACGCGCGTCGTCGATCTGACCGACATCGCTAAAATGAGCCGGACGGGGATGGCATGAGAGCTGCGCTCAACCCGCTTGACGACAAAGATAGTCGCTCATCCTGTCCTTCTCCCGGCAGTCTCGCCTTGGCGAGTTCGCGACTTAGTGTGACCGCAAGCGGATGCGGTAGGCGAGAAGGAACGCTGTTTCCCCCTTCTCCCCTCGCGGGAGAGGGGCCGGGGGTGAGGGTGCAGCCTTGATCATCTTCCGCCTCGCACTGCAATCGCTCGCCAATCGCTGGCTTACGGCGCTGCTTACGATCCTCTCCATTGCGCTCAGCGTCATGCTTCTTCTCGGCGTCGAGAAGGTGCGGACGGGCGCGCGGCAGAGCTTCGCCGACACGATCTCAGGCACGGACCTCATCGTGGGCGCGCGTAGCGGAAGCCTCAACCTGCTCCTCTATTCCGTCTTCCGCATCGGCAACGCGACGAACAACATCACCTGGAAGACCTATCAGGACATCGCGTCCCGGCCTGAAATTGCCTGGATCGTGCCGATCTCGCTCGGCGACAGCCATCACGGCTTCCGCGTGATGGGAACGACGCCGGATTACTTCAGGCTCTACCACTATAGGCACGGGCACGGCCTTGAATTTGCATCCGGCGGACCGTTCAGCGATCTGTTCGACGCCGTGATCGGAGCGGATGTCGCCGCTCAACTCGGCTACAAGACGGGCGACAGGATCATCGTCGCGCATGGGCTCGGCTCCGTCGCGTTCGTCGAGCACGACGACAAGCCGTTTCGCGTTTCCGGCGTGCTCGCCAGGACCGGCACGCCCGTCGACCGCACCGTCCATGTCAGCCTGCAAGCCATTGAAGCGATTCATGTCGACTGGCAGAGCGGCGCTCGCATCCCCGGCCAAAGCGTTTCCGCCGACGACGTGCGCAAGATGAACCTGGAGCCGAAGGCTATCACGGCGGCGTTCATCGGCCTGAAATCGAAGCTCGCGGCCTTCCGGCTGCAACGTGCGATCAATGACTATCCGGAGGAGCCTTTGTCCGCGATCCTCCCGGGAGCCGCGCTTCAGGAGCTATGGGGACTGGTCGGAACGGCAGAGAGCGCGCTGTCCGCCGTCTCCGCCATGGTGGTTCTGACCGCGCTTCTCGGCATGGTGACGATGATCCTTACGACGCTGAATGAGCGCCGCCGCGAGATGGCGATCCTGCGCTCCGTCGGAGCGAGGCCTCTGACGATCCTCTCGCTCCTTGTCACCGAGGCCGGCGTCCTTACCTTTTGCGGGGTTGCGCTCGGCACAGTCCTCCTTTATGCCGCCTTGATCGTGCTGCAGCCATTCATCGACCGGACTTATGGCCTACATATTGCGATAGATCCCCCGACACAGGATCAGTTGGCTGTGCTGGCAGCCATCGTAGCGGCCGGTTTCGTTGCAGGCCTGCTCCCAGCTCTGAGGGCTTACCGCCTTTCTTTGGCGGACGGGATGACGGTTCGAACCTGACGAAAGATCGAGATGATTCGCATTCTATACGCCGCAGCTTTTTGCTTTCTCATCGTAACCATGCCGGGTCTGGCAGCGGAAAGCGAACCCACCTTGGACCTTGCCTGGGGGAAGCTCGTTCCGCCGGCTCCGCCGCCGGTTCAGACAATGAAAGCCAAGAGCTTTTTGTCCGGCGCGACGCCCTTCGCGGGCGCGGGGGGAAGCGAGCCCCCTCCCCCACCCACTATCGATGACAGGCGCTGGTTGTCCGAGCGCCGCCTTCAGCCGGGGACGGGCGGCACACCCGCCGTCGTGACGGACCTCGATGGCAAGCACGTGCGGATTGGCGGCTATGTGGTGCCGCTCGATTTCGAGGCGACGACCGTCAAGGAGTTCCTGCTCGTGCCGTTTGTCGGCGCATGCATCCACGTCCCGCCTCCCCCGCCGAACCAGATCATCTACGTGAAGTCGGCGAAAGGTTTCGATGTTGAAGGGTCGTTCGATCCCGTCTATGTGACCGGCACGCTGAAAGTTGCGGCCCAATATACAGGGCTTGCCGAGACCGGATATACAATCGACGCCGACAAGGTCGAGACGCGCAAGGAATAATACCAACCGCTGGGGCATTCGACGCGTATCGCCGATCGGAGCTTCCACAGGCGCATCGTCCTGAAGATTTTTACGCGCCATTAACTGAGATTGGGTTCGTTTGGCAAAACAGGCATAAGTAAGCATATAAGTGATTTCAAATAAGAGCCTGCCATCGACAATGGCGTCATGATTGATGACGGCTTGGTGACCCGCGCCAAACCAGGATCAGCCCTGCGAGTACCCCCTTCATCTTGTCCTTCTCCCGGGCGAACTCGCCTTGGCGAGTGCGCAATAGAAAGAGACCGCATCCGCAAGCGGTTGGGAGAAGGCACTCTCTTTCAGCAGGCACAGCCTACTCCCTCTTCCGTTGCGGGAGGGTGTCGAGGTAAGGAGGGACGAGCTCGTTGGGTCAAGCTCGCCTTGCGAACAACCGGCGGAACAAGCCGCCCCATCCCGGAGAATGAGCCTGAGCCGGTTCGTGAGCCGCTACCCGGCGCTCCGTCTTTTCAACCGGCAACCCCGCCCGTTTCCAACCGAGGATGCCGCCTTCGAGATGGTAGATCGTCTCGTGCGCGGACATTTCCGCGCGAAGCCTATGGCATGCCGCCTGTCCGCGGCCGCCCATGCGGCACATGATGACGAGCTTGCGGCCGGCATGGTCGGGAAGCGTGGCTCGGCGAAGCTGGCCAAGAGGAACAAGCGACGCCCCTTCGACATGCTCCGCGTCGTATTCCCTCTGCTCCCGCACATCCACAATCACGGCATTTCCGGCCTCAAGCCACTTCTTCAACGTAACGGGACTGATGTTTTCGACCGTCACTCAACAGCTCCTTACATTCAGAGTCTCTAAAGTTATCTAGCGCTTGCAGTAGATGAGGTGAAGGGTCGACAACAGAACATGGGCCTCCATCTTGCAAAGACGGTAGTAAACCATCTGGCCTCTTTTTTCCGTATCAACCAACCCAGCCTCGCGCAATCTAGCCAAGTGCTGAGATACCGCGGACTGAGACGAATCAGCGAGTTTGCACAGCTCTCCGACCGACTTCTCCCCTCCAATCAGCTGACAAAGAATGACAAGCCGACAGGGATTTGCCAGTTCCTTCAGGAGAGCCGCCGCCTCTTCGGCATGGCTCTCCATCCCGTCTGCGATGGCAAGCGTGTCTCTTTGCATGCCGACGCTATATTAGCATTCGCTAACATACGCAAGAGCGGATGCACGTCCCGGGGAGGCCATTGTGGAAAAGACCATGCCGAAGTCACCCGCAACGCGGATGATCCGGGGTTAAGCTTGCGCCGCTACGGTTCCGATTTTGCGCGCGCCGTTTCTGACTTCAAGCCGGGACGAAAACAGATACGAACACGGCTATAATGCCGATTAGCTGCTCCCAGAAGCACGCCGCGCGCGGGCGAGGAGGGATTCGCCGGTTTCCTCGCCGAAGCAGTGATCGAAGTCGTCGCATTCGCCGCAGCTGGGCGCGGTGCAAAGCGAATAGGCCGCGTCGGCGCAGATGACCCGGTAGAAGAACTTCTTCCACTTCATATCCTGCTTGTTGCGCATCGCCAGCGGCTTGAAATGGCGCGTCATCAACGCGCTCAGGTCGCCGCGGTCGCGCAAGCCGAGGTCCTGCCAGAGGTGGTTGGGACGCTGTGAGCGGCGGGCGATCATCGCGGCGAGGCGCACCTGGAAGACCGTGCGCGAGGTGGAGCAACTCGTCAGAAGATCGAGAAGGCAGGCTTCGTCGGCGCTTCGTTCAACCCCTCCAGCGGGAGCGCCGAAGCGCCAAGGGGCAACGCCCGGAAATGCCTCCGCGACAAGATCATTCAGCGCGTCAGAAGAAAGACCCGTGACACTCGAGGTCCAGCGCCCCTCGCTCACGGCCTCGCCCCATGAAATCGCAAGGATGGAGGCGAGGACATGCGCATCGAACTCATCGATCTCAGGCGAGCGCGCGCCCATCAGAACGTCGTAGAAGTCCTCCGCATGCATGTTGCTTACATGCGTGTCGTTCAAGGTCATTGCAACCGTCATGGCGCCTCCCGCGTCATTCCGGAACGTGATTACCGGATGTGTCCGCCAATTCCATCGTCATGGTCGCCCTCCGAGGCGGCCATCCAGAAAGTACGCGGCATTTCAGATTGTTACTGGGTAGCCGGGTCAAGCCCGGCCACGACGGCAGCGGCCTCTTCCGCCAACGGAAACGCCAGCTAATCAAGTCCCGAAAAGCGCATCGCGCTTATCCGGGGTCGTTGCAAAAATCCGGGCTCCGATCTGGAACGGTCCCGGACAACGCCGCGGCGTTTTCGGGATGACGCCCCAAAGGGTCTCAGCCCAGCGCCGGCGGCGCCTTCGAGTGGCTCTGGCAGGCCCTTGGGCAGACGCGCGCGCACGCCCCGCAGCCGATGCAGGCCCCTGCGTCGGCCATGGTCATGATCTTGCGCTCGAATTCCTCGTCGTCATCGTCGTCGTCGTCCTCGTCGGAGGTGGATTCGATAGCGACAAGCTCCCCATCCTCCGTCAGACCTTTCAGCGTCATGACGTTGCGGCCGCAAACCTTGAAGCAACGCCCGCATCCGATGCAGGTCTTGCTGTCGATCGCGATCAGGTATTCCGGCTCCCAGGCCCTCCCGTCGCGAGTCTCACTATCCATCGCCCTCTCCTTAAACTCCGCGGCTCACGCGGTCTCCAAATGCTTCAACTGTGCGCGCTTCTTTTCCAGGATCGCGTATGCTTCGTGAGCGCGCTGCGCGACTTCGGGGATCTGCCGCCAATTCACGGGCAGTTCCTCGGACAGGTCGTGCAGATCCATCTTGGCCTGCGTGGCCTTGGCCGAGAGTTTCTTGATTTCCGCTTTGAGGGCGTCGATTTCGCTCATGCCTTCCTCGCTCAATACCGGGCGACTTCAGGGAATTTCTCGATCATCTCGACGCCTGCCCGGACGAGCTTGTCGCCTTCCTCAGCGAGCTTGCCGACCGTCTCGAACCCGAAGCGGTGCACGTCGCGCAGGTGCTTGTTCATGACAACGAGGCGGCCGCCCGTCAAAACCATCCGGCCGAAGCCTTCGTGGTGCATCTTCATGATGGGCGAGACCATAACGCCGGTCTGGCGCTCGATGGCGAGGCCCACGGCGTTGTAGAAGAGTTCGAGCCGCCAGAGCAATTCGGGGTCGGGATCGTCGATGATCGGGATCTCGCGGCGCTGCTCCTTGGTGATGATGTAGGGCGCGATCAGATCGAGATCGCTCTTATTGTCCCAGGCGCCATGCGCATCCTGCGCGCGCCACTGCTTGATCAGCTCCTTCAGAAAGACGGAGTTGGCGACGTTCTCAACTGCTGCTGCCTCAGGCATGCGCGGCCTCGTCATCGAAATCGAAATTGCGCTCCTTGCCCTTCAGAAGGGCCTTGCGCAGCCAAGGGGGCGGATTGCCTTTGAGCACGGTCTGAAGTTTCGCGAGCAGATCCGCGATCGCTTCGGGCTGCGTGACCTTGATCGGATGAATGCCCTTCTGCACGACGCGCCCCGCCGCCGATCCGCCGATCGCGACGACGTAGAGGATCGCGCAATCCTTGATGGCGTCGACCTTCGGGGTGAGCTTGTCCTCGTTCCCGTCCTCTTTCAGGTCGCCCTCGAATTGGAAGACTTCGACGAGCTTGCACTCCTCGTCGGAAAGCTCATAGACCGCGATGTTCTTGGCCCAGCCGAAATGCGCGTCCACGCGCTTCAGGTCCTGGGTTGCAAAAGCGATTTTCACTGTGCCGGTCCTTTCCTGGGTCTCGTCTACATTCGTCGCTATTCGTACTGCCCTAATGAGCCGTAACCGGCGCACCATGATGATCCTCCTCGCCGCGAGGATTGCGCCACGTTTCCGGCGTCGGCTCGTGAACCGCCGCCATGAAAATGTTCCCGATTTCGAAAATGAGGTTGCGCGTGCCGCGATAACCGACCGAGACCTTGTGAGCCGCGCCGAGCCGGTCGAAGGTCGGCAGGCCGTAGCGGAACAGCGGGATCCCGAGCCGCTCGGACATCTGGCGCCCATGGCTATGGGTGACGATCAGATCGCAGCCCGCCGCGCGCTCTTCGAGGTCTTCGAGGTCGCCGATCAGCACCTCTTCGGCCGGCACTTTTTCGAGCATCGGCGACCCGGTCGAGGTGACCGCCGCCTCGATCGTGCAGCCCATCTCGGTGAGCCACGTCGAGACGCTGTAAAGGAGATCGGGTTCCGCGCCGACGGCGATCTTATTGTTGCCGAAGGAGAAATGGCCGTCGAGCATCGCGTCGAGCAGCTGGCTGCGCTGGCGGCGATATTTGTTCGGCGCCGGACGCCCGCTGATCTTCGACAGGAACGCGATGAACGCATCGTTCGGCGCAAGTCCGGTCAGCCGGTCGAACAGCCGGAACGGAACGCCCGCCTTTTGCTCCAGGGCCACGGCGGCGTCGCGCATCTGCTCGCCGATCGCGATGGTCCAGGCCGAGCGGCCCATGCTCGCGATGTCCTCGACCGAGATGCCGCCCAGCGTCGTTGGGGTAAAATCGTCGGGCATATGGCCGTCGAGCGAGCCGGACAGATCGGGCAGGAACAGCGGTTCAAGGCCGAACGCTTCGAAGATGTCGCGAAGCTCGTCCAAATCGCCGGGCGTGAGATGCGAGCCGGGAAGCACGTTGACCCGCTTTGCATCGCGCGGCGCGAGCGTCGGCGGCGTCTCGACAAGCTCTTCAACCATGCTGGTCACGGCCTTCGCCCAACCGTCCTGAAACGCGCCGTCGAAATCGGGCGTGGAGACGAAGACAAGTTTCAAATGATCGAGTTCGGGATGGCTCTGGCGGATGAGCTTGATGAAGCCGCCAACGTCGTCGCCCTTGATCTCGGTGACGCCGGTCGTGCAAATGCCGATGATGGCCGGGTTCGCGCGATTGGCGATTGTGATGACCGCCTGCTCGACATTTTCATAACCGCCGAGCACGGTCGCAACCTCGCTCATGGCTGTCGTCTGCATCGGGATGGCTTCGCGGAAATGCCGCACGAAAAGCACAAGCCCGAAAGAGGTGCAGCCTTGAGAGCCGTGAAGCAGAGGCATGCAGTTCTTGATGCCGAGGAAGGCGAGCGCGCCGCCGAGAGGCTGGCTCATCTTCAGCGGGTTGACGGTGCAGGCTTTCTTCGAGTTCACGACCTTGGCCATCTCGCCCTCACGCCGCCCGGTTGACAGGTTTCGCATCGGCATACCCCTCATCCTGTCCTTCTCCCGCAAGGGGTGAGGGGGCTCTTGCCGCAACGTCATTCGCCGATCTATCGGCCGCGGGAGAAACTTCCACGCCATTGATGCGCGCCAGCATCGCCGCGACCCGAGGGATGCAGCTTCCGCAGCCGCCAGAGGCGCCGGTCACCGCCCTGACCTCTTCGACGCGCGTGAGTTTATTGGCCCGGATCGCGTCCTCAATCGTGGCCTCATCAACCTCCTTGCAAACGCATACGTGATCTCCGTGGCCCGCTTCGGCCGCAGGGGGGGCGCTTGCGAGCGCTGAAGCTTCCGCGGCATTCGCTTCATCGGCGCGCTCTTCCCAGCTCACCTCGTCCCACGGCGCGGGGCTACGAACCTGCTCCCAGATCGGATTGGACAGCGCCTTGTCGATTTCCCGGACGAGAGCGACCATGCCATCATAGCCCGCATAGGCGTAATGGCGCTCCTGGTTGATGTCCATCCAGGGCATCTTGGCTTTCAGAGCCACGAACTGCGAACGGCCGCCCGAGAGCATGATGTCCGCGCGCGCCTCTTTCAAAACCTTGTACATCTCGCGCGGCTTCATATCGTCGATCATGTGCGCGTCCTCGCCCATGATCTCCTTGATCCGCTCCTTGTCTTCCTTCGTCGATTTCTTGACGCTCGTGCCCGCGATTTCCATGCCGCCTTCCTGCAGCGCGGCCACCACCGACCAGGATTTCACGCCGCCGGTGATAAGCAGCACTTTCTTGCCCTGCAAGCCGTTCGCGATAGGCCGCAATGCCGGCCCAGGCCTTCTTTTCCTCGCGCTCGATCACCGCTTCGGTGCGCGCGATCAGATCGCCGGCGCGCCGCGCTCCACGAGCAGCAGCGCGATGTTGCGCAGGCTGTCGCTCATGTCGCTGATGCCGTAGAAGGAGCCCTTCGAAATAGGGGATGCCGTAGCGCTCTTCCATCTTGCGCGCGACGTTGATCATGGCGCGGGAGCAGACCATCATCGCCGCCTTCGCGCGGTGCGAACTGGCGACTTCGCGATATTTCGCGTCGCCCGAGATGCAGGCGAGGATGCGAATGCCAAGCTCGTCGAGCAGCGGCTTCACCTGCCACAACTCGCCCGCAACGTTGTATTCGCCGATGATGTTGATGTCATAGGGCGTGGTGTATTCGGGTTCCTCGGTGCCGATCACGTAGTCGAGCAGCGCCTCGCCCGCGAGCTTGTTGCCGATCGTCTTCGCGCCGATGAAGCCCGGCACATTCACCGGAATGCAAGGCGTCCCGAACTTCTGCGCCGCCTTCTTGCACACGGCCTCGATGTGATCGCCGGTCATGGCCGGAACGCAGGTCTGGTACACGAAGATTGCAGGCGGATTGTACTTCTCGATGATTTCCCTGATAGACCGCCAGAGGCGTCTCTCGCCGCCGAAAATCACATCCTGCTCGCTCATGTCGGTGGTGAAGCTCATGCGATAGAGCTTCGAGCCGGAGGAGCCGCAGTTGCGGTTGTCCCAGGAATGGCCTTCGCAGGCGATCGGGCCGTGCACGAGATGGGCGACATCGGTGATCGGCTGAAGCGCGATTTTCGCGCCGTCGAAAGCGCAGCCCCCCGCAGCGCCGCCGGGTTGCAACGGCTTGGTGCAGCCCTTCTTGCGCTCTTTCTCGGACTTGCCTTGATTGATGCCGCAACCAGGCTCGTTGAGGACATCCTGGATTTTATTCGCCAGCGTCGTCATCAAGTCTCCTTTCTCCCTCTCCCATGGGGAGAGGGCCGGGGTGAGGGGATGAGGCTTTCAGGTCTTTACCCCTCACCCGGACCGCAAAAGCGGTCCACCCTCTCCCTCAGGGAGAGGGCAAATGCCGCGTTTAACGGATGATATCGAAGCTGATATCGGTCTTGCCGATGACGTTCGAATTGCGATCCATCTCGTCGAAGATCTTGTCGAGGAACAAGGTGAGCACGTTGAGCGCTCCCTGGTATCCCCACACCGGCCGGCGATGCCAGTGATGACGGTCGAAGATCGGGAAGCCCATGCGGATCAAGGGCGTGCCGGTGTCGCGCTCCAGATACTTGCCGTAGGTGTTTCCGATGAGGAAATCCACCGGCCGCGTGAAGAGGAGCGAGCGCATGTGCCAGAGGTCCTTGCCCGCGTAAACTTCGCAGTTTGCGCCAAAGGGCGAGCTTGCGAGAACTTCGCGCATCTTCGCTTCCCAGGCCTTGCCGCCATTGGTCGACAGGATCGTGACCGGCTCCGCGCCAAGCTCCATGAGGAAGCTCGCGACGCCGAGGCAGAGATCGGGATCGCCGTAGATCGCAAACTTCTTGCCGTGGATGTGCGCGCTCGAGTTGGCCATCGCGTCGACAAGGCGGCCGCGCTCCTTCCGGAGCTCATCCGGGATCGGCTTGCCGGTGATGCGGGAGACTTCCATGAGGAACTTGTCGGTTCCGACAAGGCCCACCGGGTGGTTGAAGGCGACGGTCTCGTGGTCCCAGGTCTTGGCGTAGGCAAGCGTCTTCTCGGTGCAGAATTCCTGCATGGAGATCGTCGCCTTGGCGTGGACCGCGTTGGCCGCATCTTCCAGGGTCGTGCCGCCATCATACATGCGGAACTCGCCATCCGCCGGCGTATCCCACACGTCGCTGTTGTCGCCCATGATGGTGTATTCGACGCCCATCAGGTCGAAGATGCGCTTGATTTCGCGCAGGTTGCCGACGGTGTAGCCGTCGAAGCCGCCAAAGAAGTTGATCTTGTTGTTCGGCTGCCGCTCGGCCTTCGGCTGAGTGCCCGCCTTGCCGTTCCAGAAGTGATCGAGCATGCCCTTCATGACGTTGTCGTAGCCGGTGATGTGGCTGCCGACGAAGGCGGGCGTGTGAGCGAAGGGAACGTCGAAATCAGCCGGGACCGAGCCCTTTTCCTTCGAGGTCTTGATGAAGGCGTTGAGGTCGTCGCCGATGACTTCCGCCATGCAGGTGGTCGAGACCGCGATCATCTTCGGCTTGTACATCTTGTAGCTGTTCGCCAGCCCGTCGATCATGTTGTTCAAGCCGCCGAACACCGCCGCATCTTCCGTCATGGACGAGGAGACGCAGGAGGTCGGCTCCTTGAAGTGACGCGAGAAGTGGCTGCGATAGTAGGCGACGCAACCCTGGCTGCCATGCACGAAGGGCAGCGTGCCTTCAAAGCCGACCGCCGCAAACACGGCGCCGAGCGGCTGGCAGGCCTTGGCCGGGTTGACGGTCAGCGCTTCGCGGGCGAAGTTCTTCTCCTGATATTCGGGAGTCTTGGTCCATTCGGTGACGCGCTGAACTTCAGCGTCCGGATGGGCTTCTTCGAATTGCTCTCTCTTGTTCTTGAACATCTCCCGGTATTCCGGCCCGCGGAACAGGTCGAAGTGGTCCAAGACGTTTTCTGCATTCTGAGTCATGACGTGATCCTGAATTCCTTGAGGACGCGTTTCCGCGTTCCGCCCGAAGGCGGTCCCCCGATAAGCGCGGGGAGCGGCGGAAACGCCCGTTGCTTCGGTTAGAACGGCGCCTTGGCGAGCTTCAACACCGGGGAGTTCACCGCCATGTCCATGTCGCGGGCAAAGATGGCAAAGCCGTCATAGCCGTGATAGGGGCCGGAATAATCCCAGGAGTGCATCTGCCGGAAAGGCACGCCCATCTTCTGGAAGACGTACTTCTCCTTGATGCCGGAGCCGACGAGGTCGGGCCGGACCTTTTCGACGAACTTCTCGAATTCGTAGCCAGTCACGTCGTCATAGATCAGCGTGCCGTCTTTGACGTAGTGCGTGGTGCGCTGATAGTCGTCGTTGTGACCGAACTCGTAGCCCGTGCCGACCACTTCCATGCCGAGGTCTTCGTAAGCGCCGATGACGTGGCGCGGACGGAGCCCGCCGACATACAGCATGACCTTCTTGCCCTGCAGGCGCGGCTTGTACTTCGCGATGACCGCATCCATCAGCGGCTGATACTTCGCGATGACCTTCTCGGCGTTCGCCTGGATCGTCTCGTCGAACTGGGCCGCGATCTTGCGCAGCGACTCCAGGATCTTGGTCGGGCCGAAGAAATTATATTCAACCCACGGAATGTTGTACTTCTCTTCCATGTGGCGCGCGATGTAGTTCATCGAGCGGTAGCAGTGAAGCACGTTCAGCTTTGCCTTGGGCGAGGATTCGAGCTCCATGATGGTGCCGTCGCCCGACCATTGCGCGATCACGCGCAGGCCCATTTCCTCAAGCAGGATGCGCGAGGACCAGGCGTCGCCGCCGATGTTGTAGTCGGCGAGGATGGCGACATCGTAGGGCGTCGGTTCGAAACGCGCCGGCTTGCCTTCGGTCTTGTCGAAGACCCAGTCGCGGATGGCGTCGTTGGCGATATGGTGGCCAAGCGATTGCGAAACTCCGCGGAAGCCTTCGCAGCGGACCGGGACGATGGGCTTGCCGCCCAGTTCCTTCGACTTCCTCTTCGAGACGGCTTCGATGTCGTCGCCGATGAGGCCGATCGGGCACTCGGACTGAACCGAGATCCCCTTGTTCAGCGGGAACAGCTCCTGGACTTCGTCAATAAGCTTCGAGAGCTTCTTGTCGCCGCCGAAAACGATGTCCTTCTCCTGGAAGTCGGAGGTGAACTGCATCGTTCCGAACGCGTCGATGCCCGTGTAGCCGACATAGTAGTTCCTGCGCGAACCCCAGGAATACTGGCCGCAGCCGACGGGGCCATGGCTGATGTGAACCATGTCCTTGATCGGACCCCAGACCACGCCCTTCGAGCCTGCGTAAGCGCAGCCGCGGATGGTCATCACGCCGGGGATCGATTTGATGTTGGACTTGACGCCGCAGTCGGGCTTGCCTTCCTGGTAGCTGCCAATGTGCTTGGCGCGCCGCTTTGCTGTCTTGTCGGGGTAGCCTTTCAGGACCTCATCGACGAGTTCCTTGTTTCTTGCCTTGATGTCTTCAACGTTTTCTTCGAGTTCCAGGCTCATGCCGCTAGCCTTTCCAAACTTTCAATTTTTTTACTTCCCGGCGCGGCTCCCGAAGAGAAGCCGGCCGGTTTGCGTCAATGGCCTGTCTGGCCTACGTGTTATGCTGCTGCTGCTTCGGCCGCGAGTTCGGCGGCCGTCTTGCCGACGATGCTCTCGTCGACCGCTTTCATGATGCCGTGCTCCATCAGCAGGTCTTCGAGTTCTTCCATCGTGATCGGGGTCGGGATGGTGCCGTTGCCTTTGTTGGCGTGGACCTTCCTTGCCAGCGTGCGGTAATGCTCCGCCTGCGCGGAGTCCGGCGCATACTCGATCACCGTCATGCGGCGCAGCTCCGCGTGCTGCACGATGTTGTCGCGCGGCACGAAGTGAATGAGCTTGGTGCCGAGCTTTGCAGCCAGCGACTCCGCAAGCTCAAGCTCCTTGTCGGTCTGGCGCTCATTGCAGACCAGGCCGCCCAGGCGCACGCCGCCGGAGTTGGCGTATTTGAGAATGCCCTTGGCGATGTTGTTGGCCGCATACATGGCCATCATCTCGCCGGACATCACGATGTAAATTTCCTGCGCCTTGTTCTCGCGGATCGGCATCGCGAAGCCGCCGCACACCACGTCGCCCAGCACATCGTAGGAGACGTAGTCGACATCCTCATAAGCGCCATTCTCTTCGAGGAAGTTGATGGCGGTGATAACGCCGCGGCCCGCGCAGCCAACTCCCGGCTCGGGTCCGCCCGAACTCGGTGCATTTGATGCCCTGGTAGCCGATCTTCATCACGTCTTCGAGTTCGAGGTCCTCGACGCTTCCCTGTTCGGCTGCGAGGCTGAGGATGGTGTCCTGGGCCTTCGCGTGAAGAATGAGGCGGGTCGAGTCTGCCTTCGGATCGCAGCCGACGATGAGGATCTTGTTCCCCATCTCGGCGAGCGCCGCAAGCGTGTTCTGGGAGGTGGTCGACTTGCCGATGCCCCCCTTTCCGTAGAATGCGATCTGACGCAATCCCATGCGTGTCTCCTTCGTCGTCGTAACTTCGCGACCGGCCGGCGAGGCCGGGCGCACTTCTTTTTCGCCAGTGATCGAAACGCCCAACGAGCGCCGTCGCTATCGTGTTGCGGGGCTTCTGCTCATCCTCGGAGGGCGGAGCATCTGGCAATTTCTCGCCCGCAGCCTCCTTTGAGCAAGCGCCGTGCCAACACGGCAAGACACTGTTTTTTCGTTGTTTTCTGGATTTTTCGACAAAAACTGCGGCGTGAGGCGTGTTTCAAAACCGACATGCGCTGAACGCGTGTATGAAAGCAAACAGCCTGTTCGGCATCCGCCTGGTATTTTGAACGCCGTGCGCCAAGACGCTCTCTGGACATCGATCGGCGTCAAGAACTCCAAAGCCACAGGAAACAGTGTATCGAAGAGGAATCCAGGCTGTGTGAAGTCCGACAGGAGCTGTCGTTATTGCGACAAACTCAGCTGTTTCCCCAGGCCGCACTTAGCAAAACTTGCGTCAAAGCTCAGGTTGAGCCATTTGGTACGGAGGTTGCTAGTAACCCCCTCAATGGCTGAAAAGAGCTCTAAATGACATATTTCTCAAAGATCGGCGGCGCACCCGCCATAGACAAAATCGTGGAAGAATTTTTCCACCGCATGGAGACTTTGCCGGAAGCCCGCACGGTCCGCGAGATGCACGCTGATGATCTCGCAAAAACAAAATCCGTCATGAAGCGCTATTTCAGCGAGTTGCTCGGAGGACCGATGCAGTTCTCGGAAGAGCGTGGCCATCCCGCATTGAAAGGGCGTCATGCCACCATGCCTATTGGTCCGAAGGAACGTGACGCCTGGATGCGGTGCATGCGGGAGGCTCTTGAGTCGACGGTTACCGACGCTAGCCTTCGTCAGTACATCGAAGAACGCTTTTACCAACTGGCGGATTGGGTCCGCAACGATGAGGAAAAACCGAAATGACAAAAATAACCGAGACGGCATTCGCGCGGCTTGAGGCGGAGGGCCGTCTTCTCAATCCCGTGTTGAAATCGCCGACCCGCAAGGCGGGCCGGTTCGGGTTTCGCGGGGACCTTGCGTTGAAGTTCGCGCCGAAAATGGCCGACGAGGCGAGACCGCCGGAACTCAAGGTCGATCAGGTGATGGCTATCGCCGAGGAAGCCGTCCCCACCATTCCGTTCTTCACGGCATATTTGCATTCTTTCGAATATTTGAAACCCCTTGCCGAGGTTCTGGGCGAGACCTTGTCCCCGTCGGGCAAATATATTCTCTATTGCAACAATATCGATCTCTCCAAGAGATACACCGTGCCTTACGCCGGAGCGCGCTTTTATGTGCTGCCGCTCGACGAATCGGGCGTCTACAACGAAATCCTCGAGCTCCTGTATCTGGAGAGGGGCGCGCTCAAGAAGCTCGACACGGCAGGCAAGCTCGACGCGGTGGCTGACGCCGCCCTTGGCTTTGAGGAGAGCTTTCCCGAGATCACCTATGAGGAGGGGCTGAAGCTCATGGGGCCGGTGCGCAACAAGAACGAAAACAGGCCGGTTTAGGTCCGCCCACAAACGCTGCTTCGAGTGCGCCGGGCGTGAGCCTCGCGCCCCTCGACTGCGGGAGGTACCCATGAATACGCCGCCGCATCTGCGTCCTCAGACGCGCAGCTTCCGGGCTGCGTTCGCCGTCATTCTCGGGACGAACGAGATCGCCTCGGCGGTCGCGGTCTACATGCATCGCGCGGGCTGGTGCGCGCTTCTTTCGCACGATCCGTTTCCGCCCGTCATCCGCCGGCGCATGGCCTTTCATGACGCTCTCTTCGGGGAGAAGGCGGACGTGGACGGCCTCCCCGGCGCGCACGCTGAAACCACCTTCGAGGCCGCGAACCTGCTCGGCGGAGGCCACTGCGTGGTGGTCACCCGGCTCGGCCTTCTCGACCTCATTCCCATGTCGGGGATCCATATCCTGGTGGATGCGCGCATGCACAAGCGCGAGGCTGTCGCGGACCTCCGCCACCTTGCCGGCCTGACCGTGGGGCTCGGCCCCGGGTTTGCGGTCGGCAAGAATTGCGATATCGCCATCGAGACCCACCCTTCGAAGAGCGGAACGATCCTTTACTCCGGCCGCACCGATGCGTGCAACGGCGAATCGCGCCTCCTCGGCGGCGTCGGACCACAGCGTTTCGTCTATTCGGAGAAGGCAAGCCGCTGGAACAGCGCAGTTCCTATAGGGGCGCCCCTCTACAAGGGCTTCCCCGCCGGATTTCTCGATGGCGCCGCCGTGCTTGCGCCTTTGGATGGGACGGTTCGGGGCATTGTCCGGGACGGCACGGAGGTTCCGGCGGGCGTGAAGCTTTTGGAGATCGACCCGCGCCGGCGCCCAAGCTGGACCGGGATCGACGAGCGCGGCAGGAGCATCGCGCGCGCGGCCCTGAATGCGATCGCGTTCGAGCATGCGCGCCGCACGAGAGCCCCGGCAGGCATGTCCGTTGTATGACCGGTGTCGTCATCCCGGAAATGCCGGAGGCATCATCCGGGAACGTAACAGAGACATAGGCTTGAATTTTTGGCGATCCCGGATGAGCGCGAGCGCTTTCCGGGATGACGATTTACGGCGAGGAAGACCAATGGCGCATATCATTTTCTGGGAAAAGCCCGGCTGCGCAGGCAACGCGAGACAGAAAGCATTGCTGCTCGCGAGCGGGCATACGCTCGATGTCAGAAGCCTTTTGGCGGAGCCCTGGGGAGCGCAGCGGCTCCGCAGCTTTTTTACCGGCCGCGCAGTCTCCGAGTGGTTCAATCGCTCCTCGCCTCGCATCAAATCGGGCGAAGTGATCCCCGAAGCCTTGGATGAAAACCAGGCGCTCGGGCTGATGCTGGCCGATCCTTTGCTGATCCGCCGCCCTTTGATGGAAGCGGACGGCCGTCGCGAGGCAGGCTTCGAGCCGGAGCGGGTGGGCGCCTGGATCGGCCTTGCCGAGACCCGCGTTCCGGTCACGGACAAATGCGTGCGCGAGGCTGCGCTCGCACGAGGCGAGTATATTTCGCCCTGCGAGCCGGGCCAGGAATAAGGCATCAAGGATAGCTTCTCGGCCTCGCCCACGAAGGAACGCCGCTCCGTTTGGAGCGCCCGAACAAGCCTATGCTTAAGGTAGCTTTAACCAGCCCTTGCTACCTTTAGGTTGTGTACGCCTGGATTGTTATTCTCTTCGCGTCACGCTTCATCCGCGACGCCTCCTGGAGCCGGTCCGGCCCCAGGAGGAGTTCAGCCGTCAGAGACATTTCGAGACCTGCTGAGCGTGCGTCATTCCAGCATCGCAAGAGGCTCTCGTGATCGAGCCTGGAGTTGACCGCGTGACGACGCATGAGAAAGATCCCGGCCAAACGGCGACGGCTGCTGAAGCCTCTTATGTCCGGCGCGGCCATGCAGCGCCGGTGAATGCAGAAGTTGCGTTCCCAATCGAAGATATTTTCTTCTCCAGAACAAACCAGAAGGGCCATATTCTCTTCGGGAATACGGTCTTCCAGCGGATCAGCCTTTATTCCTGGGACGAACTATACCGCAAACCTCACAGCATCATTCGGCATCCCGACATGCCGCGCGCCGTGTTCTGGCTGCTTTGGAATACGATCGGCAAGGGTGAGCCCATCGGCGCGTATGTGAAGAACATGGCCAAGGATGGCCGCTACTATTGGGTCTTTGCGATCGTCACGCCGATCGAAGGCGGTTATCTCTCGGTTCGCATCAAGCCGAGCGGCCCCTTTCTTCCGCTTGTTGCGCAGGAATATGCGGCGCTTGCCGCCCTTGAAAATGCCCAGCGCCTGAAACCCGTCGAGAGCGCGGCGAGACTGCTGGCGCGGCTCGGGGAGCTTGGCTTTCGGGATTACGGATCCTTTATGGCGGCGGCGCTGAGCCAGGAAATAAGAGCCCGCAATGAAAAGCTTCAGCGCCCGGCGGATGCAGCCGCGGCTTCTTTCGGCGAACTGGCGGTCAAGGCTGGAGCGTTGCTGGACCAGGCCGAGGGGCTCCTCGCCGATCACGCCGCCCATCGCTATGTGCCGTTCAATCTCAGGATCCACGCCACGCAACTCGGAGAGGCTGGCGCGGCGGTCAGTGTGATCGCGATGAACTACGATGCTCTCGCAACGTCGCTCAACACAATCGCGGCGGACTTCATCGAGGCGGCCAGGCAGCTTTTTGCGGCTGTCAACAAGGGCATTTTCCTGGTCTGCACCGCAAAGATCCAAAAGGAAGCGTCGGAGCAGTTTCAAGCCGAGACCCAGGCAAACGGGACCACGCTTTCGACCGAGATCGCTCTTCTGGAGGGACAGCGCCGCTCGTATGAAGCCAAAGCAGCCCAAGGCTTGCGCGACATCCTATCCGAGGCTCAGCGCTTCAAAGAGATCTGTGCTGCGCTCAAAAGGGCCGCATCCGCTTTGGAAACGACGCGCATCTTGGGCAACGTGGAAAGCGCGCGCCTGCAAAGCCGCGGTCTCGACGCTCTCCTGAGCGACCTGAAACGCTATCAAGGCTCCTTGGCGCAAGGGCTTCAGAAGATGCTCGCCATGAGCCAGGGCATCGAATGCGACTCCAGCCGCCTCCTGCAACACGCCGCCGCGAGGTGATCTGCGGCTTGCCGCTTGGCTCACGATCGCGTGCCGGGGATGTGAACCCTAAAGCCGTGAAGATCGGCCTAACGGCAGAAGTTGAGCGGCCCCCGGGCGCGGCGGCTTCGCAGCTTTTTCGGCGGCCGTCCCGCCGCCGAGTGGTTCAATCGCTCCTCGCCGCGGATCAAATCGGGCGAGGCGCTTCCCAAGGCGGTGAGTTAAAGCGAGGCGCTGGTCCTGATGCTCGCCGAGCCGTTGCAAATGCGAGCCGGGCCAGGATAGGAAGGCGCGCCGCCTCGACAGGCGCTTCGCGCCCTCCGGCGCCGGACAGCATCCGCCCGGTTCACCGATAGCCCGCATCGGGTCGTGAACGGACCTGGCGGCCTCCTCGTGACCCCAAGTGCGTCAAGTCGGCTAACAGATCCTAGCGGCCATAATTATCGTGACAAGCCGTTTTTCGGGTCAATGCCGGAGCCGACTATTGAGGGACATTAATGGCTCTAAGCGTAGCAGCGGATTGTTTCTTCGTCCGCTCGTCTAAAATTTGATTTGCGAGCGCATCCCGAGAAAAACCGCACCGGCATGTCCCAAGCCGGGCTGGACATACTCCACGTTCGCCGTCCAGCGGAACCAGGGTGTGACGGCCAAATTGTAGAAGGCTTCAACGCCGCTTTCGTCTCGCAAAGGCAGTCCAAGCACCGCGAGGCTGTACTTCAGGTCGTCGCTGAACCGGTATTGAAAGCAAGCAATGCCCCAAATGTCCAAATCGCGGCCAGGGATGAAGCTCGACCCGCCAACCCCGAAATACCAGCTCTGATGTATTGGATTGGGGTTGCCATCGGACATGGCATACTGCCCGAAGATGCCCCAGCCTTGCTTGGGATCGTCTTTGCTCTGCCACAAATATTGCTGAAACGAATAAGCAAAGTACCAGTACCCCTGCTTGTCATCGATAACGCGGATGTCGGGCGGCAGGATCAATTGCGGAATAGCGGCAAGATCCACGCCCGTCAGTGTGCTGTAAACACCGCGCAGGCTCTGATATCCCATGAGGCCGGCAATCGTGACTGGGAAGGTGGCCGACAGGCTCGTTGTCTCCCCTTTTTCGAAGGGAGATGTCACCACATTCCAGTCCTGAGCATTGCGCGGGTCGTAGACGAGGAGCTTGACGATAACGGGCTCCGTTGTCACGGCGACCAAAGCGCCCACGATATAGGGCGGCGTAACGCCGCTTACAGGCGCCGCAAAGGCGATATGCTCAAAGGTGTTGATACCGCCGCCGGCTACGAGCGGCGTTTTCGCAGCCGCGTCTAACATGTTGAATTTACCGGCGGTAACCGACACTTGCTCGCCGAAATTTTGAGTGACCAGGAGGGACGTGTCGGTGTCGTAGCCGCCCAAGCTTGGAAAGGCGAGCGCGGTGTTGACCGGCAGGATCGCGCCGTCGCTTTGCTCGTTAACAGACTGGCCCCAAACCCCTTCCTGATGAACGTTGATAGAAAAGCCATTCCAAAGTCCGAGCCTCGCGCCATCCAGAGTGATCACGGCATCGCCTTTACTGCCGTACGCCCATCCCTTACTACCGTCGCCAGAGACAAGCCCTTGGTAGAACTGGGTGACCGAAATATCTGCCGTGACGCCGTAGGCCCTCAAGGCTTCCTTGGAACCGTCAGGGCCGTCGAGCAGGGACGGCCTTGTGGTCAGCGCATCGAGTGAAGCTGTATTTGGCTGTTCATCAGCAAGGATAGCTGAGCCCCAGCTGCAACAGAGAACTGCCGAAAGCGTTACGGCTAGATAACGCATTCTCAAAACCTCCCCTCTCAGGGAGGGGTTTCTCCCGGGGATCATTTCATCTCTCGGCGCGGCTTGATTGGTCGCGCTCTTCTTTGCGCGTCGTCAGGCGAAGGTCGGGAACCGCCCCTCGGCGAAAAGAGGCGGCCGCAGGCGAGACCAGTTCGACGCGAACTGGAAGGTGTCGAGATCGGTGAATGTCTGCCCGATCACCTGCATGCCCGAGGGCATCCGGTCTTCGACCACGCCAAGCGGCACGTCCACGATCGGGTAGCGGCTGAGAAGGTTCCACGGCCACGTCAGCGCGAACCCAAACCCTGTGCCCGCCCACACATCCACCTTGTTCTCATTGCTCTTGAACATGTCGGCTGCGACGAGGGGCGTCGCCATGGTCGGCATGAGGAGGATGCGGTAGCCCTTTCCGAACACGCGCTCCTGAACCTGCCGGTGCAGGCGTTCCAGCAACGCTTCGGCTTCGTCGGCCTGGCGCGGTCCGACCGGTCCGACCAAGTCGATCACATCCGTCATATAGGGTGAGAGCAGATCTCGATGGGCGTTCGATGTCTCGATGAAAGTGCCGATAGACGTAGCCATCAGCCCTCGCATGAAGACGAATTTCTGGTCCTTCGAGAAGCCGCAGTCGACTTCGTCCACGACGCATCCGGCGGAACGTAGCGCCTCGATGCCCTTTAGCATCGCGTCCTTCACCGACGGAATAACGCTGGCAATGGCCGCGCCCCAATCCACGGCAATGCGCCACCCCGAAAGGTCCGGGTACTGGGTGGGATACTCGAGGCGAGGCCGGATCGCGGCCATGATCTTCTCGGAGGGGCCGACGATCGCGTTCTGCAAATGAACGAGGTCATCGAAGCGCCTCGCCATCGGGCCCGAGGTCGAGAAGGGAACTTCCCCACCTGCGACCCGCCCGAAGGGAGGCCTGAAACCGTAGACACCGTTTTGCGAGGCCGGAATGCGGATCGATCCGCCCATGTCCGACCCCAAGGCGAGCGTCGAGAAGCCCGCGGCGAGCGCCGCCCCCGATCCAGCGGAGGATCCGCCCGGCGAGTATTCGAGGTTCCACGGATTGTGGGTGGTGCCCCAGGCGCGGGTCGAGGCGCCGAGGAAGAGGTAGAATTCCGGCACCGTCGTCTGGATCGGCATGATGGCGCCGGCAGTCTCGAGCGAGTCGATGATCGCTGAATTCTCTATTGCGAGAGGCGAGTCCTTGAAGATGAGCGAGCCCTGCGTCACCCGCCAGCCCGGCCGGGTGAACTCGTCCTTGATGGCGACCGTAATCCCTTCGAGCGGCCTTGCGTCGCCGCGTCGATAGCGGTCTTCGGACTGTTTGGCTTCCTTCAGCGCCGCATCGAAGTGCGCGTCGGTGATGCAGTTGACCTTCGAATTCAGCGCTTCGATCCGCTTGATCTGCGCCTTCAACAAATCCACCGGCGAAGCCTTCCCGGCCCGGAACATGGCGATGAGATCATCAACCGACGCGTAGCTGAGCGGATCGTCGGGTTCGGCCCGCGCGGCCGGAAAATCGAGGGCCGATGCGACGAGCGCCGCCCCCGCGCCCTTGATGAGCGTTCTTCTGTCAACGGGCGCTTTCGCGTCGATGGTAGCCATGGTGCATTCCTCGTCGGATTAGTCAAAAATCAGGACCACGCTGTAGTCCGGTCCTCACCCACGCATCAAAGTGACAGTCGGAGAGCGCGCCGGACTTAGAGACGCTCCTTGTAAATCGCCTTGCCGTTCCTCACCGCCATCAGAACCTTGGCCTTTTGAATTCCGTGCGGGGGCGGCCGCGCGGCCTGATTGCGCTCTCTCCACGCGCCGTCAAGCGAAGGTCGGGAGTCGCCCGCTGGCGAAGAGCGGCTGCCGCAGGCGAGACCAGTTGGACGCGAACTGGAACGTGTCGAGATCGGCGAAAGTCTGGCCGATTACCTGCATGCCCGTGGGCATGCGCTCCTCGACCACGCCGAGCGGCACGTCCACGATCGGGTAGCGGTTGAGGATGTTCCAAGGCCACGTCAGCGCGAACCTGAAGCCGTTGGCCTCCCACAACTCGACCTTGTTTTCCTTGCTCTTGAACATGTCGGCTCGGTAGAGGGGCGTCGTCATGGTCGGCATGAGCAGGATGCGGTAGCCCTTTCCGAACACGCGCTCCTGGACCTGCCGGTGTAGGCGTTCGAGCAGGTCCTCGAGTTCCACGGCCTGGGCCGTTCCGACCGGACCGACCCAGTCGAGCACGTCCGACATATAGGGCGAGAGCAGGTCCCGATTGGCCTTCGAGACGTCGAGCAGAGCGCCGACCGACGTCGCGAACAGTCCGTGCACGAAGACGGAGAACTGCTCCCACTTGAAGCCGCAGTTGACCTCGTCCACGATGCACCCCGCGCCGCGAAGCGTCTCGATGCCTTTTAGCATCGCGTCCTTCACCGACGGAATGGCGTCGCCGATGCCGGCGCCCCAATCCACGGCGAGGCGCCATCCCGAGAGATCTGGATATTGGTAGGGATAGTCGATGCGCGGCCGGATGCCGGCCATGATCTTGTCGGAGGGGCCGACGATCGCGTTCTGGAAGTGGACGAGGTCGTCGAAGCGTCTCGCCATCGGACCCGAGGTCGAGTACGGGATTTCCCCGCTGGCGACCCGGCCGAACGGCGGCCTGAAGCCATAGACGCCGCATTGCGAGGCGGGAATGCGGATCGAGCCGCCCATGTCCGATCCCGTAGCGAGCGTCGCAAAACCGGCGGCGAGCGCCGCTCCCGATCCCGAAGAGGACCCGCCCACGGAATATTCGAGGTTCCACGGGTTGTGGGTGGTGCCCCAGGCGCGGGTCGAGCAGTTGGGGAAAAGCCAGAATTCCGGCACTGTCGTCTGGAACGGCATGACCGCGCCGGCCGCCTCTAGATAGTCGATGATCGACGCGTTCTCCGTCGCGGGGGCTGAGTCCTTGAAGACGAGCGAGCCCTTCGTGACCCGCCAGTCCGGCCGGGCGAATTCGTCCTTGATGGCGACCGTGATGCCTTCGAGCGGCCGCGCGTCGCCGCGGCGATAGCGGTCTTCGGATTGTTTGGCTTCCTTCAGCGCCTGATCGAAGTGCTCGTCTGTGATGCAATTGACCCTTGGATTGAAAGTCTCGATCCGCTTGATCTGCGCGCTCAGCAGATCGAGCGGCGAAGCCTTCCCGGCCCGGAACATAGCTATGAGATCGTCGACAGAAGCATAGCAGAGCGCATCGTCGGACTCGGCCAGCGCGGCCGGAAAATCGAGGGCAGACGCGACGAGCGCCGCCCCCGCGCCTTTGATAAGCGTTCTTCTATCAACCGGCGCCTTTGCTTCGATGGGAGCCATGGTGCGTTCCTCGTCGGATTAGTCAAAAATTAGGACCACGCAGAAGGACAGAGCCAGGACGACGGTTCCCTCCATGCTTAGCGCATTCGGTCGAAAACCAGCCCTCAGTGAACGATGGATTTTGAGAAGACGTTCGCGACGATAACGCCAGCAACAATTAGGCCGACACTGACTATTGCCGGAGTATCAAGCGCTTGATTAAACTTCACGTAACCGATCATCGAAATCAATACAATGCCGAGCCCGCTCCAGATAGCGTAGGCAATTCCGATAGGGATTGTTCTTAAAGCGAGCGATAGGAAGTAAAGACTTGCAATGTAACATAGGACCATGATCAATGTCGGGAGCATCTTCGTAAGTTGCTGCGACAACTGTAATGATGTTGTCCCAGCGACTTCAAGTATGATTGCAATTGCTAGTGCAACGTTGCTGTTAGTCAGAGTGTTCATGGGGGTCTATTTTCTGCATCATTGGATCTGTGCTTCTATGATCTTTATCATCGGCCCCAGTCTCAAGCCGCGGGGGCTTCGCTGCCGTCTGATGGGAATATCAATGACGTCTCGACCGCCCCGGGTCCTTCGCCTGCCCCTTACGTACCGTCAGGTCACGGCCTGGCGCTTCTTGCACGGCTACTGTTGCGAGGATATTGTTCGAGCTCCAATCGAACACGATGATCGCAATAATCCCGCTCGCGATCGCCGCAACCCCGAGCTTCGACGCCGTAACAGCCGAGATCAGAAGCCTGTTAACCGACTGATTCGTAGATATCCACAACCTAGAATAGATGCGTTATCGACGCAACCTTCTGGTTGAACGGCTGTGGGTATGGCTCTTCTTCTCGTAAATCGAACCCTGCTCAGGGCAACTCGGGTGCCAGCCTAATCGGCAGCAGGAGCACCCCCGCTAACGGGGGGCACGAATTGACCTAAATAGTTTTTACAGTCCGCAAAGCGATCAGAAAGCGGGTGGACCGATCTAATAGAGTTCTTAATGCCACCTTAGTCTGCATTCGGCCCTGCAGCAGCCCTGCGGGCCAAAGCTGCGTTTATCTGGCGCTAACGCACTCACTCAAAATTAATCATCGAACTTTTGAATTTTACTTCAATCTGGAACAAAAATGAGCAATTTTTGCAAAACGAACAAATGGCGGCGCTGCAAATAAAGGCGTTCAACCTAAAAACGGCAGTTGGAAGCCCGTCTCTCCCGTCTCTGGCGTAACGCATTGAAAATGCTACAGAATATCAGGAAAAATCCAACTACGGAGCAGTCGGATAATACCAAGCTAATTCAATGGGTTAACCTTCGAACCGCCGCTTTTAGGTTCAAGAGAGAGATACTTATATGCTTAGTTACACACCTTTTTACAAAACAAAACCAATCTTCACCGGATGTTAAGCAACGCGTCCCGAAAAGGCGTAGCGTGCTTGCCTGTTCCCAGACGGCTTGCGGAGGCAAGGTCACGTGAGCGCTTGCAGCGCATGGGCGCGACCTCGCCTCCGGCTGTCTGCGTGATGTGCTTCAGCCCGCCGCCGAGGGGGCAGGCGCAACGCCGTCCTTGAACAGCTTGAACACGATGAAATCGATCAGCGCCTCGAAGGACGCGTCGACGATGTTCGGCGATACGCCCACGGTGAACCACCGGCGGCCCGACTTCCGATCCAGGCTCTCGATGAGGACGCGCGTCACGGCGTCCGTGCCCCCTGTGAGGATGCGCACCTTGAAGTCCACCAGTTCCACGTTCTCGATGTAGGGCTGGTAGATGCCGAGATCCTTGCGCAGCGCCTGATCGAGCGCATGCACCGGGCCATTCCCTTCGCCCGCGTTCATCATGAGCTGGTCGCCGATTTTGAGCTTCACGATGGCCTCGGAAACCGTGACGAGATCGCCCCTCGCGTTGTGGCGGCGCTCCACCAGCACGCGGAACCGCTCCACATCGAAAAAGTCCGGCACCTCGCCGAAAGCGCGGCGCGCCAGGAGTTCGAAGGATGCGTCGGCGGCCTCATAGGCATAGCCTTGAGCCTCCTTCGTTTTCACTTCCTCGAGAAGGGCGCCAAGCCGCGGATCGTCCTTGTCGGCGTCCATGCCGATGCGCGCCAACTCCGCCAGGATGTTCGAGCGCCCCGCCTGATTTGAGACGAGGAGCTTGCGCGTATTGCCGACGCTCTCCGGCGGCACATGCTCGTAGCAGCGCGGGTCTTTCGCGACAGCCGACGCATGGATGCCGCCCTTGTGCGCGAAGGCGAACTCGCCGACATAGGGCGCGTGCCTGTCCGGCTGCCGGTTCAGAAGCTCGTCGAGCTGGCGCGAGACCGCTGTCAAGGTCCGCAGCGCCGCCTGGGTGACACTCGTTTCATACCGCGACGCATAATCGTCTTTCAAGAGCAGCGTCGGGATGATCGACGTGAGGTTCGCGTTGCCGCAGCGCTCGCCTAGCCCGTTCAGCGTACCGTGGATCTGGCAGGCGCCCGCGCGCACAGCCGCGAATGTATTCGCGACGCCGTTTTCCGTGTCGTTGTGCGCGTGGATGCCGATCACCTCGGACGGGATTTCGCGCGCGACCGCGGTGACAATCTCCTCGACCTGATGCGGCAGCGTCCCGCCATTCGTGTCGCAGAGAACCACCCAGCGCGCTCCGGCCTGATATGCCGTCCTCGCGCAAGCGAGCGCATAGGCGGGGTTGGCCTTGTAACCATCGAAGAAATGCTCGCAATCGATGATCGGCTCCTTGTCCTGCACGAGGATCGCTTCGACGAACTCGCGGATAGCATCAAGGTTCTCTTCGTTGGTGATGCCGAGCGCGACGTCGACGTGATAATCCCACGATTTGGCGACAAGAACGATCGCGTCCGCCTTCGCCTGCACGACGGCCTGGAAGCCAGGGTCGTTCGAGATGGAGCGCCCTGCCCGCTTCGTCATGCCAAAGGACGCGAGCTTCGCATTCAGCCGGGGCGGCGCATTGAAGAAGGCGGTGTCAACCGGGTTCGCGCCAGGATAGCCCGCTTCGATATAGTCGATGCCGAGCGCGTCGAGACGCTGCGCAATCAAGAGCTTGTCTTCCACCGAGAAGTCTACGCCGAGGGTTTGCGCACCATCGCGGAGCGTGGTGTCGAACAGATACAGCCGCTTTTTCTTCATGACGCTTCCGATATAGAGGATCTATCCCTCTCCCCCTGCGGGAGAGGGCGGCCGCAAAGCGGCCGGGTGAGGGGGGCTTCGCCTTTCAAAGCCAGTGCGATGGGAGTGGCGACGCCCTCGGGGTTGCCGAGAATCTCGTTTATTCCAGGCATTGCCGGACACCAGCCTCTCTCGCAAGGAGAGAGGGTTTGGCCTCGCTGCGACCGGTCATCGTGCGATTTCCCAGGTGGTTTCGATCTCACCGGTCACGGGGTTCTTCGCGTCTTTCAGCGTAATTCCCATGGCGGAAAGCTCGTCGCGAATGCGATCAGCCTCCGCCCAGTTCCTCGCTTTCCGCGCCGCCAGCCGGCTCGCGATTAAGCCTGCAATTTCAGCAGTGCTGCCCGCGCTCGAAGAATCCATACTGATCGAAGCACTGCCGCCAGCAGGGGCCAGCCTTGCGACGTTTTCCTTTTTGCCGGAGAATCCCACCAATGCAAGCGCCGATCGCAAATCCGCAAACCGCTTTTCGCGGAAAAGCTTATGAAATTCAGCGATCATTTCGGGCGTGTTCAGATCGTCGCCGAGCGCATTCAGCACCTCAACCGGCACTTCGGGTGAAGGCGTCACCGTCTCTATTGTGCCGTACCACTCCCAAAGCGTTTTATGGACTTCGTCCAAGCTCTCGGCGGTCCAATCCAAAGGCTGGCGGTAATGGGTGCGCAACATATTGAACCGCAATGCCTCGCCAGGCCAGCCGTAACCCTGCCAATTCGTCAGAAGTTCGTTGATGGTGACGAAATTGCCGAGCGACTTCGACATCTTCTGCCCCTCGACCTGGAGATGCCCGTTGTGCATCCAGACGTTGGCCATGATCTCCGTGCCGTGCGCGCAGGTCGATTGCGCCACCTCGTTTTCGTGGTGCGGGAAGAGCAGGTCGATGCCGCCGCCGTGAATGTCGAAGACGTCGCCGAGATGCTTTTCTGACATCGCCGAGCATTCGAGATGCCAGCCCGGCCGCCCGTAGCCCCAGGGGCTTTCCCAGCCGGGCTCCGAGCCCGTGCTCGGCTTCCACAACACGAAATCCATCGGGTCGCGCTTATAGGGCGCAACCTCGACGCGGGCGCCGGCGCGCATCTCGTCGGTGGAGCGCCGGGCAAGCTCCCCATAACGCGGATCGGACGGCACATTGAACAGCACATGCCCCTCGGCGGCGTAAGCGTGCCCGCGCTCGATAAGGCGCTCAACGAGCGCGATCATCTCCGGGATGTGCTCGGTGGCGCGCGGCTCGATAGTGGGCGGCAAGGCTCCGATCGCCGCGACATCGGCGTGGAATTGCGCCGCGGTGCGGTCGGTCAACTCGCGGATCGCAATGCCCTCCTCGGCGGCGCGAGCATTGATCTTATCGTCCACATCCGTGATGTTGCGCACGTAGATGACACGATCCGGCCCATAAAGATGGCGGAGAAGCCGGAACAGCACGTCGAACACGATCACGGGCCGCGCATTGCCGATATGGGCGAAATCATACACCGTCGGTCCGCACACATACATGCGCACGGCCTTCGGATCGAGCGGCTTGAAATCCTCTTTGCGTCGTGTCCGCGTATTATAAAGCTTAAATGCCATAAGCCCTGCCTTTGCTGGCGGGCTCATCATTTGAATAAAAGTTTCACCGCGCCAGCGTTTATGTTAGCTCGCGTTAATAATGCACCGGGTGATGCGTGAAACTTTTTGTCCCATCGCCCGACCATTGCCGCAAAATTGTTGGAGGTCAAGCCGTTCGGCACGCAACTCATGGAAAATTGTGCCGATGATGAACGCATGCCGCAGGGGTGCTTGTTTAAAACGCGTTCCACAGGTTGCGCCCGCGGGCGGTGGAGCTCATACTTAGCGTTGGGGAACAAGCCGCCAAAGCGGTCTTCGATCGGCGGCGAGTGATATGAAAGCTTTTCTTCGGGGTCTTACTCTCGTTTGCGCGCTGGCGGCTCTCGCCGCCGGGGCAGGTGAGACCAATGCGCAAGGATGGGGATGGGGTGGTGGTGGCGGCAGCCCCTGGGATGAGCAGCCTCCGCCGCGTCCGGTCTACGGCCAGCCCGCCTACGGCGGACCGCCGCGTGAGCCTCCTTCTACCTCTGGCTCCACGAATCCGCGTTGCCATGAACTCGAAGCCCAGCTGGCCGCCGGCTCTCCGGGCGCCGGCCAGGAGCAGCTTCCCCGTATCGAAGACGACATGCGGCAGGCGGACGCGCAGTTCCATCGTGTGCAATCGGACGCCGAGCGATCGGACTGCTACGAGGACATGTTCCTGTTCGGACGGTCGCTCCGCCGGACGCCACGTTGCGTGGATCTCGACCGGCAGGTGCAGGCTGCAAAGGCGACGCTTGCTCAGCTCAAGGCCCAGCGCGATGCAATCATGCGCGGCAACTCGCCGCGCGGAAGGCGGGAGGACATCGTCGCCGAACTGGCGCGCAATCGCTGCGGCGACCAATACGCCCGGGAATACGAATCTCAGCGCAGCCACAACTCGTCGATTTTCTCCTTCTTCAGCCGCGAGGAGGATGCCTCGCCGGACGAGCCGCCATCGTCGCACTTAGCGCCACCGCCGGCGCCGGGATACGGCGGCGGCTCATCAACTTACCGCACACTGTGCGTCCGCGAATGCGACGGGTTCTATTTCCCGGTCAGCAATTACACGACAGAGGCTCAGGTCCGGGAAGACGAAGCTAAATGCCATTCGCTGTGCGCGTCTCCCGCCGAGCTGTTCTACCACCGGTCCGATCAGGACGTCGACCAGATGGTATCCCTGAGCGGACGGCCTTATGTATCGATGCCCTACGCGTTCCGGAACCGGAAGGTGTACATCAGAGGCTGCTCGTGTAATGCGAGTGAATATTCGCCCGAGCAGATTGCGAAATCCGAAGAAGCGCTTAAGATTTCAAAGCGGGCCGACGCGGGCTCGGGCAAGTCCGACGCAGCCTTTGCGCGGCGCATCTCACAAGCGGTTCAGAGCGCGCCGGCCCAACCGGTGTCTGCCGCCCCAGCCCCGCAGGATGGAGCCAGACCACTCGAACTCGGCGCCGCAGCCTAATCCTCAGCGCTAGCCAGCTTCTCGTCATCCCGGCCAAGCGAAGCGCGAGCCGGGATCGCAAAAGATAGAACTTCATCTCGTTACGATCCCGGATAAGGCTTCGCCTTTCCGGGATGACGGTGGTGATCCATGATCTGGTTTCCTCGAAATCCGGTTGCCAGAACATAAAGTTCGGGCAATTCGGCGCGGCTCGCTTTGGGCTTGATATGGCGCACGCTTGCGAAATCGCGCTTCAGAACGTCGAGCAGGCTTTTCTCGCTTCCGCCCTGGAAGACTTTCGCCAGGAAAGCGCCGCCCGGCGCCAGAACCTGAATGGCGAACGCGAGCGCTTCTTCGGCCAAGGCCATGATGCGCAGATGGTCGGTCGGCCGGTGGCCCGTGGTGGGCGCCGCCATATCGGATAAGACAGCATTCGGTGGGCGGCCTGCGAGCGAGGCAAGCAGTTTCTCGTCCGCGTCCGGCTCGCTGAAGTCCTGCTGCAGGATGGTCACGCCGGGAATCGCGTCGAATGGCAGAATATCAAGCGCGACGACGGCGCCTTTGCCATCGGCGGCTTGCACCCGTTTCGCTGCAATCTGGCTCCAGCCGCCCGGAGCGGCGCCCAGATCGACGACACTATCACCCGGCTTCAGGAGTCCGTATTTGTCGGCGATTTCCTCAAGCTTGTATGCCGCGCGACTGCGATAGCCTTCGCGCTTCGCCGCGGCCACATAGGGGTCGTTCAGCTGCCGCTCGAGCCAATGCCTGGACGAGGTGGTTCTGCCGCGCGTCTTTTTCAGCTTGACCTTAAAAGACCGGTCCTGATTTGGCTCTCGCTTGGTCATGAAATGACGATACCCCGTCGAGCCTCTGTTTGCCGTTCAAGGCGCTGGCGCGTTCGCAAATCGCGTCTTCGGCGATCAATGTCGCCAGGATGCCCTCCCGAAGGCCGCGATCGGCGACCCGCAGCGATTGGACCGGCCACACCCTCATCATGGCTTCCATAATGGCGCAACCGGCGAGAATGAGATCGGCCCTTTCCGCTCCGATGCAAGGCTGGGCCGCGCGCTGCTCCCAGTTCATCCCGGCGATGCGCTTGGTGACCTCCCGGATGCTCTCGGTCGAAAGCCAGCATCCGTCGACCTTGTCCCGATGATACTCGGAGAGGCCGAGATACACGCCGGCGATGGTCGTAACGGTGCCTGAGGTGCCGAGCAGATGGGTGCCCGACTGCGACACCTTTGCGCTAATGCCGTTGGCTTCGCTGAAAGGCCTGAGCTTCGCCTGAACGAAGCTCACCATCTCCTCGAACTGGAAGCCCTCCGCGCGGTTGCTGCCGAAGCGTTCCGCCAGTGTACCGACGCCGAACGGCAAGGACGTCCAGGCCTCGATGCAATCCTCGATCCTGAGGCGGTCCTCGATCGAGATGCGCTTCGAGCGGCGGCCTGTCCTGAGGTTGAGCCAGACGAATTCGGATGAGCCACCGCCGATATCGAAGATCAGCGCATAGTCGCTTTGCTTGTCAATGAGGGAGGCGCACCCCGATACGGCAAGGCGAGCTTCTGTCTCGCGCCCGATGATTTCGAGAGCGAGTCCCGTTTCGCGTCTGACGCGGGCGATGAAATCAGGCCCGTTTTTTGCGATGCGGCAGGCTTCCGTCGCCACGAGGCGGGAGCGGGTGACCCCCCTCCGCGCCATCTTCGAGGAACAGACCTTCAAAGCGTCGATCGTGCGCGAAATCGCATCTTCCGACAGGACGCCGGAACGGCTGACACCCTCACCCAGCTTGATGATTCGGGAAAAGGCATCGATGACGAAAAAGCCGCGGCGTGAAGGCCGGGCCACGAGCAGCCGGCAATTGTTGGTGCCAAGATCAGCGCGCCGTAGATGACCCCGGGAACACCCGCCGCTCCGTTTCCGGGCCGCAAAGGAACGTGTCCGTTGCGATATGGCGCGGTCACCTTGATCGGGGGAATGGCGGCACGATGCGGTTCGGAGACCCTTGGGGCTGAACCAAATCCGGAAGTCGGCGGGCCGTCAACGGCCGCTGAAGCCAAGCCAGCGCCGTCTCTCGCAGCCACCCTCCGCTCTCCGGTGCTCAACCTTCACCTCCCGTCGGCATTCTCGGCAGGATTCGTTGTCCCCCTCGCCCTGCTAACCTCACAGAGTAACAGTTTTTTTATGTTCCGCAAACCGTAGACATGCGCCGTTCTCGAAACTCAAAAAAGAAAGGCCGGGAAATCCCGGCCTCAGTTTTGAAGGAGGTTACTTAGGCTTATTCATTAATGAACATCCCCGCCGCAAACACACTAACTCGACAAGGCCCGAAAAGAAGTGCGAGCCGATGATTGCCGCAAGCGAACGTAAAGGCGGAAGCCGTATCATTCCAAAACGGCGCCGGACGACGAGGCCACGACAACCTTGGACGAAAGGCAAATCCAGATGTGTGAAAAGCAAATAAGGTCTACCACAGCTCTTCTTAAAAGTGACTAAGACTTTCGCATGAAAGAGAAGCAAATAACCTGCCTCACCCTTAGAAATTCACCTGCAGTTATCCTGTTTTCTAATACACGAATGTTTGCCGTTCAGCTATAGAAGTACAATGCCCGCAGAATGGCGCTATCAGCAGAGAGAAGACGGGCTTGTCGGGGGTGACATGCGCACGGAGCCTTTCCTGGTGACCTCGGCGGAACGCCGGCGCGTGATCGCTGCGTCATCGGTCGGCACGGTCTTCGAGTGGTACGACTTCTATCTCTATGCCGTGCTCGCTCCATTTTTCGCCGGTTTTTTCTTTCCACCCGGCAATGATACAGCGGCGCTTCTCGCCGCCTTCGCGACCTATGCGGCGGGTTTTCTCGTGCGCCCGTTCGGCGCCGTCTTCTTTGGGCGGCTGGGGATCTGACCGGGCGGAAATATACCTTTCTGATCTCGATCATTTTCATGGGCTTTTCTACATTTACGGTGGGATTACTTCCCACCTTCGAGCATCTTGGCTGGCTCGCTCCCATCCTGCTTGTCACCCTGCGTCTTCTGCAAGGCCTGGCTTTGGGCGGGGAGTACGGCGGGGCGGCGACTTATGTGGCGGAATATAACCCGGCCCACCGGCGCGGCTACGCGACAAGCTGGATCCAGACGACAGCGACCTCCGGTCTCCTCCTTGCGCTCATCGTGATCGGCGTCTGCCGCTGGCAAATTCCAAGCGCAGACTTCGAGCGCTGGGGGCTGGCGCATCCCCTTCCTCTTCTCAATCACTCTCTTGGCGTTG
>CAVXRT010000043.1:0-64914 GCA_963764115.1 uncultured Alphaproteobacteria bacterium
GTCGAGCCGCCGCCCTGTTTCGACCCCGTGACGCTCCTGTTCGCGCAGGCCAGCACCGTGCCGTTGGCCGGGACGGACGCGGGCGCCGCCCGGCTGCGCGACTGGCTCGGCCAGCATGGGGAGGCAAGGCTCATCGTCGAAGGCCATGCCGACAGCCGCGGGGGCGAGGCGAAGAACCTCGTGCTCAGCTTCGCCCGCGCCAAGTCCGTCGCAACCCTCCTCAGCCGCAACGGCATCCCTGCCGGCCGCATGACCGTGCGCGCCGCCGGCGCCGCGGAGGCCGCCGCGAATATCGATGCGCGGGATCGCCGCGTCGTTGTCGCCATCGAGGGCTTGACCCCCTGCAAAAGCGCCACCGGCGCCATGGAGCATCCATGAATATACCCGCTCTTCTCATCGGCCTTGGCGCAGCGGTGCTTCTCTTGCTGGCGGGCTACCTCGCCGGCCTTTGGCGCGGTTCGAGGGAACGCGCCCGGCTGCGTGGGGTGGCCGAACAACAGGCTGCGATCCTGCAACATTGGAAGCAGCGTAACGCAAACGCGCTGGATGACGACGGCGCCCTGAAATCCACCATCGAGCAGGTGCTGGCGCCGCTAGTGGAACGCGAACGCCTGTCGCTCGACCTGGCGCGGGTCGGCGGCGCCGGCGAACGCCGCGACCTCTCCCCGCTGCTCGAACAAGTCGCGAGCGCGGGCAATTTCGGCTCGGTCCTCTTGAGCAACGAGGACGGCCTCGTGGTCGCCTCCGCCGGGACGGCGCCGGACTTCGACGCCATGGCCGCGGCCACCGCCCGCCTGACCGGCGCCGCCGACCAGTTCGCCGCGCGGCGCGGCGGGGCGCGGGCCATCGTGATCCGGGACGCAGCCAACTCAACCACCCTGTGCCGCCTGTTTGCGACGCACGGCCAGACAATGGCCCTGACCGCGACATCGAACGACACGCGGCTGGCCGCCGTGGCGCTCGACCCGGCGCTCGCGAAGATCGAAACGGCGCTGAGGGCGCCGGTGTAGGTTGAGGGGTAGGGCTCTTGCAGGCGCAGGCCCGTAACGCCATCGGCGCGAGCGGAGTGTCGCCGCGCCGGATAGCGTTAACCCAGCGATGGTTAACGGCATGCCCAAAGGTTTATGTCCGGCCTAAAATTAGCACCAAAAAATGCCGAAAAGGAAAGCGGTCGCGCCCGGCAGGCGCAGGCAATACCAACCGTTATAAATCATGATGCTTTTGCCCATCGCAGTCCTGCGAAGTATGGATAACTACTTATAAATTTAGTTATATGCACTTTTACAAAACAAAACCAATTTTAACCGGCCGTAAACTCTGACACGACGACACGCCTGGAAAAGCTCCTGTTGCTGATATGGGTCAAGTGCTCTGGCGGCCGATATAAGATGCTCAACCCTCGCGCCATTTCGCCGCCGCGCCGGTGAAAGCGCCCCAAACTTTTAGTTTTTAAAATCAAAGGTCAGTATGATTAACCGATCAGCAAGGCGCTTTTTCCTAACATCCGCGCCCAGGCAGACATAAGCGCAAGCCGACCCGAAGGTTCGAGAAGATGCGGCCTTTCGCAGCAAACAGGCAAAAAGCCGGTTGGCCTGCTAGCCGGGTTCAATGGTCGGAAGGCGGGCTACCGGAAGCGGCTCTGTCTTTCCGATCACGGAAGCGGCGATCCGTTCGCGCGCCCGGCCTGATCAGATGAACGCCACCAGCAGCCCGTCGCTGGGGGTATCAAAGCCATCCTCTGCGCTTGAAGAAGTAATAGGGCAGAATTGCCGAGGTGATCATCAGTCCAATGCCCCAAAGATAGCCGAACTGCCACTTGAGCTCCGGCATGTGCTCGAAGTTCATGCCATAGATAGACGCAACAAGCGTCGGCGGCAGGAAGATGACGGCGGCGACGGAGAAGATCTTGATGATCTGGTTCTGCTGCAGGTTGATGAGGCCGAGCGTGGCGTCGAGGAGGAAATTGATCTTGCCCGAGAGGAACGTCGCCTGGTCGGTCAGCGCAACCACATCCCTGGAAAGCACCTTCGAGCGGGCGCGGGCGTCCTTGCCCCTGCGCTTGTTATCTTCATCGAGCGTCGTGTGATAGGTCAGGACGCGATTGATGCTGACGAGGCTTTCCCCCGCCTTGTTCAAGAGATCAGCGTTGCGGCCGATCTTCTCAATGATCGCTTGCAAGTCCTGCGGGTTCGACAACGGTTTGTCGCTGGGCTTTCTGCGAAACACTGAACGGGAGACGCTGTCGATGTCGCGCCCGACATTTTCGAGCGCGTCGGCTATCCGGTCGCAGAGCGCTTCGATCAGGCCCATCATGATCAGTTCGCCCCCGGAGCACGTGACGCCGCCCGGCTTCTGGGCGCGCGCAATGAAATTGGCGAACGCCTTGGGATCAGCGTAGCGCAGCGTTACAAGGGTATCGCCCTTCAGCACGAAGGTAATCGGCGTCGTCTCAGGCTCATCTGCGTGAATGCGGACAATCGCGGTCAGAGTCATGAACTCCGCGCTGTCCTCCTGATAGAGACGGGCCGAGACTTCGATCTCCTCCATCTCCTCGCGCGTCGGGAGCGAAATAGAAAGCAGCTTCTCGACCTGCCGGTCCTCCTCTACGGTCGGCGTGTGGACGTCGATCCACACGATGGTGTCATCGAACGTCCCCGGGACGGCGTCGCACGCCAATTGCTGAAGACGGTTGCCGTCGCATCTGTAGGCTGTGATCATTGTTCCCTCCATTGCCGCGAGCAGCATCACAGCTCAATTATGGCGCTACCGCTGTTAGCTTCACCGTTGGCTTTATTCGTTGGCTTCGGCCTTCAAGTCTCCGCCAATCTCTTCATTCATCTAATGCATCGATTATTCGTGACAGGTATCGCCCGAAATTTACACCTTGTTCTGCGCAGTTCGTGCTTGCGATACGGCCGTGGTCCCTCGATACAACCGTCATGAAGTTTGCCACGCCGCTTCCGATTGACGATGTTCTTGACGCGTTGCGCGACGCCTTGGCCGCGCGCGCATCGGCTGTCCTCGTCGCTCCGCCCGGCGCGGGTAAGACGACCCGCGCGCCCCTCGCGTTGCTCGACGAAAGCTGGCTCGGAGGCCGCAAGATCCTGGTGCTTGAACCGCGCCGCATCGCCGCGCGCGCCGCCGCCGAGCGCATGGCGCGCACCTTGTCGGAAGGTGTCGGAGAGCGGATCGGATTGCGCGCGCGGATGGTCTCGAAATCGGGGCCGAAGACGCGGATTGAGGTCGTCACCGAGGGCGTCTTCACCCGCATGATCCTCGACGATCCGGAGCTTTCCGGCGTCGGCGCGGTGCTGTTCGACGAGTTCCACGAGCGCTCGCTCGACGCCGATCTGGGGCTTGCGCTTGCGCTCGACTGCCAGCGCGGCTTGCGGGAGGACCTGCGTATCCTGCCAATGTCGGCGACGATGGATGGCTCCCGGGTCGCGCAACTTCTCGGCGATGCTCCCGTCATCGAAAGCGTGGGCCGCGCGTTTCCGGTCGAGACGCGGTATCTTGGGCGCAATGAGACCGTGCGCATCGAGGATCAAATGGTGGACGCGCTGACGCGCGCCTTGCGCGCGGAGACCGGTTCGCTGCTGGCGTTCCTGCCGGGCCAGGGCGAGATCAGGCGCGTCGAGGAGCGGCTGAACGAGCGCATCAGCGATCCGGCGATCGTGCTTGCTCCCCTTTACGGCGCGATGGACGCGCGCGCGCAGGACCTCGCGCTCGAGCCCGCGCACAAGGGCGTGCGCAAGGTCGTGCTCGCGACCTCGATCGCCGAGACGTCGATCACCATAGAGGGCGTGCGTGTCGTCATCGACAGCGGCCTTGCGAGGGTTCCGCGTTTCGAGCCGGATGTGGGCGTGACGCGGCTCGATACTGTGCGCGTGTCGCGCGCCGCCGCGGACCAGCGCAGGGGCCGCGCGGGCCGCACCGAGCCCGGTGTCTGCTTTCGCCTGTGGGACGAGCCGCAAACGCAGAGCCTGCCGGCTTTCGCCGAGCCCGAAATTCGCTCCGCCGATCTTGCAGGCTTACTGCTCGACTGCGCGGAATGGGGAGCAGCCGATCCGCGTTTGCTTTCCTGGATCGACCCGCCGTCATCCGCCGCCATCGCGGCCGCACGCAAGGAATTGACGGAACTGGAAGCGCTCGACGGGCGTGGCCGCATCACCGCCATGGGCAAGAGGCTGAGGTCGCTGCCCTTGCCGCCCCGGCTCGCCCGCATGGTGATCGTTGCAGCCGGGCTCGGCCACGCAAAGGAGGCTGCTGAAATCGCTGCGATCATGGCGGAGCGCGGGCTTGGCGGCAACGATCCCGATCTGGCCCATCGGCTGGAAGCTTTCCGCCGTGACCGCTCGCGCCGCGGCGCCGACATGCGAAAGCTGGCGGCGGGGTGGGCGCGCATGGCAAACTCCGGCCGCCCGGCGCAAGAGCCTCGCGAGGACATGTCAAACGCGCGCATGCTGGCGCTTGCTTTTCCGGAGCGCATCGGCAAGACGCGGGGAGCGCCCGGCCAATTCCTCCTCGCCAATGGCCGCGGCGCAAATCTTGATCTGGCGCATCCTTTGGCGCGATCGTCATACCTTGTCGCGGCTGAGTTGTCGGGAACAGCGGCGGCGACGCGTATCCTGCTCGCGGCTGCAGCGGATGAGGCTGACGTGTCTGCCGCCGCAGGCAAACGCATCCGCGAAAACGATGAGATCGAATTCGATCGGGGCACAGCCGCGTTGCGGGCGCGCCGTGTCCGCCAGTTGGACGCCATTGTGCTGGCAAACGAGCCCCTTCCCGTTATAGCGAGCGAGGAAACCGCGCGTCTCCTGGCCGAGGGCATCGCCAAGCTCGGCCTTGCCCGCCTGCCGTGGAGCAAGACGCAAATCCAGCTCCGCGACCGGGTCGGATTCCTGCGAGCCGCCGGAGAGGACGAATGGCCTGATCTGACCGATGAGGCGCTCGCCAAGACGGCGGCGGAGTGGCTTGCTCCATTTCTTGCCAATAAGACGAAGCTGTCCGAGATCGGCGCCGATGACCTCGGCGCGGCGCTCGATGCGTTGCTGCCCTGGCATTTGAAGCAGCGTTTGGAGGAGGCGGCGCCGACGCATTTCGAAGCGCCGACGGGCAACCGGCACGCCATCGATTACGAGACGGCAGGTGCGCCCGCCCTGCATATCCGCGTGCAGGAGGTGTTCGGCCTGTCGCGGCACCCTTCCATCGCGGGCGGCAAGCTGCCGCTCACACTGCATCTGCTCTCGCCTGCGCGCCGGCCTATCCAGATCACCCGCGATCTTCCAGGCTTCTGGAAGGGATCGTGGGGGGCGGTCAAGGCCGAGATGAAGGGGCGCTACCCGCGGCACCCCTGGCCCGACGATCCCGCCTCGGCGGTTCCGACCTCGCGAGCGAAGCCGCGAGGGACGTGATGGAGGAATTTTCCAGGCCTGACGGCCGAGATTGGCAGGCAGATGCTAGGGTCCGACCCGTGCTTGATAACACGGCGCAAGTCAGCGAGGTCGGGGCGCGATTGCACCCCATCCGGCTCGGCTGTGTGACGCTTCAGAGCGCGGTTATTCTTGCGCCGATGTCCGGTGTCACCGACCGGCCCTTCCGCCGCATCGTCAGGAAATTCGGCGCGGAACTGGTTGTGACCGAAATGCTCGCGAGCAAGGCCGTGGTTCGCGAGCACCGCAAGACGCTGCGAATGTCGGAGCGGGAGGCGGAAGAGGGGCTTATGGCCGTGCAGTTGGCGGGCCGCGAACCCGAAATCATGGCCGAGGCCGCGCGTCTCGCCGAGGATCGCGGCGCGGACATCATCGACCTCAATTTCGGCTGCCCGGTGAAAAAGGTGGTCAGGGACCAGGTGGGGGCGGCTCTGATGCGCGACGAAGCCCACGCGGCAAAGATTTTCGAGGCGGTCGTCAGAGCGGTGAAGCTGCCGGTGACGCTCAAAATGCGGATGGGATGGAGCCCCGAGCGCCTCAACGCGCCGCGCCTGGCGAAAATCGCGCAAGCGTGCGGGATAGCCATGGTGACCGTGCATGGGCGCACGCGCTGCCAGTTCTATGGCGGCGAGGCCGACTGGGGCTTCGTGCGGCAGGTCAAGGAAGCGGTTTCCATTCCCGTCGTGGTGAACGGCGACATCTGCAGCCCGGCCGATGCGGCGCGAGCGCTGGCGCTGTCCGGGGCCGATGGCGTCATGATCGGGCGCGGCGCCTATGGACGACCGTGGATCATCGCGCAGGCGGCGGCATTCCTACGCGGGCGCGCTGCAACGGGGGATCCGGCCTTGCGCGTGCAGTTCGAAACGATAATGGAGCATTTCGAGGCGATGCTGGCCTATTATGGCGCGCACGCGGGGGTTCGGATCGCGCGGAAACATCTCGGCTGGTACAGCGCGAAACTACCCGGGGCAGCGGAATTCCGCAGGGCCGTCAATGGGGCAGAGGAGGCTGAAGAGGTGCGTCGGTTGATCCGCGAGTTTTGGGAGCCGATGGTATAAAAATTCTGCCGATAGCCGGGGCATGGTGCAGAGCAGCTTTAACCCCCTTTCCGCAAAACTTGTGTCGGGGGCTGCTGCAATGGCTTCAATCCGCAAACGGCGAGACGTCAGACGCAATACCTACCCCTGTGCGCATGAGCCGCGCACAGTCCCCTGGTCGAATGTCAGGCTGCAGCCTGTTCCTCTTTCGGGTCACGCAACACGTAACCCCGGCCCCACACGGTCTCGATATAATGCTGTCCAGTATTGGCCGTCGCCAGCTTCTTGCGAAGCTTGCAGATAAAGACGTCGATGATCTTGAGTTCGGGCTCGTCGATGCCGCCATAAAGGTGGTTCAGGAACATTTCCTTGGTGAGCGTGGTCCCCTTGCGCAAGGAGAGCAGCTCAAGCATCTGGTACTCTTTGCTTGTCAAGTGAACCCGAATGCCGTCGACTTCTACGGTCTTGGTGTCGAGATTGACGATCAGGGAGCCAGTCTGAATAACCGATTGCGCATGCCCCTTGGAACGGCGCACGATTGCGTGAATGCGAGCGACGAGTTCGTCCTTGTGGAACGGCTTGACCAGATAGTCGTCGGCGCCAAAACCAAGGCCGCGAACTTTGTCGTCCACGCCGCCGGAGCCGGACAAAATGAGGATCGGCGTCTTGATTTTGCTAACCCTAAGGGATCGTAAAACCTCATAGCCGCTGATATCGGGCAAGCCGAGGTCTAGCAAAATTATATCATAATCGTAAATCTTGCCCAGATCGATGCCCTCTTCCCCGAGGTCGGTCTGAAACACATTGAACCCTTCGGACAAAAGCATGAGCTCGATGCTTTGAGCCGTTGCGCTGTCGTCTTCAATAAGAAGCACCCGCATAGGAATCCCTCGCTAGCAACACGTCCGTTCTGCCAAGACGCGAGGCCCGAGGCCCGACCGCGCCGTGAAGCTTAACTTCAAAAAAGACATTAACGCAGAAAAGGTTAAGAAAACTTAAGCTTACTACGTTGGCTCACGTGCCGCGCAATATTTCTACGCGCAGGCTTAACTATATTACCAATTCGTGATGAGCCCGAGCCTTAAAGCAGAGACGCTGCTTGCCAACAGACGAGCCGTTCATTCGCCATAACCGCGCCCGAACGAATCAACGACACGCATAATGTGACGCAATTCGTGAGTTGGGCCAATACCTGTTTCCCTTATAACGCATTAACGGCCACTCTGTTGCAAAGCAGCGACGCTTTACTCGACATTAATTGTTTTGAGCGAAACTGTTTTTGTGGTGAAATACCCGCCCATCGAGACGTGGTAACCGGAGTTGGGGCCTCGAGCGATCATGATCGAAACAGTTAGTTCTCAACAAAATCAGCGTTTTGAGTATGACGAGAAGAGGCAGCAGGTCAATGACCTGGAAATGATGATTGCCGACTTCCGCCGGATGGCCAGCGACCTCGACCAGCAGATCAAAATCGAGCAGCAGACCGCCGGCGTCAGTGATGTCAATCACTTCGCCTACCCGACTTTCGCCCGGGCGGCGATCACGCGGAGGGACAATCTCCGGTCCTCCGTCGCGGAACTCGAAAAGAGGTTGGACCGCGCTCGCCAGGAGGCGCTTGAAGCCTTCGAGCAGCTCAAGCTCTCCGAGTCCGCCGGAGATCTCGAGGCTCAGCGACAAGTGAAGCCGGGCTTGCGGCGCAAGACGCCGAGGCATCTGGACGGTCCCGTGATCGGCCCGGATCAATTGAGGTCCAATTCATAAAACTTTGTTCGCGTTACCCGCGGCCTCTGCGTCAGCCTCAGTTTTGCCACGAACGAACTCGAATGGCACTGAGATAAGGCTACTCAGGGGGCGCGCTTGTGGTGTCGCATCATTCTTTTTCTCTTTCTGGTTTTGATTCCGCAGGCCTGCGCGCGAAGAGACCCGGCGGTTGAAAGCCTGATCGGGTCAGAGCCGCAGCGATTAGCCTTCGGTCCTCCGATGGATGTGCGCCATGCTTTCCTGGAGAAGGTGAAACTTTGCTGGTTTTCAGGCCCCAAGCCGCCCATGGCAGGGTTTCACTATGAAACGGGTGAGCGCGAGGACAGCGAATCCGGCGAGGGCTATCCCGATGTGAAGCTTTTTGAGGGCGACGGAGGGTCGCCGGTTTTCGAGATCCAGTTTCACAAATATAACGAGAATACCCTCATTGTGACGCGGAACGTGTCATTGTCCGATACGCTCCTGACAAAAGTCAAACGCGATATTCAACTTTGGCCGCTGGCAGGCCCCGATTGCACGAGTTAGGCGCCTTCGCCGCCTTCTGCGCAAAGTTCGCCGGACACGCCAACGGCTCGCCCCGCGGTCATCTCGGAGTGATAAATTTTGAAACGCCAATCTTTTTTTGCGATCCCGGCTCGCGCTTCGCACAGCCCGGATGACGAGACTGCGGGGTAAGGCCGACGCTCCGCTCAATCTCCTTGTGTCTCGGCCGCCAGAAGCTTAGCCACAGAGCCAGATTGGCTCGACCGGGGTGAGGCATGGTTGCACGCGGGCTTCGTTGGGGGTTGGCGGTCCAGGCGCTCGGGGTAGCGCTTTGCGCTTATCTGCTGGTTCGATTTGCAGAGCTTGGCGCCGTCAAGGCAGCGGCGCTGAGTTGTGCCGCCCTGCTTGGGGTTTATCTCCTTCTCACTCTGGCGACATTTGCGATTTGCTGGCCGCGCAGCCGCGGCGCCATTCCGGGGAAGTCTATCGGGTTTCTTGCGGCCTGCCGGACGATCCTGACGGAGTGGCTCGCCTTCTTCGCTTTGTTCGGCGTGATCCAGCCGTTCGCTGACTCGATCTTCTCCGTTAAAGCCGCGCGGCGGCGCGGCGAGAAGCCTCCGGTGATGCTGGTTCACGGCTACCGGTGCAATTCGGGCCTTTGGTGGTGGATGCTTCCTCGGTTAAGGTCGGCCAGCTTCGAAGTTGAAGCCATCGATCTCGAACCTGCGCTGGTAAGCATAGACAGGTTTGCGGAACAACTGCACCAGCATATCGAAGCCTGTCTCAAGGATACCGGCGGCGCAAAGCTGCGGCTGGTGACGCACAGCATGGGGGGGCTGGTCGCCCGGGCCTACCTCCAGCGTTACGGGAGCCAGCGTGTCGATAAGCTCATTACGCTCGCCTGCGGGCATCACGGGACGCGTCTCGCGCGCCTCGGGTGGGGGCGGAATGCGCGGGAGATGGAGCCTGGCTCCGCCTGGCTGGCCGCGTTGCGGGAGCCCGCTCCGGTTCCAACAGTGACAGTCTGGACAGCTGAGGACAATTTCATCGCGCCTCAGACCAGCAGCCGCCTGTGCGGCGCCCGGGAGGTCGCGCTAACGGGCATGGGACATCTGACATTCATGTTTTCCCGGCGTGTTCTCGCCATCCTTGCTGACGAGCTAGGCTGAGGCCTATTGATTTGGTTCAACGGCGCAATCGCCAAGGTCCGGCGGAAACGCGTTATAGGAAACGCCATAAGTCGCGACCTTTTCCTGAAGTCGACCCTTATGGCATGAAGAGTACCACGGAGCCGCAAAACAAGGAATTAACCTAAATTCCATCCTGGATTGCGATAAGATCAACTCAGGGTTGTAAAAAACTGCATTTTTTGCGAAACGAACCCAATAGAGTTAATGAACCATTGCGCCCGATATGGGTCGAACGTTCTGACGATTGGTATTACATGGTGTGGCGAGCGTCTAAACGTGGATGCCGGGAAACAGATGCGAAAACGCGATCTGGTCCGGCGTAAGCTCCTGCTCCGAATGCTTTCCGCCCTCCTTCTTCGGCGCGGACTCCGGAAAGACCTGGTACAGGACATTCATGATCAGAAGCAGAAGCCTTGGCGACACAGTCTGCACCAGATTTCCGAACACGCCCAGCCCGGTCGCCTGGCGCGCCGTCCGGTTGATGATCGCTTCGGCGATCATTCCCGCGGCCTGCTCCGGCGTCAGCACCGAAGCCTGCTCGTAGATCTTTGTCGGCGAGATCATCGGCGTCTTGACGAGCGGGAAGTTGACAATGGTGAAGCGGACGCCGCGCTCGAAGTACTCCGCCGCCGCGCTCCGCGTCCATGCTTCCAGCGCGGACTTTGAGGCTACATAGGCTGAGAAGCGTGGCAGGCTCACCTGCGTGCCGATGGTGGAGATATTGATCACGTGCCCGTCGCCCTTGCGGCACATCTCCGGCAGCAGCGCCATGGTTACGCGTATGGAGCCGAAATAATTCACCTGCATGGTGCGCTCGAAATCGTGCATCCGGTCGTAGGATTCGGAAATGCTGCGCCGGATCGAGCGGCCCGCGCTGTTAATGAGAATGTCGACGCCCCCGTGATTCTTGAGGATCGTCCGCACGACTTCAGCGCATTGATCAGGGTGCGTAATGTCTCCGGCATAGCTTATGAGCGTCAGCCCCCGGCTTGCGGCCTCCTGTTTTGCCGCTTCCAGCTTTTGCGGATCGCGGGCGACGATGATTGTCACGGCGCCTGCTTCGGCGAGCCTGAACGCGGTCGCCTTGCCAATGCCGGAAGAGCCGCCCGTGATCAGCACGACTTTGCCCGACACGTGTTTTTGGAGTGTGCCGCCATTCACGATTTCCGGATCGAGGTGGCGCTCCCAATAGTCCCACAAAGCTCCTGCGTAATGTTCGAGGCGCGGAATCTGAATGCCGGCGGGCTCAAGGATGCGTTGGGTCTCCGCGCAATCGAACCGGGTCGGATAGCTGAAGAAGGTAAGGACATCATCAGGGAGCGACCAGTCCTTCATGATGGAATGCTGCAAGCGGCGCAATGCCGGCAACTGAGCGATCCCGCTCAACAGCGGAACCGGCAGATGGCGCAGGAGGCCGATATTGATGCGGACGCTGATGTCCGGCGCGTGGCCTGCATGCGCGAAAATGTTCATCACCTCGCCCACCCGGGGCGGATGTGGGTCGGTCAGATGAAAAGCCCGGCCGTCGAGCCCCTCGACATGCGCAATATGATCGATGGCGGCCGTGACAAAGTCGACCGGAACCAGGTTTATTCTTCCTCCCTCGATGCCAACCATGGGCGCCCACTGAGGAAGAAGCCCCCTGATCCGCTTGATCACACTGAAAAAATAATAGGGACCGTCAATCTTATCCATTTCGCCGGTCTTGGAGTCGCCGACGACGATGCCAGGGCGGTAGACGCGCCAGGGCACGGCGCACTCGCGGCGAACAACCTTCTCCGACTCGTGCTTGCTCTTGAAGTAGGGATGATCGAGTCCGCGCGCCTCCTCGAACATGTCCTCGCGAAAGACGCCCTCGTAGAGACCAGCCGCCGCAATGGAACTCATGTGATGGAAGCGGCGCGCCCCGATCTCCTTGGCGAAGCAAACGACGTTCCGCGTGCCCTCGATGTTGGTCTCCATCTCGATCAGAGCGTCGGCGGCGAGATCGTAGACCGCAGCGAGATGGAAGAGGTGATCGACCTTGCCCTTCAGCGTCTCCACGTCTTTGCCGGAGACCCCAAGCCCTGGCTTCAGAATGTCGCCTTCGATCGGGATCGCGCGCCCGGCGCCGGGCCGCCAGTACTGGCGCAACCTTTCGACCCGCTCAGGAGTTGGATTGCGCATGAGAAAGTAGACGGTTGCCCCATCGCGGGCCAGAAGCTTCCGAACGAGCCGCTTCCCGATGAAGCCGCTCGCGCCCGTGACGAAGTAGATCATGCTGAGCCTCCCTGAGCAGCGTGCGCCGCCGTCCTCCATTTGCGAGATAATTAGAGGCGGCTGCCTAAAATGGTTTGACTAATGTCAACCGAAGCCCGAGTTCCGAGTTATATAAATTGATGTATCAAATACAACTCGCCTGGCGAGGGGAAGTGGAGCCTAATATGGTAAAGAAACTCAATGAACTAGCCGGGGAAGGGGGCGAGAGCGGTCTCGTCTCCACGATTCGGGATTCGGCCTCGAAGATCTGGCTCGCGGGTCTTGGCGCTTTTTCAAAAGGGCAGGAGGAAGGCGGCAAGCTTTTCGACGCGCTCGTGAAGGAAGGCGAGGCCGTGCAAAACCGCGCGTCGAAGTCGGCCCAGGAGGCGATTACGGACGCACGGTCGAAGGCGACGGGAACGTGGGACAAGCTTGAGCATGTCTTTGTCGAGCGTGTTCAGCGCGCCCTTCATAGCCTCGATGTTCCTACCAAGCAGGACATCGACGCCTTGTCGAAGCGCGTGCATGAGTTGACAAAAGTGGCGGACAAGCTCTCGGCCTCTCTGGAAGATAGCGGTCACGAAACAAAGCCGGCCGCCAAGAAGACGACACGGACTTAGCAAAACCGGCGACGCCCATGGGTGAGCAAATACAGGTTAAACGCGATCCCTCGGGCGTCGCACTTGCGGGCGGCGGCCCGCTGGGCGGGATTTACGAAGTGGGCGCGCTCGTTGCGCTGGATGAGGCGTTGCGCGGTCTCAGCCTGAATGACTGCGATGTTTTCGTCGGCGTCAGCTCGGGAGCTTTCTTCGCGTCCGGTCTCGCCAATGGGCTGTCTCCGCGCGAGATGCATGCGCGGTTCATCGAAACGACGGCGCATGACGATCCCTTCGAGCCCGAAGTGCTCCTGAGATTGGCGCTCCGCGAATATGGAAAACGGATTGTCAGGCTCCCCCGGCTGTTCGCCTCCGCGCTCAAAGATTATCTGAGGGGCGCAAATCATACAGCTGTGGAATCCTTCCAGCGGCTGGCGAAGGCTCTGCCGAATGGCATTTTCGACAGCCGCCCCGTCCGCCGCTATCTCCAGCGGCTTGCAGCCACCCCTGGTCTTACGGACGATTTCCGCGAGCTGAAGCGCAAGCTCTTCATCGTGGCTGCCGATCTCGACACAACGAGCCTTGTGACATTCGGCGCGCCGGGCTTCGATCACGTGCCTATTTCGAAGGCGGTGGAAGCCAGCGCTGCGCTACCCGGCTATTACCCGCCCGTGAAAATCGACGGACGCCATTACGTCGATGGCGCGCTCTTGAAAACGCTGCACGCCTCGGCTGCGCTGAAGGAAGGCGTCAAGCTGCTCTTCGCGATCAACCCGCTGGTTCCCTACAAGGCGGAGCTTCAACTCCCTGAAATGGAAACCAAAAGCCTCGCCGAAGACGGCCTCGTCACGGTGCTGGCCCAGACATTCAGGTCGCTCATCTATTCCCGCATGAAGGTCGGCATGGAGCGGTACCGTCATGAGTATCCGGACGCCGATATCGTTCTCTTCGAGCCCCGCCGCGACGACAGTGAGATGTTTTTCACCAATGTGTTCAGCTATGCGGACCGGCGGCGTCTTTGCGAGCACGCCTACCAGCAGACGCGGGAAGACTTGCTGCGGAGGGCAGCTTCCCTGAAGCCGGTGCTGGCTCGCCACGGCGTCTCCCTCGATGAGGCAGTGCTGAGGGACCAGAGCAGGACGCTGATGCCGAAGGAGGAGGCGGAACCTGCGCGCCTGCAGGATATCCTGCGCGATCTTTCCGAGACGCTGGGGCGGCTTGAACCCATGCTGCATGCGACAGAGGAGCCGGCTTAGGCTTTAGCAGCCTGCTCAAGAAGTATGAAATCTTGGCTTCATCCTTCGACAGGCTCAAGGATGAGGTCGCCCATTTTCAATGACTTAGTCCTCATGGTGAACTTGTCGCGGTTCGGCGGGCTCACCGTGAGGCCATGGGCAACAAAGCATTTGCAGCGGCCTATCAGGTGTGCCGGACATGGAGCACAAACCCAAAAGGAAGACCCGCGAACGGATTCTTCAGGCCGCGCTCCTCTTGTTCAACCGCTTTGGCGAGCCGAGCGTAACCGTAACCGCAATCGCGGCCGACATCGGCATCAGCCACGGCAATCTGTATTATCATTATCCTTCGAAGGAGAAGATCGTCGAAGACCTGTTCAGGGACTTCCGCCGCGATATCGAAAGAACGCTCGTGGCGCCGAACGGGCATCCGCCTCACGCCGAGGACGTCTGGCTCTTTCTGCATTTGATGTTCGAGACGATTTTCAAATATCGCTTTCTCTATCGCGACCTGAACGAGCTTCTTACACGGCATCACTCCATCGAGAAGCATTTCCAGGACATTGTCGGTCGCCAGATCGAGACCGCTACGATGATCATGCGGCGGCTGGTGGAGGCAGGCGCCATGCAGGCTACGCCAGCTGAGATCGAGACGCTCGCCGAGAACATGACCATCATAGCGACATATTGGCTGTCTTACGCCTACGTCCGCAATCCAAGAGTGCAGCCGGGCAGCGAGACGCTGACACGCGGGATCGCCCACATCCTGTCTCTCGCGGGCCCTTATCTGGAGCCGGAACAGCGCCGGCTATTGGAACGCCTTTCCCAACAATATTTGGAGGCCGGAGGATAACGCCATGGCAGCGAAGCAATCAAAATGGAACAAATTCGGGGGACCCGCCGACGGCTTCCACTATGAAGGCCCCGATCTGAAGAAGAACTGGGCGCGCCTTCATATCGGCGACTGCGAGCCATTCCCGGATGCCGCCTATCTCAAGAAGCTCGTAGAGAAACATCCCGATTTGAAGCCAAACGGGCCGATCGCCAAGGCCGCGGAGACACTGCAGGATGCCTGGCGCGCCTATCACCGAGGACACTTCCACGAGGCGTTCACGCTCGGTCAGTCGCTGGGCCTCCTCGGCGCGACTGTCGCCAACAAGGCGGAAAACATCCAAGCCACCTATCTCGAGCACGACAAGGAAACCAAGCTCGCGATGTTCCTGGATGCCGTCCATCGCGGCGAGGAACTTCACAGTGCCGCGCCTGATCTGGCGAACGCGTGGTATTTCTACGCGCAGGCGCTGGGGCGCTACGGCCAGGGCATCTCTGTCGTAAAGGCGCTCGCGGAAGGGCTCGGCGGCAAGATGAAAAGCGCCCTTGAGCGCGCCCTGCAGCTAGAGCCGAAGCACGCGGACGCCAACATCGCGCTTGGCGCTTACCACGCCAATGTCGTCAACAAGATGGGCGGCATGGTCGCCCGCATCACCTATGGCGCGAGCAAGGAGGCTGCGGTCGAGCATTTCCAGCAGGCGATGAAACTCAATCCAGGTTCGGCTGTGGGTCGCATCGAATATGCGAACGGCCTCGCCATGCTGTTCGGCAAGAGCAGGCTCGCGGAAGCCACCCGTCTCTACGAGGAAGCCGCGAAATGCGAGCCGGCAGACGCAATGGAGTGGCTCGACGTGGAACTGGCAAAATCGGAGATCGCAGCCTAAGCATGGGAGAATGGAGCCTTTCCCGGCTTCGCCTACACCTGTTCATCCACTTTCTCGGGCTGTCGCAATTTTTGGCGTCTGCCCGGGCACGGCGAGCGGCGCGAAGGCTTAAAGAAAATTGGATTGGGAAAGCGCAAACCAGCAGCGTTGTCGATGGACTGGTGGATGTCCTGGCCAAGCTCGGAGGTCGCTGTCCCGGGTAGTAAGCTGCGAACAATTCCGAATAAGTAGAAATTCATAAAAACTGCGACGCGGGAGGAAGTAGGTTTCTTGATCTATTTATTTGATATCCGTACAAATATACACACTAATCTGATTGCGAGAGGCAGAAACTTGGCTCAGCTTTAGTCTATGGGCTCCTCCCCATATAGGACTCAGCCGCATACGAAAGTAGGCGGCTTTTTTGTTGGGGTTCAGCGTTGGAACCAGCAAACCGCGCCTTGGCAGCGGGAAGGGACCTGCGAGCGATTGCCGTGACGAAAGCCCTTTGACCGAAATGGATCAGCGGCTTTTGCCGGCGAAGCCAGGAGTGTTTTCCTAGAGATTTCGGCGGATGAAAGCGCCCGCGCTCGCCAGCGCGAGGCGCCCCGGCTCGAGATGCGCGTTCCAGAGGGACCAGGCGTGGATCATATGCGGCCATATCTCCAGCGTGACCGGCACATCGGCTGAGCCCGCCGCGCCGGCAAAGCGCACGGCGTCGTCGAGAAGGCCCTCGGCGGATCCGACCTGGATCAGCATCGGTGGAAGGCCGCTCAGGTTCGCGTAGAGAGGCGAGACCCTCGGGTCTTTTCTGTCCATCCCGGCAGGCACATAGGCATCGGCAAGCTCGCCGAGATAGTCCTTGTGAATGAGCGGGTCGACGGCGTCCTTGGTGACGAGAGAAGCGCCGGACATGGTCAGGTCGGTCCAGGGCGAGACCAGCCAGAGGCACGCAGGCAACTCCTCTCCGGCATCGCGCAACCGGCAGGCCAGCGCCGCCGACAGCCCGCCGCCCGCGCTGTCTCCGCCGACTGCGATATGCCGTGCGGGAATGCCCTGGCTGATGAGAAAGCGCCATGCCGTCAGTGCATCATCATACGCAGCGGGGAAAGGGTGCTCGGGCGCGAGGCGATATTCGAGGGCGAGAGTGCGCACGCCCGCCGAGCGCCCGGCCTCTGTCACCATCCGGCGATGGCTGAGCACGGAGCCGGAGCAATAGCCGCCGCCGTGGAGGAACAGCAAGGCGCGAGAAGCGTCGCTGCCCGGAACGACGGACCACTCGCCGGGCACGCCATTGCAGTCGGCTGGCGTAAGCTTCACGTCATCGGCCACGGGCCAGACCGAGCCCACCTCATCGATGCGCTGCCGCCGCGCTTCCCAACCAACCGGCCTCGGCTTGGAACTCAACAGCGCCCGGATGGCGTCGATCCCGTTCGCGTCCATGACCCATACCTTTCAGCAACGCGCTGAATCTTATCGGATCGCCTGGGAAAGTAATCACACTATCTGTTGAGTTGCGTGCTCAGCAAACATGTCTTGGCAAGCCAACGGAAGAACCAGCCCAGAAAGGCCGTTTAAGGCCCGGCAGCGGAAGAGTGGGTCCCGAAAACTGCTTAAGCGGCGAGGCGTGCTTTCAGATCTGTCAGGCGTGCTTTCAGATCTGTCAGCGGGCGTCTCGCAGGAGCGCCAGCGCCGGATAGATTGGGCCATCAGCGGTCCTACGAATATGCGGTATAAGCAGCTTGGCGCTGCGAACTCATGCCTGCGGAATGACGAAGGTGAAGATGGCCCCTTTCGGCTTTCCATTTTCAGCCCAGATCCTGCCTCTGTGAGCTTTGACGATGTTACGGCAGATCGCCAGCCCCAAACCCGTGCCGCCGGCGCCGGTTTTTGTCTTGCTGCTCTGAACAAACTCGTCGAATATCGTCTGGAGTTCTGTTTCTGGAATGCCGGGGCCCTCATCGGTAACCCTGCATCGAAGCTCCGGCCCGCTATCAGGCGCACACTCTTGAGATAGCTCGATGGCGATCTGGCTTCCGGACGCCGAAAACTTGACCGCATTGGAGACAATATTCACAAGCACCTGGATCATGTGGGGTTGGTCGAAAACGGCCTCTGCGAAATCTCCAAGCCTAGCGCAAACCTTGATATCCTTGGCCTTGATCAGGGGATCGAGTTCCATGAGCGCTTGGCCGACAACTTCCTTCATGTCAGCCCGCTCGCGCCGATACTCTGTTTTGCCGGCCTCCATTTTCGCTAAATCCAGGAGATCGTTCAAAAGATCGAGGAGGCGCTTGCCCGATAGTGTGATGTTTTGCATATATTTGGGAATGTCTTGGATATTCCCCTCGTGCGCCTCGCTCAGGCAAATTTCGGAGTACCCCAGGATGGCGTGCATGGGCGTTCTGAGCTCATGCGACATGTTGGAAAGAAACTCGGCCTTGGCTTTGACCGCCTCCTCCGCCTTCTCTTTCTGCTCGGTCAGAAGTTCGTTTTGTTCGATCAAAAGCTTTGTCTGCTCGCCCACCCTCTCTTGAAGCGTCCTCTGCTCGATCGCGTTTGTGCGCAGGATATCCAGCGCCTCAGTGACTTCGCCGAGTTCCGACTTTTCGTTTGTTCGCACGGATGGAGTGGCGAGATCGCCTTTCGCAAGTCTCTTTATCGCGCTGACTATATTCGAAAGCGGATCTGTGATCGATCGACTGATGACGTAACCTAACAGCGTGATGACAGGCATCACGAGCGCAAATAACCCCGCCTCTAGCAGGATCCGCCTTACGAAGATTGCGTCCACATCGTCGATAAAAACGCCGACGGCGACAAGGCCCCCTATCTCTGGGACATTCTGAATAAGCGCCAGCTTCCGCGTAACCTTCCCACCCACGCCCTTCGGCACTTCATATTCAAAGTAGCCGGAGCCGGAAGGGCCCCTGGCGATGTCTATAAATGCGTTGGTGACGTCAATGCCATTGTAAACAACGTTGTCCAGGCGCCCCTGTATATTGGGATTGGGGTGGCTCACCATCACCCGGTTGTAGCCTATAGACAAAAAATAGTTGGCGTTGCTACCACCAAATTTCACAGATCGCAGCTTATTGAAAAACGCCTGTCGCCCGGATTCCGTTTCAGGACCTCCGGCCGCATTCATGCCGGACCGGGCATCGGGGAGAACCACCTCCATAAGATTGAGGAGGTGAGCGCGCTTGTCCTCCATCATCTGTTCACGCACCTCCCACAGTTCTATGGCGGCAGAGATGCCTATTCCGAATGCGGTGAGCATGAGAAGGAGGTTGAAACGCTCCACGATCTTAAGCCGGGACAGCACGTCAGCAGCGCTCCATCTAACTCGCGGCCGCATTTTAGCCCGGCCTCGGTGAAGAGGGCGTTGCTGAGTTTTAAAGAAAGCAAAGCAGCCAAGCCGGGATCGACATCCGCACGATATCCCGGCTCAGTCCGGACGCAATGGCAAGCCGCTTTGCCATCGAGCGGCAATCGGTTTATGGATGGTCGCGGCAAAAACTCAATCCTCTCGCGAAAGGGTAACTCATGGCAACCCGGCCGCCAGCAAACTTGCGGGAGCATCTTCGTTTGGTCACACGCGACGCACACCTGCGGCTCGAAGCCGAGGTGGATTTCGACGGACGTTTGACCTCGCTCTCGGTCTACCGCTCTTTTCTGGAAGACTTTTTCCGCTTCGTCAGCCCGGTGGAGGCGGTTCTTGGCGCTTTGGACTTGAAGAAGTTCGGCATCGATTATTCATCGCGGCGCAAATTGAGCTGGATCGAGGCGGACCTTCGGGATCTTGGTCACACCGCCGAAAGTCTGGAGAACCTTCCCAAGTTTGAGGGGGCGCCCCATCTGGCGGAACCGGTGGAAGCGCTGGGCGCAATGTATGTTCTTGAAGGGTCCAGCCTTGGCCGGCAAGTCATGCTGGGCAAACTCGGTGCGCGCCTTAATATAAGCCCTGATTGGGCAGGTCATTTTTTCAGCGGCTATGGCAAACAAACCGGCGTCATGTGGCACAGCTTCGTGACTGTGCTCAATGAGGTTGGCCGGGCGCCCGAGGCGGCGCGCCTCATCGAAACCGCAAGCTTGGCGAGCTTCGCCGCCTTCGAGAAATGTCTCGCCGAAACGCGCTTGCGTGGCATACAACCCGTTGCGTGAACCGTCACCACTTTCGGGATGCTGAAAAAGCAATGTTGTTCATGGCCTCACGGTGAGCATGCTGAACCGCAACAGGCTCAGCATGAGAATATATCCGCGACCTCATCCTGAGCCTGTCGAAGGATGAAGCCACCGCCGTCATCCAGGCCTTGCGAAGCGCGAGCCGGGATCGCAAAAAGGCTGCGATTCAATTCGTTACGATCCCGGATAAGGCTTCGCCTTTCCGGGATGACGACGCGCGGTGCGCCGTTCCGGGATGGTGCGAAGTGCACAGCGGACGGCTCTGAGAGAAGCCTGTTACTTCCGCGGCAATTTGCGCCGTGCGGTAACCCTGGGCTCCGGCGCGGCCGCTGATGTCGCCTGAGCCCCCGAGTTTAGCTGGGCGCCTCTGGTGCGCGGCTGCGAAGCGGGCCTCGATTTGCGAGCCTTGGCCTTGGGCGCTTCGCTGCTTGGCTCTGGTGCGGCTGGCGTTATCGCCGGAGCATCCGATTTTGCCTGAGCGCCTTTTGTCCGCGTCTGTGATGCAGGCTTGGATTTTCGCACCTTGGGCGCCGGCGCTTCATTCGGTTCTGGCGCGGCTTGCGGCGCCGCCTGGGGAGCCGGTTTCGTCCGGGCGCGCTTCTTGCGCGAAACAGGCTGGCGTTCGCGCGCTCGATGCGCCTCTTCCGCCGCCGCCCGCAGCGCCGCCTGTTCGGCGGCATCCGCGTCGGCCTCGCCCCACGACGACATTAGAACGTAGTAGAGCAGTTGGTCGAACTGCGGCCTGAAATGCGCAATGATGGCCTCCGGATCTGGCACCATCGCCGCGTCCGTGACGAGCCCGAACTGCACCATGCCGTTGTAGGTCAGAATCGAAACTCCCATCCCGATATCGCCGGATTGGGGAACCCAGAACATGATCTGCTTGATCTCTGCGCCGCCCAGGTAAAGCGGGGTCTTCGGTCCAGGCACGTTGGTCATGACGGCGGTTGCACGGTGGATGAGCATGTCGAAGAGCCTGTCCTGCACCGTTTGCGGCGCGTAGCCGAGAACGGCGAACATGCCGAGCGTGACCGGAGGCTCGAGCGACTGCTTGAGGGCCTGCATGCGCCGGTGCACTTCGAACAGCCGCTTCAGCGGGTTTTCAATGCCGACAGGCAGTTCCACGCCGACAATGCCGAACTTGTTCCCGAGTTGTCCGGCTTCATAGCTCTTACGCAGGTCGACCGGAACGAGCGCCCGGATTTCAACGCCCTTGGTCGGGTCGCCCTTCTCCCTTAGGTACTCGCACAGCGCGCCTGCCACCGAGGCCAGCAGCACGTCGTTGATGGTGCATCCGAGCGCCTTGCCGGCAGCTTTGACCTCGTCAAGCGGAATGGGAGCTGTCCACGCCACCCGCTTGTTGCCTGAGGGCTTCCCCTTGAACCGCGTCCAGCTATCCTCCGGCATCAGGAGCAGCCAGGCCAGTTCTCCGGCGACGCCTGCGCCGATCTTCGCGGTCTTCGCTGGATGGGTTGCGAGCGCGCGTGCCTGCTTCAGAAGGCCGGCCGTTAACCCGATGCCTTTCCCTAGTGTGCCAATGCCCTGCTGCAGTGTCTTGATCCCCGGCAGAGAAAGCCACGTTGGCGGCTGCGCTTTGGCATGGGCCGACCAAACGCGCCGATCGCCGCCATCCGTCAAGGAGAGCATCATCCCGATGAGCGCCGCACCGTCGCCGATGGCGTGATGAATGCGGGTGATGACTGCGGCGCCGCCTTCGTAATCCTCGACGATGTGCATCTGCCAAAGCGGCCGCGCCTTGTCCAGGTGCTCGGAGGCAAGCTCGGCGACGAAGCGCTGAAGCTCGATCTGGTCTGCCTTGCCTGGGAGCCGGACGCGCTTGATGTGCCGAGAGTCCTCAAAGTAGGGATCCTCGGCCCACCAATATTCTCCGCCGCGGTTCTCCACGCGCTGCTTCAATCGCGGGACCATGAGGAAACGCTCCGCGATGGTCGCCTCAAGCGTGTTGAGATCGACCGGCCCTCCAAGTGTAAAGAGCCCTACGACAACCATGGGATTGCCCGGCCGGTCCATGCGGAGCCAGGTCGTATCCACCGAGGACATGCGTTCCGCCTTGATCATCGCGGTTCACCTTTCGGGCTCTCGAAATCGCGGCATGAAGTCGCCAACTAAGTCCCTTGAGCTTGGCAGCTCAAATATTCAGAATTGTCGATCCAAGTGTTCTTCGTAATACATCACAAAGGAAAACGATTGACTACCAAGAATGAAGTCGTCTCGAGGATCGAATCTCAGCTCGATATCGCGGCGCAGGTGAGAGCGAGGCTCGCCGCCGATCCGAAAGGGCAGGCCGGACGCGAAGCGTTACGCATATGGCAGGCGGCCCGGCTGGCGCGCACGCATGCCGACCTGCTCGAGAGCCCGCGCTACGCGGGCGCCGCCTTGTTCTTCCTGAACGATATTTACGGCCCGAAAGACCTCAGCCGCCATGAGGAGGAAGTCCGGCGCATCCTTCCGATCATGAAGCAGGCGCTTCCCGTTCCGGGCCTGGAAACCGTATCGGACGCCATCGAGCTGAATGCCCTGTCGGAATCGCTCGACGCCGACATGGTCGCCACTCTCAAGAAGCAGGTCTTCACGCTATCCGAGGAAGATTATGTCAAAGCCTATCGCGTCGTTGGCCGCCGCCCCGATCGTGAGCGGCAGATCGAGATCATTGCGCATCTTGGCAAGTCTCTCGACAAGCTCACCCGAAAGCCTTTGATCGGCGCCGCTCTGTCGATGATGCGCAAGCCCGCCGTTCTGGCAGGCCTCTCCGATCTGCAAACTTTCCTCGAAAGGGGCTATCAGGCGTTCCGCACCATGAAGGGGGGCGAGGAATTCCTTGAGAAGATCACGTCGCGGGAACAGGCGCTCCTTGAGGAGTGGTTCGGAAATGACGCCGCGTCAGGTGTCTCGGGTTGAAGCTTTGCCAGTAAGGGTGTAGAAGGGTTGTGATCCTGGTATACCAGAGCTTATCCCGTGACTCTAATCCGGCCCGGCTTGGATGACCGAAGAAGTCAACGCTTTTTTCCAGCCGGGAAACGATCCGGAAAGCGTAAGCCAAGAGTTCCTCCGAAGTCCGTGTTCGCGAGAGCGAGCAGCGCTTTCGAACGACGTTCGAGAATGCCGCCGTCGGCATAGCCCATGTGGCGCTGAATGGACAATGGCTCCTGGTCAACAGGCGCTATTGCGAAATCGTCGGCTATACGGCCGAAGAGCTCGCCGGAAAGACCTTTCACGACATAACCCATCCCGATGACATCGCCGCCGATCTCGCTCAGCGTCAGCGCTTGCTCTCCGGTGCGATTTCGAACTTCAGCATGGAAAAGCGCTATATCCGAAAGGACGGTTCGCCGGTTTGGATCAACCTGACGGTGGGAAGCGCCAGAAGGGCAAATGGATCGATTCAGTATTTCATCTCGGTTGTGGAGGACATCACCAGGCGCAAGGACGCGGAGGAAGAACGTCGCCGTGCCGAGGCCAGACTGCGAGAAAGCGAAGCCGATCTTCAATTGGCGCAGGATGCTGCGAATCTCGGGCGCTGGAACTGGGATTTGCGGACGCAAGAGCTTGTTTGGACCGATCGCTGCAAGGCGATTTTCGGCTTGCCTCTCGACGCAACGACGAGTTACGAGGTCTTCCTGAACGCGCTGCATCCGGAAGACCGCGACAGGATGAATGCGCTTGTCTTGGAGGCGATGCGCGAGGGCAGGGATTACGATGTTGAGATGCGCTCCGTCTGGCCTGACGGCTCCCTGCATTGGATCGCATCGAAGGGCCGGGTTTACTTCGAGCACGGCCAACCCTTTCGCATGGTTGGCGTCGCTTTCGACATCACCGCCCGGAAGCAGGCCGAGGAGCAGATGTCTTACGCCCTTCGGGAGATCGACCATCGCTCCAAAAACCTCCTTTCTGTGATCCAGGCCATTGTGCGGCAGACAGCGCGAACGGAAACGCGCGAGGAATTCGTCGAGCTTTTCTCGGAGCGCATACGAGGGCTTGCGGCGAGTCAGGATTTGCTTGTCGGCAACAAGTGGAAGGGCGTGGATGTTCTTGATTTGTTCCGCTCGCAGCTCTCTCATTTCAAGGATGCTTTGGGATCGCGGGTGATGCTTGATGGTCCGGCGATCGAGCTGAATGCATCCGCGGCGCAGACCATCGGCATGGCCGTTCACGAGCTTGCAACCAACGCCTGCAAATACGGCGCGCTCTCGAACGACGCGGGGTATGTTCTCCTGAATTGGACTCTTGAAGGCGAAGACCACGCTCTCTTTTCCATAAGCTGGTCCGAGCATGCCGGTCCGCCGGTGGCGACGCCAAAGCGCAAAGGCTTTGGCCAGACTGTGCTGCTGCGCATGGTGGAGGATGCGCTCGATGCCGACGTCGGGCTGGACTACGAACAGGCTGGATTGCGGTGGCGCTTGCAGTGTCCAACCGAGAACGCCTTGAAGGCGTGAGAAGCTAAAACGTCGTGCGCTTAATCCGACGCGGGCCTCGATAGGCTTTTCTACAGGCACATTGGACCTCACTTTTATCTTCCGGATTGGCTTCCCGCTTGTCACGGATTTTCTTGAGTGAGGATCTTATGAGAAAGCTCCTTGCCGGGAAGTTAACGTATAAGTCGTTGATATTACTATGAAAATTACGGTATGGTCGGCGCGCCGGCGCACGCGCCGGGCTATCTTGGGCGCGGTCGTGGTTAACAGGGGAATCTCGAATTATATTTAACGGACTTTTCAGAGCCCATTTAATGCCAAAATTCCGGCATTAAATTCTATTTAATGGGGTTGGCGGCGGGAAAAAAGCTCTTCACTTTCAACGGGTTGGAACCGGCTGTCTACCGCCGCTCGTAGGCCTCGTCTGCGCCGGATAAATGAATGGTTAAGCCTAATCAAGTGTAAATTGGACCGGAAATAAATCGGGAGCGCTCCCATTAACCGGTTTCAGATTAACACTCGGCGCTGCGAACGAACTGTTAACCGCGAGGCATACGGCGGGCGCCGTCGGAGATGGCGGCGCTTTGCGCACGCCGCTAATTAGGCCACGCTGAAACCCCTCAAGCCCTATTCTCGGGCCGAACTCTTCCGCGGCTGAACGGATTGGACCGGCCGGAAAATTCCTTCTCGATTTCGTCCAGGCTCCAGGGGCGGAAGTCGTGCGCGTCCGCGCCGACATCAAGGCTGTACCCGTGTGGCTCATGATCGAGGCGCCCGTGGACATGGCCGAAGAGATGCCAAACCCTGTCCCAGGAGCCGTGCCACTCGCGCATAGGGTAATGGCATAGCACGATGCGATGCTCGCGCTCGCGGACCTCACGGATGTGGCTTACGCTTGCAAAAAGGGAGGCGTGTTGAGCAATCGTCTCGTCGTCATGATTGCCGGCGATGAGATGGATGTGGCCGTTCAATTGGCGCAAGTAAGCAGCGGCGCTGCGGGAATTCCGGAAACAGAAATCGCCGAGATGGTAGACGGCGTCCTCCGGCCCGACACGCTCGTTCCAGCGCGAGACAAGCGCATCATCCATCTCCTCCACATTGGCGAAGGGCCGGCGACAAGTCTTGATGATGTTTTCGTGCCCGAAATGGGTGTCGGAAATGAAAAACGCCGCCATGCGCCAAGCCCTCCCCACGCCCAGCTAAACCATCATGAGAGGGACGGCCCTAAGTAATGCGGAGCCGTTGTCCTGGAACGCCAAGCCTTAAGCCATCCACACCTGACAATCCGCTCGCCGGATTAGCGAAGTTTGTTTCGATGCTATGCGGGGCGCAAGATATCCTGCTCGGCATCCTCGACGGAATACCCCAACTGGTCAAGCGCGTCCTCAAGATAATCCGGTAACAGAGGCAGGCTGAAAAGATACGCCACCCCATTGCCGCCATGTTCGGATTTCGCCGTGGAGATAGCCTCATCCATCTCGCCGGGGGCATAGGTTCCACGGCCGATCCACGCCAGCGCGATCAAGCTCGCCAGTTCATCTTCGTTGAGGCTTTCGAGAAATTCTTTCAACTCTTGCCGCGTTGCGTCCTCGGGCAAGTCTTCGAGGATCGTCTCGCTGTTCAGGTCGTCGCGATCTCTGTCGTTTTCATCGTCCCACGCCTCGGTTTTGGCATCGACCTCGCGCGCGCGAATAATGATATGCGCAACCTTATCCGTTGATATTTCCAGCATTTTCTCTATTTCTCTAATGCTGCGCTCTCAAGATGAGCGGCTATTTGATCGAAAACATTTCTGAACATTTCTGCAGTGAGACGGCCTGTACTCGTATTATAACGCGAACAATGATAGCTTTGGAACAGTTTACGGTCGCCGCACAAATCCACGGCGCCGCCATGGCTGAATTTATACTGTGACGGCTTGAGAGCAAGGGCGCGCAACGTCGCCTCGAATGCTATTCGCCCCAACACAAGGATGGCCCGCACGTTTGGCATCTCCTCGAGTGTCGCCGCAAGGAAACCTCGGCACCGGGCCGCCTCATCGGGCGTCGGTTTGTTCTCCGGCGGAACGCAGCGCACCGCATTGGTGATGCGGCAGCCTGTCAGAACCAGCCCGTCGTCGGGGCGCTGGTCGTAGGTTCCCCGAGCGAAACCATAGGCCAGGAGCGTTTCATAGAGAAGCAGGCCCGCATAGTCCCCGGTGAACGGCCGGCCGGTGCGATTGGCGCCCTTCAAGCCGGGCGCTAGCCCGACAATCAGGAGAGACGCATCGTGTGGACCGAACGAGGGAACCGGCGCATTGAACCAATCTGGATGAGCGATACGATTCGACTGCCGAAAACTGGCGAGTCGCGGGCAGAAGGAGCAATCAGCGGACGCCTCACTCCCCGTGGGCTTGTCCGCCGCAGGCAATAAACGAGGGGCAATTGACAAGGTCACGCCCCCTCGATGCCTCATTCAGCGTCTTGGCTTTCGCGGAGAACAGCCGCCGCGGTCAAACGCTCATGAATCCTCTGCTCGTGGATGTGGGCCTGATATTCGCGGCCGTTCTCCGCGCGCTGGGTGCGGCAGATATCCTTTTGCAGATCGGACAGATCGATGAACTGATCGGCTTGGCGGCGAAGTTCGTCCGCAACCATGGGTGGTTGCGTGGTCAGCGTGGAGACGACGCTCACCCTTTTACCTTTGTGCTGAAGTGCTTCCACGAGCGTGCGAAAATCTCCGTCGCCAGAGAATAAAACGATGTGATCAAGATGATCAGCTAATTCCATGGCGTCTACTGCAAGTTCAATGTCCATATTGCCTTTGATCTTGCGGCGGCCGGAGGCGTCTGTGAACTCTTTCGTGGGTTTCGTCACCATGGAATACCCGTTGTAATCCAGCCAATCGATGAGAGGGCGGATCGAGGAATACTCCTGTTCTTCGGCGAGGGCCGTATAATAAAGCGCTCTCAGCAACAGGCCCTTATTTCTGAAAAGATTCAAGAGACGCTTATAATCGATATCAAAGCCTAAAGCTTTAGCTGTGGCGTAAAGATTTGCCCCGTCGATGAAGAGGGCAATTCGCTCAGTTGCGTAGAAATTCATCCGGTTACCTTGGCTGCGAACTTCGGAGTTGTTGCTTCTATCTATTTTGGCTAAAACGGCCCACAATCCCAAATCATGCCAAAAATATAGCTATAGATGCTAGAATACCAAAACATTGAGAGCGATATCAAGGTGGCATGATAATAATTGCGTTGGGCTCTAATCTAGGTGGTGCTTTCGGGACGTCAAAACGATCTATAGAGAGAGCGCTGCATGAACTGGTCGTTTCGGGCATTGAAATCAAGTGCGCGTCCAGGTTGTACCGCACGCGAGCGCATGCCTGCAACCCTCAACCCGACTTTATGAATGCCGTCGCAACGGCCCACACCCCGTTGCCCGCTTACGCTCTTTTGGAAATCTTGAAGCGGATTGAGGCGCAAGCAGGGCGACGCGCAGCAAAAGGCGCGCGCCGGTGGATGCCGAGGCCGCTAGACCTTGATATTGTGAGCTATAGGGGTGTTATCCACAACTGGAAGATGCAAAAGCCTCTGGAGGGCAAGCGCGTCGTACTGCCGCACCCGAGGGCTCATGAGCGGGCGTTTGTGCTGCAGCCCATAGCCGAAATAGCGCCCTTCTGGCATCACCCTGTTTTCGGGTTGACGGCGCCTGAATTGTTGAAGCGCCCCAGTGTCCGGCAAACGGGTAAGGTCCTGAGCGCGGAAGAACTTCCGCGATAATTTCATCGTGAGCCTGCCATAACATCGCCTTTAAGTTCTTCTCAAAAAGAGCGAGCGTTCCTTTTTATTGACTATTCAACTTTTGCAAGGCAGGCATGCCGAAACTGGCCCCCGAAACACAGCAGGCGCGACGCGAGCACATTCTCGACGCGGCTGAGCGCTGCTTCATCAACAAGGGCTTTCACCACGCGACAATGGATGACATTTGCCGCGAGGCCCGCGTAAGTCCCGGCGCCCTTTATACCCACTTTGTCTCGAAAGAGGCCCTGATCATAGGCTTGTGCGAGCGGGAAAAAGACCGTTTTGGCAAGGAGTTAGCCAACATCGCCGAGTCGAGCAACCTCCTTGCCGGGCTTCATCGCCTGGCCGAGCAATATTGCTGTAACGAGCCCATCGAAAAGGTCCGCCTTCACGTCGAGATCGGCGCCGAAGCCGGCCGCAATCCGGTGATCGGAAACACGGTGCGCGGCAATGACAATGCGGTAAGGGAAAGTCTTGTCAACCTTCTCGAGCGGGAGAAAGATCAAGGCCGCATCAAACCAACGGCGCCGATCGAAGTCATCGTGCGGGCCATGACGGCGCTTGGGGATGGACTTTTCCTTCGCCGCAGTCTCGATCCGCACTTTGATCCAAAGCCCATTATCCCCGCGATGATGACCATGATAGAGGCGCTGCTTGTGCCGGCGCCTCGCTCGTGTCCCGGCGGAAGAAACAGGAAGGCCTGATTGATCATGTTTCGAAACCGGAGACGATTGCTGTTCCGTTCGGCCTTGCTTCTCGGGCTGGCGTTGATCGCATCCGCCCCCGCTTCCGCCGAAGATCCCGCCGCGCCAGGCGCCAAAATCGCGCAGAAGGCGAAACCTCCGGCGGTGACGGTAACGGAGGCAAAAAAAATATCATTTGTGGATAACGTCTTGGTGACCGGGTCGCTGGCGCCGCGTGAGGAGGTCCTGGTCGGCCCCGAGATCGACGGATATCGCCTGACCGAGCTTCTGGCCGAGGAAGGCGATCACGTCCAGAAGGGGCAGGTGCTGGCTAAACTTTCCCGCGAAATTCTTGAGGCGCAACTCGCCCAGAACTCCGCCTCGATCTCCAAGACCCAGGCCGCGATGGACCAGGTTCGCAATCAGATCGCGGAAAGCGAGGCGACGCTCCGCCAGGTCGAGGACGCCTTCAATCGCGTGAAGCCATTACGTGAATCCGGCGTGGCGAGCCAGGCGACCTTCGATGATCGCGAAGCGGCGTTCCGCACGGCGAGGGCGAGGCTTGCCGCTCAGAAAGAGGGCCTGAAACTTGCCGAAGCCGAACAGGCTCTGATACGCGCCCAGCGCCAGGAGCTTGAGATCAAGCTTGGCCGGACCGACATCCGCGCTTCGGCGGACGGCGTCGTCAGCCGTCGCACGGCGCGCATGGGCGCGGTCTCCTCCTCTGCGGCGGAACCGCTGTTTCGCATCATCAAGGACGGCGAGATCGAACTCGATGCCGAGGTGCCTGAGTTCTTCATGACCAAGCTCAAGGCCGGCCAGCGCGCCCGCGTTGAACTCGAGGGCGTGGGCGAGCGAACAGGAACGGTGAGGCTCGTCTCGCAGGAAGTGAACACGTCCAGTAGGCTTGGCCGCGTGCGCATTTTTCTGGGCGACGCCGCGGACTTGCGCATCGGCATGTTCGCCAAGGCCATGATCGACGCCGGTCAGCGCGATTCGGTTGGCGTTCCGTCAACAGCCGTTCTTTATCAGAATGACGGCGCGACCGTGCTTGCCGTCGCCGGAGACAAGGTGCGGGAGCGGACCGTCAAGCCGGGGCTCTTCTCCGGCGATAGCGTTGAGATCAGGGAAGGTCTCAAGGAAGGCGAAGCCGTTGTCATGCGAGCCGGTTCGCTTCTTCGGAGCGGGGATGCGATCTCTCCGCAATTCGCCGATAAGCAAACCGCGGAACGGGGCGGCGCCGGGGTCAGCAAATGAACGTTTCCGCCTGGTCGATCCGCCGGCCGATCCCCTCGCTCGTGCTGTTTCTCGTGCTGATGACGCTGGGTCTGATCAGCTTTGCGAGCCTCGGCATCACCCGGTTTCCGAATGTGGACATTCCGATCGTCACGGTCGAAATCACCCAACTCGGCGCCGCGCCAGTCGAACTCGAGACGCAGGTCACGAAAAGGGTCGAGGAACTCGGTTGCGGGCGTGGCGAACGTCAAGCACATCAAGTCGTCCATCACGGACGGCTCTTCGATGACCACCATCGAGTTCCAGCTCGGCACGAACACGGACCGCGCCGTCAATGATGTGAAGGACGCCGTTGCGAAAGTCCGGCAGGAGCTTCCGCGCACGATCAATGAGCCGATCATCCAGCGCCTCGATATAGAGGGACTGCCGATCGTGACTTATGCCGCTTCTGCGCCATCCATGACGCTGGAGCAGCTCTCCTGGTTCATCGACGATACGGTGGCCCGGAAGCTTCAGGGCGTTCGCGGCGTCGCGCAGGTTTCGCGGGTCGGCGGCGTGAAGCGCGAGATACGCGTGTCCTTAAATCCTGAGCGCCTGCTGGCGCTTGGCATCACGTCAGGGGAAGTGAACCTGCAGCTTCGCGCGACGAACACCGACCTTGCGGGCGGCCGCGGCGAAGTCGGCGGGGCGGAGCAGTCGATCCGCGCGCTCGCCAGCGCGGGTTCCGTCGAGCGGCTGGCGTCGACCTCGATCACCATTCCGGGCGGGCGCAAGGTGCGCCTCGATCAGTTGGGGCAGGTGACGGATTCGGCGCAGGAAAGGCGAACTTTCGCCAAGCTTGACGGGAGGGACGTCGTGGCCTTCACCGTGGTGCGCGCGAAGGGCGAAAGCGACCTGAGCGTGGCCCGGCGCGTCTCGGAGGCCATCGACAAGCTCGCGGCCGCCAATCCGCGCGTAACTTTCGAGAAGATCAACTCCACGGTCGATTTCACCATCGGGAACTACAATTCCGCGATGGATACGCTTCTCGAAGGCGCGATCCTGGCCATTCTCGTGGTGCTGCTTTTTCTGCGCGACTGGAGAGCCACACTCATCGCCGCTATTGCGCTGCCGCTCTCGATCTTCCCCACCTTCTGGGCGATGCAGGCGCTCGGCTTCTCGCTCAACATGGTGTCCCTGCTCGCGATCACGCTCGTGACCGGCATACTCGTCGACGACGCCATCGTCGAGATCGAGAATATCGTCCGGCATATGCGCATGGGGAAATCCCCATATCGCGCGGCGCTCGAAGCCGCCGACGAGATTGGCCTTGCGGTCATCGCGATTACATTCACCATCGTGGCGGTTTTCGCCCCTGTGAGCTTCATGGGCGGCATCGCGGGGCAATATTTCCGCCAATTCGGCCTGAGCGTCGCCGCAGCCGTGCTTGTATCGCTGCTTGTGGCCCGGCTCATCACGCCGATGATCGCAGCCTATTTCCTGCGTCCGCACAACAGGACCGACCACGAAGGCCTTGTTATGCGCAGCTATACCCGCCTGATCGGCTGGACCGTTCGCCATTATTACGCGACGCTCGTTCTGGGGCTCGTGGTATTCGCGCTGTCAATAGCGAGCGTGTTCCTGCTGCCGTCGGGCTTCCTGCCCGCCGAGGACACCGGCCGCTCGCTTTTCGCCATCGAGTTACCGCCCGGCGCGCAGCTCGGCGATACCGAGGTGATTGCGGAGAAGGCCGAAAACATCATTCGGCGGCGGCCCGAGGTGCGATCCATTTTCGTTGATGGAGGCCGGATTTTGGGCGAGACCGGCGGCGCTCAGGAGGTGCGCAAGTCGACGCTGACGGTTCATTACACGCCGCGTGAAGAGCGAAGCCTCACCCAGCGCCAGCTTGAACAGATCATGAGCGCCGACCTCAAAGAGACGCCCGATATCCGCACCTGGGTCGTTCAGGAGAATGGGCAACGCACCTTCACGATTGAGGTGACCGGCGCCGACAATGAGAAGGTCATCGAAACCGCGGCGCAGCTCACGAGCGAGATCCGCACCGTGCCTTATCTCGCCAATGTCGTGAATGGCGCGGCGCTTGATAGGCCCGAGATCCAGATCACCCCCCGGCCAGTTATCGCGGCGGAACTTGGCGTGTCCACCGAAGGCTTGTCGGACGTGATCCGCATCGCGACGCTCGGCGATGCCGATGCCAATCTCGCCAAGTTCAATGCGCCGGACCGGCAAGTGCCCATCCGTGTCCAGCTCGACGAGCAGGCGCGCTCCAGCCTGCAGACCTTGCAGAACCTGAAAGTGAAGACAGGCCGCGGCGACGCCGTCCCCCTTATTACGGTTGCCGATGTCAAAATGGGCAAAGGCCCTTCATCGATCGCGCGCTATGACCGGCAGCGGCGCGTGGCCATCGGCGCGGATCTGGTCGGCACGGATGCGCTCGGCCAGGCGCTGAGCGCCATGTACGAGCTTCCCGCGGCGAAAAGCCTGCCTCCGGGCGTGATGCTACGCGAATCGGGCGACGTCGAGGTGATGAGCGAAACCTTCCAGGGCTTTGCATACGCCATGGGCGCTGGCGTAATGATGGTCTACAGCGTGCTCGTGATCCTGTTCGGCAGCTTCCTGCAGCCGATCACCATCCTGCTTTCGCTGCCGCTCTCCATTGGCGGCGCAATATTCGCGCTCCTCCTGACGGACCGGCCGATCAGTCTTCCCGTCTTCATCGGGTTCCTGATGCTCATGGGCATCGTGACCAAGAACGCCATCATGCTTGTGGATTTCGCGATCGAGGAACTCAGGCGCGGCGTTCCCCGCAGCATGGCGATCATCGAGGCCGGCCGCAAAAGGGCTCGCCCCATCGTCATGACGACCATAGCCATGGTGGGCGGCATGTTTCCGAGCGCGCTCGCGCTGGGCGCGGGCGGAGAGTTCCGCTCGCCCATGGCGATCGCCGTGATCGGGGGGCTATTGGTTTCGACGCTGCTTTCGCTCCTGTTCGTTCCGGCCTTCTTCATGGTGATGGACGATATCGGGCGCCTCTTCCACTGGCTGCTTGGCCAATTCGTGGGAGCGCGTGACGAGGCGGCTCACGCGGCGGGCCCGGGGAACCGGCCAACGGTGTCAGCTCCGGCAGAATAAGCGCGAAAGTCTTTTGTGGCGCTCTTACGCCCGCAGGCCTGGTCGCCCGACCTGTTTTCCACTGCATTTGCAGGCCCGCTCTCGATTAAGAGACTTGCTTTTGATCTTTTTTGCTCTCACTCGTCGGTTCTTACAGCCGCTTTGAGGTGCTCCATGATTATTCCAATTATTCTCGCCGGGGGATCGGGCTCCAGGCTTTGGCCATTGTCGCGGGCCAAGCACCCGAAGCAATTTCATGCGCTCGTCAGCGCCGAGCCGCTGCTCGTGGATGCTGCGCGCAGAGTCCCTTCCGCAACGCCCTATACACCGCCCTTCATTATCACCAACGAGGTGAACCGGTTCGGGGTAGCGGCCGCGTTCAAGAATGCAAAGCTCGGCCATCAAGGCATCGTGCTTGAGCCGGCGGGGCGCTCGACTGCCCCCGCTGCCGCCGTCGCCGCCCTGTTGGCGATCGAGAAAGTGGGGCCGGATGCGGTCTTGCTCATCATGCCGTCGGACCATCATATCGACAATCCGCGCGCCTTTCTCGACGCCGTGGAAGCCGGGTGCGAGGCGGCCAAGAACGGGATGTTCGTCACATTCGGCGTCAGGCCGAGCACGCCGGAAACCGGCTTTGGCTATGTGAAAACGGGGGGAAGCGCAGGCTTCAATAAGGTCCTGAAGGTCGACCGTTTCGTTGAGAAGCCCGATAAGGAGACCGCCAAACGCTTTTGCGCGGAGCCCGGCTATTTCTGGAACGCCGGCATTTTTCTTTTTGGCGCGCAGGCCTATCTGGACGAACTCTCACGGTTCGAGCCGAAGATGGTGGAAGCTTGTCTTGACGCGGTCAGAAACGCAACTCACGATTTCGACTTCATCCGTCTCGCCGATTGCTTCCGTCAATGTCCCGCCGATTCCATCGACTATGCCGTGATGGAAAAGACGGACAAGGCTGCGCTTGTGTCTCTTGATGCCGGTTGGAGTGACGTTGGCACCTGGGATGCTCTTTTTGAAGCGGCTGAAAAAGATGCAGGCGAGAATGCCGTCCGCGGCGACGTGCTTCTTCGGAATGCGAACCGGTGCTACGTCCGGGCGGAAAGCGGCATGGTCGCCCTCGCCGGCGTTGACGACCTCATTGTGGTATCGACGAAAGACGCGACGCTTGTCGCCAAACGCGGAGAAAGCGGCGCTGTCAAAGAGATTGTGCAGCAGCTTGCCTCCAAGGGCCGGAACGAGGTCGAGCATCACCTTACGGTCCATCGGCCCTGGGGAAGTTATGAGACCCTTCACCTGAGCGAGCGCTACCAGGTGAAGCAGATCATCGTGCAGCCCGGCGGCAGCCTGTCGCTCCAGCGTCATCACCATAGAGCCGAGCATTGGATTGTTGTGAAAGGCACGGCCCGCATCACAATTGACAACGAGGTCAAGCTGCTCTCCGAGAACCAGTCGATATACGTGCCCCTTGGCGCCGTTCACCGGCTGGAAAATCCGGGCCTTATCCCCTTGACGCTGATCGAGGTTCAATCCGGCCCCTATCTTGGCGAGGATGACATCGTTCGTTTCGAAGACGTCTACGCCAGGGTTTAGAGGCTTTCGGGCGCCCTCTTTTCAGGCGAGATCCGATGAGTGTGGAGATCGAGTTCCCAATAGAGTTCATTGTCGAGGGTGTCCCCGTCTCTATCCAGGCAAAGAGGAGAGCAAAAAGGAAGGAGGATTGGATAAACCGAGTCAGCTCCTCGGCTTTTACGTGTTTGCCAGAAAATCACTTCGCGACAGAACATCCAGTCGAAGTGACCATCTTCTTCTTCTCGGATACGGAGATTGGAAGGGACCTTGATAACGTCATTAAGCCTATCTTGGACGCTCTTTCAGGCTGCATTTACATCGATGACAGGCAGGTGGAGAAACTGATCATCCAGCGCTTCGAGCATGGCCGCCCGCTCATTTTAAGAGATCCCTCCGAAACCCTCGCCGAAGTCCGTGAAATGGATGGGCCGCGCGTGTATATTAAAGTTGAAAAAGGTGGAGCGTAGGATGGTTGAGCCTCGCATTCGTGAAAGCCGCTTATTGGATTTGCTCGGCCAGCGTTACGAGGAGCGCGGCTATGCCTTCTTCAAATATCCTCCAAGAGAAATGCTTCCGGAGTTCTTAAGAGACTATATGCCGGACGCCATTGCGCTTGGACCGAAGGATAATGTGGTCATCGAGGTTAAATCCGGCAGAGGTGAGAAGAACGCAAAACAAATAGCTCGCCTATTCAAAGAACAAGAGGACTGGCGTCTAGACCTTGTTTTTGCGGACGACGTAAGTGCGAGCGATCCGGTGTTGCCAAGTCCAGCGAGAGACATGATCGAGGCCGCCATTACCCAGGCGAGAAAGTTAAGTGTGAATGGGTTTGGCCAGGCGGCGCTTGTCATCGCATGGAGTGCCTTGGAAGCTGCTGCGAGGCTTTATGATGAGCAAAAGCAGCATCGTTCCAAGTCCACACAAACCCTAGTTGAGTTTCTCGAACGAGAAGGGTTGGTTGACTTCCAGACTTCGAAGGAACTGAGGTTTGTGGGGGAGCTTAGAAACCGGCTCGTGCACGGAGATCTGGCGGCGGAAGTGCCGGAAGGGGCGCTTTCGCTGGTTCTCCGGTCAGCTGAGGAAATTGTCTCTGGCCAGTACCATTAGCCTCTGACAGGACGCAAGTTCACGAAGCGCAAAGCATCATCCCTAAAGCGCCGCTAACCATTGAATGCGATTCAATTTCGGACCAAATTCGAATTAAATCGCTTTTAACAGCTGGGGCCCTAACGTGCGTACAGACGCCGCTTCCGGGCGTCTGCGTTGGAGGAATGTGATGCGTGCGAAACTTCAGGAGTTTCTACATGACAAGTCAGGGGCCGCGGCTATCGAGCTCGGCCTGATTGCAGCCGGCTTTTGTGTGGCCCTTATTACGCTGGCTGGTCAGATGAACGAAGAGGTGAAGATCGTGTTTGAACGCGTGCGCGACTATCTGCGCGCGTTCAATCTTCATGCGATGGGCTGAAAGCTTAACGCCCCGATCGGTTTAGCCGCTTATGGACTCATCTCTGACTACGACGGCGGCAGCCGCCCTGCCAGTTCTTCTGGTATGGGCCGGCGCCGTCGATCTCCTTACGAGGGCGATCCCGAACACGGTTGTTTTGCTGCTTGCCGCATGTTTCGCCTTTTTTGCGGGAGCGGTCGAAATGCCTGTCACTCAGATCGCAGCGCATGTGGCCTGTGCCTGCATCGTCCTCGTTTGCGGGTTCCTGCTTTTTTACCGGTCGATGATCGGAGGCGGCGACGCCAAGCTCCTCGCCGCGGCTTCGCTGTGGTTCGGCTTCGACAGCCTGCTTCCGTTTCTTGCCGGGACCGCATTGGCGGGTGGGGTGCTTTCGCTCGCCTATCTCGGGTTTAGCGCTGCAAAAGGGCGGCTCGGCCAGGACACCGCCCTTGCTCGCAGCATACCTTACGGCGCCGCCATTGCGGCAGGCGCGCTGGCGGAGCTTCCGGACTGGCTGGCGGCGCTCTAAACAACAGACCGCTGAAAAACCGTGAAACCTGCCTTCATCCTTCGACAAGCTCAGGATGAGGTCGAGTGTTATCAGCGGGTTAACGCTCATGGTGAGCCTGTCGTGGTTCGACAAGCTCACCATGAAGCCATGGGCAGCATCCCTTTTTCAGCATCCGCGCAGCGGGGGTGGAGACTGGACCGCATCACCGATCCTGGCAGAAGTTTTTGCCACGGTGAAAGATGAGGTTTATCGTGCCAAGCGCGGTATCGCGGAAGGCGATGTTTTCGCTCGACGCGGGAGAGCCGTTCGTCTTCTTTTGCACCATGGCTTGAGAGCCACGGACTATGTGGCTCCTTGCGGAAGTTCTCGCGCGCAGAAGCTCGCGCAAAAAAGGGTTGAGTGATGGCTGATCCGGCCCCATCACCACAGAGCGTGTACCTCGCAAATTGCGATAAGGAGCCAATTCACATCCCTGGCTCCATTCAGCCTCATGGGGTTCTCATTGCTGTCGACCCGGTTGAGTTCGAGGTCGTCCAGCTGGCCGGTGACACCGAACGCCTCCTTGGTCTCCAGCCCTCACAGATCCTCGGCCATAGCCTCCTCTCCATCATGGACCATTCCCAGATGGAACGGTTGTGTGCGATCGATCCCCAGAATTCGAGCCTGCCCCGCTCCCGCTTCCCTTTTGAAATGGAGATCACGCATCGAGGCAGAGTGCTCGATGCGACTGTCCATCAAAGCGATGGCATGCTCATGGTTGAGTTCGAGCCCGCCCCGGACAGGCCCGATTTCAACACCCTGAACTCAAGTCCAAAGAATGCTCACGGGCGTCCAGGATGCGGCAGATCTATCGAGTTTTCTGCAATCCGCGGCCGAAGAGGTTCGCGCAGCGACCGGTTTCGACCGGGTTATGCTCTATCGCTTCCAGGAGGACGACAGCGGAGTGGTGATCGCCGAGGATAAGGCGCTCGAACTCGAGCCTTATCTTGGACAGCATTTCCCCGCGTCCGATATCCCGAAACAGGCGCGGGACCTCTACCTGCGTAACCGGATAAGACTGATCCCGGATGCGCACTACACGCCATCTGCGATCACGCCGGAGATCAATCCGGTCACAGGAAGGCCTCTTGACCTGACATTCAGCGTGTTACGGTCGGTATCCCCCGTCCACCTCGAATATCTCGCGAATATGGACGTCGCGGCCTCTATGTCGCTGTCGCTTGTCATCGGCGGCGAGCTGTGGGGATTGATGGCATGCCATCACCGAACGCCACGGCACATTGCGCAGGCGGTGCGAGGTGTGTGCGAATTGTTCACGCACATGATCTCGCTGCAACTTGGCGAGAAGCTCGCCAATGAAGCCCAGGGCGAACGCCTGCGTATGAGACGCGTCCAGGCTCGGCTTGTTGAGGCCATGGTCTGGAAAGACCGTCCCGATCGCGCGCTGATCGAAGGCCGCCCGAACCTCCTGGATTATGTCCCCGCCGGGGGAGCGGCGGTCTCATGGGAAGGAGAATTGACGAAGCTTGGGGCGACACCCACGGATGAGCAACTGGTCTCACTGGTGAGCTGGCTTAACGCGAGCGTGCCGGAGGGTGTGTTCGTAACGGATTGCCTCGCGGCGCATTACCCCCCGGCTGAAGACTACGCCAATGTGGCAAGCGGTCTTCTTGCGCTCTCGGTGTCGCGAGCGCCGCGTGACTATTTGCTTTGGTTCAGGCCGGAGCTGTGCCGCACGGTCACCTGGGCGGGAAATCCGACCAAACCCGTCGATTTCGCGGACGATGGCGTCCACATCGGTCCGAGAAAATCCTTTGCGGCGTGGCAGGAAACCGTGCGGGGGCGTTCACAGCCATGGCCTCCGGTGATCCTGGAGGCCGCCCAGGAGTTTCGCACGTCGGTCCTGGAAGTCATCCTTCGCCATCTCGATCAGGTCATGCGGGAACGCGAGCAAGTTCGCAGACAACAAGATTTGCTGATGGCTGAACTCGACCATCGCGTGAAGAACGCCATCGCAATCACCCAGGCTCTCGTGAGGGGCTCCGCGACCAACGCCACAAGCCTGGAGGCATACAAGGAGGGCATCCTTGAGCGACTGAATGCGATGGCCCGCACTCACGGCCTTCTCACACAGGGCCATTGGGAGGGAGTAGACCTGCGAGACCTCGTGGCCGCGCAGACGGCTGCGTTCTCGGATCGGCTGGGGGTCACGGGATCGAAGGTGATCCTGAGACCGAAGGCCGCGCTCAGCGTCTCGCTCGCGCTTCATGAGTTGGCGACGAACGGCGCGAAATATGGAGCCTTTTCCTCGGCGGCAGGCCGTGTGGAGATAAGCTGGACCGCCGCCGACTGCGATGGGCGCCGCTGGCTTACTTTACGGTGGGTTGAACACGGCGGGCCAAACATCAAGCCTCCCAGCCGCGTCGGGTTTGGACGGTTGTTGCTGGAACGCGTTCTCGCTTATGACCTGGAGGGCAAGGTCGATCTCGATTTTCGGCCCGAAGGATTGGTCTGCACCATTGAGCTTCCCTTCGACATGATCGTCGCTGAGGCCTAGAGCGCGTCGAAATTATTCGCAATCCCCTTGTTTTCGTGGCCGATATCCCTGTTTTTATTCTTCGGCGGTTGGTATTAGAACGAAGATATCAGCACATGCACCAGGGGGAAGCCGGTGATTATCAGGCGTATCTCATCTTATCGAGCGCAGCTTCTCGTAGTGGCGATCCTCCTCCTTGGCTCGATATTGGCATACCGCGGGTGGGAGAGTGCGCAAACCTCGCAATTCGGACCTCTCGGACCGGCTGGCGCGCCTGCGAACCTTTTTCCTTCGCCCAATCACCAGGTTTCCAGGATCGTTTCCGGAGAATATCAGACCGAGGAAGCGCGCGAACGAACTGGTGAGACTGAAGAGATCCTGAATTCGCTCGATATCAAAGACGGCATGACGGTCGCCGACCTGGGGGCAGGGTTGGGTTATTATACGATCCGTCTGGCGCGCCGGGTGGGACCAACGGGGTCCGTACTGGCGGAGGATGTGACGCCCGCCTATTTGTCGAAGCTGCAGCGCCGGATTGCACAAGAGCATCTGAGCAATGTGACGCTTGCTCTTGGAGAACCCCACGATCCGCGGCTGCCGCCGCACTCCGTCGACCTTGTCCTCATGGGGCACATGTACCATGAAGTGACTCAACCCTTTGGTTTGCTCTACAACCTTCTGCCGGCCCTTCGTCCCGGGGCTCGTGTCGCGGTCATCGAACAGGAACAAGCAGATGACGGGCATGCAATATCGCACGAGCTTCTTCTCTGTGAGTTCCAGAGCCTTGGGTTCCGGCAAATCAATTGGCGGCGGAACAGCGGCTCCGCGGATTATTTTGCCGTGTTCGAGCCGCCCGCGCAGCAGCCGAAGCTTAACGCGATTGCGCCTTGCTCTCGATGAGGTCAACGGCCAGCGCCGTCGCGTTGACTGCAGAAGAAACGCCGTTCCCCCCTGTCCTGGCGAAACGGCTTGCCCTTGCCTACATCAGCTAGCTCGCAGGAGACGATGCAGATGCAGGATAAAGTCGAAAGCCCGTTATGGATGAGAGGCAATTACGCACCGGTGCGGGAGGAGGTGACGGCGTTTGATTTGCCCGTTGAAGGGAACATACCGCCGGAGCTTTGCGGCCTTTACGCCAGGAATGGCGCCAACCCCCGCGAGGGCGAGACCCCTCACTGGTTTCTCGGCGACGGCATGGTTCACGGCGTCTCGATCCGGGACGGCAAAGCCGAGTGGTATCGCAACCGGTGGGTCCGGACGCCCTGTTTTGACGGCCAAAGGCTCACGCCTGAGACAGCGCTGGATATCCGCTGCAGCGTCGCAAACACGAGCGTCATCATGCACGCCAACCGTATTTTCACGCTTGCCGAGAACGCGCTGCCCATGGAGGTAACACGCGAGCTCGACACGGTTGGCTTCTATGATTTCGGCGGGGCTCTGAAAACGCCGTTTACGGCGCACCCCAAGATTTGTCCGCTGACGGGCGAACTGCATTTCTTCGGATACCGGGTTGTGCCGCCCTTCCTCACCTATTACGCCGCCGACGCCGCCGGAACCCTTCTGCGCAGTCTCGAGATTCCGGTCAAAGGACCGACCATGATGCATGATTTTGCGCTGACCTCAGGCCATGTCATTTTCATGGAGCTGCCCGTCATCTTCGATTTTCAGCGCGCGCTCAACGCGAGCATCCCCTTCGCCTGGAGCGACACCTACGGCGCGCGGCTTGGCATTTTGCCCCGCGGCGCTGGCCTCGAAGCACTGCGCTGGGTGGAGGTCGAACCCTGCTACGTCTATCACGTCGCGAACGCTTTCGAGACGGCGGACGGAACGATATCCCTGGACGCGGCCTGGTATGAATATGCATGGCGTCCTGACGGGAAGAGGTCCGGTGCGCGCCTGAAGCGATGGCGCATTCCGCCAGGCGCAAGCAAAGCAGAGGAAGTGCAACTCGATGATCAGAAGATCGAGTTCCCGCGTATCGACGATCGCAACACCGGCCGGCCTCACACGATCGTCTACGCGCTCGCAAACAACCGCGATCTCGAAAACGGGTCGTTTGGCGGCCTCCTGCGCTACGATCTGAAAAGCGGGGAGGCCCAATACCACGATTTTGGGGAAAACCGGACGCCAAGCGAGTTCGCCATGGCGCCGGCTCCAGGGGCTGGCGAGGACGAGGGCTGGCTCATCGGCTTTGTTTACGACTGGGCGCGCGACGCCAGTGACCTGATGATCCTCGATGCGCAGCGCGTCAGCGCCAAGCCTGTTGCTCGCATTCAGTTGCCAAAGCGCGTCCCGCAAGGCTTCCACGGCGCCTGGATTCCGGCGACGGAATAAGCCGCCACGGCAGGCGAGGCCCCGCCCCCGCGTGCTGCAGTGGCGCACAGTGGTTTCGTGGTATCACATCAACCGCAGCCAAAACGGGCGCTCTCGCCCGCCCTGGCGACAGACGGGCGTGATCCCCGTCCACAGGCCAATCTGTCGCTAGCGTCCCTCAGTCTCCGAATTGCCGTTCGAGCTCGTTTCAAACTGGGCGGCAATTCGGAGAGGGGACACTAGCAAAAACAAGCAGCTAGTGTGGCTTGTGTCTCGCAATTGCCTGTGAGAGCCAGCCGCAAATGCTGTAGGCAATTGCGAAACGCCACACTAGGAATAGCTCCGGCTGCAGCCCTTTTTGAGCTAAAATGAGATACTCGAAGATGACGGTTCCGGAGGCTTTTCGATGACGGTCTCAAAGCTTGAAATGCTTAAGGAGCTTGAACGCAAGGTGCTTTGGCTGTCGGCATGGACGATCCACCACGCCAATCATGTGCGGGAAAATCGCGACGGCCTGAAAGTCGGCGGCCACCAGGCCTCCTGCGCCTCGGCGGCGACCATCATGACGGCGCTTTATTTCGCGGTTTTGAGGGCTGAAGACCGTGTCGCGGTGAAGCCTCACGCCGGGCCAGTCTTCCACGCCATTCAATATCTTCTCGGCCGGCAGACCAAAGAAAGGCTGGAGAAGTTCAGGGGATATGGAGGGGCGCAATCCTATCCATCGCGCACCAAGGATAGCGATGGCGTCGATTTTTCGACCGGATCGGTGGGACTCGGGGTTGCGCAAACGCTGTTTTCGTCGCTGGTGCAGGATTACATCCGCGCGAAAGACTGGGGCGCGAAAGCGCCGGAAGGCCGGATGATTGCGCTTCTGGGCGATGCCGAACTCGACGAGGGCAACATCTCCGAGGCGATGCTTGAGGGATGGAAGCACGGCCTGCGTAACACGTGGTGGATCGTCGATTACAATCGCCAGAGCCTCGACGCCGTCATCCATGAGGGCCTATGGGCGAAAATCGAAGCCATGTTCCGCAATTTCGGCTGGGATGTCACCGTTCTCCGCCACGGAAAGCTGCAAGAGAAAGCTTTCGCTGAACCGGGCGGCGAGGCGCTGCGCGGGTGGATCGAGAAATGTCCCAACCAGCTTTACTCGGCGCTTGGGTTCCAAGGCGGCGCCGCCTGGCGCAAGCGGCTGCTGGACGACATCGGCGACCAGGCGGAAGTCTCGGCCTTGATCGAACGGCGCAGCGACGAGGAACTCGCAGTCCTGATGGGAAATTTAGGCGGGCACGATCTTGAAACGCTTCTGGACGCCTTCGCCGAAGCCGGGGCGCACGACCGGCCCGTCTGCTTCATCGCTTACACCATCAAAGGGTCCGGGCTGCCGCTCGCCGGCCACAAGGACAATCATGCGGGGCTGATGACGCCTGCTCAGGTCGAGAGCTTGCGCGTGTCCATGAACATAAGGGAAGGCCATGAATGGGATCCTTTCGAGGGGTTGGGAGCGACCCCCTCGGAACTGGAGCGCTTCCTTGCCGGGACGGGCGCTGCTCGGAAGCCTTTGCATCCCGCCGAAGCGCCGCGCATCGAGACGCCCGCTCGCCTCGACTATCCGAAACAGCCTTCGATGTCGACGCAGCAGGCTTTCGGGTTGCTGATGCACGAAATCGCCAAGCGCGAGGATGAGTTCGCGGCGCGAATAGCAACCGTTTCGCCCGATGTGACGGTCTCGACGAACCTTGGCGCCTGGGTGAACAGAAGAAACGTCTACGGGCGGGACCAGATCCAGGACCTGTTCCGCGCCGAACATATTCCATCGGCCTATAACTGGTCGATGTCTCCCGGCGGCCAGCATTTCGAGCTTGGCATCGCTGAAATGAATCTCTTCGCGATGCTGTCCGCAATGGGGTTGGCCCACGCCATTTCGGGCAAAAGACTGCTTCCCATTGGCACGCTCTACGACCCCTTCATCGAGCGCGGCCTCGACGCTCTCAACTATGCCTGCTACCAAGATGCGCGCTTCATCCTTGTCGCGACGCCGTCGGGCGTGACTTTGGCGCCGGAAGGGGGCGCCCACCAGTCCATTGCAACGCCCTTGATCGGCATGGCGCAAGACCGGCTGACCTCGTTCGAGCCGGCGTTTGCCGATGAACTCGCCGTTATTCTCAGATGGGCTTTCGAGCATATTCAGGCGCCCGCCAACGCAGACAACGCCGGATCGGTTTACTTGAGGCTTTCCACGCGCGCCCTCGACCAGCCTCTAAGAGAGATGACGGCTGAACTGGAAAGCGCCATTTTGAGGGGCGCTTACTGGCTGAGAAAGCCGGGGCCGAACGCTCAAGCCGCAATCGCCTTTACAGGGGCCGTGGCTCCAGGGGCAATCGACGCAACCGGCCTTGTTGGGGAGGATCGCCGCGACGTGGGCCTTCTTTCGATCACTTCGGCCGATCGTCTTTACGCTGACTGGACGAGAGCGCAGAAAGCCAGGGAGCAGGGGCGCGGCTCCGCCATCAGCCATGTCGAAGAAATCATGGCCGGCCTTCCTTCCTATTGCGGGCTTGTCACAGTCATTGACGGCCATCCGGCGACCTTGGGCTGGCTTGGTTCCGTGGGCGGGCACAGGACGCGCTCGCTCGGCGTTCAGAACTTCGGTCAATCCGCCACGATTGGAGACCTGTACCGGCATTTTGGCATCGATGCGCGTGGCGTCGCGGAAGCGGTGCAGGCGATCGCTCCAGGCAGGCCGCTCCGTCATCTCTGGGCCACTTAGCGGGTGGCGCCTGAGTAAGCGCCGCTTTTGGGATTCTCTTTTTACTGACTGCCAACTGTGCCAGTTGAAGGGCATTGCGCACCTAAATTGCGTTTAGCTGACCGCTTCGGATCATGCTTTGGCAGGTTGCGCCTCGCATAAATGAAAAAATCAGCTGAATTGCTCTTGCGTCTGCGCAAAAGTTTTGGTTTTTGTAAGCTGCCCACCCTCTGAGAATGAATTATCTTGAAGAATCGGGTGGAGAAAGGCCTTTTACCCTTTCGTAATCGCAAATCATGATGGTAGAGAGCCACTACCATTTCGCAATACACAACAAAACGCTGTCGGCAGGATTGGGCGCTATTTCTGTATCTTGGTTCCGTGCCCTCGATGACGATCTGGAGCAAGAATATGGAAAGCTATGAACTCGATCTCACCTCGTTGACGGCCGATATCGTGTCGGCTTATGTAGCTCATAATGCGATTAGCGGAGAAAAGCTTCCCGACTTTATCGGCTCCGTCTATGGCGCTTTGAGCAGGGCGTCCACCCAAGGCGTTGAACCGCCGAAAGAGGAATTGAAGCCCGCCGTATCCATCAAGAAGTCGGTGACGCCCGACTACATCATTTGTCTTGAAGACGGCAAGAAGTTCAAATCGCTCAAGCGGCACTTGCGAAGCCAGTATGACATGTCCCCTGAAGAATATCGCGAAAAATGGGGACTTGCGCATGACTACCCCATGGTTGCTCCGTCCTATGCCGCCGCCCGTTCCGATCTGGCCAAAAACATGGGGCTCGGCCGTAGTAAAGCGCTTGCGGAAGCTGAGCTTGCGGTTGTCGCCGCGCCTGCGCCCGCGGAAAAATCGGGGAAGTCCGTCGGCAAACAGCCCCGTAAACCAAGCAAAGCTTCGCAGAAGTAACTGCGATTTGTGCGATCGTTGAAGGGCATGGCCAGGGAGTAAGGGCGGGTCGCTGTAATGCGCGCAGTCTCGCCCGCCTTCGCGGAAGGATTAAGAACATCTCAAAAGGCTGGGCTTGGATCGGCGATCCATCGTAAAGGGCCCGAAGCCCAAGCCTATATGTTAGCTTCCTTGTCAACTGCTCTTGCCCTTCAGTGTCAGCCCAGAGTGTGACCGTTCCCGGCCAAGGAGGGCAACGCGTGACGCGCCGCTCTTTCGATTGAAAGCGATGAGCCGGCGGCGACAAGGTTGAGCCGGTCAGCGCAATCCCAACTGTGTCTCAACGCGCTGAGCCGCTTCAAGAATGACAGGCCTCGCCCTCTGAACAAACCGCGCTACGGCGTGGCCCTCGCCGTAGCGGGAAACAATCTCATCCAGTCTTGCGGCGACTGACAAATCCTGTCCATCTGGACCCGAGGTCATGTCCGCATACAAGAGCGCATCGGCCACAAGCGAGGATTCACGCGGAAATGCCTTGAGCCTGTCGGCAAAGCCGCGCGCTTCCGCCTCGATGTCCGCGCAGGTGTGATAGGCGACGAGTCCGCACACGCGATCTTCGAAACCGGCCTCGCGCAACCACACGGCCCCATCGAGAGGATGAAAGCCTGTGTCTCGAATATCGGGCGCATAGCCAAGGTCATGCAGCCACGCCGCCGCCGTGAGAGTCTCGGCATCCACGCCCGCAAACAGCGTATTCGCCAGCCGCGCCGCTTTGCCCGCAACCGCTTCAACATGCGTCCATCGCCGGGGCAAGGCCACTTGAAGATGACGACGGGCTATTTGCTCTGCCGCATCCGATAAATGAAAACTGCTCATGCTCATAAAGCTAAAGGGTCGTGCGTTTAATCGGGACGCGGGCCTCGGTATGCTTTTCTGCATGGACATTGGACCTCACTTTTATCCCTGGATTGGCGTCCCGCTTGCGTTTGCGTCACGGATTTTTCTTGAGTGAGAATTGTATGAGAAAGCGCCTTGCCGGGAAGTTAACGAATAAACCATTGATATTGATACGAAATTTCAAGAACAGATGGCGCTCCCGGCGCAGCGCGTAGCTGACTTCGGCGCGGTCGTGGTTAACATGGGAATCCGGGATTATATTTAACGGACTTTTCAGAGCCCATTTAATGCCAAAATTCCGGCATTAAATTCTATTTAATGGGGCGGTCGGCGGTAAAAAAGCCGTTCACTTTCAACGCGTTGGAACCGCCTGCCTACCGCCCTTGTAGGCCTCGTTTGCGCCGGATAAAGGCATTGTTAAGCCTAATCAAGTGTAAATTGGACCGGAAATAAATCGGCCGCGCTTCCGTTAACCAGCTTCAGATTAAGACTCTGCGCTGCGAACGAACCGTTAACCCTGAGGCGTAAGGCGGGCGCCGTCGGAGACGGCAGTCGCCCGATGGGCGAGAAGCGCTCCCTGCATTCAATCGGACGCGGGTGCGCCGATGAGTTGAGCTTGCGTCGCTACGGTTCCGAATTTTGCGCACGCCGCGCTAACAGCAGACGGCCCGCTATCGGCGCGAGCGAGTTGTTTTGGCGTTCCAGGGAAAACGAACCAGCAGGCTGCTGAAAAGGCCGAAATCCTGGCTCATCCTTCGACAAGCTCAGGATGAGGTTGAGCGACATCAATGGCTGGCGCCTGATGGTGAGCTTGTCGCGGTTCGGCAGGCTCACCGTGAGGCCATGGGCCACATCCTTTTTCAGCAACCTGCTAGTACGCCCCGCCGGGAGTCCTGACCCATTTGCTGAGGGAGCAGACAGGACTTCCCGCAGATAAGGCGTACCAGCAACACTATGATTCTCGTACAGCTTATCCGAGGCAAGTTCGCTTGAGAGCGTGCAGCAAAGCGAGTGCGAACTTGCCTCGGGCTGTACTGGCTACCCTCATTCCTCGGCATCGCCGGCGGTGACGCCGCCGATGAGATTGCTGCTCAGGAGGCGTTCGGCGGAAAAAGCTTCGGCCGCGGGTTTGAGAAGCGAGGGCAGCGACCGAAGCCACTCCCGCTGTGCCTTGAGAAGGCGCACGGCTTCCTCCCGGCTCACATCCTGGAAGCGGACGCTCATCCCTGCCGACAGCCGCCCGGCCGCCGCAATATCCGCTGCGATCACGGTTGCGATGCGGGGATATCCGCCTGTTGTCTGCCTGTCGGCCAGAAGCAGGATCGGCTGCCCGTCGGAGGGAACCTGCAGGCCGCCTGCGGTCGTGCCTTGCGATGGCAGTTCGCCTTCGATCGCGCGTTCGAGCGGCGGGCCTTGCAAACGGAGACCCATGCGGTCCGAGGCGGGCGCAACCGTGTAGGCTGAGGTCAGCAGCGTTTCAAAGGCGGGCGGCGTAAAATATTCGGCGTTCGGTCCGCGCATCACGCGCAAGATGTCCGGCGCCAAAAGGCGCACGTCGAGCGAAAAGGTCTCGCGAGCGGGCGCCGCAGGCCAGCGCAGCGGCAGATCGTCTCCCGCTCGCAAAGCCCGGCCTTCGTAACCGCCAAGCGCCGCTCGCCGATAGGTCGACTTGCTGCCGAAAGCGCAAGGAACATCAAAGCCGCCCGCTGCTGCAACATAGAGGACAGCGCCCCCCTTCGGAGGAGGAAATCGCACAATGTCGCCGCGTTTTGCAATGGCGGTTTGAAGCGGGGGGACTCGGACGTCGGCTTGGGCTGTTTGGACGACGAAGGGGTCCGCCGTTCCGGCTACCGCGAAAACGACGCACTCCGCGCAAACCGTCACTGACAGGGCCGCCGCCAGAACCTCCAGCGCGGCTTCCTGGGGCGCATTGCCCACGAGAATGTTAGCGATGGCCAGGCTGACTTCGTCGAGCGCGCCGGAAACTGGAACGCCGAAGCGCTGATAGCCTTCGCGCCCGCAATCCTGCAGCGTGACGGCCATGCCAGGATTGATGACCCGGAGCGAGGCGGTCACGACGTTTCTCCCCGCATAGGCATCCAGCCCTCCGCCGCCATCCGCGAGATTTCCGCTGCCTCCCCCACGTCGACCTGCTTGAAGCGAACCCGGTCTCCGGGGACTAAGAGGGGCTCCTTTCGTCGTTTCAAATCCCAGGGGGAAACGGGCGTATATCCTATGACATGCCAGCCGCCAGGACTTTCCAGCGGGTAAATCGCGGTCATGCCCGCGGCGATTGCGACCGATCCAGCGGGCAGGCAAGCGCGAGGCGTGGCCCGGCGCGGCGCGTGGAGTTGTTCAGGAAGATCGCCGAGATAAGCAAAGCCGGGCAGAAAACCAAGCATGTATACATGGTAGTCTCGGCCCGCGTGCAACGCGATCGCCTCTTCTTCGGTAATTCCCGCGCGCAGGGCAACATCGTGCAAGTCCGGGCCGCCTTCGCCGCCATAGACAACCGGTATTTCCCAAGTCCGCCCGTTGTCTGCTGTTTCGCCGCAGGCTTCGCACAGACGCTGGATTTCGCGGACAATTCTTTCCCTCTCAAGTTCCAGGGGGTCGTACAGAACTGTAAGCGATGTGAGCGCGGGAATGCTTTCCTTGAGCCCCGGAAGCATTGACGCTTCCAGCAACTTGCAGACGTGAAGAATCGACAGGCTGAGTCGCCTGTCAAACTGCGTCCCGAAGTCGACAAGCATGGCGCTTTCAGCGCAATCGGAGAAGGTGGGGCGTAGGCGTATCTGCATGACCGTAGCAACTCACAAAAAGGCGAAGCTAAAGCTTCTCCGGGATCACAGGCAACACGGCGGGGCAAGACCTCTCCACAATGTGTGGAAAGCTCCAGATAAGCTTTGCCACCAACAGTAACGCTTGAGATAGGTATGGGGCCATCCCGACTGGCGGCATGAGTTGAGAGTTTTCCTTTCCTGGAGGAGGCGCCTCTTCTCCGTCACAGCGACTAGTACGCCCCGCGCGAAGTCCTGACCCATTTGCTGAGGGCGCAGACAGGACTTCCCGCGGATAAGGCGTACTAGCAACAGTATGTGTCTCGTACAGCTTATCCGAGGCAAGGTCGCTTAAGAGCGTGCAGCGAAGGGGGGGCGAACTTGCCTCGGGCTGTACTAGCCGCAGTCGGTAGCAATTAAAGCGGGTCGTTGCCGTCCCCCATAGCGTACGAATGAAGCAAAGGTCTAAATATAGCTCCACCCTACGCGGGCAAAGGCCATGTAGCGAGGGTGTGATCCAAGGCGCCCTGCTACCGGGCATGGAAAGGCGACAGGGCCGCTTATGAATTCGTGCCTTGGCTGGCTGCGACATTTTGGTCAAACGAAGCAGAGTTTACCAAGCTGAAAAGGAGAGTATGTTTTTTTGGATGACAGTTTCACCCTTCGAACTAAAGTAACACGAGTTATTGCCAATAGAATTCTTGAGAAGTTGCGTCTTTGTGATATATAGGATGTATTCCATGAAAATGCGAAAGGCAGACGATTGTGAAGCAAGCAAATAAGGTCAAGGATCTCGGCTCAAAGCGCAAATCGGATGGCCGCTGGCTTGACAAGACAGAGATCCAAGGCAATTCCTACAAAACATTGGAAAGTTCAGCTCAAGGCCGCTCCAGGACCCCGCAAATGATTGAGGAAAAATTCGAAAATAACGAGCTTGTAGAATTCACGACCCAGATTGTGTCTGCCTATGTTACCAATAACTCTGTAGTGGCCGGTGATCTGCCGAACTTGATTGGGGACGTTCACTCAGCACTCACGCGCGCGTCGTCGAACCTGATCCAGGCGCCCAAGGAAGAGCTCAAGCCGGCAGTAGCGGTGAAGAAGTCTCTGACACCCGATTACATCATTTGTCTGGAAGATGGCAAGAAGTTTAAGTCGCTGAAGCGCCATCTGCGCACGCACTACAACATGTCACCCGAAGAATATCGTGAAAAGTGGGGGCTGGAACAAAACTACCCGATGGTCGCCCCCAAGTATGCCGAAGCTCGCTCCAATCTGGCGAAGAAGATGGGGCTTGGACAACGGAAGGGGCGGTAGTCCGCCCCTTAGCCTCTGAGCCAGTCCAGGCTCTTGAATGTGGCGCCTCGCGAGGAAAGTGAGGCGGTTTTCCGGCGGCGTCCCGAATGGCCAACGGAAGAGCTTGCACTGCAACCTGCAAATCACCGATAGTTCCCGAGTCATGGTGATCGGTATGCCGAAGGCGGATCGGCAGACGGGCATCGGAGGGGTGAATGACATCGGAACTGGCTTTCCGCGCGCAGGTTATATTGCGCGAACAGCGGGAGCTGTACGAGTATTGGCGCGCATGTGCGCAATCTCGCCCGATTCCCTCTCGTTTTGACATCGACCCTGTCGCTATTCCGCATCTTCTACCGGGCCTGAGCCTTATCGATGCGAGGACGGGCCTGGACTCTCTCAGATACCGTCTTGCCGGAACGAGAGTGGGCGAAATCTACGGCGCGGAGCTCACGGGGCGCGCGGTTTTCGAAATTGGTTCTCAGCTTAAGAAGGACTACTGGCGTTCGGTCTACCGCCGGGTCGTCAACGAGCAGACTCCAATGCAGGGCGCCGTGCGCGGGCCAGCGGCGGGGCGCGAACACCTCCTTCTGCTTTGGTTGCGCCTTCCGCTGGGCGGTCTCGCCGGAGGCGTCGAGCGGGTGCTCGGCTATGACGCCTCGTTGCCTTGGAGCCTCGCCCTTTCGCCCATGAAACCGCCACACGCGCGCGAAGTCTTGCGGCGCGATAAGCGGGCCAAGATGTAGATGGCAGAACTAAGCAGAGCTCGCTAGACGCGCCAACGGATCGCAGCCCCTGTCATGCGATCCCGGATCGCGCTTCGCAAGGCGTGGATGACGAAGGGAAGCAAGCGGCGTCTGCGATGTATCCGTTGGCCGGGTTGGCGACGTTTGCTTAGCAGATCGCCGAAAAAGGCCGAATTCCTGGCTCCATCCTTCGACAAGCTCAGGATGAGGCCGAGCGATATTAACGGATTGCACCTCATGGTGAGCTTGTCGCGGTTCGGCAGGCTCACCGTGAGGCCATGGGCAGCATCGTTTTCCTGCTAAGGGCGCGCTTATGAGCCCGCGATAAAGACCACGAGGCTCTTAGGCCCATGGGCGCCCATGACGATAGTTTGCTCGATATCGGCGGTCCGGGATGGGCCGCTGATCAGATTGACGGTCCGGGGCAGACCCGTTCCATCCTGGGCCGCGCGCAGTTTACCCCAGCATTCTTCGTAGGAGCCGACGATGTCCGCCGCCAGGACCACGACGAAGTGGTTTTCCGGCAGGAAGTTCAGTGTCGACGGGTTGTCCGGGCCGGAGCTGAGAAACAGCGTGCCTGTCTCTGCCGCGCCCGCAAAAGCATGGCTTAGTCCGACGGCATCGGTGGCTTCCGCAGGCCCTGTCAAAACTTCGACAATGCCGGGCTCAGCGCGGAGGCTGTCGAAAATCGCGTCACTCCCCACCCTCAAGCGCAAAGGCAGGTTGCTGTCTCGCAAGGCAGAAGCAATGGCTTCGGGAATAGCTTTGAGAGCGCGCACCCGGATAGTCTTCGCGCCGCTTTTCTCAATCATCGCCTGAAAGAGTCTTGTGAGTTCCCCCTTTGGTCTTTGTGCGCGCTCGGGAATAAGGTTGGCCGCGTGGGTGCGAAGACGCGAATGCACGAGCCCGCGCCGTCCCGGCTCGTCGCCGCGCACGCCAAGCTTCGCGCGAACGCGCGCCAGCACGCCTTCCCTTGCATCCTGAGGATCAGCCATGACTCATGCGCTTTCGTTCGCGGTCTTGCCATTGGGACAGGAACGTCCTTGGCGCAGGCGCCGGCAAATCCCGGTGCTCAGTCCATCCCCGCGCCAGCGGAATTTTGGAGAAGCGGCGCTTGCTGCCCGCGAAAATCGACAGAGCGCGGCCCTGCAAATCAGCGGCGAGCCGGTAAAGCGCTGGCCGCCTGGCGAGGTATGCCCATGCGCGCAACGCCAGCTTCGGCGCTGAGGTTGCGGATTGCTGAAGAAAGTCGCGCTCACGCCAGTGCCGCATCATCTTCGGCAGCGGGATGTTCATCGGACACACCGCCTGGCAGCGCCCGCAAAAGGTCGAAGCATTCGGCAAATGTGCGCCCTCATGGATGCCGATGAGCTGCGGCGTGAGAACGGCTCCCATCGGGCCGGGGTAGACCCAGCCATAGGCATGGCCGCCGACTGCCTCGTAGACGGGGCAATGGTTCAGGCAGGCGCCGCAGCGGATGCAACGCAGCATGTCCTGAAATTCGGTCCCGAGCATCTCCGAACGCCCGTTGTCCAGGAGCACGACGTGATAGTCTTGGGGGCCATCCAGATCGCGCTCTCGGCGAGGGCCGGTGGAGAAGGTTGTGTAGCTCGTGATTTCCTGGCCCGTGGCGGAACGGGCGAGCAGCCGCAGGATCGTGGACGCGTCTTCGAGCGTGGGGACGATTTTTTCGATGCTCGCGATCACGATATGCACGCGAGGCAAGAGCTGGGTCAAATCGCCGTTGCCCTCATTTGTGACGATCACGGAGCTTCCCGTTTCGGCGATAAGGAAGTTCGCGCCGGTAATGCCGACGTCGGCAGCGAGAAACTTTTCTCGAAGCATAATGCGGGCTTCGCCGACGAGATCGGAGGGCAGCGCGAGATCGCGGTCATCCGGCAGGCTCTTATGAAGCGCGCGAAAGTCGTTCTCGATCTGGTCCCGGTTCAGATGAACCGCAGGCGCAATGATGTGGCTCGGCGATTCGTGGCGGATTTGAATGATGTATTCGCCGAGATCGGTTTCGACGGCCTCGATGCCGTCCGCCTCCAGCGCGGCATTGAGGCCGATCTCCTCCGAAACCATGGACTTGCCCTTGGTTACGGATTTGGCGGCCGAATCCCGGCAGAGTTTGAGGATAATCTCGCGCGCCTCGGCGGCGTCGCGCGCCCAATGGACATGGCCGCCGGACGCGATCACCTGTCGCTCGTATTCTTCGAGGTAGATGTCAAGGTGATCGAGAACGTGGTTCTTGATTTCGGCCGCGATGGTCCGTAGCTCGTCGAATTCCGGCAGAGCGGCGCGGGCTTCGGCGCGCTTGGCGATGAACCCCGTCTTGACGTTGCTGAGCGCGCGCTGCAGCTGCGGATCTTTCAGCGCGCGAGAGGCATTCTCTTTGAAGTTCAGGGATGTTGGCTGCATCGCACTTCCAGGGGACATCGATGACAACAAACATAAGTGCTAGAAGCAAGAAAAACCGCCCCTTTTTATCAAAGGAGCGGTTCTTTCTTTCATCCGCGAGGGAGTGAGCTCAGGAGCGGCGTTCGGGATTGCGCTTACGCTGAAGCAGGGACTGAGTTGATGCGCCACCTTGGCTACGGCTCCATTGCTGAGGCCGGATACGAGAATAGCGGCCAGCATTGTCCAGGAGAATGCAGTTATGACCTTGCGGAGAAACCACGGAGCGACAGTATAGGTACCAGCAAGGGCGCCTCCCATCTCGATTAGCCTGCCTCCTTCATCTGACATCAGGAAATCCAAGACGCCATGATACTGATAGCTCAGGACCCCAGCACAATGGTGCGGCATCTTTTTTACTCTCAAAAAGTTATGTAAGCCAGACTTTGATAGCACTATATCAAGGTCCGTCTTGCTGTTCTCATACCATATTTTGAGCATGGGTCTCTTTTGGACGCCACTACGATGTGTTGAAAATCATGAATCAAAAGGCGAAGCTACACCATTCAAAAAACTGCCTAAAACCCGTCAAAACGAGTGTAAAAAGGCGACGGCGCATTTCGGTTTGATATAAATCAAAACTTGGACTAGTAGGCTTCTTGAGACTTCATTGCTGCATAGACCAAACCCTACGAAAGGCTAGTGTATATCTGTTTTAATTAAATATGAATGTGTTAATATACTAGGTTCATTCGTTGTTATCGAAACTTAGGGATTAGCGGGTGACAAAAACACGTCCGCCGCGTACCAAATCAGATCGTCAAAGCCGCAGGTCTTCAACAAATCCGCCTGCTATAACTTTGATTCTGAAATATCTTGTCGACAAGCACGGCGCTGAGCTCGGGCTTCCGGGATGGAATGACCAGGATCTCGTCAGCGGCTTAGCGCGGAAGGCCAGGATCTCGACGGGAACGGCGAGAAACTTTCATGAAGGCTTGTCCAATCATCCTCAGGCGAAAATTCGCGAGCGCTTGGTCGATCTCTTTCGCGATGCAGTTCCGCACCTCGACCCCCAATGGCTTCTGTACAACTCCTTGGATCTCTTCATCGAGCGGGTTGAGCTGCAGCCCAAAGACCGCAAGGTCATAACGCTTTCCATTCCGGCCGAGGGTTATCGGCAACTCGACCGGCTGCAGAAATGGCTTTGCGGCGTCTACATTTGTTATCGCTACAGCTTTGAGCAAAGCGAAGAGAAGCTGGTGGCCCGCGAGGTGCTGCACGTGAAGCAGCGCAACGGCCATTTCTCGTTCGAGATGTCCTTCGTGCCGGGCGGAGAGGAAAGCGATCAGGATGTGGAGACTTTCGACGGGGTGGTTCTTCCCCTCGGTGAGTTTGTCTTTTTTGTCGGGTGGAATCACCACCGGGGGCGCAGCCTCTTTATGAATTGCGACTTCGCACCTGAATCGAGGGATTGCCGTTTCGGGATTTTGAGCAGCACGCGGCTGGCCAATAACCGGGCGCCGCTGGCGGCTTGCACGGTGATCGTGAAAATGCAGCGGGAGCCGAAGGACATCGCCAGGTTCATGCGCGCCATGACGATCACCCGCCCCTTCAATGACATCGTCGATGCCGACTTCGGAGAGAATGCGCGAGAGACGCTGGCGGCGTTCCTCGATAACGGCGTTCAGATGACCGAAATTGGCGGCAAGGCTGTCTTGGATGTCGTTTTGCGGCTGAACCTTTACCGGTTCACAGCAGGCATGCCGCCGGTCTACAGGGCTGCGCTGAGCGATCCGGGATTGGAATCGGCGTTCAAGGGGGATTCCGCAGGAGGAAATTCGCCGAACAAGAAGCGAGGCCTTATACCGGCGTGACGGTCTTTCCGCCCTTCCTCACCCGGTAATAGGCCCAGAGCAGGCGGGCGGCGGCGCTCCGCCAGGGCGTCCAGGCGTCGGACATTTCCCGCAGATCGCGCGTCGCGGGGCGCGCATCGAGCGCAAAGGCAAGGCGCGCAGACTCCTGAAGAGCGACATCGGCGGCCGGGAAAATGTCGGGATGACCGGCGGCGAAGAGCAGGTAAACTTCTGCAGTCCAGGGGCCGATCCCCTTGATGTTGCACAAAGAAAGGATTGCATCCTCAGCGCTCTGCTCTTCCAGCGTATCGAGATCGAGGTTGCCGGCCATCGCGGCCTCTTGCAACGCACGCAGGGTGCGCATCTTTGGGGCGGAATAGCCAGCGGCACGAAGCACCTCATCGCTCGCCGCCGCAACCGTTTCGGCTGTGATGTCTCCGAGCGCCGCTTCGAGCCGGCCGAAAATCGCCCTCCCGGCAGCGACTGAAATCTGCTGTCCGGTTACAACCCACACAAGCCCCTTGAAGCCGCGATCGAGCCAACGCACCGACACCGATCCCGCCGCCTGGCGCAGAGGTTCGAACATGGGATGCGCCTGTGTCAGGCTCCCAATATGCCAATCGAGGTCTTCGTCGGAACGGATGAAACGCATCAGGACTGGATGATCTGCGACTTCGCGCTAGCAAGGGCCTCTTTGATCGTGCTCGTCAACAGATCTTCGTCAATGCTGAAGCCGTCGTTGCGGGTTTCGACCGGACCAGCCAGGCGGCAGGTATAATCGAGGCCCAGGAGCTGCGATAGAAGCCAATAATCGTAGGTGGCGTTTCGGACGAGGCCGCGCGGTCCGTAGGGGTTCGGGAAGAACTCTATGATTTTTGTGCCCGGTTTGCACCAGGCGATGTGAGCGAGCCCGGCTCCGTGAGGGGCAATGACGATCTCGGCATTCTTGAAGAGCGCGACCTGACGGGCGATTGGCAACTCGGCAAGGAGGGCGCGTTGGAAGCCCAGGGCTTCGAGGCTCGGCATGAAGCTCTTCTCATTCAAGACGCGTCTGAGCCGCGCATCGTTGCGGCTGACATAGATGCGGGTCCTGCCGTCTTTCTCCAGATTCCCGGCGATATAGCCGCCAAGATCGCCAAGCTGCGCAAGCCCCATGGACGATTGCAAAGCCCTCGGAATATGGGGGACGGGTATCACCGCCTGAAGATGCGGAACGGCCACGGCGTCATGCTGCGCCACCGGAACAATCGCGCTTATCCCGTAACGCTCTTTCAGGTAGTCGATGCAGCGCCTCTGGATTTCGCTCTCGGCGGCATTGACGATCAATCCCAGGCCCGGATCGCTTTTTCCGCTTTCCAGATAGGCCAACAGCGGAACCACGGCGTTGAACAGCCAATGGAAGATATGCCCCTTGGCCGGGGTTGTAGCCATCAGGTTGAAATAGGGGCGGTCGTCTGGAAGCGTTTGGAGCCGATGCGGATGGCCGCGAAGAGCGGCGACCCAGTTATGCTGCGGGCGAACCGTGAGAAGGAGCCCATCCTTGATCATCGCTCCGGCCCAGCCTGTGACCAGCACGTCGTTCACGGCATAGATGTGGTCGATGAGCTGAAGCACCCTCGGAGCGGCAATATCAAGAGTGGCGTAGAGCTCGGGCAGCGCCGCTTCGACCGGCGCCGAGGGAAGCGGGCAATCCGCGGATGCGGCATCCCAAATGGGCTGCGATTCGATGGGCAGCAGCCAGCGCCGCTGCAGGGCAGGGAAGAGACGCGCCGCCTGGTCCGAAAGGATGTAGCGCAGGCTGCGCATCGTGAACTTGGATTTGTGAATGCGGCCTTTATATTGAAGTGAGACCATGGCGTGTTCCGATCTTGTTGCGGTCCATAGGGCCGGGAGGAGCCGTCCGCAAGGGATTTCCGGTTCTTCCAGGCGATTCCCAGCGAACGGAGCCTGCTAGCGGGTTCGGAATCCGCAATGGACTTTTGGATACGTGGAAAATAGGCTTGTGCCAAAGCCCGCATGTGATATGAAGGCGCATCGCGGGTGCTGCGCATCCGCAGTTCCCCGGTAGCTCAGTCGGTAGAGCAAGCGGCTGTTAACCGCTGGGTCGCTGGTTCGAAGTCCGGCCCGGGGAGCCATTTTTTTAATTTCCAGCCGATTCCCGTCCTTAACGGTCCATCAACCTCGCCCTCATTGAACTCACCGCCTGCTGCGTGTCAGAAGGCCAACGGAACATAGAATGCGCTCAGAGCGCGCTTCCGTTCAGAATCCAGGGAAGCAGACAGCTCCGGCATCGCGAGGGTCCGCGTTGGAAGATCCCGGTAGGGGATCTGGCTCAAGAGATGATGGATGCAATTCAACCGAGCATTCCGCTTATCGTCCGCGTCGACGACCCACCAGGGCGACGCCGGACGGTGCGTGCGCTGGAACATGATCTCCTTGGCTTTGGTGTAGTCATCCCATCGCCTGAGAGACTCGATATCCATGGGGCTCAGCTTCCATTCCTTGAAGGGGCTCTGCACGCGCTCCATCAGGCGGCGGCGCTGTTCCGCGAGCGATACAGAAAGCCAATACTTGATAAGAACGATGCCGGAGCGCGCGATCATGGTCTCGAAATGCGGCACGGTCTCCAAAAACTCTTCGTATTCAGCGTCCGAACAAAAACCCATGACGCGCTCAACGCCCGCCCTGTTGTACCAGCTGCGGTCGAAGAAAACGATCTCGCCGCCTGCGGGAAGGTGTGCGACATATCTTTGAAAATACCACTGCCTCCGTTCCCTTTCAGAGGGCGTGCCCAGGGCCACGACGCGGCACTGCCGCGGATCTAATCGATGGGTGATGCGCTTTATCATGCCGCCTTTTCCTGCGGCGTCGCGTCCCTCGAAAATGACAACAACCTTGAGCTTCTTCGCGTGGACCCACTTTTGCAATTTCACGAGTTCGCATTGAAGTCCAAAAAGCGTCCGGACATAGATCGCTTCCCGAATAGCCTCATGCGCGGAGGGATCGAAAATCTCCCACACGAGCTTTGCAAATCGCGCCGGATCGATCGGAGCCTCGTTCGGCAGAACCGGTAATAGGCGGTTCACTGAGAGTGCTCTGTTTTCAGTGCCATTTCACACGTCATTGCAGCCGTATAGGCGTCACAAAAGGTTCAAGAATCATTTTGCGCAAACAATATATGCGAACGGCGCTCATACAACTGGAAATTGTGTTGAAACTGATGCGGCCTCACAAGCTGCGGCCTCTCACCTTCTGCGGCATGCTCGGCGGCCCACGCTTTATAGCCATCCGGTCAAGCGGTTGCGCCCGGACATACACGCTCGATATACTCCTTATGCAGGACCTTCACCGCTTGTTCAGCATCCTTTTCATCGACAACGAAGGTGATGCTGACGCCGCCGGCAGCCTGGGAAATCATTTCGACCGAAATCGCAACTCCGGCATCCCCCAAGACGCTGAACATCTGACCCACAGCCCCCGCCGCGTTCACACTGCCGCCGACGGCGCAGATGATCGCTTTGTTTGCTTCTATTGACACTTCGCCGATGCCGGAGAGTTCCTTCGCAATCTCTTCGATATGCTCATTATGTTCGATTGTCAGCGAGACGCTCACGACCGACGTCGCGATCACGTCGACACTGATGCGATGCTTCTCCAAGACGCTGAAGATGCGCGCCATAAGGCCGCTTCCCTCGAAAAATTCCGGCGAGGAGATGTGGAGCATCGTCACGCGCCGCTTGATCGTAAGGGCCTCGATCGTCGCGCTTTTATTGGCGCGCTCCGCGAACGTCGAGACAATCGTCGTGCCCGGAAGCGCAGGTTTGAACGTGTTGCGCACCTCCACCGGGATATGCGCTCTCATCGCGGGCATGATGGTTTTTGGATGCAGGACTTTGGCGCCGAAGTAGGCCAGTTCGCATGCCTCTTCGAAGGCGAGTTCCGGCACGACGCGCGCTTGCGCCACGATGCGCGGATCGGTGGTCATGATGCCGTCGACTTCTTTCCAGATCTGGATCGTCTCTGCGCCAATCGCGGCGCCGATGATGGATGCCGTATAGTCGGTGCCGCCTCGGCCCAATGTTGTCACTTCTCCCGCTTCGGTCTTTCCGATAAAGCCCGTAACAACCGGCGCCTCATTTGTTTTCGCAATGGCTTCTTTGATGAGCGCGTACGACGAAGCCAAAGGCTCGGCGCCGCCAAAATGATCATCCGTGATAAGACCAATATCCCAGGCGTTGTGCGCGCGCGCAGCTATGCCGTCTTTCGACAACTTTGCCGCGACAATCCTCGCACACATGCGCTCGCCAAACGACTGAAACAGGTCAAGACGCTTCGCATCGAGCGGCACGCCGTAAGAGTTGCTCACCAGCTGTTCGAGTTCGCGCAATTCTTGTGCGCAGATATGTCGATCGATGCCAGAGTCTCACTAGTATGTTCGTGGACCGAACGGATAAGCTGCGCCGTGTCGCTTCCCGTTCCCTTCGACGACTCTTCTGCGAGCCGTATCAACGCATCCGTGATTTTCATCATGGCGGAGACGACGACAACCGGTTTGCGGGCGAGATAATGTCTGACAACAGAGGCGACCTGCGAAATAGCGTCCGCGCTCCCGACCGATGTTCCGCCGAATTTCATCACGATCATGACTGGATCCTCATCCGCCGGAGCCCGACTTTGCGATAGGCTTTTGATTTCGAGATTTCGTGCGGACCTCTATCAGGAATCAAGACAAAAAAATTCATAGAAGTCGCAGCGTCTCAGAGAGCGCATTTTTATGCTCGTTGCGCGTGTGCAACTAGCATTTCGGAAACCGTGATACCGCATACGATAGCCGGAAAAAGTTCTCCGAAGAGGCGTATCCAAATGCTGGGCTCCTCATTTGAAGGGGCTTCAACCTGCTAGGCGGTCTCAGTTGCATGTCAGCGGGGGGCCATTTTGAAAAGAGCAATTTCGGTGGTCGCCCCTGCAGCCCCGACACAAATGTTGGATGCTTTGCAATTATGACGATCTTCCCTTCCGTCCTTCTCATTTTGTCCATGGCCGTCCTCTTTACGCGTCTGGCCTCGGCGCTGTCCGTGCCTTATCCGTCGTTCCTGGCGCTGGGCGGGGCTCTCCTGGCTCTCTTGCCTGGGGCTCCCTCAATCCGGCTTGACCCAAGCCTGGCGCTCGCGATTTTTGTCGCGCCTGTCTTGCTTATGGCGGCCTTTGAAACATCGCTCAGGGATCTTCACGATTATCGCCTGTCCATCATCACGTTGGTGGTGATTGCCGTAGGGGTCACAACGGCGGCGGTCGCCATCGCATTCCATACGCTGGCGCCGGACGTCCCGTGGGCCGCAGCCGTAGCACTCGGGGCCATCGTGGCGCCGCCAGACGCCGCCGCCGCAACGGCGGTTTTGCGCGGTATAAAAATCCCGAGCCGGGTGCTCACCATCCTTGAAGGGGAAAGCCTGTCCAACGATGCGTCGGCGCTGTTGATCTTCGCTGTTGCGCTTCACATGGCCGAGGATGGCAACGCAACCCTCGCGTCGTTGGTTCCGAGCTACGCGGCTCGCATCATTGGCAGCATCGCTTTCGGCGTGGCGCTCTCCAGGCTTGTCCCTTTCGTCTTGCAATTGGCCGGCGATGGACCGGCTTCGATCATCCTGCAATTCTGCTCGACTTTTGGCATCTGGATTGTCGCCGAGACGGTGCAGTTGTCGCCGATCCTGACAGTGGTCGCCTACGGAATGGCCCTCGCGCGCCGCGGCGCCAGGAGAAGTGCGCCTCTCTTACGAAGAAAATCGTTTGCGGTTTGGGAAACGGCCATCTTCCTTGCAAACGTGCTGGCCTTCACCCTCATCGGCATGCAACTCGCGCCCTTATTGGCGGAACTCAATCCGGATCAAAAGGCGAGCTATTTCATTATCGGCGCGACGATCCTGGCCACAGTCATCATCGTGCGCATTCTGTGGGTGATGACCTACAATTATGCGCTTCGCGCCGGAAACGCCCTGCTCGGAGCGAAGTCCCATGTGCGGGCGCTTCCGCCAACCGCCAAAGGCGGTATGATCGTTTCCTGGAGCGGCATGCGTGGGATTGTGAGCCTCGCCGCGGCTTTGGCCTTGCCGGCAGACTTCCCCGAGCGCGATCTCGTCCAATTTGTTTCGTTTGTTGTTGTCCTTGGCACGCTTGTGATTCAAGGATTTACGCTTGGGCCACTCGTTAGATGGCTTCAAGTTCCCGAAGACCGTCGGCTCGACAGGGAAATAGCGCTGGCGCGCCGCCGCGCTCTCGAAGCCGCGATCGGAACTCTTGACGGGGACCCCTCGCCCTACGCCGATGCGCTTCGTCTCGAGTATCGGGCTCTTCTTGACCTTCATGAAGCCAGGGATAACGGCGATCTCGTCGAACTCCCCGATAATGCGGGCATGCGGCTGAAGGCTACCCGGGCCGCCCACGAGAGTATCCGCAAGCTGCGCTTGAACGGTGAAATCGGCGAGATCGCATACCAGCGCATCCAGTCGGCGCTCGATCGATCCTATCTTTATGCGACGCGCTACGAGGCCGCGGAATAAGAGCGGGCTTTGATCATCGGCGTCCTCCGATCTCATCGATGTGGCGCAGCACATCGGTGGGATCCTCATAGACGCGAATTGCCCCCGCGTCCTGTAATTCACGCGAACCGTAGCCGCCGCTCAACAGGCCCACGCCGAGCGCCTTGCAGCGTTTTGCGGCAAGCATATCCCAGATGCTGTCACCGAGAACCACAGCGGTTTGAACCGGCGCGCAAAGCCGTTCGGCGGCGGCCATAAACAGGTCGGGATCGGGCTTGGCGATATGGCGAGGAATAATAAGCCAGCGATGGTCTTGGCGGGATTGCATGGAAGCGCGAGCCGGGATCGCAAGCGCTTCAATCTATTACGATCCCGGATAAGGCTCCGCCTTTCGGGGATGACGGAGGCAGCGATCCGTTAGCGCGTCCGGCAAATTCTGCTTTAGGCTTCCAGCCCTGATGTCGAGCGCGCTCGTGCGACTATTATGCCGGGCTCCAAGCCAACGAGCCCTCAGGGCCGGCGGATAGGCGGCGAGCGTAAGCGTGACTTGGGCGCCGACCATGCCGAGCGTTGATTTGCACACGGACCGTTGTTAATCTCCTCCTTCCGCAAAGGCGGCGTGAGACCCTTTCCCTGCCGTCCCAAAACAACAGGGGCATTCATGAACGCGGCGAGACACTCCCATCGCGCGGCCAGATTCCTCGCGGCTGTCGTCGCGGGGCTTCTGTTCCTGTCAGGCTGCGACGAGAAGGGCGCTCCGGTCGCGCAGACCGGGCCGGCTCCCTCGGCCTCGCGGGAGTACATGACCGACATCCAGCCGATCTTCAACCGCCGTTGCATCGCTTGTCACGGCTGTCTTGGCTCGCCCTGCAATGTGAAGCTCAACTCCTTCCGCGGCGCCGACCGCGGCGGATTCGGCGTCAATCCCTATGGCGGTCACGTCGGCTCCAGCCCGCGTGTCGGCATGGATGTGGTCCAGACCACCGGGGAGTGGCGGCAGCGGGGCTTCTATCCATCCTCGACCGCGAAGGGACGGTCAAGAACCGGCTGGATCGGTCGCTGCTCTATAAGATGGTGGCCGCCGGCTATCGGCATAACCAGCCGGGCTTCTCGCGCGAGGCGGTGACGCCGCTCTATGCCAAGCGCTATAACCACCAATGCCCGGCGACCCCTCAGTCACTCGACGCTTACCTGGAGGCGAATCCCGCGGCCGGAATGCCATTCGGGTTGCCGGCCATCGCCGGCGCCGACCTCGATAAGCTGACGGCCTGGGTGGCCAACGGTTCACCGGGCCCCACTGAGGAGGAGCTTCTTGAGGCCGGGAAGGTTAGCGGTACGGCAGCCGTCGCCGAATGGGAGGCATTCCTCAACGACCCCGATCCGCACAACCGGCTGGTCGCCCGCTACATCTTCGATCACGTCTACCAGGCCAGCATCGTCCTCGAGGAAAGTCCAGGGGACTTCTTCCGTCTCGTCCGCTCCCAGACCCCGGCAACCCAGACGGTGACGACGCCACGGGAAAGACGATCACTGTCGATCTGCCGATCCAGGTCATCGATACCCCACTCCCCTACGACAATCCCTACCAATACGCGGGGGTCGACCGGTTCTGGTATCGCCTCCAGAAGGTCACGGCTCCCAGGGTTCAGAAAAACCATTTCGTCTGGCATCTGAACAAGGCATCGCTCGCTCATCTCAAGGAGTTGTTCCTCGGACGCGACTGGGACAAGACCCAGGATATGAACCCGCCATGGGGCGTCGGCAATCCGTTCCTGGTCTACCGGGCCATTCCGGCAGAGGCGCGCTCCCTGTTCCTGCTGGAGAACTCTGAGGTGATCGTCGGCGGCATCACCTATGGCCCCGTGTGCCTGGGGCAGACCGCAACCTATGCCGTCAAGGACCACTTTTGGGTCACTTTCCTCGACCCGCGTTACGACCCCTCGGTGCAGAATCCGCAATTGGGACTGGAGACCTGGTCCACCATGATGGACCGCTCCCCCATCGGCAATGCGGACTACGCGGACGCCTATGCGCAGGCCCTGAGCAAGCTGACGCCTGCGGGCCTGACCGTCGATGCCATCTGGAACGGCGACGGCAAGAATCCGAACGCCTGGCTGACGGTTCTCAGGCACGAAACCAACGTCTCCGTCATGAAGGGCCGGCAGGGCGGCATTCCCCCACCCAATGGCTGATCAGCTATAGCGGCTTCGAGCGTCTCTATTACGACACGGTCGCCAGCTACAAATACTGGGAGGGCGATCTCGGCAAGCTCGAGACGCTGGTCTTCTTCAATTTCCTCCGGGAGGAAATGGAAGACAATTTCCTGCTCCTCTTACCGCAGAACGAACGCGATCCGATCCGCCAGCGCTGGTCGCAGGGGTTCGCAGGATGGGTCGGACGCTTCCTCGTGCCCTTCCCTGGCAGCAACCTGCCCGGTGGAGTCGAAGGGGTCCAGCCCCAACCGTTGCTGGGCGTGGTCGACCGTCTTCAGGCGCGAATGGGCGAGGCGGTCAGCGGACCCGCCGATGCGCTCAACCCTTTAGTCAAGCCGAAGGTTTCGCTGGACGATCCGATCCGCAGCTATGAGCACTGGGTCAAGGCGGTTTCGCTCTTGACCGAGACCACCGCCTACAAGTTCCCGCGCTTCCTGCCGAGCGTCGTGCTGCTGCGGCTCAACCACGGCGACGATTCCAGGGTCTATTCTCTGATCGCCAATCGCGCCTACAAGACGCAGTTCGATATGCTCTTCCAGAATGGCGAGGCGCTGCCCGACGAATACACCATGAGCGTCTACCCGACGATTGTCGGCGGGTTCCCCAACCTCTTCATGGAACTCGATCTCGGAGAGGCGCCCGCATTCCTGAAGGAGTTGCGTTCGGTCCAGACGCTGGACGACTGGACGGCGTTGCGGAACCGCTATGGCGTTTTGCGCAACAGTGAGCGTTTCTGGCCGGCGCTCGACTGGTTCAACGACTGGAACTTCAAGAACCGCGGCGAGGAGGCTGGTTATCTCGACCTCTCCTATTACGACCTGCTCGATACGGTTTACTGACGATGACGAGGGATGCCTGATTGTTGACAGTCAGTGGCTCCCCGCGCAAGGGCGCGACCCTTTGACCGCCGCTTCAGCGCTCCAAGGAGAATGACAAGCTGCTTGCCACCGAAGGCTGTGTCTGGCTCTAATGCTGGGATACGCTTTGCGCCCACCCAATCGAATTATCTTTTAATCCTAGGTGGCTCGGCGCGACCGGTATGCGCTCACGCCGCCATGGTCTGACCGTTATATCAAGGGAAGAAG
>CAVXRT010000044.1:0-31526 GCA_963764115.1 uncultured Alphaproteobacteria bacterium
TTCACCGGATGTTAAGCAACGCGTCCCGAAAAGGCGTAGCGTGCTTGCCTGTTCCCAGACGGCTTGCGGAGGCAAGGTCACGTGAGCGCTTGCAGCGCATGGGCGCGACCTCGCCTCCGGCTGTCTGCGTGATGTGCTTCAGCCCGCCGCCGAGGGGGCAGGCGCAACGCCGTCCTTGAACAGCTTGAACACGATGGAATTGATCAGCGCCTCGAAGGACGCGTCGACGATGTTCGGCGATACGCCCACGGTGAACCACCGGCGGCCCGACTTCCGATCCAGGCTCTCGATGAGGACGCGCGTCACGGCGTCCGTGCCCCCTGTGAGGATGCGCACCTTGAAGTCCACCAGTTCCACGTTCTCGATGTAGGGCTGGTAGATCCCGAGATCCTTGCGCAGCGCCTGATCGAGCGCATGCACCGGGCCATTCCCTTCGCCCGCGTTCATCATGAGCTGGTCGCCGATTTTGAGCTTCACGATGGCCTCGGAAACCGTGACGAGATCGCCCCTCGCGTTGTGGCGGCGCTCCACCAGCACGCGGAACCGCTCCACATCGAAAAAGTCCGGCACCTCGCCGAAAGCGCGGCGCGCCAGGAGTTCGAAGGATGCGTCGGCGGCCTCATAGGCATAGCCTTGAGCCTCCTTCGTTTTCACTTCCTCGAGAAGGGCGCCAAGCCGCGGATCGTCCTTGTCGGCGTCCATGCCGATGCGCGCCAACTCCGCCAGGATGTTCGAGCGCCCCGCCTGATTTGAGACGAGGAGCTTGCGCGTATTGCCGACGCTCTCCGGCGGCACATGCTCGTAGCAGCGCGGGTCTTTCGCGACAGCCGACGCATGGATGCCGCCCTTGTGCGCGAAGGCGGACTTGCCGACATAGGGCGCGTGCCTGTCCGGCTGCCGGTTCAGAAGCTCGTCGAGCTGGCGCGAGACCGCTGTCAAGGTCCGCAGCGCCGCCTGGGTGACACTCGTTTCATACCGCGACGCATAATCGTCTTTCAAGAGCAGCGTCGGGATGATCGACGTGAGGTTCGCGTTGCCGCAGCGCTCGCCTAGCCCGTTCAGCGTACCGTGGATCTGGCAGGCGCCCGCGCGCACAGCCGCGAATGTATTCGCGACGCCGTTTTCCGTGTCGTTGTGCGCGTGGATGCCGATCACCTCGGACGGGATTTCGCGCGCGACCGCGGTGACAATCTCCTCGACCTGATGCGGCAGCGTCCCGCCATTCGTGTCGCAGAGAACCACCCAGCGCGCTCCGGCCTGATATGCCGTCCTCGCGCAAGCGAGCGCATAGGCGGGGTTGGCCTTGTAACCATCGAAGAAATGCTCGCAATCGATGATCGGCTCCTTGTCCTGCACGAGGATCGCTTCGACGGACTCGCGGATAGCATCAAGGTTCTCTTCGTTGGTGATGCCGAGCGCGACGTCGACGTGATAATCCCACGATTTGGCGACAAGAACGATCGCGTCCGCCTTCGCCTGCACGACGGCCTGGAAGCCAGGGTCGTTCGAGATGGAGCGCCCTGCCCGCTTCGTCATGCCAAAGGACGCGAGCTTCGCATTCAGCCGGGGCGGCGCATTGAAGAAGGCGGTGTCAACCGGGTTCGCGCCAGGATAGCCCGCTTCGATATAGTCGATGCCGAGCGCGTCGAGACGCTGCGCAATCAAGAGCTTGTCTTCCACCGAGAAGTCTACGCCGAGGGTTTGCGCACCATCGCGGAGCGTGGTGTCGAACAGATACAGCCGCTTTTTCTTCATGACGCTTCCGATATAGAGGATTTATCCCTCTCCCCCTGCGGGAGAGGGCGGCCGCAAAGCGGCCGGGTGAGGGGGGCTTCGCCTTTCAAAGCCAGTGCGATGGGAGTGGCGACGCCCTCGGGGTTGCCGAGAATCTCGTTTATTCCAGGCATTGCCGGACACCAGCCTCTCTCGCAAGGAGAGAGGGTTTGGCCTCGCTGCGACCGGTCATCGTGCGATTTCCCAGGTGGTTTCGATCTCACCGGTCACGGGGTTCTTCGCGTCTTTCAGCGTAATTCCCATGGCGGAAAGCTCGTCGCGAATGCGATCAGCCTCCGCCCAGTTCCTCGCTTTCCGCGCCGCCAGCCGGCTCGCGATTAAGCCTGCAATTTCAGCAGTGCTGCCCGCGCTCGAAGAATCCATACTGATCGAAGCACTGCCGCCAGCAGGGGCCAGCCTTGCGACGTTTTCCTTTTTGCCGGAGAATCCCACCAATGCAAGCGCCGATCGCAAATCCGCAAACCGCTTTTCGCGGAAAAGCTTATGAAATTCAGCGATCATTTCGGGCGTGTTCAGATCGTCGCCGAGCGCATTCAGCACCTCAACCGGCACTTCGGGTGAAGGCGTCACCGTCTCTATTGTGCCGTACCACTCCCAAAGCGTTTTATGGACTTCGTCCAAGCTCTCGGCGGTCCAATCCAAAGGCTGGCGGTAATGGGTGCGCAACATATTGAACCGCAATGCCTCGCCAGGCCAGCCGTAACCCTGCCAATTCGTCAGAAGTTCGTTGATGGTGACGAAATTGCCGAGCGACTTCGACATCTTCTGCCCCTCGACCTGGAGATGCCCGTTGTGCATCCAGACGTTGGCCATGATCTCCGTGCCGTGCGCGCAGGTCGATTGCGCCACCTCGTTTTCGTGGTGCGGGAAGAGCAGGTCGATGCCGCCGCCGTGAATGTCGAAGACGTCGCCGAGATGCTTTTCTGACATCGCCGAGCATTCGAGATGCCAGCCCGGCCGCCCGTAGCCCCAGGGGCTTTCCCAGCCGGGCTCCGAGCCCGTGCTCGGCTTCCACAACACGAAATCCATCGGGTCGCGCTTATAGGGCGCAACCTCGACGCGGGCGCCGGCGCGCATCTCGTCGGTGGAGCGCCGGGCAAGCTCCCCATAACGCGGATCGGACGGCACATTGAACAGCACATGCCCCTCGGCGGCGTAAGCGTGCCCGCGCTCGATAAGGCGCTCAACGAGCGCGATCATCTCCGGGATGTGCTCGGTGGCGCGCGGCTCGATAGTGGGCGGCAAGGCTCCGATCGCCGCGACATCGGCGTGGAATTGCGCCGCGGTGCGGTCGGTCAACTCGCGGATCGCAATGCCCTCCTCGGCGGCGCGAGCATTGATCTTATCGTCCACATCCGTGATGTTGCGCACGTAGATGACACGATCCGGCCCATAAAGATGGCGGAGAAGCCGGAACAGCACGTCGAACACGATCACGGGCCGCGCATTGCCGATATGGGCGAAATCATACACCGTCGGTCCGCACACATACATGCGCACGGCCTTCGGATCGAGCGGCTTGAAATCCTCTTTGCGTCGTGTCCGCGTATTATAAAGCTTAAATGCCATAAGCCCTGCCTTTGCTGGCGGGCTCATCATTTGAATAAAAGTTTCACCGCGCCAGCGTTTATGTTAGCTCGCGTTAATAATGCACCGGGTGATGCGTGAAACTTTTTGTCCCATCGCCCGACCATTGCCGCAAAATTGTTGGAGGTCAAGCCGTTCGGCACGCGACTCTATGGAAAATTGTGCCGATGATGAACGCATGCCGCAGGGGTGCTTGTTTAAAACGCGTTCCACAGGTTGCGCCCGCGGGCGGTGGAGCTCATACTTAGCGTTGGGGAACAAGCCGCCAAAGCGGTCTTCGATCGGCGGCGAGTGATATGAAAGCTTTTCTTCGGGGTCTTACTCTCGTTTGCGCGCTGGCGGCTCTCGCCGCCGGGGCAGGTGAGACCAATGCGCAAGGATGGGGATGGGGTGGTGGTGGCGGCAGCCCCTGGGATGAGCAGCCTCCGCCGCGTCCGGTCTACGGCCAGCCCGCCTACGGCGGACCGCCGCGTGAGCCTCCTTCTACCTCTGGCTCCACGAATTCGCGTTGCCATGAACTCGAAGCCCAGCTGGCCGCCGGCTCTCCGGGCGCCGGCCAGGAGCAGCTTCCCCGTATCGAAGACGACATGCGGCAGGCGGACGCGCAGTTCCATCGTGTGCAATCGGACGCCGAGCGATCGGACTGCTACGAGGACATGTTCCTGTTCGGACGGTCGCTCCGCCGGACGCCACGTTGCGTGGATCTCGACCGGCAGGTGCAGGCTGCAAAGGCGACGCTTGCTCAGCTCAAGGCCCAGCGCGATGCAATCATGCGCGGCAACTCGCCGCGCGGAAGGCGGGAGGACATCGTCGCCGAACTGGCGCGCAATCGCTGCGGCGACCAATACGCCCGGGAATACGAATCTCAGCGCAGCCACAACTCGTCGATTTTCTCCTTCTTCAGCCGCGAGGAGGATGCCTCGCCGGACGAGCCGCCATCGTCGCACTTAGCGCCACCGCCGGCGCCGGGATACGGCGGCGGCTCATCAACTTACCGCACACTGTGCGTCCGCGAATGCGACGGGTTCTATTTCCCGGTCAGCAATTACACGACAGAGGCTCAGGTCCGGGAAGACGAAGCTAAATGCCATTCGCTGTGCGCGTCTCCCGCCGAGCTGTTCTACCACCGGTCCGATCAGGACGTCGACCAGATGGTATCCCTGAGCGGACGGCCTTATGTATCGATGCCCTACGCGTTCCGGAACCGGAAGGTGTACATCAGAGGCTGCTCGTGTAATGCGAGTGAATATTCGCCCGAGCAGATTGCGAAATCCGAAGAAGCGCTTAAGATTTCAAAGCGGGCCGACGCGGGCTCGGGCAAGTCCGACGCAGCCTTTGCGCGGCGCATCTCACAAGCGGTTCAGAGCGCGCCGGCCCAACCGGTGTCTGCCGCCCCAGCCCCGCAGGATGGAGCCAGACCACTCGACTCGGCGCCGCAGCCTAATCCTCAGCGCTAGCCAGCTTCTCGTCATCCCGGCCAAGCGAAGCGCGAGCCGGGATCGCAAAAGATAGAACTTCATCTCGTTACGATCCCGGATAAGGCTTCGCCTTTCCGGGATGACGGTGGTGATCCATGATCTGGTTTCCTCGAAATCCGGTTGCCAGAACATAAAGTTCGGGCGATTCGGCGCGGCTCGCTTTGGGCTTGATATGGCGCACGCTTGCGAAATCGCGCTTCAGAACGTCGAGCAGGCTTTTCTCGCTTCCGCCCTGGAAGACTTTCGCCAGGAAAGCGCCGCCCGGCGCCAGAACCTGAATGGCGAACGCGAGCGCTTCTTCGGCCAAGGCCATGATGCGCAGATGGTCGGTCGGCCGGTGGCCCGTGGTGGGCGCCGCCATATCGGATAAGACAGCATTCGGTGGGCGGCCTGCGAGCGAGGCAAGCAGTTTCTCGTCCGCGTCCGGCTCGCTGAAGTCCTGCTGCAGGATGGTCACGCCGGGAATCGCGTCGAATGGCAGAATATCAAGCGCGACGACGGCGCCTTTGCCATCGGCGGCTTGCACCCGTTTCGCTGCAATCTGGCTCCAGCCGCCCGGAGCGGCGCCCAGATCGACGACACTATCACCCGGCTTCAGGAGTCCGTATTTGTCGGCGATTTCCTCAAGCTTGTATGCCGCGCGACTGCGATAGCCTTCGCGCTTCGCCGCGGCCACATAGGGGTCGTTCAGCTGCCGCTCGAGCCAATGCCTGGACGAGGTGGTTCTGCCGCGCGTCTTTTTCAGCTTGACCTTAAAAGACCGGTCCTGATTTGGCTCTCGCTTGGTCATGAAATGACGATACCCCGTCGAGCCTCTGTTTGCCGTTCAAGGCGCTGGCGCGTTCGCGAATTGCGTCTTCGGCGATCAATGTCGCCAGGATGCCCTCCCGAAGGCCGCGATCGGCGACCCGCAGCGATTGGACCGGCCACACCCTCATCATGGCTTCCATAATGGCGCAACCGGCGAGAATGAGATCGGCCCTTTCCGCTCCGATGCAAGGCTGGGCCGCGCGCTGCTCCCAGTTCATCCCGGCGATGCGCTTGGTGACCTCCCGGATGCTCTCGGTCGAAAGCCAGCATCCGTCGACCTTGGCCCGATGATACTCGGAGAGGCCGAGATACACGCCGGCGATGGTCGTAACGGTGCCTGAGGTGCCGAGCAGATGGGTGCCCGACTGCGACACCTTTGCGCTAATGCCGTTGGCTTCGCTGAAAGGCCTGAGCTTCGCCTGAACGAAGCTCACCATATCCTCGAACTGGAAGCCCTCCGCGCGGTTGCTGCCGAAGCGTTCCGCCAGTGTACCGACGCCGAACGGCAAGGACGTCCAGGCCTCGATGCAATCCTGGATCCTGAGGCGGTCCTCGATCGAGATGCGCTTCGAGCGGCGGCCTGTCCTGAGGTTGAGCCAGACGAATTCGGATGAGCCACCGCCGATATCGAAGATCAGCGCATAGTCGCTTTGCTTGTCAATGAGGGAGGCGCACCCCGATACGGCAAGGCGAGCTTCTGTCTCGCGCCCGATGATTTCGAGAGCGAGTCCCGTTTCGCGTCTGACGCGGGCGATGAAATCAGGCCCGTTTTTTGCGATGCGGCAGGCTTCCGTCGCCACGAGGCGGGAGCGGGTGACCCCCCTCCGCGCCATCTTCGAGGAACAGACCTTCAAAGCGTCGATCGTGCGCGAAATCGCATCTTCCGACAGGACGCCGGAACGGCTGACACCCTCACCCAGCTTGATGATTCGGGAAAAGGCATCGATGACGAAAAAGCCGCGGCGTGAAGGCCGGGCCACGAGCAGCCGGCAATTGTTGGTGCCAAGATCAAGCGCGCCGTAGATGACCCCGGGAACACCCGCCGCTCCGTTTCCGGGCCGCAAAGGAACGTGTCCGTTGCGATATGGCGCGGTCACCTTGATCGGGGGAATGGCGGCACGATGCGGTTCGGAGACCCTTGGGGCTGAACCAAATCCGGAAGTCGGCGGGCCGTCAACGGCCGCTGAAGCCAAGCCAGCGCCGTCTCTCGCAGCCACCCTCCGCTCTCCGGTGCTCAACCTTCACCTCCCGTCGGCATTCTCGGCAGGATTCGTTGTCCCCCTCGCCCTGCTAACCTCACAGAGTAACAGTTTTTTTATGTTCCGCAAACCGTAGACATGCGCCGTTCTCGAAACTCAAAAAAGAAAGGCCGGGAAATCCCGGCCTCAGTTTTGAAGGAGGTTACTTAGGCTTATTCATTAATGAACATCCCCGCCGCAAACGCGCTGACTCGACAAGGCCCGAAAAGAAGTGCGAGCCGATGATTGCCGCAAGCGAACGTAAAGGCGGAAGCCGTACCATTCCAAAACGGCGCCGGACGACGAGGCCACGACAACCTTGGACGAAAGGCAAATCCAGATGTGCGAAAAGCAAATAAGGTCTACCACAGCTCTTCTTAAAAGTGACTAAGACTTTCGCATGAAAGAGAAGCAAATAACCTGCCTCACCCTTAGAAATTCACCTGCAGTTATCCTGTTTTCTAATACACCAATGTTTGCCGTTCAGCTATAGAAGTACAATGCCCGCAGAATGGCGCTATCAGCAGAGAGAAGACGGGCTTGTCGGGGGTGACATGCGCACGGAGCCTTTCCTGGTGACGTCGGCGGAACGCCGGCGCGTGATCGCTGCGTCATCGGTCGGCACGGTCTTCGAGTGGTACGACTTCTATCTCTATGCCGTGCTCGCTCCATTTTTCGCCAGACTTTTCTTTCCACCCGGCAATGATACAGCGGCGCTTCTCGCCGCCTTCGCGACCTATGCGGCGGGTTTTCTCGTGCGCCCGTTCGGCGCCGTCTTCTTTGGGCGGCTGGGGGATCTGACCGGGCGGAAATATACCTTTCTGATCTCGATCATTTTCATGGGCTTTTCTACATTTACGGTGGGATTACTTCCCACCTTCGAGCATCTTGGCTGGCTCGCTCCCATCCTGCTTGTCACCCTGCGTCTTCTGCAAGGCCTGGCTTTGGGCGGGGAGTACGGCGGGGCGGCGACTTATGTGGCGGAATATAACCCGGCCCACCGGCGCGGCTACGCGACAAGCTGGATCCAGACGACAGCGACCTCCGGTCTCCTCCTTGCGCTCATCGTGATCGGCGTCTGCCGCTGGCAAATTCCAAGCGCAGACTTCGAGCGCTGGGGCTGGCGCATCCCCTTCCTCTTCTCAATCACTCTCTTGGCGTTGTCGGTCTACATTCGCATCAGATTGCGCGAAACGCCCGTTTTCTTGCGCATGAAGGCCGAAGGACGCGCCTCCAAAATCCCGGTTTGGGAGAGCTTCTTCAAGTGGCCGAACGCCAAGTTCATCCTGCTTTCACTCCTGGGAGCGACAGCGGGCCAGGGTGTGGTCTGGTACACCGGGCAGTTCTATACTTTGTTTTTTCTCACGATAACGCTGCATCTCGATTATCTGACCACCTACCTGTTAGTGGGCGCGGCGCTGATGGCCGGCACTCCCTTTTTCGTCGTGTTCGGATGGCTTTCCGACAGGATCGGCCGTCTCAAGATCATACTCGCCGGATGCCTCATCGCGGCCAGCACATACTTTCCCCTGTTTCACGTTCTATCCAACGCGATCAACCCGGCGCTGGTCGAGTTTCAGGCGGCCAGCCCGATCACGCTGCGGCTCGACGAGAAAACCTGCAGCTTTCATATCTTCGTCGGACCTTGGTCGCAGTTCAGCGCCTGCGATCAGGTGACGGATTTCCTGACGAACTCCGGCCTGTCCTTCACCAAAGTGAACATGCCCGGCTCCCAGGCTGTTTCCGTCTCCATCGGCGGCCAGACGGTCGAAGTTTCGAGCAAGGACAAGAACGGCGCCAGCTCAATTCTTGAACGCGCTCTGTTTGCCGCCGGCTATCCGGGATTGACCTGGAAATACGCGAACGGGGAGCCGCAGATCGACGCGCGCGGCAATCCCGTATTCGAGCAAAAATCCGCCGACCCGGCCCGGATTGATTATGCTGCGGCGCTTGCAACTCTGTTCGTGCTGATGCTCTACGCCACCATCGTGTACGGGCCTATTGCCGCATTCCTCGTCGAGCTTTTCCCGCCAAAAGTCCGATACACCTCGCTCTCTTTTCCCTATCATATCGGGAACGGGGTATTCGGAGGAATGCTGCCGTTGCTCGCGACCGCGATCGTCGCGGCGACCGGCAACGTCTACGCAGGCCTTTGGTATCCCGTTTCAGTCGCGGGCATGACCTGCATCATTGGCGCTCTGTTTCTTCGGAACCGGCGGAGCGAAGAAGTCTAAGGCGCATCGGATTGTGAGAAAGGATCTTCATGAGCCTGATTGCGAAGCTTGCGGCGCGGGCGGCTCAAGGCAAACCCATCCGTGTCGGGCTTATCGGAGCCGGCAAGTTCGGATCGATGTTTCTCTCCCAGGTTCCGACCGTCCCAGGGCTTGAAGTCGCCTTCATCGCAGATCGCAGCGTGGAACGCGCCAGGACCGCCTGCCGCACGGTGGGGTGGGATTCGCAACGGATCTCGCGGACCCTCATCACCAGAGACGTGCTCAAAGCTTGCGCCCGGGACGATGTCGAGGTGGTCATCGAGGCCACGGGCAATCCAAGCGCTGCAATCGCCCATGCGTTCGCAGCCATCGACGCCGGAAAGCACGTCGTCATGGTGAGTGTGGAGGCCGATGTGCTCGCTGGTCCGCTGCTGGCGGCGCGCGCGAGGGAAAAGCGCCTGGTTTACTCCATGGCCTATGGCGACCAGCCAGCGCTTATCGCGGAAATGGTCGACTGGGCGCGCGCCTGCGGTTTCATCGTCGCCGCGGCAGGCAAAGGCACGAAGCATCTTCCAAACTATCACACACTGACGCCCGCCGAGGTATGGAGCCACTACGGGCTTACGCCAGCGCAGGCGAGCCTCGCCGGCATGAACCCGCAAATGTTCAACTCCTTCCTCGACGGCACGAAGACGTCCATCGAGATGGCGGCTGTGGCGAACGCCTGCGGCCTCGACGTCCCCTTTGATGGCCTGTCCTTCCCGCCTTGCGGCGTGGACGATCTTGCCCATGTGCTGCGCCCCAAGTCGAACGGCGGTTTGCTCGATCGAGAAGGCATGGTCGCGGTCGTCTCGTCTCTGGAGCGGGACGGGCGGCCGGTCTTTCGCGATCTTCGCTGGGGCGTGTTTGTGCTCCTCAAGGCCCCGAATAAATATGCGGCCGCCTGCTTCAGCCAATACGGTTTGCAGGTGGACAGCACGGGGCTCTACGCCGCGATGTACAAGCCCTTCCACATGATCGGGCTTGAGCTTTCGATTTCAGTGCTGAACGCCGTGCTGCGCGGGGAAGCGACGGGGGCGCCGCTTGAATGGCGCGCCGATGTCGCCGCCGTCGCCAAGCGCAATCTGAAAGCGGGCGAAGCCTTGGATGGCGAAGGCGGATATACCGTCTATGGGAAACTCGTGCCGGCGTCCCGTTGCCTGACGGAGGACCTGCTGCCCATCGGTTTGGCGCACGACGTCAAAGTGCGGCGTGACATCCCGGCTGGGTCTTTCGTGAAGGCTCGCGATGTTCATCTCGACGAAAATAATCTCGCCGTGAAAACCCGAAGAGAGATGGAACGTATGAGCCGGGCGGTTACGGCAGCGTGAACGCCGAAGCTACCACCGTCAGAGCGTTCGACCCATATTAGGGGGCAATTGTGCATACGCTCGATTAACCCTATTGGGTTCGTTTCGTAAAAAACGCTGTTTTTTGCTATCTTGGGTTGTACCTATGAAGGCCTGAGATGGCGCCAGGAGCGACTCCTGGTATTCTTTATGCCACAGGAGCCGCTTTGGGAGGCCAAGACAACTCGTATCATTGAGGTGAGGGCATGAACGGGCGCTTCTGGATTTTCGTCGCGGCGATCCTGGGCGGTTTCGCGGTCGCTGCAGGCGCTCTTGGCGCCCACGCTCTTGGCGAGACCGTAAGCGGCGATGCGAAGCGCATTTTCAGCACCGGGCAGCACTATCACAGTATTCACGCTCTGGCCTTGCTCGGGGTCGGGCTCGTTTTATTGCAATCCGAAGGACGCCGCGCGCGCTTTGCGGCGTGGTTTCTCCAGATAGCCGCCATTGCCTTCCTGATCGGCATTCTTTGCTTCTCGGGCGGCATCTACGTACAGGTCGCGAAGGGCCTGACTTCCAACGCGGGGATCGTCCCCTTTGGCGGCATATCATTTATGGCCGGTTGGGCAGCGTTCGCGATCGGAGCGCTTGGCCTGCGCGGCTGAAACAAGAAGCCGGCGCCATGCTTTGGGACGCGAAAACGGATCAGCGCCTGCAGCCGGCTTTATTCATGGTCATGCAAGAGGCTGCTGAAAAAGCAGGAAATTTTTGGCTTTATCCTTCGACAGGCTCAGGATGAGGTTTGAATCTTTTAAGGGAGTTGATTCTCATGGTGAGCCGGTCGAATCACGGACAACATCACTTTCTCAGCATCCTGCTTTAGTGCGTAACGGCGCCATTGACTGCATCGGCCTTGCGAGAGCGGCCTTTTGACTTTGCCGGTTTTGGCTGCTCTTCGATTGCGGCTTTGCGAGCGCTCTTCGACGCGGACTTCTTTCCGGATTGCCCGGCGCGCTTCGCTGCGGACGCTGCCTTGCGATTGGCCTTGCGGACGCGGTCGATCTCGCCGGTGGTGATGTGCAAGAGAGCGCGGAGGTCCGCAGAAAGGGCGGAGTTGAGCCCGGCAGAGGCATCCAGAGCATTTGCGAGACAATGCGCAATCGTATTGATCGCTACTGTAGAAGGAGACAGGTTTGCCATTTTGATTTGCTTTCCATGAAAGTGGCCCTATCGGCCAACTTCACGGATAGCAACTTATCGTTGAAAGTGATTTACACTAAAATTTTCAATTGAAGCGACCTATCACACAAAAGCGACGCTTTTACAATCGCTTAAGAAGTTCAGCCTTCTTCGCGGCGAACTCCTGTTCGGTGATGAGGCCCTTCTCCTTCAACTGGCCAAGCTGCTCGATCAAGCTGAGAATCGAACCGGCGTCGCCGCTTGCCGAAGGTTGCGTGGCGGGCGATGCCTGGGACGGCTGCGCCTGCGCGGCGGGAGCCCCGGCCGTGACGCGAGGCAGGCTGTCGACGCGAACAACGCCACGCGGGCTGGTGAAGGTCAGCGAGGCATCGCCGCTTTGTTGCTGGCCGAAGCCGCCAATGTCGTAACCGCTGGTGTCGTACACCTCGACGCGCCCGCGATCGTCGATGGCCAGCCGGTTGCTGCCGGGAAAATAGGCGTACCGGAGATTATTCTGCGACCCCGTAGACGAAGGGTTCCCCAGCTCGGACGGCCACCACGATCCCGACTGCGACGACTGCCAGAAACTTGCGCCACCGCTTCCCTGGCTTTGGCTCTGGCCTTGCATCTGCGGCGGCATGAAGGGCGCGAAGATATTGGGTTGGTTATTCAAGGCGTTGGAGAGGTCGTTGCAAAGGTTGTCGACGGTCGCCTTCATCGAATTGTTGAACATGTCGCCGACCATGGTCATGCCGCCGCGCATCCACTGACCGCTCCCGCCGAACTCGGGCAGATTGAACTGCGCCATGCTCCCGCCGCCCCTGGACACCGCGTCCAGCATCATTTTCACCGCGTCGATGCCGATGGCATAGCGCTCCGCGAGCGCGGCGACGATCCTTTCGCCTTCAGGTGTCAGCTTATCCATAGGGTGCGCGTCCTCTTTTTGACCGGCGGTGTTGCAAGCACGACTTTTAGCACAAGAGCCCCTGGCGCGGAATGGTTAGAAGCAGGTCGAAGCCGGACGAATGCTTGGACCAAAATCGCTGTCGGCATTGCGTTTCGCGGAACGCCCTCTTCAGGCTGAGATCTTAAAAAAAAAGCGCCTTTCCGGGAGGTTAGAACACAAGCCTCTGATTTACAGGGACTTCATGACATCGCGAACGCCGCCGCGAGCCCGCCAACGCTTACTTGGCTAGTTTGCGAAACTAAAAACATATTTAACGGCGCCGTTTCAACTCCGAAATGCAACAAGCGCGCATAAACGGGATGGCAGAGCGAGCGGTGGATAAGGCGGGCGGGGTCAACGCGACTCGGCTGGTCTCGCGCAAAAAAAAACATTTCTTAGCAAGCCAACGCATGAACCAAGAAAGCTCGTTTAGGCCGATTGCGGACGGAGCGAGTGTTGAAACCGCCTAAGCGGCGATGTCTCTTTTGGAACTGATTGCCGACGAACTCGCAAATTCACTTCAGTTGGTCATTTGCTGGGTGGCAGGCTTCGATTTTCCGATCTAAGAGCCGCGAATCATTGCGGCTTCGCTAATCATTTGATGTTGAGCTGCTGACAAGCACTTCTCGCAGAATTCTTTTACGTCGAACTCGTAGATGCCCTCGGCCCCTCCGCCGTTTTGTTCTGTGCAAATTATGAAGATGTGCCGGTCATTGTCGATCCGGAAGTTCATCAGATTTTGGGTGCGATGCTTAACCTTATTGAGAAGTACAGAGAATTTGATCCTCTTGGGCGCGCCGAGATGAGCTGGCAGTCGACCATTTCCTGCGCCAGCCTGAACCATCCCCTGCTGGTCTCTTAGAGATGCGCAAGCAACTCCGATCCCGCATAAAACTGACATTTCGCGCGCGAATTGCGAAATCTTGGATAGGTGTCGAGTCCGTTTCGCGTATCCTTCTCGCGCAGAAGTTCATTGACGATGAAGTCGAGAAGAACCATCGCCTTCTTAGAAACCTCTCCAGCCCGTTGCATTTCGCCCTCGCGCCATCGGATCATGAAGACCGTCGAGGCATCCTCCAGATCCTTGATTGCATCAGGCAAGCTTGAGGGAACGGGAGCATTCTGCCCGATGAGAAAATGTGTGTAACCCATCAAATGACCCCGTTATCGTTTCGGCCGGATCGTATGAAGTATAAATATCTAATTCATCGCGGGTGATAGAATGTAAGCGTTTTCTGGTAGCGTGATTCGGCGCGGAATGAATTAGGAGCATCCTGCTTTGTGACTTATTAGCTGACTTTGCGGACACTAAACGCGAGAAATCTCCGACGTCCGCAAGCGACCCTCTACAGAATCCGTCCAAGCGTTGCCGAAGCCGCGCACGTTTGCTTAGCCGGTCCGGCGTTAGAGAATGAACTTCGAGAGATCCGCGTTCTTCGCCAGATCGCCGACTTGCGCCTTCACGTAACTGGCGTCAATGGTGGATTTTGTGCTCGCCTTGTCGGCGGCCTCGAAGCTGATGGTGTCCAGCACGCGCTCCATCACGGTCGAAAGCCGCCGCGCGCCGATATTCTCCACGTTCGAATTCACTTCGACGGCGATATCGGCGATCGCGTCGATCGCGTCCTCGGTAAACTCCAGCTCGACGCCTTCGGTCGCCAGAAGAGCGATGTATTGCTTGATCAGGCTCGTTTTCGGCTCGCGCAGGATGCGGCGGAAATCCTCGCCTGTCAGCGCCTGCAATTCCACCCGGATCGGCAGGCGCCCTTGCAGCTCCGGCAGCAGGTCGGAGGGCTTCGCGACATGGAACGCGCCGGACGCGATGAAAAGAATATGATCGGTCTTCACCGGCCCGTATTTCGTGCCGACCGTCGTACCTTCGATGAGCGGGAGAAGATCGCGCTGCACGCCCTCGCGGCTGACATCGGCGCCGATGCGCTCCGAGCGCGCGCAGATCTTGTCGATCTCGTCGAGGAAGACGATGCCGTTGTTCTCGACCGACTTGATCGCTTCCTGAATGACCTGCTCATTGTCGAGAAGCTTGTCCGACTCCTCGTTGATGAGAACCTCGTAGGAATCGCGAACCGTCAGCCGTTTCGTCTTCGTGCGCCCGCCGAAAGCCTTGCCGAGCATGTCGTTGAGATTGATCATGCCGATCGAGCTGCCGGGCATCCCTGGTATTTCGAACCCCGGTATGCCGCCTGAATCGGCGACCTGGACATCGATCTCCTTGTCGTCGAGTTCTCCATCGCGCAGTTGTTTGCGAAACTTATCTTTTGTCGCCGGGCTTGCATTCGGGCCGACGAGCGCATTGAGGACGCGCTCTTCGGCCTGCAAATGCGCTTTCGCACGGACTTCCTTGCGCTTGCCGTCGCGCACAAGGCCGATGGCCGCTTCCACCAGATCGCGCACGATCTGATCGACGTCGCGGCCGACATAGCCGACCTCGGTAAACTTCGTCGCCTCAACTTTGAGAAAAGGCGCATTGGCGAGTTTGGCGAGCCGCCGCGAAATCTCCGTCTTGCCGACGCCCGTCGGGCCGATCATGAGGATGTTCTTCGGGAGGACTTCTTCCCGCATATCCTCGTCGAGCTGCTGCCGGCGCCAGCGGTTGCGCAGCGCGATTGCGACTGCGCGCTTGGCGTCGTTCTGCCCGACGATATAGCGGTCCAATTCAGATACGATTTCCCGCGGGGAGAAGTTTGTCATGTTTTTTTCCTGCTTGGCAGGCCAAAGAAAGGATGTTGCCCATGGTTCGACAAGCTCACCATGAGGAGGTTGTCGGTGATAGTTCCAACCCTCATCCTGAGCTTGTCGAAGGATGTGGCCCCCATGTCCGCATTTATCAAAGCGCCATCAGACATTAGAGGGCAAGCTTTCGACAACAATGTTGTTATTCGTATACACGCAAATATCCGCAGCGATCGCCATAGACTTGCGAGCGATTTCTTCTGCCGAGAAGTCTGTTTCCAAAAGAGCGCGCGCCGCGGCCATCGCGTAATTGCCGCCCGAGCCGATGCCCATCACCGCACGATCCGGCTCGAGCACGTCGCCGGTGCCCGTCAGCACGAGCGTGCTGCTCTTGTCGGCTACGATCATCATGGCTTCGAGCCGCCTTAAATAGCGATCTGTGCGCCAGTCCTTCGCAAGATCGACGCAGGCCCGGACGAGCTGTTCGGGATACATCTCAAGCTTCGACTCAAGCCGCTCAAAGAGCGTGAACGCGTCGGCCGTCGAGCCCGCGAAGCCGGAAATCACGTTCCCTTTTCCCAGCGTGCGGACCTTCCTTGCATTGGCTTTTATAACGGTTTGCCCGAGCGACACCTGGCCGTCGCCCGCCACCACCACCCGCCCGCCCTTTCGAACAGTGAGAATTGTAGTGCCGTGCCAGCCCGTCGGGTCTTGAAGTGATTGCGCAAAAGGCGTCATGTGTCGTACCTGCTTTTATGGCGTGGGATATGGAAAGCGCCGGGGAACCGTCAAGAAGCGGCTGTGGCGAGCGAGGGCTGAACCTTGAGAAAAGCGCGAATCGAACGGAAAACAAATGAGACCGCGATCGCCGTCGAGGTCAACCTGGACGGCGCAGGCGCTTTCTCGATATCCACCGGCGTCGGCTTTTTCGACCATATGCTTGAGCAGCTCTCGAGGCACTCGCGCATCGACATCTCGCTGCACGCAACCGGCGATCTGCACGTCGATCAGCATCATACGGTTGAGGATTGCGGCATCGCGCTCGGGCAGGCGATCGCCAAAGCGCTCGGCGACAAGCGCGGGATTGCGCGCTACAGCCATGCCTATGTGCCAATGGATGAAACTCTGACGCGCACGGCGCTCGATATCTCCGGCCGCCCTTACCTCATCTGGCGCGTCGCCTTCCCCGCCGAGAAAATCGGCGTCATGGACACCGAGCTCTTCCGGGAATTCTTCCAGGCGCTCGCCCAGAATGCCGGGATAACCCTGCATATCGAGGCGCTCTATGGCGAAAATGCTCATCATATAGCGGAAAGCTGCTTCAAGGGCTTGGCGCGCGCGCTTAGGAGTGCCATCACTATAAACGAAGAGATGGCAGGCGAAATTCCATCCACGAAAGGACAGCTCGGAGGCTGACGCTCCGGCTGCTAAATGCCAATGATCATTTACACCGTGCATGAGCCGCAGCATCCGGCGCAGGGGATCGAGGCGCGAGCCGACACCATCGAGTTCGTCAAGGAGGGCTTCACCATCTGGGGCTTTCTCTTCGGACCGCTGTGGCTCTTGTACAATCGCGCCTGGCTCGCCTTCATTCTGACGCTGATCCTCATGGCTGGGCTTGCCGCCGTGCTCGTTCAGTTCGGGCTGAAAGATCAGGCTCCGGCGATCGTCGATGTCCTGGTTTCACTTATCATCGGATTTGAGGGCAACAACATCCTGCGCTGGAGCTTGCAGCGTAAAGGCTACGCCCTCCTCGGCTCCGTCGCCGGGCGTAACCGCCTGGAGTGCGAGCGCCGCTTCTTCGACGTCTGGCTTCCCCACGCCGCAGCAAAAGGCGGCACTCCGGCCGCGCATCCGACGGACTTGAAAGGCGGCGACTGGCAGACCGCGCATCCGATTGGCACCTGGCCAGAGGCGACGGCATAGCCCATGTCTGTTGTCATCGTCGATTATCAATCCGGCAATCTCCACTCGGCTGCGAAGGCTTTCGAGCGTTCGGCGCGTGAAAGCGGCTCGCCTGGCGAAATTCTCGTCACCGCAGACCCTGACGCAGTTCTTCGCGCGGATCGCATCGTTCTTCCGGGCGTCGGCGCGTTCGGCGACTGCTACCGGGGCCTGAACGATACGCCGGGCATGATCGAAGCCTTGAAAGAGGCGGTCCTGGAGCGCGGCCGGCCCTTCTTCGGCATCTGCGTCGGCATGCAGATGCTCGCGGATCGCGGACTGGAGCACGGCGTTCACCAGGGTCTCGGCTGGATCGGCGGAGAAGTGGACCTTATCAGGCCCTCCGATCCGTCGCTGAAAATCCCCCACATGGGCTGGAATACGCTGTCTTTCACGAGAAGCCACGCCTTGACCGAAGGGATTCCGGATGGCCCCGATGGGTGGCACGCCTATTTCGTGCATTCCTACCAGTTCAGGCCGACGGACCCGGGGGACGTGCTTGCGCAATCGGACTACGGCGGCCCGATCACGGCGCTTGTCGCGCGCGGAAACATCGCGGGGAGCCAGTTCCACCCGGAAAAAAGCCAGAAACTTGGTCTGAAGCTCATCTCGAATTTCTTGCAGTGGCGGCCTTAGCCTGAGGCGAGGTCACGCGTTGCAGTACGCTGCGGCTGGAGCTACGCTTGCGATCCAGCGATTTACATGGGGATAAATCGATGATCCTCTACCCGGCTATCGATCTGAAGGATGGTCAATGCGTGCGCCTGCGCCAGGGCCTGATGGACCAGGCGACGGTCTTCAACGAGAACCCCGCGGATCAGGCCCGCCAGTTTACTGAGCAGGGTTTCTCCGCACTTCACGTTGTCGATCTCAACGGCGCCTTCGAAGGACGCTCCGTCAACGCGGACGCGGTCTCGGCGATCCTCTCGGCGGTCTCCATCCCCGTCCAGCTTGGCGGCGGCATTCGCACGCTCGAAGCCATTTCCCTCTGGCTCAGCCGGGGCGTGTCCCGCGTCATTTTGGGAACTGCCGCGGTGCGCAATCCCTCACTCGTCAAGGCTGCCTGCGCGCGCTTTCCGGGCAAGATCGCCGTTGGCATCGATGCCAAGGATGGCCGGGTCGCGGTTCAAGGATGGGCGGAGACCTCGGAGCTTTACGCGACCGATCTTGCACGCCGCCTGCAGGATGTCGGGGTTGCGGCGATCATCTACACCGACATCGCCCGCGACGGAATGCTGACAGGCCTCAATCTTGATGCAACGGCCGATCTGGCGCGGTCGGTCTCGATCCCGGTCATCGCGTCGGGCGGTCTGGCCGGCATCGAGGACGTGAAGCGGCTTCTTTCTCCAGCCTACGCGATCATCGCTGGCGCCATTGCGGGGCGCGCCCTCTATGATGGCCGTCTCGACGCCAAGCTCGCCCTCGATCTGATAAACGAGGGCCGCGGATAGGCGGGCGGGCGGCACTTTTTTAATAAATTGCCGATATTGAAACAATGAGTCGTTGTTCGTTCGCCGTTTCGTCCGTGCGTGGCAAACCGTAACACATAATTGACGAAATCCGCCTCTACCGGCAGTCAGGTGACAAGCTCCGGCTTCGAAAGGAAGATCCCTGTTGATGGCAAAGCGTCCGTTGCTTCGCGGCAACTGGGTCAATCCCGCTGCCGCAATTTTCCTTTCGCTGATAGTGTCCGCCGATTTCTACGCGACCCGCGCTTTTGGCGAGGGTGAAGGCGCCGCCTCCGGCCCCCCCGCCTCCGAGAGTGCGAAGCCGCCCGAGAAGACGCCTCAACCGGCAGAAAAAACGCCCGAGGAAGTCAAGAAGCCGGCGGAACAGGCCGCCAAGGAAAAGCCCGAAGTCACCACAGCAGAGCCAAAAGCCGAAAAGCCGCAAGCGCCAGTGGTGGCCTCAAAGCCAGCGCCTGCAAAACCGGTCGAATCAGAGGCGCACGCGAAGCCAGCGGAATCAAAAGAGACCAAAGCAGCGGCCAAGGCCGAGAAACCGAAAGACCCTTCGCCAAAAGCCGAAGACGCTGGCGACTTTGCGGTGCGCGCTTCCACGGTTGACGCCGTCTACCAAATCAGCTGGCTCGGCGCGCATATCGGCGATTTCAGAATTAAGTCCTCGATCACGACGCGGCAATATTCGTTGCAGGCGAATGCGGAACTCAGCGTGTTCTTTGGCGCGTTCAGCTGGCAGGGCGCGACGACGAGCTCGGGGTTGATGACGGCCAACGGCCCAGTTCCGCAGACTTACCGGTTCCAGTATGCGACGAGCGACAGACGGGAAAGCGTCGAGCTTAAGTTTCAGAAAAAGATGGTGCAGGACATTCTCATAAATCCTCCGCAACATCCAGGCGCCCGGAGCGTGCCGATAACCGCGGCGCATTTGCAGAACGTTGTCGATCCCTTGAGCGCTATTGTCCTTCTTTCGCAAGCGCGGCTGAACCGCGGCGAAGCCTGCAACAAGCGCCTGCCGATTTTTGATGGGAAAATCCGCTATGATCTGATTTTATCCCCAAAAGGCACGCGAAACCTCGGTTCCGCTGGTAACCTGCGCGGAACCGCCTATGTTTGCAGCGTGCGCTTTGTACCCATCGCCGGGCACAAAATGGGGAATGATTATGCATCCGGGAACACAGGCATCGAAGTTTGGCTTGTCCCAGTGCCGGAAGCGGGTTTAATAGTACCGTATTATATTCATGTGCCGACCCCCGCAGGGACGGCATCCATGGTGACGGCGAAGTTCGATGTGCAGACACCAACGGGGCGTCACGCGCTCGCCGACTGAAGAGGGGAACAACCGAGGCTCTATCGCGAGTGAATAAGACGCTGAGCGGTCTTCGATGTGAAAGACCTGCTCGCTCTATGACCGCAGGCGCACCTCTTCGTATGTTTACCGCGCCACAGCCTGAAAGAATTGAACGAAGCGTGCGGTTTTTACAGAAAGTCCGCTAATGAGCGCAGCAATGCAGACGGCTACCATTAAGCCCTCCCAGTCCCGGCATGTAACGGCGGTGCTGGGGCCGACGAATACAGGCAAGACTTACCTCGCGATCGAGCGAATGCTCGGTCATGAAAGCGGGCTGATCGGATTGCCGCTGCGGCTGCTTGCGCGCGAAATATACGACAAGATCGTCGCCCGAATCGGACCGCACGACGTGGCGCTCATCACGGGCGAGGAAAAGATCAAGCCTGAGCGGCCCCGCTATTATGTCTGCACGGTCGAGGCCATGCCGCGCGACGTTGATGTGGATTTCCTGGCGGTTGATGAGATCCAACTCGCCGCCGATCCCGATCGCGGCCACGTGTTCACGGATCGTCTTTTCCACGCACGGGGCATGAGCGAAACGCTGCTCCTCGGCGCGCAGACCATGAGCGATGCGATCCGCGAGCTGATACCGGGCGCCAACTTCATCGCCCGGCCGCGGCTCTCGAAGCTGACCTATTCGGGCCAGAAGAAAATCACGCGGCTGCAAAGCCGGTCAGCGATCGTCGCCTTTTCGGCCAACGACGTCTACGCGATCGCAGAACTCATCCGCAGGCAGCGCGGCGGAGCTGCTGTCGTGCTCGGCGCCCTCAGCCCCCGGACGCGGAACGCTCAGGTCGGTCTTTATCAAGCGGGCGAAGTCGATTTCCTTGTTGCGACTGATGCGATCGGCATGGGCCTCAATCTCGATGTGGATCACATTGCCTTCGCCGGGACCCGCAAGTTCGACGGCCGGACGCACCGCGATCTGACGCCCGCCGAGCTTGCCCAGATCGCAGGCCGCGCAGGGCGGCACCTCAACGATGGCACGTTCGGCGTCACCGCCGATGTCGAGCCCTTCGATCAGGAACTCGTCAACAAACTCGAAAACCACGATTTCGAGCCCGTCAAAGTGCTTCAATGGCGCAACACACAACTCGACTTCGATAGCCTCGACCGCCTCAAGGATAGCCTGCGCCAGGTGCCGAATAACGCGCGGCTTGCAAGGGCGAGGTCGGCGGACGATCTCGACGCTCTCGATGAAGCAACCAACGATTCCCGCATTGCGGGCCTCGCGACGGCGCCCGCTGCGGTCAAGCGGCTCTGGGAAGTCTGCCAGATTCCGGATTACAGGAAAGTCGGATCGTCCACTCACGCGGAGCTCGTTGCGACGCTCTATCAGCATATCATGAGCGACGAAGGGCTGATCCCGGAGGATTGGTTCGCGGGCCAGGTGGAGCAAGCCGACCGGACCGACGGCGACATCGACACGCTGTCGAACCGCATCGCCCACATCCGGACCTGGACTTTCGTTTCCAACCGGCGCGAATGGCTTAAAGATCCGGACCATTGGCAGGCGAAGACGCGCGAGATCGAAGACCGACTATCGGATGCGCTGCATGAACAGTTGACCCTACGCTTCGTCGACAAGCGAACGAGCGTGCTTATGAAGAGCATGCGCGACAAGGAGAGCCTGTTCGCGGAAATCGAGAAGGACGGCCGCGTTGTCGTCGAGAAGCACTACGTCGGCAAGCTCGAGGGTTTCTGCTTCACTCCCGATCTGGCGGCCGCCGGCGTCCATGGAAAGGCGGCGCGCAACGCAGCCGCGAAGGTGCTCGTCCACGAACTCGCCGCCCGCTCGGACCGCCTCGCGGCGGCGCCCGACACCGCCTTCACCCTGACACGCGAAGGGCAAATTATATGGGAGAACCAGGAGATCGGCAGGCTTGCCGCGGGTGAGGACCCGCTCAAGCCGAATTTCGCGCTCTTTTCGGACGAACACCTTGCCGCAATCGACAAGGAAAACATCACCAAGCGCATAGAAACCTGGCTCGCTCACCACATCGAAGTGCGCCTGAAGCCGCTTGTCGAGATTGCGAAGGCGGAAGAGATTACTGGACTCGCTCGTGGCATCGCCTTCCGCCTCCGCGAGAATTTCGGGGTTCTGAAGCGCGACACGGTTGCCGATGAGATCAAATCCCTGGATCAGGACAGCCGCGCTCAACTTCGGAAATATGGCGTGCGCTTCGGCGCCCATCACATTTATTTCCCACTGCTCCTAAAACCGGCGGCGGCAGACCTCCTCTTGCTGTTCTGGCTTTTGAAGCATGGGAGCGAGCACACCCTCACGCCCGCGTCGATTTCGGAATCGCCGCGCCAGGGCCTCACTTCCGTGCCCCGCAATGCCGCGGCGCCCGAAGAGTTCTATCGCGCAGCCGGGTTCGGGGTGTGCGGCCCGCGCGCCGTGCGCGTCGACATGCTGGAGAGGCTTGCGGACATCATCCGTCCGTTGACGGCCTGGAAGCCTACAGAGAGCAATACCGAGCCGCCGCTGGGAGCGGCTGGCGGCGGAGCGTTCAAGATCAGGCCGGAGATGATGTCCATCATGGGTTGCTCGGGCGAGGAACTCGGCGCGATCCTTGAGTCACTCGGATTCCGCAGGGAGAAGCGCCCAGCAAGGCGGCAGGCGCCACAAGCGAAGGAGAGCGAGGCAGCCAACGACAATGTTGAGCAACTCGCTCAGCTGAATGGATCGCAGGAGTCGCCAGCTTCGGAGATCGCGACCGAAGCACAAGCCTCGGAATCGGCCGAAGGGGCCTCCGTAACGGCCGAGCCCGTTGAGGAGGAGCAGAGCGAGGCCCCGGCATTAATTACAGCGGTTGAAGACGGGGCGACTGTTGCGGGAGAAACCGTCGCTGAGCCGACGCCACCGGTCGCCGGGACCGAGCAGGCGGCAGAGACTGCTCCGACCGCGGACGCTGAACCTGAATTTGAAGAAATCTGGCGTTTTCGGAGACCGAAGCCAAAATTCGATCGCCCCGAAGGCGAAGAAAGGCGCCATCAGCGCCGTCCGGGCGGAGAGCGGGACAGGCCTCCTCACGACCGCAGTCGTCATCCCGTTGCTGGACCGTCCGGCGAACAGCGGCAGGCACATGGAGACCAGCCGAAGGATCAAGCATCCCCTGGGCATCGAGAGCACAGGCATGGGAATGAGCAGGGCCATGGCCGAGGCGGTCACCAGGATCGGAACCGCCACAGGCAGCATGACGGTAATCGCAACCGCGACAGAGCGCGGCAGCCAGCGCCCCCAGCAGCGGCGAACCTGACCGCCAAGGGCGAGACTGCCGATCAGTAAGCCTGTCAGCAGCACGCAACAGCAGAACAGGCCGCCGCAGCATCACCGCAGCGAGCGCTCGCATGATCGGGGTCGTGACACCCGGTCGCCTCGCCCGCAGGGCAAGCAGCCAATCGCGGCGAGCGCCGCCCCCAAGCGCACGCCTGGCGGCGTGGACCCCGATTCACCTTTCGCCGCACTGAGCCAGCTTAAGGAGCGGCTGGAGAAACAGTTGCAGACGCAGGATTAGAATTTGAGTTCATTCGAAGAGCAGCGCCTCGATAAGTGGCTTTGGCACGCGCGGTTCGTGAAATCGCGCAGCCTTGCCGCGAAGCTGATAGAGGAAGGCTGCATTCGGGTGAACCGGCAGCGCGTCGTCAAAGCAGCAACAAGCGTCAGATGTGGCGACGTCTTAACGGCCAATCTTAATGACCGAGTGCGCATCATTGAGGTCCGCGCCATCGGCCACCGCCGCGGGCCCCCAAGCGAAGCCCAAGCACTCTATTGCGACTTGCTTTCGCGTGATCCCCCGGAAGTTCTGAAGGTCGACGGCGAGTAACGCCCTCTTTTCGCCCTTACGCTTCGTCGCCCACCCGTGGGGACCCGTCCTCTTCCTCTTCGGGTTTTCCCGGGATGGCGTAAACGCCGCCGAGCCATCGATGCAGGTCGACATCCGCGCATCGCTTCGAACAGAAAGGGCGGTATTGCCCGGTTTGCGGGTGGATGCCGCAAATGACGCAGAAGGGCGCACGTTCGACCTCGGGCTTCGCGTCTTTTGGCTGACCTGTCATCTCAAATGGAATCGATTTCTGCGCGATTGAGCCAGTTAAAGTAAACGGGAAACCCCTCGCCGGTCAAAAGTTGCACAACTTCGATCAAAGGCAGGCCAACCACATTCGAATAGGAGCCAACGATTTTCTGTACGAATGCCCCGGCGATCCCCTGGATCGCATAGCCGCCGGCTTTTCCGCGCCACTCGCCGCATGCGAGGTAAGCATCCATCTCCTCGGGTGCGAGGCGCTTGAAGCGCACGCGTGTCTCAACCGTTCGCATTCTTACTGCGCCCGTATCCGCGATCAGGCATATGGAAGTGTAGACACGATGAGAGCGCCCTGAGAGCGTCTGCAACGCTTCGGCGGCCTCGTTGAGATATTCCGGCTTGCCTAGGATCTTTCGGCTGACGGCGACAACGGTATCGGCGGCAAGCACGAAGGCGCCAGCCAGGTGAGGCTCGCGTTCAAGGCGTTGCCTCGCGACGACCGCCTTTTCGCGCGCAATTCTTTGCGCATAGGATCGCGGTTGCTCCCCCTTTCGAGGTGTCTCATCGATCGAAGCGGGCCGAAGCGCATCGGGCTGGATGCCAATCTGCTCCAGCAGCGCAAGTCGCCGTACTGAGGCGCTGGCGAGCACAAGCAGCTTTTGCGCACTCGATCGCACACCGACAGAGGAAATACGCTCATCATCGGACTTCAGGGGGCGGACGGCCGCCATCCTATTTGAAGCGATAAGTGATGCGTCCTTTGGTAAGATCATAGGGCGTCATCTCGACTAGAACTTTGTCACCAGCTAGAACGCGGATTCGGTTCTTTCGCATCCGGCCCGCTGTATGCGCAATGATCTCATGGCCGTTGTCAAGCTTCACGCGAAAAGTCGCGTTCGGGAGAAGCTCCGTTATAAGGCCAGGGAATTCCAGAAGTTCTTCTTTTGACATGTCTCCTGCCAATGAAAAGCCGCAGCGCTTTCAAAACGCCACCAGTAACGGAACGTCTTGAGAAAACGAAAGCGAACGCAGCGATGGTGAATGCGCCGGAGAATGATCCCTTGGCACGCCGAAATCAAGCCGCTTCGGCGCGCCGGCGCTCGGGCCGGTTGAAAACACTTTGGCGTGCGCCGCTTGACGCAGAACAAAGCGGAATTTGCGCCCACACTCAGCGTGGACGCGTTTGTTAGAGGGTGCGCGTCTCGATATGCGTGCGGAAGCACTCGATGACGTCGCCCTGCTTCATATCCTGGAAATTCTCGAAGGCCATGCCGCATTCCTGACCAACGACCACCTCACGGACCTCGTCCTTGAAGCGTTTGAGGGTGGAAAGCTTGCCCTCGTGGATAACCACATGATCGCGGATCAGGCGCACATTCGCTCCGCGCTCGACCTTGCCGTCGGTGACGCGGCAGCCTGCGACCTTTCCAACCTTCGAAATGTTGAACACTTCGAGGATCTCCGCATTGCCAAGAAATTCTTCGCGGGTGATGGGCGCCAGAAGGCCGGACATCGCTTTTTTCACATCATCCACAAGGTCGTAGATGATGTTATAGTAGCGGATCTCGATCCCATCGCGCTCAGCCTGCTGCTTGGCCTGGGCATCCGCGCGAACGTTGAAGGCGATGATGACTGCGCCGGAAGCCTCGGCCAAAGCCACGTCGGAAGACGTGATCCCGCCCACACCCCAGTGGATGATCCGCGCCTCGACTTCGTCCGTGCCGAGCTTCTCAAGCGCTGCGTTGATCGCTTCGACTGAACCCTGCACATCGCCCTTGATGATAAGAAGGAACTCCTTCTTACCGCCCTTGGCAGCCTGCTTCATCATCTGCTCGAGCGAACTGCGGGCTCCAGCACCAACCGCCCGTACATCGCGCAGCTTGCGGACGCGGTGTTCCGTCAATTCACGGGCGCGGGCTTCGCTTTCGACGACGGCAAGCTGATCGCCCGCCTCCGGCGCGCTATCAAGCCCCAGAACCTCCACAGGCGTGGATGGGCCCGCGGTGACCACATTTTCACCCTTGTCGTCGATCAGGGCACGGACGCGGCCCCAGGCGCGGCCTGCCACGATGAGCTGACCGACTTTCAGCGTTCCGCGCTGAACGAGAACGGTGCCAACTGGCCCACGCCCGCGCTCGAGCTTGGCCTCGATGACTATGCCTTCGGCAGGCCTGTCAGGGTTCGCCATCAACTCGAGAACCTCGGCCTGCAGGTTAATCGCGGACAACAGTTTGTCGAGATTGAGCCGCTGCTTTGCGGAAACCTCGACTTCGAGCGTATCGCCGCCCATGCTTTCCACGACGATATCGTGAGAGAGCAAGTCGGTTCGAACGCGCAAGGGTTCCGCATCCGGCTTATCGATCTTATTGATCGCGACGATAATCGGAACACCGGCTGCTTTGGCGTGATTGATCGCTTCCACCGTCTGCGGCATGACACCGTCATCGGCGGCAACCACGAGCACGACGATATCGGTAACTTTTGCTCCCCGGGCCCGCATGGCCGTAAAGGCGGCATGGCCAGGAGTATCAATGAAAGTTACCGGATCGCCGTTTGGCGTGGTGACCTGATAAGCGCCGATATGCTGTGTTATCCCGCCGGCCTCGCCGGCAACGACGTTGGCCTGGCGAATGGCGTCGAGCAAGGATGTCTTACCGTGATCGACGTGCCCCATGATCGTGACGACCGGGGCGCGCCCCCTCAATGTCTCGGTGGCATCGACCTCGCCGATAAAGCCTTCTTCGACATCTTCCTCGGAAACGCGTTTCACCGTATGCCCGAACTCCGCTGCGACGAGTTCCGCGGTGTCGGCATCGATCACGTCGTTGATCTTCAACATCTGCCCCTGCTTCATCAGGAACTTGATGATGTCGACCGCCCGCTCCGCCATGCGGTTGGCGAGTTCTTGAATTGTGATTGCTTCTGGCAATTGCACCATGCGTTGGATCTTGACCCGTTCCTGCCGGGCGCCGCCAAGAGCCTGTAGCTTTTGGCGTTCCCGCTGACGTCTGAGTGAGGCGAGGCTTCTCTCGCGCTGTTGCTCATCAAGAGCGTTGGAAAGCGTCAGCCGCTGACGACCAAGTCGCTGGTCCACAGCCGTTTTCTTGACCGGCGTAGCGCCGCGTTCGGGCGCCTTGCCAGGCAAGCCGCCACGTTTCGCCCGGCGATCCTCCTCCTCAGCCTCCACGGTGCGAGCGCGGAGGGCAACGTCCCCCTCACGAACCCGCTCGGGCCGTGCAACCTCCAAAACCGGTGCAGACGCAGGCCGCGAACTTCCGCCAGGTCCGGGTCTTGCTCCGAAACCCGGCCGCGGGGCTCCCGCAGCTCCGCCGCCTGGACGTGGGCCGTCGCTTCGAAATCCTTCACGGCCCGGTGGACGCGTTCCCTCGCGGGCTCCATCTCGTGCGGGGCCACGCTGCCCATTTTCTCCTGAGCGGAATGCGCCGACTTGCGGCCTGCGATCCTCGCCTTGGGGACGCGGGACAACGCGAACGCTATCCGGACCGGCTCGCCTCGGTAGTTCGGCTGGACGCTCCACGACGCGCGGAGCTGCCTCCTCTTGTTTTGGCGCTACAGCAGCCTCAGCCTCCTTCGCCTTGGCAGCCTCTGCTGCGCGCTCCCTTTCAGCCTCATCCGCAACCTTGCGGGCGGCCTCTTCCTCAACGCGGCGCTTTTGATCTTCTATGGCGCGCTTTTGCGCCTCTTCGCGGAGCCGGGCCTCTTCGATTTCCCGCTCACGCTTTTCGACATCCTCCCGCTTGCGTGCTTCGACGAGCGCTCGCGCTCGCGCATCCACCTCGCCCGCCGAAAGCTGGCGGAGCACTTTCTGAGGACGCTTATCCTGCTCGGGAGAGGGTTTCTGGAAAGCGCGAGGCTCGGGCTTCTGGGGCGCGGGCTTCTGCTGTTGCGGCTCCTCTTGAACCGTGCCCGGGGAACCCGAGCGCTTGCGCTTGGTCTCGACAAGAACGGATTTCGAGCGCCCATGGCTAAAGTTCTGCCGGATGTGGCCTTGCTCCACTGTCCGCTTCACGTTCAGCGACATTGTCTTGCGGCTGCCCGCCGTTTTATGGTCCGTTTCTTTCGTTTCGCTCATTCTCTATCCTGACGCAGCGAAGCAACGTCAGCTTCCCTTGCGCAATAGGCACTTAAACGATCGAGAGCCTGCAAGAATGCGCGGGTTGCCCCGCCTTCTCTTACTCCCGCATGTATTACACCTATGCTTCCTGCCGCCAAGCTAATTTCGGCGGATGTGAAGCAATTTTTCGGCGCGATATATTCTTTTCCTGCAAATAAGGCTTCGAGCTTCCTGTCGAGCTTGGCCTTTCCGTCGGCTGCCGCGGTATCCGCATGAAGAAGAGCCACAATTTCACGCCGCTTCAGCGCTTCTTCGATTTTTGAGAATCCTACGACCAACAACCCTGCCTTATTACAAATCGATAACCGTTCTAATGCAGATCGCTTAAAAAGCCGTTCCACTTCTAAAGAAAGGCTATCGCTGACGGAAACCTGCTTCCGAAACGCCCGTTGGAAAGCCCGGCGCTTCACTGCTTCGGCTACACTCTCTTTTCTGGCGGTTACCCAAACACCTCGCCCCGGAAGATTTCCCTTGATATCGGGAACGACTTCCTCATGCGGCGAAAGCACGAAACGCAGGAGAAAAGGCCTTTCCTTTCTCGCGCGTTCCACAATGCAGGTTCTGATGGGATTTCCGCCTTGCTCGCCCTCCGCTATATGTGTGTCCGCTTCCGGAAATTCCAGTATGGGCTCAGGCTCAGAGCGCCTTCTCTTCGCGATCTGCATCCTGGCCGCCTTCACTCTCGACATCGGCCGTTTCACCCTCTTGCGCTTCCTCGGCCGCGGGAGGCTCGATCCACCCGGCCTTGACCCGGGCATTCAGGATGATCTGCTCGATGTCCGATTTACTGAGGTCATGGCCTTGCAGAATGCCGGGGTGCTGCTTCGTTTGCCCGTGGGCGCGCTCCTGCCATCCAGCAAGCTCATCGGTTGCGCAGTCCGCGAGATCTTCCAAGGTCTTGATCCCGTTTTCGCCAAGCGTGACAAGCATCGCCGTGGTCAGGCCCTCGACTTCTGTAAGCTCGTCGTGGACGCCAAGCTCGCGGCGTTTCTCGGTCAGTTCGGCTTCCTGCCGCTCGAGAAATTCACGAGCGCGTTCCTGGATCTCGCCTGCGGTGTTTTCGTCAAAACCCTCGATGCTCGCGACCTCCTGCTCGTCCACATAGGCGAGTTCCTCGACCGTGGTGAAGCCCTCCGACACGAGGAGCTGCGCGATCATCTCGTCCACATCGAGGGCTGCGACGAAGGCGCTTGTGCGTTCGGCGAATTCTTTCTGGCGGCGCTCTAACTCCTCGGCTTCCGTCAGAATGTCGATGTCCCAGCCCGTCAATTGCGATGCCAGGCGCACATTCTGGCCCTTGCGGCCGATGGCGAGGCTAAGCTGCTCGTCCGGCACGACAACCTCGATGCGCTCGGATTCTTCGTCGAGCACAACCTTGGCGACCTCAGCAGGCGCGAGTGCGTTCACGATAAAGGTTGCGGCGTCTCCCGACCATTGGATGATGTCGATCTTTTCGCCCTGCAGTTCGTTCACAACGGCTTGCACACGGCTGCCGCGCATGCCGACGCACGCGCCCACCGGATCGACCGACGTATCTTTCGAGACGACCGCGATCTTTGCACGGCTTCCAGGATCGCGAGCGACCGATTTTATCTCGACAATTCCGTCGTAAATTTCCGGCACCTCTTGCGCGAACAGCTTCGCCATGAATTCCGGGCGTGTGCGCGATAAAAAGATTTGCGGGCCGCAATTCTCGCGCCGAACGTCGTACACATAGGCGCGGACGCGGTCGCCAAGCTTGTGGTTCTCGCGCGGCAAGGTCTCATCGCGGCGGATGATCGCCTCGGCCCGGCCCAGGTCGATCATGACGTTCCCGTACTCCGCGCGTTTCACGATGCCGCTCACAATCTCGCCCACGCGATCCTTATACTCTTCGTGCTGACGCTCGCGTTCGGCCTCGCGCACCTTCTGCACAATGACCTGCTTGGCGTTTTGCGCCGCAACACGGCCAAAGTCGAGAGGCGGCAGTGGCTCTGCGATGAAATCACCCACCTCGGCTTCCGGATTGCGTTTTTTCGCATCCTTGAGGCTGATTTCGGTCGCGTCCAGCGTCACCTTCTCTACAACTTCAAGGAGCCGCGACAGCTTGATCTCACCAGTGCGCGGATCGATCTCCGCGCGGATCTCATTTTCGCTTCCGTAGCGGGATTTCGCAGCCTTCTGGATTGCGTCTTCCATCGCAGAAAGCACGAGCGTGCGGTCGATCGACTTTTCGCGCGCAACAGCTTCCGCGATTTGCAACAACTCCAGGCGGTTCGCGCTAATTCCGATCTGCGCCATCGTCCAACTCCAAATCCTTTACGTCGTTTTCTTCAATTTCACCGCCCTCGGCCCATTTGCCGGCGGACTTAGCCTTTGCGAGGGAAGCCCTGATGAGTTCGTCGGTCAGCACAAGCTTCGCATCATGAATGAGATCGACCGGCAGCCCGATCGTTTGTGGCTCGCTTTTCTCGTCGAGCCTGACCTGCAGCAGCATTTCGCCGTTTTCGTAACCCTCCAACAGGCCCCGAAAGCGGCGGCGGCCGTCGATTAGCTCTTTCGTCTCCACCTTGGTTTCGAACCCCGCCCAATCCTCGAAATCGGACGGCCGGACCAGAATGCGGTCAATACCCGGCGATGAAACCTCCAGGTAATAACGGCCTTCAATCGGGTCATGAGCGTCGAGCAGCGGCGACAGGCGCCGGCTGATGCTGGCGCAGTCATCGACGTTGATCGCCCCGCCAGCCTTGTCCGCCATGATCTGGATCGTGCCGCCGTCGCGGCGGGACATTACGACGCGCACAAGGCGATAGCCCAGTTCCTCGAGGACCGGCTCAATGAGCGCCGCAATTTCGGCAGCGGGGCCTGTCTCCCGAACGAAGCGTTCGGTCGGCGCCGCAGGGGCTGAGCTTTCAATATCCGCCGATGACGGGTCGTTTTCCATGCACTCCGGTTCTCCAGCGCAGCGTGCGCCAGATAAAGAAAAAGAGCGGACCGGGAGGCCCACTCTTTAATCCGAGATGATCTTGAGCTGACTGGAAAATAGGCCAAACCCGGACCGGTTGCAAGAGCCTTCACAGGGAGGCGGGCGCCCTGTTGACGAATTGCGGCGTCGGCTCTCGCAATCTCAACCCGCCCGCGCGGCCTGAGCTTCGCCGGCTTTTCCCCGTCCGTTATAAGCCATCGAATTCGTTTTTCTGGAATTCAGCCCGCGCCATCCGCCGTTCCGACAAATTCACCATCCAATTCGCGATTTTGGCTTGACTTGTGGGTAGCGGCAGCCGCCGCAGCATCGAGCGGTAGGTGTAGAACTGTCCGAGCCGGCTGGCAAAAGCAAAAGCAATATCTTAGCGAGATTTTGG
>CAVXRT010000045.1:0-129599 GCA_963764115.1 uncultured Alphaproteobacteria bacterium
CCCCTAGGGGGCGCCATCAGTCTTTAGGTGTCCGAAGTTTCAGATGCAATCGTGAAATTAATGGCTTCAGCCGCCACCGAAGCATCGAGCGGAGGCGTCAATGGCTTTCCACATGGGCATCATCAAGGGCAAGAACGCCGTCGACCCGGCGCGTTCATTCCGGGAAAGCCGGTCTTGACGGAATTTGACGCCATCCTCACTCGGGAAACGCTGCCGGCCCGACAACCGTAACGGCGGACCTCACGCCGTCGGAAAGGGTCGCCGCGAAGACGCGGGGGTCCATTGCTGCTCATGATCGCCGGCCTGCCAAATGAGGCGGTCGTGCGCAACCTCGGCCCTTACCCTTTTGGTTGCGGAGCGCTTTAAAGCGGGTACCCCTTTTGATCTAGTTACTTTACGGAAATTTCGTCATTTAATCGTCTTCGCTGGCACGCGGTCGACCAGCGTGATCTTTGCTGCAGGGAAAAGGAAGTGGCGATGGACAGCAGCCCTCATCCATATGCGACAGTCAGGTTTGAGGACGGCTCGATCGCCATCGTGAGGACAGATCCTCGCAAACCCCGGCTCCTCGAAGTGATCGCGATTTTCTTCGATGCCGCACGCGCTCGAGACTACTCCGACAGAGAAAACAGCCGGTCTGCCGAACCCGCAACGGAACCGGCGGAGGCCCCGGCGAAACCGAGCGCTGAGCCAACAGCGGCAATGCCGGACCTGAGCCCCCGTCAAAGCGCCGTGATAAAGGCGCTCCGTTCAAAGATGGACGAGAACGGACGGGTGGCTGAGAAAGCCGCCGATCTTGCCAAAGCGGCGCAGATACCGCTCGGATCGCTGCATTCGGTTCTGCAATCGCTGGAGAAGAAACAGCTTATCAAGACCGCGCGCACAGGCTCCGCGCGAGCGCCCGCCGTCTACCAGGTCTTGTGACTGATTTTGCAAAGCAGCCCGCGATGGCGGGCGGGCCGCTCACTGGCGCTCTCAGCTACTTGCGCGCCCCGTTGCCTGCTTTCCTGGTTTGCTTGCCGCGCCCCTTCGCTTTTTCCGCGAGTTCGACCGGCGCAGGCGCCTTCGGTTCATCGGCCGCTACTGCGGTGGCGCGCCGTCCCAATCCCATGTTCTTGGCCAGATCAGAGCGCGCAGCGGCATAGCTCGGAGCAACCATCGGGTAATCGTGCGGCAGCCCCCACTTCTCCCGATAGTTTTCAGGAGACATGTCGTAGTGGGTTTTCAGGTGCCGTTTGAGGGATTTGAACTTTTGGCCGTCTTCGAGGCAAATGATGTACTCCGGCGTCACTGATTTCTTGATAGCGACCGCGGGCTTCAATTCGACTTTCTCCGGCTCGACGCCCTGCACGGAGGCCCTGCTCAACGCGCCATGGACAGAGCCGATAAACTCGGGAAGCTTGTCACTGGTTATCGCGTTATGAGCCACGTACGCCGACACGATATCGGCTGCTAACGACGTTAGATTGAATTCACTGCTGTCCATAGTCTTGCTCCAGACCTCTCAAGGGCACAGAACCAAGATACGGATAGATGCGCCCATTTTTGCTGATCACGTTAACCTTGTATTTCGAGCTTGAATTTCGAAACGGTGATGTCTCTCTACCATCATGCTCCAATCTTATGAAATAGTAATATAGTCACAGGGTGCTTAATTCTGCATAGCAGGTTGTTATTTTCGACTGCCTGCGCCGCTTACCAAGTATCAAACACCAGATCGAAGACATCGTGTGCCGCCCATGTTCTTAGGCGGCGCTAAAGGAGGATTGACCATACCGCTCTTCCCTGCTCGCGCCCCCATGGAACAGGCCGCTGCCTTTCAAGATTTAGCCGCAGGCATCAAGCACCGCTCTCAGCTGAGACCGCAGAGATCCCAGGCGCGGCGCGAACGATCCGTCGAAGAGCGCGGACCCGATGGTGAACGCATCCGCCCCGGCGGCGGCGAGATCGCGGATCTGCGCCGGTGTCTGGACGCTGCCGGCGACAAGCACCATGCCGTCGCTGCCGCGCCGCGCCGCGCGCACGAGTTCGAGTGGATCGGCCTCGGTCGCCCGGTAAGCGAGCAGATCGACCCCGGCGCAGCCCATGGCATGATACCGGCGGCAGTCGTCCTCCACATCTACGGGTGAGCCGGCGAGCCTAGTCGGATGCTCGAAAGGCCGGCCGGGAAACGGCAGGTAACGGACGGCGCTGCCGGCAAGGATCTCGAGCACCTCTTTGACCTGCGTCCCGCCAAGCAGCCGATCTATGCCAATGTCGCGCGCAAGCCGCGCCGAATGCAGGCAGGCCTCGCGCGACGTGCTCACTACCTCCAGGTAGCTCGTTGAACCCGCAGCCTTAATCCGGGCGGCGAGTTCCGCCAGCAGGCCGGGGCTCACGCCCACATCCTTGAACCCGATATGGGTCAGCCCGAGGGGCCGGATGTCGTCGAGCACATCAATGCAGTCGGCAACCGTTTGGTCCGACCGAGTCAGCATAAAGACGAAGTCCATGACCCCCCGACTTTTTGTCTAAACAAGCCAGAATAGTAACATAACAAGGAACGTCCCTTAAATCTTCGGTCGGTGTCTAGCATGTGATAACGTGCGCGGTATGAAAACCGCTGTCATCCTTCATGGGAAGCCTTCGAAAGAAGAGTATCTGGATCCGAACCGCCCATCTCCGTCGAATGCGCATTGGCTACCGTGGCTGCAACGGCAACTCCTGTTGTCCGGTATTCTCGCCCAGACACCCGAATTACCGGAACCCTATGAGCCGGATTATGGGAAATGGTCTGATGTGTTCCAGCGATTCCCCATTGATGCCGACGCCATTCTTGTGGGGCACAGTTGCGGGGGAGGATTCCTGGTGAGATGGCTGAGCGAACATCGGATTCAGGTTGGAAAGGTTGCGCTCGTCGCGCCATGGATCGATCCAAATTGCAACCGGGCGCCGGCCATGTTCAAAGGGCTGCAGATCGACGCCGGTCTGGTTGCCCGCACTCGAGGCGTTGAGCTCTTCATGTCCTTGGATGACGGCGAAGAGATCCTTGACAGTGCGGCCGTGCTTGAATCGACCGTGAAAGGGATTCAGCTGAGGCGCTTCAACGATCGCGGACACTTTACGTCAGGCGATAGGAGAACGGAGGCATTCCCGGAATTGAGGGATTTTGTCATCCGTTGAAATTCCTTACGCGACCATGCCAAGCGCTGATAAGCGCCTTGATGCTCAAGGCCGCGTCGGATCACGAGCGCGCCCCTCCCCTGCGGAGGTCAACGGAAGCATCCGCGCCCGCAGCGCCTCGATCTGAGCCCGGGCTTCGGCCTTGATGGCCTCCAGGTCGCCGGCGCCGCGCCCCACGGTGGCGATGGGCGTGCCGACCGCCACGAGAGCGCGGGTAAAGCCGAACTTCCAGGAGTGCTTGGGGAGAGCCTTGCGTGTGCCGCACACCGCGATGGGAATGATCTGGGCGCCGCTGTCGAGGGCAAGCCGGAATGCGCCATCCTTGAACGCCCCCATTTTGCCATCGGGCGAGCGCGTCCCCTCGGGGAAGAAGATCACCGGCACGCCGCGTTCAAGCCACTCTTTGCAACGCTCCATGGCGTCCCTGGCGGATCGGCCCTCGCCGCGGTGAATCGGGATGTCGCCCGCAAGGGCCATGCTCCAGCCGGCGATTGGAATCCGGAAGAGCGACGCCTTGCCCAGCCATTTCATTTCCCAGGGCAGGAATGAGATGAGGAAAGGGTCCGCTTGCAACTCGTGGTTGGAAACGAACACCGTCCGGCCCTCGATCCGGCGCGGGACATCCCCGTACACACCGAAACGCCAGAATGGCGTCAACCGGGCGGCTGTCACCCCCGCCAGCCGGAAGCAGCGCCCGACGATGAGACGGCGCCGGTCAAATGGCCGGGTGATGGGCCAAAGCACCAGCTGCGTGAGGAAGCCAACGAACGCACAGAGCGCGATCTCGAACCACGTCCAGAATGAAAGCAGCACCTGCCCCATGACCGCCCATCCCTTCCATGCGCATGATGCAACCCTTTATTGCCCGCGCCCATGAACGTCAACCGCCTGCTTGTCTCTTCGCGAAAACGCCGCGAGCCAGCGCCGTCGCCCCGCAGTCAAATCGGCCCGGCCGAAAGGCTTCAAACGCCGCCCGTGGGCATGCGATATTGGGAGCCATGCAGGCGCAGGGGGCGCCTGGACGGCTCCGTGTGAGGCTGACGTGCACATCGATTTTTCAAAGACGCAGGAATTCTGGATCGATGCCGCCGCCGGTCGCATCTTCATAAAGACGTGGAACTTCGACACGATCAGCGACCCCGGAAAAGCGCCCGTCATTCTGTTTCATGACTCGCTTGGTTGCGTGGACCTGTGGCGTGACTTCCCTTCGCGGCTGGCTCGTGCAACGGGGCGAGGTGTGATCGCCTATGACCGGCTCGGCTTCGGCAGATCGGACACCCACCCTGGGCCTCTTGCGCCAAGTTTCGTACGAGACGAGGCGCACGGGGCATTCTCCGCTCTTCGCGGTCATCTCGGCGTCACCAGCTTCGTACCATTCGGCCATAGCGTCGGAGGCGGAATGGCGATCATCGCCGCGGGCGCCTTTTCGAAGGACTGCCGCGCCCTGGTGACGGAATCCGCGCAGGCCTTTGTCGAGGACCGGACGCTCAAGGGCATTCGCGAGGCGGAGCGCGGTTTTGCCGGGCCGGATCAAATGGAGCGCCTGAGACGCTATCACGGCGACAAGGCCGATTGGGTTCTGCGATCCTGGGTCGACACCTGGCTTTCGGAGGAATTCGCGTCCTGGACTCTTGATGACGACCTCCCCAATGTCCGATGCCCTGCGCTCGTGCTGCACGGCGACAATGACGAGTATGGCTCGGTTCGCCATGCCGAGCGCATCGGCTCTCTTACCTCCGGTCCCGCTACGATCAGGATCCTGGCCAATTGCGGGCATATCCCTCATCGCGAGGATGAAGCCACGGTCCTTGATGCAATAGGCGATTTTCTCTCCTGACAGACGGCTCTTTCTACCCCTGAACGTTCAGCAGGATGCTGAAAAGAGCTGCCGCCCATGGCCTCACGGTGAGCCTGCCGAACCGCGACAGGCTCACCGTGAGGGCTAACCAGGTAAAAACACTTGGTCTCATCCTGAGCTTGTCGAAGGATGATGACAGGACTTCACGGTTTTCAGCGGGCTCATAATATAGTGGGGACGCCCCCCAGCTATCCACGAAGGCGAATGCAAACGGACAAGATCAGGAGGCGATCGGAGCATTCATGAAGCGCACATGGGCAAACTCCGCCATCACCGAAGGCGCAGCCACGAGTCCTGGCCCTTCGCGCGGCTTTGCCGATATGCGCCGCAGGCTGAAAGCCATTTTCATCGGCTCGGCCGGCAATCTGATCGAGTATTATGATTTCTACGCGTACGCGGCTTTTTCGCTTTATTTCGCGAAGTCCTTCTTCCCCGAGGGCGATGAAACCGTGCAGCAGCTCAATGCCGCGATGCTGTTTGCGTTCGGCTTCCTGGCTCGCCCGTTCGGCGGCTGGCTGTTCGGCCATATCGCGGACCGCCATGGCCGGCGCGTCTCGCTGACCATTTCGGTCATGCTCATGTGTCTGGGCTCGCTCGCCATCGCGGTGGCCCCCACTTACGACACCATCGGCATCATGGCGCCCGTCCTCTTGGCGACGGCCCGGATCGTCCAGGGCCTCAGCCTCGGAGGCGAATACGGCGCCAGCGCCACCTATCTGAGCGAGGTCGCCGGCGAGAAAAATCGAGGCTTCTACTCAAGCTTCCAATACGTCACGCTGATCGGCGGCCAGCTTTGCGCCATCCTGGTGCTGCTTGTCTTGCAGCAATGGCTGTTGACGCCCGGGCAGTTGAGGGATTGGGGCTGGCGCATTCCCTTCGCGATCGGCGGTCTTCTGGCCATCTTCGCCGCGGTCATGCGCAGCACCCTCGTCGAAACCGAATCCTACCTCGCGGCGAAAAAGCAGCGTCCGCAGGAAAGCTCGATCCGGCAACTCCTGCACTATCCACGCGAGGTCTTGCTGGTCATCGGCCTGACCATGGGCGGCACGGCGGCCTTCTACACCTATACGATCTACATGCAGAAGTTTCTCAAGCTCTCGGTCAAGCTGACGGACATCGAGACGACGCTCGTCACCGCGGGTTCTCTGGTGTTCGCCATGGCGCTGCAGCCGCTTTATGGCGCTCTGTCCGATCGCATCGGGCGCAAATGGCTGCTGATCGGATTCGGTGTTCTGGGCGCCGTATTCACCATCCCGCTCTTGACGGCGCTCCGCGAGGCTCAGGGCGCCTGGACGGCTTTCCTCCTCATCGCCGCAGCCTGGATGATCCTCTCAGGCTACACCTCCATCAACGCCGTCGTGAAAGCGGAACTGTTCCCGGCTGGCGTGCGCGCGACAGGCGTCGGCCTGCCCTATGCTCTCACCGTCTCCATTTTTGGCGGCACCGCTGAGAGCGTGGCGCTCTGGTTCAAGGCGAACGGGCATGAAAGCTGGTTCTATGCCTACCTGACCGGCTGCATCGCCGTCTCGCTCGTGGTTTACCTGTTGATGCGCGACACCAAGCGGCAATCCGCCATAACCGAGTAACATTTCGTGGGTTCTGTCAGCGAATTGGCGCCCAGCGGGACGGGCTTTGGGGGACGGAGGGGCAGAGAATGCGGGGGGGCAGGAGGTCTCTTGCAGGGGTAGTCGCCCTTATAGCGCTGATCGCAAGCCTTGCCGGCCTATGGCGCGTCTTGATGGGAAGCGCAGAAGTGCACCTATCCGGCGAGACGCTTTTGAGCTATGCGCGCATTCATCCGCCCAAGCCGTGGCACGGCTTCGACATCGGCATTCTGGATGTATCGGTTGACGGAAAGGTGCACATCAAAGCCCATGTTTCAGGACACATGATCCATACCCCTGTCGAGGTCACCGGCGCCCCCGAGTATGACGCGGACGCCCATGCCATGTTCTTTCATGTGACCGACACGCGGCTGCCGCGCAACTCCGCTCGCCCAATGCTGAGCCGGTTCAATGCGATGCTGAACCCGCTCGCCACCTATATCGCCCAGAACCTGACAGACGTTATTCCAGTCAAGAGAATAAAAGAGGAGACGCGCGGCGGAGCGCTGTTTCTGACAACCGTAAAGTCCGTGCGCGTCGAAGGCGATGCCGTCGTCCTTGCATTTCACAGCCACCGGGTTGCAACCGCCGCCAGTATTCTGGCGCTCAGTGCGCTTCTGTCCGCCGCGGCGCTCCTGGCCTTATGGCTTCGCGCGGAGCCCCGCTTGGCATCAAGCGCTGATCGCCCAGAGCAGAATGCCCGGGGTCTTTAGACTTTTCAAAGAAACCAGCTATGTGGGCGGGCGTTAGGGCAACCCGCTGCCAGGCGCCCCCTCCCGTGCGACAGAAGCGCGGGGCGCTGGCAAGCGTATTCGAGAAAATAGTCAAATGATCATACAATAAGGCGCAAAGCCAAGGCTCCGGCTTGGTAAATGCGAAATTCGGGGGTGGTAAGACTTATATAACAACCGAGCCGAGTGACCATGTCATGCATCGTTTTACCGTAAACGCCAGAGACGCCCAGGCTTTTCGCGGATCTCAAGCTCGGCGTCTCACCCATGTGGTCAATGTGGTCGAATATGGCCTCCTGGCGATGGTGCTCATCACAATGGTTTCAACCGGCGCTACGTTTGTGGGGCATAAACTCGACGGCGTCTTTTTTACCGTGGCCGATGCAATGGGGCAAGCCGTTAAGCCTCAGACCGTGCTCGCGTTCGGCCAAAGAACCAACCGCAAAGGCGCGCCTGTCGAGCGCAAGGCGAGCGGCCCGTTTTATGCGATCGTTTCGTCACCCCTTTTCTGATGATGCGCTGGGCTGTCGCAAGCTTTGCCGCGACGCCTTGAGCCGGCGTCTGGGCTCCTGCTCCGCCTGCGGCGAGAGCCCGGACGCGTCCGCTTCGGTGACACTTCTCCGCAATGCCTGTTTCTAAGCAATGAGCTTTATCGTCAGGATATAATCTCCGATTTTTACGAGCATTGACGCCAAGCTTCTTCAGCTCACTCTTATGAGTGATAGCAACGGAAACACAAGCTCGCTAAGGCACACCTTAAGATCAATGTCTCTGACGGAGCGTGGTCAACAATGCTGCAGCCAATCTTTTATCCGGCCGCGAGGATCATGAGCCGTCTTCGTTTTGCGGTGAAACTCGGGCTGATCGGCGTGCTGTTCCTCGTGCCTCTCGCAGGGATGACCTATTTCCTCGACGAGCAGATTACGAAGGACATCAAGTTTGCGCTGGTCGAGCGGCTTGGGGTTCGGCAACTCATCCCCGCCCGTCAACTTCTGCAAATCATGCAGGTCCATCGCAGAATAAGTCAGCTTATGGCGGCCGGCGACGAAGAGGCGCGTAAGAGACTGGCCGCCATAACCGCGAAAGCGGATGCAGCCTTCAATCGGCTCGGAGACATAAGCGCTGGCGGCGATGCCCCCATCAAGATGGTTGAAGAGTTCGTTCGCCTAAGCAATTTGTGGATGGAAATAAAATCAAATATTTACTCATATAATGCGGAGGAAAGTCTAGAAAATCATAATAACCTAATAAATGGTATCGCCAATTTCATACAGATCACCGCTGACAAGTCAAATCTCTCTCTCGATCCAGAAATGGACTCTTATTACATGGTGGAAGCTGTTGCGGTCCATATCCCCAACGTGCTCAATTATATCGAACAGTTTCGGGGGCTTGGATTTTTTGTGCTGACCCGTCATGCCATGACGGTGGGTGAAAGGGTCGAGCTCAACGTCTTGCAAAAACAGTTCGCGACCGAGTTCGAGAACCTGAAGACCGCCTTGGACAGCGCCATGGGCGCCAACGATGCGTTGGCGAGCGCGATGCAAGCGACGAGGATGGAAGCGGAAAAGGCGCAAGGCTACTTCCTCGGCGCGCAGACGCTTGCATTGCTGAACGGCGGCGGTCTGACGCTTGATCCGGCCGAACTCTTCGTGCGGGGCAGTGGCGCCATTTTAGACTTGTACCAGTTGTTTGACCTGTCGGCGCAACAGCTCGACGGCCTGCTTGCGGCGCGCATCGAACAGTCGAAAGCCAACCTTCACACCATCCTGTCCGGCACAGGCCTGGTGCTTCTCCTGGTGCTGTATTTCTTCGGAGGCCTCTGCTTTTCGGTCCTGGGCTCGCTCAAGGCCATCAGAGACGGCGCTGAGCGCTTGGCGCGCGGCGACCTCTCAAGGCGTGTCGACAGCCCTTCGTCGGACGAGCTGAGCGAGGTGGGCGGCGCGGTCAACAGCGTGGCGGAGACCCTGCAGAAGTTCACCAGGGCTCAGCTCCACATGTCGCGCGCCCACAAGGACGGCCGAATCCGGGAGGAAATGCGCGCGAATGACTTCCCGGGCGTCTATGGCGACATGGCATGGAACCTGAACGCGATGGTGAAGAGTCATATCGAGGTTCAGAAGCAGTTCGTGGACCTGATGGTCGACTATGCCAATGGCCGTTTCGAGGCCCGCATGAGCCCGCTGCCGGGTGAACGCAAGGCGATTTCCGACACGGCAGGCCGCCTGCGAGACCTCCTTCAGCATGCCCAGGAAGCGGCCAAGGAACCGCTGGAAAGCGCACCGCCGAAGTGAACGCCGGTTGACGCCATGGTCGAAGGCGCCGCCGCAGGCGACGCTCGAAGCGCGCTCTTATGCGCCGCCTGCGGCGGCCTATCGAGGTCCGCGCACGACGCTTCAGCGTCCCCAACCTCCGCCAGGGACGGCTAGCGCGTCCTGCGCAAAATCGGAACCGGTTGCGGGGCGCCGAATGCGCCGAGGCGCGTTCCGGGCGACGATCACGATGACGCCCGTTCCGATTGAACGCGGGATGCTTTGAGGCATGCTTCGCCAATCTGGCCGTGCCATCCGTGACGGCGCTCGCCGCACGCCTAGAGCTCGTCATCCCGGAACGACGCCTGCGTCGTATCCGGGATCGCAACAGGCGCTTCGATTTGTAACGGCCCCGGATATGCGCTGAGGCGCATTCCGGGGTGACGATCATCGGGACGCACCGCGTCGGGCTAGCGCGGCCCGCGCAAAATCGGAACCGGTTGCGGGGCGCCGAATGCGCCGAGGCGCGTTTCGGGCGACGATCACGATGACGCCTGTATCCGATTGAACGCGGGATGCTTTGAGGCATGCTTCGCCAATCTGGCCATGCCATCCGTGACGGCGCTCGCCGCACGCCTAGAGCTCGTCATCCCGGAACGACGCCTGCGTCGTATCCGGGATCGCAACAGGCGCTTCGATTTGTAACGGCCCCGGATATGCGCTGAGGCGCATTCCGGGGTGACGATCATCGGGACGCACGACGCTCTAAAGGTAAACCGTTCGTCAACCCCCCGTAAGCGTTAATACAACATGGTTAACAGGAGCGCGCCGGATTTATTTCCGGCCTGAGTATGCTTAAGAAAGCGTCTATCCGCCGCGAAAGGAGCAGCGCCGCGCCTTACGGCTGGCCGTAGGCGGTCTCATCTAAGTCATTGAAAACGAAAAGCTTTCTGTCTTCGCTCGATCGCCATTAAATAGAATTTAATGCCGGAATTTTGGCATTAAGTCGGCTCGCAAAAGTCCGTTAAATATGTTTGCAATTTCACGAGTTAACCCTTTCGCCAGCCCGAAAAGCTGCGGCGCAGGCGGCGGCGATGGCGTCCCGTTCGGTATTTTCCCCTTATTTAGCAAGGGTTGGAGCGGGTTCACGCTGCGTTAACCTGTCCGCAAGGCGATTTCGCCGAAGATGTTTCAGATCAAGAAGTGCGGACGAAAACGTCAGGGACAGGTTGACAAGCAGAGGCCGCTTTGCGCAACTTTCATAACAAAAATGCATCCAACCTGCGTCCGATTAAGGGCGCGATTTTTAGAACCCTCGTCAGGCGAGGCCCGGTATCATGTGACGGAGCTGCGCCACGATCATGGACGACGGAATCGGTTTTGTGAAAGTGGGAGCCCCTTCGAAGACGGCTGGCTGGTTGGTCCGCGCATAGCCGGTCATGGTCACGAACGGGATATGAAGCGCCGCAAGCACATGCCCGACAGCCTCTGAAGTCTCGCCGCGCAATTGAATGTCGAGCACGGCCGCATCGCACCTGCGTTCTTTGATGAGGGTGAGCGCCTTATCCACGGAGGGGGCGGGGCCTATGGCCTCAAAGCCGGCCGCTTCGAGAGCGCGGCACAGTTCAAAGGCCACAAGCCCGTTGTCCTCGACTACCAGTATCCGCGATTTCATGGCTGTTTCACTTGGGAGGCCTCTGGAATCTCCGGTATTTTCTCAGCCGGACACCCAAAGCGCCAGCACAAATCGCAATCTCCGGAGCAGCTTCGAGCAGCGGCAGGCGCGATAATGAACAGCCGCCCATGACGCCGCCGAACAGTTGCGCTGCAAGACCGGGGGAAATCCGAAGGCGCTCACGAAAAACTTGTTTCCGCTTGCTGCCCCGCTCGCCCCAACCCCATGAAAAGTTCGAACGCCAGAAGGCTTTTAGCTTATGTCTCTGATTTCCGCCATCTTTTTCCCATCCCGAAAAGGACGATGAGCAGCCTTCGGCTCTTCGCCACCCGTCATTTTCGGGCCGCACCGCAACCCGAACGACTTGCCGCAGCGGCCGCGTGCCCCTCCCCGCATCGAACGCCCGCTGGCCGGAACCAGGACTTTCACTTCCGCGTTTTCAGGGCGTCAGCCCTTTGCGGGCTCATGAGCTTTTTGCTCTTGGGCGAGTTGCTCTACAGCGCGGCGCACCTCCGGCTGCAGGCCTTCTCCACCCGTCTCAAGATGGGCAAGGATCGCCGCCCGCATCCTTGGATCCCAGAACTTCTTGAGGTGATCGGCGATGCTGTGAACGGCCTCGTCCCCCTTCTGGCTCGCGAAGAACGCCCCGATCTGATTGGCCATCATGACAAGTTTTTCAGGCTTCATCGCTCAACCCCTCCCGTGATGCGTTCCGGCCTCGATCAACCCGCCTTTGACCGGACCCGATTAAAGGCGGAAAAGTTGATCGATCCTAAAGTGCTAGAGCAGCTTATCCGCATCCAGGATGCGGGCTGCTCTCGTGAAAATCTCGAAGTCCGCGCCGCGAAGGACGGCGGCGAGCGTGATGCCTGCCTCATCGGCCATCCTCACCGCCAACGCCGTCGGGGCGGAGATGGCTGCGATGACGGGCGCGCCAAGCCGGGCGGTTTTCTGGACGAGTTCGACGGAAACACGGCTCGTTAAAAGAACGGCGGCGCCGCTTGCTGAAATGCCCGCCGAGGCGGCAGCGCCGATAACCTTGTCGAGCGCGTTATGACGGCCGACATCCTCGCGGACGAGAAGGTCTCTAGCCCCGAGCCACAGACCGGCGGCATGCACGGCGCGCGTTTGTGCGTTCAGGGCCTGCATCTTCTGGAGTTCCGCCATCGCGGCGACCAGCCCCGCCCCGGCAATCCGCACCGTATCGCTCCCGACCGCCGTCAGAGGTTTCAAGGCCTGGGCGATGCTGTCCACGCCGCAAAGTCCGCACCCAGTCGGCCCAAGAATGGCTCGGCGGCGGCCGCGATTGCGCCTCGAGGCTTCCGGCCTGAGCCACATACGGGCTTCCACGCCGCCCTCCACTTCGATGATTTCGAGACTTTCGATTTCGGATGGATGATCGGCAACGCCCTCCGAAAGGCTGAAGCCGAGCGCGAAATCCGCCAGGTCCGACGGCGTCGCCATCATGACGGCGTAGGCCGACCCGTCATAGGTGAGCGAAACCGGAACCTCGTCCGGAATGGTGCGGCGTCCTCCGCTCAACGTTCCGCCGCTCCATTTGAGCCGCGAAACCTCGATTGCCGCCGGACGCCCCATCTATTCCGCTGCTTCCAGCGCCGCAATGCGCCGGCTCTTTTCGGCGAATGCGTTGTAGCGCTCCTGCCAATCGCTCGGCCCGTTCGACGGCATCACCTGAACGGCTGTCACCTTGTATTCCGGGCAGTTCGTGGCCCAGTCGGAATAGTCGGTGGTGACGACGTTGGCCTGCGTCAGAGGGTGATGGAAGGTCGTGTAGACCACGCCCGGCGCGACACGGTCGGTAATCACGGCATGGAGGCTCGTTTGGCCCGCGCGGCTCGTCAGGCGCACCCAGTCGCCGCTGCGGATGCCGCGCTGCTCGGCGTCGTGCGGATGGATTTCGAGTAAATCTTCGTCGTGCCAGACAACATTGGCGGTGCGCCGCGTCTGCGCGCCGACATTGTACTGGGTTAGCGTGCGGCCCGTGGTCAGGATCAGCGGGAAGCGCGGCCCCGTCTTCTCGTCGGTCGGGATGTATTCCGTGATCATGAACCTGCCCTTGCCGCGCACAAAGCCGCCGACATGCATCACGGGCGTCCCTTCCGGCGCTTTCGCGTGGCAAGGCCACTGGATCGAGCCCAGTTCCTCAAGCTTTTCATAAGACACGCCCGCGAAGGTCGGGGTCAGCCGCGCGATCTCGTCCATGATCTCGGATGGATGATTGTACTGCATGGGGTAGCCAAGCGCCTCCGAAAGCGCCACGGTGACTTCCCAGTCCTCCTTGCCGTTCTTGGGCGCCATCACCTTGCGGACGCGCTGGATGCGCCGCTCCGCGTTTATGAAGGTGCCGTTCTTTTCGAGGAAGGTGCTGCCGGGCAGGAAGACATGCGCATAATTCGCAGTCTCGTTCAGGAAGAGGTCCTGGATGACGACGCATTCCATGGCCGAAAGTCCGGCGGAGACGTGGGTCGTATCCGGGTCGGATTGGAGGATGTCCTCGCCCTGGATGTACATCCCCTTGAAGGAGCCGTGCACCGCCGCGTCGAGCATGTTCGGAATGCGAAGCCCTGGCTCTTTGTCGAGGGGCACGCCCCAGACGCTTTCGAACATCTGCCGGGTCGCGTCATGCGAAACATGCCTGTAGCCCGAAAACTCGTGCGGGAAAGAACCCATGTCGCACGAGCCCTGCACGTTGTTCTGGCCGCGCAGCGGGTTCACCCCGACGCCATGCCGCCCGATATTGCCGGTCGCCATGGCGAGGTTCGCGATCCCCATGACGGCCGTCGTGCCCTGACTGTGTTCGGTTACGCCAAGCCCGTAATAGATCGCGGCGTTTCCTCCGCTCGCGAAGAGCCGCGCCGCGCCGCGAACGGCTGCGGCAGGAACATGCGTATGCTCCTCCAGTGCTTCGGGACTATTGCGCGGCTCCGACACGAACTGAGCCCAATGCTGGAACTCGTCCGGGTCGCAGCGCTCGCGCACGAAAGCTTCATTCACGAGGCCCTCTGTCACGATCACATGCGCCATCGCCGTCAGCACGGCGACATTCGTGCCGGGTTTGAGCGCCAGATGATAGGCCGCCTCGATATGGGGGCTCTTCACGAGATCGGTGCGGCGCGGGTCGACGACGATGAGCTTCGCGCCTTCCCGCAGCCTCTTCCTGAGCCGCGAGGCAAAGACAGGATGGCCGTCGGTGGGATTTGCGCCCACGACCATGACAACATCGGCGTGCTCGACGCTGTCGAAGTCCTGCGTGCCGGCCGACGTGCCGAAGGTTGTGCTGAGGCCGTATCCGGTCGGCGAATGGCACACGCGCGCGCAGGTGTCGACATTGTTGTTGCCGAACCCCGCCCGAATGAGCTTCTGCACGAGGAACGTCTCTTCATTGCTGCAGCGCGAAGATGTAATGCCGCCCACCGAGCCCCGGCCATATTTGGCCTGGATGCGCTTGAACTCGGACGCCGCGTAGTCGATGGCCTCCTCCCAGCTCACCTCTCGCCATGGGTCGTGGATGGACTTGCGGATCATGGGCTTCAGGATGCGGTCCTTGTGCGTGGCGTAGCCCCAGGCGAAACGGCCCTTCACGCAGGAATGCCCGCGGTTCGCCTTGCCATCCTTGTAGGGAACCATGCGCACGAGCTCGTCGCCGCGCATCTCCGCCTTGAAGGCGCAGCCGACGCCGCAATAGGCGCAGGTGGTCACGATCGAATGCTCGGGCGCGCCGATGTCGTAGACCGACTTCTCGACCAGCGTGGCGGTCGGGCAGGCCTGCACGCAGGCCCCGCAGGACACGCATTCCGACTGCAGGAAAGGCTCGGCCATCCCGGCGGAAACACGGCTTTCGAAGCCGCGCCCCGAAATCGTCAGCGCGAAGGTGCCTTGCACCTCCTCGCAGGCCCGCACGCAGCGCGAGCAGACGATGCACTTCGCCGGATCGTAACTGAAATAGGGGTTCGATTGATCTTTCGCTTCCTTGGTGTGGTTCTCGCCCTCGTAGCCGTAGCGGACGTCGCGCAGCCCGACGACGCCGGCCATATCCTGCAATTCGCAATCGCCATTGGCGGCGCATGTCAGGCAATCGAGCGGATGATCGGAGATGTACAGCTCCATCACGCCCCTGCGGATGCGCTTCAAGCGCTCCGTCTGGGTACGGACGACCATGCCCTCGGCGACGGGCGTCGTACACGACGCGGGCGTTCCGTTGCGCCCTCCGATCTCAACGAGGCAGAGGCGGCAGGAGCCGAACTCCTTCACGAGGTCGGTCGCGCAGAGTTTCGGGATCATGTTGCCGTTCTCCGCGGCGGCCCGCATGATCGTCGTGCCTGCCGGGACCGTGACCTGCATTCCATCGATGGTGAGCGTGACTTTCGCCTCTGACTTCGACGGGGGCGTGCCGTAATCCAACTCGTGGACGAGAGACATAGGATACTCCTTATTCCGCCGCTTCGAGCCGGGGCCGATGGACGAAATCTTCGGGAAAATAGGTGAGCGCGCTGATGACAGGGAAAGGAACGAAGCCGCCCAGAGCGCAAAGGGAACCGAACCGCAGCGTTTCACAAAGCTCTTCTATGAGCGCGAGGTTTGCAGCTGGGTTGATGCCGGCGCGGATCCTGTCCATCGTCTCAACTCCGCGCACCGAGCCGATCCGGCACGGAGTGCACTTGCCGCAGCTTTCAAGTGCGCAGAATTCAAAGGAAAACCGCGCCTGCTCCAAAAGGTCCACGGTGTCGTCAAAAACGACAACGCCGCCATGGCCGATCAAGCCGCCGCGCGCCGCGAACGCCTCATAGTCGAACGGCGTGTCGAACAGCGAGCGCGGGAAATAAGCGCCGAGCGGACCGCCGACCTGAACGGCGCGCACAGGACGCCCGCTCAAAGTGCCGCCGCCGATGTCGTCGACGAGTTCGCCGAGCGTGATGCCGAACGCCGTCTCGAACAGGCCGCCATGCTTGATGTTGCCTGCGAGCTGGATCGGCTTCGTGCCGCGGCTCCGGCCCATGCCATAGTCGCGATAGGCTGCCCCGCCTTCCACCATGATGAAATGAAGCGAGGCGAGAGACAGGACGTTGTTGACGACGGTCGGCTGGCCGAACAGCCCCTTATGCGCGGGCAGCGGCGGCTTGGCGCGAACCTCGCCGCGCTTGCCTTCGAGGCTTTCGAGCAGCGAAGTCTCCTCGCCGCAGATATAGGCGCCGGCCCCCACGCGCACTTCCATGTCGAAGCCATGATCCGAGCCGAGCAGCCGCTCGCCGAGAAGCCCCTCGCGGCGAGCCCGCACAATGGCTTCGCTCATCGTCTCGGCGGCATGCGGATATTCCGAGCGTATGTAGACATAGCCCCGCGTGGCGCCGGTCGCGACAGCCGCAATCGCCATCCCCTCGATGAGGCAGTAGGGGTCGCCTTCCATGATCATGCGGTCGGCGTAAGTGCCGCTGTCGCCCTCGTCGGCGTTGCAGACGATGTATTTCTGCGGCGCGCTGGTTTCGGCGACGGTGCGCCACTTGATGCCGGTCGGAAAGCCCGCGCCGCCCCGGCCCCTTAGGCCCGACAGGATCACCTCTTCGATGGTCGCGGACGGGCCTATCGCGATGGCGCGCCTGAGACCCTCAAAGCCCTTGTAGGCTTGGTAATCCTGGAGGCAAAGCGGATCGGTGACGCCGCAGCGTTCGAACACGAGCCGCGTTTGCCGCTTGAGGAACGGATGTTCCTCGGGTTTCCCGATGCGTAGCGAGTGCTCGCGGCCATCGAGGAATCCGGCGTCGAACAGGCTCGGAACCTCGCCCGCCTCGACCGGGCCGTAGGCAATGCGCCCTTGAGGCGTCTCCGCCTCGATCATGGGTTCGAGCCAGAACATGCCACGCGAGCCGTTGCGGACGATATCGACCGCGATGCCGCGAGCCTCCGCCGTTTTCCGCACTGCGGCGGCCACTTCATCCGCGCCAAGCGCAAGGGCTGCGGCGTCGATCGGAACGAAAACCCTCATTCCCCTGCCTCCGCCATCATCGCGTCGAGCTTTTGCGGCGTGAGACGCGCAACCGGCTTCCCGTCGATCATTCCGGCGGGACCGCACGCACACAAGCCAAGACAGAAGGTCTGATCCAGAGTTACACGGCCATCGGCTGTGGTCTCACCCCACTCGAGCCCCAGCCTCGTCTTCACGCGTTCGGCGAGCGCCACCGCGCCAACCGATTGGCAGGCCTCGGCCCGGCACAGCGTGATCGTGTGCTCGCCGCGCGGCTCGAGATGAAAATCGTGGTAGAAGGTGGCCACGCCATAGACCTCGGCGCGGGAGATGTTCAAGGTCTCGGCCACGAGCGGCAACACCGGCTCAGGCAGATAACCGAACTCGCCCTGAAGATCTCGCAGGATGGGAAGCAGAGCCCCTTCCTGCGTAGAGTGCCGCTCGAGAACGGAACGAGCAATGGCCACGACGTCCTTCGTCACGTATCCTCCCATTCTTCTCTTTTCTGAAATGAAACAAGAAATCCGGCCGCAAATCAATAAAGCTGGCGAGTGAGTTGATAGAGATAATCTATCAGCTCACTGGGAAGTGAGGGCGGTTGCGACCCGTTTCGCCTCCTGCATGAGCGCCGAGACAAGCGGCGTGAGGGGCTCGCGCGGTCCGGTGACGAGCCCCACAGTGTAAACCTCGTTCTCGTCCACAATGGGAATGGTTTTGATGTCTGCGGACAAGCCGAAGAGCTGGGTGGCCTTTTCGGGCATGATGCTCGACCAGCGCTCCGACTGGATGTGCGAGAACAGCACGATCATCGAATTGCTCTCGAGCATAACCGTCGCGTCGGCGCCTGCTTTTTGCAGATTGCGGTCGATGATGCGACGGTTCTGCATATCCCGCGTCAAGAGGCACAGCGGCACCGTCGCGGCCTCGGACCAGGACACCGATGCGCGGTCCGAGAACCGGTTTGTTTTCTCCGTCACAAGGCAATAGCGTTCCTTGTAGAGCGCGATCTTGCTCACATTCCCGAGCGGCTCATTATCGATATAGGTCAGCCCGGCGTCGATCTTGAGGTTGGCGAGAAGTTCAAGGATTTCCTCCGAAGTGCGAGAGAGGACGGTGTAGCGAACCTCCGGGTGGCGTGCCTGAAAGGGGGTGGTCAGAACGGCCACCACCGGAAGCGCGGTCGGAATGGCCGCGATGCGCAAATGTCCGGTCAGGCCGCGCTTCAGCGCCTCGACATCCTGCCGCAGCCCGCGCGCATCGGAGACGATCCGCCTCGCCCATTCCAGCACGCGCTCGCCCTCGTGTGTGAAGCCGAGGAAGCGCGAGCCGCGGCGCACCAGCATGACGCCGAGCGTATCTTCGAGCTGCTTGATGCCAGCGGAGAGCGTCGGCTGGGTGACGCCGCACGCTTCAGCGGCGCGCCCGAAGTGCTTTTCATGCGCGATCGCGATCAGAAATTCGAGCTTGTCGATCATTCGGACACCGCCGCCGCAAGGAGTCCGGCGTTTCCGTGGTCACAGGCCTCGCGCCCAGGCTGGTCGCAACGGGGCTGCCTCCGGCGAGGCGATGGCCGCCCGCAACTGTTGCAAAAGCCGTGGCTTGTCCGCACCAAGCGTGCCTTTCAGAATAAGCCAGTTCGAGGCGTGATCGCTCCGGAATATGGTTCGTTTCAACTCCAGATGCGACAGGAACGCCTCCATTTCCTGCATGAGGCCGAGGATGCTGAGCGGTTCCCAGCCCGGAAAATCGGCGCGCAGACGCTCCTCGCCCCCAGGAAAGCTAACGACCAGCGTCGCAAGATATTCCGGCTGAGCGGCATTCATCAGCGCGGCTGAGTTCTTTGCATGCTGCTCCGACAGCGCCTGTCCGCCAAGGCCGTTCAAAATCATCACCGAGCGCTTGATCCCGGCCTCGCCGAGCTTCTGAAGCGCGTCGAGCGTGCTCGCGAACGTCTCCCCCTTGTTGACCCTCGCCAGCACCTCGTCGTCGCCCAACTCCGCGCCGACATAGACGAGAGACAGGCCGAGCGCGGCCAGCTCCTTGATCTCCTCGACCGATTTCTTGCGAAGGTTCCGCGGCAGGCAATAACTCGAAATCCGGTGTACGGCGGGCAGCTCGCGCTTGATCGCTTCGAGCACCGCCACAAGGCGGCGCGTGGACAGCGTCATGGCATCGCCATCGGCAAGAAAGATTCGCCTGACATCGCCGCCGAACTCTTGGCCGCAGCGCCGGATGCTGTCGAGCACTTCCTCCTCGTTGCGCGGGCGGAAGCGCTTCTGCGGAGCGGTATACATTTCGCAGAAGGTGCACTTGTTCCAGGAACAGCCATTGGTGAGCGGGAGGATCAGAGAACTCTGCCTCGCTCGGCGGGCGGTAGACCGGTTGAATATACTGAATGGGTTCACTGTACATGCCGAAAGCCCTTCCCATGCTGCAAACGGGGCACCCCCCAGTCACAATGACATAGTTCAGGGCAATCAGGTATTGAAGCAAGGAGTGATCAGCGGCCAGACAGCCTTTCGGCGAACAAAACGATGGTTTTGCGGTAGACCTCGGCGCGGTTCCACTCGCGCATGACCTCGAAATTGGCGGTGCCTTCGCCGAAGGGCGCGCCAGCGTGCCACCCATTGGTTTTCAAAAGATTGGCCGTCGAGGCAAGCACATCGGCCGCGCTATGTCTCAAATCGACATGGCCATCGCCATCGTAATCGACGCCATATTTGATGTAGGACGACGGCAGAAACTGCGTCTGCCCGATTTCACCAGCATAAGCGCCGATCAGGTCGCGCAGGGGAAGATCGCCGCGCTGCACGATTTTCAAGGCGGCAAGGAGCTCACCCTGAAAAAGCTCGGTCCGGCGGCAATCATGCGCCATGGTGGCGAGCGTTCGGATCACGGGAAGCCTGCCCATATCGCCGCTGCCGAAATCCGTCTCCAGTCCCCAGATCGCAACGAGCAGCTGAGGGGGCACGCCGAATTGCCGCTGAATACGCGACAGAAGCGCCGCGTGGCGCTGCAACAGCTGCCTGCCTCGCTGGATGCGGCCGGGGGTGATGCGGGTGGACGCATAGCGCTCGAAGCTCATCCGGAACGTGCCGCGCTGGCGGCGGTCGAAGGCGAGCACGGACTGATCGGGCGTGACGCCCGAAAGCGCGGTGTCTACGACCGAACGCGAAATGCCCGAGGCCGCGGCCTCGCGCGACATCGCGCCGACGAAGGATCGGAAGTCGCCGCCGCATTGCGCTGCGGGGGCGGATGTCGTGAACACGAGCGAGAGAACGAGCGCCGTAAGAGAATGCCTTATCATGCCGAATCTTTTTTAGTTGCGATGCGCGCTATCGCATGCGCATGGGGTTGAGGCGAAGACATGGCGGAGGCGCGGAAAAAACGCCCGTTGATAGTGTTAAGGTGAGAAGCGGCATGAGACCTGGAGAGGATGGCGTGACGCGCCCTTTGGGCGTCGCGGTGACGGGGGGATCTGCGGGGCTTGGCCTGGCGATGGCAAGGATGTTCCTGCTCGCCGGGGACCGGGTGGTCATCTGCGGACGTGACCGTAACCGTCTCGACGCCGCGCTCGGGCAGCTTCGAATCGATGCGCCCGGAGGCGAATTGCATGGCATGGCGTGCGATGTGTCCGCGCTTGGCGAGGCTCAGGCTTTCGTGGCTTATGCCGTCTCGAAGCTCGGGATCATCGACCGCTGGATCAATAACGCCGGCACGGCGGGCCGCCTCAAACGCCCGCTTTGGGAACTCGCGCCGGACGACATCGACGAAACCTGCCGGACAAATCTTTGCGGGACCATGATGCTCTGCGCCGAGGTGATACGGGCGATGCTCCGCCAGCCGTTCGAAGGGACTGAGCCTTCGTTCCACATCTTCAATATGGGGTTTTCGGCGGCGGGGATGCGATCCTCTCCGACGGCGGCGTCTCACCGCGCCTCGAAACGGGCGGTGGCGCTCGCGACCGGCTTCCTCGACGCCGAACTCAAAAAGGCGGGGGTCCGCGCCATCGGGGTGCATGAACTGAGCCCCGGCCTGGTCCTGACCGATCTCCTCCTCAAGGATGCCGGAATTCGCGAACTGAGGCTGTTCAATGCGGTCGCCGAGGCGCCCGAGACGGTCGCGGCGGCGCTGGCGCCGAAAATCCGCGCCGTAAGCGGTTCAGGCAGGCCTCTCAGGTATCAGCCGGTCAGCCTGATGGTTGCGCGAATACTCGCCTCGAAGTTCGGTTACCGCAAGGGCCGCTTTTTCGACGAGGAAGGCCGCCGGCTTTCACCTTGATCGTCGTGCCAGCGCGACAGCCGGCAGCACGCCGCTCAAGGCTTGGCTGCCGCTGACGCATCCTTTTTCATGATCGCCATCAGACTGTAATCCGGCGTCTTGCCCGGAACGCCCGCAACCTGATTGTAGATCAGGAAATCCCCGGCTTTCTGCATGGAAATGTCGTCCACGTCATCACCTTCGATTGGATTGACGGTGCGCAATCTGTTGTCCTTCACGACGCCGACCTTCGTCTGCTTTGCGAGCGTCGCGGTAGTCCCCCCCTCGAAATAGATCTGCCCGTCCTCTTTGACGCTGAAGGTATCGACCGCCGTAAAGTCCTGCTTGGGTCCGCTCCCGCAGGTCATCGAGGCTTCGCGAACCACATAGGTTGTCTTGGTTCCTCCGAACCTCATCTTGACCTCGGAACAGGCCATGATCTGTTCGCCCATCTGAAAGGACCCTGTTCCGATCCAGTCGCCGTTGACAAAGCTCGCGCCGTCATCTGCAAGCGCATTCGAGGCGATGAAAGCGCTCGCCACAGCCAAAACCAGCAAAGACTTCATGCTATCCCTCCAACGAAAAAAACCTTGAGTGAAAATTGTATAAAGTCTCCGGCGTTCAAACCAAAGTGTCGTGCGCATAACCGGCCGCGGGCCTCGATAGGCTTTTCTGCAGGACATTGGACCTTACTTCTATCCACGGATTGGCTTCCCGCTTGTCACGTATTCTCTTGAGTGAGGATTGTATGAGAAAGCGCCTTGCCGGGAAGTTAATGGATAAGCCATTGAAATTAATATGGAATTTGCAGGACGGACGGCGCTCCCGCCGCACGCGCCGGGCTGACTTCGGGGCGTCGTGGTTAACACGGGAATTTAGGATTATATTTAACGGACTTTTCAGAGCCCACTTAATGCCAAAATTCTGGCATTAAATTCTATTTAATGGGCGGTCGGCGGTAAAAAAGCCGTTCACTTTCAACGCGTTGGAACCGCCTGCTTACCGCCGTCTTAGGCGTCGTTCTGCGCTGGATAAAGGAATGGTTAAGCCTAATCAAGTGTAAATTGGACCGGAAATAAATCGGCGGCGCTTCCGTTAACCAGGTTCAGATTAACACTCGGAGCTGCGAACGAAGCGTTAACCACGAGGCAGACGGGCGCCCTATGAGGGCGGCCGCCACATCGGCGGTCCGCCTCGGAGGGCTGCTTGCCCGCGCCCAGAGGCAACCGTCAATAGAGGCGGTTGATGGCGAGCCTGAGCCTCTAATGCCGAAGCCTGGCGGCCGTCGGGTATTGATATACGGGCGTCGCAAGAACCCCGGTTACATCCCGAAAGCTCTCACGCGCGGCGTCTGCGAAATCCTCCGCGTATGCCACCATGGCCGGACCGGTTTTATCGACTTCCAAGTGGGCGAGTGCAGCCACGGCCAGCAGGGTATCCCGCAGTTCGATCGGATAAGGGGCAATGCCTCTAGCCTCACAGTACCGCCCGATAAGGGCCATGATCTCATTGACAAGGTCAGGGTCCCCTGACCCCGCGACCACCACATCAAAGTCCTTGTCCATCGCACACCGCCCAGCAGCAATTCGAAACGCCCCTGTCAACTCTAAGGCTGCTGTATGGTTCCCGCTTCTCACGTTTTCGTGGGTGCGACAAGTGGTCCTACAACCTGTTGTGGAGGAGGCGCCTGACGCGAGCCCTGTCCGGAGCGCTAATGCCCGGGCCGGCGCCCGCATCTCCGATCTCAAAACGAGCCGGCGGATCGTGGCCCAGGCCCAGCGGCTACGCCGGGCGTGGTCGCCTGAGGCGCGCCGCCGCTCCCGGCCTTGCCCTCGAATTTCCAGTCTGCGTATGTTCTCGCCTTCTCGAAACCTACCAGTTCCTTATCGAAGTCGACCTTGCGGAACGGTACATCCTTGCTTGCGCTCACGACGCCCGTAATCACGTGCTCCGGTCCGAGGATGGGCTTGAAATCCCTGCCGGTCATCGGGTCTTTGTAAAGCTGCCGGATGAACCGGGGCTTCGAGGAGTCCCGGTCGTTCGCGAGGTCTTTCAGCTCGCGCGGGTAGCGATTGTTCTTTGAATAATACGCCTTTATGGCGCGCATGTAGGCCTGCCCGCGAAAGAGAAGCTCCTCCTCCTTGTCGCGCTTCACCCGGTAGCTTTGCGCAAGCTCAAGCCGGGTCGCGCCGAGGGCCATCGCAGCCACGATGATCAGCATCAAAGGGAAAGTGTAGCCAAGGGAGCCGGCCGGCCGCGCTCTTTTCATCAGCCGCCACCCTGAAGCGAGCGCGCGCGACATTCAAGAAGCGCGCCTTGCCCTTGCACAACCTTGGCGCAGGCTTGAGCTACTCCACCGGCAGGATGACAAGCTTTATCAAGAGTGAACTGGCGCCGCTGACCTGAACCGTCAACGGACCTTTCTCAAGGCGGAACCGCATGCTCTTGCGGGCGTCGCCGCAATTTGGGTTGATCGTCTGCGCCGAGAGGGCTTGCGCTTTCCCGTCCTGGATGAGATCGATCCAGGCGTCCTCGGACAGCGTCACCTGGTAGGCGCCGGCCTCTGGTACATTCTTCACGAAAAGCAGGCCGCCGAAGGTGTCATCCGATTTCGGCTCCTGCGCCGGGGCCAACACATAGTCCAACGTGCCGTGCGGCTGAAGCTCGACGACGAGGCCCTTCTCGGGAGTTGAGTTGAGCGGCGCTCCGGAAAACACCATTTCAAGGTTGGGATCGGCAAAAAGCTGCAACTCGCGCTTGATAGGCCAGTCGAACTGTTCGCAGGCCGGATTATCCTTGGCTTCGGCAAATCCAAAAGCTGCGCCGCCGGCGATGGCGAGAATCGCCACCGCCTTGGCGGACCGTGCGCCTGCCAGTCTAATCGACCGCGACCATGACGTCGGAAGCCTTGATAATGGCAGCGGCATTCTGGCCCTCCTTCAGCTTCAGTTCCTCAGCTGCCTCGTTTGTAATCGATGCCGTGATCGTTGCGCCATTCACATCGATGACAACATGAGCCGTGGTGGCTCCCTTGACGACCTTCGTGATTTTGCCATTGAGGGCATTTCTTGCGCTGAGCTTCATTTTCGTCTCCATAGACGGGTTTTTCTCGAGTAGCCCACCCTGAAAGGCTCTTATACGCCGGCTTTCTTGCCCCAATCCGTCGAATGAGTCAGCCCGTGTTTCTCAGTCCCGCGGCGACGCCGTTAATCGCGATCAGGATCGCGCGCCTGGTCTTTTCTTCATGCCGTCCGCTCCGCCATCGCCGGATGAGTTCGATTTGAAGATGGTTCAGGGGCGCGATGTAGGGCACGCGGCGGGTGATGGCTCTCGCCAGCGCGGGACTGTCGGCGAGCCGCTCCGTGGCGCCCGTAATTCTGTTCAGCGCTTCAACGGTGGCGTCCCACTCGACGAGAATGGCGTTCATCACGCGGCGTGAAAGCTCCTGATCTGGAACGAGTTCCTCCGCATATTTGCACGCCAGCCGCATATCCGCCTTGGCGAGCACCATGTCCATGTTCGAGAGAAGCGTGCGAAAAAAGGGCCACTCCGCACTCATGCGCCTGAGCAGAGCCGTCTTTTCCCTTGGCCCCTTTTTCGCAAACGCTCTGACGGCCGTTCCGAAGCCATACCAGCCTGGCAAGGCGACGCGCGCCTGCCCCCAGGAGAACCCCCATGGGATGGCGCGAAGGTCTTCGATGCGATGCGTGCCACGGCGCGACGCCGGGCGGGAGCCGATGTTCAGCTCGGCGATTTCCGCGATCGGGGTGGCTGCGAAGAAGAACTCGTTGAACTCGGGCATGTCGTACACGAGAGCCCGGTAGGCTTTCATGCTCGCTTGCGAAAGCTGCTCGGCGGCGTCCAGAAACTCATCGGGAACAGGCCGCTCTGGCGTGAGCAGCGTGGTTTCGATCGCAGCCGCAGCCAGCGCCTCAAGATTGCGCCGCGCAATTTCGGCGTGAGAATACTTGGATGCGATGACCTCGCCCTGCTCCGTCATGCGGATCTGTCCGTTCACGGTCCCCGCAGGTTGCGCCAGGATCGCCTGATAGCTCGGGCCGCCTCCGCGTCCCACCGTTCCGCCGCGGCCGTGGAACAGGCGAAGCTTGATGCCGTGCTCATCGTTGAAGAGCTTCGCGAGCGCCACCGACGCCCGATAGACTTCCCAGTTGCTCGTGAAGAAGCCGCCATCCTTGTTGCTGTCCGAATAGCCGAGCATGATCTCCTGCACGCCGCCGCCTGCCTCGGCCATATCGTGGATGCCCCGCAGGGCATAGAAAGCCCGCATGATGTGATCGGCGCGGCGGAGGTCGCCGATAGTCTCGAAAAGGGGCACGACGATCAGCTCGGCATGGGCGCCCGGATCGCCCAGCACGCCTTGCATGAGGCCGCCCTCTTTCAGAAGGACAAGCGCTTCGAGCAGGTCACTGACCGTCTCGGTATGGCTGATGATGTATTGCCGGATCGCGCGCCTGCCGTAAGTCATTCGAAGATTGCAGGCGGTGTCGAGGATTGACAGTTCGCTTGCCGTCTTGCTCGAATAGTCTACCCCTGGGACGCGAAGCAGGCGCGGATCTCTCAACGCGCTGAGGAGCGCGCTTTGCTTTTCCTCTTCTTCGAGAGTGCGATAATCGACCACAATTCGGGCAGTGGCGAGCAATTCGGCGATCACCTCCTCATGCACGTCGGAATTCTGGCGAAGATCGACGCTTGCGAGATGGAACCCGAACACTTCGACCGCGCGGCGCAAGGGCCGAAGCCGGGGCTCAATCAGCGCTTCGCCCTTGTTTGCGAGAAGGGATTTCTCGATGGTTTCGAGATCGGCCTGAAGCTCTTCCGCAGCGCCATAGGGCTCCGCGGACGACTGAACGCGCCTGCGCGGCGATTTCAAGGTCAATTTCTGACGCGTCACGGCGAGCCGGGAGTAGACGCCGATCACGGCGCAGCGATAAGGCTCATCCTTGCGATGGGGATCTTCGACCTCCGCTCGATCGGCCAGCGCTTGCACCTTCCGCGTGAACCCGACAAGGTGCGACGACAGCGGAAGCTCGACGCGAAGGTCGTTGAGTTCCTGCAGATAGTATCCAAGCGCCACTTCGCTTTGACGCCGCAACGCGCGCTCGAGTGTATCGGCGTTCACATTCGGATTGCCGTCGCGGTCGCCGCCGATCCAGGAGCCCATCTGCAGGAATGACGGAACATTCGCGCCCAGGCCTTCTTCGAGGTTGGCGTAAAGATGCGGAATCTCGCGTAGGAAACTCGTGTGGTAATAGCGGAGCGCATTCTCGATTTCGTCCGCGACGGTCAAATGCGTAACCCGCAAAACGCGCGTTTGCCAAAGCTGGACGATCCTCGCGCGGAGTAGCGCCTCATTGCGCCTGAGGTCGCGTTCGCCGGTCAAGCTTTCCCTGGCGGCGAGCAGGTGCTCGATCGCGCCCGTCGCATCGAGAATGCTTCGCCGCTGCACTTCCGTGGGATGGGCTGTAAGCACTGGCGAGACGAGGCTTGCCTTCAGCGCCTCGCATATCTTCTCCTGCCCGATCCCGGCCTCGGCCAGACGCTCGAACGTTGCGTCGAGACTGCCTTCGGGCCGTTTCGCGGGGCCTCTCTCCGAGGCCGCCGCCGTGCAGCGAATGCGATGGCGGTCCTCGGCGATATTCGTGAAATGGGAGAAGTAGCAGAACGCGCGGGCGACCTGGACGGCTTCGTGCGGCCCGAGCTTGCTCAGAAGCAGGTCGAGTTTCCGGCCTGCGGCCGTGTCCGCCTCATGTTCGAAGGCCGTGCTGAGACGGCGGATCGTCTCGATCGTTTCGAAGGTTTGAACGCCTTCCTGATCGCGGATCGTTTCCCCAAGCAGCGTACCGAGGAGACGAACATCCTTGATGAGAAGCTCCTCCATATCCGGCAGGTCGCTGAGGACGGGGTTGAGCGTATCAATCATCGGAACTCCCTGAGACAGCGCCGCCGCTCCCGGCTGGACAAGACAAAACTGAAAAGCGGCGGGTCGCGCAAGCGCTTATTGTCAAGCTGGCGGCAGGGAGACCTACCCTCGCATCGATCACTGATATTATTAGCAGAATGGCGCCGCTGAGATACAGCGCATTGGGCGCGGCACATTGAGATCGACAGGCTGCGGGCCTAGCTATATACACGCCGATATACTGAAACTGAAAATTGAGGGGAATAATGAGTGTAAGAACGCGCGTTGCGGCGTCCTTCTTCGCGGCATTGTTTTCTGCCGCATTCCTCCTTGCGCAAGCCGCTTGCGCCCAGGATCGCGATGCCAAATCTCCGGTCATCGTGTTCGCCGCGGCCAGCTTGAAAAATGCGCTCGATAAACTCACGGCGGATTGGCAGCAAGAGTCGGGCCAAATCGTAAAGTCCGCCTATGCCGCGAGTTCCACGCTTGCGAAGCAGATAGAAGAGGACGCGCCCGCGCAGATCTTCATGTCCGCCGATCTCGATTGGATGGACTACCTCGCGGGCAAGGGGCTGATAAAACCCGAAAGCCGGTCGAACCTTCTCGGGAACAAGCTTGTGCTCGTCGCGCCGAAGGACAGCCCGGTCACGCTCGATCTGAAGCCCGGCGCAGACCTGGCGAATGCCCTTGGCGGCGGCCGGCTCGCAATGGGCGCCGTCGCCTCGGTGCCCGCCGGCAAGTATGGGAAAGCAGCGCTGGAAAAGCTTGGGCTATGGAGCGGGGTTTCGAACAAGCTCGCGCAAGCGGAAAGCGTCCGAGCCGCCCTCTTGCTTGTTTCGCGCGGCGAGGCGCCCCTCGGCATCGTCTATAAGACAGACGCCGTCTCCGAGCCGAACGTGAAGATCGTCGCGACTTTTCCTGCTGACTCCCACCCGCCAATCATCTATCCGGTCGCGCTGACCACGAAGGCAGGCGACGCGGCGGCGGCTTTTCTCGGCTACATGAAGTCGCCGAACGCTGCTCCGGTTTTCGAAGCGCAAGGCTTCACGGTGCTCGGCAGCGAAACGGAGAAATGACCCTGAACGAATGGTGGACGCTCAGTCCTGACGAATGGACAGCCGTCAGGCTGAGCCTCCTGATTGCGACGGTGGCGATGACGGCAAGCCTGCCGTTTGGCCTCTCCGTCGGGGTGCTGCTTGCCCGGCGTGACTTCTGGGGGAAATCGCTCGTGAACGGGATCGTGCATCTGCCGCTCGTGATGCCGCCCGTGGTGACCGGCTATCTGCTGCTCCTCACCTTCGGCAGGAAAGGCCCCATCGGAGCGTTCCTCGATCAGAATTTCGGCATCGTTTTCTCGTTCCGGTGGACGGGCGCGGCGCTCGCCTGCGCGGTCATGGGATTTCCGCTGATGGTTCGCGCGATCAGGCTTTCCGCCGAGGCCGTCGACACGAGGCTCGAGGCCGCCGCCGGGACGCTCGGGGCAAGCCCCGCATGGGTCTTTCTGACAGTAACGCTGCCTCTCATCGCGCCCGGCGTCATCGCGGGCATGATCCTCTGTTTCGCGAGGTCGATGGGCGAGTTCGGCGCGACGATCACCTTCGTCTCGAACATCCCAGGCGAGACCAGGACGCTGCCTACCGCGATCTACGAGTTGACGCAGGTTCCGGGCGGCGACGCGGGCGCGCTGCGTCTTACGGCGATATCGATTTTCATCTCGATGTCGGCGCTTCTCGCGTCCGAGTTCCTTGCGCGCCGCGCCGGCCGCAGCCTGCACCTCGCAACATGATCGAGGTCAGCGCCTTCCAGAGGCTTGGCGGTTTCACCCTCGATGCCGCGTTCACGGCCGAGAGCCGGTTCATTGCGCTTTTCGGGCATTCAGGCTCGGGCAAAACCACGCTTCTCAACGTCATTGCCGGATTGTTGCGGCCTGAGCGCGGGCGCGTCGTCATCGACGGCGTCACGCTTTTCGATGCGGATCGCGGGATATTCCTGCCGCCCTACAGGCGCAAGCTCGGCGCCGTGTTTCAGGAGGGCCGTCTCTTTCCGCATATGAGCGTCCGCCAGAACTTGCTTTATGGAGCATGGTTCACCCGGGCGCCCGGCCGCGAAGCAAGCCTCGCCAATGTCGCGGATTTGCTCGGCATCGAGCATTTGCTGGGCCGCTACCCGAACCGGCTGTCGGGCGGCGAAAAGCAGCGCGTCGCCATCGGGCGCGCGCTTCTCGCCTCGCCCAAAGTCCTTCTCATGGATGAGCCGCTCGCCGCGCTCGACGATGCGCGCAAGCAGGAGATCATGCCCTATCTCGAACGCCTGCGCGACGAAGCCCGCATTCCGATCATCTATGTCAGCCACTCGGTCGCCGAGGTGGCGCGGCTGTCGGATACGCTGGTGATCCTTTCGGCGGGCAAGGTGCGCGCCGCCGGCCCGACGATCGAGCTGATGCAGCGCCTCGACCTTCTGCCTGCGGTCGATGGCGGCGATACGGGCGCGGTGATCGAGGCCGTGGTCAAGAGTCACGACGATGTCTATTGCCTCACCGCGCTCGCATCGCGCGCGGGCCAATGGAAAGTACCCCGCCTCGACATCGCGCCGGGGAAGCGCGTGCGGATGCAGATCAAGGCGCGGGATGTGATGATCGCGCTGCGGCAGCCCGAGGACATGAGCGCCCTGAACGTCATCCCCGCCGTGGTCGCCGAGATCGGCCCGATGGACGGCCCCGGCGTGGAGATCAAGCTCGATTGCGGCGGTGAGGCGCTCCTGGCGCGGCTGACGCGCTACTCCGTCGAACGGCTTTCCCTCCAGGCGGGCACACCTGTCTTCGCCATCGTGAAGTCCGTTTCCTTCGACCGCTCTGCGCTCGGCGCAGTCTGGCGCGACATTCATACGTCGGATGCTGCGACCGGATCGCAATGAGGCGTCATCCTCGAAGCCGTTTGCCACTATCCGCGATCATTGCAGCCTCGAACGATCCCGGATGACGCCTCTGGCGTTTCCGGGATGATCGACTGGAAATGGCCGTGGCGGCCCTCGCCGCCTGCGAACCGCGAAACGCCCGCAGCCGTCTCGCCGGATTCGAGTGTGCGATAGCCGAGGCGCAGTTCGTTCATCAGGGCCTCGCGGAGCGGCAAGTCCCATTGCTCATAGGCGGATTGGCGATCGCTTTTCACGCACAACGCCGGGAATGCTGCGATCTCGGCGGCAAGCTGCTCGGATGCGCGCCTTGCCTCGCCTTTGGGCACGACCCTGTTCGCAAGCCCGAAAGCCAGGGCCTCGTCCGCCTTCACGGGGCGCCCCGTCAGGATCATGTCGAGCGCGCGGCCATGGCCCACGATGCGCGGAAGCCGCACGGTCCCGCCATCGATCAGCGGCACGCCGAAGCGGCGGCAGAAGACGCCAAACACCGCGTCCTCCTCGACAACACGCAGATCGCACCAAAGCGCAAGTTCGAGACCGCCAGCGACCGCGTATCCCGCAACGGCCGCAATGACGGGCTTGGACAAAAACATGCGCGTCGGCCCCATCGGCGCGGTTGAGCCGTCAACGCGAACCCAGTCCCGCCAATCGCCGCCGCCCGCAAAAGCCTTGAGATCCGCGCCTGCGCAAAACGCGCCATGATCTCCGAAAAACACGCCGACGCGGGCGTCACCATCCGCTTCAAAGGCTTCGAACGCGGCCACCAGCTCCGCCGCCGCCACGGGATCGACGGCATTGCGCGCTTCCGGGCGGCTCAAAATCACGGTTGTAACCGGCCCATTCTTCTCAATGGCGACAGTCATGATCGCCTGCCCTTTTGGAGCTAAGCTCTGAGGCTTCTAACCCGCGGCGGAATGGCGGCTGCGCACCCGTTCGGCGGCGCTGCCGACGATGGCGTCCACGGCGGCGGCGGGGTCATCCTCGTGAATTTTTTTCTGAAGGGTCTTCGCGCGGGGAAGCCGCTGGGCTCTTATGACCGCCTCAAGCTCGGCGCGGTCAAGCTTGCCAAGGAAAGCGCGCGCCTCCTCTTCGCGCCCGTTGAGGAGCGCGGCTTCGATATGGCATTCGAGCGGATCAAACGTAATGGTGTGCAACATCGAGCGCGCCGCGCCGGCCTCTTTTGTGGCGGGCGTTGTAAGCTTGGATGCGCCACTCATCGATGCCGTCTCTAACGCGCCGCCGAGCGCGGCCTCAAGTTTCCGGGCGAAAGCCGGGTTGGAGCGCACTTCCTCGGCTATGACCTCGAATAACGCGCGCAATCGCGGTAAAACCCTGATTTCGGCATCGGTCATGCAGCGGCCTCGCTCGCGTAACGCGTGATGATCGAGTCAACGGCTTCCTTGCAAAGGGCTCGGACGATGGAGGCGCCCGACCCGTATTTCTCGTCGATGGAAAGCGGCTCGCCGCGATATTCGAAGGCTTCCGCGATGCCGTCGTTTTCCGGGATCGCAGTGTGCATCACCGGATGGCCCGCCGCGACATTGCCGTAGTTCAACCGCTGGAAGTTCCCGTCACGCCAGAAATTCACGAGCCCGATATAGCGCCGCTTCTCCTTCGGGATCATCAGCACATCGTTAAGGTCCTCTTTTTCCTCAATGATGGTCGAGATCCGGTCGACGGCATAGCTCGACACGAAATCGGGCCGGAAGGGCACGAGAACCTTGTGCGCCAACCCAAGCGCGGCGCGGGTGGAGAACGAAAGACCGGGCGGGCAGTCGAAAATCACCACGTCGAATTCGTCGCCGAGGTCGCTCATCATGTCTCTGAGGCGGCTGGTGACACCCTCCTCGGCGGCGCGCAGGTCCTGCCCCGCCCGGGCGCGATTATGCAGGAACTCGTTTTCGAGATCCTCCAGGTCAAGGGAGCCGCTGAGAACGGACAGTTCGCCAACGGGAGCCTCGATATCCCCAACCTGACGCAGGATATAGTCGTCAGGGCGGAGCCGCGGCTGGTCGTATTTGTCGTTGAAATAATCCGCGATCGTCTTGCGGTTATGCCTTGCCCACTCCCACTTTTCGCCACCGGTCAGGATGATCGAGGAGTTGCACTGCGTGTCGAGGTCCACGACCAGCACCCGCTGCTCGCCGGTCGCGGAGAAGCCGTGCGCCAGCATGGTCGTAATCGTCGATTTCCCGACACCACCCTTGCGGTTGGCGACCGCCAGAAAAATGCCCATGCGCCCTTTCTCCAGATCCACCCTCTCGCGAATATCGCGATTCGGCCTCCAAGAATGTGAGGTTCAGGTCTGCAAAAGCGGGCGGCCCACAGCTTAGGCCCGCGGATGCGCCTTCGAGTAAGCCTGAAACAGGCGGTCCCGGTCAACAGCCGTATAACCCTGGGTCGTGGATAAGCTTGCGTGCCCGAGCAGTTCCTGGATCACGCGAAGGTCTGCGCCACGGCTCAGGAGATGGGTTGCAAAGGAGTGGCGCAAGGCGTGCGGCGTCGCGGTTGCGGGAAGGCCGAGATTGTTGCGAAGCCGCGCGATCAGCAGCTGCATGATGCGCGGGTTGAGCCTGCCGCCTTTCACGCCCACGAACAGGGGGCCTTGCGGTTCGAGCCGGTGCGGGCATTTCTCGAGATATGCCGATACCGCCGATTGCGCTGCGGGCAGCACCGGCGCAAGGCGTTCGCGGCCGCCCTTGCCCTTGATGCGAAGCACATCGCGCGGCGGGAGCGGCGCGTCCTTTCGGTTAAGGCCAAGGGCTTCGGAGACGCGAAGGCCCGAGCCGTAAAGCAGAAGCAGCACCGCCTGGTTGCGCGGCCCCGTCCAGGGATGGTCGCTCAATTCGCCGTCAAGGGCCGCCTCGTCTACGACGTCTTTCGCCTTGGTTTCCGTAAGCGGCTTCGGAAGGCGCGGCGGCAGCTTCGGCAAGGCGACCGCCAGCACGCTGCGATTTTGCAGAGCGCCGATGCGTTCGAGATAGCGGAAGAGCGAGCGAAGCGCCGACAATGTGCGGGCGAGCGACCGACTGCCTGTGCCATCGTCGCGCCGCGATGCGAGGAAGGCGCGGATATCGCCAGTCGTCAAAGCGTTCAGCCTCGCGAGCGAGACCGGCTCCTTTGCGGACAGAAAGACAAAAAACTGCCGGGCATCGCGCTCATAGGCTTCCAGCGTGTTCTCGGCATAGCGCCGTTCTGCGCCGAGATACGAGAGCCACCCGGCTACGGCCTGCTTTACATCTGCGGTGATTAGCCCCTCACCCCAGCCCTCTCCCCCTGGGAGAGGGAGCCCGGGCGCAGCCGCTGCAACAGCGTTCCCTCTCCGATCCGCATCCGCTCGCGGATGCGGATGCTCAAGAGCAGCAAGCTCGCCAAGGCGAGCTTGCGTGGGAGAGGGACAGGGTGAGGGGAACTTCCCCTTCTTATCTGGCGCGTCCGTTGACATGGTTGCTACAGGATGCTCTGCCCGGTCTTCTTCCAGTCGGCCACGAATTGAGCGAGGCCCTTATCGGTGAGCGGGTGGCTGACAAGCAGCTTCAAGACCGCGGGCGGAATGGTGGCGACATCGGCGCCGGCGAGCGCGGCCTGCGTCACGTGGAGCGGATGGCGCAGCGACGCGGCAAGTATTTCGGTGCCGTAATCCGGGTAATTGTCATAGATCGCGCGGATGTCGCGGATGAGAGCAATGCCGTCTTCGCCCACGTCGTCGAGGCGGCCGACAAAAGGCGACACGAAGGTCGCGCCTGCCTTGGCCGCGAGCAGCGCCTGGTTCGCGGAAAAGCACAGCGTGACATTGACCATGATGCCGGACTGCGAAAGCGTGCGGCAGGCCTTGAGCCCATCCCAGGTCAGCGGAACTTTCACCGTTACGTTCTCTGCGATCTCCGCGAGTTTGCGGCCTTCGGCGATCATCGTCTCCGCATCCAGCGCCGAGACCTCGGCGCTGACCGGCCCTTCGACGATGGCGCAAATTTCGCGGATCGTTTCGACGAAGTCCCGCCCCGCTTTCGCGACCAGCGATGGATTCGTGGTCACGCCGTCGAGCAAGCCCTTTTCTGCAAGGTCGCGGATCTCGGCCACATCGGCGGTGTCGACAAAGAATTTCATGGAAGCCTCCTGTTTTTGCGAGGCGCACTCAAGGAAAGTGCGCAGATTAACGGTTCGCTGGTTTAGGATGTCTTAATTAACAGCCGCTCGGTCATTCAAAAGCCTCCAAAATGGTTTCAGGAAAGCCTTATATGGGGAAATCGCATCGAATCACTCATAAGTTCCCGTCATGAGCATAGAAACTAAGCGCCCGCACACTGCTTCCAAGCGCAAGCAGCCGCCTCGGATAGAGTATCTTCGGGTTGAGAATTATCGCGCTCTACGACATGTCGAATTTAAAGATATAACTCCAATAACAGTCTTGCTGGGGCCAAATGGTAGCGGCAAATCGACAGTGTTCGATGTTTTTGCCTTCCTTTCCGAGTGCTTTGATACCGGTCTGAGGAGAGCTTGGGACCGGCGCGGGAGAGCGAAGGAACTGAAAACACGAGGATCAGAAGGTCCTTTGGTCATCGAAATCAAATACAAAGAACCTGGCTACTCCATCATAACCTACCATCTCGCGGTTGATGAGAAGAGGGGGTCACCTGTTGTTGTAGAGGAATGGCTCAGCTGGCGCCGGGGCAGCCACGGACAACCCTTCCGGTTCTTGGAGTATCGAGAAGGCGTTGGGCGAGCGGCGAGCGGAGAGCAGCCGGACGCTCACGATACAAGGGTGGAAACGCCTTTGAAGTCATCAGACCTTATTGCGGTCAATGCTCTAGGACAATTTGCAGAACATCCTCGCGTTGCCGCATTACGAGACTTCATTACAGGCTGGTACGTTTCCTATTTTTCTGTCGATAACACCCGCGGTCAACCTGAAGTAGGGCCTCAAGAACGGCTTTCGAGAACCGGTGATAATCTAGCAAATGTTATTCAATATTTAGGGGAGCGGTATCCAGAGCAACTTGAAAATATTTTCAAGATCCTTAGAAGTCGAGTACCCCGCGTTGAACGGGTCCTAGCAGAAGCAATGCCCGATGGCCGCTTACTTCTTCAGATTAAGGACGCACCATTCAAGAATCCAATTCTTGCCCGCTTTGCTTCTGACGGGACTTTGAAAATGTTGGCTTATTTGGTTCTATTGAATGATCCCGATCCTCCCCCTTTTATAGGCATCGAAGAGCCAGAAAATTTTTTGCATCCACGGCTACTCCCAGAACTAGCGGAAGAATGTCGGGCTGCATCCGGTCGTGGTCAGTTGCTCGTTACAACCCACTCGCCCTTTTTCCTGAATGCCATGCACGAAAGAGAGGTTCGTGTGCTTTTCAGAGATGAGGCCGGCTTCACACAAACACTAACGGCCTCCGAAATCGCGGGCATTCCCCAATTTATGAAAGCGGGAGCTTCACTGGGTCACTTATGGCTGGAGGGCAGGTTCGGCGTTGGCGACCCACTAATTAACCAGGGCGCGCCGAGGCTACTTTCTGGAAACAAAAAATGACAGTGGAACACCTTGATTTTATCGTGGAAGAACCTTCGATGGAGGCGTTTCTGTGTGGGTTGTTACCCAATATGCTCAGTATGCAGTTAACGTTTAATGTTTACCCACATCAATGCAAAGATGATCTTATAAAAAGTCTTCCAACGAGATTGCTTGGGTACAGCGCTTGGTTGCCAGATAGCAGGCGGATTGTTGTAGTACTTGATCGCGACGATGACGAGTGCAGCCATCTAAAAGTTGAGATAGAAAAAATCGTTGAAAAGGCTGGGCTCCGCTCCCGTACCAGGCGGGAGAACTCGCCTTGGCAGATTGTAACAAGAATCGCCATTGAGGAATTAGAGGCTTGGTATTTTGGGGATTGGGCCGCCGTAAAACAGGTTTATCCGAGGGTAAATCCAAATATCCCGACACAAGCGCATTATCGCCATTCGGACGCAATCAAGGGTGGAACCTGGGAAGCTTTCGAACGCTGTCTACAACGAGCAGGTTATTTCAAAGGTGGATTACGCAAAATAGAAGCTGCTCGCTTGCTGGGCCAAGCAATCGACCCTCAGCGGAACAGGTCTCCGAGTTTTTTGGCTTTCCGGGATGCGGTTATCGAGGCGATAGCCTAACCTACCCATGAGTAGGCCTGCGCGCATGATGGCGGAACCCACGCTCTTCAACCTCTCTTCATCATACAAGCGGACTTGAACATCGGGCGCAACCAGCCATTATGTGGACGGCAAAAAACTGTACCGGAGGCCGGATGCCGGAGACGGCTTTAAGAACCGGGGGGAAAATTCTGGCGGACCAGCTGCGCCTGCACGGGGTCCGCATGATCTTCGGCGTTCCGGGCGAGAGCTATCTCGCCATTCTGGATGCGCTTTACGATTACCGCGACAGCATGCCCTTCATCGTCTGCCGGCAGGAGGGCGGCGCGGCCATGATGGCGGAAGCCTACGGCAAGCTGACCGGCAGCCCCGGCATCTGCATGGTGACGCGGGCGCCCGGCGCGACCAACGCCAGCTCCGGCGTGCATGTGGCGCGGCAGGATTCGACGCCGATGATCCTCCTCATCGGGCAGGTCGGCGCGCGGCATGATAGACCGCGAGGCGTTTCAGGAGATCGATTTCCGGCGCATGTTCGGGCAGATGGCGAAATGGGTCGCGCAAATCGATGACGCCGCGCGCATCCCCGAATATGTCAGCAGGGCGTTTCACACCGCAGTTTCAGGAAGACCCGGCCCCGTGGTCCTGGCATTGCCCGAGGACATGCTGCGCGAGCACGCGGCTGTTCCCGATCCGGAACCGCACAAGCGCGTCGAGCCGCACCCATCGGCAGATCAAATGGCCGAGTTCAGAGCGCTGCTCGCCAGCGCGAAGCGCCCGCTGGCCATTGTCGGTGGCGGGGGATGGGATGCCGAGGCCGCATTGCAGGTGCGGCAGTTTGCTGAAGCATCCGGCTTGCCCGTGGCTGCTTCGTTCCGGCGGCAGGATTATTTCGACAACCAAAGCCCCTGTTACGTGGGAGATGTCGGCATCGGCATCAATCCGGCCCTCGCTGAGCGCGTCAAAGACGCCGATCTCTTGCTGGTGCTTGGCGCGCGCCTTGGCGAAATGCCGACGCAAGGCTATAGCCTGCTCGATATTCCGCGGCCGAAACAGCAGCTCATTCATGTTCATGCGAGCGCCGAGGAGTTGGGCCGCGTCTATCAGGCCGATCACGCGATTAACGCAGGCCCGCGCGCTTTCGCGGCGGCGATGGCGGATATTGAGCCTGTCGATGGCTCGATCTGGCGCGCATGGAGGGAGGATGCGCGCAGCGCTTATGAAGCCTGGCAGATCGCGCCGCGAAACGCTGGCGCGCTTCAGATGGGAGAGGTGATCTCTTATCTGCGCCGCGTGCTGCCGCCGGATGCGGTCATCACAAATGGCGCGGGCAACTATGGCATCTGGCATCATCGCTTCTATCGCTACAGGCAGTTCGGAACCCAGCTTGCGCCGACATCGGGGTCGATGGGCTACGGCGTCCCCGCCGCCATCGCCGCGAAACTCGTCCATCCCAACCGTACGGTCGTCGCGTTCGCCGGCGACGGCTGCTTCCTCATGACCGGGCAGGAATTCGCCACCGCGATGCAATACAACGCGGCGGTCATCTTCATCGTCGTCAACAACGCGATGTACGGCACCATCCGCATGCACCAGGAGCGCGCCTATCCCGGCCGCGTCAGCGGGACCGGTCTCACCAACCCCGACTTCGCCGCCTATGCGCGAGCGTTCGGCGGGTTTGGCGCGATTGTCACGAAGACGGAGGAGTTTGCACCCGCCTTCGAGGCCGCGACGGCATCCGGGCTTCCAGCGCTCCTGGAGCTTAGGATCGATCCCGAGGCGATCACGCCACGCCAAAGCGTCAGCGAGATCCGAGCTGGGCGCAGGCGCAGGCGAAGTCGAAAAACGGTTAGCGCGGCGTGCGCAAAGTCCGGAGCCGCAGCGACGGAAGTTCAACCGCGTGCCCGCGTCCGATGAACGCAGGAGTGCTCCTCGCCCCTCTGCGGCTGCCCTCTCCTACGGCGCCCTTCCTATGTCTCGTGGTTAAGGGTTCGTTCGCAGCGCAGAGTGTTAAACTCAAACTGGTTAACGGGAGCGCGGCCGATTTATTTCCGGTCCAATTCACACCTTGTTAGGCTTAACAATGCATTTATCCGGCGCAGAACGAGGCCTACGAGGGCGGTAGACAGGCGGTTACAACGCATTGAAAGTGAACAGCTTTTTCACCGCCAATCGCCCCATTAAATAGAATTTAATGCCGGATTTTTGGCATTAAGTGGGCTCTGAAAAGTCCGTTAAATATAATCCCAGTTTCCCGTGTTAACCATGACCACGTCGAGTCAGCCCAGCGCGTGCGTCCGGATCGCCCTCCGCTCTTGAATTTTATCAGCAATATCAATTGCTTGCCACATTAACTTCCCGGCAAGGCGCTTTGTCGCACAATTCCCGCTCAAGAAAATCCGTGACGCAAACGCAAGCGGGAAGCAAATGAAGTGAGGTCCAATGTGCATGCGTACCGAGGCTCGCGTCCGACACGACGCTACAGGCGGAAGAAAGTTTCTGCCGCAAGCGCTCAAGCGGACTTGCCTCCGAAAAGCGGGCATATCTGGCACGCCCGCAAGCGGGCCAGGAGTGCCCACAGGCCAGCTTAACGCCGGGCTTTTCGAAGATTTGAAAGAGCCTCAAAAATTGCAAAGCCACCCAAAAACAACAAGGTGACTCCGCCGTAGCGGGCGACAACAAACAGGAGATCCAGAACGAGAAGAATAACAAGGCTTCCGAAGTACTCGCCAGCTGTCCTAAGCGTCCAAAGGTTGAACGGAATGCTCGTTATGTTACTGACACCGTCATAGGCCTCGCGTACCGCCTCACTTGTTGGAATTATTTGATCCGGCTTCAAGAGAAATAAGATAGCAAAAACCCAAATCCCGCCGATAATGGTAAGGACCGCTCCAAGTCCCAATCGCGTTCGAACTTCCTTTGGCAGTTTCGGCAATCCAGTCATAAAAGCTCCCGTGAAAAATTGCCCCGATGTACGGTCACTCATGCCCATGCTTAAGTTGAACCGACAAGGATGAGATCCTGTTATAATGGGCAGGAAAATGCATATATCAACCAAACTCACAGAAAACAATTTGGTGATTACAAGTTGATACTTGCGACGTTTTCAGGTTCAACATAACTTTAATTTCACAACGACTTCATCGTTCAGGTTTGTAATACGCCGGAAACACGTTCGATTTCTGCAGTGCACCATCGGAAGCCGGCAAACTGCCAGGGCCGTTGTGCTGCGCAACAAACCGAAAGTGAGTGACCGCAGTTTGCAATTACGTTATAAAAGTTAATAGCAATGCCGATCCGATACGTCGGCGCGAATAAAAAAACCAGGGAGGAAACCATGTCCATGAGTGGGGCAATCCCGCGTCACAGCGGAAGTGTGGCTGTTCGCCTGCATGCATTCATGCAGGCCCACGATCTGGGACTCGAAGAGCTTGCCGATGCGCTTAGCACGCATCCGCGAACTCTGTCTCAATGGTTCAGCGGGGTGGCGATGGCGCCGGCATGCGCGTTGATTTCGCTGCCCCTGATCTCAGGCCTACAGCAGGCGCGCTTTTACCCGAGCCACAGCAAGGAGGAAGCGCTCAGGAGGGTCCAGGCGATCTAGAGTGCGCGCGGAAAAGTGCGAAGCGGTTTTCCGATAAAGACGCACGACAAAACAAAAATACAGTGCGGCCTGTTTCTTCGCTCGGAAGGACTTTGGCGCACGTGGGGCCGCCTCGGCATAGAGGCGGCTCTCATTGCTTTGATGCCAGGCCCAGGCGCTGCGGATAATGATCCAGCCGAGCAATTTGTGGCTCTCAGCCAAGTTCACTATGGCCTTTTGAGGCGTCGCCGGCCCCCTCTCTTTTTATGCGAACTTCAGGCCGGCCCCCGCTCCGCGGTCTCGATCACCTCGCGGATGACGACAGGCGGCAAGGACGCTCAGACACCGTAATAAGAGCGATACCAGTTTACAAACCGGGCCACGCCATCCTTGACCGGCGTGCTCGGGCGGTACTGCATCTCCCGCTCCAGATCGGAAACATCGGCCCACGTATCGGGAACGTCGCCCGGCTGCATCGGCACATATTCACGAATGCTCTCGCGGCCGACGGCCTCTTCGATGGCTGCAACGTAATCCAAGAGCTGGATAGGCCTATTATTGCCGATATTGTAGATGCGGAACGGCGCATTCGATGTCGCTGGATCAGGAGCATCGCTTGACCAACCGAGGTTGGGCGCGGCAGGCGCATCGGAAACGCGCACCACACCTTCGACGATATCATCGACATAGGTGAAATCGCGGGAATGCTGGCCGTGATTGAAGAGTTTGATAGGCTTTCCTTCAAGAATACTCTTTGTGAAAAGGAATAACGCCATGTCCGGCCGCCCCCAAGGGCCGTACACCGTAAAAAAGCGCAAACCCGTTGTAGGAAGGCCGAACAGATGGCTGTAAGCATGCGCCATCAATTCATTCGCGCGCTTGGTCGCAGCGTAGAACTGCAGCGGATGATCTGCGCCGCGATGCTCGGAAAATGGCATGCGGGTATTCGCGCCGTAAACACTTGATGTCGAGGCGTAAGTGAGATGAGCTGGGCTATGGCGCCGGCAGGCTTCGAGAATATTCGTGAAGCCAACAAGATTTGACTGAACGTAGGATTCGGGGTGAGACAGCGAGTATCGAACGCCGGCCTGAGCGGCGAGGTGGATCACCCGATCAAACCTGTGGGCGGAGAACACGCGTCTCACGGCGTCTGCGTCGGCCAGATCCGCGCGCACAAAAGCCCACTCTCCCTGTCCCTCTTTCGACTGTTCACTGAGTGAACGAAGGCGCGCCTCCTTGAGAGCGGGGTCATAGTAGTCGTTGACGAAATCAAGCCCCACCACGTCATCGCCGCGGGCGAGCAGATGTCCGACGGTGTGAAAGCCAATGAACCCAGCGGCGCCGGTGACGAGAACCTTCATGTAACACGCTTTCAACTTCTGGAAAGATAGGCGAGCGACGCCGTCCGCAACGTGGACGCTATGCTATCATTAATGCGCCAGCGCGCAAGAATTAGCTCAAGGTGGTTGCCAGTCTTCTGGGCTCAATGCATCAAGGAGTAGGGATCGATGCCGATACAGGCCGCCTGCCAAGCTGAGCGCAAAGTACTCGTTACAATATAGAAGATGCAATACGCAAATGCTTTTCTAATGTTGCTGCAGGTGCGCTATTCATCCCCGCCTCGGTCAGTTCCCGACGGGCTCGCTCTATCAGGGCCTGCGAAATGCGCTCTCCGAACAGAATGATTGGCACAGTACGAACCGCTATCTGGAGTTCTAAGAGCAGGCTTGCATTGCGGACATACCAAACATCTAGAGCGGCCTTATCCTCTGGAGAGATATCCCTCCCGCCAACTACCTGCGCCCAACCGGTGAGACCTGGCCTTACCAGCAGGCGCGCCGCACAAGTCTTAGGTTGATCCTGTGGCAGCAAGGGTCGTGGGCCTATGAAGGACATATCCCCGCGCAAGATATTGAGCAGTTGCGGCAGTTCATCGAGCCTGATCCGCCGCATAAAGTTGCCGACCCTTGAGACCCGCTTCGCATCAGGGAGACGCTTGCCTTCCGGGGTATGGGCAGCGCCCATCGTCCGGAACTTATAAAGATGAAATGGCCTTCCCCTCAAACCGGGCCTTCGCTGCCAGAAAACCACAGGAAAGCCGATGGTCGCCGCCACCAGAAGAGCAACGATCAGAAAAACGGGTGACAATATCACCAGACCCGCCAGTGCAGCGAAGGTATCAAGTCCCCGTTTCACTTTCCAGAACCAGTGCTGTGAATGCCCCTCAAGCATTGCATGCCCCGTGTCAGCAGACAGAAGAGGCTGTGGCAAGGAATGGGGGAGCCCGCCACGGCTTCCGCTATCGAGGTCCAGTGCTTCCGTGAGAAACTGCAGAGGAATGCCGCGCGACTGCTCGACTAGCAGCAGCGGTTCGAGAATTTCGGATGGCAACTGTTCAAAGGGCATCGCGACCACAATGCGGTCGATGCTGACGCCGTGAACCTCCAGACGCGCCAGAACGGGTTCAACGTCCCTAGCCAGCCCCAGGACCGGTTGACCGGCAACGAGCCTTCCTACCTGGCGGGATGCGCATCCGACGATGCCAGCAACGCAAACGCGGCCGGAGCCCAGTTCGGTCAGCGCTTGAATGTAGGCCTCCGTCAGGCGGCTAACTCCAACAACCAGGACGTTGAGCTGATATGCTTTTGCTGACTCCTGCACGCGGGCTTTCGCTGCCTTCTTTCTTTGCCGCGCCACATGACGCAGCCGATGGATCACGCGGGCTCCCACAAGGATCATAATGCCTACGATAACTTGAAGGACAGGCAAAGACCGCGGCACTCCCTCAAGGCGGTTATAGGCGAACGATAATGCAACTGCCCCAACGCCTACCCCGGTAACGACGGCGCTGACGCGCAAGTAGTCATGCATGCTACTAAAGCGCCATATGCACTTATTCAGGCCAGCGACCGCAAAGAAGACGACCGCCACAAGAGAGGTCGTGAAAAGATATGGAATAAACGCCCCTAATTGAACTTGCGTGATTTCAAAATTCTCCCGCAATGCAAATCCTAAAAATGTTGCAAAGAGAATCAGGACAACGTCGACGCCTAATAATACGTACTGCCTCATGCTAGCTCCAGTCCCCACCCAGAGCCAAAAACACCCAAATTCGAGCCCGCTTCTTTATCTTTGAGTACAAACCTAAAAGCTACAATACCTGAGTCGCTTTTCTATCGCATGTTGAAAAGTCTTCAGGCCGCAACCTTTGGAGCTATCCCCTTTTTTGCCATCCTTCAGGCCAGTGGAGTTCGGAGCCCCACTTTTCACCAGAACTCACACGCACCGCGGGATTTTGTTCTGCAAAGCGGCGCGGCTTTTGTGGAATGGCTTCATCCTTAAAATCTGAAGCTTCTGTCGCTAAAACCGCGCAGAAGAATGCAAAAATGGCGCTCAGTGCTGTTGTCCGTAGCGGATAATCAACCAGCGAATGAGCTAGAAGAAGAAATATTATAAGTGCTGATGCACGCTGAAGCATCAATTGACGATCATGTCCACTGAACCTGCGCTGCCGCCAGACGTCGTATGCCCTCGGTAAAAACCAAACTAGAAAAGTCAGAAGAAGAATCAGCCCAAGCACACCAGTTTCAAGAAAGATTTCGGCGAAATCATTATGAGCTCGGTTCGCATAGCCGACAAAGACATCCTTGTCTTTCTCAACTGTAGCGTAAACGGGGATGAATGACCCAAGCCCCGTCCCAAATGGCAGCGATCGAAGCGCCGCCTCAAATGTCGCCGTGGCGAGTGGTATGCGGAGGTCCTCGAGTTGGTTGCCTTCGAAGCGAGAGAGTACGCTGCCAAGGCCGAACTGCGCAGCAAAGAAGATCGCGAAGAGAACCGCCAGGATCGACATCCTGCCGACCGTCAAGCTGCCAGCGGGTTCATGTTCGCGATCCTTTTGTTGGCGAAGCACCATCAGAATGACGCCAACCAGAGCCACCATAGCAAGAAACACCCCTGCCCTCGAACGCGCCATTGCCAAGCCAGCTACCACAGAGACAAGGAAGACCGCCGCCGCAGCCGACCACAAAATGGAACGCGACGTCAAAGCTCCGATCTTAAGGGATTGACGAATCGTGGTCGCGTACCAGGCTGCCGCGAGCACCAGCGTCACGTAAAGGTGCGCCGCAAAGTGATTGCGGTTAGCGAAGAAGCCCACAGCTTCATTCGGATTGGTCACATTATAGAATCGGAGACCGCTGGCTGGCCCTTGGGTCATCTGCGCGAAACCAAGGAGCAAAGACAGCCCCCCGAGAAAAAGAAGCAGCCACGTTAAGATAAACCGATGACGAAGGCTAAGTTGTAGCCCAGCGAAAAATACCGACGCCGGAACGATAAGCGAAGCGGCTGCCGCCCAAGTCGCCTGAGGGGCGCCCGAGATGGTGGACCAGGAACTTCCCTGGCCGAGAAACTCCAGGTCCGGCGCTCTTGCCGTCAAAGCTCCGCCAATAGCAGGAAACTCGAATGGCAGAGGAAGTAGCTGAATAGCGACAACAGCAATAATACCGAAAGCAAAAAGAAGGATGACGCGCCGCTGCCGCTCGTTCAAGCGCCGGAAGTCGAAGAGGGCCCAGAGAGAGAGAGCAAGAAGCGGGACAGAAAATAGCTGGACGATAACATCGCCAACAAAACCCGCGCGCGTGCCTCCCCCAAGGAGAATAGCAAGAGCAAGAACAATTCCGGAAAGCCACGCTAACATTGCCTTAGACTCTCAAAGTGATTGCCAACTGTAAATCTTATGCTACGGGCTAACCTGGTTCTGGCCACTTCCGCAGGCAATCCCGCACGCAATTCCAACGCCTGCCCCCAAAAGCAAGGTTGGAGCGATCCAATCAACCTGCGACCCTGCGGAGGCGTACATGGCTTCACCTTTGAGCGAGCCAGCGCCAACCGGCGACGGCGGTTCTGACAAAACAACCGCCATTTGACCATCGCACACTTTTGCCCGGTAACCGGTGTGATAGACAATAAGCGCACACCCGTCTCCCGCCCGAATGCGATCCCCCGGGTTCAACTGCATATTGTTTGTGGCTGGCGCGAACCCCTGGCCTTTGTCTACGAATGCAGACCCCTCCAGCTGCACTATCGCGGCCTGAGTTTGCGTTGCCAGGAGCGCGATCGTCGAAGCGGTTAAGACCCAGTTGCGAACCATGATGCCCCTAATCTGTGCGTCAACGCTCAATCTGTGGTAGCGTCGCTTTTTGGGCAATACAATTTAGGCGAGCTTATGGCGCACGCTTAAATTTCGCACGTCGCACTACAGTTACAGTTGATAAGCCTGGCATCAGTCCATCGGGGATAAAGTAAGACTAACGTGCCGAATAGGCAGGCTATGAGTGCTTGATCTCTGCCTTTTCGGACCGGAAGTCGAAACGCGGCTTTCAGGAGTCGTCGTAATTTCTTTGCTCCCGCACACGGGCCTGCTCGAGTTCGCGATGACGCCTGGGCCCGCATTGCGCAGCCGGCTTTTACAGGCTGCCATTCCACTCCTCCCGTCATCCCACCTCTGGAGCATCCAAGCCGCCGCAGAAACAAGGGAGCAAGCTTCTGAGGAAAAAACACAACATAAGGTTGTACTGCAACCCCGCTTTGTACTAACGAGTGGTTGCAAGAGAATTCCCCAGTGCGGCTAGGCGGGACTCAGGAGGATTACGAGAAAAAATGGCTCTGCCCAGGTTTTTGCTACCCATGGTCGCGGCAGCCTTGCTAAGCGCATGCGGCGGAGGCTCGATAAGCGAACTTAGTACGGAGCGTCAGCAACTTACAAAGACTCCCTCCAAATCGGCCAGCCCGGAAGCTCAAAACTCTTCCGACGTCAAAACTGGCAAGGCCACGCCACGCGACCAGCAAGCGGCGGTGACCAACGTGGCTTTGTCCCTGGCCTCCACCTCCGACCCCAAAAGCAAGGCTTATAAGATAGGGCCTCGCGACGTGCTTGAAGTGACCGTCTTCAAGGTGCCGGATCTCTCCAAGGTTGTGCAGGTCTCGGAAGCGGGCACGATCAACTTTCCTCTTATTGGCGAGATAGAAGCCGGTGGCAGAACTCCGAGAGAAGTTGAGCAGGATTTGACCAAGTTGCTAGGGGCAAAGTACCTGCAAAACCCACAGCTCAGCGTGTTCGTAAAGGAATATAATAGTCAGCGGGTTACTGTCGAAGGCGCCGTCAAGAAGCCTGGCGTCTATCCGATCGTAGGAGGAATGTCGCTTCTGCAGGCTATTGCGACGACCGGCGGCTTCGAAAACAATGCCGACGAAACCATTCTCCTAGTCCGGCAGATCAACGGAAAATCTTCTGCGGGTAAATTCGATGTTTCTCAAATTCGTCAGGGGAAGTCGGAAGACATACAGCTCGAAGCCGGCGACGTTGTCATTGCACCGACATCAGATATCAAACAGGGAATGGAAGTGTTTTTTAAGTTAGCGCCTCTCGCCGGCATAGCTCCACTTCTTTAACTTAAGTAGTAGGTGCTTAGATTTCAAACGCGGCCATAAAGGTAATTCACTGAGATGTATAATATGCATCGGGATAATTCTCCAGAGCGGCCTGACGTTGGACAGGCGCTTGTTACAACCGGCAACTATCCGATAGGAACGGCGAAGCGCGATCAATACGTTTCCTTTGGGCCTGATATTCCAGAAGAAGGAACCAACTTCGCTGTTTTATTACGGCAGTACCTGCATATTGTTCTCAAACACAAGTGGCTAATTCTCAGTCTGACTCTCGCTTTTTTTGTGCTTGGCGGCGTTCGAGCAGCCATGAAGACGCCGCTGTATTCCGCAACGACCAGGGTCCAGATAGATCGCGAAGCAGGCAAAGTTATCGAAGGGGGATCCACCTCGGCAAATGAGGAGGGCGGGACCGAGTTTCTACGGACACAATATGAACTCTTGAAGAGCCGCTCAATTGCGGAGCGCGTGGTGTCGATGCTTCGAATGCACGAGGATAAGGATTTCTACAAACCATCTGAAGTGTCGCTGCTGGACCTCTTGACCGGTTCCGGACGGGGGCAGGCGCCTTCGTCCTTGGAACTCCAGGAACGCGCGGTTGGAATGGTCATGGCGAAAGTGACGATAACTCCCGTGACGCACTCTCGCCTCGTCGATCTCACCTATCTCGATCCAAGTCCAGCCCGAGCCCAGCAAGTGGCTAACGCCTATGCCGAAGCCTATGTCGCATCCACGCTCGATAAAAGGTTTCAGGCCAATTCTTACGCTAAGACTTTTCTCGAAGACCAGATCAAGCAGCTCAAGATCAGGCTTGAAATATCCGAGAAGGCTCTCCTCGATTTTGCGGAGCGCGAGAAGATGGTGGAGGTTAACGAGAAATCATCCATCGCCGAAAATAATCTCGCTGCCGCTAACACAGCAGTGGGCCAGCTGATTTCCGAACGCATCAAGAATGAACAACTGTGGAAGCAAGTCGAGAAGGCGACGGCGATCAGCCTGCCCCAGCTTTTGTCGAATAGTGTGATTGACACATTGCGGGGCCAGCGCAAAACACTCGAGACGGAGTACCAGGAGAAGCTGGAGAACTTCAAGCCGAGCTACCCAGCAATGGTCCAAATATCGAATAAACTAAGAGAGATAGACAGGCAGATCGCCGCCGAAGTAACGACGATCCGCAACGCGCTCAAGGCAGCTTACGAGTCCTCGCTTTCACAGGAAAGCGAGATGAAGGCCCGCATTGATACCTTGAGGGAGGAGGTTCTAAGCCTTCAGAAAAGAGGTATTCAGTATAATGTGTTAAAGGGCGAGGTCGAGACCAATCGGGGATTGTACAATAGTCTTTTGCAGCGCTACAAGGAGGTCGATATCGCTGGTGGAGTAGGCACCAGTAATATTTTTATCGTCGAGCGCGCCGTGTTTCCGGTGTCTCCGTCCGAGCCGAACATACCGCGCCACCTCATGATCGCCTTGGCGTTGGGATTCGGCCTGGGGGTCATGGTCGCCATAATTCTGGAAATGCTCGATGACCGCGTACGCGCACCCGAAGAAATGGAACAGATTTCCGGGCTTGCCAATCTCGGCATCATTCCCAGTGCCGAACCGGGAATGCAGGGGGATGCTCTCACAGATCCGCGCTCGGCGATGTCTGAGGCTTATCGCTCCTTCGCCAGCGCTCTGCAGTTCTCCACCGAATCTGGATTGCCACGATCGATCGCTGTGACCAGCGCGGGACCGGGAGAAGGCAAGTCGACAACTGTCCTTGCCACGGCCCGCCACTTCGCGCAGATGGGTCTCAAGGTTCTTCTTGTTGATGGGGATCTGCGCAAGCCATCGCTGCATAAGAAGCAGGGGCTGGACAACGCGATCGGCTTCAGCAACTTCCTTACTGGAGCTTCATTGCCACCGGAAGTTATTCAAAAGACGGAATATCCAAATCTTGCATTCATGGCGTCCGGCCCTCTGCCACCAAACGCTGCGGATTTGCTGAGCGGAACGCGTATCTACTCCCTCATCTCCCTCGGTTCCGAAGTATTCGATCTCATTATTTTCGATGCTCCGCCCCTGCTCGGTCTTGCAGATGCGCAACTGATTGCCAGCGCGGCGGCGGCGACTGTTTTCGTTGTTGGTGCGGGTGACCAGCGCAAGGGAATGATTCGCACCGCATTGCGGCGTCTTCTGTTGGCTCGGGTAACGGTCCTTGGCTCCGTTATCACCAAATTCCATCCCAGAACTGTCGGTTATGCGTATGCATATAATTACAAGTATAGTTACCAATACAACTATGAGGAAAGTGCACACTCCTACTCTAACGCCGGTCCTGCGGACCAGGGCCGCCGGAAGCTTTCAAAAATGCGCGCGGCCGAGCATGTCTCGAGTTGATGCACTCGCGGTAGCCCTCGCCATGTTGGAGCGCCCACAAACCGCAAAGCTCGCCCAGGCATCTCGCTTGCCTGACGGCGTGACACTCCTGCTGGAAATCGCCGCCGGTGAGGCTCAGGCTCTGGGCGCGGCAAGCCAGTTAACCGGCCGATTTGATGGAACCTTGCAAAAGGCTGCCGGCTTCTTCATCGAGCAAGTCCTTTTGCATCCCGGAGGAAACGCCTATCGTATTCTCGGGTCCGGCCAGGGAGCCCCCCTTAGCGAGTTGCGCCGGAATATGGCCCTCCTGATGAGGTGGTTGCACCCGGATGTCGCGTCGGATGCGTCTTCCTCGAATCGTTTGGACAGAAGCCTTTTCGCCAGCCGGATTACACAGGCTTGGGAGACGATCAAGACAGAGGAGCGTCGCAAGGCGTACAACGCGTCCCTCGTGTCAAAAGAATCCCAGTTCGAACACGGGGCTAACTTCAGGACTGCGACCAGAACTCTTAAAAGAGTCCGGCGCGTTCATGCCGGCGCCAGGTCGAATATGTCCAAGAAACAACTGGTCATGCAGCGGGTCGAACCCGAGGGCTTTTGGAGTCGGCTGCGTCTGCTACTCGGGAGGGTCCGATGAGCAGACGCCATGAGCGCAAGCGGCATTCCTATAGGCGAAGCATCGCAAGATGGATTGCGAGTTGCTGGGCGGTCTTGTCGGAAAACCCCTCTAGGACAGCTGCTGTTGGGGTTGTAAGCCTTGTGTCGCTCTGGCTTGTTCTGACGAAAAGCCTGCCATATGCGCTTGCCCCCGCGGGCCCCGATGCTGCGCTGGCTTTGAATCCCAATAATCCAGTGGCGCTCCTCGTCAAGGCGGAGCAACTCAGGGGCAGACTTATAGAGATCACCAGCATCGGAGCAGAGAAGACGAAGGGGATCGAGGACGACGGGCGCGAGGAACACGCTAACACGCTCTCCAACCTGCCTGAGGCAAAGGAAAGCGGTGATGAACCTCTCGGCGAGCGCGAAACCCTGCGCGGGCAGATCCGTGATCTGGCTCTCCGGGCCCTGGCAAATGACCCGATGAACGCGAGGGCTTACCGGTCGCTGGCAGAAGTCATCGGCGGCGCAGACCGGGTTCGCTTGCTCATGCAAGAGGCGTTCAAGCGCTCCCGGCGCGAATCCACGGCGGCATTCTGGTTGCTCAACGATAGCTATTACCACAAGGATTTCAAAGCCGTACTTTACTACTCGGATATGTTGCTGCGCACCCGGCCACAGTTGCACACATATGTTTATGGCTACCTCTCACACCTTGCCGCCGAACCGGAGAGCCGCGGTCTTCTTGTTGAACGGCTTGCCGCGGAGCCAGCGTGGCGCCAGCAATTCTTTGAGGCATTTCCGCGGGCCTCTGAAAATACCGAGGCCCCTCTTCTGGTCATGACAGCGCTGCGGGATGCTGGAAGCGCCGTATCGATCAAGGAACTCGCTCCTTACCTCAGTTTCTTGATCACAACCGACCGTATCGACGTCGCCTATAATGCCTGGCTGCAGTTCTTAACGTCGTCCCAGCTTGAAAAAGTCGAATTGCTGACCAACGGACGCTTTGAAAGCCCCCCGAGCGGACTCCCCTTCGATTGGAGGATCGGCCCCGGCGTCAACGCAACCGCGGATATTGTGCCGCTCGCCAGGAGTAGCGTGGGAAATGCGCTGCATATCAAATTCGGTGAGGGCCGGGTAAAATTTCCGGATGTAAGCCAGGTTTTGCTTCTCCCTCCGGGCCGCTATCGGCTGGACGGCAAGGCGCGTGGTGCGATCAGCGGCAAACGCGGGTTGCGCTGGCAAGTCGTCTGCACCTCCGGGCCGCATAAAATCATAGGGGAGACAGAGATGCTCCTCGGCCAATCTCTGCAATGGCGGATTTTCACGCTTTACGCCGAGGCGCCGCAACTCCAGGAATGCCACGGCGAAACATTGCGGCTCATCCACGATTCGCGCTCGGCATCCGAGGAACTTGCGTCTGGAGAGGTTTGGTTCAGCGATCTTCGTTTTACACGCGTGCTTCCAGAAACTGCGCAGTGGACGCCTGCCCCATAAACGCGACGGCGGCGCTCGCGGGCGTTCAAGTCGGGCGAGTCTTCAAGCGAATTGAGCCTGTACCCTGAGCGTCGGACGAACCCACGGCGCCCCTCATTCGAAGGAGACACCCACGGCTCCAGAGGAGTGTTGACGGCGGCAGCGATCATAGTGCGGACGCATTCGAATGAACCTAAAATCGCCGCTCTTGCCACCATAACAATCAGGCTATTGGAGCATCTTGGTTGGGGCACGAATATATGGTGCAGCGCGTGCGAGTTTTGGCGCGGCTCGGTCTGGCGATTGCAATTTTGTCGGGCGCGACGGCCGGGGCGGCAGGAGCCGACACGAATCCGGCGCTTGCTCTGTTTCTCGGCTACTCGAAAGCCGTCAACAGTGTCGCTTTCTCCGTGGACGGCCGGCAGGCGATCTCCGGCAGCCAGGATAATGTGTTGAGGGTTTGGGACATGCCGACAGGGCTTCTTCTCAGAACCCTCGATGCGCAAGCGAACAGGATCAACGCGGTCGCGTTTTCCCCGGATGGCCGCCAAATCCTGTCGGGCGCCAGCGACAACCGCGTCCGCATCTGGTCATTCACGTCGGGGCAGCTCGTCATAACCCTGGAAGGGCACGCAGGCGAAGTGCTGTCGGCCGCCTTTTCGCCCGATGGCGCGCGCGCCCTCTCGGGAAGCGCTGACAAGACGATCAAGCTTTGGGATGTCGCGACGGGCGAGTGCCTCAAGACCTTCGAAGGGCATTCGGACGAGGTTCTGTCCGTCGCATTCTCACCCGATGGTCATAAAGCGCTCTCTGCAAGCAAGGACAAGACGCTGAAGCTCTGGGACGTGGAAACAGGGCAACTCCTCAAGACGCTCGAGGGCCATGCCGATGCCGTGACTTCTGCCGCTCTCTCTCCGGACGGGAGGCGGGCTCTTTCGGCGAGCAGGGATAAGACCGCGAAGCTTTGGGACGTGGAAACAGGCGAACTTGTCAGGACCTTCGAGGGGCATGCCGATGAGGTGCTCTCGGCTGCCTTTTCAGGTGACGGCCGCCGGATTCTCTCGGCAAGCAAGGACAAGACGCTGAAGCTTTGGAATGCGGAAAGCGGAGAGGCGGTCAAGACCTTCGAAGGCCATTCCGACATCGTCACCTCGGCGGTGTTCTCGTCCGATGGCGGGCGAGCCCTTTCCGGAAGCTCAGACAAGACGCTGAAGCTATGGAACATCGAAACAGGGCAACTCCAAAGCACGATCGACCTGCAACGCCTAAGTTTTTGGCCCAGTGGCTATCGCAACTTCTTCTCGGGCGTGGGGCTTACAAAAAGCGCCGACCCTGTCCAGGTGGAGGAGCGCCTCAAAGAGAAGGGGCTGAAGCGCGGCAGCCCTGTTTTCCTCCGCGTCTTCAAGGCCGATCTTGAAGCGGAGCTATGGATGAAAAGCGGCGGACATTACGAGCTGTTCGCCACCTATCCGATTTGCGCCTGGTCGGGCCAGCTCGGTCCAAAAGTGCGCGAGGGCGATTTGCAGGCCCCCGAGGGCTTCTACAGCATCGGCAAGGACCAGCTCAATCCGAACAGCCACTATCATCGCGCTTTCAATCTCGGATACCCCAATGCGCTCGATCGCGCGTACAACCGGACGGGGGCAAACCTGATGATCCACGGGTCATGCGCCTCGGTCGGCTGCATCGCCATGACCGATGCCGCAATCGATGAGCTGTGGCTGCTCGTCACCGAAGCTTTGAACAGCGGGCAGGAGCGCGTTCCGGTGCACATGTTCCCGTTCCGGATGACGGATGAGCGGCTGACCGCTTTCGCCTGGCACCCCTGGGCCGATTTCTGGCGGGACATGAAGCCTGCTTATGATCTTTTTGAAGAAAGCCATGTTCTGCCGCAGGTCAGCGTCTGCAACAAGCGCTACAGCGTTCAAGGGCGGACGGGCGGAGGCTGGACGCCCGTGTCACAGACGGGGTGCCCAACGAATGGCGGCGGATCGCTTCACTAAACCAAGGATGACGATCATGCAGGGGCCAATTTAAGCACCTTGTGACGCTTCCGCAACAAACTCACCGACAATTGCAAGCTAGGGTAGCACTTGAGGTAATTGTAAACCTACGATAGCACAGCGGAGATAGCAGAGGTTATCGATGTATACTAAAAATGTGATAACTAGTGATAGTTACAAAAGAGCCCAGGAATACGAAAGTGAATATTGGAAGTCACGTCAACACGACCCAGTTGGGCTCATCAGTGATTTAGAAGGCTCAATTGCCTTGTCTCAACATCTTCAACAAGACGGCTATTTGCAGCATGTCTTTGACAGGATTTTGGACGTCGGGTGTGGCGCCATGGGCATTGGCACACTTTGGCTGATACAGGCAAGAGAGCAACATGCCGTTGAGCCGCTGCCAATACTACCGCCAGCCACGGGAAATAAGGCATTTGATCAATTCATTCGAGAGGTGCAGTCTGATGTTCGTTATATAAGATGTGGCGCCGAAAAACTTCCATATGAAGATGCTTACTTTGATTGCGTCGTATGTAACAATGTTTTGGACCACGCAAACAACCCCTACGACATACTGTCTGAAATTCGGCGTGTGCTTCGCCCCGGTGGGCTATTCGCTTTTGCTGTCGACACACACTCACTTCGCACGTTAGTCGCAAAGAAGATCATGAAAGTCATTAACCCAGAGTACGGATCGCTGCCGGGTCACCCATATGAGTGGACTGAAACGCAAATGACCAAAATCCTCAAAAAAAATGGGTTCGATATACTAGGGCGTGTCGTCAGTTGATGTGAGTCCTCCGAGCCACAACGGAGCGAAAATCGCGTACGGCCATCGTTGCAGTCGTCAGTCGGGAGATTCCCAAATCAGATTTTGTCTGACTTATAGGTCGTCGGCAATGGAGAGGCCGACGGATGCAGCGCTACGCCTTACGCGACGACCAGTGGACCAAGATCAAGGATTTCCTGCCGGGCCGCGAAGGCCACGTGGGCGGCACGGCGGCCGACAATCGTTTGTTTGTCGATGCCCTCCTTTATCGCTACCGCACCGGCATCCCCTGGCGCGACCTGCCGGAGCGATACGGGGCTTGGAAGCCGACCCACAAGCGTTACCGCCGCTGGTGTGAAAGCGGAGTGTTCGCGCGCATTCTCGAGGCTTTGGCGTTGGAGGCCGACGCGGAGTACATGTCGATCGATTCAACCAGCATCCGCGCCCACCAACATAGCGCCGGCGCCCAAAAAAACACGGCGCGGACCAAGCCATCGGACGATCCCGTGGCGGCTTGACGACCAAAATCCACGCCATTGTCGATGCGCTCGGCAACCCCGTGGCGCTATCGCTCACAGCCGGTCAGGCCGCCGATATCACGCAGGCCGAACCCTTGCTCGATCAGGTCGCGCCCGATGCGCTCCTTGCCGACAAAGGCTATGACAGCGACGCATTGGTCGAGACGCTTCAAAAACGCGGCATCACCCCAGTCATTCCTCCGAAGGCAAACCGCCGTGAGCCGCGCGAGACTGACTTCGCCTTATATCGCGAGCGCAATCTCGTCGAACGCTTCTTCTGCAAACTCAAGCAATACCGGGCTATCGCAACCCGTTACGACAAACTCGCTAACACATTTCTTGCCGCCGTCACCATGGTTTGCATAGTGTTCTGGATCAACTGACGACACGCCCTAAGTCACCGGCCACGCTCTTCTAAGGGTAAATTAGCGGGTGCTCAGAGAAGAGCAACGTACCTTCTGGGGAAACAATGATTTCTGCAACTGGAACCACGTGCCAATAACTGAGTGGCGATGCCCGCAGCATATGCGCGGAATAGCGATGTTGTTGTTGCGGCCAATGGGGGTGCGAACTTGCCTCCGGCTGTGCTAACTTGGTCATTCCGTTGTATTCCGCGGATCGGGCGGCGGCGACGATACGGGCTCGGTCCCGCGCCAAACCCGATCGTAGACGGCCCATTTGCGTTCATCGGTGGTGAAAGACGCATAGACCGCCACGCCTCGAAAGTGTTCCGGCATCGTGGCGGCGCGAAGACCCGCCACGATGCCATTGAGGCTGTGCTCGATCGTTTCAACATCGGGGCGATGATAATCTTTGTCGTCGTCATAAGCGGGGACGCCCATGAGCCATTCGCACCCGCCCTTCCGGGGCGAAGGCAGAGCGGCGGCGATGTCCCGCGTCCAGGCCGCGATCAGCTGCTCGAAGGCAGGCGCGGACGTTAAGCCGGTGTTGTACGCCATAACCGCGATCTCGTTCGCATTCCGGCAAACCTCGCGCAGGAAGGGCAAGTCCCAGTGCATATCCTCAGGCGGCTGGCCCGGTATCGGCGGAGGGAAGGCCGCGACAGACAGCGTGTGGCCGCCTATCGCCGCTTTCACGTCTCGAAGCAGCTCAAGATACCCCGATGTTCCGCTCGCAAGGGGTTCGATGTTCAAATGGACGCCGTCGGCGCCGGCCTCGACGAGACGGCGCGCATGACCCGCGAACGCCCTTCGCTGCGCCTTATCCTTCAGGCGCACATCGCTGTCCAGAATCCCGCCGGTCCACGGGATGACGCGGATTTCGGGCGCCATCCGGTGGAACTCTGAGAGGAAGGCGGCCGCCCGTTCAGGATCGTAGCGAACAAAGCCCGCCTTCGACCGCCAGCCGGGCCAGCCCTGAGGGTCCATCGGCCCGAGAAATGGGTAGATGCGCTTGATGCCGCGCGCCCGCAGGCTTTCGACCAGGGCGGCGATCTCGGCCTGAGTGGCGTTCTCGTGCATCCAGTGCCGCCGCAACCACAAGGCGTTGTCGCCCTTATCAAACATCCCGCCCCATGCGACGGCGCGGCCCGACCTCGCTGCCGCGTCAGTGATGATGGATGTGTCTGCGGCCACAAGACAAAGTGCGCCCAGCAAAATTCCTATGACAACGGCCGGTCTCGAACTGCTCATGATCTCCAGCGCGGCTACGTCGTGCACCTAAGCGTCAGGGTCGCCCAGCCCTCCAGATCACGGCGGCGCACCAGACAAAAGCCGGTTGAGCGGTAGCGGCCCAGAACCTCTCTCGCCTGCCCCGAGAGCAGCCCGGAAAGAATGAGGATGCCGCCAACGCGCGTGAGGGCGCGCAAACGCGGGGCGAGCTTGATGAGCGGCTTCGCCAGAATGTTCGCGACGACGACATCGAAGGGCGCGAACTCATAGGCGAGCGCGGGCCTGGCGCCGTCGCCCACGAAAAGCCGGACGCTCGCAGCGCCGTTTTTGCGGCAGTTTTCGCGGGCGACCTGAATGGCGATGGGGTCGAGGTCCACGGCGGCGGCGATCGCTTTACGTGCAAAAACCTTGGACGCCGCGATGGCGAGCACACCCGAGCCGGTCCCGAGATCGAGCACAGAGAAAGGCCGCACGCGCGCGCCCAGCCGATCAAGCGCGAGAAGGCATCCCAGCGTCGTGCCGTGATGGGCGGTGCCGAAAGCGCGGCCGGCGTCGATCTCGATCGCTCCTTGCGAAACGATCCGCGCCCGGTCGTGGCTGCCGTGAATCGTGAAACGCCCTGCCCTCACCGGCGGCAGCGCCTTTTGCGTCTCGCTCACCCAGTCGGCGTCAGGGATCGCCTCGAGCCCGATCGAAGTGGCGTTCAGCGCCGCGCCCTCAAGCAGGCTTGCCGCGTCTTCCGCCAGAGCGCCGTCGTCATAGCACTCGACAAACCAATGGCCGCCGTCCTCGCAAATGACGAGCGGATAGTCTTCAAAGCCAGGCGTTTCGCCGATCAGCGCGCCCGCCTGGGCAGCCTCTTCCTCGGAGGCAAATCCGAGCACTGTCTTTCTGGAAAGTGTCATCGTCCTAAGCCATGCTGGGCGCTGCAAGCCATGCGCCAATGAGATGCTCGCGCGCATCTTCCAGGTCGCGGATGCGGGGCGCGCCGCCTTCGTCGACAACGAGCAGGCCGAGCCCCCTGAGATGCACGCAGCCATCTTCGATGTCGAAGTCGCATCGCACGCCGAATTCCTCGCTCAAAAACTTCTCGGCCTCGTATTTCACTTCCTCCAAGCCGCGATGGCCGTAGCGAAGCAGGAGCGCATAGGTGAGAACGGCTTCCTTGATGTCTTCCTCCTCGGCATCGTCGGTGAGGAGCGTCAGCACGCTTTGATTGCTCGCAATGTTATGGAAGTAAAGGCTTTTCGCGAGCTTCGCCATATAGCGCGTGCGCGTGTTGAAGAAGTTCGTGATGGCGCGGATGATTGCGCCGATCGCGCCCGCTATCGTGAAGACAACGAAGAAAAGGCTGATGGCGACAGCCGCCACAAACTTCAGCACCGCCATGACGATGGCGAAGATAGTGCTGCCCCCCGAGCCGACCCAGAGCCAAATCTTGTCGAACGGCGTGAACCGGATCTTCGCGTTGGGAAACAGGATTTCCAGCTCCGTTCGCGCGATACGCCGGAAGATTTTGAGATGCAGCGTGTTTTCCGACACGCCTTCCAGCATTTGCTGGCTTCTCGCGCGCTTCACCTGCTTCTCCGCCTTTTTCCGGCTGATGCCCTTCGACTTCATTATTTCAGCCACACGCTGCGCAAACGGCTTCAGCTTCAGCCCGATGAAGAGCCTGCGATAGGCCTCGACATTAACCTCGCGCTTGCGCAACCATAGGGTCTTCCACGGGCGCACAAAGATCTTGTCGTTGATGTCCCCGCGGTAATAGAGGAGATGGAAATCATATTCGTGTAGATCGACTTCCGCCCCAAACCCCGCGTAGTTTTCTTCCTCAAGAATCTTCTCGAGGGTGGAGTTATCGATCTCCAGATAGTTCGCGCTCTCGACGAGGTCGACGACCATCGCCTTGAGCCTTTCAAGATGCGCGCGCCGCTCGGCCCCGACGATAGCCCTGTCATTGACCGTTTCATCGTCCGGATTGAAGGCGTCGTAGGCTTCGACGAGCGAGTCGAGCAGCCTCGCAGAGTCCACCTGCCGCAGCGCGCACATATAGCGCACCACCTCCTCGGCAAGCTCCTTCTGGTCAGGGTCGAAGCACTTATCGAGGACCCGCTCAACGATATCGTTCCGGTCCACAGGGATGAATTTCTCCGGATTGGCGGATGGAATGGGTTGCGCGACGATGTCGACGCCGGTCTCTGTCTCCTCCAGGGCGGGAAACGACAAAGCCGCCGCCGGATCGGCCGCCGACTGCTCTCTCATACGCCCCCTCCAACTCATAACCATACGCGGATTTAGCCCTTTTGATGGACCAGAGCAACACGACGCCGCCCGGGCTGGATGATACATTCACCCGGCGCCGATGCCGCCGTTTTACCCTTGCATCATAGCAAATCACCTTCGCCGATGCGCGACCCGCGGCTATCGATCTATATTTCGCCGAATCGAGACTTTTTGAGGCGGCAGGGCCGGGATTTTCATTTCTTGCAATAGCGAGCGACGGAAGGCGGCCGCGCACCTTGCGGAGTTCTCGGCCTTAATGATGCAATCGAACCATATGTGGAGACCGGAACTATTTAATTCCAAACATCGCAAGGATCGCATATAAGAGATACCTATGCTAAACAAAATGAGGTCGAAGGCATGGCTTCGATCATTTCCCCCAAGATCGACTTGGCCCAGCTTGCAGAACGGCTTCACGCCATCGCGGAAACGCTAAGAAACCCCTCAACCAAAGCCTCCCGTGCAGAGCGGGATGCGCTTTGTAGAGAGATAAAGGCCATTGCAGTCAAGCTCCGGGAAGATTAACCGGTCTGAGGCCAATCGAGCAGGCGTCGCCGGGGTCAAACGCTGCTTTCATTAAGCCGGGCGCACTCATCTGCAGCCCATTCCAGAACCGCTGCGATAGCAGCGTGAGGCGAAAGACCGCGTTCAATTGCTTCTTCGAAGCACACAATCAACGCGCTCCGGAATGCATCGGATTTGCTGGGAAGTTCCCTGGACGGCGTTGTGGACAATATCTCTTCGATGAACATTTCCATGGCTTCAATCCGAATTACGAAGCTGATTTGCAATTTCGAAAGGGAACCTAGCCTTTTAAGTTCTTAAGAAAATGAAAAAGTCCTTCTCGCGAACAGACCGATTGCCGCAGAGCGGATCCGTCCCTCAATCGTGCTTTTGCCTCAGATGTTACCCACCTTCGCGCGCCTTCGAGGGAAAAAGCTTCCTCGTCATAATGCGGCGAACTTCGAAGCGCTCGCCCGGTCCGGCTTCGCCCGACAAGTGCGCGGCGTCTCCTTCCGCTTAAACGCGGCGGGCAGGATTAGGGGTCCAGGCGTTGCTCTGGCTGCGGACGTTAACGTGAAGCACGCCCGAATCCTTTCTCTTTTTAACTGAACGGGGTATGAAGGGCGCTCATCACAACCGCCCGCCCGTAGAGTCCATAAAGCATGCCGCATCGGAAGCCAGCCTTTGTCCTCACCCTGTCTTGCGCCGACAAGCCCGGCATCGTGGCCGCCATCGCGAGCGTCCTTGCCGAGCACGGCTGCAACATCACCGACAGCGCCCAATTCGGGGATTTGAAGGCCGGCCGCTTCTTCATGCGCGTCTCGTTCTCAGCGCAGAACGGCATGAGCCGCGAAGAGGCGCAGCGAATGCTGGCGCCGGTAACCGAGCGGTACCGCATGACGGCCGTCCTGCATCCAATCGCCGAGCGCATGCGCGTGCTCATTCTGGTCTCGAAATTCGGCCATTGCCTGAACGACCTGCTCTACCGCCATCGCGTCGGCTCGCTGCCCGTCGAGATCCCGGCCATCGTCTCGAACCATCGCGATTTTTATCAGCTCGCGGCGAGCCACGACATTCCGTTCCACCATTTGCCGATGACGGACGAAACCAAGGAGAAGCAGGAGCACCGTCTCGCCGAACTGATCGAGGACGAGTGCATCGATCTCGTCGTGCTGGCGCGCTACATGCAGGTGCTGTCGGAAGGGCTGTGCGAGAGCCTCGCCGGCCGCGCCATCAACATCCACCATTCGTTCCTGCCGAGTTTCAAAGGCGCGAAACCCTACCATCAGGCGCACGCGCGCGGCGTGAAGCTCATTGGCGCGACGGCTCATTATGTGACGCCTGTGCTGGACGAGGGGCCGATCATCGAGCAGGAGGTGGCGCGCGTCGACCACGCCATGTCGACCACGGACCTCGTCAATATGGGACGCGATGTGGAATGCCTCGTGCTATCTCGCGCGGTGAAATGGCATGTCGAGCACCGCATTCTGCTGAACGGAAACCGCACCGTCGTCTTCCGCTGATGCGGAGCGGCGGGATTGGGATGAAGTGGAGTGGAACGCGCCTTCGCGGCATAATTTTGAGAGAGTTTTAGTAGTTAAGTCTAAGCTTGTTTTGAGTTTCACCTCCAACAGGGAAAGGAATATATTCCACCCATAACAATATAGAGGTGGTGCCTTGAGCAAAATCGATAGTGTTATAGCCGACGTGGACGCTGCGATTGAAAAGTTGAGCGACGTTCAGAACCGTCTCAGGGAACTGAAGACAGACGCGGAGGCAATAGAGAAGGCAAGAGACAAGCTTCGCGGTCCCAAGAGCCCGAAAAGGGACACCTCCCATTGAAACCCTTCGAGGCCGCCGATCGTAAGGGCGCGATTTCCGCTTGTCATTTCAGTTGCAAACCTGCTTTGTGGACCCATCGTTGAGAGCCTCGCATTGAGGCGGCAGAAGGTCGAGTGAGGGTTCCGTGCAGGCGGTCAGCCGTTATGCGATCCAGAGCCTTGGCGTGGCGCTTGTCGTCACCGCGCTGAAAGGTTTGGCCTGGTGGATCACAGGCTCTGTCGCGCTCTTATCCGACGCGCTTGAAAGCATCATCAACGTCGCCGCCGCGGGCGCGGCCTATTTCGCGCTCCGGGTCAGCGCGACGCCGCCCGATGCGAAGCATCCTTTCGGCCATCACAAGGCCGAGTATTTTTCCGCCGTTCTGGAAGGCGCGCTGATCGCGCTCGCGGCCATCGCCATCTTCCGGGCAGCCACCATTCACTTCTTCGAGCCCGCGCAACTCGACGCGCCCGGCCTCGGCATCGCGGTCAACGTCTTCGCGTCCGCCATCAACGCGGTGTGGGGCTGGCAGCTTCTTCGCATCGGCCGCCGCGAAAGGTCGCCCGCGCTCGATGCGGACGCGCGGCACGTTCTGTCCGATGCCGTTTCATCGACCGGCGTCATTGTCGGGGTGACGGCAGCCGTTTTGACAGGCTGGCTGCAGCTTGACGCGATCATTGCCGCCTGCGTTGGCGTTTACATCCTCATCCAGGGCTGGGGCCTCGTGAAGAACAGCGTCGGCGGCCTCATGGATGAGGCGGTGGACCCGAAGACGCTTGCCCGAATCCAGGCCACGATCGCCACGGCCGCGGAGGGAGCCATCGAGGCCCATGACCTGCAGACGCGCCCAGCAGGCCCCGTCACATTCATCCAGTTCCATCTCGTGGTTCCGGCCAGCATGACCGTCACGAGGGCGCATGACATCTGCGACCGCATCGAGAACGCGCTTCGGGACGCGATCCCAGGCGCGCGCGTGACCATCCATATCGAGCCCGAGCACAAGGCGAAACATGCGGGCATCATCATGCGCTCGGCGCGGGAAATTTCCTGAACCCCCGGTCATGAGCCAACGCATCCCCGTAGCGTCATCCCGTGCGCAGTGCAGCGCGGAGCGGTGCGCCGCAGATACGGGATCGTAAGCACACTGACCTGAGTATGGAAAGACCCCGGCTACCGCTTCGTTCGGCCGGGATGACGATCCGTTGGCGAAACTGGCGCGCTGCTTAGCTGAAGAAGTCATGCGGCTCATGGTTCGACAGGCTCACCATGAGGGCCAACCTGCCGAAAAAATCGGCCTCATCCTGAGCCTGTCGAAGGATGGGTTAAGTTTTCACGGTTCTCGTCTACCCCTTTGCGGCTTGCGCCTCGTAGACGCCGACCATCTCCCGCACCGCGCGCACGCTATCCTCGAGCATGAACCAATACTGCGCCGGTAACTCGAGGTTGAAAATCACGTCCGGCAGGAACGTGAACTCGGCCATGATGGCGGCCCAGGGAAGTTTGCCCCAGCCAATGGGCAAATGCAGGTCGCTCAGGCCATAGGCGACGCGCTCGGAGCGGGAAAAGGTCCAGAAGTGCGTCGGATCGCCGAATGAATCGTGAATATGCAGATGCCGTGCAACCCTAGCGAGCGCCTTGGCCTCGGCGAAAAAATCAGCGCCGGCGGCGGCGGAGGTCAGCGCGGCATGCGAGAAGTCGAGGCAGGCGCGAACATTGGGGTGACCGATGGCTTCGATCTCCCGCGCGAGGCGGGACGGCAGCGCGGTGTGCTCGCCGCGCAGGGTTACAAAAATATTCTCGACGGCGATCATGATCGAATCTTTCGCCGCGATGTTTCCGAGCGTTGCGAAGGCCTCGCGCTGGCGGGCGTAAAGTTCGTCGATCTCCGCCTCGGTTTGCGCCATGGTGCGGCCGGTGTGAAAAACGATATGCCGGGCGCCGATTTGCGCCGCCACCTCGATGGCCGCCTTGGCGACCGTCAAATGCCGCGCCGCGATCTCCGGCGGCTGCAGGAAATTGACGCCGATCGGGCCGTGCAGGGTGTAGCCGAGCGCACGCGCCTTTAGCGCCTCGTGAAGCCGACGCATCTGCGTCTCGATGAGCCGGCCCCCGGCGATCAGATCCATCATGAAGATGGGCAGCTCGACGAAATCGACGCCAAGCTCCTCCGCCTGGTCGAGGTTTTCCCGTAAGCGATCGAAATAAATGTCTTCCAGGACAGCGCTTGAAAAGCCCACCCCGCGAACCGCCGCCATTGCTAAACCTCGCTTTTCACCATGAACGCCAAGCCGTTGCTGTCGCTCGACCTTATCCTGAGCTTGTCGAAGGATGGAGCCAGGATTTTCGCCTTATTCAGCGACCAGCTCGTGACACTGGTCGCATCCTAACCGAGCGGGACAACGGAGCAAACGCCCACTTCGAACTACCCATTCGAATATCTATCTGCTAAAGCGCAAGCGGCGCGGGCAATATCGCCCGATGGCCGCTTTGCATTGGCGGGCAGTTGGGACAAAACACTAAAACTGTGGGACATGGCAAGCGGTCGCGAGCTGCGCACCTTCACAGGCCATACGGATGCCGTCCTTTCGGTCGCCATATCGCCGGATGGGCGCTTCGCTCTTTTGGGGCGCAGCCACGACAACTCGCTGAAACTGTGGGACATCAGCGAGTGGACGCAGCCGCCCGCTGCTTCCGCCGCGAAGTAGCGCCGCCAAGTAAGACGCCCCGTCATTCCAGTGCGCGACTCCCCTGCCATCGCGCGACTACGCCGCCGACGCAGCATTTCATCTACCATTGCGTGCATTATCCGTTTTTATTAAACTCTGGATTGCGAAAAAACACTCTTTTTGCGAAACGAACCCAATAAGCTTAAGAAACCATCACCTCCAGGCGCAGCGCCAGGCGGGATCGCAAAACACGCAAGCATTTGAACCTGTTACGATCCCGGATACCGGCTTCCCGGTTCCGGGATGACGGACATGGCAACGCGCCCGTCCGGAAATTGCTCCGCCGCCTAATCAAGGCTGGCGCAGAAGCGCTGGATGCGGCGGCAGGATTCTTCCAGCTCCTGCGCTGACGTTGCGTAGGAGATGCGGAAATAGGGCGACAGCCCGAACGCCGCGCCATGCACAACCGCGACGCCTTCGTCTTCCAGAAGCGCGGTCACCACATCCTCGTCGTTTTCGAGCCGCTTGCCCGTGCGTGTCGTCTTGCCGATCAGCCCGGCGCAGGACGGATAGACATAGAACGCGCCTTCCGGCGTCGGGCACTCGATGCCCTTCGCCTGATTGAGCATCGAGACCACGAGATCGCGGCGTTCCTTGAAGCTCTGGCAGCGCTCGGGCAGAAAATCCTGCGGCCCGTTCAGCGCTTCGACGCTCGCCCACTGGCTGATGCTCGTGGGGTTCGAGGTCGTCTGCGATTGCAGCTTGGTCATCGCCTTGATGAGGTGCTCCGGCCCGCCGCAATAGCCGATGCGCCAGCCGGTCATGGCGTAGGCCTTCGAGACGCCGTTCACGGTCAGCGTGCGCTCGTAAAGCCCCGGCTCGACCTGAGCGGGCGAGGTGAACTCCAAGCCGTCATAGATGAGATGCTCGTACATGTCGTCGGAGAGCACCCACACCTGCGGGTGCCGCATCAGCACATCCGTGAGCGCCTTCAGCTCGGAGCGTGTGTAGGCCGCGCCTGTCGGGTTCGACGGGTGGTTGAAGATGAGCCACTTCGTCTTCGGCGTGATGGCCTGCTCCAGCGTCTCGGGGCTGAGCTTGAACTTCGTGCCGATCCCGGCCTCCGCGAACACGCAGGCGCCACCCGCCAGCAAAACGATGTCGGGATAGGACACCCAATACGGCGCCGGGATCACCACCTCGTCGCCCTTGTTCAGCGTCGCCATCATGGCGTTGAAGATCACCTTCTTGCCGCCGGGCGAGACCATGACCTGGCCCGGCTTGTAGGTGAGGCCATTCTCGCGCTTGAATTTCTTGCAGATGGCGTCTTTCAGCTCCGGAATGCCGTCGACGTTCGTGTACTTGGTCTTGCCGTCGCGGATCGCCTTGATGCCCGCTTCCTTGATGTTGTCCGGCGTGTCGAAATCCGGTTCGCCCGCGCCGAGGCTGATCACGTCCTTTCCCGCCGCTTTCAGCTCGCGCGCCTTGGATGAGACGGCGATGGTTGGCGAGGGCTTCACGCGGGCAAGCGCGTCGGACAGGAAAGCCATGGTCAAGTCTCCGTTATCGGGTGCGGTATAAGACTAAGCTTCTAGCGCTTTTGGCGCAAGGCCGGGCGCCGTCACGGGAGGCTGCGGAATAATGAAAGCCCCAAGAATTACGAAAACAAGCCAACTCGCCGAGCAACAACCGGCAGCGCTTCGTTCAAAATAACCATGTACCTCAAGGTTGAGTGGATATCTTGATCGTCTTTACATTTTTTGGCTCTAGTGTCATCCTCAGATCAGGAGCAACAACTGAAAGGAGGTGATCCGATGTCGAGTGGGACCACAGCACTGGAGCAACAGCTTTTGCGCGCCGCGGAGATGTTGGAGCAGCCTCTGACGTCAGCCTAGCGCACATGGATTGAGCCGTCGCCGGAAGGCGGGGCTAAAATCGGCTGTTGCAACAGCCAGTCTCACGGCCGCGGGTTTTCCCGCGGCTTTTTCGTGCCTGAACGGACGTGACCAACCTGGGCGCCCGCGATTCGAATTATCATCCCCTCCGAATCGAAGAGAGTGGCTTTCCCAGCACAGAATCGGCCCCCGTCACGCCGGAGCGGACGGCTTATCACCCTGGCGCCGCAATTTTCCTGTTGTTGATTCCGATGTGGGCTTTCGATCAACCGAAAGCTTCCGGCAAGCAAAATGCTTTCTAGATCAGCCACTTTCGTCGAGGCGGTAAGACCTGTATGCGCAAGACTGATCATTTACGCAGCCTTGCCCGGCCAACAAGCAGGGTGTATCGCTGCGGCATGCCTACTAAGGGGGGCGGATAAGCTATGATTCTCCGGCGACTCGGGAGGAAACTGCTCGCGCGCTTTGTGGGCGATGGCGATTTTAACGTCTTCGTCTCAATCTTTCGCGACTATTTCCCCGCCTACAAATACAAATACGCGCTGATCTTTTTTCTGATCGGCGTGGCGTCAGCCGCCACGGCTTCGGCAGCCTGGCTTGTCCGGGACGTCGTCAACGGCCTATTCCTGACGAAGGAAGGGTCGATGCTCCTGCCTATATTCCTGCTCGTCCTGTTCGCCTTCCTGTTGAAGGGCCTCTCGACCTATGGCCAATCCGTGCTCTCCGCGCGCATCGCGAACGACATGGTTGCGAAAACACAAGAGCGGATGATCAGCCATGTGCTGATGCAGCAGGCCGGTTTTTTCGACCGCTACTCCTCGGACGAGCTGATCATGCGCATCAGCCTGGGAGCGGGCGCTTTCGGGGCAATCCTCAATCGTGTCATCCTCGCAGGCGCAAGGGACGCGGCGACGGTCTTCTCGCTTGCGTTCGTGATGGTGTCGCAAGACGTCATACTCACGCTGATATGCCTGATCGCGGTGCCGCCAACTTTCTTCTTCATCACGCTTCTCCTGAAAAGCATCAAGCACTTGATGCAGCAGGAGATGCAGTCCATCGCCGAGCTTAACAAGCACGTTCGCGAAGCCGTTCAGGGTGTCAAGGTCATCAAGTCCTACAATCTCGAGCCGGTGATCAAGAACGAGGTCGACGCCGTTATTGAGAGCATCAAGGACCGGTCCAACAAGGTCGCGGCGCTCGAGAATGCGCCTGTTCCCATCATCGACAGCCTCGGCGGCGTCGCCGTAGGGCTTACGATCCTCTACGCCGGATACCGCACCATCTACGGCAGCTACGACCCCGGCACGTTCATGTCGTTCATTACGGCGATGCTGCTTGCGATGGATCCGGCCCGGCGCCTGAGCCAACTGCGCGTTACACTCAAAACGTCACTGGTCGGCGTCGCCATGGTGCATGAACTGCTTCAAGACAACACCCCCGAGGAAGACAATACCCCCGAGATCGAGGCTCCCACCAGGCAGAGCAACGGATACGCCCGCGCCCTGCCTTCCATGGAGGGCGGCTTGGGGATCGAGATGGAGGATGTGACCTTCGGATATGCACCAGGTGTGAACGTCCTTGAGTCCTTCTCGCTCGCTGTCAGTCCCGGAGACATGGTGGCGCTGATCGGACCTTCCGGCGCGGGCAAGTCGACGGTGTTTTCGCTTCTGTTGCGCTTCCACCGCCATCAGGAGGGACGCATCCTCGTTGGCGGGCGCGACATCAAGGATATGCCCGTAACAGAGATCCGCGACCTCATCGCCTACGTCGGGCAGTCCAATTTCATTTTCAGCGGCTCGATCCGGGATAATCTTACTCTTCGCCGCAGGGGCGTTTCAGACGACGCGGTCTTCGCGGCCTGCAAGACAGTCGGGCTGCACGACCACATTATGAAGCTGCCGAGAGGCTACGACACCCTTGTAGGCGAACTCGGCTCGCTGATATCCGGCGGTCAGGCCCAGCGGCTCAACATTGCGCGGGCGATCATCAAGGACGCGCCGATCCTGCTTTTCGACGAGGTTACCTCCGCGCTCGACGCCGAAAACGAGGAGTTGGTGCGCGACTACATGCATGCGCAGGCTGGGCGGAAAACCATCATCGTCATCGCGCACCGGCTTTCCACCATCCGGCAGGCGGACAAAATCGCGCTCATCCAGGAAGGCCGCGTCGAGGCGTTTGGGACGCATCACGACCTCATCCGCGGCAACGATTATTACGGCAAGGTCGCCGGGCTGCAGCTGATCGCTTAGATCGTTGCGAATTCTGCGATAGTCATGAGCGACGGCGCTTTCGGGTGGCTTTGCCGTCCGCTCCCTTCGATTGATTCGAGGTCAGCAGAAACACGGCTTGCTGGGCGATGAGGTTGTGCAGGAACGAAGGCACCTTCGTCCCGAGCGGATGGCCGTATGGAGAAAGCGCAAACGAACGCTCCACCTTCGCGCCGGCCACTTTGCATAGCTCCAGGAAATCCTCGATCGTGCAGAAGTGGATGTTCGGCGTTTCGTACCAGGATTCGGGCAGGTTCCACGTCATAGGCATGCGGCCGTGGACAAGGATCTGCCAGCGGATGCGCCAATGCCCGAAATTCGGGAACGAGACGATCACGTGGCGCGCGATGCGCAGAAGCTCCTCCAGCACGTCTCTGGGACGCCGTGTCGCCTGCAGCGTCTGACTCAGCACCGCATAGTCGAAAGCCTGGTCGGGGTAGTTCACGAGATCGTGATCGGCGTCGCCCTGGATGACGGAAAGGCCTTTGGCCACGCAAAAGTTGACGCCGGACTGGCTCAACTCAATGCCGCGCCCGTCGACCTCTTTCTTCTCCTCCAGGAGTTTCAGCAGTTCCCCATTTCCGCACCCCACGTCGAGCACACGCGCGCCGGGCTCGACCATCCCCGCGATGAGGAGCAAGTCAATGCGGGGCTGCGGAACTTGCTGAGCCGACGCCTGCGCCGCGCGCTCCTCTAAAGTCGTGACCGTCATTTCCAGCCTCGATGCCCTGGCGTGCGAGGCAGACCGCGCTTTTGCTTCGCCGCCTCCAGAAAGCCGCGCACCGCGTCGAACAGTTCCGGCTCATGCAGAAGGAAGGCGTCGTGGCCTTTGTCGCTTTCGATTTCGACGAAGCTGACATTCGCCGCCACTGCATTGAGCGCCTGAACGATGGCCCGGCTTTCGCGCGTCGGATAAAGCCAGTCGCTGGTAAATGATGCCAGGCAGAAGCGCGTCTTGGTGCCTCTGAAGGCGTTGGCCAGCACGCCGTCATAGTCGGCGGCGAGGTCGAAATAATCCATTGCGCGGGTGATATAGAGGTAGCTGTTGGCGTCGAAACGGTCGACGAAGCTGATCCCCTGATAGCGAAGGTAGCTCTCCACCTGAAAATCGGCGTCGAAACCGAAGGTGATCTTCTCCCGGTTCTGCAGATTGCGCCCGAACTTGCGATGCAGCGCATCGTCGGAGAGATAGGTGATGTGGGCGGCCATGCGCGCCACGGCGAGCCCTTTGGCGGGGTTCGTCCCCTCCTCCAGATAGCGCCCGCCGCGCCATTCCGGGTCTGCCATCACGGCCTGCCGCCCGACCTCATGGAAGGCGATATTCTGCGAAGAGTGCCGCGGAGCGGTGGCGATCGGCACAGCGGAGAAAACCCGGTCGCCAAAGGCCGCACACCATTCGAGCACCTGCATGCCGCCCATCGAGCCGCCGATGACGCAGAAGAGATCGGGAATGTCGAGATGATCGATGAGGCGAGCCTGCGCACTCACCATGTCGTCGATGGTGATCACGGGAAAGTCGAGGCCATAGGGCTTGCCGGTGGCCGGATCGATCGAGGCAGGCCCGGTGGACCCCATGCAGCCGCCAATGACATTCGAGCATATGACAAAATATTGGTCCGTATCGACCGGCTTGCCCGGCCCGATGATCGTCTCCCACCAACCGGGCTTCCCGGTCATGGGATGGAGGTTCGCCACATGCTGATCGCCAGTCAGGGCATGGCAGACGAGGACGGCGTTGGACCTGTCCGCGTTGAGAGTGCCATAGGTCTGATAGGCGATCTCGAAGGGCGCAAGCACGCGCCCGCAATCGAGCGGCAACTCCGCCTCGCTGCGAAAGATCAAGCAATCGTCCGGCGAAGTTCGCAAATCGCGGGCGGAGACAAGCATTCTATTCATGAAGCCGCGGCCAGCCTCTCTCCAGGACACAATCCTATCGGCCGGTCAGAGGCCGGGGCTGCCGCCACGGCCTTTTAGCGAGTTTTTTAACGTGGCTGCAAGCCGGCCGGCCAAATCACCACGATTGGGCAAATATAAGGGAGAAGCTGCGGCTGCCGTCAAGAGAGAAGGAACACGCGCGCTTTATGCCACCTTCCAGGCCTGTGCCTAAGCTAAGTCTGCCAGACGCGCCAACAGATGCCGCCGCTGTCAATCCGGGAAAGGCGAAGCCTTGTCCGATCGTAACAAACCGTAGCGGCTACTCTTTTACGATCCCGGCTCGCACCGCGTTTGGCCGGGATGACGATGCGTCGGCTTTTTTGTATGGCAGGGCATCACTCAAGATCGCCTTTTCCCTCTCGATCGCCCGCCGCTCCTGCCGCAAGTAACTTTCAACAGCCGCGGCGAGCCCCCGATCGGCGAAATAATGCAGGCTGTAGGTTGTCTCGGGGGCATAGCCGCGCGCGAGCTTATGTTCGCCTTGGGCGCCGGCTTCGACATGGGCGAGCTTGTTGGCGATGGCATAGTCGATCGCCTGGTAATAGCAGGCCTCGAAATGCAGGAAGCTGTGATTTTCGAGGCACCCCCAATAGCGGCCATAAAGCGTGTCGCCGCCGATGAAATTCATCGCGCCTGCGACATAATCGCCGTTGCGTTTCCCCATGACCAGCAGAATGCGATCGGCCATGCGCTGTCCGACGAGGCTGAAAAAGGCGCGCGTCAGGTACGGGGCGCCCCACTTCCGGTTGCCCGTGTCCATGTAAAAGCGGAAAAACGCGTCCCAGTGCGCCTCCTTGATGTCCGAGCCTGTGAGCCATTCAAGGGTCACGCCGGATGCGCGCGCCTGCTCGCGTTCCTTCCGAACCGTCTTGCGCTTGCGCGAGGCGAGCGCCCCGAGAAAATCGTCGAAGCTGGAATAATCGCGATTGTGCCAATGATATTGCGTGTCGGTCCTCTGAAGAAGCTTGAGCGCGCCGAGCGCCTCCCACTCTTCTTTTGTCGCAAACGTCATATGCCAGGATGAGGCGCGATTTTGCTTCGCGACTTCCACCGCCGCAGCGGCGAGCAGCGCGCGAGCCTCTCCTTCCGGAACGCCCGGCCTGATCAGAATGCGCCGCCCCGAAACCGGCGTGAATGGAACTGCGGTCTGCAATTTTGGATAATAGCGCCCGCCCGCTCGCTCATAGGCGACAGCCCAGGAGCGGTCGAAAACATATTCGCCGTAGGAGTGGGACTTCAGGTAGCATGGCAGGATCGCCGCGACCCCGCCGCCGTCCTTCAAGACAAGGTGGCAGGGAGCCCACCCTGTCCGGGGCGAGGCCGATCCGCTTTCCTCGAGCGCACTCCAAAAGCCATGAGCCAGAAAGGGGTTGTAAGCTCGATCGGGCGCGTTCGCGCAGGCGTCCCAGTCTGCCTCTCGAACATCGCGCACGCTCTTCAGAACGCTCACGCTCCAAGCGGCGCTTTTTTCGTCCAAGGCCAGGCTCCCGGGTGACTTTATAAAGCGGCTTCGCCAGCCGCTCGCAAGAAATGGCGAGCGATGCCGCGATGTCAACGGTCGAGCCCGGCAGGCGGCGGCAAAGCGGGCTGCGGACTCCATAACTCAATTTTATGTGCAAAATAAGAGTATAGCAACCAAAGGTAGACTTTAGGGGCGTTGAAATTGATTATTGTCAAGTTTTTGTTGCTATGGTGATGCCCAAGTTTATAGTTGGCTGTTGCGCCTGCGCTGCGAAAAGAGGCAGGAGTTGCAGAGCCTGCGCTTTTCCGGGTTCGAACGAAATCGCGCATAGCCCATATGCGCTCGTCGGGCGACTGCTGTAAGAAAGGTTGCCGATTGTGACTGACCCCCGGTTCCCGCCCAAGCCATCCGAGGTCGCGGACCTGTGGGACGCGCTTGAACAGTCGGACGCGGCACGGCGGCGCGCGGAAACGCAGCTTGCCGAGCGTGAGGCTCTCCTTTCTTTGTTCGTGGATAACGCGCCAGCCGCGATCGCCATGTTCGATTGGGACATGCACTATCTGGCCGTCAGCCGCCGCTTTCTTGAAGATTATCGCCTGGACCCGAAGCGAAACCCTGTCGGCCATTCTCATTACGAGATTTTTCCCGAGATACCCGAGCGCTGGCGTGCGGTTCACAAGCGCGTCTTGCGTGGCGAGGAGCTTTCTCATCCCGAGGATGCCCTTCGGCGCGAAGACGGCCGCCTCGATTGGGTGAAGTGGTCCATGAAGCCATGGCGCCGGGCGGATGGGGCGATCGGGGGCGCCCTCTTGTTCTCGGAAGTGATAACGAAGGAGGTCGAGGCCCGTCAGCGGTTGCTAGAAAGCGAGGAGCGTCTTCACCTTGCCGTCGAAGCAGCGAAGCTTGGCATCTGGCGCTGGGACATGATCGACGGAGCCCGTGTCTTGGAATGGGATATCCGCTGCAAGGCGCTGTTCGGTTTGCCTTGCGACGCGGAAGTCACCTATGAAACGTGGGCGAGCGCAATCGCGGCTGAAGATAGAATGAGAGTTGCAGCGGAGGTTGCCCGCGCGCTCGATCCGGCAGACCCTCGCGATGATTATGCCTGCGAATATCGGGTGGCGCATCCGGACGGAACGGTGCTGTGGCTCCATTCGACCGGCCGCGCTTTCTTTGAGGAGGCCCCTGCATTTTTTGCGGCGCGGCGCGCCGTCTCCATCACCGGCACCATCTGCGACATCACGCAATCCCATGCCGCAAAGGATGCGTTGGAGGAGAACAAGGCGCGGCTTCGCGCGGCGCTGCGGGCCGGTAAGTTCGGCGTCTATGACCACGATCCGAGAACCGGCGCCGTGACGTGGGATTCGAGAATGCATCAATTGTGGGGCGTGCCCGAGGGGGAGCCTGTCACTTACGAGACGTTCGAGGCTGGCGTTCATGCGGAGGATGTTTCCGCGGTGAGACAGGCCGTGGCCAACTGTCTTGACCCAGCGGGAAGCCACCATTTCGAATGCGAATACCGCGTCGTCAACCGGTCTGACGGTAACGTCCTCTCGGTCCTGGAAGACGGCGACGTCACGTTTGACGCGACGGGCGAGCCATGCCGAATCGTCGGGATCGTGCAGGACATCACCGAGCGCAAAAAAGCGGAAATCGCGCTCCGCGAAACAAGCGATGGGCGTCTTCGGGCAATCGTCGACACCGCGGTCGACGCCATCATTGTCATTGATGAGAAGGGCGTAATTCAGTCCGCCAACCCGGCGACGGAGGGTATCTTTGGCTTCAAGGCCGACGAGATGGCAGGCCGCAACATTTCCATGCTCATGCCTGGACCGGATGCACTCACTCATGACACCTGCATCAGCAAATTCATGCAGACAGGGCGAGCCAAGATTATCGGAATAGGCCGGGAAGTTAAGGGCCGCCGCAAGGACGGGTCATTGTTTTCGCTCGAACTCGCAGTCGCGGAATGGCGTGCCGGGGGCAAAAGCTATTTCACCGGCATCATGCGCGACATTACCCTCCGAAAGAAGCGCGAGAAACAGATTGAGACGCTACTTCGTGAGGTCAACCACCGGTCAAAGAACATGCTCGCGGTTGTGCAGGCGATCGCGCGCCAAACCTTGGCGACTAAACCAGACGACTTTTTGAGGAGTTTCAATGAGCGCATCTGTGCGCTGTCGGCGAACCAGGATTTGCTTGTGAAGAATGCCTGGACCGGCGTGCATCTCAATGAAATTGTTCGATCTCAGCTTGCCCCTTTCAAGGATTTAATCGACAGCCGGATCAAAGTGGCTGGACCCTCGCTGTTTTTGTCGGCCGCGGCGGCGCAAGCGATCGGCATGGCGCTCCATGAACTTGCAACCAACGCTGGCAAGCACGGAGCGCTCAGCGATTCCAAGGGCCGGGTCACGATCACATGGAGCCTGGAAGGCTCGCCTGCAGGGGAGGAGATGTTTCTCATGACCTGGGCGGAGCAAGATGGACCACCCGTGAGCGAACCGAAGCGGCGGGGGTTTGGTTCGACGGTCATTGGCCGCCTCGTCGAGAAAGGCCTCGACGGCAAAGTCGAATTCACACATTTGGTCACCGGGGTTCGCTGGCGCGTTGAATGCCGGGCGAATGATGTGTTGGAAGGCGAACCCGCGATCAATAAGGGCAAAGAGGAGAAGGCGCCTCGGCAATAGTTCGGCCGCTCCAACTCAAGCGGTTCAAGCCGCGCCGGCAATCTTTAGTCGGGGAGGCTTTTTGTCGGACTTCCCCGCACAGGAGAAAGTCCGATCGATAAACCGGTTCGGCCGCTTCAGCTACACGAGTCGCCAGGCTTCAATTCATCTTGGCTCGCCAAGACGCGCTTGCTCAGGCGATGAGCTGGTACGCGGGAAGCGTCAGGAAGGCCTCGAGCTCCTTGTTCAGGACCAGCTTGCGGAACAGTGCGATCGCGTCGCTGAAGCGCCCATGCTCGAACGCGTCGCCGAGTGCCGCCTTGAGCTTTTGCATCTCGTCTGCGAGCACTGTCTCGACAAGCTCGGGGGTCACCTTCCGGCCATCGTTGAGCGTGGCGCCGTAATGCACCCACTGCCAGTTCTGCGTGCGGGAAATCTCGGCCGTGGCGGCGTCTTCCATCAGATTGTAAAGCGGAACCGCCCCGTTCCCGCGCAGCCACGCCTCGATATATTGCACCGCGACTCGGGTATTGACGCGCAGCCCCTCTTCTGTGCGCGTGCCCTCGTGCGGCTGCAAAAGCTCTTTCTGCCCGACGTTTACGTCCTCGCGGAGCTTATCGAGCTGGTTCTTCTGCGGCATGTACTGATTGAAGACTTCGAGCGCGGTCGGCACGAGGTCCGGGTGGGCGACCCACGTGCCGTCATGGCCATACTGAACTTCGCGAAGCTTGTCCTCGCGCACGGCCGCGAGCGCCTTCTCGTTCACGTCTACGTCGCGGCGGTTCGGTATGAAGGCGGCCATGCCTCCCATGGCGAACGCGCCGCGCCTGTGACAGGTCTTGATCAGAAGCTCGGAATAGGCCTTCAGGAAAGCCTTGCTCATCACGACCTGGCTTCGATCCGGGAGCACATGATCCGGCTTGGCCCGGAGCGTCTTGATGTAGGAGAAAATATAGTCCCAGCGCCCGCAATTGAGGCCGACGATGTGATCGCGCAGTTCGTAGAGAATTTCGTGCATCTCGAAGACGGCGGGCAGCGTCTCGATCAGGACGGTTGTCTTGATCGTGCCGGTGCGAAGCTGCAGGCTTTCCTGCGCCAGCTGGAACACCTCGTTCCAGAGCCGGGCTTCGAGATGGCTTTCCATCTTCGGAAGGTAGAAATAGGGTCCCGTTCCACGGCTGAGAGTGGCCTGCGCATTATGGAAGAAGGTGAGGCCGAAATCGACGAAAGCGCCTGCGATCTTGTCGCCATCGACGGTGATGTGATCTTCGAGGAGGTGCCAGCCGCGCGGCCGCACGAACAGGACCGCCGGGTTTGGCCCAACCTCGTATCGCTTCCCCGTCTCTTCCTCGGTGAAGTCGATCTGCCCCTGCCAATAGTCTTTCAGGTTGATCTGGCCTTCCACGATGTTCGCCCATGTCGGCGAGAGAGCATCCTCGAAATCGGCCATGAAAACTTTCGCGCCCGAGTTCAGCGCGTTGATGATCATCTTTCGCGTTGTCGGCCCGGTGATCTCGACGCGTCTGTCGAGCAGGTCATCCGGGATCCTCTCGATTTTCCAGTCGATGTCGCGGATTTTCCGGGTTTCGGGCAGAAAGTCGGGCAGGCCTCCCCCGTCCCATTTCGCCTGGCGCTCAGCGCGAGCCTGCATCAGCTGCCGCCGTTGCGGCTCGAAGCGCCTTGCCAGCGTGGCTAAAAAATCAAGCGCATCCCCTGTCAGAATGCGCTCATAGCCGGGCTTGCACGCGCCTGAAACCTTGACGCCTTCGGGAAGGCTGAGGCTGGGGGCTGCATGATTGGGCATGGCTGTCCTTACCTGGTTCAGGATTTATTTGAAGGTATAGAAAGGCAGGGATTTCAGCCGTGTCCATAGGGTCCAATGATTGTGGCCGAATAAATTCTTCGATAAATGTAACAAACAAAAAAAGCCAGCGCTGGGGCGCTGGCTGGGAGACCTAGTCAGGCAGGATCTCTAGGGAGCCGCAGAAAAGGCGGGCGCGCTCGATGCAGCAGCCGAAACACGGGGCGTTTCCGCCTTCATGGCGGCCTTCTGCACGGCCTTTTGCACTTTCTCGAAAGCTCTCACTTCAATCTGGCGAATGCGCTCGCGGCTCACATTGAATTCCGTGGACAGCTCTTCGAGCGTCAGGGGGTCATCAGCCAGACGGCGCGCGGTGAAAATGCGGCGCTCGCGCTCGTTCAGCCCATCCATCGCCGCTTCGAGATATTCCCGACGGCGGTCCATTTCCTCGGACTCGACGAGCATCGTCTCCTGGTTCGGGCCTTCATCGACGAGCCAATCCTGCCACTCGCCGCTTTCAGAGTCCGCCCGGAGCGGCGCGTTCAGCGAGGCGTCCCCGCCAAGGCGGCGGTTCATCGAAATGACGTCTTCCTCCGGCACGCCGAGGTTCGTCGCGATCGTCTTGACCTGATCTGGGCGAAGATCGCCTTCCTCCAACGCTTGCAGCTGGCTCTTCGCCTTGCGCAGATTGAAGAAAAGCTTCTTCTGGCTCGCGGTGGTGCCCATCTTCACAAGGCTCCAGGACCGCAGAATATATTCTTGAATAGCCGCGCGTATCCACCACATAGCGTAAGTAGCAAGGCGGAAACCCTTGTCGGGATCGAAACGCTTCACTGCCTGCATGAGGCCTACGTTGCCTTCGGAAATCACTTCACCGATGGGGAGGCCGTAGCCCCGGTAGCCCATCGCGATGCGGGCGACGAGGCGTAAATGCGACGTGACCAGTTTTTGCGCGGCTGCGGCATCTTCGTGCTCTTGCCAACGCTTGGCAAGCATGTATTCTTGCTGAGGCTCAAGCATGGGAAAGCGCCGGATCTCTTCGAGATAACGGGCGAGGCCACCGCTTGCGGCAACTGACGGCAATGAACTCATGCATCTACCCTCCGCAGCGAGAGATTCGCCGCCGTTGGAGAACTCGTTCGTTTTTTTTGAACGACGAACCCTACCTTACCCTTCCTATGAACCGTGTGCATCTTAATTCTTGGACAGTTTTGCCTCCAGCCTCTCGAGAGTGTTACACAATTTCGCGATGTCTTCCGGGAGTTTGGTTTCAAAAGAATGAATCCTCCCGGTCAGAGGATGCTTGAAGCGCAAGCCCGCCGCGTGCAAGGCCTGCCGTTCCATGCTCAAAAATAGCTCTGCGGCCTCCTTCGGAAGCGCCAGAGCCTTCGTCCGGAACCCGGCTCCATAAAGGGCGTCGCCGACGATCGGCGTACCGAGATGAGCCAGATGGACCCGGACTTGATGCGTGCGCCCCGTTTCGAGACTGCATCGAAGGACACTTACCGATAATGGGTTGTTCCCTTTCCCCTTTGCCGCCCCCTTCTCAGCGGGCACGCAAAAGGTGTGTTCAGTTTCATAATTCGTGATCGCGACGCGCCCGCCCGCAGGCAGGACCGCCATCCTTGTACGCGAGGTGGGGTGCCGTCCGATCATCGTTTCGATGCGTCCGGCCCGAGGATTCGGCTCGCCCCAGACGAGCGCGAGATACTCGCGCCGCAGGTCTCCTGTGCGGCCATGGTCGGCGAACTGGGCGGCGAGCTTTCTGTGCGCCGTATCGGTCTTGGCGACGACCATCACGCCGCTTGTGTCCTTATCCAGCCGGTGCACGATGCCGGGACGGGCGACGCCGCCAATTCCGGACAGGCTTTCCCCGCAATGCGCGATCAATGCATTGACGAGAGTTCCGCTCTGGTTGCCCGCTCCCGGATGCACGACAAGACCCGGTGGTTTATCGATGACGATCAGACTGCTGTCCTCATAAACAACCTTGAGCGGGATCTGTTCACCGGCTACCTCATAAGGTTCAGCGGGGGGCTCCTCGACCGTGAAGTTTTCGCCCACTCGCACCTTCGCGCTCGGATCGGTCGCCGCCCGCGCCTCCTCGCCCGCACGCTCGCGCAATACATGCCCGCCGCGAATTAGGTCTTGCAGCCTCGCCCGGCTTAGTGTCTCAATGCGGCTCGCAAGAAAGCGGTCGAGCCGTGACCCTGCATCGGCGTCGTCGACACCGTATCGTCCCGCCAACGGCGTCCCATCATTCGCCATAGTATCCAGCCTGCTAAAACGTACGCGGTCGCCATGACAAACGTTTCAAGCCCTGTCCCCGGCCCATGGACCCCGGAGCGGGTGCGCATGCTCAAGATCGCCGTCGCGATCCTGACCACGCTCCTGATACTCGGAATTCTGGCGCTTGTGTATGGGGTGGCGCGCACAGCGGCGAAGATCGGTACGGCGTCGCCAGCTCCCGCACTGTCGGTCGGGTCGCTTTACGGGCGGAGCCTCGCACTCGGCCAAGGCGAAGTGACGAGCGTGTCGGTAAGCGACGGGCTCATCGTTCTGCACTGGAAGGGGGAAGCGAGCGACACTGTGGTCACGATCGAGGCTAGAAGTGGGCGCGAGCTGGGGCGAATTCAAGTCCCCCATCGGTAAGCGCGGCCCACCGCCGCCAGCCAGCGGCAAGAACCCGCGCCGACATACCGGGGACGAGTGCGGTTTTTGGGTGACTTTTCATGGGACGGGGTCCAAGGTCGCGGCGCGTCCGATTTCCAGCTCGTCCGCTTGCGCAGAAATGTGCGTGGATATCCGAGCGCGATGCCCTGCCAGGGCCGAGGGAATCGCTTAAATCCTTAGTTGAAGAAATGTGAAGGGCTGTCGTCATGTTCTCATATGCCAAGGCCGTCCGGCGGGACGAAGTGGCCCGTCTGCAGAAGGAATTCGAGAAAGTCTATAGCGACCGGGGCAACCCGGCGCATATGTGGCTCGCCGAGGCGCACCACCCGGACGCCGATTATACCTATTTAATGTGGATTTCCGACAAAAAGCCTACGCGGGCGCTGGCTCTCGGGTTCGATATGGAATGGACCCCCAAACATGCCACTGTGCTGGTCGGCGATCCGGAAACCTTTGAAAGATGCGTCACCCATAAGCACGCTGCCTGACGGCCTCGGATAAGCTCGGCAAGGGCGCAGGCTGGGGCGAATTCCAGTTCCCCAGCGGTGAACCGGCACGACCGCCCTGCCCTCCGCCGTTCAGCCGCCACAGAATTTTCTAAGACTTCACCGAGCGCGCCAACAAATCACCGCGCTCGTCATCCCGGAAAGGCGGAGCCTTATCCGGGATCGTAACATATTGAAACGCCACTTTTTTGCGATCCCGGCTCGCGCTGCGCCTAGCCTGGACGATGATCCTAGCCAGATTGGCGGCATTGCTTACTTTCATCGTGAGCTGAGCCGCAAATGAGGGACACATGGGGCGCAGGGTTCTCGATGTTTTCCTGAGTTCGACGGCGATGGATTTGGCCGAATACCGCGAGGCTGTTCACAAGCGGCTGATGCGCACCAAGCTTTTCGTTTGCGTGCGCCAGGAGGATTTCGGCGCGCAGAACGCGGGCGCAATCGAGTTTTGCCGCAAGCAGGCGCAAGCCGCCGACATGTTCGTGGGGCTGATCGGGCTCAGGCGCGGCTGGGAGCCGGATGGCGACAACGAGAAGCGCTCCATCACCGAAATGGAACACGATTGGGCGCGCGACGCTGGCCGCCCGCGCTATCTGTGGGTCGCGCCGGACAATATTCCCGTGCCGGGCCACATGCGGGAAAGCGATGAGCAGTATGAGCGGCAGGTGGCGTTCCGCAAGCGCATCATGGGCGGCGGCGAGCGCATTGTCTCGCAGAAGGGCTTCGGCTCGCCGGAGCTGCTGGCCTCCGAAATTGTCGAGCAGCTTCTTGTGCAGGTGGTCACGACCGACTTTCTCAATCAAGTCCGCCCCGAGGCTGTGCCGCAAGGCCAGCCCGCGCCCTCGAAAGAAGAGCAGGCTCCCGCCATCGCCGCCGCCGTCGAACGCCTCGCGGAAGACAAGGATGTGGACCTGCTTGCGTTGGCCAAGAACCCGCAGGGCATCGACATCGGTGAGTTGGAAGCGAAACTGATGGCCCGCGAAAAGGAGCTGGAAGAGGAAGCAGGCCGCACTGCGAAAAAACGCGCCGAATATTGGCGGCATATCGGTGCCCTCGCCTTCCTCAGCAACACGCAAAAGGCGCTTGCCGCGTACCAAAAGGCCATTGACCTTGACCCGGACCATCCTGATGGCTGGCGCTTTCTTGGAGAACTTCAACATCGTCTCGGCGAATACGCCGCCGCTCGCAATGTTTTCACTCGCCTTCAGCAGCTTGGCGAGAAGGCCTCCGATCTCCGAACCCAATGTTTGGCTAGCGTTCGCCTAGCAGCCTGTCGGACTCAAGGAATTTGCGCAATCATATGAGTAAACTCAATTCTAAAATTTGGCTTTAGTGCGCAATATGAAGAGATTATTTGCAGTAAGTGCAAGACGTTCTGTCTATGTTCTTAAGTCCGACAGGCTCCTAGAGTGGATCGAACGAGCGACCGGCAACCTCGCTAAAGCGGAGGAACTGGCAACTCGCGGATTGCAATTCGGCGAAAAAGCAAAGTGGCAGCAGGGTGTGGCGGACGCCTACAGTAGTCTCGGCCTCATATACGACACACAAGGGGATCTCTGACCGCGCCGAAAAGGTTCAGCTTAAAGCACTCAAGCTCGAAGGGGAACTGGGAGGCAAGGACGGCATGGCCTACGCCTACAGCAATCTCGGCGACATCTACGAAACGCAGGGAGATCTCGACCGCGCCGAAGACATGTATCTGAAATCACTCAAACTCGACGAGGAACTGGACGGCAAGCCGAGCATGGCCGCCTCCTATAGCGATCTCGGCCGCATCTACCAGACGCGGGGCGATCTCGACCGCGCCGAGGACATGCATCTTAAATCGCTCAAACTCGACGAGGAACTGGGCCGCAAAAAGGGTATGGCCAACGCCTATTGGGCGCTCGGCAACATCTACGGAACGCGGGGCGATCTCGACCGCGCTGCGGACATGCACCTTAAATCGCTCAAACTTGACGAGGAACTGGGCAGCAAGGAGGGCATGGCCGTCTCCTATAGCGATCTCGGCCGCATCTACCAGACGCAGGGCGATCTCGACCACGCCGAAGACATGCAGCTGAAAGCGCTTAAGCTCAACGAGGAGCTGGGCCGCAAGAAGGGTATGGCCAACGCCTATTGGGCGCTCGGCAACATCCACGAAACGCGGGGCGATCTCGACCGCGCTGAGGACATGCATCTTAAATCGCTCAAACTCGACGAGGACCTGGGCCGCAAGGAGGGCATGGCCCTCTCCTATAGCGATCTCGACCGCGCCGAGGACATGCAGCTGAAATCGCTCAAGCTCGAAGAGGAACTGGGCCGCAAGGAGGGCATGGCCACCTCCTATTCCAATCTCGGCAACATCCACGGCGCGCGCGGGGAGAAAGCGAAGATGTGCGAGTGCTGGCGCAAGGAGCGCGATCTTTGGCGCGCCATGGGGCTGGAGGACAAGGCGGCGGAAGCGGAGAAATGGATGCGTCTGAAGGGATGCACGGAGGGGTGAGTTCAAGCGGGCTTATCGGCGCGATCCGAGCGCCGACAACATCATTATGTTAACCCCGCTGTTGCCGCGACACGCGTTAACACAATATAGTTAATTGCGACGCGCGATGATTTATTTCCCGCCGGAAGTTGCTTAACAAACTCCCAATAAATGAGAGCGGCCCGCGTTCGCCGGTAACCAATAAACCTACTCAATACCTTGAAAAGGATCAGCTTTCTGCATCGAAACTGCAGGGTTAACGGAGTGTATTTTTGGACGAAGATGGGCGCTGAAAAGTCCGTTAAATATAATGTGTTAACGAGCGCCACCCCCTTCGTCAGCACGGCGCGCGTCGACAGCGGCATGCTGCCTCGTATTTTTTCTTATAAAAATCAATAAGTTATCGCCATTAACCTCTCGGCAAGGCGCTTTCTCCTACGATCAATGCCCAGGAAATCGGCACGAAAAAGCAAGCAGAAAGCGAGACCAGCGCAATGAACCAGACCGTAGAAGAAGCCGGTTCCCTGGCCGCCTATTGCTCCTTGCACGCCTTTTTCATCAGGGTGAGGAGATGGCCAAAATGCCATTCCTGCACAACAAGCTCGAAGTTCCCGTGAAAGCCATACATGCCCGCCAATGGAGAGCCGCCGCAGAAATAGAAAGGGAAGGTGTCCTCGGTAATGATATTGACGTGCGTCGGGTCTTGGAAGGCTTGCTTGCTTGGAAAAGCGGGGGTGTGCGAGTAGAAGATGCCGCCCTGTTTCAGCACACGGCAAATCTCACTCATCAATTCAACGAAAGGGAATCTCGATTTGCCATCGGAATATAACACTCTCGGGATATGCTCGATCAAGTCGAACGCAGTTACAAAATCAAAGCTGTTGTCCGGAAAAGGAATGTGGCCGGAACACAAATCTGCGGCAATGACCCCCTGTTCGCCATTTTCCCTTATATCTATACCTTGAATACTATCGGCCTTGAAAGGATTTGCGGAATCGTTCCACACCCAAGGTCTAAAGCTGTCAACGACTTTCCTTCCGGTATATGGCGAGCATTCCGGCTAAAGAAATCCTTTTCATCTCTTGCACTTGGATAACTACGAATTTGGCCGATCTGGTATTTGACCGGGACCGTGCTCTGCTTTCTGATCAGCCTGATTATTGTTTTGATATTTGCCATTCTCACACCTCTTGGATATCTGTAATAGGCTGAACCGTTTGAATGGAGCTTTCTTCATAGCGCCAATCGCACGGCTGCAACATCACAGAGAATCCCGGTAACGCGCTCAGCCTACAGGAAAGGTCTTGTGGCGCGTCGGCAATGATCTGGGTCCGTGCAGACCCTGGCCGCGCCGCCAGACGCGGACCGTGCGGGGATAGCCGGAAGGGGGTCGCCATGCGATCACAAGCGCGCGCTCGAAACAGCTACAAAAGATACTCCCGCAACAAAGGCATCGCTTTTTTCGCGCTCTGCCTCCCCTCCTCGATCGCTTCCTCCGCGCGGTTGAATTCGAGCACGGACATATGGCTGAGATGCGGATTGATCATGACGTGAGGGGGCTCGCCCGCCAGCCGGCTACGCAAGATCTGACTCGTCATGATGTCGATGGAGTTTGAAAGGACGTCGATATAGCTCGGGGCTCCACTTTTCGAACCGATAAAGCCGGGCGCGATCGTTTTCAGGCTCCGGCTGATGCCGTCGGGAATGGAATCGAACACCTTATCAAGAATATCCGCGCCCACCGTCGAGGCATTCTGAACCGGTTTCACGACGGCCGGGCGCTTTCGACGCCCGAGTACATGGGCGTTGGGATTAATAGCGATAATGATATCGGCCCCCATCGCGCGGCATGCCGAAACCGGGACGGGATTGGTCATTCCGCCATCGAGCAACCACCGGCCATCGACCTGCACCGGGCTGATGATGCCGGGCAGCGCGATCGATGCCCTGACGGCGCTCAGAATTGAGCCGCTTTGCAGCCAGATTTCCCGGCCGGTCATCATATCGCTCGCGATCGCCGTGAAGGGTATCTTGAAGCTCTCGATGGGTGCGTCTTCCCGGAGCGTTTTGAGGAAGCTCACGATGCGCTTGCCTTCGATCAGGCCCCCGCTCGTCAAGCTCACATCGAGGAACCCCGCCATTTTGCGCCAGGTCAAGCTGCGAGCCCATTCTTCGAGCGCGTCGAGGTTGCCTGCGATGTAGGCGGCGCCGACAAGCGAGCCCATGGAGCAACCGGCGACGATGTCGGGTTCGACGCCTTCCTCAGCCAGCGCTCTCAAGGCTCCGATGTGACACCATCCGCGTGCGCCGCCGCTGCCCAGCGCTACGCCTATCTTGGGTTTCGTCATGACACTCCACTCCAGGCGCGGGCGCGCCTTTTCGATCTCATGGCGCCCTCACCCATGCTGGCCTTTTTCATATTTATCACCGGCCTGCATCTGATGCGCGACCATTCGCGCCACACTCGGCCCGACCGTGACAATGACCAGGAAGCGGATGGTTTGCATAGCCATCACAAACGGCACATCCACAGGAGTTGACGCGGCGATGATTGCGATGGAGTCCATTCCGCCAGGACTTGTCGCAAGATAGGCCGTCAAGGCATCGATCCCGAGCGTCCGCGTCAACATATAGGCCAGCCCGCCACAGAATGTGATCAGGAGCGTGACGGAAAGCAGGATTTTCGGGATTGCCCGCACCGCATGCGCCAGAATGGCAGGCGTGAAGTGCAGGCCGACGCTCCAGCCCAAGAGCGCATAGGTGGCCGCCAGCAGCCATTTCGGTAGTTCGATCTCGATAGCGCCCGTCAGGTTAAGGATGGAGCCGAACAAAAGAGTAAGCAGCATCGGCCCCGAGGGGATGCGGAAAAGGCGGCCAGCCAAGGCGCATGCGCCTGCGAAGAGAAGCGTCTCTCCAAAAGCTTGCCAGTGCATCGCCGGAAACCATTCGGCCGCAGGATGCGCTGCCCCGGTGGTGCGCGTCCAGACTGCCGAGATCACCGAGGCGAGACCTGCCACACAGGCCACGCGGAAATATTGCATGAAGGCGACGAGGCGGGCGTCAGCCCCAAACTCGGCAGCCATGATGACCATGGCGGCAGCCGCCCCAGGCGATGAGCCCCAGACGCTTGTCGTGCCCGGCATGACGCGCCAGCGACTCATGATCCAGCCAAGAAAGCTGCTTGCCGCGATGATCGCGGAAACAACGCCAAGAATGATGGGCCATTCGAGAAAGAAGGTGTGAAGGATCGACGGCGTGATGGCGCTGGCGATGAACGCGCCCATGATCGCCTGTGCGCCAATGTATGGCACGCGCGGGACACGAACCCGCGCCCCGTTGACCCCCATGATGACGCCCGCCGCCATGGGGCCGAGAAAAAACGCCGCCGGCAGGCCCGCCAGATGCAGGAGCGCGGCGCAAGCTCCGGATAGAGCCGCCAGAAGCGCCCACTGAGCGGTTTCCGGCATGCTGGCAAATCGGCTCGCAGATGAGGTCAAGACGGCGGTCTCCTGCCGCCTTGTTTCGCGGCTCTTCCTGCAAAACGCAAGCTTGGCACAAGCTTCAACCGCCTCCGCATTGAAAAGCGAGGCACAGGGCGTTTGAACGACCTTGCTTTTCCTGGCCCGCAGGCGAAACTATTGGCGCCGTCGGCAAAGGGAAGCGCAAGCATGGATCTTCCGGAAAATTCATTCAAACGCGCCATCAAGGCTGGCCGCCAGCAGATTGGCCTGTGGTCGAGCCTGCCGAGCCATGTCACGGTCGAGGTGCTGGCGGGAGCGGGCTTCGACTGGCTTTTGCTCGATACGGAGCACTCCGCGAACGAGTTGCCGATGGTCTACAGCCAACTCCAGGCCGCGGCCTCGGGCGGGACGGCGCATCCGGTCGTGCGCCTGCCCTGGAATGACGCGGTCATGATCAAACGCTTCCTGGATGCGGGCGCGCAAACGTTGCTCCTGCCGATGGTCGAGACGGAGGAGGAGGCGAAGCGCGCTGTGACGGCGACGCGCTATCCTCCGCAGGGCATCCGGGGCTTCGCAGGCGGCGCGCGAGCCTCCCGTTTCGGCCGGGTGAAAGACTATCATGCCCGCGCGCACGAGGAACTGTGCGTGCTGGTGCAAGTCGAAACAAAGCTCGGCCTTCAGAACCTCGATGCCATCGCCCGCGTGCAGGGCATTGACGGCGTCTTCATTGGCCCTGGCGATCTTTCAGCGGCTCTCGGCTATCTCGGCCAGCAGAAACACCCGGACATGGTGGCGACAATAGAGGCCGCAATCCGGCGAATTCGCGAGCTTGGCAATGCGCCGGGCATCCTGACGAGCGACGAAGCACTCGCGCGGCGCTACATCGATGCGGGCTGCCTCTTCACCGCGGTGGGAGCGGACATCTCCATCCTCGCGCGGGGCGCCGAAGCGCTCGCGGCGAGGTTCAGGCAGCCTTAGCCGCGCTTGGGAAGCCGCTGCCACACCCAGAGTATCAGCAACACGAGCAGCGACCCAATCAGCGCCGAAATCAGGTCGCGCATGGACACGGAAAACTTGTCCAGGTTCGGAAAAAGCCGGAAAACTCGAAACAATATGCCGCCCAGAAGCGCCCCGGTCATGCCAAGGCCGAGATTGCGGAGAACCCCAAATCCCCGGCGGTCTCCCTTTGCGATCATGCCGGTCAAAGTACCGGCGAGGAGGCCGACAATAATCCAAACGACGAGATGAGGCACGCCAATTTCCATGGTGTTTTTCTCTACTGAAGCCAAAGATCATGCGTTCGGCCAGCCATCCTAAGCTTAGCTGTAAAAGAGCGGGCACATAAACCAGCTCTTTCACCATGTTGTCCACCTACAGATTTTTTTAAATTAGATACATGGAACAAAAATTCATACTTCATAATTTTTTAGCATCGGCCCAACAAAGCTCAGCCCGAGTTAATGCTTAATTTGCGTAGAACCTAGCCAGGAGTATCACGCCATGACAGCGCAACCATCATCGCCGTTCGACATCTCCTCAGTGTTGAAAATGTATATGGAGTCCATCGAGCTTTGGAAGAAAAACTACGAGAACTTCATGAACAATGCAAAGGACATGCATGGCGCGCCCGGTCTCAATGGACAGGCCACACACGCGCCTAATGGAGCCGCCTCCTCCCACGATGCCACCTTGCTGAACTGGCAGAAATCGGGCGAGGACCTTTTCAGACGCTTTGTCCAGAACCAGATCGAACTCTGCCAATTCTTCAGCAACCGGTGGGCGCAATATCTCAAGCTGCCGGACCAATTCTCCCAGTGCCGGTCAATGACCGAATTGGGAAACCTGCAGAGTTCCTTTCTAAGCCAGTTTGCCAACGACTATATGCACGAGACACGGAAACTCGCGCGGCCGATGACCGAGCTGATGACAAGCTCGACGACTAGGAGCGCCTGAGCCCGCTTGCATGTTTGTGCCAAGCCATGCTGCAGCCGAATTGCTCGGCTGCAGTGCGTTCGATCGCGCTTGAATTCCTGAGCTAAGCCGCACAACTTATGTGAAAAGGCCCACGGGAGGGAGCAATGATCGGAAGCGCAAGCGCGATTGATCGTTTCTATCATTATCTTTTGGCGCGCCAGATGGGCGGCGTCTCCCCCGCGGGGCTGTGGCTTTCTTTCATGGACTGGGCGGTGCACCTTTCCCTTGCTCCAGGAACGCAGGCAAAACTCGCGTGGAGACTGATGGGCGATGTCATCGCGCTCCAGCACTATCAGGCGTCCGTCCTGGAAAATGGCGACGGCAGGACCCATTGCGTCGATCCCGCGCCCCATGACAAGCGGTTTGCGCACGCTGAGTGGCAGCGCTGGCCATTCAACATTTTCCAGCAAAGCTTTCTCCTGTGGGAGGGTTGGTGGGACGAGGCGACCACGAACATCAGAGGGGTGGGCCGCCATCACGAGGAGCCCGTGAATTTCGCAGCGCGTCAGCTCGTCGATATGTTTTCTCCGTCGAACTACCTGGCGACAAACCCTGAGGTGCTCGAGCGCACCATGCGTGAAAACGGGGCCAATCTTGTTCGGGGCTTTTTGAATTTCTGTGAGGACGCCCAGCGCTCCGCGGCAGGATTGCCGGCGGTCGGCGTCGATGCGTTCAAGGTCGGCAAAAATATCGCGATTACGCCTGGAAAAGTCATCGCGCGCACGAGGCTGATGGAGCTCATCCAGTACAGCCCGACGACGAAAACGGTTCATCCCGATCCGGTCCTCATCGTGCCGGCCTGGATCATGAAATATTACATCCTCGATCTTTCGCCCGGCAACTCGCTCGTGAAATATCTCGTGGATCAGGGCTTCACCGTCTTCATGATCTCCTGGAAGAACCCGAACGAGAGCTATCGCGATTGCGACATGGACGATTATCGCCGCCTTGGCATCATGGAAGCGCTGAGGGCGATTTCCCAAGTTTTGCCGGATCGAAAGGTGCATGCTCTGGGGTATTGCCTCGGAGGCACGCTGCTTACGATCGCCGCCGCCGCAATGGCGCGCGACGGCGACCACCGCATCAAGACGCTGACGCTGCTTGCGGCGCAAACGGATTTCAGCCAGCCGGGCGAGCTCGACCTCTTTGTCGGCGACAGTACGCTCGCCTACCTCGAAGATACGATGCAGGAAGTCGGCTATCTCGACGGAAGCCAGATGGCCGGCACCTTCCAGCTTCTGCGTTCGAACGACCTGATCTGGTCGCACAATGTCCGCGACTATCTCATGGGCGAAAGGCAGCCGATCTTCGACATGATGGCCTGGAATGCGGATGCCACCCGCATGCCCGCGCGCATGCACTCGGAGTATTTGCGCAAGATTTTTTTCGAGAACCAACTTGCTGAAGGCCGGTATCTCGTGGATGGCCGCGCCGTGGCCCTGCGTGACATAAGAGCTCCGATGTTCGTGGTCGGCACAGAATCCGATCACGTTGCGCCTTGGCGGTCGGTCTATCAGATCAACGTCCTCTCCGATACGGACGTGACGTTCCTGCTCACGAGCGGCGGCCACAATGCCGGCATCGTTTCGGAGCCCGGCCGCAAAAATCGCGTTTACCGCGTGGCCACCGCGAAACACGACGATCCGTACATCGACCCCGAAACCTGGCTGCAGCGGAACAAACCGGTGCAGGGCTCCTGGTGGCTGGAATGGGTGAAGTGGCTCAGGGCTGGTTCGAACGAGTTCGCGTCGCCGCCACCGATGGGGGCGCCGAATGCAGGATATCCGCCCCTTTGCGATGCGCCCGGCACGTATGTCTTCGAATGACGGTAAGGGGATCGTAGCCAAAAGCTGGAGTGCGTCCGGAAAAGTGCGAAGCTGCATGCCCATTGGACCTTACTTTTATCCCCGGATTGAGCTTCCCGCTTGCGTTTGCGTCACGGATTTTTCTTGAGTGAGGATTGTATGAGAAAGCGCCTTGCCGGGAAGTTAATGAATAAGTCATTGATATTGCTATGAAATTTCAGGACGTCCGGCGCCCCCGGCGCACGGGCCGGGCCGGTTTCGACGCGGTCATGGTTAACATGGGAATCCGCTATTATATTTAACGGACTTTTCAGAGCCCATTTAATGCCAAAATTCCCGCATTAAATTCTATTTAATGGGCCGGTCGGCGGTAAAAAAGCTGTTCACTTTCAATGCGTTGGAACCGCCTGTCTACCGCCCTCGTAGGCCGCGTTCTGCGCCGAATAAATGCATTGTTAAGCCTAATCAATTGTAAATTGGACCGGAAATAAATCGGCCGCGCTCGCGTTAACCGGTTTCAGATTAATGCTCAGCGCCGCGAACGAACCGTTAACCACGAGGCATAAGGCGGGCGCCGTCGGAGAGGGCGGCGGCCAGATGGGCGAGAAGCACTCCGGCATTCAATCGGACGCGGCTGGGTTGAGCCCGCGCCGCTACGGTTCCGATTTTGCGCGCGATGCGGCAAAGCCCGCTTTTGATCCGATCCAAAAGCGCGCCAGGAAGCGACGAACCTCCTGCCGGCGTCACACCCGCCCTCGCGAAGTCAGCGGCGCACTCTAATCAGGTTTCGGGAGCGTTTCGATGCGGACCACCCGAAAGGTGCGCATCACCTCGTCCTCGTGCTCGCGGATCGACACGTATTCTCCCACCGCGAACTTGTGATTGCCGAGCCGGTAGCCGCCCTCATCGTCATCGGCGTCGCCGTTGATGTCGTAGTGGAAAGCCCAGTGACCGCCCGGTTTCCGCACGAGATGGCCGAGTTCGTCATCCTCGTTCAGCCAGAACCGACGCACACGGCAGCGCTCGCGATACTTCTTCCAAAGGACAGGGTCGAGCCGCCCCTCCTCATCCAGTGGACCGACGAACTCATAGCCGTGACGATTACTGCCCTCGGGATGCTCACGATCTCTCGCCAGTTCCAATCTTACTTTTTTCAGCGTCATGAAACCATCTCCTAAACAAAAGGCGAAAGGCGCCTAATGTGACAACACCGTTGGCACGGAGGTGTCGCGAAGAATATCGCGGCTTGCGCCGCCGAAGATCATTTCACGGAATCTCGACCGGCTGTATCCGCCCATAATCAGAAGATCGCAGCCTTCTTTGAGCAGCCGCGACAGGATCGCCTCTCCGGCGCTGCCGCTGCTGACATAAGATACGTCGAGGGACGCCTTGATTTCGTGCCGGGCGAGATTGGCGATCAGCTCTGCGCCAAGGGTTTCCGCCGCTGCGCGCTGGCTTTCCCTCTCGATGAGGGTGACGGCGCGGACCGTCGCCGCCCTCTTGAGGAAATCGAGGGAATCGAACACGGCGCGCGCGGCTTCCCGTGTATCGTTCCAGGCGATGACGATGTGCTCGCCGATGGTCTTCAGAGGCTTAGCCCCCGGAACGATTAGCACAGGCCGGCCGCTGCGGATGATCGCGGTCTCGGAGAAATCGTTCCAGGCATCGGGCATGTCATCGCTGGGCTTGCCGCATATGATCAGGTCGGCGGTGCGGCCCTGCTGGGCGATCAGATCAGTGCCCGCAGCATAAGATGCGGTGAAGCAGCGCCACTCATGGGAGACAGGGCTTTTCTGCATCTGCTCATCGAAGACGCGCTTTGCGCCCGCCGCGGCATCCTTGCCTGCCTTCTGGAGGCGGGCGATGACTTCGTCGGAAACTTCGGCGGGAAACTCGCCATAGACCGGCAGATCGGGCGTGAGGTGCAATCCAATGATATGAGCGCCTCTCTCTACGGCGATCTTCAATGTCGGTTCGAGAACGGTTGCCGCGTTCTTCTCGTAAGGTAAATAAACCAGAATTGTCTTGATAGACATGATAGGAACTCCAGCCTTGCCCATCGATGCGTCATACTACGCATCAGGCAACAGCCTGGCTTTGACGATCATCAAAGTCTTCGGAACAACTTTCGATCTGAGCGACAACGCCGAGCAACTCAAGATCGGGAATGATAATATCCCGGCTGGAAGGCAGGTCTATAATTTGTTTCTTCTTGAGCTGGCTGAACTGTCTGCTCACGGTTTCGAGCGTGAGGCCGAGATAGTCCGCCATCTCCGCGCGGGTAAATGGCAGTTCAAAGTGCACATAGTTTTTGGACAGCCCCAGGCTTTTGCGGGGAACGCGCTTCGCCATCATAAGCAGGAACCCGGCAACGCGTTCATACGAGCACTTCCGCCCGAGCAGAAGCGTCCAGTCGCGGCAGAGATCGAGCTCCCGAATGGTCGCATGAAAGATCTGCCGCTCCAGCTCCGGATGGCTTTTCAAGAACAATTCGAAGGGCGCTCTCGGGTAGGCGCAAAGCTCGACATCGGACGCCAACTCCGCCGCGTAGGTATGGTGCCTGTTTAGCGATTGCCCCATGAAGTCGGTCGGATAAAGGAGGCCGACAATATGCTGATGGCCGTCGGCCAGCGTCTTAACAAGCTTAACAATCCCTGAAGTAATATTATAATAATGATCCGCAATATCGCCATCGCGGAAGATGGCGTGATGGGCGGGAGCAGTCTTTCGTCGGGAAAGTCTTAGCAGCTCGGAGCGTGCCTCGATATCCAAGGCGGCGCAGATGCCGTCGCACCGAACCCGACAGGATTCGCAGCCCGCCCGAAGTCCGTGCATCAGGCTCTCCTACAACTGCACAAGAGCGGAGCATAGCACCGGGGTTGTATTCGATCAAACGAATTTAGGCGCTTGAAGCTGCCTAAATTGTTGGCACAAGACGCAGTAAAGAACGGCGCTTTTTCAAGACAGTCTCGCACGCCGCTGAAAAAAATGACCTCATCCTTCGACAAGCTCAGGATGAGGTGAGTGTTATCAACGGCTTGTCCTCACGGTGAGCTTGTCGCGGCTCGACAGGCTCACCGTGAGGCCATGGGCGACATCACTTCTCAGCAACGTGCTAGACCGGCAAATCTTCGCCCAGATGAGTTCTGATTTGAGGATTGGGAACCTTCGTCAAGTCTTTCGCGACCTCCGCCAGGATGACGGCCCGAACCTTGTCGCTGAGCGCCGCGCGAATAACGCCAAGCGTCTCAGGGGCGGCTGCGATCACAAGCCGGTCGTACTCGCGGTTCGCGAGGCGCTTATCCAGACCATCCGCCAGAGACTGGGCAAAGCGTTCCTTTTCCCTGCGGTGCAGGTCATCGCGTTCGATGGCGTGACGCGATACATTCGCGGACTCGTGAACCCGCCCAGGCCGCTCCGCGCTGAGTTCGTGATCCGGTTTCAGATCGATGCGAATGTCCGAACCGGGTACTGCGGTGAGGGGCTTGCCGCGTCCTTCCGAGAGGAGAAGATGAGCGCGGGCTCCGTCGGCGACGAGGATGTAAGTCCGGATTGTCTTCATACTCTAACTCCAGGCCGAAGTGTTGAGACGAATGGCGCATCAAGAAAAGCAAAAAGGAAGAATAGTATAAAACACGCCTGCGCAACTCAGGGCCGCGCAGGAAAGAAATCTCCTCCTCATAACTGCCTTTTAGCTCAGGCCCACGCTTGAGCTAGCCGGCCCTAGTAAAGATAAAACTCCTCCATTAATAGGGGTTGCAGTTCGGATGGTAAGACTTTCCGCAATTTCTCGATCTCATGAGCGTCGATCTTGTCCGCGACAGTCGCGAACACGGCCTTCACCTTCGACTGCACATCCGGCCCAAAACTGCGGCCTGCTTCCCCCTCGATGGCGCTCAGGAAATCGTCGATATGACGGGTCTTCGTTTGCGGTTTGGTCGGCTGCCAGCCTTCATAATAGAAGCCGCGAATGAGCATGGGGAGCTGCGCGCCGAAATGCACGGCGTTCTCGGGGCCGATGCGATCCCGGAACACATGCAATGTGGCGCGAAGAACCTGGTAGGCGGCGTGCCTGTCGGTTGTCGCAAGGCGGGTCATCAAATCCTTCAGCCAGAGATTGGTGTGCTGGACCGTTGCATCGAAAACATCGAGACCCGTCGTCATGGCGTTCCTCCCTTATCGAACGAGGGTAGTCTTCCAATGGGAAGAAGAGGATACCACCGCGTGTAACGCCATGATAGATGTCAAAGCAGTTGGCTCAGAGCGCGTCCGGAAAAGTGGGAAGCGGTTTTCCGACAAGACGCACGAAAAACAAAAACTTAGAGCCCGCTTTTGATCCCATCAAAAGCCGGCTCTATTGCGCATAGAGGTGGGCGCGCGTGAGCGGCGCAGCATCGACTTCTTTCGCGAGCTGAATCTGGAACACAGCGAGATTGTGATAGCGGAAGCCGACCTCGCATCCCGACAGATAATACTCCCACATCCGGCAGAACCGTTCCGACATCATGCCTGCAGCCTTATCCCTGGCGCTCTCGAAGTTCCTGCGCCACGCGGCGAGCGTCTCGGCGTAGTGAAGCCGCAGCACTTCGATGTCGGTTATCAGCAGGCCGGCCTTCTCGATAGCGGGGACGATTTCACTTAAGGCCGGAACGTAGCCTCCCGGGAAAATGTATTTGGCGATGAAGGGATTTGTGAACCCTGGGCCGGACAGCCTTCCAATGGTGTGAAGAAGCGCAATACCGTCATTCTTCAGGCAGGCATTCACCTTTTTGAAGAAAGTCAGATAGTTCGGCAGGCCGACATGCTCGAACATGCCCACTGACACGATGCGATCGAAGGTCTCGTTGAGGAGGCGATAATCGAGGAGACGGAATGAAACATCGGCGCCGGTATCCGCCGCGCGATGGCGCGCATATCGCTCCTGTTCCTCGCTCAAGGTTATGCCCAGAACAGTCGCGCCGCTCTCCTTTGCAATGTGGAGCGAAAGGCCGCCCCACCCGCAGCCGATGTCGAGAACGCGCAGGCCCGGCTTGAGGCAGAGCTTCCTGGCGATATGGCGCTCCTTGGCAAGCTGAGCGTCGTCGAGTGTCTCGCCCCCCTTTTCGAAATAGGCGCAGGAATACTGCCTGTCCTCGTCGAGAAACAGTTCGTAGAGGGCGCCAGGCAGGTCGTAATGATGGCTGACGTTTCGTTTCGATTTGTCCGGACTGTTTGCTTGCCGGAGGCACCGCGTCTTCCGCCTGAAGGAGTCGGCGAGCCGCATCCAGTAGGGAAAATCACCCTGGCCAAGATTTCGCGCGAACAGGCTCAGGACATCATAGATCGATCCGGCCTCCATCTCGACGCGGCCATCCATATAAGCTTCGGCGAAAGCCAGATGAGGGTCGAGGATGAACGCGCGCTGGGCCCCGCCATCATTGAAGCGCATTGCGACCAGCTTTTCGGACCCGTCGCCGAAAGCGTGAACCTCACCGCTCGCATCGCGAACTCTCAAGTTTCCGGTACGAACTACGGATCTCAGGACCGCCCAAAGCGGCCAGGAGAAGGACGGTCGATGGAGATCTAAGTCCTGGGCTAATCCCTGTGCCATCGCAATAACTCGCGTTTTGGCGTGCGTCTGCAATATTTGTCAAAAACGTCAGCGCGCGCCCACCACTGAGCGTTCCAAATATCCGCGCGAAGACATTGTTCCCAGTAAAATAGCATCGCTTCTTTGTGATTTGTCAAAGTGCGAGGCTCAAGCGGCCTCTAAACATTCACGGTCACGGTCAGAGAGCAGGTCTTCCCTATGCAAAACCTTCACCTTGAACAGAAAGATTGGACTAACATTCTCGACCATATCTCACGTTCGGAGAACTCGCACAAAGTCACCATAGAGGTCATACGCGAAGACTTGGGCGCCCAAAAGGAAGTCGAGAACGTCACCCTTCGCGGCATCAGCCACGATCCGAAGGGCAGCGTCATCGCGATCCGCGCCGGCGCCGTCGAGCACATGATCCACCACCCCGCCGCAATAGAGATCGCGCATGCAGGCACGGACCTGATCTGCCTTGAAGTGATCGGCTCCGACAAGTCACGGCATTTAATCACTTTCCTGCCGCCGCTGCACCTGCCCGACCTCCTGCTGCCGGCCCACCGGTAGTGAAGCAAGGGACTCTTTGAATCCGCGAAAAAGCGAACCTCTCTCCGACAAGGGGAGTTCGCTTGCGCTTTAAACGCCGTCTCTCTCCCCACCGCATCCGCTTACGGATGCCGCCTGTTGGGTTGAGGTTCGCTGCGGCCGTTTACGGCAAGACCGCAAGCCCAAGGGGAGGTCAAGCCGCCGGGGGCAACCCGCGTTTCTCCATGAGCGGCTCGACCGCAGGATCGCGCCCTCGGAAGGCGCGATAGGCCTCGTCCGGTTTCATGGTCCCGCCTGAAGAGTAGACGTACTTGCGCAGGCGCTCCGCTACCTCGGGGTCGAAGATATCGCCTGCCTCCTCGAAAGCCTCGAAGGCGTCGGCCTCCATCACCTCCGCCCAGAGGTAGGTGTAATAGCCGGCCGCATAGCTGCTGCCCCCGAAGATGTGCTGAAAGTGTGGGGGCCGATGCCTGAGCGCGATGGCCTCGGGCATGCCGATGCGCGAGCGAAGCGCTTCTTCGAAATCGCCCGCGTCCAAGGCGCCGGGCGAGCCCACCTCATGGATGTCCAGGTCGAACAGCGCCGACGCGGTATATTCCGCGGTCGCGAAACCCTGGTTGAATTTGCGGGCGGCGTGAAGCTTCCGGATCAGGCTTTGAGGGATCGACTCGCCTGTTTCGGTGTGTCGCGCAAAACGGTTCAACACCTCGGGCTTCAGGAGCCAGTTCTCGAAAAGCTGCGAGGGCAGCTCCACGAAATCGCGGTCCACACTGGTGCCTGAGAGACTTCCGTAAGTCACATTCGAAAGCAGGCCGTGCAGCGCGTGGCCGAACTCATGGAACAACGTCCTGGCGTCATCGAGGCTTAGAAGAGTGGGAGCCCCCTCCCCTGCCTTCGTGAAGTTGAGGACGTTCACGATGATGGGAAGCACTTCGCCATCGAGCCGCTCCTGTCTGCGGAAGCAACTCATCCAGGCGCCGCTTCGCTTTGACGGCCTGTGGAAGTAATCGCCCACGAAAAGCGCGATCGCCCTGCCTTGTCGGTCCGATACCTCCCAGACGCGGACATCGGGGTGATAGACGGGCACATCGGCGCGCTCGCGAAAGCCAAGCCCGAAAAGCCGGTGCGCGGTGTCGAACGCCGCCGCGACCATGTTATTCAGCTCGAAATACGGCTTCAGGGCCGCGCCGTCGATATCGTATTCGGCCTTGCGGCGCTTCTCGGTGTAATGATGCCAGTCCCAGCCGGCCAGGGGCTCGTTATGGCCCGCTGCCTGGGCCATGCTTTCCAACGCTTGCCGTTCCTCGTCGGCCTTCAGCCTCGCCCCGCGCCACACCCTCTCGAGAAGCTCGCGCGCGGAAGCTGCCGTCTTCGCCATCGCGTCGTCGATCTGGTAGTCCGCGTATGTCTCGAAGCCAAGCAGCTTCGCGAGTTCGTTGCGCAACGCCAGGATCTCTTGAATGAGCGGGCGGTTGTCTGCCTCAGCCTCCTCGCCGCGAGCGACATAGGCTTCATAGGCCTGCTTCCGCAAATCCCGGCGCTCCGAAAACTCGAGAAATGGCTCGATGCTCGCGCGCGACAGCGTGATGACGTGCTTGCCCGGCAGGCCGCGATCGCGCGCGGCTTGCGCCGCCGCCTGCCTGACAAATTCTGGAAGGCCTTTCAGGTCGTCCTCGCCGTTGAGGACAAGCTGGAAAGACTTCTCAGCCGCCAGCACGTTTTGCGCAAATGCTGTATGCAGCGCCGAAAGGCGCGCGCCAATCTCCGTCATCCGCTCTTTCCCCGCTTCGTCGAGCAGCGCTCCGGCGCGGACGAACCTCTTGTGACATCTCTCCAGAAGCCGCCTTTGCTCGGGCGTCAGGCCAAGCGTATCGGCAGCCTCGTGCAGCGCCTTGATCCTCTCGAAGAGCTTGGGATTTGTCAGAATAGCCATGCCATGCTTGCTCAGCACGGGCGAGATTTCGCGCTCGATCTTCTGCCGCTCATCATTCGAGTCGGAGGATGCGAGATTGAAGAAGACCATGCTGACTTTCTGAAGGCTGCGTCCAGCTCGCTCGAGCGCCTCGACCGTATTCGCGAAAGTCGGCGCCTCGGCGTGACCGGCAATCGCGTCCACCTCCGTCCGGTGACGCCGCATCGCTTCCTGGAACGACGGCATGAAATCCTCGTCGCGAATCGCGGCGAAGGGCGGCATCTCAAACGGTGTTTCCCATTTCTGGAGAAGAATCGGTTCAGCGGGCACACTTCGTCCTTTCGCGTTTCCCCGGCCGAGCCGGACCTCTTCCAATAGTGTTGCGAAGCGAAGGATTCAATGTTTGTAGCCAGCAATTTCCCTATCGATAGCTCGGGAAGTCAAAGGGGCGGGGAGATCGTTCGGAAAACCAGCATTCCCTGCCAACATCACAGGAGGCGCCTGTGTACCTGTTCACATGCCCTGAATAGCCATCATCTTGATAGCGAAAACCCCATAGAACAAAGATAATCAGTGTTACTATGAGCAAGTTCCTTATGAATGAACCAACGAAATAGACGGCGAGGAGCAGACCAACAATCATAAAGAGCTTGTCATGATGGTCGTAAAGAAGGGGAATGCTTCTCAGATAACTGAAAACGGCGTGAACAAGATCGACGATGCCTTCCTCCATGACGGCCCCCTTGTGATGATCGGTTGTCGAACTGAAATCAGATTTTGTGAGGAAATTTTGGCGCACAAAGGCCGGCTAGAAGGCAAAAAAGAGCCTGGGCGAGGGAGCTAGGGTTTCCCCTAACCAACTCGTCCAGACTCAATAGCGTTCAAGAGCTGGCTGAAACTCGATCCTACTGAAGTTCGAAAGGCTCGTACTTGCCCGTGTCGTTGATCTGCGTTCCCCAGACCTTGTGCGATCCCTGATGCTCGCCTTTGCCGAAGGTGATCGTCGTGCCAAGCCCCATGTCGTAGTCGTGCATGGTTTCGAACGCATCGACGAGGCGTTCGGTGTCGACCTGCGGCCCCGCCCGCCTCAGCGCCTCGACCAGCACCTTCGCCGCGACATACCCCTCCAATGAGACATAGTCGGGCGCCTCGCCGCCAAAATATTTGGCGATCGCATTTTTGTATTCGAGGATCACGGATGAGTAGCCATCCACGGCCGGAACGACCTGGGTCACGATGACACCTTCGGCATATCTCGGACCAAGGAGCATCAACTCATCGCGCAGAGATGTGCTGCCGACGAAAGAGACATTGCTGTAAAGCAGGCCTGGAATGGTGTCTTTCGTCCTCTCTATGAATTTTGCCGCCGCCCGATAAGTCGCCACCATCACCACGGCCTTGATTGGCGTCTTGTTTGCCTTCAGTTGGCCAATGGCCATATCGACGTCCACGGTGTTGCGCGGGTAGCCGACCCGCAGAACGAAGCCGCCGTCACCGCCCCGGAGAGTGCGCATAGCCTTTGTAACGCCTGCGAAACCGGCATCGCCAAAGGAATCCTGCTGCGCAAAGACCGCTATCTGCTCCGGTTTCAGCCGCCGCACCTTGATCAGATAGCGCACCACAGCTTCGGTTTCCTCCGCGTAGCTCGCGCGGTAGTTGAAGACATAGCGGTCTGGCGGATCGCGTCGCAAAACGCTTGCTCCGGTGAAAGCGCCGTAAAACAGGGCGTGCCTGTCCAGAGCAAATGGAGCCGCGACCACGGCCGTCGGCGTTCCGACGTTGCCGATGAAGCCGAAGACCTGGCCCTGCTCGTAAAGCTGCTTCATGGTGTCAGCTGTGCGCGCAGGCTCGTAGCCATCGTCGGCTGTCACGAGGCTCAACTGCCGGCCATTGACGCCGCCTGTCTCGTTGGCCATGCGGAACGCCGTTTCGATTCCGACTCGCATCTGATGACCGAGATCTTTGGCAGGCCCTGAGAAAGGCGCCGATATCCCGAAGCGGATTTCGTTGTCCGTCACGCCGTGCACGGGACCAAGCGAAACCTGCGTCGCAAAGGTCGCGGATTGCGCGGTCGGAGCCATGACATTCATTTGAGGCGCGGACGCACTTTCAAGGTCTGCAAGCTCACGGTCCGCTGTCGCGCAGTCCGTTTGCCGAGCGCTGACAGCGCGACCGCCCTCCAGGTAGCTCGCGTTGAACACGTCCACGATGGCCTTGCTTTCGTCCTCGCCAAGGGAGGACGCCTTGATCACATCAGTGATCTTGTCCGAAACGCTTTTGATACGAGGCCGCGCCACACTTGGGCAGGCGGACGCTGCCCCGAGAACGTGGCCAACTTGGCTTGCCAAACCTCGAAGGACGTTCGCTTTATCGTCCCGCGGAGCCGATGTTGCTGACAAAGGCCCTGCCAACAAGAATGCGCATGTCAGGAGCGCAATAGATCGGGATCGCATGTAAGCCCCCCTCTTTTCGTAAATGCCCCCCTCTCTTTTGCCTATTCCTGGAAGATGCGCAACCCCTGCGGAAAAAGACTCCACAATTAGTGGTCCTATTCCGATATTTCTATCTATTTACAATGCACTCGATTGCGATCATCGAAATCAGAGAGCAAAGGCAACTATTTTATTCTTACAGAGCTTTATAATTAGACATTTGAGCGCGAACTTCGAGGCAGGCACTCAAATGTCCAATTTTCTTCCCCAGGAGGCATCACTGCAAGTCGATGGGGTCGTAGTTCCCAGCTGCGCTCAGCTGAGTGCCCCAAACCTTATGCGACCCCTGATGCTCGCTTTTGCCGAAGTTTATCGGCGCTCCGAGCCCGATGTCAAAGTCCCGCATGTTCTCGAATGCTTCCACGAGCTTTTCCGAATCCACTTGTGGTCCAGACCGTTTCAGCGCCTCCACAAGAATACGGGAGGCAATATAGTATTCAAATGAAACATAATCAGGCGCTTCACCTCCGAAGTATTTTGTCAGTGCGGCTTTGTACTCCAGGATCAGTGACGAATACCCATCTACGGCTGGAACAACCTGGGTGACGATAACGCCTTGAGCGTATTGAGGGCCGAGTAGCATAAGCTCCTCGCGCAGGGAGGTGCTGCCAACGGCGGAGGGGTTTGTGTAGATCAGATCCGGCATAGAATCGCGTGTTTTTTCGATGAACTTGGCGGCCGCGCGATAAGTCGCCACCATGACAACCGCCTTGATCGGCGTCTTGCTGGCTTTCAGCTGGGCTATCGCCGTATCGACCTCGAGTGAATTTCGGGGGTACCCCGTCCGCAGGATGAAACCGCCATCGCCGCCGCGAAGCGTGCGCATCGCTTTCGCCACGCCCATAAAGCCTGCATCGCCGAAAGCATCCTGTTGGGCGAACACTGCGATCTGTTCCGGCTTGAGCCGGCGCACCTTCACCAGATAGCGCACGGCGGCTTCGGTCTCCTCCGCATAGCTCGCGCGGTAATTGAACACGTAGCGGTCGGGCGGATCACGCCGAAGATTGTTGGCGCCGCTATAGGCGGCATAAAAGAGAGACTGACGATCGAGCGCGAACGGCGCCGCGACCATCGATGTCGCCGTGCCAAAATTCCCAACGAAACCAAAAACCTGCTCTTTGTCATAAAGCTGCTTCATGGTTTCGCCGGTCCGGGTCGGCTCATAACCGTCGTCGGCGATAACGAGGCGAAGCATCCGCCCGTGGACGCCGCCAGAACTCATTGGCCAAGCGAAACGCGGTTTCGACGCCGACCTTGATTTGATGCCCATAGTCCTTGTTCGGGCCGGTCAGTGGCACCGACGCGCCGAACCTGATCTCGTTCTCCGTGACCCCGTGGATCGGTCCAACCGCAACCTGGGTCGCGAAAGTCGCCGGTTGCGCTGCCGAAGCCCCCGCGCTCATTTGACCCATTTGCGGCATCTGAGCGGTTTGAGGCGCAACCCCGGAGGCGCTCTCGAGGTCAGCAAGCCCCCGTTCCGCCGTTGCGCAGTCCGTCTGCCGTGCGCTCACGTCGCGGACGCCCGCCATATAGCTGGCATTGAACAAGTCCAGGATGGCTTTGCTCTCGTCCCCACTGCGGGACGAGGACGTGATCATATTGGTGATCTTGTCCGAAATCCCGTCGATGCGGGCGTGTGCTATCCCTGGACAGGAGGAGGCTGCGCCAACCACTCGGCCCACCCGGGTGGCCAACGAGCGAAGGATATCTCCTCTATCCTCGCGTGGCGCGGGAATGGCGGAGAGAGGCGCGCAAATCAAGAACGCGCCTGCCAATAAACAAGCAGATCTAATATTCACGTTGTCGCTCCCAATGTGCCCACGCGGCTTTCCGATATGGGAAAGCTCGCGCTTTTGCGGTCTTGTTTGTGGAGCTTGATGGAAACTTAACGATTCGCTCCGAGCCGCTTGAGCGCTTCTTTGCTACTTTCAATGTCCGGATTAAGGCGAATTGCCTTTTTGTAGTCTAAAATCGCTTCGTCACGCCGCCCGAGGATTTCGAGCACGTGGCCGCGCGTGTCGAGCGCATCCGCATCATAGGGACGAATTTGCAGTGCTTTGCCGGCATCCCCGAGCGCGCGCACGGGATCTCCCATGCTGTAATAGGCCCAGGCGCGATTGTTATACGCATCGGCGTCTTTTGGGCGAATCTCAATGACGCGCGTGTAATCGGCGATGGCCTTTTCGAAGGAACCCATGTCGCGCAGGATGTTCGCTCGCGCGAAACAAGCATCGGCGCCGCCGGGATTGATGTCCATGGCCTTGGTGTAATCGGCGATTGCGCGCGCGGCGTCGCCTTTGGCCCTATAAAGCGCGCCGCGCGAAACATACGCCCATGTTGCGCGCGGATTGATGCCGATGGCTGTGTCGTAATCGGAAAGCGCGCGGGCAAGATCGCCCTTTTCGCGGTAAGCCTCGGCACGTGCGAAATAGGCTCCGTGAAGCTTGGGATCGAATTCGACCGCCTTTGTGAAGTCCTCGATGGCGCGGCTCGCATCGTTCTGTTTTCGATGAACCGTGCCGCGCCGGTAATAGGTTTCCGCATCGCGCGGATTGATCTCAAGCGCCTTCGAATAGTCTGCCGATGCACGAGTGAGATCGCCAGTAGCGCCATAGGCGTCGCCGCGCAGGATGTAAGCCGCGGCGTCTCCTGGCTCTTGAGCGATCAGCGCCGAGCACCCGCTGATCGCAAGCTTCATGTCCTCTTCCTGGCGGCAATCGCTCACATCGGATGCACGCGCGTGGGAGGCGAACGCGACAATCGCGAAGCCTATCAGCCAGTATCTGCGCATGATCCTGCTGCCGTTTCGCCGTGCCTGAGTTGAGCCACGGCATGTTAACGGCGCGTGGGGCCGAAAAATCCGGGTCGGACGAGGTTTTTATATAATGTGTTTCATTCCTGTCATCATCAGACGCGGCGTCGCACGGCATAGCCATACTGGACCGGCCAATCCGGCTCCTCGCCCAGATGCCGCTGAGCATTAAGCGCAAAATACGGGTCGCGCAGGAACTCGCGCGCGATCAGCACCAGATTGGCGTCGCCGCCGGTCACGATCTGGTTGGCGAATTCGGGGTCGGTGATAAGGCCGACAGCGCCCGTCCTTATCTCCGCTTCATTGCGAATGCGGCGCGCAAATGGAACCTGATAGCCCTTCTGCATCGGGATTTTCGCGTTCGGGACAAGGCCGCCTGACGACACGTCGATGAGATCCACGCCAAGCCCCTTCAGGTGCTTCGCAAGCGCCACGGACTGCGTGTCGTCCCAGCCGCCCGGCGCCCAGTCCGTCGCCGAGATGCGCACAAACAGCGGTAGCTGTTCCGGCATGATGGCCCGCAACCGCTCCGCGACCTGCAGCACAAAGCGCATGCGGTTCTCAAGGCTGCCGCCATAGTCGTCGGTGCGTTCATTCGAAAGCGGCGAAAGGAACTCGTGCAGCAGATAGCCGTGAGCCGAGTGGATCTCGATGACCTTGAAGCCCGCCTTCAGCGCGCGGCGCGCCGCCGCCTCGAAGGCCGCGATCACAGTCTCGATGCCGTCTTTCGTGAGCGCAAACGGCGTCGGACTATCGAGCCCGAACGCAATCGGGCTCGGCCCGACAACCTGCCACCCGCCTTCCGCGGGGCTAAGCGCCGCGCCGCCTTTCCACGGCGCATCGCAACTCGCCTTCCGCCCGGCATGCGCAAGCTGAATGCCGGCCACTGCGCCCTGGCTGTGGACGAACCGCGCGATGCGCGCCAACGGCTCGATATGCTCGTCGGACCACAGCCCCACATCTTTTGGCGTGATGCGCCCCTCGGGCAGAACCGCCGTCGCCTCCACGATGACGAGCCCCGCGCCGCCCGCTGCGCGGCTGCCGAGGTGCACCAGATGCCAGTCGTTGGCGAAGCCGTTGTCCGCCGAATATTGGCACATGGGCGACACCGCGATGCGGTTTCGGAATGTGACGCCGCGCAGCGTCAGCGGGGTCAACAGATCGACCTCGGGCACGCCGAAATCCTGCCGGGTCTCGGCCCGTCCGGAGCGAAGGGCGTTTTGCGGCTTCGGCTCATGCTCTGTCATGGTTCGGGCCTCTTCTTTTCTCGACGGCTCATCACGCTGAACGCCACAGGACATACAGGACGACGACCTCATCGCCGATCAGGCTGGAGAAACTACATATGGGAAGCGAGCAGGCGCCAGCAGAGATATATTGAACGTGTTTCTTTCCAGTGGCCGCAAGGCAAAGGATTAATCACCCCGCCGCGGCAACCCGCTGTTCGATGCGGCGAAATTTCGTCGCCGCGGCCTAACCTCCAGCTGCAGACTCAACTGTAGCACCGAGACGGGACGGTTCCGCTCCCGAGGCTCTCTGCTAGCTTTCTACGGAGAGATGTGGCCCAGCGCGATGGGGTTTTATCTATATCGCCTCCCTAAGATGCTCTGGGAGAGCCGGTCACCGGCGGGAGCTGCGAAGGATCAGCTGCAGCAGCTCACTCTGACGGTGTGTATCTGTTTTGGACATAATGCGGGCCAAGCGGTTTCGCGAGGTCACCCATGTTATTTTCAGAGCATCGGCGGCTTCCCGCAAGCTTCGGCCTGCAATCAGCTCGCGCAACAATTTCTTTTCCGAAGCAGTTAAATCATAGACATCCATGACTTCATCAACGGATTCTTTTGGCAATGTGTCAGGGTTTGATATGAAGACAACAGCTCTGGCCTCCAGACTATGAAGCCAGAAATCCGTTTCGTTGGCCGACTGGCATGACTTTCACGTGCAATGGGCGTGCTGGGTGCTGTCTCGGGACGGAGATAGATCCGCCACGCGCGCCCCTCTCGACCAGAGCACCTCGAATAAGCCCTGTAAGAGAATTTTGAGTGCTTGAGTTGTCTGTACAAAGACGCCCCTGGACGACTTTCAACCCATCGCGTTCTTTAAGAAGATTCTCGCCAGCGGCATTGCAATAGTGGATGACGCCAGCTTTATTGAGAACAAAGACGGCGGTGTCGGTGCTGCCAAGTGCGGTTTCAAGAGTTGCGCACTCATTTTGCATGCCGGCCAATCGCCGATTTAGGCCGATTGACCGCTGGATGTGTGGTGACAGCCGCTGAAGAAAAGAGACCTGTTCATCCGAAAACACATCCGAACGCCGACCGCAGACGATACCAAGGCAAGACTCAAACTGACCATCCCTCGCAACCACGATGGTCACCGAGCCAAAAATGTCGAATCTGCGACTGAAATCGTAAACTTCCGTGCGCTGCACTTCAGCTCGTGCGACGAGCTTATGATCGGGCACGGCACGGCCGACGGGAATGCGGGATAAAGCAGCGTTCAGTGGATTCACAGAGTAGTAGTAATCGGCATAGGCAGCCAAAGCTGCCGGATCGATACGATATGGGCAGGCGAAGGAGAAGCTGGCGCCATCGGTCCTCCCGGCATGAAGGGAACCTCCCATTCCAGAAATAGTATGCGTCAAAGTAGCAAGAACTCCCTCCCACAGCCGGTGGTCTACACCTGCCGCATAAATGGAATCGAGCAAGGCTTCGAGAGCTTCAGGCGTCATCACAAGTTTCAATTCAGACTTGATTAGTCGTTAGGCCAAGCGGTCCCCTCAACCGATGGCATAATTTACTCGAATAGATACATTTGTATCCTGCGCAAGTCAACCTTTTGCGGTAATCGCAAGTTGAGCCGCAGTTGGGATTCGCCACCTCGTTTCTGTCGCCCCTTCTGGACTGCAGGTTCTGTATCGCCCTCCCCGGCAGAACTGAGAGCCGCGTAGGGCATCACAATCCGAATAAAATCGGAGATGCATAGATAGATAAGTTATTGCACGCTAATCGGATAAGTCAAAATGCAGTATGTTTTCTTTCGCGATGGGACAGAGGCGCCAGCGCTTGGGCAGGGCACTTGGCGCATGGGGGAAGGCGCACAACCCGCATCCCAAGAAGCGGCGGCGCTGCGACTGGGCATCGATCTTGGAATGACGCTTATCGACACAGCGGAACGCTATGCCTATGGCGGCGCGGAGGAGGTGGTGGGTATGGCCATTGCCGGACTGCGGGACAAGGTGTTCCTTGTGAGTAAGGTGCTTCCCGAAAACGCGACGCGCTCAGGTATTCCTGCGGCGTGCGCCAAAAGCCTTCGATCCCTGCGGACGGACGTGATCGACCTTTACCTTTTGCACTGGCGCGGCAAGACGCCATTGGCAGAGACATTTGAGGCGTTCGAGGCTCTTCGTAACGAAGGCAAAATTCGCCAGTGGGGCGTTTCAAATTTCGGTATGGGCGCCATGTTGGAACTTGCGTCGCTCGGATATCAAGATAAATGTGCGGCCAATCAGGTGATTTACAACCCAGGCAAGAGTGAAATCGAGATTGACTTGTTACCGTGGTGCCGTGAGCATCAAATGCCAGTAATGGCCTATTCGCCCATTGGACAGGGTAACCGTTTGCTTCACCATCCAGTGCTCGCTCGGGTCGGCCGGCGCCACGGCGCGACCCCGGCCCAAGTCGCGATTGCCTGGACCCTGCGACTTGGAAATGTGATCAGCATTCCCAAAGCAAGCAATCCTATCCACGTGCGGGAAAATGCGGCAGCGGCAACACTAAAGTTAACCCAACAAGATATAGATGAAATAGGTCGTGCATTTCCGCTGAACAGATTGCGGAGAAAAGTAAAGTACGTGGCTGCTCGCGCGAGAGACATTGCCATGGCTGCTCACGTCCTTCATTCAGGATTTCGAGCTAACGGAATTGGTAGCCGAGCTTCCGTTCAAGGTAAGCCGCCAGCCGACCGTCAGGTTCGATAGCCGCCAAGCGTGCGGTTCCAGTTTGTGCGTCGCGAGACCTGTCCGGGTCGCCTTGCCATCCGCCGCGGCGCACACGATGCACAGGCCCCAAGCTTCTGATGACGCGGGCGATCAATCCGGCTGAACGCCGCGAAGAATGCGAAGGATGATGATTTCCTGATCCTGCAAGCGATAAAAGATGCTGTACGGCAACCGTGACGGCACGATCCGGTAAACGTCGCTCTGGTCCGTTGCGCGGCCCAGACGCGGAAAACTCGAAAGGTTTTCGATTGAGCTTTGAGTTGCGGCGATCACTTCAGCCGCCGCAGCGTTATCTCCTGCGACGTGATCGTAAATGCCATCGAGTTGAAAGAGGGCCCGGCGGGCATAGCGAATCCTCATGAGAGACCGTACCGCTGCTTCATAGCCGCGACATCGTCTTCGCTCGCGATCTCTCCGCGCTCAACTTCGGCAAGCGCTTCGTTCATCTCGCTTTGCTCCTCATCCGTCAGCCGATAGACGCCTCCGCGAGCCGCGAGCTGCAAAAGCAACTCGCCCGCACGATCCTGTTCTTCATCGGAGACCCTACGGATCGCTTCGATGCCTTTTTCGAGCAGCTTGGTCATACCAAACCTATAGCACTACGCGTCGCCGGCCAAAAGCAGGAGATTGCCCTTGCCAATTGCCGCAGCCCGCGCGATGCACATTGCAAATTCGGAGACAGAGAAAGTGACGAAGCCCAAACTCCTGATGACGCGAGTGCTGAGCCCCGCCGTCATCGAGCGCGCGCGCCGCGATTACGATCTCGAGCTGAATGAGAACGATCACATCATGAGCGCGGACGAGCTCGTGGCGCGCTGCCACGGCAAGGACGCGGTTCTTATCACGCTCACGGAGAAGTTCACGGCCGATGTGATCGGGCGGTTGCCGCCCTCGCTGCGCGTGATCGCCACCTATTCCGTGGGCTTCGATCATATCGACCTCGCGGCGGCGAAGGCGCGCGGCATCCGCGTCGCGAACACGCCCGACGCCGTCACCATCGCCACCGCCGAAATCGCGATGCTGCTCATCCTCGGCTCGGCGCGGCGCGCGCCGGAGGGCGAACGGCTTCTGAGAGACAGAAAATGGGGCGGCTGGCAGCCCATGCAGCTCATCGGGCAGAGGCTCGACGGTAAGCGGCTCGGCATTCTTGGCATGGGCAAGATCGGGCAGGCGGTGGCCAAGCGCGCCCGCGCCTTCGACATGGCGATTCATTATTATAATCGCCGCCGGTGCAGCGCGGCAGAGGAGCAGGGCGCAATCTACCACGACACGCTCAACAGCCTGCTGGCGGTAAGCGATGTGCTTTCAATCAACGCGCCGTCGACGCCCGAGACGCGCGGCTGTATCAACGCGGCGGCGCTCGCGAAACTGCCGCGCGGCGCCATTGTCGTAAACACCGCGCGCGGCGATCTCATCAACGACGACGATCTGATCACGGCGCTGAAATCCGGACAGGTTGGCTATGCGGGCCTCGATGTGTACAAAGGCGAGCCGAATATCCATCCCGGCTATTACGAGCTGGAAAATGTCTTCCTCTTACCGCATATGGGCACATCCGCCATCGAGGCGCGCAACGAGATGGGCTTCGCCGCGCTCGACAATATCGACGCGGCGATGGCCGGCCGGGAGCCACCCTGCGCGCTCGTTTAACGAATAAGAACCAAGCGATAGAACCATGCCAGACCTTCTCCTCGAACTGTTCTCCGAAGAAATCCCGGCCCGCATGCAGGCGCGCGCCGAGGCGGACCTTGCCCGCATGATGACCGAGGCGCTGACTGAGGGCGGCCTCAAGGTCGGCTCGACTAAGACCTATTCGGGGCCGCGCCGCATCGTGTTCATCGCCGAGGGCGTGCCGGCGCAATCGGCCGCAACGGTGGAAGAGCGCAAAGGACCGCGCGTGGGCGCGCCCGGAAAGGCGGTCGAAGGCTTCCTGCGCGCGGCGGGTTTGAAGAGCCTCAATCAGTGCCAGGTCGTGAACGACCCGAAGGGGGATTACTACCTCGCGCGCACCGAGAAGCCGGGACGCACCGCGCCCTCGATCATCGCGCAGGCCGTTCCTGAGATCGTCCGCAAATTCCCGTGGTCGAAATCGATGCGCTGGGGCACGAGCCGCATCCGCTGGATCAGGCCCTTACATTCCATCCTCTGCCTGTTTGACAACAAGCCGGTTGAATTCGAGGTCGATGGCGTCAAGAGCGGCGACATCACCTACGGCCATCGCTTCCTGAGTGACCCAAAAGTCACGCAGCCAAAATCATTGAAAATCTGTCAGAACTCCGGCTACACGGAGGCGCTTTTACACGCTAAAGTTGTGGTCGCAGGAGAGAATCGAGCAAAGGTCATCCTCGATGGCGCGCATAATGCCGCCTCGGAAGCCGGGCTCACTCTTGTTGAAGACCACGGGCTGCTGGCTGAGAATGCGGGGCTCGTCGAGTGGCCCGTGGTCCTTTCAGGCGCCTTCGAAAACAGCTTCCTCGATGTGCCTGAAGAAATCCTTATGACCTCCATGAAAGCGCATCAGAAGTGCTTCTCGCTGCGCGATGCGAAATCCGGGAAGCTGGCCAACCGGTTCATTCTCGTCTCGAATTTGGAGGCGGAGGACGGCGGCAAGGCCATTGTCGCAGGCAACGAGCGCGTGATCCGCGCGCGGCTCTCGGATGCGAAGTTCTTCTGGCAGAACGATCTGGGCCGCCCGCTGGAAAGGCTGACGGAGCTTTTGGGGCAGGTGACCTTCCATGAGAAGCTCGGAACGCAACTGGAGCGCGTGGAGCGCATCAAACGCCTCGCGCGTGAGCTTGCGCCGCTGGTTGGGGCGAACCCCGAAGAGGCCGAGCGCGCCGCGCATCTGGCCAAGGCCGATCTCATGTCGGAGACCGTGGGCGAATTCCCCGAACTGCAGGGCATCATCGGGCGCTACATAGCGCTGGCGCAAGGCGAAAAGCCTGCCGTTGCGGACGCCATCGCCGAGCATTACAAGCCGCAGGGGCCGTCTGACGCCGTGCCATCTAACCCGGTTTCCATCGCGGTGGCGCTTGCCGACAAGCTCGACATGCTGGTCGGCTTCTGGGCCATCGACGAAAAGCCCACCGGTTCTAAAGGACCCGTTCGCGCTTCGCCGCGCCGCCCTTGGCGTCATCCGCATCATTCTGGAGAAGCAAATCAGGCTAAGCCGAATGCAGCTTCGCAGGATTGTTGCCCACATCCCCGCAGATTTACAGGAGGAAGTCCCTTGATGTTTCGTTTGTGGACACGTAGAGGAGATGGGCGATTTCAATACCCAGCGTTTTGGCATGAGACCTCTCCAGAAGCCTTACGTATACCGAAGTGGAGTCCCGATTTTGGTCTATTGAGATGATCTATTTTCTCGCCAGAATGATGATATATGGGTTCATGATAAAGCAACATTTCCAGCCGAAGCTACGTGAGAAAGTTGGCAATGCAGAGTATTAAGTGTAGGGGTAGACTGCATTTATCGAGTTGCCGAGATGGAAGCCGTTGCTGGGAATATCATCAGCTCGGATCGTGACGAGCGCGCTCGTTATTGGAATTCTTGGCCGACCGGCTGAAAGTTTATCTGCGTGACAAGGGCGCGCGCCACGACCTGATCGACGCCGTTTTCGGGCTACGGGGCAGGACGATCTGCTCATAATCGTGCGCCGCGTAGAGGCGCTGAGCCGATTCCTCGAAACGGAAGACGGCTCGACCCTGCTCACGCTGGTGCGCCGCGCGCTCAACATCCTCAAAATCGAAGAAAAGAAGGACGCGCGCAGCTACGACGGCACGCTCACCGCCAAGCTCCTCAAGGAGAAGGAAGAGAAGGCGCTCAATGCCGCCATTACCGGCGTGGGAGAGAAGGTTGCAAAAGCGCTCGCTTCGGAGGATTTCGAGGAAGCCATGGCCGCTCTCGCCAAGTTGCGCGCGCCGGTCGACGCCTTCTTCGACAAGGTCACGGTGAACGCGGACGATCCCGATCTCCGGCAGAACCGGCTGACGCTGCTCGCGCAAATCCGCGCGCTCACGCTTCAAATCGCCGACTTCTCGAAGATCGAAGGATGACGGTAGACACGTCGAAATTATTCGGGATCCCCTTATTGTTATGGCCGCCCTCCGAGGCGGCCATCCAGGTAGATAACAATTTACAATCTCTTGGATTTTTATACTGGATGGCCGGGTCAAGCCCGGCCATGACAACGGTTCCAGCAAATCGCCTTTTGGTTAAGGCTGCGGTGCGCAAAAAACCCGGCGGGAGAATCCACGCCGGGTTAGATCTGACTTCTGGGCGAAGTTAGGCTGCTGGAGCAGCGGGATGCTTACTTGAGCGGCTGGTAAACAGACCCAACCTTGTAAATCAGCGCCACGCGACCCTGTTGGACATCCACCGAACTCCAGTTGAACGTTGCGCTAGGGAAGTGTACGACGCTCGTGAACGACTGGCCATCGAGATTGGCGAAAAGATACTCGCCGCGCACGAGCCAGTTGCCGCCGGTGTGGTACTCGATACCACCGCCCACGGCATAGCCGGTGGCGGTATTTGTTTGAGAACCGAAGATACAGTTGGGGCAGCCACCCGCGTATGCGTGTTGGCCCTTAAGCTGTATATCTCCGAACGCTAAGCCGCCGCTCGCAAAAACCATCAAGTCGGGAGCCACGATGTATCCGACCCTACCCCGAACGGTCGACAACCAATCCGCCTCGGTCCTCCAGGTCACTCCTCCGGACCCGACGGGCGTACCATTCGCAAAGAGATTAGCGGCTGTCGCCGTGCTGCTCTCGCTGAACGCTGTGATGTCCGCCTCGGCGCCAAGCACAAATGCTGGCGAGACCTGGAACATGTAGCCAGCCACTGCGCCACCACCAATTGCGCCCATGTTGAAGCTGGAATGGGTTGGCGCGGCATTCAAGGTCGCGAGAGACGCGTCGGACACATTCCCCGATGACCAAACGGCGCCGAATTGGCCGCCCAGGTAAATCCGGTCCAGCTGTATGGAACAGAACCATCTTTGTAGCCGCCGCCGCCTTGATAAAGGTCAGCGGCGTTTGCCGACGCGATTGCGATAGCGCTGGTAAGCATCGCGCAGGCAAGTTTTGCAATAGTCCTCATATTATCCCCCTCGAGTAATTGAGTGCCTTGCCGCTACAGTATGCAATTCGTCACAAGCTTCGTTCCAGGTTCGCTCCAGGTTAACTCCTTGTTCTGAAGGCTGTTGCTGATTTGTCGAATAAGCCGGCACGCGGGGATCTTTCCTCTGGCCGAGGCCATGACAACGTCCTGAAGATCGAAGAGAAAAAAGACGCGCTGAGCTACAACTGCGCGCCCGCCGCCAAGCTCCTCAAGGAGAAGGAAGAGAAGGCGCTCAATACCGCCATTACCGGCCCGAAAGTGCGCCTCAGAATTCCAGAAAATGAGAAGAGCCCGCATCCAGCGGCGCGGATAAGCTAACCCCTACCCCGGCTTGCCCCAGGGCGTATCGGCGCGCTTGGCGTTGCTCGCGCCGGAGCGTTGATCGCGTGGCACCTCCGTGAACTCCACATCGATAACGTCATCCTGTCGCTTAGGCTTCTCTTGCCATCGCGGGCTTTGCGGCTCCGGGTGCGGCTGCGGCCTGACAGGGCGCCGGAGGCCATAGGACATGACGCGCCAGACGGAGTCGCGTATTTGCGGGATCAAGAGGAGCGCCGCCATCGCATCGGAAACGAACCCCGGTATCATGAAGAGGATGCCGGCAAGCGCGATCGTTCCGCTCTCAAGCAGCGTCTTCTCGGGGGGCTTGCCCGCGCGCATCGCATCCATGACGCGAAACGCAAAGACCCTGCTGTGAGATCGGATCATGGCGGCGCCAAGAGCAAAGCCGGCAGCGAGGAGAAGGAACGTCGCCAGCGGGCCGATCCAGCTGCTTACCTTAATGATCGAGGCGACCTCGAGCACAGGCCACGAAATCATGAGGAAAAAGATAAGGAAGGGCATGAGCCGTATTGTCCTCGTTTGAGAGCCGCACTTCGCTTCCTCCAATATAGGTGGCGGAGATGGAGTTGCGGAGTAGAATGCGCTGATTCCGCAAAGCTTGCGGCAAACAGCCCGCGACTATAGCCAGCGGCGCTCAAAGCTCTTATATCTGCGGCAGGGATTCAGGCAAAGACGGCCTCAGGGTCAGGAGCGGCGACTTTGACGATGAGCGATATCTTCGACCTCACCAATATTCTGCTTCTGGCAGTCGCGGTGGCGATTTTCTTGCGATTGAGGAGCGTGCTCGGACGGCGGACCGGGGACGAACAGGCGCGGATTGACCGTTATGCAACGCGAGATGCGGCTGCGCCAGCGCGCGACAACGTAATTCCGATGCCCCGCCCGGAAACGCTGCCATCAGGCGGCCAATCCTCTGGCCCAGGCGTTGAGGAACGCCTCGGCGCGTTGCCGGAAAACAGCCGCGCGCTCGAACCCTTGCGCGAAATTGCAAAAGCGGACCCAGCCTTCGATACGGCCTCCTTCCTGAAAGGCGCCAGGATCGCATATGAGGCGATTGTGACGGCGTATGCGAAGGGCGACCGCGAAACCTTGCGCACTCTTCTCTCTCGCGAGGTGTTCGACAGTTTCAGCTCCGTGATCTCCGACCGCGAATCTCGCGGCGAGACGAACGAGTTAAGCTTCGTCGGCATCGCCTCCGCCGACATTATCGACGCTCACCTGGTTAATCGCGTCGCGCATGTGACCGTTCGCTTCGTCAGCGACCTCGTCACTGCCGTTCGCGATAAGGCAGGCAACGTCATCGAGGGCGACATCAAGGCCGTGCGGCAGGTCACCGACGTGTGGACCTTCGCGCGCGACGTTAGCTCTCCGAACCCGAACTGGCAGCTTGTCGCAACGGACTCGCCCGAAGGCTGAGGCGTGGCGGACGCGCTTCTTTGGCGCTGGCAGCATTCCGGAGGCCTGGTCGCGAGCGCTCCGGCTGAATCCCTGGGGTTTGCGGATATCGCGGGCTGGCGCGATGACGATCATTGCGCGGCGCTCGCCTGCTACCTGGCCTCCGTGGGATTGGCAGAGGGCAAGCTTCCTGAGCCCGAGGAGGGCGCCCGCGCGGCTTTGTTGGCAGATCGTGGCAAGGCCCGCCAATTCTTCGAAGATCACTTCGCTCCCTTCCGCATCCTGGCCGAGCCCGGGCTTCTGACATCCTATTTCCAGCCGATGCTGAAGGGATCGCGAACACCGTCGCCAGCTTTTCCAATCCCCGTCTATCGGCGGCCAGCGGACCTGAAGCCCCTCCCTGCGGGCCATCCGCTCACGGTAAACGGGTTCACCGCTGCTCGCGACGCGCGTGACCGGTTCGAGCCATACTTCACCCGCGCGGAGATCGAAGCGGGGGCGCTAGCAGGACGCGGCCTGGAAATCCTTTATCTCCCCGACGCGATAGAAGCCTTCATCATGCACGTCCAAGGCTCGTGCCGCGTCGAACTCGACGGCGGCATGCAAGCGCAGCTGACCTTCGACGGGAAGAACGGCCACCCCTACACATCCGTCGCAAAACGCCTCATCGAGCGCGGCCATCTCACGGCCGAAGACGCCGACCTCGACGGAATGGTCGCGTGGCTGCGTGTGCATCCCAACCCGGCAGCCCTGCTGCATGAAAACAAATCCTACATCTTCTTCAAGGAACTCGATCCTTCCGAAGCGGGACCAAAAGGATCGCTCGGCGCCGAGCTTCACCCAGGCCGGAGCCTTGCCGCAGATCCGCTTTACCACGCACTTGGAATTCCTATATGGGTAAGTGCGCCGAGCCTCGTCTATGACGGTTGGCCTTTCCAACGGCTTGTCGTCGCCCAGGACACCGGATCGGCAATCAAGGGATGTCAGCGCGGCGACATCTTCGCAGGCGCCGGTGCGGAGGCGCAACGGATTGCGGGCCGTATCCGCCATCCCTGTGATTTCATTATTATGCAGCCGCGATGCTGATTCGGGCGGATGACTGGGGAAAATAATGGAAGGCCGCAGCCGAAAGCGGTTCCTGTCCAAGGAGGAGAGCGAGCTTTGGGCTCATGTCACGCGCCATGACGAACCTTTGGCGCGACCGCGGCCCCTACTTAATGGAAGCGAGTCCGCCGCCGAGGAAGCGAAACCCGCCGCACTTCCATCAGCAGCATCTCCGCCGCCGCCCGCGCCCGGAGCCGCGCCAGCAAAACCGGCAATGCCTGCCAAAAGCAAGCCGCCATCGCCGGCTCATGCGCCGTTCGACCCGCGCGTAAGCAAGAGAATTGCCCGCGGCCGCCACCGCATCGATGCTCGGCTCGATCTTCACGGCTTGCGGCAGCAGGACGCCTACGCCGTTTTGCGCCGCTTCCTTGCTCGCTGCCAGGCGGACGGTCTCCGGCACGTGCTCGTCATCACCGGCAAAGGCGGCGGGACCGACGACGTCGCAGATCGCGATTTCTGGCGGTCGGACGAGAGAGGCATCCTTCGAAAGCTTGTCCCGCACTGGCTTTCGGAGCCGAGCTTCCGGCTTCACGTGGTGAGCTTTACAGAATCGGCATTGAAGCATGGCGGCGGCGGCGCGCTCTATGTCACCATCCGTAAAGGCCCGCGCCATCCGCGGTCATGAACCGGCGGGTTCGTCATCCCGAAACGGCGCTCGCGCCGTGTTGCGGCGTCTCTCCCTTGCGGGGAAGTGAGCCCCACCGCGAGCGCATGTGAGCCTGCCTCCGCAAGCTCTTTCGCCTTTTCGGCGGGTTGCTTAAAATCCGGTGAAGATTGGTTTCGTTTTGCAAAAACAGCTATAACTAAGTATACAAGTATCTGCTGTTGAAGTCCTGATTTTACGGCGCCGCCATAAGCGCTTTTCCAAAAATTGCATTTTCATGTTTCTGCTTGAAATAAAGTTACATAAATCAGATGGTTAATTTTGCTGCAATGCATTAGCGCGGCGGCAACGCAATTTTGGCGGCGCAGAATGCGCGCCAGCGGAAGAGGCGGGTCTTAGAAATTCTCAAGCGGCGATGTTTGCTTTCAGATCTCAGAGCGGTGGGTTTGCCGGAACGGCCATATTAGCAGACTAAGATAAGGCAATCGAATGTCCTTTGTTGACCCGCGCATCATGGCCTCCTTGAAGCGCGTCTCATCAGGGGACCCTCTTCGAAGGCGCATTCATGTCCGCACGACAGGCGGGTGCGCGCCGCTCTCACCCGAATTTCTTTTCGCCCGCGACCCAGGTCTCGCTGATCTTGATCGCCAGGATCTTATCAGGGTCCGTCTTGTAGGGATCGCTTTCGAGGATCGTGAGATCGGCCTCCTTGCCGCTCTCGAGTGTTCCGATCGTGTCCTCAAGTCCGATCTGCCGCGCCGCGTGGATGGTGATCGCCTTCAACGCCTCATCGATCGTGATGGCCTGATCGGGGCCGATAACCGTATCATCGATCCCGCAGCGGCGCGTGACGGCGGTCTGAACGAGGCGCAAGGGGCCGGTCGGGGCCGCCGGCGCGTCGGTGTGGAGTGAGAAAGGGATGCCCGCGTTCGCACAGGCGCCCGCGGGGACCATGAACTTCGCCCGCTCCGGCCCGAAAATCCCGTCGCGATAGGCTGCGCCATAAAAGAACAGAAGGTTCGGATGAAAGCTCGGCTGCACGCCGAGCCGCTTCATCCTGTCGATCTGGTCCTGACGCGCCATCGTCGCGTGCTCCAGCCGGTTGAGCCCTGTGGATGGGTTGGCGCCATATGCCTCTTCGATCGCGTCGAGCGCGTCACCGATCGCAGCGTCGCCGTGACAGTGAATGAGGATCGGCCATCCAGCGTCTTTCGCAGCCCGGCACAACCCCGCCATCTGAGACGGGGAGTAATCGGTGTTGCCTTTTTGCGCGCTGTGCAGGTAAGGCATCGTTTGCGCGCCCGTCTCCGACTGGTTCGACCCGTCCGCCCAGAACTTTATCCCATAGAGCGAAAGCCGGCTGCCGGGTATTTTCCTCGCCTTGGCGCCGGGCCCAAGCGAGGTGAAGGCCTTGCTCGCCTCGATCGCGTCTGTGCTGAAACTGGCGCTCAGTCGCACGTCAAGCGTGTTTGACAGCTTGGCGAGCGGCTGCACCCATTCCGGCTTGATGGTTCCGGGCTCATGCAGGGTCGTGTTGCCGACGGCCGCAACCTGCTTCGTATAAGCAACAACCGCCTTCTCCATCAGCGCCGGTGAAATCGGAGGAAGGGCGGCAGCCAGGATGCGCAACAGCGCAGGTTCCTCGAAAATCAAGCCATTCAACTTGCCGTCGGGTCCACGCCCGAAGCGACCGCCGCCGGGCAGGTCGCCGATATCCTCCGGGATCTTGGCTTCCCTGAGCGCCATCGCATTGGCGGCTCCTTCGTGTCCGGTCACGTAGAAGACGAAAATCGGGTGGGCTGCCGAGATTGCATTCAGCTCCTTCATCGACAGATCGCCGCCCTGCAGCAGGCTGTCATAAGCGCCGGCGCGGATCCACTGACCGGGCGGCGTCTTCGCGGCCTCCGCCGTCAGCGCGGCGATCACGTCCTCGCGGGTCTTATATTTTTCGTATCCGACGCCGATCAGGAGGTCGGCGAACAGCGCGGAGAGGACGGTGTGGTGGTGCGGATCGATCAATCCCGGCAGTAAGGCTCGGCCCTGCAAGTCAACGGTCCTCGTTGTGCGGCCGCTGAGCGCGGAAACATCCTGCATCGAGCCTGTCGCCAAAATCTTGCCCTCGCCGAGCGCCAGAGCCTCGACCGGTTCTTGCTGGCCCGTCATCGGAAGGATCACGCCGTCGCGAAAGATCACGTCCGCGCAGCCAGCCGCGCGGGCCGGCCGGCTGGCCGTCATGCCTGCGACCGCTGATACGGCGGCGTAGGCCATGAATTGGCGCCGGCTGGGAGCGGCAAGAAAAATGCCGGATGTCAGCCTCTCGGCGATCTGCGAATTCACACACCAGCGGCACATAGGCAGCTCCATCTATGAGAGGCAATACTTCATGCCTGAGCACTGCCTCGCCATTCTTCACAGTGAGAAGTCATGCGGGGTATCGCGGCGCCATGTCCGGGGCGCCGAGACCACGCGGATTGAAGAGTGCCATATATGCAACCTAAAGTCGAAGGCCGTGGCAGAATTTTTTGATCTTTTCGGAAAAGACCGCACTAGGATCTCGGAGCCGCCCTGAGCCACATGGGATCGCAAGAAAATCGGCGCAGCCGCTTTCAACCCCATGCGGCAATTCGGTGAACCGGAGTGATGCCGTTCACTCGTTGGCGAGGTCGCGAAGCTCTGCTTAAAGATTATTGCGATCCCGGATAACGCCTCCGGCGTTTCCGGAATGACGGCGCTACCCTTATTCCGCGGCGCGGGCGGCCGGTTGCTCCGGCAAGTCTTCCTCGAAGCCTCCGGCTCTCACAAGGCGTTCGAAAAGTCCGCCGGCCTTGGCAAGCTCATCGAACGCTCCGGCTTCGACCATGCGCCCATGATCGAGCACGATGATTTTGTCCGCATTCGCCACCGTTGAAAGACGGTGGGCGATAAGAAACGTGGTCCGGCCACGTCTTACGGCTTCCAGAGCACGCTTGATCTTGGCCTCGGTCTCGTTGTCGAGAGCGCTCGTTGCCTCGTCGAGGATCAGGATCGGCGCATTCTTCAGGATGGCGCGCGCGATGGCGATGCGCTGGCGCTCACCGCCGGAAAGGGCCGAGCCGCGCTCTCCGATCACAAACTGATAGCCGCCCGGCTTTAGTCGAATGAATTCATCCGCCTCCGCGAGCCGCGCCGCCGTCTCAACCTCTTCCTGCGTCGCCGAGGGGCGTCCCAAGCGGATGTTTTCCTCGATGGACCTGTTGAACAGGCCCGCATCCTGAAACACAACCGCAATCGATTGGCGAAGCGAGGTCAGCGTCGCGTCGCGCACGTCGACGCCGTCTATCAGGATCTTGCCTTCCTGAGGATCGCGCAGCCGCTGAAGCAGGGCGAGCGTGGTGGTCTTTCCTGAGCCCGTCGGGCCGACGAGCGCAAGCGTCTGACCCGGACTTGCCTCGAAGGTCAGATTGAAGACGCCCTGCTCGGTGAAGGGGAAGCGATAGGTCACGTTTTCGAATTGCACATCCCCTTGCACCTGATCCAACGGAAAAGCGCCCGGCTTCTCCAAGGTGGCGCCGCTGGTGTCGAGAAGCTCGAAAAAGTTCGCGAGCGTGGGGGCCTGCAAGAAGATGCGACCGACAAAGCCGGAAAGCATGTCGAGCTTGCTGATGAGAAGATTGGAGAAACCGACAAAGGCCACGATCTGGCCAACAGTAACCTCTCCGCGCTCAGCCAGGATGGCCCCGATGGCGAAGACGGCCACCATCGTGATGGTTGCCGCCGTCCGCGTGAGCACAGTCAGCATCGCCCACCACGTCAGCACGGGATACTGGGCGCGAAGGAGGTCGGACATAAGCGCGCGAAGAGCGCTGGTCTCGGCGAGAAACCGCGTATAGCTTTGCACGACCGTCACGTTGCCGATGACGTCGCCGACCCGGCCGAATACATCCTGGTTATATTGCTCGACGCTCTCCTGCCCGCCATGCGTTCGCTTGATGATGACCGTGTTGCCAAGGAAGTAGAGGACGGCCAATGCGCCAAGAAGCGCTGCGAGCCGCAAGTCCATCGAAACAGCGACAGGGATCAGGAGCACGATCCCGACAATAGCCGTTAAATGCTCGCGTAAAAAAGAGAGCCATAATGCAAAAAGCTGATCGGTCCCCGCGAGCATGATCCGCACGACCCGGCCCGACCCCCGCTCCGCGTGATAGCTGATCGGCAGGGCGATCGCCCGCTCGAAAGCCGTGCTCATCGCGGCCAGACGCTGCCTGTGTGCGAGCCTGTCCGCCATGATCGCCAGCGCCGAGGTTGCGATAATGTTGAAAAGACCGAGGGCGGCCCAGAAGCCGATAATGGGAAATGCCTTCTCGCCCTTTGAGAGGGCATCGACGACCCGGCCGAAGAGAATCGGCTCGGCGAGTTGGACAACGGCGATGGCGACCCCTGCGAGCACAAGCGTTATGGCGAGCGCACGCTCGGACGCGAGCATGCCGAGAGCGCGAAGATAGATTCTCGCCAACTTCATGATGAGACTGCCGGATGCACCGATGACCGAGATTATAGTGACTAAACATCAAAGCCTTGTCCATGCGCCATATGCAAGGCCCGGTAAGTTAACGGTTTTTCCTGTAGGCGGCATTGCGCTTTCGCTGCCCTGTTGGCTCTGCCGCAACGTTCACGCTTACGCGGCGCGGGCGGCGTGTTTCGAAGAGGGAGCCGCGATCGCGATCGCTTCTTGCTTCCCATCCGAGAAAAAGGCGACGATGCGATTATCATCGTGGAGCACGATGCCCAGGATATGACGCCTTGCCCAGCCGTCGGGCGAAAGGCGGGTAACCTTCACCCGCCCGGAATTGCATGGAAATGACGTCAACATTCCGTCCGGGTGATGAAGCGTTGTAGTAGTGAGTTCGTCCGCAGACGGTATCATAGCGGCGCCGGGAGGGTTGAGAACGATGCCCCCTCCCGCCTCAAAAATATAATCGTGTTCGATCGCGCGCCAGCAGGCGCCATTGCTGCGGCTCCCCACGCGCGCAAAGCATCGCCACACTGCTCCGATGGTGACGTGCGCCGTGAGACACGCCCAGCGGAAGTGAATGGCGGTCCGTTCGCCGCCGGCGGCGATGATGGCGGCCTGTCCCCCAGGGAAAGACCCCGCGAGGAAATCATCCGCAAGGTCGCGTCCTATCTTGTTGGGAAGCCTGCCGGATACGTCGAGCACAGCCAGCGGGCCATCCACGAGAGCCGCAGGAAGATTGCAGGCATAAATGATGCTAGCCGTTGGGCACGGTTCAAGGAGGCTGCCGGGGATGGCGAGTTGCTGGGCCGCGCCTTCTTTTCCTCCGCCCAACCAGCCGAGAACCCCCTCCCCTTGCGGACTGAGAATCCGTTGCCCGCGATCAAGAGAGAGCGGGATAGGAAACGGCGTGGCGGCTGAGCTGCGGAGGAACATTTAAACCTATGTGAATCGAAATTGAAATCTCCTCCAAAAATGTCACATGAACCCGTCACCAAACGGTGAATAAACACCCGCAATCGCCCGGCCGCGGCGCCCGACATAGCTTCCCGAAAGCTCTGCGTAGCGTCGCTGAGCGAGGTGACGTTCGACGCATGGCGCCGGTAGAACATGACGTTCAACCATGAATGCGGCCTGAATCTTGTCGGGACTTCCAGAGATCGCCAGTGAACGGGTGAGGCAAGCATCATGCTGGAGAAATCCCGAGTTTCAATTTCAGCGGCGGGTTGATGCTTTTCACCTACGCCTTCGAACGAGCGCCACTCCATGCTCGGGCGTTTCTTTGACCTCTATCATTTACGCTCGCGGATGCAGTACGGCTGCAGCAGCGGAGCATCCACACTTCGAGCATGAAGATGAGGAAATTTTGTTCGGATGCGCAGGTATGGGTTGCGCTCTTTCGCCGAACAGCCTATGTCAGTTTCGTGACGCGGGGTGGAGCAGCCCGGTAGCTCGTCAGGCTCATAACCTGAAGGCCGCAGGTTCAAATCCTGCCCCCGCAACCACCACTTTTGCATCTTGGCTCACCGGTAAGCGCTGAGAGTTCCGCTTTAGCCAAAGCCAAAAACGGCCACAGATCTCCCGCGATAGAAATTCGCCAACCGCCAGAGATATGGCCGTATCTGGCTTGATCGCGATAGCTTCGGAATCTGCATATGAAGCTGGTAAGCAACCACAGGGATTGCTTCAAAACGCAACGCGGGACGAAAGATACCAACTGCGCACGCCTTTTCGCTCGGCTCCCAGCAGTCCCGCGCTCTTAGGGCAGGATGTTGCTAGAAGACGTTACATGCGGTTCGTTGGCTTGCACGGTTGGTCGAAGGCTCATCACGATCAATAGCATCGCCAGAATGACCGCAATTACGACCGGCCAACTCAGGAAGCGGGACTTTGCAAACGCCAGAACGCCCCGCTCCTGACGGGGCTGGATCGCGGCTCCCGCCGAGGACGGCAAAAGATCAATCAACCGATCGGAAACCGTCTTGGCGCTTAGATAGGCCGACGGGGCGCCGGGTGTCGCTGCAATGAACTCGACCAGTCTTTTGGCTGCGGAGACGCGTTCCAATCGAGCGAGCTTGGCGGCCTCTTCCCAAGGATCAACGCCAAGCCGGGCGAGCACCGAAAGAACGCTGAGCGGCGTCGCCTCGCCATCCTCGTCGAGCCGCGCAAATAAAAAGTCGTCGAACTGGGGCGTAAGATAAGAAACCGAAGGAGAAGATGTCATTTTAATCACCGGATTTCGCCATCTATCAGACCACCTGTGACCGATAGCAAGGCACACTCTCATATAGTGCGCCGGGGGCTTCAGGGTTAGGTCGGACTATGCCGGCGACGGAGATAAACAGGCATTCGGCTTTCTGCGTGGGTCACAGGCGCATCACCTCATCTGGCGGCGAGCGCACCGCGGATCAAAGCGGACAGCGATTTCGCGCCGACTTCCGCATGATGGCGGCTGCACTGTCAGACTGCGGGGAACGACGCGCGGTCTCAAGCGCTCGTTCAAGGCGTGAATTTCGAACTCGCCATGCAATTGCTGAAGAAGATCGTTGAAGGGAAAGTCGCTCAGTTTCAGATGCACCACCCGCTTCGGGTTGGTTGATGTCGAGAAGCTTGTCCAGCAAGCCCGACATCGCAACGACCGTGTTATCGAGCCGTTTATTATAATCAGCTTCGACGCAGCCGGAAGTCGCCCCGGCGGCTGCGGCCGCAGATGAAGGTGAACGAAGGTTTCCGGTTTGCCAAGCCCGCGCTTTCCGCTCTGAAATGTCGTCGGCCGGCGTGCCTTGGATCAAGCTTATCGTCTGCAGCGGCTTCATGGCTGGCGGCGGCAAGAAAGCGCGACTTTCCTAAGTTGGCGCGCTCTGCCTCCTTCTTGGCGACCGATCGCGACGCCTGTATTGACCGAAGCCAGGAACGTCGTCCACGGTGCTTCTTGGAGAAGCCGCCCAAGCGGTTTGCCTATGCTCTTTTCCGGCTTCAGATCGAAATATCTAAAGAACGAGGCGCTCGCACAGACGACGCACAAATCCTCGTCCAGCGCGACGAGCGGCTGCGTGACCGTCGCAATAATGCTTTCAGCATAAGCCCCTTGCGGCTTCGATCTTCCGCTCGGCGTCCAGGCGCGTCATGCCGTGATGTTTCACGGCCGGTTAACTGAATTGGGTTCGTTTGGTAAAATGGCCTATAAATAACTAAGTAAGTAATGTTCAACGAATTTAATGGGCGAAGCCGTCATTTTACGACGGATGGAATTGCTTTTTTGAAATTTAGGAAAAAATCGCATTGCCCTGCAAGGGCCTCCAAACCTCCACGGGCGCGCGGGTGAAACGCTTTTTTAAGAGAATACGGAAGGTTTCTTAACCGAACCTCCGCGCGCCCGTGAAACGGAGGCGACTTCGCCTGAGCGCTGCGGCAAATCGAGCGCCAACTTGCCTCCGGCCGTACTAGGGACGCTCCTTCGGAAGCTCGGACGCGTTCAGTCCCAGCTTCTCGCAGGCTTCGCGAACCATCTCCGCATCGAGGTGGTGATGCGATCCCGTCAGCGGCAGTTCGGCAACCCGGCCCTCGCGATGGATCGTCAGGTGTCCGTGTCCCTCGCCGCGATGATGAGACTGGGTGTCAAAATGGCACCCGCGCTCCGAGAGCCATTGCCGAAATGTGTCGATCTCCATGAGATGTCTCCAATCTTGCTCACGACGTTTGTAAACCAGCCATCGACGAGGTTATACGAGTTGGCTGACGTCGAGCAGTTCGCCGCTTTGTGTAATGTCCGAAAGCAAGATATCTACGAATGGATGCTGCCGGTTGAAAGCTGGACCGCGCTGATATTTGGACGTTGCGATACGCTCGATGGCCGGCAGGTTTCGGATGCCGAGAGCGTTATATTGGGCTCGGAACAGACTTTTCCGGCTGTAGAGGGACCGCCTGGGCTCAACCCAATCATCCATGACGTGCCGGCTTATGAACGCTGTCACTTGTTGAGGGCCGTCCCAGCCGTGAAGCAGCAATCCATCGCTGCTGTGGGGGCTACCGTCTACGGTGAGCCGGGATACGGCAGAGCCGCCCTTGTTCTCCCAAATGTTGGCGCCATCCGAGAGAGGGCCTTTTTGAACTTCTGTGTGATTGATCATACCCTCTAAATGGGTACGTTATTGAATAATAACCAGTCACATCTCGCTTATTTCGGCGGCCTGTATTTGCTCTATAGGTAGTTTCCGTAGCTAGACTGCTGCGGATGAGAGGACAACAGTGAGCATAGCGTTCTCTGGCGTGAGCTTACCCTCCTTTTTCGACCCACAGGCCAAATACGCCTCAAATATACCCGGGAGTTCGTTCGCAAAAGAACGCGTGGGCTTTTGTTGTCGAGGCAAAGAAATCGCTTTTCCTCTCCTTTAAGCTGGGAGGTCAGCTCGGAAACGGGATCATACGGCGAGCGGTTTCGTCCCAAAGCGCGAAGCTCGGCGCGCGTACCGCGTCAGCGAGAGTCAGCGTTCGAGCGACGCCGCCTTGGGCGACAAGCGCTTGGTGGCATGCTTCCAAACGGTAGTTCGGAACACGGGGCAAAAGATGGTGAATGTGATGAAAACCGATATTGCCAGTGAACCACTGCAGGACGCGCGGGAGCTTCAGGTAGGAGCTGCCGTTCAGAGCGGCCCTTACGGGTGTCCACTCGGCCTGCCGCAGCCATTCCGAATCCTCGAAGCGATGCTGCACTGAGAACAGCCAGACGCCTGCGACAGAGGCAAAAAGCATGATCGGCAGCTGCACAAGGAGGACCGCCCTCCAGCCCAGCAGCGCGACAAGACAGGTCAGCATGATCGCGAGCGCCAGGTTGGTAAAGTGAACGCCACGTCGCTCTTTGCGCCATGTTCGCGGTGCGTCGAGAGGGATGCGAAACAGAAGCAAGAACACGAGCGGCGGAAGAATGAACTGGGCAATCAGCGTATGACGGCTAACGCGATAGAGCCATCGGCGGCGCGGTGATAAGGCCATATACTCCTGAAGCGTCAGGCAGGCTGAGTAGATGTCAGACCCTCCATGGCGCTCATCAAGATTGTTCCACACCCCATGGTGGGCGGCGTGCTGGCGCCTCCAATTGGAGTAAGGCGTGAAGGTCACGACGCTGCACAGCCAGCCCACGAGTTCATTGGCGCGCGGCGAACGGAAATAAGAGCCGTGTCCGCAATCGTGCTGAATGATGAAAAGCCGCACAACCAGCCCGGCCGCGAGCAGAGACATCGCAAAGGTGATCCAAACAGATATCTTTAGAGCGGCGTACATCGCCGCGACAGTCGCCACGTACGCAAGGACAGTCGATGAGAACTGGAAGATGCTGCGACACCTTGAGGGGCCTTGAAACTGCGCAAGGCCCGCGAGCAACGACCGGCGTTCTGCGCGCCGGACATCGCGATTGGTTTGGCTGCGAAGCGTATCGGTCATGAACTGTCTTTCAGCCGCCTGATCCCGGTCATCAGTCCCGGCGGGCCGCGAGAACGGCTCGCCAAAAAAAGACTTAACGCCACCAGATATTGCGGAAACGGTAGTTATTGCTCTCGCGAGCTTAAACATCTTCGAATATGCGAGCGACGACATTCGCGGGAGACAACTTCATCTTCAAATGATGTTCACCACGGCACCGCTGTTCTCAACATGTGGCGTCACCCCTCTGTCTCCGGTAGCCTCGGAAACTACCTATAATCTCTCCTTGCGAAAGTGATTTATGAGGCTCTGAACGACCGCACTGTGCTGCAGCATCCCGGTTACTCCGTACACAGCATTGTTTTCCCGGCATTCTTGCAAGAGCGCGAGCAGATCTTGCTTGGACATGGGCTCGGCTGCAGAACTTATGTACGAGATCCGGATCATGGTTCGGAGAGTGTGGCGCGTCCGCACGCAGGCCTCGCCAAACTTAGCTTGGCGCTAGCATTTCCTCGAGTTCAAGAGCCTTATTCAGCCCGGAAAATGCGCGGCTGCAAATCGCTTCGCTGGAAGGGTTCAAAGGCGTTTCCGCTGGCAGGAGTTCTGCAAGTCGCGCGAAGCCACAACGCACTCTTGCGTCGTATACGTGGAGCTCGCAGCCGATGATTCTCGCCGCCTCCTCGCGAGACAGTCTCACGCCGGCTCGTAAGACGATAGCTTCCCGGTTCTCAAAGTTAAGGTAGAGAAGAGCCGATGCGAGGCTCATTGGCCTTTGCCCATGTCCACCATTGGCGTTCCGAAAAGGCCCATTGAGGCGCTCGTAAATCGCTGAAAGGCCCTTGAAATTTCGTGGCGCGAGTTCGCTGTCGATGAGAAAATTTCGGAGGATTCTCAAAAGCTGAACTCGTAAGCCGCTGCGTTTGCAAAGTCCCTCAATATTGGAGAGAGCACGCCTCAGCGTTTCTGTGACCTGCCGATCGGCGTTTGAAAGGTCATCCGTCATCAAACGCGCATACGCGCGCAGGTGCGGAATTTCTGTAAGGATCGCCTCGGAGAGACAGGTTTCTACCTGGTCTGACATTGGCTTCGCTTTCTCGACGGGGTGGAGAGCTCCCTGACCCTCAGGCGGGCGTCGACCCGTTACTGCGCACATGATCTGCTTCCGCGGCGCTCCATCAATGACGATGAGGCCAGGCTGAGTGGTCGAACGGCGCCGTGAGATAATCCGGTGCGCGGGCCAGTTGTGACACCGAGGGCGATATCAACGGACGGTCGGGGTCACAGCCGAACCGACTCTCGTCGGGAGCTTTGAAGCGCACATCGATGGAAACGATCTTGCCCCCGTGCCACTTGCCAACCTTGTCCATATTCTCCGAAATTTCAGCAAGTGTCGCGCCTTCAGGAATGCAAAAGGACACCGAACCGTACTCGAACTTCATCGGCACATTGGCGGCTACAAAACTTTCTTTTAAGAAATTACGCATAAATCACCTCACTTAAGTACAAGAGTATCATCTTAGGCGATCGAGAATGCTGACTCCAAGAGTTCGGAAAATACTCAACCACGCTCGGCGCAGGTGAGTGAAGTAAACGCTTTTGTGATCGAAATCATGGGTCATGGCTCAATTTCCAGCTAAAATAAGGGCGTTCAGCCACTCGCAATTCTGAGCATATTCTGAATCTGGCTTGTCAGATTCCACCGTGCGCCATCGCCACTTCTCATCCTAATCATCGTGGATGGGGCGAGGTTACGATCGCCGACTTTTACGGGGAACCTCAAAGAACGGCCTCGGGCGAGCACGCGGACAAGGCTTCGCCGTCCGTGCGCCGGGCATCCTGCGACGATGACTTTAAAGGCGATCTAGCCACTGAGGCAGCGGTCGGCATTTCGATATGGCATCGTAATCTGCTGAGGCCCTTATCGGGTTGCGGGTGCTTTTTGCGCTAAGCCTTGACGCTAACTTCCACCACCATGCCCTGGAATGCGTCTGTCATCCCGACGAAACTGCCGGCCACCGGCATGACCTGCCGGATGTCCCGCGCGACGGCGACCGGGATCAGATTGAAGCCGCCGACACCGCGGTTCGTCGGATCAAAGGTGATCCAGCCGGCGCCGGGCACGTAGACTTCCGACCAGGCGTGGGTCGAACCCGCCCCCCCAATCCCTACAGCGTTCTGATCCGGATTATAGAGATAACCGGATACGATCCGCGCCCCAAAACCGAGATTGCGCGCCGCTTCGACGAAGAGGACCGCGAAATCCCGGCAGGACCCCCAGCCGCGGTCAAGCGTCTGGGTTGGCGACTGAGCGCCTTCGTCCTCCCTGCTCTGATAGTTGATCCATTTCGAAACTCCGGCGCTCAGATCCTTCAGCAGCGAAAGCGTGTCTGTCGACGTCCCGCGAACGAATGCCTTGGCCCAATTGCTCAAGCGTCCGGCTGGGTCTGGGTATTGCTGGATCGCCAATGCGCCGAGATCGGTCCATTCCTCGGCCGTATACTGGAAGGGGTAGACAATGGCGGAGGCGGCGATATCGAAGACGGGCCAGGCGGCGGCAGTGAGCTGGAGTTCCGCCACGCTGTCGATCACGAGAATGTCCGTCATGCTCTGAAATGTGGCAGTCGCGACGGCATTGCCGAAGACATCCTGCGCCCAGGTCACCATCGCGGCGGGTGTCACGGTGACATCGCTCGAAATCAGGCGAAGATCGCGGCTTTCGCGCGGGCGAAGCATCAAGCGGTGCGGCCCAAGGCTCACGGGCTGGCGATAGTGATAGGTTGTCCTATGATTGATCCTAAGAGTGATCAATGGGTGCTCCCAGTACTTCGTTGGTCCTATTAATATAACATCATTAGAGCATTCATCCCGGCACGACACACCGCTCAGCATACACCTCTCGCGGTGACGCCTATTACGGCGCGACGCTATCCTTATTTTACGCAGCGGAGCATTCCATGAACCGGGAGAGGGCTGCGACTAAGAAGCGCCGCGGTGTGAAATTACCCCCGCCGCCAGGAGTTCCATCAGCAAGGCCATCGTAGCTTTGCCAGAGCAGCCAAATGGATTGAGTTCGGCTTTCTCGTAGTATTTGAGCAACAACGCGGGATTGATGCTTTCGATCTTGACCTGTCCCATCGTCCAGTTCGCAAATTGCCTCTCAAGGATTTCCTCATAAACCAGGAGTCTCACATCCTCATGTCGATCATCGCGAACGATTGCGTTAAATAATTCGCAGACTTCATCGCGGCCGCCTTCAAGGACCTGAACAAAAATATCGCCGGTAAAACAGAGGAGGCCCGTGATCCCTTTGCGCGGGTTGCCTGTTTGAGATTGCTCCAAGATATTATCGATCAAAGCCGGACCGAGCGCCTTCACGGCGCGGCTTGCGTAGAGACAACGGACGAGCATCGCAACCTCAGCTATTCAGAGTGACAAGCGAAAGAAATTCGCGGCGCAATGCGGGATCCTTGAGAAAAGAGCCCCGCATGACACTATTCGTCATTTTTGACGCCGTATCTTTAACCCCGCGCCAGTGCATACAGAAATGATCGGCCTCCAAGACAATCGCCAGCCCGTCCGGCTTGACCACCCCCATCAGAAGGTCGGCTATCTGAATGATGGCTTCTTCCTGAATTTGCGGGCGGGTCATGATCCATTCGGCCAGTCGCGCATATTTCGACAATCCGATCAAATTCGAGTGCTGGTTGGGCATCAAGCCAATCCAGAGCCGGCCCATGATGGGACAAAGATGGTGACTGCACGCGCTTCGCACCGTAACAGGACCGACAATCATTAATTCGCTCAGGTTCGCAATGTTTGGGAATTCGGTCACGGGCGGAGGCGGCAAATATCGTCCCTGGAACACTTCATTCAGATACATCTTGGCGACACGGCGCGCAGAGTCTTGTGTATTGTGATCGCTTTCAATGTCGATCACTAAACTTTCCAGCACACCCTTCACCTTTTCGGCGACTTCTTCGAGCAAGAGAGCGAGTTCTCCCGGCCCGATGAAGGAGGAAATGTTGTCATTGGCGTGAAATCGCTGCTTGGCGAGGCGAAGGCGATTACGGATTTTCGCAGAGATCGCGAGGTCTGGATCATTGGCAGGACGCTCTGAAGACCTGTCCATGCGCACCCTCTTTCATTTTTTCTAAAATCGGCCGACCGCTCTCAATGGCGCCAGACCTAATATACCAGAACGGCCGTCTTCCCGAGATGGGTGTCTTCCGAAACGTGCTTGAATATCCAAGACCGGACTCCTTCGCCGGACGCGGCGATTCCCCATTGGCCCATCCCCGTTAATCCTCGCGCCGGCTTGCCTTTTGTAAGATCAAATCCGAAAATCATCTGCGTGGAGTATTAAAGAGGAAATGCTTGAAAAACAACGCACATGTGGATCGTGATAATACAGAAATAAGCACCGGGATCTCGGCGGCTATCCGCAGCCGATACGCGGCAAGCTGCAAGATGATCTGCGGGAATACACGTCCGAGGTGATTGTGAAGAGCTGGCCGCTGCAACGCCAAGCATCGTGCCTGCTCATGGATCGGATAGCGTCACCAAATTTTTCGACGACCTCCTGTCGTTCAACCCGGCTGAAAAAAGGGAGGAGATCATCCACGCCGAAGCCTTGCGGCAGTTCAATCATTTTGTCGAGCTGAGACGCGCCAGACTTGCCAATGTCACGACCGGAATCCCGGCCGTCCTATGGTGGGTGGTTGTCATCGGCGCAGTCCTGAACATTGTTCTGATCTGGATGCTGGACATGGAAGTGCACGTGCATGTGCTGCTCAGCGGCGTATTATCGGTTTTCCTCGGTGTCGTGATTTTCCTTATCGCTGCGATGGACAATCCGTTCCGAGGCGACGTCAGCGTGGGTCCGGACTCGTTTCAGCTCGTTTACGATTTCCTCATGAAACCGGCCCGAAGCTAGGCGCAGGACCTATTAATTGACGAGCCGTGCACGGATAAGGTTTTCCGATCGCGTGGCGGCTGCGAAATGTCGACTGTTATGTCCGAGGCTGGGAAAAAGCGAGCGACCACACGCTACCGCGGCATGGCAAAATCGGAAGCGGTTGCGGGGCGCCGAACGCGCCGAGGCGCGTTCCGGGCGACGATCACGACGACGCCCGCATCCGATTGAACGCGGGATCTTTTGAGGCATGCTTCGCCGATCCGGCCATGCCTGCACGGCGCTCGCGGCACGCCTAAAGGTAAACCGTTCGTCAACCCCCCGTAAGCGTTAATACAACATGGTTAACAGGAGCGCGCCCGACTTATTTCCAGCCTGAGTATGCTTAAGAAAGCGTCTATCCGCCGCGAAAGGAAGAGCGCCGCGCCTTACGGCTGGACGTAGACACGCTCGTCTAAGTCAATGAAAAGTAATAGTTTTATTCATCAACTCGATCGCCATTAAATAGAATTTAATGCCGGAATTTTGGCATTAAGTCGGCTCGCAAAAGTCCGTTAAATATGTTTGCAATTTCACGAGTTAACCCTTTCGCCAGTCCGAAAGGCTGCTGCGCAGGCGGCGGCGATGGCGTTCCGTTGGGTATTTTCCCCTTATTTCGCAGGGGTTGGAGCGGGCTCACGCCGCGTTAACCTGCCCGCAAGGCGATATCGCCGAAGATCTTTCAGATCAAGAAGTGAGGACGAAATCGTCAGGGACAGGTTGACAAGCAGAGGCCGCTTTGTGCAACTTGCATACAAAAATTCATGAAAATGCACGCATCCGGTTAAAGGCGC
>CAVXRT010000046.1:0-67384 GCA_963764115.1 uncultured Alphaproteobacteria bacterium
TAAAACCTCTTATAACTAAGTATATAAGCATCTCTTCTTAAAGCCTTGATTTACGGCGCCTCCACGGCGCCTCTCTAGAGCGGCTTGCATCCATTTGGATGCGGATAAGCCGCTCTAGCGCTATAGGATCGATCAATTTTCCGCCTCTAATCGGTTCCGATTAAAGGCGGGTTGATCTAGCCTTGAGCGCCAATGTAAAATCTTCCTGCTTCTCCAACGCTTCGGCGCTCCATCGGGGCGCCGGCGCGCCAGATCGTTCTTGCGCGTCTTGCCTGGACGCGTGCTTCAGGCCGGAGGGACGAGCCGCCGTTCCGCCTTGTGGCAATCCATCGGCTTTTTCCAAGAGTTTGTAGAGAGAGCGCAAAAAATCGCGTTGACATCCGAGGACACCGTACTTGAGATCGGCATCGTAACGTACTCAGAGACGATTCAGCTCAAGTCTTGGTGGTGACTGCGCCGTCTCATAACACGCGAAAGTTGCTGAAGTGAGACTTTTGAACTTTGCAATTGCAAGCTCGTTACTTATGGCCTCGGCGGGAACTGTATTCGCCGGTCCTTTCGAGGACGCCACTGCGGCCTACAAGGCCAGCGATTTTCCTAAAGCCCTGGAGATGTTCCAAACCCTGGCGGAGCAGGGTGACGCGCGCGCCCAAGGCGATCTTGGCGACATGTACGCCAACGGCCAAGGGGTTGCCCAGAATGACGCCGAGGCCTTGAAATGGTATCGCCTGGCCGCAGATCAGGGCGACGCACAGGCGCAACACAAGGTCGGTGTGTGCTACGCACGGGGAAAGGGCGTAGCGCAGGATGATGCCGAGGCGCTGAAATGGTACCGGCGAGCAGCGGATCAAGGAGAAGTGCTCTCACAGCATAATCTCGGTGTCTTCTACGCGAAGGGGAGAGGCGTAGCGCAAGACTATGCCGAGGCCTCGAAATGGTATCGCCTTGCTGCGAGCCAAGGGAACCCCAAGGCGCAGGCCAGTCTCGGCTTCATGTATGAGAAAGGGGAAGGCGTTCCGCAGGATTATGCCGAAGCCTTGAAATGGTATCGCCTCGCCGCGAGCCAGGGGTACGCCAAAGCGCAGACCCATCTCGGCTTCATGCATGAGAAAGGAAACGGCGTTCCACAGGATTATGCCGAAGCCTTGAAATGGTATCGCCTCGCCGCTGACCAGGGCGACGCCTGGGGGCAAAACAATCTCGGCCATTTCTACGACGAGGGAAAAGGCGTAACGCAAGATTATGCCGAGGCGCTGAAACGGTATCGCCTCGCCGCGAGCCAAGGGATCCCCAACGCGCAAACAAGTCTCGGCTATATGTATGACAGGGGGAAAGGTGTTCCGCAGGATTATGCCGAAGCCTTGAAATGGTATCGCCTCGCCGCTGACCAGGGGTACGCCTGGGGGCAAAACAATCTCGGCCATTTCTACGACGAGGGGAAAGGCGTAACGCAAGATTATGCCGAGGCGTTGAAATGGTATCGCCTCGCCGCGAGCCAAGGGATCCCCAACGCGCAAACCAGTCTCGGCTATATGTATGACAGGGGGAAAGGCGTTCCACAGGATTATGCCGAAGCCTTGAAATGGTATCGCCTCGCCGCTGACCAGGGGTACGCCTGGGCGCAGAACAATATCGGCGTCATGTACGCCCAAGGCCACGGGGTGCAGAAGGACACGGGCGAAGCCGTGCGATGGTATAAGCTCGCAGCGCAACAGGGATCTGCGCGGGCGCAATACAATCTCGGCGTTTCCTATGCAAACGGTTTCGGGGTGGCTCGGGACGACAAAGAAGCCTTTAAATATATTCACCTTGCTGCGGATCAGGACCTTCCGGAAGCGGAAAATAATCTCGGCGTCATTTACGATCAGGGCATAGGCCTTGAGCAGGCGACCGACGCTCAGGCCATCATCTATTTCCGCCGCGCTGCTCGCCATGGCAGCGCCAGAGCAGAAGGCAATCTCGGCATCATGTATGCCCATGGCCGGGGTGTTGCGCAGGACTACGCCGAAGCCAGGAAATGGTTGCTCCGCGCAGCCGGTCACGGCGACGCTTCCGCGATGAATAACCTTGCAGTCCTCTACGCCACGGGAAAAGGCGTGCCGCAAAATTATGCAGAGGCCGCCAAATACTACCATCAGGCCGCGGACCACGGCGACGCCAAGGCGGCGTCGATGGTCAGCAAAACCGAGAGTTTCAAGGTTCGGGAAGCGGAAAGGGTTGCCGACTTGAAGGTACGGGAAGCGGAAAGGGCGGCTGCCCTGGCCGACCCTTCTTCATTCCGTTTCTCATCCACTACGCGGGAGGAACATTTCTTCAGTTCCGGAGCGGCGCCAAGCGCGCATCAATTCATGAGCCCGCATTTCATGGCCTCACATTCCGGGCGGAGATAGAGCTCACTTCGTTTGTTGCGATCGCCTGGAGCGGCGTGCGTCCCGATGATCGATCCTATACTGCTAGAGCGGCTTATCCGCATCCAAATGGATGCGCTCCGCTCTAGAACTCCAGAACCAGGCCGTCATAGGCCGGCACGACGCCATCGGGAAGTTGCGCTGCGAGTTCATCGTAATCCATGTCCACGTGCAAATGGGTCAGGATCGCCCGCTTCGGTTTCACCTGTCCGATCCAGGCCAGCGCTTTTGCCATCGTCAGGTGGCTCGGGTGAGGCGTGTAGCGCAGCGTATTCAGGATCCAGACATCGAGATCGCGCAGGTAAGGCAGCGCCTCGTCGGGCAGATCGTTCAGGTCGCAGGAATAGGCGACGCCGCCGACGCGCAACCCTAGCGAGTCGATGTCGCCGTGAATTTGCCGGAAGGGCTGGAAAACCAGGTCGCCGCCGGGCCCGCTGATGGTCACGGGCGCGCAGTCTTCGATCACATGGCCTTGCACGATGGCGGGGTAGTTCGATCCCGGCGGCGTCTCGAAGCAGTAGTCGAAGCGCTTGCGGAGCAGGCTCATCGTTCGCGGATCGGCCCACACGTCGATGCGGCGGCGTTGCGTGTAGTAAAGCGTCCTGAGATCGTCGATGCCATGGGTGTGGTCGGCGTGGTCGTGCGTGTAGATCGCCGCGTCGAGGCGTGTCACGTGCGCCTGCAGAAATTGCTCGCGAAGATCGGGCGACGTGTCGATAACCACGACAGTCCGCCCGTTCGGGCCAATCTTTTCGACAAGCACGGAGCTGCGCCGTCTCCGGTTTTTCGGGTTGTTCGGATTGCAGGCGCCCCAATCGTTGCCGACGCGCGGAACTCCGGTCGAGGAGCCGCAGCCGAGGATCGTAATACGAAGGGTCATTGTGACTCCGCTTGAAAAGCCAGCCAGAGGCATCATTGATCAGGAACCGGCATTCGGACCGCAGCCGGGACCTTCAGCGTACCATCATTAGCGGCGTTAGCGCTAAAGCGCGTTCCGAGGTGAGTATCTTGCCGCGGCGAAACGATCAAGGGGAGGCGGAATCATGCCGCGCCGCTGACGTGCTCTCCATCCGCCGCCGCTTTCGCCTTCGCAAAGAGCCTGAAGAAATTCGCCGTCGTGATGTTCGCGATCCCCGCTTCGCTCACGCCTTTGACATCGGCCAGCACCTTTGCGGTTTGCCGCACATAGGACGGCTCGTTCCGCTTGCCGCGATAGGGCTGAGGCGCGAGGAAGGGCGCATCCGTTTCAACCAGCAGCCTGTCGAGAGGCAGCGAGGCGGCAAGCTCCCGCAGGTCGCCCGACTTCGGAAAGGTGAGGATTCCCGAAAACGAGATGGAGAGCCCGAGTTCGATGGCGGTCTCGGCCAGCTTTTGCCCTCCCGTATAGCAATGCAGCAGCGCCTTGAAGGCGCCTTGCGCCATTTCTTCGCGTAAGATTCGCGCCGCGTCCTCGTCGGCGTCGCGGGTGTGGATCACAAGCGGAAGGCCGGTTTCGCGGGCGGCGGCGATGTGAGTGCGAAACCCGGCCTCCTGATCCTCGCGGCTGCTTTTCTGGTAGAAATAGTCCAGCCCGACTTCGCCGATCGCGACGACGCGGGGATGGCGCGCGTGCTCGATGATTTCCTTAGGACTGACGTCGCGCTCTTCGCTGGCGTAGTGCGGGTGCGTGCCAATGGAGCATGTGACTTCCGGAAAGCGCTCCGCGACCGCGAGCACCTCGCCGAATTTCCGTACGCGCGTGCAGATGGTCAGCATATGGCCCACGCCGGCGCTCTTGGCGCGCGACACAATCCCGCTGAGATCGCTCTCGAAGTCCGGGAAATCCAGATGGCAATGACTGTCGACTAACATCGCATATTCCGCATTCTACCCTGCGTCGGCCCAAGCTTTGCAGGCTGGATCACGATCGGGGGTGTGATAGGGATGGCCGGGTCAAGCCCGGCCAAAACAGCCGTTGCGACTATTCCGCCACTGCTGCTGCTTCGTCCTCTACATAGCGAGGGAACACAGGTTGTGGAGTCGCGATCCTGGTTCCCGGCTTCAGGTTTCCTTCCGGGGCGAGCGCGGCGAATGTCCTGTCTTCGGGGCTCACGCCGAGCTGATCGAGAAACTTCCCCGCCGCCGCTGGGACATAGGGCTGGCTCAGGACGGCAATGCGCCTCACCACCTCCGCCGTGACCCAAAGGATCGTCCCCATACGCGCCGGGTCCGTCTTCTTCAGCGCCCATGGTTCCTGCCCGGCGAAATAGCGGTTCGCGTCCGCAACTACCTGCCAGACGGCTTCGATCGCCTTATGGATCGCCTGCCGGTCGATGGCTTCCCTGCAAACCTCCAGAAGGGCTGCGGAGGATTCAAGGATCGGCTTATCCGCTTCGCTCAGCGCAACCGGGTCGGGAATGGCGCTCCCGCAGTTCTTCGCAATCATCGAAAGCGACCGCTGAGCAAGGTTGCCGAGGTCGTTCGCCAGATCCGCATTGATGCGATTAACCACGGCTTCGTGGGTGAAACTACCGTCCTGCCCGAATGGCACTTCGCGCAAGAAAAAGTAGCGCACTTGATCGGCGCCGTAGGTCTTCACCATGTCGAGCGGCGCAATCACGTTGCCGACCGACTTCGACATCTTCTCCCCCTTGTTGTAGAGGAAGCCGTGGCCGAAAACGCGCTCGGGCAGCGGGATCTTCGCCGACATCAAAAAGGCGGGCCAGAACACGGCGTGGAAGCGCGTGATGTCCTTGCCGATGACGTGCACCTGCGCGGGCCAGCGGTCCTTCCAGGCCTTGGAGCGAGTTTTCGGGAAGCCCGCCGCCGTGATGTAGTTCGTCAACGCGTCGACCCAGACATAGATGATGTGCCCGGGCGCGTCCGGCGCCGGGATGCCCCAATCCAGCGTGGTCCGCGAAATCGACAGATCCTGCAAGCCGCGCTTTACAAAGCTTACGACCTCGTTGCGCCGCTCAGGCGGCATAATGAAGCCGGGGTTCTCCTCGTACAGCTTGAGCAGTTTCTTTTCGTATTTGGAAAGCCGGAAGAAGTAGGTCTGTTCTTCCGTCCATTCCACAGGCGTACCCTGCGGGCCAAGGCGCACGCCATTCGCGCCAAGCACCGTTTCGCTTTCCGCGTAGAAGGCCTCGTCGCGGACGGAATACCAGCCCTTATAGCCCGCGAGATAGATGTCGCCCGCCTTCTCCATGCGCCGCCAGATTTCGGCCACGGACTCGGCATGGCGCGGTTCGCGCGTGCTGATGAAATCGTCGTAGCTGACTTCAAGCGCCGACAGCATGTCCTTGAACTTCGGCGTGTTCTGGTCCGCCAGCTGATCGGGCGTGATGCCGAGCTTGGCGGCGGTCTGCTTCATCTTGAGGCCATGCGCATCGACGCCGGTCACGAAAAACACCGGGTGGCCGTCGAGCCTCTTGAAGCGCGCGAGCGCGTCCGTCGCCACGGCCTCGTAGGCATGGCCGATATGCGGCTCCGCATTCGGATAGGAAATGGCGGTTGATATTGTGAAATGAGGTTTTGCTGTGGTTTCTGTCATATCGATTTGGGGATGAGCGCCGTGCTGGCGAAGGGAGGAGCGCGCTATTGCTTTCTTCCGATACGTTCCATATCGGAAAAAGCGGAAACGAGAAAGGCTCCTTTATCGAGATTAAGCGCTTCCAGTGCAAGGCGGCGCTCGCGAAGGCTCCGCCAAAGTTCGGCCCAGGATGCGCTTTGCATCGTACCGTGCGGCGCGTTTGCTTGCTCTTTTGCTTTCTCCTCGATGCGCTCCTCGATCAGATCGCACAACCGGCTGAAGGTCTCTGCATTACGCGGGCCGCTCGCCGATTGGATCAGCTCATGGGCGAGCGCATGATCGACCTTCGGCAGGCTGTCCATGATCCGGTCCACCTTGTCTGCAAGCGATAAGAGGCCGCCCGAAATGAGGTCCACGGCGCGGCCGGGCGAGCCTGCCGAAAGGTCGAAGAGTTTTCGCATGCCCGCCTCATCCGGTTCGGACAGGCCGGCCGCCGCGCAGGCAGCCGCAACCGCGCTCTGAAAATTGGGAAAATCGGGCGCGCGGAATGCAAGCTTGATGCAGCGCGAGCGAATGGTCGGCATGATGGTGGATGCGCCATGGCTGACGAGAAAAAAAACGGTGCGCGGCGGGGGCTCTTCGACGGCCTTCAGCAGTGCGTTCGCGGAAGCGATTGTGAGATCGTTCGCGGGATCGACGATCATCGCGCGCCAGCGGCCAGGGCTCGTCAGGCTGAGAAATCCCCGCAGCTTACGAACGGCCTTGACGCCAACAGCCCCTTTCGTGTCAGGGTCCAGCCAGAGTCTTGTCTCTTCGTCGAGCACGAAGAGGCAAGGATGCGCGCCCGACGCGACCTGGCGTGCGGCGGGGTGGCTGGCTGGGACAGCAAGGGACGACGCCTGGGCGGCTTGCTCCTGGCTTAGCAGGAAACGCGCCGCGCGATAAGCGAAGGTGGCTTTGCCGATCCCGCGCTCGCCCATGAGCAGCCAGGCGTGATGAACCGCGCCGGCGTTGAACGCGCCGAGGAAGAAGCTCTCCACCGCATCGTGGCCGAAGAGCTTGTCCGTCAGCCGCGGATGGAGCGGGTCGGGCTTTTCCTCGGGCGTGCTGTTTTCGTCGGATTTGCGCTTTGCCATGCTGAATTCGACCGGGTGTGAAAGGAGCGGGATCGAGCCTAACAGGCTGCTGAAAAACGATATACGGCCCATGGCCCCACGGTGAGCCTGCTGAACCGCGACAAACTCACCATGAGGTCTAGCCCGCTGAATTCGCTTACCCTCATCCTGAGCTTGTCGAAGGATGAGGCCTGGATTACCGCCTTTTTCAGCGCCCTGCTACAGGCCAAAACGCTCCCGCACCACCGTCCAGATCTTATCCTCGACGCGCCGGGGCGTCTCCGAAGCATCGACAAGCACGCAGCGTTTGGGCTCCGCTTTCGCGATCTTGAGGAATTCTTCGCGAAGGTTTCGATGGAAAGCCATATTCATGGTCTCGAACCGGTCGGGGGCATTGTCCGCCGCTTCGCCGGAGGCGTCCTGCGCTTTCCGCTCGGCGGCGCGCTTCAATCCCAGTTCAGGCGGAAGATCGAAAATGACGGTGAGATCGGGCTTGGTTGCGCCGACGACAGCGCGGTCGATGGTTTCGATCACATAAAGAGGCAACCCGCCGGCCGCGCCCTGATAGGCGCGGGTTGAATCGCTGAAGCGGTCGCAGATCACCCATGAGCCGCGTTCGAGCGCCGGCCTGACCGCGAGTTCCAGATGCGATTCCCGCGCCGCGTAGAAAAGGACGGCCTCCCCCAGCGGGCCGAATTTCTTCGCCTGGCCGGAGAGAAGGACCTCGCGGATGGCTTCCGCGCGTGGCGTGCCCCCCGGCTCGCGGGTTTGAAGAACATCGATCCCGGCTCGCCTCAATCGCCCGGCAAGGATGGCGGCCTGGGTTGATTTCCCGGCGCCCTCGCCACCTTCGAAGGTGATGAACCTGCCTCGGGTCACGAGGCGGGCTTCGAGAGGGCGGGCGTCGCCGAGGCGGCTGGCGGCGGCGGCTTCTTGAGAAGTTTCGTGACGGCCTGCGACACGTACGTGTTCACCCCGAGCAGAACCGAATCGATCCCTTTCGAAACCATGCCGCCGGCCTCCATATCCGCCGCCGCATAGAGAGGCACAGCGTTCGATATGCCGTTCGCTTCAGACGTAATACGAACTTCTCCCACCCTGTCGCCGTCCTTGACCGGCGGCTTGAGCGGGCCGCGGTAGGCGATCTGCGCCTTGATGCGGTGGTCCTTCGCATTTGCCGGCAAAAGGATCATGACATCGGTCTTCGTCTTGAGCGGCACGCTCCACTTCTGCCCGCCCCACACCCGTGCCTCGCCGACCGTCTCATCCTTCGCGAAAACCTTGAAGGCTTTGAAATTGGCAAATCCCCAGCTCAGGAATTTGGCGGTCTCGTCGCGGCGCTCATGCTCTTTTTCGAATCCGTTCATGACAGCGACGAGACGTCTGCCATCCTTTACGGCCGATGCTGCAATGCCGTAACCTGCGCCCTCCGCAAATCCGATTTTCAGCCCATCCGCCGGGATGGCCGCATTGATAAGCGGGTTCAGGTTCTTGAAGGTGTGCGTCCTGTATTTGAACTCTTTCTGCCCGAAATAGCTGTAATAGTTCGGGTATTCCTGGATCACATAAATGGAAAGCTTCGCCAGCTCGCGCGCTGTCATCTGGTTGGCGGGATTTGGCAGGCCCGACGCATTCCCGAATGTCGATTTCTCAAGCCCGAGCGCTCGCGCCTCGTCGGTCATCGCCTGCGCAAACCCGTCTTCGCTGCCGGACAAGCCTTCGGCGACCGCGATGCAGGCGTCATTGCCATTCTGGACGATAATCCCCTGGATCAAATCGCCGACCTTGGCTGTCTGATTGAGCGGCACGAACATGGAGGTGGTCCGCGAGGGCGCCCCTCCCGTCTTCCAGGCGTGCAGGCTGACCGGAAACTCGGTGTCGAGCGAGATCTCGCCCGTTTTGAGCTTCTTGAACAGAATCTCCAGCGTCATGATTTTGCTCATGCTCGCTGGCGAAAAGAGCTTATCGGCGTTCTTCTCGAAGAGAACCGTCCCAGTATCGACGTCAATAAGAATGGCTTCCCCGGCGGAAGTCTGAAAGCCGGCCGCAGGCTGCGCACCGGCTGACTGCGGGCAGAAAAGAAGGACTAAAAAAAGGAGGGCAAGGCGCATCGGCTTAATCCAGGCTGAATCGCTGGCATTATATATCAACTCAGATGACGGTTTGCTAAGAGTTAGGGCCGCGAGCCTTTAAATAATCTGAGTGTGCGACTTCTCAACCAACGTCATTTGTTAATTGGCTGCGCGTTCGTTTCCCACCCCCCGGGAATTTCCTTCGAACCTTTCTCGAAGCCGCCCTTCTTCGTGACGAGAGGCGCGTCCGCCGTTTCTGCCGCCGAGGAGAGGAGATTGACGGTCGGCGACTCCTGAGCGGCGGCGATTTGCGGAGACGGAGAGGCGGCATGCGCCTGCTTTTGTTTCACGACGTGCACGGCCCAGGGCTGCCTGGCGAGCGTCGTTTGCTCGAGCGTGTCGTCGCCGTTGAGAGGCGCAGGCGAGAAGTAGCGGACTCGCACCATGCCTGAGCCCTTCGGATAGAGGCCAAGAACCTCCGCAGCCTTGTGCGAAAGATCGATAATGCGGCCATCGTGATAAGGGCCGCGGTCATTGATGCGGACGACGACGGTCCGATTGTTCGCAAGGTTCGTGACGGTGGCATAGGTCGGCATCGGCAAAGTGGGGTGCGCCGCCGTAAGCGCGTTCATGTCGTAGATTTCGCCGTTCGCCGTTTTCCGCCCGTGGAAGAAATCGCCATACCAGGATGCTATTCCGACTTCGTCGTAGCTCTGGTCGTTGACCGGCGTATACCATTTGCCGCCAGCGAGGTAAGGGTCGCCAAGTTTAAAGACGCCGCCGCCTTTGGGAACAGGATCGCCAACCCTGATCACCCTTGGGCTCAATGTCTGGGTTTCATCGACCGTGTGCGATGTTTTGGGCGCCGAACAGGCACAAAGAGATGCGACGAGGGCCGTAACGATCATGATCCTGCTTGGGGCGGCGTTGACAATGCGCTGCAACCAAGACTGACCCTGCAGCGCGCGAGATCCCGTACCCCGATTCGGGCAAATGCTGGGCACGAAACGCGGCTTTGTACCGATCCCAGTCTTTTGGGTCCATTCGCCCCATAAGACTTCGCCCTCTCCACTCATGGTAAACACACACCCAAAAGCACAACCAAAAGCTGCGTTCAGGTTTACCCGGAGAGCGGTTAAGGAACCTTTGCAGCAATGCGGCTGCCTTTTCGCGCATTCCGAGAGATCGAAACGGGAAGAAATCCCTAGCGGCACGATAGAGGGGGCAATGCCGCTAGGGGTCCGGCTTGGGTTTTTAGGGAAATAACCCGCTTTTACCTACTTTTTACAATTTATCCCGTCAATCGAGAGCATTTGTTTCATCAATTCATTTGTGGACAGGAAACGCGCTGTTGGGGAAAACGAGCGAGCCTTTGCCTGATCGGCTTAAGCGTTCGCGGGGCTCCTTCAAGGACTCCTGGCTCCGAAGTTTGCGCCCGATTTTGCCCCGGCTTTGTTTAGCTAAGCGAAGGCAGGAACATAGGCGAGCGCCCCCAAATGAACCAGCTCTTCCGGCAAATCGCGGAGCGAACCGCCTATCTGGTCGGCACACCATGGGCGTTCATCGGCGCTTTCGTCGTCGTTATAGCCTGGGGCGTATCGGGGCCGCTTTTCGGGTACTCGAACACTTGGCAACTCGTCATCAACACGGGAACCACGATCATCACTTTTCTGATCGTCTTTCTCATTCAGAACACGCAGAATCGCGAGACGCGCATCATGCGCCTGAAACTCGATGAGTTGCTGCGCGGCGTTCAGGGCGCGCGGACCGGGTTCGTCTCTCTCGACAAGATGACGGACAAAGAGCTGGATGAAATCGAAGAAGAGTTCGAGCGCCTCAGAGTGAGATATGCGCCGTTGATCGAAGATGACCTTGCTGCGGTACGGGCCGAGCGTGCGATGCGCCATTCGCGGGTGAGGCAAGGCTATGAATAGCGGGTCGCTTGCTGCACACTTCGTCGTCCCGGCCAAGCGAAGCGCGAGCCGGGATCGCAAAAAAGCAAGCCCTTCAATTTATTACGATCCCGGATAAGGCTTCGCCTTTCCGGGATGACGGCGTCGTGCCAAAGGGTCGCTCCCGGATTTGGTGCGGACGGAGGGACTTGAACCCCCATGCCGTGAGGCGGCAGGACCTAAACCTGCTGCGTCTGCCAATTTCGCCACGTCCGCGACGGCGGCATCTATAACATAGTTCGCGCGCGCTTCCAGCGCCACAAGCGCGCGGTTTCGACACATTATCCGCCTATTTCGCCATCTGCGATAAGGCGGCGGAGTGGCTCGGCGCTCCCATCGCCGTCTAGTCGCACGGGGGCCAACTCTCCGCCTGGGCTCGTTAACCGAATAGGGTTAATTTCGGCGTCGCCGGATTTATTTCTGGTCCACACGCGTTAAAAAATGCCTACCAATTAGGTCGGCGCGTGTTCGGCCGCACGTAGACAGGACAATCAACGCATTGAAAATGAACATCTTTTCGCCCATACCTACCATGGTTAACGAATGTATTTTTGGACGAAAGTGGGCGCGGAAAAGTCCGTTAAATATAAAGTGTTAACGAGCCCAGCGCTTATCGTCAGACGGCGCGCACGGCGGCGGCGTCATCCCACTTGAAATTTTACCATTTATATCAGTGTCTTATCTCCGTTAACCTCTCCGCAAGGCGCTTTTACATATTATTCCAGCCTGGGAATGCGGACGCAAACGCCCGCCGATCCAGGCCAGTTTCGCGGCTTCAAGGTTGCCCCGTTTTGCAAACCGGTCCATCTTAGAAGAAACGAACGACACCGGTGTTGCTGCCCTATGGTTCTTCCCTCCGACGCCTCCGGCGTTAAGCCTTCCGTTTTGGCCGCCATCGGCAACACACCTCTCATACGGCTGCGCCGCGCTTCGGATGAGACGGGGTGCGAAATTCTGGGCAAGGCGGAGTTTCTCAATCCGGGCCAATCCGTGAAGGATCGCGCCGCGCTTTTCATCGTGGAGGATGCAATTCTGCGCGGGGCGTTGCGCGCGGGCGGCGTCATCGTCGAAGGAACTGCCGGTAATACCGGCATCGGGCTCGCGCTCGTCGCGAACGCCATGGGCTTCAAGACGGTGATCGTCATCCCGGAAACGCAGAGCCGGGAAAAGAAAGACACGCTGAGGCTGATGGGCGCGACGCTCGTCGAGGTGCCCGCCGTCCCTTACAAGAACCCGAACAATTATGTGAAGTATTCCGCCCGGCTTGCCGAGGCCCTGAACGCAAGCCGGCCGGAAGGCGCGATCTGGGCGAACCAGTTCGACAATATCGCCAACCGCCGGGGTCATATCGAGACGACGGCCGAGGAAATCTGGAGCCAGACCGAGGGCAAGGTGGACGGCTTTATTTGCGCGGTCGGCACGGGCGGCACGCTGGGCGGCGTCTCTCTCGGGCTGAAGGCGAAGCGGTCCTCGATCGCGATCGGCGTGGCCGACCCGATGGGATCGGCGATCTACAGCTATTACGCGAAGGGCAAGCTCGAAGCGCAAGGATCGTCCATCACGGAAGGAATCGGCCAGGGCCGCATTACAGCAAACCTTGAAGGCGTCATCGTCGACAGGGCCTACCAAATTCCCGATGCGGAAGCGCTTGAGGTTGCGTTTCGCCTGCTCGCGGAAGAAGGCCTGTGCCTCGGCGGCTCGAGCGGCATCAATGTTGCCGGCGCAATCCGCCTTGCCCGCGATCTAGGCCCGGGTCACACCATCGTAACGGTCCTCTGCGATTACGGGACGCGTTACCAGTCCAAGATGTTCAATCCGCAATTCCTGCGAGAAAAAGGACTTCCGGTTCCGCCGTGGCTTGAGGCTACGCCTTCGGCGCCTGAGGTCTTCCAGCATCAGTTTTGAGAGCGCACGTTTCTGGGGGTGCACATGACCGATTTTTCTTCGAAATGGCTTGTCGAAACGGACTGGCTCGAAAAGCACCTTGGAGCGCCGGGCCTCGTCGTGCTCGACGCGACCTGGACGATGCCGGGCGAATCGAAACTCGGCAAAGACCACTATCTCGAAGCGCATATTCCCGGCGCGATCTTCTTCGATATCGAGGATTTTTCGGACACCTCGTCTCCTTATCCCCACATGCTGCCAGCGCCGGAGAAATTTGCGTCCCGGCTGAGCAAAATGGGCGTTGGCGATGGGATGAAGGTCATCGTTTATGACGGCAAGGGCATCTTCAGCTCGCCTCGGGCGTGGTGGATGTTTCGGGTCATGGGCCACGAGGACGTGGCGGTCCTGAATGGCGGGCTCAAGAAATGGGTCGCCGAGGGGCGCGCCGTCGAGAACGGCCCTGCAGGATTGCGTTCGGAGCGCCACTTTACGGCCCGGAAGAACTCTGAGTTCGTCCGCGACATCTCGGATATGCTCAAGGCGGTCCAGTCGGGGCGCATGCAAATCGTGGATGCGCGCTCGAAAGCCCGCTTTGACGGCCAAGAGGTGGAGATTCGGCCAGTGCCGCGGGTCGGCCACATGCCGGGCGCCCGCAATGTCCCCTACGGCACGCTGATCGGCGGCGGTGGCGTCATGAAGTCGGCGGACGAGTTGCGCGCCGCTTTCGAAGGCGCAGGGATCAATCCCGACAAGCCCGTTATCACGACCTGCGGCTCCGGCATCACGGCCTGCATCCTTGCCCTCGCGCTCGGGATCCTCGGCAATGAGTACGCCGCCGTCTACGATGGGTCGTGGGCGGAATGGGCTTCGGCGCCGTCCGCTCCGGTCGTCACCGATTGAGCAAGTAGCGACGGCAACGCGCCTGCTTGCCCGAAGCCAAAATGTCAGGTGCTCAGAGGGACCCTGTAAATTCGGCAAGGCGATAAGTCGAGAGTCTGTGGCCGCCGTTAGTGCAAGAGGCCCCACAGGATGAAGATCGTGAGCGCGACCACGATCAGGTACGCCACCCAGCGCAAGAACAGCAGCGCCAAGTCACGCGATTCAAGCAAGCGGAGCCACGGCACAGACACAGGCGGTTCGTCCTGCGCCGGCGCCGCTTGCACGTTCAACTCTTCGATGACATCCCTATTATAGACCCGGGACTTGTCAGCCCTGGTCATAACGATGCTGCGCGGAAACCGGTTCAGCTTGACAGTTAACCAGAGCGGAAACCAGTCGACGCCGGCACCCTTTGGGAAGCCATATTCATAGTTTTCATAATTGGGATCACCTAGTTTGATATCTGGTTTAAACCGATCAAATCCTACAATCTGTCTTATGCCAGGCGCGATGAAGGGTGGCTCCTTGGGCTTCTTGGGGCTGTTTTCGAACTCGTTGAAAATCTTGAGCTGCGCATTCTTCACGTTGCCTTCGTAGAGTTCCCGGAGGAGGAAAGCCGTCATGCGCACCTTGCCCATTGCTGCCGCCTGAGGTCCGCCCGATTCCAGGTCCTTTTGATTGAGATCGAAGAACTTATTGTAAATATCGGCGAAGGGGGCGGGATCGTCGGTGTCTGGGATCATTGAAATCCAGTCGGCGCGTTCCTTGACCACATTTTTGCGGCTTTCGCCGGAGTACCCTCCGCCCCAGGCGCGCAGGAGAGCGTTCATCTCCCGCTCCGCGAGCGTGAGCCAATCTGCGATCTGGTAGGTTTTGGGAAGGAAGAGTAACAGCACGATAAGAAAAACAAGCAGAGGCAGTACAAAGGCGGCCGCGAGGCCATAGGGACGCAGCTCATTCCACCAGGAAGCGCCAGCGGACGCGCCAGGCTTCACGCAATTCTTTTCGCAGTCCCCTTTCAAGCACTCTGACCGGCAGTCCTTCCTAGCAACTGGACCTCCGAACGACATTTCAGGATGGCTGCCTAAAAGCTGCTCCATAGCAAACGGCACCGCCACCAGGAGCGCGAAGAGTGCGAAAGCTTTCAGCCAAGTGCCCATCAGACCGTCAAGCCCACCATCTTGAGGCGACCCCGCCCTCGAATCGCGGTCGCAAGCATAATCGGATCGGCCGCTTCCAGTAAGGCCAAAATTGCCGTTACTCTGGCGTCGCAGGCTTGGGCTGCGGCTCGGGCTCCTCCCTCGTGATGATCCGCGAGCCCTTCTCAAGGGTGTTGTGCACCGGGCACTTATCCGCAATGGCAAGAAGCTTCTGCCGCGCCGTCTCATCCAGATCGCCATCCAACCGGATCACGCGCTCGAAATAGAGGATCCTGGCGCACTTCCCCTCCGAGCACTCTTTGCAGTCTTCCCTGTGCCGCCTGTGCTGGCGGACGAGAACCTGAATGCCGTTAAGGGGCAACTTCTTGAAATCAGCATAGAGGCGCAGGGTCATCGATGTGCACGCTCCGAGCGCGGCTGCGAGGAGGTCGTAGGGGCTCGGCCCGGCGTCCTCGCCGCCCTGCCCCTCAGGTTCGTCGGCAAGAAGCCGATGCTGCCCGGCTTGGATATCCTGCTGAAACTTGCTCTGCCGCGTCTCGACAACCGAGACCGCGCCGGGCTCGATCGCGGGCTTCTCACGCGTGTCGACTGTTCCCCTGATGTAGCGCGAAGCCCAGGCGCTCAGGACTTCGGCGACATATCCTGCATCCTCGCGCTTCGTGAGCAAATGGTCGGCGCCATGCAGGGCAATGAAGCTCTTCGGATGCCGGGCCGCCGTAAAGATCGCCGAGGCATTCTCCAGCCCCACCACCTCGTCGGCTGGCGCCTGGAAGATCAAAAGCGCCTTCTTCATCGACGCGATGCGGTCGTGCAGCCGGACGGCTTCAATGTCCTCCAGAAACTGGCGCTTGATCCTGAACGTCCGCCCGGCAAGCGTCACAGTGGCCTCGCCCTTTTCGCGGATCTCGTCCAGATGGGTCTGGAAGGCCCGCGTCACATGCGCGGCGTCCGCAGGCGCGCCGATGGTCGCGACAGCCTTCGCCTCCGGAATGTCGTTCGCGGCAGCCAGAACGGCGGTTCCGCCAAGGCTGTGCCCGATGAGAATGTCGACCGGCATCAGGGTCTCACGCAGGTAGGCCGCCGCAGCGAGCAGATCCTGGACATTGGAGGAGAAGTTGGTATTCGCGAATTCACCCTGGCTCATGCCGAGGCCCGTGAAATCGAAGCGAAAGACCGCGAACCCGCGCTCCGTGAGTTCGCCCGCAATCCGGGCAGCGGCGAGAAAGTCCTTCGAGCAGGTGAAGCAGTGCGCGAAAAGCGCGAACGCGCGCGGCTTTCCTTCAGGGTAATCGAGCCTTGCCGCGAGCGGCGCGCCCCGCGATCCCGGGAAAGTTATTTTCTTGGAACGGACAGCCATGTTGATAACCGCTTTACACCCCAGATATATTTTTCATCATATGGCTTCACCGCGGACCTTGCACGCGGCCCCGATCGCAGAAGGGAAACAAATCATGAAGAAAGCGGCTACCCTTGCCTTACTCGCCGCGCTTGTCGCGGTCAACGCCTGTGCAGCGGACGCTGCTGGCAGATGGGCCAGAGGCTACCGGTATCACCACTACGCCCCCCATGGCAGGACCGTTTACTGGGTCTATCGCAGCCCTCGCTTCATCCCGCCTCCGCCCGCGCCGAACACCTTCTGGTGGGAGTTTTTCCCGACTGATAGGGTGAACACGCATATGTATTGACCGGAATTAGCGGCGGCTTGCTTCCGCGAGCGGGCCTCCCCGCAGTTTTGGGCGATTCGAAGAGAGGGCGGCCTCTCCTTTGAGGTCGACGGGAAACGCATCGCGATGGAGAGCCCGGGCGTTTTCCTTCCGCCCGCTCTTGCCCTGATATTACAGGAACTTGCGGCGAATGCGCTCAAATTCGCGGCGCTCTCGTCCAAGGACGGAACCATCAGCCTCGGCTGGGGATTTAAGGGCGATGGGCAAAGTCTGGTTCCAGTTCAGCTGGTGCGAAGCAGGCGCACCACGGCCTACAGCCTCCTTCAAAGGAAGATCTTGGCGGCTATCTTATTCAAAATGAGCTGCCTGAAGCAAAGGTTGCGCTGGATTTCCCAAGAAAAGGCTTACCTTATGCCAAGGCCATATGGGCGAATTCTGTGCGGAGCGAATGAACTCGATTGCTGACCAGCCATTGCGGGGGACCCGGATCCTCGTCGCGGAAGACGATGCGATTCTCGCCTTCGATTTGGGGATCACACTTCAAAAGGCAGGAGCGAAAATACTCGGCCCCACGCTCACGCTGGCTCACACCCTCACCTTGGCCCAGACCGCTCCACTCTCTGCCGCTGTGCTGGATATAAGCCTGCGGGACGAGGAAGTTTTCCCGGCAGCACATACACTGAAGGGGCGGGGCGTTGGGATCGTGTTCTACACCGGTTACGCGGCCGTCGAGCAGCTCAAGCGGGATTGGCCCGATGCGCAGGTGCTCACGAAGCCGACCCCGGCGAGGCTTCTCGTCGAGGCGGTTCGCCGGGTTTTGCATCCGGACGAAGATCAAGCCGCCGCCTTTTGAAGCCCTGCTATCGATCGAAGCATGAGTCACCCGCGCGAATGGATGGAAGTCCGGCCCGAAGGACTTTACTGCAAGGCTGGAGCCTTCTTCATCGACCCGGTCCGGCCCACATCCGTGGCCGTCATTACGCACGGACACTCGGATCATGCCAGGGCTGGGCATGCCAAGGTGATCGCCACGCCGGACACCGCCGCTATCATGGCTTGCCGGTTCGGTGAGGGCTTCGCTCAGAAAATCGTTGAGCTGCCTTATGCGCAAGCGATGCATTGCGGCGAAGCTCGCATCACGCTCTACCCCGCTGGCCACATTCTTGGCTCAGCCCAGGTGCTGATCGAGCATGGCGGCGCGCGCCTGGTGGTCTCCGGCGACTACAAGCGGACCGCCGACCTCACAGCGCGCGAATTCGAGCTTGTGCCATGCGACGTGTTCGTGACTGAGGCGACATTCGGCCTGCCGGTCTTTTGCCACCCCGATCCGCGGAAGGAGATCGAGAAGCTTCTTGCCTCGCTCGCAATCTTTCCCGGCAGCTGCCACGTTGTCGGTTGTTACACGCTCGGCAAGACGCAGCGGGTCATGTCCGAGCTGCGGCGCGCCGGATATGACAAGACGATCTACCTCCACGGCGCGCTCATGAAGACGACCGAGCTTTACGAACAGCGCGGCGTCGCGCTTGGCCCTTACGCGCAGGTTACGAAGGACAATCGCAAAAACCTCGCCGGCGAGGTCGTGCTGTGCCCGCCCTCCCAATTGGCCGACCGATGGTCGCGATCGCTGCCGGAGGTCATTCCTGCCGCCGCTTCCGGATGGATGCAAATCCGCGCCCGCGCCAAGCAGCAGCGCGTGGAACTGCCGCTCATCATCTCCGACCATTGCGATTGGACCGAACTTATCGAGACCATCCGAGAGACGGGGGCCGGGGAGATCTGGGTGACGCATGGCCGCGAAGAGGCGCTCGTCCATTACTGCCGGAAGACGGGCCTCGAGGCGCGCGCCCTTTCCCTTCTCGGCTACGAGGAAGAGGAAGGGGAATGACGGCGCGGCTTTGTCATTTTGGCTGAACCGTCCGGCTTCGCTCCGCTCCGCGACAAGCAGTCGGGCCGGGGCTGCTTGCCGATGCCCGGCCTGCGGATTTCACGGCCGGTTAACCGAAATTGGGTTCGTTTGGCAAAATTGGCGTATATAAATATATAAGTAGTAAATGCAAAGGTTTGTGGCCTGATCAAGTAATCTAATAACCGAATACTACACATTGAAGAAACTAAGTTGCAATACGAACAGGCGCAACGCCGTCGCGTTCGCGGCTATTGTATCCAGACAATCATTGTTTTCATACAACGGAGCAAGCGGGCGTACAGCGCTGGACCTAGAGCCTATCCGCTTTTGATGGAATCAAAAGCGGGCTCTAAGTTTTTGTTTTGTCGTGCGTCTTTATCGGAAAACCGCTTCGCACTTTTCCGGACGCACTCTAAGCGAACAGCTTGCCGCGCATGACGAGACAGGCGTAGCCGCCGATGCGAACGCGCTTGACGCGCCGCCCCGCCACCTCGATTTCAAGCTTGACCTCGCTCGGGCGTCCCATCTCGATCCCCTGCTCGATGAGGAACTCGGATGTGCCTTCCGGCAGTTGATCGAATCGATGGAGCACGGCCGGGAACGCCGCCGCAGCCGACCCCGTGGCCGGATCTTCCGGCACGCCGATCCCTGGAGCGAACATGCGCGCGTGGAAGGATGCATGATGGTGGATCGTTTCGCGGCAATAAAGGAAGACCTTGCCATTGCTGCCGTGGAAAGCCTCATCCCAATGGGCCACCACAACCTGCGCGCGGTTCATCGCGTCCAGATCCCGCAGGGGTACGAAGGTGAAGGGGATGCCGGCATCGTATTGCGACGGCTTATGGTTGGCGAAGCCGATCTCTTGCGGCGCAAGGCCGAGAGCGGCGGCGATCCGGTCCTCGTGGGCTGGCGCTCCCGCAAGCTCCGGCAATTTCGGAACATCGAATTCGGCATAGGGCGCATGCCCGCTCCGGCCAACCACGCCCACGCGAATGCTGCCGATGCCTTCCTCCAGGACGATAAGGGCATCGCAATCGGCCGCGGCTCCGGAAATCCTGTCATTGGCAAGCTGAATGGCGGCGCCCACCGTCGGATGGCCGGCGAACTGCAGCTCTGTCGACGGCGAGAAGATGCGGACATGGGCGGTATGCGCCGGAAGGCGCGGAGGCAGTACGAACACCGTCTCTGAGAGATTGAACTCCCGCGCGATTGCCTGCATGGCCTCGGTGGCCAGGCCCTCCGCGTCGAGAACGACCGCAAGCGGGTTTCCCGCAAGAGGCGTGCTTGTGAAAACGTCCCAAATCGCGTATCGCCGTTCCATCCGCCATCCCTGGTTCGGGTCATCCCGCTGAAGCATGCAAGATAATCCATTTGGCTGTCGCGTGCATTGGAAAAGCGGGCGAAAATGCGGCCGGGCCATCGGAGCGCCGCCTCCGCCGAATTGTGGAAAACGGTAAGGTTACTATTGCTAAAACGATCCGAATCAGTTCATGCTTAATATGGGTAATATGACTATGCGAAGTCTGCACTAAGTGCAGTTTTCTATTTCTTGTTGCCTATTTGCAACTCAGGCGATCATCCAGTTTCTCCTGGTGCGGATCGCTAGTGCTTTGTTTTTTATGAGAGTTTGCGTTCAAGTTTAACTGATGGGCCGTGCGCAGTTCGCTGCAGCGCGCTATAAGTGTTTGTTGTGTCTCATCTAGTCCGGGTTTAATATCCATCCATCGATGAACGATAGGCACTGCCAAGGGCTCGTGTCCTGAGTAGTTGTAACAGTAGACGGATGGGGACTTGAGAGATGAAACTTTCTGGCATTTTGGATCTGAGGCCGGGCAGTAGATATGTCGCTACCGGCGTCGCAGCGCTTGGCGTTCTCGCCTTCGCGGCGCAGGCGGACGCAGCCGACATCTACGCGCCAGCAGTCGGCGGCTATAGGGATATACCAGTTGTTGCGCCGGTTCTGAGCTGGTCGGGCTTCTATGCCGGCGCGCACGTCGGCGGCGCCTGGGCGAACCTGAGTACAACCGACCTCGATAGCTACTGGTATAATAGCTACTCGTATGGTGCAACGTCAATACTAGTGGCAAAGCTATCGCGACAAATCCTTTCTTGTATGGTCCGCTGCAGACAAACCGAGTCCCAGCGGTGTGTTCGGAGGCGGCACGGTCGGCTATAACATGCAGCGCGGCGCGCTCGTGTTCGGTATCGAGGCCGATTTTGGCGCCATGGACCTCAACGGTAGCACAAGGCTCAACGGGGCACCTCTTTACAACACCGCTGGTACGATCGACACCCTGCCCGTACACCGAAACGGCAAATCGTCCAGATTTCATCAGGCTTTTATGGCGACTTGACGGGCCGCCTCGGCTGGGCCTGGGGTCCATGGATGTTTACGGAAAGGGCGGTCTTGCGGTCCTCGAGGCCAAGACGAATGTCACGGATGCCGCTTATACCGTTGCAGGAGGCCCCACCACCACCTATCAGCCTTTTGGGGGATCCAACGATAACTCGCGCGTGGGCTGGACGGCTGGCGCCGGCTTCGAATATCTCTGGGGCCCCGCTTGGAGCGTGAAGGTCGAGTATCAGTACTTTGATTTCGGAACGGCGTCTTCTTCGCTCTCATATACGACCTATACTAGTGGGGTAATTTCTCCAGGTAATACCACCTACACCTTCAATCACAGCCTCGACGTCAACACCGTCAAGGTTGGCCTGAACTATCACCTTGGTTGCTGCGATGCTCCCCTCGTGCCCTTGAAGTAGGCGCGCCTCCTTGATCTCGAAACGGCGCCTCCGGGCGCCGCTTTCTAATTGCGCACAGACCGATCAGAGGCCGGCAAGACTATAAGTCTCTTTAAATATAAGGGTTAGCATTTTGATATAAGATTAGCATTGTTGTCCAAATACCAGCCTATGCCGAGATTGCCAAAGCCTATCAAGTTGAGATTGCAATCAAGCGCGAATCAATCCATTTTTTTTAACAGGCTGTTGATCAGAGTTTTTGCGAAGTTCGGTTTTGCGTTCTTTGTTGCCTATTTGCAACGTAAGCTAATAGGGCAGTTAGTCCTGGTACGGATCGCTAGTGCTCTGTTTTGTCACGAGTTTCCCGTTCAAGTTTGACTAATGCACCGCGCGCAGCTGGGCTGTTGGCGCGCTTGATGTGTTTCTTGCGCCCCGTCAGCCCCGGGGCTAGTATCCCTCCATCGATGAACGATAGGCACACCCAAGGGCTCGTGTCCTGAGTGGTTGTATGATTAGACTAGATGGGGACCTGAGAGATGAAACTTTCTGGCATTCTGGGCCTGAGGCCGGCGACCTTCAAATACATTACTACTGGCGTAGCCGCGCTCGGCGCGCTTGCCATGTCAGCACAGGCAGATGCAGCCGACATGTATGGCCCAGTTGGCGGCGGCTACAAGGATGTGCCAGTTCTGCTCCCGCCGCCTCCGCTGTGGACTGGCTTCTATGCCGGTGTCAATATGGGCGCGGCTTGGTCCAATCTGAACATCAACCAGCTTAATGAGCCAAACTACACGGCGGGCGGATATTATCCGTATTGCGTGGGATCAGGAGCAGCAGCGAATGTGACGGGCTATTGCGTTGGCGGCGATCATCTGAACTCCACGAACGCCTTCGGCGGCGGTCAATTCGGCTACAACTGGCAGGGTTGGGGCAACTTTGTAACTGGCATTGAAGTGGACCTGGAAGGAGTGGGCGGCGGTAATGAGCGCTCATTCTTCGGGGTAACACAACACGCCTATGGTGCGGGTAATGCGATAGCAGCAGGTACTCCGTTCACCGCGAACTTCAAGGAAAATGGCGGCTTCGCCGGCGATGTCACCGGCCGTCTGGGCTACGCTTGGGGCAACTGGATGCTCTACGCAAAGGGCGGCTTTGCCTGGTTCAATCCTGCATATTTCGGCCAGGGCCACAGCGTTCGATAAAGGCACCGGGCTGCCGATTGCCACCATTGGAGGCAATGACAATAACAACACTTTAACCGGCTGGACGATCGGTGGAGGCGTTGAGTGGCTGCTGAATCCGAACTGGTCCGTCAAGGTTGAATATCTTTACTATGATTTCGGCCTGAACGACACTTGGAATGCAACCTATTGCCCAGTTACCGGCGCTGCCTGCACCAGCAACTACGGGAACTGGAAAGTGTTCAACAACGACCTTACGGTCAACACTGTCAAGCTCGGCGTGAACTACCATCTGACAAGCGGCTACGTCCCGCTGAAGTAGAAACGGACACGTCCGATTTTCGAGCAGCAGATGCTTTGAGTAGGATTGAGACGGCGCCTTCGGGCGTCGTCTTTTTTTCAATCGCGTTCCTCAGACCGGCTTGATCCGCGCGAAGTCTTTGCGTGCCGCCGATTTCGGAATGCGTCGCAGCACGGGATGCCGGCAACACACCGTCCAAGTGATCTTAGCAGCCGCAATGTGCGCGTGTCGGTGTTTCCGCAAGCGCACAGGCGAGCCTTGCCTTGCCAATCCATGCGTTGCCAATCATCTCGTAGCTCTTGGGCCGGTCGGTCCAGTGGGTCTGATTGTGCAGTTCGGCTTTCAGCTCGGCGCACAGGGCGAGAGACGGCAGGCTGATCGGGAGGATGCTGAAAAATGCTGAAACTCAGGCTCCATCCTTCGACAAGCTCAGGGCGAGGCAGAGTAGTTTCAATGGTTTAAACCTCATGGTGAGCTTGTCGAACCATGAGCAGCATAGTTTTTCAGCGGCATGTTAGTTCAGTTGACGGTCCCGCTGATTGTGCTTCGAACCAGGCCGGATGCGAATGAACCGTTGGGCTTCCTGAAATGCTCCCTGGCGCAACCTCAAGTACCTTCGGCTTCGCTGTCGAGTGCCGGCAGCTTGCAGCGATGATCGGCCCTCTATGTTGCAACCGGCTGAGAGCGACTGTGTGCGCATTTGTGTCCGGCCATCCCGCCGCACAGCGAAACCTCAAATGTTCAGACTGCGAAGGCTCCGCGGCAAAAGCTGGGCGCCGGAATTATCCGAGGTCCCTGATCCGTCTTACCCGCGCGCGCAAGAGCGAGCTTCGGCGGGACGCTCCCGTAACAGGGGCCATGCATCTTCCCGGCTAGACCAGCCGCAATAAAAAAGCTCTCGCGAAAGCGAGAGCTTTGATCTGCTGGAGGCCGCCATATGACGGCCTGAAGGAGAGTCTTATTTCTTCGCCGGCTGAGCCGCGGCAGCGCCCGCCGCTGCGGCCTGGGCATTCTTTTCTTCCTGCTGCTTCTTCAGATCGGCAAGGCGCTGACGGATGACATCCGCAATCTTGCGCTGATCTTCGTTATATTTCTCGACAGGAACCGGCTGGCCGTCGATCGCCTTGGCAAAGCCTTCCAGCGGCAGAGGGATGCTCAGAGCGCGGCCCGTAACGTCGATGCCGAGATAGGCAATCTGCTTGCCAGACTTCATCTGATCGACGAGGGTCGGCTCAATGTTGGCCTCGGCATAGCATCCGGCCTGATCGCACGTCGTGTATTGGAGCTTGATGGGTTCCTTGTCGTCAATCTTTACAAGCGCGCCGGGCGGCAAAGCGGAGCCGAGAGGCAGCATGGCAAGCATCTGCGGCTTGTCCTGGCCGGCCACCTGGCGGACGGCAATTTTGCCGATCAGGATGGCGGTTGCATTGTCGCGAACGTCAACCTGCGTCAGGCACACGTTCACCTTTTTCATGTCTTCGGGTTTTTGCTGCTTAGGCGGCTCACCCTTTTTGGGCGGGTCCTGAACCGGCACGTCGATACAAAGCTTGTACCAGACGTCGGCCGGTTTCTGGCCAGCAGCCGCTTGAGCTCCGGGCGCCGCCGGGGCTGCGGGAGCCTTGGCCCCCTTATCCTTATTTTGCGCCATAGCGTCGGTCAGACCGAGCGAGAGCGCAAATGCTGCGACGAACCCTCCAAAGGCTGCCGCTTTCACAAGCCTCGTGAAAACCATTAAACTGAACCTTTCACCCAATCGAGTCTGTCCTTACTCCCCTGGCCCCATACCCTGGACCGTCACTGTTGCTTGAATCACCGGAAATGCGGCTTTCCCGTGACAGTTTCAGGTGGCTGTGAAACACTCAACCGGACAGCGTTAACCTTTAACCGAGGGCGTTGCCCGTTTGCCATGATTTTGAGGGTTTCCGGGCCTACAACCACGTTCAGCAAAGAATGAACGCTCCCTCGGGGCTCAAGACACCCATGTTTTTCACGGTCAACAAACATACGCTCTGCAGAATCGCGATTCTGGCCAAAGCCGCGGCTCTGGTTGCGATCGTCGCCGCAAGCCCGGCCAGCGCGGGTCCGCAAGCAGGGATTGCAATGCACGACGAGCCGAAATACGGCCCGGCGTTCACGCATTTCGATTATGTCAACCCGGACGCGCACAAGGGCGGGGCTCTGCGGCTTGGCGTGCTCGGCTCGTTCGACAGCCTCAACCCGTTCATCGTGAAGGGCGAGCCGGTCACTGGCATGAGGGACTACGTTTACGAGACCCTTCTCGCACGCAGCTATGACGAACCCTTCTCTCTGTATGGACTCATTGCCGAGAGCGTCGAGACGCCGGAAGACCGGAGCTGGGTCGCTTTCCAGCTTCGCCCGGAGGCGCGATTCGCGGACGGCACGCCCATCACGCCGGACGATGTGCTGTTCTCCTGGTCGCTCCTTAAGAGCAAGGGCCGCCCCAACCATCGGCTCTATTACGCAAAGGTTGCGACAGCGGAAAAGATTGGCGAGCGCGGCGTGAAGTTCACCTTCGAGGGAGGCGGCGACCGCGAGATGCCGCTCATCCTCGGCCTCATGCCAGTGCTGCCCCGCCACGCGGTCAGCGCCGAAAACTTCGAAAAAACGAGCTTCGAGAAGCCTGTGGCGAGCGGCCCGTATACTGTGGAAGACGTCGAGCCAGGGGCGAGCATCATCTTTCGCCGCAACCCCAATTATTGGGGCCGCGATCTCCCCGTGAGCCGCGGCCAGTTCAATTTCGACACCATCCGCATCGACTACTATCGCGACAACACTGCGATGATGGAGGCCTTCCGCAAGGGGCTGTTCGACGTGCAGGGGGACAGCGACCCGATTGACGCAGTGAAGTGGTCGGAAGCGTATGATTTTCCCGCGGTCAGGGATGGGCTCGTCAAGAAGCTCTCCTTTGATCTGGGGGCGCCTGCGCCGATGTCGGCGCTCGTATTCAACACCCGCCGCCCTCCGTTCGCCGACAAGCGCGTGCGCGAGGCGCTGACGCTGGTTTTCGATTTCGAATGGCTGAACAGAACGCTGTTCCGCAGTCTCTATGCCCGCACCGAAAGCTTTTTCGACCGTTCCGAGCTCTCATCGCACGGCCGTCCTGCCGACGCCCGCGAGCGTGAGTTGCTGGCGCCCTTCGCAAACGAGCTTGCGCCGGGCATGATGGAAGGCGAATTCAGCCAGCCCGTAACCGACGGCTCCGGAACCAACCGCGAAGGCCGCAAGCGCGCCATCGCGCTCTTGGAGGAAGCCGGTTATGAGGTCCGCGATGGGATCATGACGAGCACGGCGACGGGGCGGCCCTTCACCTTCGAGATGATCTGCGCGACCCACGACCAGGAGCGCCTGATGCTCGCCTATTCCCGCTTCCTGGCGCAGATCGGGATCACCGCGCAGGTCCGGATGATCGACTCGGCGCAATTCCAGCGGCGCAGCACGACCTTCGACTTCGATATGATGCAGACGAGCTGGTCGTCGTCGCTCTCGCCGGGCAATGAGCAAAGTTTCCGCTGGTCGCGCGAATCGGCGTCCCAGGAAGGAAGTTTCAACTATGCCGGGGTCCAGAGCGCGGGCGCGGAGGCGATGATCGCGGCCATGTTAGCGGCCAAGACGCGCGCGGACTTCGTGTCGTCTGTTCGTGCGCTTGATAGGATTTTGCTCTCCGGCCGTTACGGCATTCCCTTGTATTATGCGCCGAAGCAGTGGATCGCAGCCTGGTCCTTCCTGCGGCAGCCGCCGTTGTCGAACTCTTTACGGCGCAAGGATCGAGACATGGTGGGCGGAAAACGCGAAGAGCGCCGCCTCGCGGGAGTTCAAGGAAGGCAGTGAAGAACGCTAAAATCGGGTATCGAGGCGAGCTTCCGCCGCAAGCCTTCAACCTGGCGCGGTATTGCCTGCGGGGTTCGAACGCAGCGGGCGACAAAACCGCCCTGCTCGTGGTTCACGATCCGGGCGGGCAAGACGCTGAAAACTGGTCATACGCGGCCCTGGAGCAGGCCGTGCTTCGGGTTGCCTATACCTTCCACGCCAAGTACGAGCTGAAGACCGGAAGCCGCATTCTCATCCGCCTGCGCAACCGCACCGCCTATGCGCTGGCCTTCTTCGGCGCCATCGCTGGCGGCTTCGTCCCCGTTCCCGCATCGCCGGATCTCACCGAGCGCGAACTCTCTTTCATGCTGGACGACAGCGAAGCCGCCGCCATCGTCCTCGACGACAGCCTGCCTCACGGCCGCTTCGCTCCCGCTCTCATCATCATCCCAAAGAAAGCGTTCGTGGCCGCCCTCGAAAGCGGTCCTCTCGCCCGATACGCCGAAACCGCCGCCAACGATCCGGCCTTTCTGATTTATACGTCGGGAACGACCGCAAACCCGAAAGGCGTGCTGCATGCTCACCGAAGCGCGTGGGGGCGGCGGCCCATGTATCAGGGATGGTATGGGATTACGCCCGCCGACAGGCTGATGCACGCCGGCAGCTTCAACTGGACCTACACGATGGGGACGGGCCTGACCGACCCCTGGGCCAACGGGGCGACCTCCATCGTTTATACGGGAGAGAAGGACCCGGCGTTGTGGCCGCGGCTCCTGCGCGCTTTCAATGTCACAATCTTCGCCGCGGTCCCCGGCGTCTACCGCCAGGTCCTGAAATATGGCGATCTCAGCCGCGCGAGCTTGACGGCCCTGCGTCACGGGCTGACCGCGGGCGAAGCGCTGCCGAACGCAGTCGCGGACGAATGGCGAGACAGGGCAGGCACGCTGCTCTATGAAGCCCTCGGCCAGAGCGAGCTTTCGACCTACCTTTCGAGCGCGCCGGGCGTGCCGCGAAAGCCGGGCGCTGTAGGAAGGCCGCAGCCGGGCCGCTGTGTGGCGATCCTTGACGACGTTCGCGGCGAAGAACCGCTTCCGGCACGCTCGGAGGGGCTTATCGCGGTTCATCGAAGCGATCCCGGCCTCATGCTCGGCTATTGGAAGAGGCCCGAGGAGCAGGCCGAGGTTTATCGCGGCGAGTGGTTCATCGGCGGCGACGCTGGCGTCACGGACGAGGAAGGGTACGTGACCCATCTCGGCCGCCGCAACGAGCTCATGAATGCAGGCGGCTTTCGCGTTTCCCCCGCCGAGGTCGAACAGGAACTCGCAAAGCATCCCGCGGTTGCCGAGGCGGCTGTCGCGGAGATTGCCGTCCGCGATGGCGTCTCCATAATCGCAGCTTTCGTTGTACCCAACGACAAGACAGGAAGCGATATCGCCGCGGACCTCGCTTCTTTCGCCTCTGCAACGCTCGCGGCTTACAAGCGGCCGAAGGAATACGTCATCGTCCAAAGCCTGCCGCGCACCCCGAACGGCAAGCTGAAGCGGTCCGATCTCCTGCGGTATCTGCGGCCCGGTGATACCAATCGTTAGACCATTCGGCCCATATCCGGGGCAACGGTCGATTAACTCTATTGGGTTCGTTTCGTAAAAAACGCCATTTTCTGCAATCTAAGGTAGAGTTATTGCAACTTAGGATGGACTGGAGGCCGGCTCCTTGTTTTGAGGCCCATGTGGCATTTTTTATGCCATGTCTGAGGCGAGGCCGTCCCTCATTCACCCAATGAACCTGATGACCTGCTCGGCCACAGCTCAAGGCGCCTCCTTGGGGATGTAGTGCCTACAATCTTCGAACACACCACCAACCTCGGTCGCGACGAGATGCATCGTATCAGTCAGGGCGCGCCGTTATCCCAGGCGTGAACGCTAATAAAGCCCGGTCAAAAAGTGTCTATTTCACAGCTTTCCCGTTACATTTTTAATAGCCACTTGGTGTACCACTACCTTTAGCTGCGGCGGATCAGTCGCGGCCGCTTTGGCTCTTTGGCAATCCGAGCATTCGGCAAGCGAGTACCCCATGAAAGCATTGTCTGCCCGCAAATCGAACAACTCCAAGGAAACAATGCGCCGGTCTGGGCTGCCGGAAAAGCTAGGAAGTAGTATTTGCGCGCTCATCGCGGGCGCGGGGCTCGCGGCTTTTGCTTTCGGCAGCCTCGCGCAGGCTGAAAGCAACATCCGCGGCGCCAGCACCGGCCCAACGGACGCACCGGGTTTCAGCCATCCAGATCAGTACGTTACTGTGCAGACCGTCAAGCCGGCAGACAACATGTTTCCGGTTGTCCCGCACCCAGAGCAGGATAAGGAAGCCGCCGCCAAGCTCGCAGCTCTCGCGCAGCGCATGGGAAAGCGGCCGAACTTCGTTTTCTTCTTGATGGACGACGTGGGCTGGTCGGACCCTGGCTTTAACGGAGGCGGCATCGCCGTTGGCAATGACACGCCAACCATGGACCGCTTGGCCGCCGAGGGCCTCATCCTGACCTCCGCCTATTCGACGCCATCCTGCTCACCCTCGCGCGCGACTATCCACACCGGCCAAAACCCGCTTCATCACGGCGTTTTGCGGCCGCCGATGTACGGCGAGCCCGGCGGACTCTCAGGTGCGGTGACGCTGCCGGCGATCCTGAAGAAGCTCGGGTACGTCACCCAGGGCGTCGGCAAATGGCATATGGGCGAGAACAAGGGATCTCTGCCTCAAAATGTCGGGTATGATGATTACCATGGCTTTCTCGGCGTCTCGGACATGTATACAGAATGGCGCGACGTCTACTTCAACCCCGAAGTCGCCCTAAGCCCCGAGCGGTTCAAAATGCTGGAGCAAGATCACTTCAGTCATTATGACGTTCACTGTTCGGCGGCCGATACGGAGAAATGTCAGGATCTCCGGCTTATCGATCTCAATTCGGTCAAGACGCTCGACGAGGAGTGGATCAAAACCAGCCTCAATTTCATCGAGACGATGAAGGGCCGGCGGGAGCCTTTCTTCCTCTATCACGCGACGCGCGGATGCCACTTCGACAATTACCCCTCTGACCAGTGGGCAGGCCGCTCGCGCGCGCGGACCGTGTACGGCGATTGCATGGTCGAGATGGATCACGTGCTGAACCGGCTCGTCGCCAAGCTTGCTGAGACCGGTGAGTTTGAAAACACTGTTATCATTCTCTCCTCGGACAACGGTCCGGAATGCGAGATCCCGCCCCATGGGCGCACCCCGTTCCGCGGCTGCAAGGGGTCGAGCTGGGAAGGCGGCGTGCGCGTGCCGGCGTTCGCTTACTGGAAAGGCATGATCAAGCCGAGGAAGTCAGAAGGACTTTTCGATCAGGCCGACATCTTCAACACTTTCATTTCGCTCGCGGGTGCGCCCGGCGCGAAAGTGGCGGATTACTTGCCGAAGGATCGTTATGTCGATGGCGTTGACCAGGCCTCGTTCCTTGTCGCGGACAACGGCCAATCGGCGCGGCGTGAGCGCATCTACACTATGAACCAGTATGCTACCGCTGTTCGCATTGACGAGTTCAAATACATCATCACGGCAGAAATCGAGGACGGTTTTTTCAAGCGCGGCCATACCGGCGGCTTCAGCGGCCCGATCGCCACAGAAACGGGCGGCGGCGTGATGGTGAACTTGTATACGAACCCGCAGGAGGACGAGAGCGTCGGCATTCGCCATTTGCCCATGGCCGTGCCTGTTGGCAACGCGCTCGGCGCCTACCTCCTCGAACTAGCCAAGTATCCTCCAAAGTTCCAGATCGGGTTCTTGTCCAACAATCCGCCGCTCTACGACCTTGGACCGCTGCAACGGCTTTACACAACGCCCGCGGCGCCTTCGGCAGCGCCGGATCAGCACTAAGTCTTCAACACGAGCGAAAGGCCGATCAGCTCGGATCACCGACAAGTCGGCCCGAGCAAATCGCTTCCGACACCTTAAACGCAGCTACTTAACCTTGGACTGAGCACGCTTATAACGCGACGGGATGCCCCTTGGCGGCGCGCCGATCTCGACGCCTGCCTTCTTCAGCTCCTTCCTCAGATCCGCGCGAAAGAGGTGATAATCGACCTCGGTCGAATGGCGCAGTTCCCGCCTGAACTTGAAGTGCGGATGCTCCATCTCGACCTTGATCGCCGCGCGCATATCCGCCGGGCGCTGATAATGGCCGAGAAGCTCTTCGCAGGCGAGCCTCGCCTGATAATCGGCGAGCGGCCATATGCACCCGATCGGCTGGAAGAGGCCGATGAAATACAGCGCCTTGTGATCCGGGTGCATCATCATCCGGTACAGCGGCACTCGCGCGGCGTGCTGAAAATCGATAAGGGATTTCTCAAAGAACGGGAAGCTGATCCAGAAACCCGTGCAGGCGCAGATGATGTCGAATGCTTCCCGCCGCCCGTCCGCGAATTCGACCTCGCGGCCAAGCAGGCGCTTGATCGCGGGGCGCGGATGGATGCGGCCGTGCCGGATGAAGTCCAGCACATCGGAGTTCATTGTCGGGTGCTGGGTTAGGGGCAGGTCCCTGTTCGCGGGCAGCCCATAAAGGCTGTAAGGCCCCTGAAGGACCCGCATTAGCACGGCGAAGGTGCGCTGCTTCAGCCATCTGGGCATCCAAGTGAATTTTGCGGCGTAAACGTCTGTCGGCTGACCGAAAATGAACTTCGGCACAAACCGCTGCGGGCTGCGCATCGACATGCAGACCTTTTCCGCGATGCGCGCGGCTTCCACGGCGACGTCACAGGCGGAGTTCCCCGCGCCGACGATCAGGACGCTCTTGCCCCGCCACTCGTCCGTCACGGCTTTGAAGTCGTGCGAGTGCATGAGCCTGCCGTCGAAATGGCCTTCGTACTCGGGATATTTCGGGTTCCAGTGATGCCCGTTGGCGACCATTACGGCGTCGAAGGTCTCGACACGCGCGATCCCCGCCGAATCGAGATAGGTCACGCGCCATGAGGACGGCCCGGCTGGCTTAACCGACTGAACCGTGTGGTTGAACCGGATATGCGGGTAGACCCCAAAGTGCTTCGCGTAGCTCTCGAAATAGGCTTGAAGCTGCCGATGATTGGGATAATCGGGGTAGCCCGCGGGCATCGGGAAGTCTTCGTACTCCGACCAGGTTTTCGAGCTTATGATGTGCGTATTTTCATAGACGCTGGAGTGACCGGTCTTGGAATTCAAAACCCAATTGCCGCCAACCTTGTCGTTTTTCTCGAAGATGATAAAGTCCAAGCCAGCCTGAACGCAGTTTTTTCCTGCTGTGATGCCTGAAGGGCCGGCTCCGATCACACAGACGCGCTTCTGAACAGCCAAGATTTACTCCGAAATTCTTCTTCGAGACCTAAGAGTGAGATGATACTGCATCCGCTTCACGGTCAAGAATCGAGAATCGAGGAGAGTTGATAAACGGCCAGGTTGTCCTCGGACGGCGCTTTTGTGTCTAGAAATCCTCACTTTGGACATTCTTGCGCGCAAACCCTTGCCCAAACTCCACGGCAGAGGCTGGCGCTCATTGCCAGGCGCACGCCCTGAGCTTTCGAGTCCGGATTCAAAATACACAATGAGCGATTTTTCATTTCTAGGTCTGTTCCTGCAAGCGCATCCCGTCGTGCAGTTCGTCATGATGGGGCTGGTGCTTGCCTCGGTCTGGTGCTGGTCCATCGTGATCGAGAAGAGTTTCGCCTTCGCGCGCGCGAAAAGCCAAACGGAGGAGTTTGAGCGCATTTTCTGGTCGGGACAGTCGCTCGACGAGCTTTATCAGGCCGTGTCGCAGAAGCCGGCAAGCGCAGTGCAGGCGCTGTTCGTGGCTGCAATGCGCGAATGGCGGCGATCCATCGAAGGCACGGCGAAGCCGCTGGCTGGCGTGCAAATGCGCATCGAGCGCGTCATGGAGGTGACCATCACCCGCGAGATGGAGCGCCTCGAGCGCAGGCTTCTTTTCCTTGCCACCGTGGGCGCGGTCGCCCCCTTCGTGGGCCTGTTCGGCACTGTCTGGGGCATCATGACGGCCTTCCAGGGGATCGCAGCCAGCAAAAACACAAATCTCGCCGTGGTTGCGCCCGGCATCGCGGAAGCCCTGTTCGCCACCGCGCTTGGCCTGCTCGCCGCAATTCCGGCCGTTATTTTCTACAACGCGTTCTCGCAGTCGGCGACGCGGATATCGCAGCGGCTGGAAGCCTTCGCCGACGAATTTTCGGCGATAGTCTCGCGCCAGCTTGATCTGAAAACCTAAGGGGACTTCATCGAGCGGGTCAACGTCGTCCCGGAAAGGCGAAGCCTTATCCGGGATCGTAACACATCAAAACGCCTCCCTTTGTACGATCCCGGCTCGCGCTTCGCTTGGCCGGGATGACGAGGGGTAAAGAGAGCGGCGTTCGCCATCCGTTGATCAGATTGGCGAGCTCTGCTTAGTTCCGGAGGGTATTTGTATGGGCGCATCACTTCAAACTGGCGCCAGCGCTCCGAGCGGGGCAAGACGCAGGCGGGGGCGGCGGCATAAGCCGATGGCGGAGATCAACGTTACGCCCTTCGTCGACGTGATGCTGGTGCTTCTCATCATCTTCATGGTTGCGGCGCCCCTCCTGACCGTGGGTGTGCCTGTGGACCTGCCGAAAAGCGAAGGCTCCGCGCTGCAAGCTGACAGCGAGCCGCTCACGGTGACCGTCGATCCTCAAGGGAAAATTTTTATCCAGGAGGTTGAAATACCCTTTAACGAGCTTCAGCCAAAATTGGAGGCTATTACGCAGGCGCGCAAAGGCCTCGACGAAGCGATCTTCGTGCGTGGAGACAAATCCACAAACTATGGAGAGCTGATGCGCGTGATGGGACGAATCGCCGGGGCCGGATATAAACGCCTTTCACTTGTGACGGAACTCGACGAGAAACACTGACGGAAGGGCTGATTGTGCGGTATGGCCTCATAGGCTCCATTCTGCTCCACATCCTGGTTTTCGGCTTCGTGATCTTCAACTTTGCGAGCCGGGGCAAGGATGATGCGCCGCCGCCTTTGCCGGTCTCGGTCGAAATCATGTCGCCGAAAGACTACAGCGAGCGCCAGGCCGGAAAGACGGACGGCAAGGCCGATCGGCCCGCGACGCCCGCGCAGGTAAAAGCGCCGGATGCGCAAGCGAGCGCGAAGAAGGAAGTGGAGCAGAAGCCTTCCCCGAAGCCAGTGGAGAAAGAGGCGCTGCCGCCCCCGGCTCCGAAGGCTGCTGAAGCCCCCGCTCCCGCGCCGAAGCCTGTGGAGCAGGCCAAGACCGAGCCTCCGGCTGAGAAGCCGGTCCCGAAACCGGTCGTGAAGAAGGATCCTGCGCCGAAGCCGGTCCCTAAACCGAAGGTTGTGCAGGCGAAACCCGCTCCGGAGCGCCCCTTCGATCCCAATAAGATTGAGTCGCTTCTGAACAAGGATGCACCGCGCGACCGGCCGCAAACATCGGTATCCACAATGGAAACGCCGCCATCCAAGGTCTATTCGGACCGCCAGACTGCCGTTCTGAACCGCGATCCGAACGCAGGGGCGCCTTCCGGCGATTATGACCCGAGCCACCCGTGGCGCCCGGCGAGTTCGCTTCAGGATCAGGCGATGGGCCTGCCGCAAGCGCGAGGCGCCATGAACGCCGGCACATGCGCCGATCTCGTACAAAGCCGCATCGAGCAAAACTGGGATTTGCCCATCGGCGCGCTCTCGGCTGAGACCACGATCGTGCGCCTCCGAATCGAGTTAAACCGCGACGGCACGCTTTTAAGGCCGCCAACCACAATGGACGCTTCGATGTCGCCTGCCTATCAAGCCATGGCCGATGCGGCGGTTCGCGCCGCAATTCGCGGCCAGCCCTACCTCGTTCCGCCGGAGCAATATGAGCGCTGCCGGGACATGGTTCTCCGTTTCAATCCGCGCGACATGTATGGCGGTTGACATGAGGTGGCGCGGTTTTGCTTTTTTCGCGGCGGCTGGCATCCTGGCCATCGCGATAATCCCACTCAAGGCCTCGGCTCAGGTCGAGGTCGAGATCCGGCGCGGACAGGTGCGGGCGATCCCGATCGCAATCGCAGAGTTCACGGGCGGCGGCTTCGCGGGCGAGATCACGCAGATCATCTCGGCGGATCTGGATCGTTCAGGCCTTTTCAAGCCGATCAACCCTGCATCCTTCATCGAGCGCGTGGCCAGCGTTGACGCCGCGCCCCAGTTCCAGAATTGGAGGGTGCTCAACGCGCAAGCGCTTGTCGTAGGACGCGTCACGGACACGGGCGATGGCCGGCTCAGAGGGGAATACCGCCTCTGGGATGTCTATTCGGGCCGGCAGACCGCAGGCGAGCAGTTCTACATCCCGGCGAACGCGTCGCGGCGTCTGGCGCACATCATCGCAGACGCGGTTTACGAGCGCCTGACCGGTGAAAAGGGTTATTTCGACAGCCGCGTGGTTTTTGTCGACGAGACCGGCCCGAAGAATGAGCGCGTCAAGCGTCTGGCGATCATGGATCAGGATGGGGCGAATTTGCGGCTGTTGACGCAGGGCCGCGAACTCGTGCTGACGCCGCGCTTCCACCCGCTCTCGCAGCAGATCACCTACACGGCCTATCGCGATGGCGAGCCGCGAGTCATGCTGCGCGATATCATGACGGGCCAGGAACAGGTGCTCGGCGACTTCCCCAACATGTCTTTCGCGCCGCGTTTTTCTCCGCAGGGCGACCGCGTTGTGATGAGCCTCCAGGAAGGCGGCAACTCCAGCATCGTCCAGATGGATGTGCGAAGCCGCCAGCTCGTTCGCCTGACGCAATCCTCGGCTATCGACACAGCGCCCTGCTATTCGCCCGACGGCAGGTCGATCGTTTTCGAGTCCGACCGCCAGGGCAAACAGCAACTGTTCGTCATGAATAGCGACGGGTCCGGCCAGCGGCGCATCTCCTTCGGCGAGGGCAGCTATTCCACGCCCGTGTGGTCGCCGCGTGGCGACCTCATCGCCTTCACAAAGCAGGTCCATGGCGGGTTCGCGATCGGCGTGATCCGGCCGGATGGCTCGGGCGAGCGGCTTCTGACCGAGGGATATCACAATGAGGGACCGACCTGGTCGCCGAATGGCCGCGTCATCCTCTTCTTCAGGGACAGCCAAGGCCCGAATGGAGGGCCGAAGCTATTTAGCATCGATCTCACAGGATATAACGAGCGGCAGCTTCCCACGCCGTCGTTAGCTTCAGACCCAGCCTGGTCTCCCCTTTTGAAATAAAGCGATGGCGAAGTGTCTTTTGCGCATCACCCCCCGATGAATGCATGCCGTGCACGGCGTGATTGTATTAGCTCTGTGCAAAGGTCACAAATCGGCCCGAGAAGCAGATTTGTGGTAAGCATTCCCTTACGTTTTCCTGATCAAAGTTCGCGTGTAAGTTGTGCGCGATAGGAGGACAATTTCAATGCGACGCCATAGTCTCTTCCTGCTCGCCGCCGTTCTTGTTTCGGTCATGTCCGGTCTTGGCGGCTGCGATAAGAATGCGCCGGCCGCGAATCTCGGCCTCGCCCCAGGCGGTGGCGCTGGGAATTTTGCTCCCGGCAGCAAACAAGAGTTTAACGCGAGGGTCGGGGATACGGTGCGCTATGAAGTCGATAGCTCGGACTTATCGGCTGAAGGCCGCACGATCTTGAACGGCCAGGCCGTCTGGCTCAGGCAGTATGCAAACTATCCGATCACCATCGAAGGGCACGCCGACGAACGCGGCACGCGAGAATACAACATTGCGCTTGGCGCGCGCAGGGCCGAGACAACGAAGAACTTTCTCATCGCGCAAGGCATCAGCCCGGCACGGATTCGCACAATATCGTATGGCAAGGAACGCCCGGTGGCCGTTTGCGACAATATAACTTGCTGGTCGCAGAACAGGCGGACAGTCACCGTTCTCGATGCGGGCGGCGCGGTCGCTTCCTATTAAGACACTTGTGCAGGCTTGTAGCCAAAGCGGTTGACAGCAAAGCATGGCCGTCCGAGAAGGAGGCAAATCTTAGGATAGGGCGCAAACATGAGAAGCATTGCCGCACCTCTGTTTTTTCTCGCCATGAGCGCCGCGCTCGCTCCTGCATTTGCGCAGACGCAGCGAGGCGCTACTGACAACAGTTCCGCGTTGGCCGGCCGTCTTGATCGCATGGAAGAGCAAATTGCCGATTTGCAAGGCGTTGTGGCGGCGGTCGAGACGCTCGCCAAAAGTAGTGGCGGCGGAGGCGGATATTCTGCGTCGGCAAGCGGGGGCGCAAACTCTGAACAGGTCCGCCAATTATCCGAGCAGATTGCAGAACTCACCCAGCGCCTGCAGAGGCTCGAGGCCCGCTTCGGTTCAAACACACCCCCTGCCGGAGAGCCGCCACGGGAGCAGACGGGTTACAACACGATCGCGCCTGCCAGCGGCTTCGAGGACAAGGAGCAGCTTCCGCCTCTGGGCGCGCAGCAGGCCGAGCCTGATCGTTACGCCTCGCGGCCGAATGCCCCCTCTCAGACGTACAATCCTCCGTCTCAACAGACGGCCAGCGCGGGCCAATCCCTTGCTCAGCCACGCTCTTATGGCGCCGACGCGTATCCAGCAGCTCCCGTTGCACCTCGGCCAACCCCAGCAGCTGCGCCAACCGCCACGTCGCCTCGCGGTCTTATCGACCAAGCCTATGGCGCGCTCGGCCGGCACGAATATTCAGTAGCCGAGACCACTTTCCAGCAATTCCTGGATCAATATCCAAGCGATCTGATGGCTGGAAGCGCACAGTATGGGAGTGGGGAAGCCGCTTTCGCGAGCGGTGAATACCGCAAGGCTGCGGACCGATTTCTGAAAACATTCACGAATTACCCGAACAGCGATCGCGCTCCGGAAGCGCTCTTGAAGCTGGCGATTTCGCTCCGGCGGCTTGGCGAGAATGCGGCCGCGTGCGATTCCTTTGCCGAATTGCAGCGCCGCTACCCGAAAGGACCGGCGTCGGTCCTCCAGAGAGCGGATGTCGAGAAGAAAAGGGCGAACTGCACGTAAAGTTCGCCGAACGTGGTTGAGTACCGTGCAGAGCATCATTAGCGATGCGTCGTTGTTGCGCGCATTTTCCTGTCTGGAGTCATTTCCATCGGCTGTCCTGGCCGTCTCCGGGGGGCCGGACAGCATGGCGTTGCTGCATCTCGCGCGGCGTTGGCTCGACATAAAAGGCCGGCGCGCGATCGCCGTCGCTACCGTCGATCACGGCCTGAGAGCTGAGAGCAAGGCAGAGGCAGCCTTCGTCACCGATCACGCGCGCAAGCTCGGGTTCGCGCACACCACACTCGAATGGGCGGGAGAAAAGCCAAAAACCGGCATTCAGGCGGCGGCGAGGCACGCCCGATATGATTTGCTCGCCTCTCACGCCCGCTCATGCGGTATGGCCTGCATTGTCACCGCCCACACCGAGGACGATCAGGCCGAAACGCTGCTTATGCGGCTGCGACGCGGAAGTGGGATCGATGGACTGGCGGCCATGGCTCCGGTTTCCGAACGAAATGGCGCAGCGATCGTCCGCCCCCTCCTCGGTTTCTCCAAAGCGAGGCTCACGGCGTACCTCCGCGCCTTGTCCGTTCCTTTTCTCCGCGACCCGTCAAACGAGAATGCCGCCTTCGAACGCGTCCGCTTGCGGCATGCGGCAAAGGCCCTGGCATCCGTCGGCATCACACGGTCCTGCCTTGCGATGGCCGCTGCGCGGCTCGGCAGAAGCCGGGACGCGCTCGCCAAGATCACCGATGACTTTCTCATTCGCTATTTTCAGGTCACGCATCTGGCTCAGGGAAAAATCGATCGCAAGGCGTTTGACCCGCTTCCCGACGACGTGGCGCTGCGCGCCCTCGCTCGCATCGTCTCTCTCATCGGAGGCGCTCAGGAACCGCCGCGCCTCACGAGACTGGAGCACCTCCTTGCTTACCTGAAAGAAAGAAAGAAGGAGACAACACTCGGAGGTTGCATTATGATTGCTGCCGCTGGAACACTTAATTTTTATCGTGAACCCGGACGGCTGCGTGTGAAGCCAATGCCGTTCGAACCCGGCGCGAGGCGCGTCTGGGATCGCCGCTTCATCTTGGCATTTGCGTCCATCGATGACAGCGGGATGAACGACAGCGGTATGACAGTGAGGCAACTTGGCGCGGAAGGCTGGCTTTCCTTTAGAAAAGCGATAAAAGAGAGAGGCTTGCCCCTTGAAGCAAACCGCCTCGCCGCGCTCACAACGCCCGCGCTTTGGAAAGGGAGCCACCTCATGTGCGCGCCGCTTTTGAGCTTTTCCGATGCCGAGGGAGATTTCTTCTCCACACAGCCGATCGAAGCGGCGCTCACCCCAAGTTTCACTCGCTTTTTAACCGGTGTTCCAAACGAGGCCGCCAGCGTGCTTGGCAAAGACACACCCATACCCTATCTTTGATTTAATTGGCTCACTTATCTTCGCTTTGTAAGCGCGTAGGCCGCAGCCGCCTAGGCTTCGCCTTTATGCATCTTCGATGCGGCACCAGGGGAAACAAACGCCCATATGAACTCAAACTTCCGCAATTTAGCGATCTGGATCATCATCGCTCTGCTTCTCGTAGCGCTGTTCAACCTGGTTCAGAACAATCCCCGTAGCTCCCGCGCGAATGATATGAATTATTCGCAGTTCCTGAACGAAGTAGAAAACAGGAACGTGCGGTCGGTGACGTTGTCCGGCAACCAGATCGGCGGCACGTTGAACAACGGGCAGACTTTCCAGACGATTGCTCCGAACGATCCGCAGCTTATCGAGCGGCTATATTCCAAGGGAGCCGGCATCACGGTGAAGCCAGCGTCCGAGGATGTCCCGTCGCTTCTCGGCGTCCTTGTGAATTGGTTCCCGATGCTGCTCCTGATAGCGGTCTGGGTCTTCTTCATGCGCCAGATGCAATCGGGCGGGGGCCGCGCACTCGGCTTCGGAAAGTCGAAGGCGAAGCTGCTGACAGAAAAGCAGGGCCGCGTCACCTTTGACGACGTGGCCGGCGTCGACGAGGCAAAAGAGGACCTTCAGGAGATCGTCGAGTTCCTGCGCGATCCCCAGAAGTTCCAGCGTCTCGGCGGACGCATTCCGCGCGGCGCGCTGCTCGTCGGCCCTCCCGGGACAGGCAAGACGCTGCTGGCCCGCGCTATCGCCGGCGAAGCGAATGTGCCGTTCTTCACGATCTCTGGCTCGGACTTCGTTGAGATGTTCGTTGGCGTTGGCGCAAGCCGCGTCCGCGACATGTTCGACCAGGCGAAGAAGAACGCGCCTTGCATCATCTTCATCGACGAAATCGACGCCGTCGGCCGCCATCGCGGCGCAGGCCTCGGCGGCGGCAACGACGAGCGCGAGCAGACCCTCAACCAGCTGCTTGTCGAGATGGACGGTTTCGAAGCGAACGAAGGCATAATCTTGATCGCCGCAACGAACCGCCCTGACGTGCTCGATCCCGCCCTTTTGCGCCCAGGCCGCTTCGACCGGCAGGTCGTCGTGCCCGCTCCCGATATCATTGGACGCGAGAAAGTGCTGAAGGTGCACGTCCGCAAGGTGCCTTTGGCTCCAGACGTCGACCTCAAGGTGATCGCTCGCGGCACGCCGGGATTCTCAGGCGCGGACTTGGCCAATCTCGTAAACGAGGCCGCCTTGTTGGCTGCTCGCCGCTCCAAGCGCGTCGTCACCCAGCATGAGTTCGAGGACGCCAAGGATCGCGTTATGATGGGCGCCGAGCGCCGCTCAATGGCGATGACGGAAGAGGAGAAGCGCCTCACCGCCTACCACGAAGCCGGGCACGCTCTTGTCAGCCTGTTCATCCCGGGGAACGATCCGCTTCATAAAGTGACAATCATTCCGCGCGGGCGAGCTCTTGGCGTGACATACAATCTCCCCGAGCGCGACCGTTACAGCATGAAAAAGCTCGAGATGGAGGCTTACCTCGCGATGGTCTTCGGGGGCCGGGTCGCGGAAGAACTCGTGTTCGGGCCTGAGAATGTCACGACTGGCGCCGCTAATGACATCAAGCAGGCTACAAACATGGCTCGTTCGATGGTCACTGAGTATGGCATGAGCGACAAGCTTGGCCGCATTCGCTACCGTGACAACCAGGAAGAGGTTTTCCTTGGCCACTCGGTTACCCGCTCGCAGAACATGTCAGCGGAGACTGCGCAGCTGATAGACTCTGAGGTCAGGCGTTTGGTGGACGAAGGTGAGCAAAGGGCGCGGAAATTCCTGACCGAGCATATCGACGACCTGCATACGCTTGCAAAGGGCTTGCTCGAGTTCGAAACGCTCTCTGGGCAGGAGGTAAAAGATCTCCTGCAGGGCAAGCCTCCGGTGCGGGAATTCACGATGAAGGAGGATCAGCCCAAGCGCCGTTCCGCCGTACCATCGACAGGCGGCCGTGCGCCGCGCAAAGACCCCGATCTCGGCGGTATGGAACCACAGCCATCGACCTGATCTTTTTGCTGGAACCTAAAATGGCCGCCCTGGAGGCGGCCATTTTCTTTTACGGAAGCTATTCTTCGCGTGCTCGACGCAGGATCGTCTTAAACATCCATGCGATAGCAAGGACCATCCACACGAGCGCAAGATAGGGGATTGCGTGGCCAGCGAACGAATTGCGGCCGGGGCCTGCGAGCAGGGTGGCTCCAACGATGAGGCCGGCAATGGCAAAGAGCCAAAATTCTAGTCTCAGCAATCTCGACATAGCAACCTCTGTCCAAAACAAGCCCCCGAAGCGAGGCAGGGTATAGCGAAATACCAGTGTGTGCAATTTAGCTTGATTCGACGGTCCGAATTCGGTGATCCACATTTTTCGCTGGTTGGCGTAATTCCAGCGATTGAGCGATGAGGATAAGGCAATGGCCAGACTTGAACCCGTTCTTGAACACGCCGAAAGCGATTTCGAAAACGCTGTTTCGCGCTATCTCGCGTTTCTGCGTATCCCGTCGATATCGACCGATCCCGCTTACAAGGATGAGGTGAGGCGTGCGGGCGCGTGGCTCGAAGACGACCTCCGCTCGTTAGGGTTCGAGGCAACGCTGCACGAGACGCCCGGCCATCCGATCCTTCTCGCGCATCATGAAGGGGCGACGCCGGCGGCGCCCCACCTTCTCTATTACGGCCATTACGACGTTCAGCCGCCAGAGCCCCTTGACCTTTGGGAAAGTCCTCCATTCGAGCCGGCGATCGTGGATGGGCCACATGGCAAGCGCGTGGTTGCACGCGGGGCGGTTGATGACAAGGGCCAAGTGATGACCTTCCTGGAAGCATTTCGCGCCTGGAAGGCGGTGCACGGCGCTCTGCCCGCTGCGGTCACCGTTCTTCTTGAGGGCGAGGAGGAAAGCGGAAGCGGGTCGCTCCCCGGATTTCTGGCCGAGCATGCCGGAACACTGCGGGAGGCATCCGCCGCCATCATCACCGACACGAACGCCTGGGACATCGACACGCCGGCGATCACTTACCGGCTGCGAGGCAACGTGTATGTCGAAGTCACCCTTAGCGGCCCCTCCCGCGACCTTCATTCGGGCCTTTATGGCGGCGCGGTGGTCAACCCTCTGAATGCGCTGACGGAAATCCTTGGCCAGCTTCACGGTCGCGATGGACGCGTTCAGATTCCCGGCTTCTACGATGAGGTTCAAGAGATTTCGGCCAGCGAACGCAAAGCCTGGGCGGCGCTGAATTTCGACGAAGCCGGCTTTCTCGGTGAAGCAGGTCTGACCGAGTCCTTTGGAGAAGCGCATTACACGCTTCTGGAACGCCTTTGGGCGAGGCCGACATGCGATCTGCATGGCATCTGGGGCGGCTATACGGGGCCGGGCGGCAAAACCGTGATCGCGAGCCACGCCTCGGCGAAACTCAGCTTCCGCACTGTGCCGAACCAGCAGCCGGCCAAGATCATGAAAGGCCTGCAGCAGTTCCTCGATGCGCGAACCCCGCCCGACTGCAAATGGCGTGTTGAGCAGTTTGGCGGATCGGGAGGCATCCTCGTTCCCGCCGAGGGCACCTTCATGCAGGCGGCGAGGGCAGGGCTCAAGGACATCTTCAAAAAGCCGGCGGCATTGATCGGCTGCGGCGGGTCGATCCCGGTTGTCGGGGATTTGCAAAAACAGCTCGGCCTGGACTCGATCCTCGTGGGGTTTGGCCTCTCCGACGACCGCATCCACAGCCCGAACGAGAAGTTCGAACTGAAGTGCCTGAAAAATGGCATCCTAAGCCACGCGGCAATTCTGGGGCGGATGGGGAAGATCGCGTTGTAGTCGCAGTTTGGGCCCCAAATACTGCCCGTCTCCCGACAAACTCGCGTTGGGGAGTTCGTAACTCAACATGACTGGCATCCTTAGGCGGATGCGGTGGGGAAGAAGGGACGATGTCGCAGCGCGAGCAAACTCCCTCTCCCCTTGCGAAAGAGGGCGCGGGTGAGGCTAAAAAACTTTACCGCTTGCCGGAAAGGTGTTGCTTCCGTGCCCCGGTGAGCCGCAGTCGCAGCGCGTTCAGCTTGATGAAGCCAGCCGCGTCGCGCTGGTCATAAGCGACCGCGCCTTCCTCGAATGTCACTAGTTCCTGGTTGTAGAGCGAGTAAGGGCTTTCCCGCCCGATGGTGTGGGCGCTACCTTTGTACAGTTTCACACGCACTTTTCCGGTTACGAACTCCTGGCTCTTGTCGATGAGCGCCTGCAGCATCTCGCGCTCGGGGGCGAACCAGAAGCCGTTATAGATCATCTCGGCGTAGCGCGGCATCAGCTCATCCTTGAGGTGCGCCGCGCCGCGATCAAGTGTGATGCTTTCGATGCCGCGATGCGCCGCGAGCAGGATCGTGCCGCCCGGCGTCTCGTAGACGCCCCGCGATTTCATGCCGACGAAGCGGTTCTCGACGAGGTCGAGCCGCCCGATGCCGTGCTTGCGCCCATAGTCGTTCAGCCGCGTGAGGAGCGTTGCCGGAGACAATGCCTCGCCGTTGATCGAGACGGCATCGCCGCGCTCGAAGCCGATTTCGATGATCTCAGGCTGGTTCGGCGCGTCCTCTGGGGCGACGGTGCGCTGATAGACGTAGTCCGGGGCTTCCACCGCCGGGTCTTCCAAAAGTTTGCCTTCCGACGAAGTGTGCAGCAAGTTGGCGTCGACCGAGAACGGCGCTTCCCCGCGCTTGTCCTTTGTTACGAGAATTTGGTTTTTTTCCGCGAAATCGAGAAGCGCCTGCCGCGACTTGAACTCCCATTCGCGCCAGGGCGCGATCACGGCAATGTTCGGGTCCAGCGCGTAATAGCTCAGCTCAAAGCGAACTTGATCGTTGCCCTTGCCGGTTGCGCCGTGGCAGACAGCATCCGCGCCGGTTTCATGCGCGATTTCGATCTGGCGCTTAGCGATGAGCGGCCGCGCGATCGAGGTGCCGAGCAGATAAAGCCCCTCGTAAACCGCGTTCGCACGGAACATCGGGAACACATAGTCGCGCACGAAATCCTCGCGAAGATCCTCGATGTAGATCTGCTCGATGCCGAGCAGTTCCGCTTTCCTGCGCGCGGGCTCAAGCTCCTCGCCCTGGCCGAGGTCCGCGGTGAACGTCACCACCTCGCAACCATAGGTGACTTGCAGCCACTTCAGAATGATCGACGTATCGAGGCCGCCGGAATAGGCGAGGACGACTTTCTTGATGCTTTTTTTCTCGGACATGACAGGCTCTTGAGGAAAGATTTAAGTTCGCATAGCGGAGGCTGCGCCTAAACTGACATCGTCGGCTTCGCCTCCGATGTCCATTTAGATCTTTTCGTTTCGCAGAGTTTCTATCCCAAAACCGGCGCCCGCTTTTGGGAAACTCCGCGGAGTGGCAAGAGGACACGAATGATGGCCTGTCTCACCTTTTGGTTCGAGTTCGCATCAACATACAGCTACCTGTCGGCAATGCGGATCGAGGAGATGGCTAGAAAAGCCGATGTGGAGGTGATTTGGAAGCCGTTTCTGCTCGGCCCGATATTCAAAGCGCAGAATTGGGACACATCGCCCTTCAATATTAACCCGGCCAAGGGCCGATACATGGTGCGCGATATCGAGCGCATTGCTCTACGGCGTGGCTTGGCGTTTCGCATGCCCGACCCGTTTCCGCAGAATGGTCTGCTTGCGGCGCGTCTCGCGCTTGTCGGTCTGGAAGAAAGCTGGGGACCTACCTTCATTCGATCGGTTTTCAGCCTGGAGTTCGCGGAGCAGCGGAACATCGCCGAGCAATCAACTCTTGCGACGGCGCTTGCGGCTGCCGAGGCTCCGCAAGGCGAAGCCTTCGAGCGAGCCCGGGCGCCGCTAGTCAAAGAAAAACTGCGCGCCAACACAGAACACGCGCAGGCGTTGGGCATTTTTGGCGCGCCAAGTTTTACAACCCAAAGCAGGGAACTTTTTTGGGGAGATGATCGGCTCGAAGATGCTCTTCTGTGGAGCAGGCGGATAATTTAATCCGTTCACTTGCAGATCGGACAAAAAAGTGTTCTAGGGTGCGCTTCGATCCCGAAAAAGGGATCGCCAGGATCTTTTAGGAGACACGATTTATGCGGATTCTCTTAACCGCCGCTCTTGCGGCTTCACTTGCAGCCGGGACGCTGTCCGCGGTCGCACAGACCCCCGCCGCGCCAACGAAACCGAAAGCTTGCAAAACTCTCAAAGACGAGACCTCTTGCGGCGCCCAGACGGGCTGTGCCTGGTCAAAGCCGGGTGACGCCAAGGGCAAATGCAAGACGGCTCCAAAGCCGAAAACCACGTAGTTCTTTCTTGATGGCCGCCGCAGGGCGGCCATCATGCATTACTGGCCCCAGGCGAAGCCCCAGGTGAACCCGCCCGGTGTTGAAACCTTGGCCATGAATGGCGAGGCAGAGGCGTTACCACCGAAGGAATAGGGGTTGCGTTGCTGTGCGGGCGGCATCCACAAGCTGGTCCAGAAGTTCATGCTCTCTGTGAAGGCAGCCCATGGATTTATGGAAAAGGGGTTGAAGTTTCCCATCATGAGGGGGGAAAACGACATCGGGTCTTGGCCCTGATACAATCCAAAGGGTGAGTGCGCTTTTGGCAAACCAAATCCGCTCCACGCGTTATTAAGGAAAGTCATGCCGTCGCGGGCAACCCGGTCGAAGGCGAGCAGCGCAGCTATTTGAGCGAAGAGTGCATTGGCGCGGTTTCCAAGCGCAGTCAGCGATGAGGTGAAGGCCGCTATCGCCTGCCGCAGGAGATCCACAGCGAAATCTCCAAAATCACCTGCACGCGAATTTGTGCGTGCGCTGCCGGGCGCGGGCAGAAGGGGCAGTGTTTTGGCGTGCGGAGAGCCGCTGCCATTCGAGAATGACTTGCTCTCGGTGTAGAACGGAAACCAGAAAAACATGGATGCCCCTTGGGTTGGCTTTATGCCTAGTATTGAGGATAACGCAACTCATGTTGCACTGCAACATAGCGTATCCCGAGTAGGTAGCATAACCTTGATTCCGGCGCGTCTCAAATATCCAGGTTGGAAACCGAAAGCGCGTTTAGCTGAATGAACTCGCGTCGGGGTTCGACCACATCGCCCATGAGCTTTGAGAAGATCTCATCGGCGTCGTTTAGTTCGCCGAGCTTCACCTGCAGCAAAGTGCGCACATTCGGATCGAGCGTCGTCTCGTGAAGCTGCCCGGGGTTCATCTCGCCCAAACCTTTGTAGCGCTGCATGGTGAGTCCAGCGCGGCCCGCCGCGAACACGGCATCCAGAAGGGTGCGAGGCCCGAAGACCGGTGTTTCCGTCGCTTTGCGCTCCAGCACGACCTTGCCTGAAAACAAGGCGGAGAACTCGGCATGATAGGTGTGCAACTTGCGGGCATCGGCGGACTGAATAAGCGCCCAATCGATGTTGTGCAACTCCTTCACGCCGCGCACCTCGCGGGAGAAGATAAAACCGCCATCGGAGCCTCGGCTCCAGGTCCAGCCTTGCTCCGTCTCCTCCGAGAGGGCCTTTAAACGGTCGACCACCCTGTCCGCCAGAGGTTCGGCTTCTTCCTCATCGTTGACGAGTTTCGGGTTGAGGAGCCCGGCAACGGCAGCCTGTTCCACCACGGTGCGGGAGTAACGCATGTGCAGCCCATCCAGCACATGCAAGAAGGACCGCGTTCGCTCCACACTCGCGCGAAGATCCCGTCCCGAACGGTGCTCCCCAGTATCCGCTTTGAGAATGGCTCCATCGAGGCCGCCGCCGATTAGAAAGTCTTCGTAAGCACGGTCGTCCTTGAGATAGGTCTCCGAATTGCCGCGCTTCACCTTGTATAGAGGCGGCTGCGCGATATAGAGATGGCCGTTTTCCAAGAGCTGCGGCATCTGGCGATAGAAAAATGTCAGGAGCAGTGTGCGGATATGTTTGCCGTCCACATCAGCGTCCGTCATGATGATGATGCGGTGGTAGCGAAGCTTCGAAATATTGAAGTCGTCGCGGCCAATTCCGGTGCCTAGCGCCGTGATTAGCGTTCCGATCTCCTGGCTTGAGAGCATTTTGTCGAAGCGCGCCCGCTCCACGTTCAGGATTTTGCCGCGCAGGGGAAGCACAGCCTGATTGGACCGGTCGCGTCCCTGCTTGGCCGAGCCGCCCGCGCTGTCGCCCTCGACGAGGAACAGCTCTGACTTTGCCGGATCGCGCTCCTGACAGTCGGCGAGCTTGCCAGGAAGGTTCGCGACATCGAGCACGCCCTTGCGCCGCGTCAGTTCACGTGCCTTCCGCGCCGCCTCGCGCGCTGCCGCCGCCTCGGCCACCTTCAGTATAGTAAGCTTGCATTCGACGGGGTGCTCTTCGAACCACGCGCTGAGTGCCTCCGTCATGATGCCTTCGACCGCAGGCCGAACCTCGGACGACACCAATTTGTCCTTGGTTTGGCTCGAAAACTTCGGATCAGCCACTTTCACCGACAACACACAGGTCAAACCCTCGCGCGCGTCATCGCCGGTCAGTTGCACCTTCTCTTTCTTCGCAATACCGGAAGAGGCGGCGTAAGTGTTGATTGTCCTCGTAAGCGCGGCCCGAAAACCTGCAAGATGCGTTCCGCCATCCCGCTGCGGGATGTTGTTCGTGAAGCAGAAGACGCTCTCATGATAGCCGTCGTTCCACCACAAGGCTGCTTCGACAGCAACGCCCTCCCGCTCGGTCTTTATAAAGACAGGCTCAGCGAAAAGAGGTGTCCGGGCGCGGTCGAGATACTGCACGAAAGCCTTCAGCCCGCCTTCATATTTGAATTCGCTCTTAACCGGCTCGACGCCGCGCAAATCCGAAAGGATGATGTTGACCCCAGAGTTCAGGAAGGCCAATTCGCGCAACCGATGCTCGAGCGTCGCGTAATCGAATTCAACCATCGTGAAAGTTGCGGGGCTTGGCGTGAATGTTACGCGCGTGCCGGACTTGCCCGGGGTTTGGCCTACGATCTTGAGCGGTTCCTCGGCAACGCCATCGGCAAACGCCATGAAATGCTCGTGGCCTCCCCGCCAGACTGTGAGCTCAAGTCTGTTGGAAAGCGCGTTCACGACCGAGACGCCAACGCCGTGCAGCCCGCCCGAAACTTTGTAGGAGTTCTGATCGAACTTCCCGCCCGCGTGCAGTTGCGTCATGATGACTTCGGCGGCTGACACGCCTTCCTGCGAATGGATCTCGGTTGGAATGCCGCGGCCGTTATCCTCGACCGTCACGGAACCATCCGCATTCAGCGCCACGAACACATAATCGGCATAGCCCGCAAGCGCCTCGTCGATGGCGTTGTCGACCACTTCATAGACCATGTGATGAAGACCTGAGCCATCATCCGTATCGCCGATATACATGCCGGGACGCTTGCGGACCGCGTCGAGGCCTTTCAGGACCTTGATGCTGTCGGCGCCATAGGCTTCCGCCGCCGCGTCCATGCGGTTTACTGCTTCCATAAATACACCTGATCAGCCGCGGACTTCGCGGACTTGCTTTTCTATTATTTAGTGTTCCTGAGCGGATTCTGCATCGTTTGCGGGCACGATAGCCCCGTTTGAAACAAGAAAAAGCTGCGTTTCTGTGACATTCTGGAGGGGCGAAAAGATGTCAGCATCCGTCCCGGTCATCCAAACCTGAGCGTTCAAGCTCGCGATGGACGAGAACAGCGCAAGGCGGCGGCCAAGATCGAGATGGGCTGCGATTTCATCGAGCAAAATTAAGGGCGATATGCCACCAGATGTTTTCTTGATGAGGCGGGCATGAGCGAGGACAAGGCCGATGAGGAGAGCCTTCTGCTCGCCCGTCGAGCACATCTTTGCAGGGGTGTTCTTGGGGCCATGTGTCACCTCCAGGTCACTACGGTGCGGACCCGTCAGGGTACGTCCTGCCGCGCGGTCGCGGTCGCGCGCGCGCGAGAGAAGCTGGCGATAGGCGTCGATCATCTCGCCTTCGTCCATATCGCCGACCTGGCCCTCAAGATGGCCCTGAAGCGTTAGTCCAGCCCAGGGAAAGACCGAGTCGGGATCGCGTTCGCATTCCTCCATGATTTCGCCGGCAAGGCTTTCGGTGGCGCGCCTGCGGGCTGCGGCCATGCTCACCCCCGCATCCGCCATTTGCGCTTCGATCGCAGTCAGGAGTTGCGGCGGGCTCATGGACTCGAGCGCTTTGTTCCGCTGCCGCATCGCGCGGTCGAAAATCGCGGCGGCGCTCGCGTAGGAGGGGTCGAGGCTGAGGACCAGCCGGTCGAGGAATCTGCGGCGGTCGCTGGCCGGTCCGGTGAAGAGGCCATCCATGGCCGGCGTGAGCCATAACATCCTCACAGAGGCGAGCGCGCCGGACCCCTTCGCGATGTCGTGATCGATTTTGACGATGCGCGCGGCGCGGGCGCTGACGACTCCGCCAGGAGAAGGCTGAACGCCGGTCCCAATCTCAATGTCTTCGCCCGAGATCGAAACGCGGGCGGCAATCGCCCAGCCGCCAGCGCCGCCGCTTCGCGCAAGTTCCGAAAATGGCAGCGACCGCAGACCGCGCCCAGCGGTCAGAAGCGAAACAGCCTCAATGCAATTCGTTTTCCCTGCGCCGTTGGGGCCGACGAGGACAACCGAGCCGGGTTGCACCGCCATGGTGGCGGCGCGATAGTTACGAAAATCGGTAAGCGTCAGCTTGCCGATCCAGATTCGGGATGATTTCTCCAAGACCTTTGGCGCGGAATGCAATCTTCTTATCGAAGTAAAAGCCGGGACTAAACGCGCATCGGCATCAGAACATACAACGCCGACGCATCGTTCTCATCCGAGATCAAGGTTGGAGAAGAAGCATCAGCCAGCTTGAAAAGCGCTTGCGAGCCGTCGATCTGCGCGGTGATGTCGAGCAGATAGCGCGCGTTGAAGCCGATTTCTATGGGCTCACTGCGATAGTCGGCGGAGATTTCCTCCGTAGCCGACCCCGATTTCGGGGTTGTTGGCCGAGACCACCAGCCGCCCCTCGCTGGCGTTGAGTTTGACGGCGCGCCCTTTTTCCGAGGAAAGCGTCGAAACCCGATCAACCGCTTTCACGAGATCCGCGTTTTCAAGTAACAGATTCTTCTTGTTGGTCGTCGGTATGACCCTGGCGTAGTCGGGGAAAGAGCCGTCGATCAGCTTCGAGGTGAGGACGACATCGCCAACCCTGAACCTTATTTTCGCTTGCGAGAGCGTGATCTCAACCGGCGCTTGATCGCTTTCTAGAAGCTTGATGGCTTCGCCGACCGCCTTCCGCGGCACAATGACGCCCGGCATTCCTTCGGCGCCGGGGGGGCAATCCGTCTGAACCTGTGCAAGCCTGTGACCGTCGGTCGCAACGGCGCGAAGCTTCATTCCGCCATCGCTCTCGATGGAATGCAGATAGATGCCGTTGAGGTAATACCGCGTTTCTTCGGTCGAAATCGCAAAGCGCGCCTTTTCGAACAGTCGCTTCAATTCGCCACTTTCAAGCGTGAACCGATGCGGCATCTCCGCTTGGCCCATGTCCGGGAAGTCATCGGCAGGCAGAATCGAAAGCTCGAAACTTGCGCGCCCGGCGGCGACTTTCAGCCGGCCCTCACCGCCTTTGCGTTCGATCCTGATTTCTGCCCCTTCAGGAAGCTTACGAACGATGTCGTGAAGCGTATGAGCCGGGACCGTCACCGCGCCCGCGGTCTCAACCTTCGCGGGCACGCCTTCCACGGCCTCCATATCGAGGTCCGTCGCCTTCAAGGTCAGGCCGCCGCCATCGGCGCCGATCAGGATATTCGAGAGAATCGGGATAGTGTTACGGCGTTCGACGATCCCCGTGATATGCCCGAGAGCACGGAGAAGCGCATTCCGGTCAACAACAAAGCGCATAATGACAACCAACCCGCTTGTGCGGTGTTTTGATTTTGAAACGCCAGTTTCACGGCTGAACAACTTCTGTCAAGTCCAGCCGCGCGAATGCCCTGACAAATCCGCTTAGATTGTGCCGTCTTTCAGCATACGCGATAGCGATTCGAGCTCTTCTTTCAGTGCGCCATCGTTCTGCTTCAGCGACTCGATCTTGCGGATGGCGTGAAGGACGGTGGTGTGGTCGCGGCCGCCAAAACGCCGCCCGATCTCAGGCAGGGAACGCGAGGTCAGCGTCTTCGCGAGGTACATCCCGATCTGCCGCGGCCGAACAATCGATTGATTGCGGCGGCTCGACAGAAGATCGCCGCGCTGGACGCCGTAATGCTTGGCGATAATACGGAGGATGTCGTCGATCTTGACGCGCTTTGGCTCTTTCGAGCGGATCAGGTCGCCGATGGTGCATTCGGCGGCATCAACGGATACGCGCTCGCCTGTCAGCTGATAGGTCGCATGCAAGCGTGTGATCGCGCCTTCAAGTTCGCGGCCATTTTCCGTCAGCTGGGTAGCAAGATATTCCAGGACATCAGCCGGGACCTCGAAGCCTGGTGAGGCCGCGGCTTTCTCTGCAGCCCGCCTATGCAGGATTTTTAGGCGAAGCTCATAATCAAGGATCCCCAGCTCCGCCACAAGGCCGCCCGAAAGACGAGAGCGCATCCTCGCATCAAAGCTTTCAAGAAGCAGCGGCGCACAATCTGCCGCCACCACCACCTGTTTGCCCCCGTCGATCAAGGAGTTTAGCGTATGGCAAAACTCCTGCTGGAACGTGCGGCCCTGAAGGAATTCCATGTCGTCGATAAGCAGAAGGTCGATGGTGCGAAGCTTCTCCTTGAAGGCCGGAGCGTCGCGCGTCTGGAGCGCCTCCGCGAAGCTGTACATGAACCGCTCGGCGGTGAGATAGAGCACTTTCGCACTCGGATTTCGATGCTTCATCTCCCATGCGATGGCATGCAGCAAGTGCGTTTTGCCCATGCCGACGCGGGCATGAATGTAAAGCGGGTTATATTTCAGAGCCTGGTCGGACGAACTCTCCGCAACCTGCAGCGCAGCGGCGTGAGCCAGCCGGTTCGACGAGCCGACGACAAAGGACTGGAACGTGTACCGTGGATCGAGGGGCGATCCCTCAAAACCGTCGAGCCCCGTCCGTCCATCGCGCGTGAGCATATTGAGGACGCGAAGCGGAGTCACGGTTGCCGCCGCGGCCTGGGGCCGGGGCGCGACCGTATCATTCGTTTGCACAACGGGCTTGAGCTTCTCAACCGGAGCAAGGTGAGGCTGGCGAACCCTGAACTCCAGCCGGTTCACACCACCTAGCTCGGTGCCGCAGCAAGCAAGAAGCTTTTCGGAATAGTGGGATTGCAGCCAGTTGCGCAGAAACTTAGTTGGCACGGACACTTGCACCACGCGGCCGTCATAACCTTCCAGCTCAACGCGCCCAAACCAGCTTGTGAATACGTCTTCGCCAAGTTCAGCGCGGAGGCGACTTTGAATGCGCCGCCATTTATGCTCAATCGAAGATGAAGATGAGAGATCCAACGCTTCCATTTCAAAATTCCTTCGGCGCCCGTGGGCTTCAGCGTTTCATCGGAAAAGTTTTTATTCTGCGGAAAAATTTTCCGGGTTACGCCGCCAGAGCGAGACCCGGCGCCTGCTTCTCCGCTTTGCTGCGCGAAGCGTCGCCAGCGCCCGGCAAAACAGAAGTCAGAAGCGACCCCGCAGTAGGCTGACCAGCCGCCCGCGTAAAAATGCGTGCATGCAAGCTGGAAGGACGCTCAGTCTCTGACGAGGAAAGGCTTGTGGAAGACGGCGAAAAAACGGCGTCTGCGATATCCGATGCTAAATTTTTAAACTCTCTCGACGCAAGATACGTCTTCCATGGGATGGAAGAATGCTCCGCTCTAGGCGTCTCGCGCCTCTGCCGGGTTCCGGCGCGCGACATTATGTGATGGGCTGGGTCAACGAGAACCGGGCGCGCTTGAAGCGTTACCGGCGACTTCCATGTATAGGAGCTTGTGGATTGCGGCACGGCCGCTATGCATTTACTTCGCATTCATTTTCCTCCTGCCCAATGCATCGAGAACAGAGAGGTGAACCGAAACGTAAGCCTCGGCGCGCACCATCATCCATCCATCGCCTGATCATGGACAACAACTCGCACGCAGGGGCCACCCCACTTCGCGAGCTCTGGTACGCATTACAAGGTTACACTATCAGGAGGGGAACTTCCCCCGTTCGGATGTCTCAACATACAAAGGGCGCTGAAGGGGCGCAAGAGCCCAGAAATGTCGCGAAAATTGCCCGATTTAAGCGCCTTCCGGCGGCCGTGGACCTCGAACCGAACGAGTAATCGGCCATAAGGCTTTGGAAGATTTAACGATTCATTAATTTTCTGAAGTCGTTCTCTTTGAGTTTACGCGCCGCGGCTGACGCTCCCAAAAATTGCGGGTTTGACTCAAATGGCGCAGCGTCTTGCGCACAGCCCAAAAGGCCCAGAGCTTTTCATTTCCCTAGGACCTTGATATATCATGAGTTTTTTAATTCAGGGTCTGATGCGCATCAGACGGCGGCAACGCTGTGATGCAAATTCGCATCAGCAACTAAGAATCTATGCCGCAGCCCCGAGAGCCTTTATGCGAGCAGACAGGCGGGAGATTTTCCGAGACGCCGTATTCTTATGAATGATGCCTTTCGTGGCCGAACGCATGATCTCGGGTTGCGCTTCACGAAGAGCGACGGCAGCCGCTTCCTTGTCGCCGGAAGCAATCGCTTCCTCAACCTTGCGGACGTAGGTCCTCACCCGGCTGCGGCGGGACTTGTTGATGAGTGTCCGGCGCTCCGCCTGGCGGGCGGCCTTTTTCGCCGATTTTGTATTTGCCATGTCAAAAATTCCTTTCGCGGGCGGGCGACCCGCGATCCAAGCTTCAACTGATATGGAAAGATGCCCGCATGCCTCATAGGCAGCAACCTTCGATGCATATACCTTCGACCGGAAGGAGCGTCAATGTTAAGGAGGCGGTGTTCACCTATTGGCGATCATCGCTGAGTTCAAGAAGGTCCTCCCGGCTGAGTATAAACCCACTCCCGATCCAGACCTCTTCGAGACGTTTGAGGCATTCTCCCAGCGCTGCCCCCGAGTTCCATCCCCTTGCGATCAGATCGGCGCCCCCGATCGGAAATTTCGGACGCCGCCATGAGCGAAGCAGGCCGGCCGCGGATGTCCAGGCGGCATCGCTTGCAGATGCGCCTTGAGAAGCCCAGGCGAGAAGAACATGGCCGAGATAAAGACGCGGGCCGAGCCTGTAGAGCGCTGCTCTCAGATCGCGCGGGCAAGGTTCGGCAAAGGGAGGCGCTGCCGCAAAGCTCAAGAGATCGTTCGTCTCGTGCGAGGAAAGGCGCAACTTTGCCGCAAGTCGCGCCGCATCCTCCTCGATGAACACGCCGAGCGCCGCCAAACGGTAGATCGGATCTGGACGCAAGCCCAGCGCATCCTCGATCCTGCACAGCCGATTGAAGCGCTCAAGCCGCGCCACCCCTCCAAGAAGAAGGAGGAGAAGACCGCTGTCCGCCATGACCTCGATGGCGTCCAACGCGCGCCGCGCGACGAGAATATGGAGGAGTTCAGCCCGAATGCGCTCGCGCGATAGGCGCTGCAAACCGAGCCGTTCCCGAATCGCAGCGGCTATACCCTCGCGGTCGAACTCGCCATGTCCGTATTGGGCGCTGAACCGGAAGAAGCGCAGGATGCGCAAATAGTCTTCCTGGATCCTCGTGTGGGCGTCACCAACAAACCGCACGCGGCGCGCCAGCAGATCCGCGGCTCCTCCCAACGGATCGTGGACCTCGCCTTTGCTGCCCGCATAGAGCGCGTTCATGGTGAAGTCGCGCCGGCGGGCATCCTCGGCCCAGTCTTCACCGAACTCTACCGTCGCGTGCCGCCCATGCGTTTCCACGTCCTTCCGGAGCGTCGTAACCTCAAACGGGACGCTATGCGCAATCAGCGTCACGGTTCCGTGGCTGATTCCGGTGGGCACGGTCTTGATACCCGCCTCCGCCGCGAGACGGAGCGTATCCTCCGGCCGCGCTGTCGTCGCGAAATCGACCTCTCTCACCGGCTCGTCGAGCAGAGTGTTGCGCACCGCGCCGCCGACAACCCGCGCTTCGAAGCCTTCACGATTGAGGCACGCGAAGACAGCTTGCGTCTCGGGTTTCAGGAACCATTCGGCGTTGGCGACGCTCAAGCCTGTCATGGGCGCATCCGGGATCAGTTCACTTCCGGCACATAAAGCCTCTCATAAAGGTTGCGCAGCATGGCGGCGGTAGCGCCCCATATAAATCGCTGCTCGTACTCCATGGCATAGAACAGGATGCGCCGATCCTTCCACTCACGCAGATGCCTCATATGATTCTCTTCTTCCATCAGAAAGGAGAGAGGCACCTCGAAAACATCGGCCACTTCGTTCGGGTCCGGCGTAGCTGTGAAGGATGGATCGACAAGCGAGAGAACGGGAACGATGCGAAAGCCTGTTCCTGTGTTGTGAAGATCGAGAAGGCTCAATGGGGTCACCAGATCCCTCGACAGCCCGATCTCTTCTTCTGCTTCCCTGAGCGCGGTCTCGACAGGCGTCGCGTCCCCTTCTTCGATCTTCCCGCCCGGGAATGCAATCTGGCCGCTATGCGCGGAAAGATGCGCCGTCCTCAGCGTCAGGAGCACTGTCGCCTCGGGTTCGCGCGCGACCACCGGCACAAGCACGGCTGCATTCTTCCACGCTTCCCGCCCTACGAGGTCTTCAAGCTTTAAATTTTCGTTAGCATTCCCGTCCTCGTCGACCCTGTGCCCGGCATCGATCCCATAGGAAGGCGGCTGCGTCACCATCCACCCGGCTTTTTCGAGCGGAAGGCCGTTAAGACGCGCGCGGGCCGCAAAACCCTCGGGAGAAAAAGGGTTTAGCACCTCTTCCTCCGTCAGCCTAAGAAGTTTTTGCATGCGCGTCTCTCCACAATGCTGACAAAGATTGCAGCAGTTCTTGCGCCAGCCCAGCGGCGCAAGGGGAACCAGAAATCAGGCATGAACCTTGCCCGAGCGACGTTGTATCACCGGAAAGCATCAGCATATACTCGGATTAAAATCAGCCCCGCTATCAAAAGGTTATTGAGATGCACCACCCCACCGAGCCGGACATTATAAGCCGTGTCGATGACATCCGGACGAAGGTGGGTCGCGTCAAAGAGTCGATATCCAGAGTTATTTTCGGACAAGATACGGTCATCGAGCTTGTCCTGGTTAACATCCTTTCGGGTGGCCACGCGCTTCTGATTGGCGTGCCGGGGCTCGCCAAGACCTCCCTGGTCGAGGCGCTCGGCGGAGCGCTCGGGCTGAACGCGAAGCGCATCCAGTTCACGCCGGACCTCATGCCATCCGATATTGTAGGCACGGAAGTGCTTGAAGAAAAGGCGGGGTCGCGCTCTTTCCGCTTTATCGAAGGGCCTGTGTTCGCGCAACTCCTCATGGCGGACGAGATCAACCGCGCGAGTCCGAAAACGCAGTCCGCTCTTTTGCAGGCTATGCAAGAGCATCAGATCACCTATGCGGGTCAAACCTATGCGCTGCCAGCGCCGTTCTTTGTTCTTGCGACGCAGAATCCGCTTGAGCAGGAAGGCACCTATCCGCTTCCCGAAGCCCAGCTTGACCGTTTCCTCTTGCAGGTCGATGTGACCTATCCTGACGCAGCCGCCGAGCGACGCATGCTTTACTCCACGACAGGCGTCGAGGACAGAACCGTGAAGCCGGTCCTGAACGCCTCGGAAGTTATGGCCGCCCAACGCCTCGTGCGGCAAATTCCGACGGGCGATAGCGTCGTCGATGCGATCCTGAAGCTCGTTCGCTCCGCGCGCCCTCAAACGGCCGAGGCCGCCCCGCGCGTGAATGAACTGGTCGCCTGGGGACCGGGCCCGCGCGCAAGTCAGGCGCTGATGCTGACGGTGCGAGCCCGCGCCCTTCTCGCGGGCCGCTTCGCGCCTTCCATTGACGACGTGATCGCGTTGGCCAAGCCCGTTCTGCGGCACCGCATGGCGCTCACATTTACGGCGCGCACCGAAAACATCACCGTCGATCAGGTGATCGACGGTCTTATCGACCGCTTGCGATAGGCCGGTGAACCCTTTCATGTCATCAGACCTGCTATCCCGGCCCTCGGCTCTCGCCCTCGAAGGCGCCTCCCAGGATTTGGTTGGAAAATTGCCGGCGCTCCTTCTGGAAGCGCGCAGGGTTGCCGTGACCGTGGCTCAAGGCACGCACGGGAGGCGTCGCGCGGGTCCTGGCGAGACGTTCTGGCAGTATCGCAATTTCGAGGCGGGCGACTCATCCGCTCTCATAGACTGGCGGCGGTCGGCTGGCTCAACCCACCTTTTCGTGCGCGAACGCGAATGGGAGGCAGCCCACACGGTCTGGATCTGGATCGACCTGTCCCAATCCATGCATTTTCGATCGCGCCTGTCACAAACATCTAAAGCGGAGCGCGCGGTCGTCCTGGCTCTCGCTCTGGCTACCCTCCTGTCGGATGCGGGTGAGCGTGTCGGCATCCCGACGCTCATGGAGCCGAAGGCGCGGCACAATACCGCAACGGTGATGATGGAGACGCTTGCCCGCTCCATGTCCAGTCTGCAGGGCTTTCCAAATTCGAAAAGCCGCCTGAGCCGCCATTCCGAAATGGTCATTTTCAGCGATTTTCTCGAGCCGGAATCCACTTTGGCCGAGGTCTGCAATGGCTTTGCTGTCCAGGGCGTTCGCGGGCATCTCATGCAAATCCTTGACCCGGCGGAAGAAAGCCTGCCCTACCAAGGCCGCGTCGAGTTCATCGATGCCGAGAATGGCGCTCGCTATGTGGCCGAGCGCGCCGAAACGCTGAGGGCCGATTACCAGCAAAAGCTTGCCGCGCACAAGGCGGTCATCGCGCTCCACGCGGCAAACGTGGCGTGGACGCCTTTCCTGCATCACACCGATCATCCCGCGGTTGAGGCGTTGCTGCCGCTGCACATGCATCTTTCCGGGCTAGAGAAAGCCTACCGCGCCAAGGGCCTGATCAAAGGCCAGGCCGCAGCAAGGAATGGCCTGTCATGATGTCCGGGCTTCTGGGATCATTGAGCTTCGCCGAGCCGTGGATGCTTGCCGGGCTGGCCGCATTGCCGGTCATCTGGTGGCTCCTGCGCTTGACGCCGCCGCGGCCGGAAACAGTGGCCTTTCCGCCGACCTCGCTGCTTCTGGGCCTCAAGGCGCGGGAAAGAACGCCTGTGCGCAGCCCCTGGTGGCTCACCGCCCTTCGCATGCTTGTCGCCGCCGCTGTGATTGGCGCACTGGCTGGCCCTTTCATCAGACCTCCGGCGAGCGCTTCGGCGGCGCTGGGCGAACCGCTTCTTGTGGTGGTCGATAATGGCTGGGCAGCGGGAAGCCGGTGGGCCGCCCGCAAAGCGTTCGCGGATCAGCTTGCAGATCTGGCCGAGGACAACAATCAAACGCTCATCCTTGCCCCAACGGCTGGACCCGCGATACCGCTTCAACCAATGACGCCCGCGGAGTTCCGCCAGCGTTTCGCATCGCTGGCGCCGCAGCCCTACCCAGGCGATCGAGCCGCTCTTGCTAAACAGATCGAAAAAGAGCTTGGCTCGCTTCGCGGCCATGTTCGCGCGGCGTGGCTTGCGGACGGCATCGAGGATGCCGGAGCGGACGCGCTGGGCAAAGCTCTCAGCGGGCTTGCCGCCGGCGGAACCACTGATGTTTACAGCGACGCCTCGGGATCGGGGCCGCTCGCCCTCACACAGCCGGCGGCAAACGCTGCTGGTCCGATCCGCGCCCAAATCCTGAAAGCCGAGCCTTCATCGCGGGCGGGGCTGGTGGCTGCTGTTACAGCACGAGGCGACAGGCTGGCCGCTGTTCCCTTCGATATCGAAAGCGCGAAGCAGACTGCGGAGGTTTCGCTGGATCTCCCCCTTGAGCTTCGAAACCAGGTGGCGCGGCTTGAAATTGTGGGCGAGTCCTCGGCGGCCGGCGTGTATCTCCTCGATGGGCGGTCGCAACGGCGGCGCGTCGGGCTCGTCGCAAGCGAGGGCACGGACGAGGCTCAGCCGCTTCTCTCTCCAACCTACTATCTCGAGCGGGCGCTGACGCCGTTTGCAGAGGTCACGAAGGCCCAAACAGCAAACCTTGATCAAGCCACAGCCGACCTTATCAAGACCTCTCCTTCGGTCATCATTCTCAGCGATGTCGGACGCCTCTCGAGCAATGTGGCGGAGAGGCTTCGCACGTTCGTGGAGAAGGGAGGCATGTTGATCCGCTTCGCGGGGCCAAGGCTTGAGCAGGGGGGCGATTCTCTTCTCCCTGCGCCATTGCGCGAAGGCGGGCGCACGCTCGGCGGAGCCATGACCTGGACGTCGCCTCAAACGCCGGCTGCCTTCGAGCAGGGCTCTCCATTCGGGGGGCTTGTCATACCAAAGGACGTCACCATTTCGCGGCAGGTGTTGGCAGACCCGGCCGCCATGCCGAGAGAGACTGAGGTTTGGGCCCGGCTCGCAGACGGCACGCCGCTTGTCACGGCGGCAAAGCGGGGCTCGGGAACGCTGGTCTTTTTCCATATTACCGCCAACCCGGACTGGTCGAACCTGCCCATCTCGGGCCTGTTCGTCGAAATGATGCGAAAAACTCTGGAGCTTGCCCCGTTGCAGGTCTTGCAAAGCGGGAATGCCTCCACCGCCTCCGGGGAGGGGTCGCGCGTTGATGTCAATCAGGATTTGTCGTTGAAGCCATGGCGGGTCTTGGATGGTTTTGGCAAGCTTGCCGAACCCGGAGAGCGGGTCAAAGCCATTCCCGCCGCAAAGATTGAAAAGGCGCGAGCGAATGCGGCCAATCCAGCAGGACTCTATGGCATGCAAAATGCTTTGAGAGCGATCAACGTCATCGGAGAAGGAGAGACGCTGGTGGCGCTGAAGACTCCCGGCAACGCGAATGTCATGGTGTTTGCCGAAGCCAAGACGATAGCCCTTGCGCCATGGCTGTTTCTTTTGGCGCTGGCGCTCTTCCTTGTCGATGGAGTGGCTTGCGCTCTTTTCCTTGGGTCGCGGTCGATCCTATGGCGGAGACGGGCGGCCACGACGCTGATGCTCGGTCTGCTTCTCGGGCTGGCGTTTGACGGCGCCCGCGCCGAAACAAAGTCCGCCAAGGATGCGGCGGCTTTCGCGCTGCAAGCCTCCCTGGAAACCCATCTCGCCTATGTGGCGACCGGGAACGCCGAGGCGGACCGCGTGAGCCTCGCGGGTCTGTCGGGGTTGTCGAAAATCCTGATGGCGCGGACCGCGGTCGAGCCGGGTGACCCGATGGCCATCGATCCCGCCCGCGATGAGCTTGTGTTCTTCCCGATGATCTATTGGCCCGTGCTGTCAAATGCCGAGCCGTTATCGGATGCCGTTCTCGCCAAGGTGGACGCCTACATGAAACAGGGCGGCTTGATCATTTTCGATACGAAGAACGACGACTCTAATCCGGGCAGTCTTCTGTCATCGGGCGTGACGACTCCGTTGTCGCAGCTTCTGGGCAAGCTCGATCTTCCGCCGCTTCAGCGCGTGCCGGACGACCATGTCCTGACGAAGATCCTTCTACCTGCTCCAGTCGTTCCCCGGCCGCTGGGACAATGGCGATCCCTGGGTGGAGGCGCGCTCCGACACCACAGACGTGACCAAGAAGGCAGTCAAATCCGATGGTGTGAGTTCCATCATCGTGACCTCCAACGATCTGGCCGCCGCCTGGGCGCTCGACGAAAACGACCGGCCCATGTTCGCCGTCGTCCCCGGAGGCGAAGATCAAAGGGAAATGTCCTATCGCGTCGGCGTCAACATCGTTATGTATGCGCTGACCGGAAACTACAAATCGGATCAAGTGCATGTGCCCGCGATCCTGGAGCGCCTCGGGCATTAACCGCACACGCAAGGCAGCACACGCCTCATGAACTGGTCCGTAGAGTTCTTCCCATTCTTCTCGCCGGAGCCGCTTGCAGCCTGCGCCCTTCTTTGCGTGGCCGTGATCGCGCTTTCAGCCTGGCGGAACCGCAGGGGCGTTGTTCTGCGCGCCTTGAGCCTCGCCTGCCTGCTTCTGGCGCTGGCCAACCCGAACCTGAAGAACGAAGACCGCAAATCGCTTGCCAACATCGCCGTCGTCGTCGCGGACGCCAGCTCAAGCATGCAGCTTGCCGGCCGCGAGGAACGCGCCCGCCAGATCGAAGCGGAGCTGAAAGACAAGCTTGCGAAAATCCCCAATTTGGAGGTGCGCTGGGTCCATGCGGCGGGCACGGATCAGCCCGGCGGCGAGGCCACAAATCTTTTCAGCGCGCTGGACACCGCGATGGCCGACATTCCGCCGGGCCGGATGGCGGGCGCGATTTTCATCACTGACGGCCAGGTTCACGATGCGCCGCAGGACAATAGCCGCCTCGGCTTCGACGCGCCGCTGCACGCATTGATAACCGGATCGCCGGACGAAAAGGACAATCGTATCCAGATTGTGTCCGCGCCGCGCTTCGGGCTGGTCGGCTCCGAGCAGGTCGCAGAGGTGAAGGCGGAGCGCAGCGGGAAAAGCGCCGATGGGCAGCCGGCGACATTCATAATACGCCGGGCATCGGGCGCCTCCGAAATCGTGCAGGCGCCTTATGGCGCGCCCGTGCCGATCCGGCTCCGCTTCGACAGGGCTGGCCCGAACATTGTAGAAGTCGAACTGAAGCCAGAGCCCGGCGAACTGACCACCGTCAACAACAAGACTGTGATCCAGGCTCAAGGCGTGCGTGAGAATTTGCGTGTGCTTCTTGTCTCGGGTGAGCCGCACGCGGGCGAGCGCACATGGCGCAATCTGTTGCGTTCCGACGCGGCGGTGGATCTCGTTCATTTCACCATTCTGCGGCCGCCGGAGAAGCACGATGGCACGCCCATTGACCAGCTCTCGCTGATTGCGTTTCCCACCCGCGAACTTTTCTCCGAAAAGCTCAGCCAGTTCGACTTGATCATCTTCGACCGCTATCAGCGCCGCGCCGTGCTGCCGATGATCTATCTCGATAACGTCGCGCGTTACGTCGAGCAGGGCGGCGCGGTGCTGGTCGCGGCGGGCGCAGACTACGCCTCCCCGGTGAGCCTCGCCCGCACCCCTCTTGGCGCCGTTCTGCCCGCCCGGCCAACAGGGCGAGTGGTCGAGGAGCCGTTCAGGCCCGCGATCACAAAGGAAGGCGAAAAGCACCCTGTAACCGCCGGGCTCCCGGGCGCTCCGCTCAAGGAGGGACAGGAGCCGAGCTGGGGCCATTGGTTCCGCGTGGTGGACTTGCAGGCCGAGCGCGGCCAAGTTGTCATGAGCGGGGCGGAAAACAAGCCGCTTCTCATCCTCGACCGCAGGGGAAGCGGCAGGGTCGCGCTGCTCCTCTCCGATCACGCCTGGCTTTGGGCTCGGGGCTACGAAGGCGGTGGCCCGCATGTCGATCTCCTGCGCCGCCTCGCGCATTGGCTGATGAAGGAGCCCGACCTCGAAGAGGAAGCGCTATCCGCGCGGGCGGGCCGCCATGAGATCACCATCGAACGCCGGACCGTGAAAGCACAGATCGGCGAGGCGACCATGACAACGCCATCCGGCCGCGAAGTAAAACTCACGCTCGATCAGCAGGCGCCGGGGCGATTTGCCAAGACCCTGTCGACCGATGAACCTGGTGTACACCGCATCGCCATGGATGGCTTGAACGCCATAGCTATCGCGGGCGAAATGAACGCGCCCGAGTTCCAGCGGGTCGTCGCAACCGACGAGCCGCTCAGGCCGATGCTGGACAAGACGGGCGGCGGAGCGTTCTTCCTTGGCGGGACGGCAGGAGCGCCGGCCTTGAGCACGCCGTCAATTTCGATGGTCAGATCAGGCCATCGCTTCAGCGGAGCGTCCTGGTTCGGCCTCAAGGCGCGCGATGCTTTCGAGGTGACGGCGGTCTCCTACATGCCGCTTGTCGCCGGGTTTGCCGCGCTTGGCATCGCGCTCGGGCTTCTGTCCCTGACCTGGTATCGCGAGGGGCGCTAAAGCAAACAGTTTTGGGTTCGCCAAGGAATGCGTCCGGCGAACGCGCACGCGGGCTATGGGTCGTGCAGACCCAGGCAGACCAATTTCACCGCACAACCGCTCCACCTTCGGCAGCGGAAATCTCCCGAGCCTACGCCATGACCATCGAGAGAGCTCCTTTACAAACGCCTGCCTCGGAGACCATATGTCTGAACGAAAGATTTTAAAATAAACACGAAGTTTGTAAACCCATGTAACTCTTTCTTGCTTTTCAGTCTGCACGACGTTGAGTAGGGATGCGGCCTTGAAAAGCGGTTAATTTAGCAACGAGGCCGATTATATTACACGGCTCAAATATAAAACATAACCCCCGGCAAAGAGAATGGTCTATTTAAGAACTGTTTCCGAAGAACGTAAACTTGCTAATGCGCTTAAAGTCAACCGGAATATGTTTTTTATGCCATCTTAAGAGAAAAAAGTTATCGCCCGGATGTGAGACGGGCTTCAGTGCCCTAGCCGTACTATCCGTGATGATTTACCATCTGAATGAAACTTGGCTTCCAGGTGGATTTGTAGGTGTAGATATATTCTTTGTTATATCTGGTTTTGTGGTTACATCTTCCCTAGTAAATAGCAATTCCAGATCGGTATATGCTTTTCATATTTGGGACACTTTTATGCCAAAGAATGTGGACTACTTGGGTCTATTTAGTACCCCTCGTAAGCGGTACCGCGGCAACGCTCTTCATCCCTTCCTATATTAAGTAATTACCGAGATGACGGACTGCGCGCTTCCCTAGCATTAACTAACTGGGTGATGCAAAAATAACTCTGATACCTACTTCACGCCAGTGCGGAATTCAACCCATACATGCACACGTGGTCCCTCGGCGTTGAAGAGCAATTTTATATCATTGCACCGATTATTGTGTGGTTGTGGCTCGCGGGAAGGAGAACGAACGACATACTTCGATCAAGATCAGTAAAACTCGCTTTGCTTGCTCTGGTTTTGGCTTCGGTCATGGGCTGGGCTTTGGCAAGCAACAAAAATCCCGCTGCCTCTTTCTATTTTAGTGCCTGCAGGTTGCTGGGGAGCTTGGGGCAGGCCGTAATTGTGTTCATACACATGTATAAGCGGCAACTGGATACCATATGCTTCCAGGGGAAGGATATTCGGTGCACCTATAACATTGATAGGTGCTTGCGCCTTATTTATAAGTTTTGCTTTCGCTGACAAGGACAACGTTCGTTATAACACATGTTGCTGCATGCGCGCAGGAAACCTACTGTGGAGTGATTCATAATCCGCCGCTTTCTCCGGTTTTCTCTGCGCCTACATTGGTTTGCACTTGGAAGCGCTTGCCATGTAGCTTTAGTGGCTGATGCCCGTTTGAGGCGAGGACTGTTGGACTCGAAGCTCTGTTACTTTCTATCCTTGTTGTCGGAGCAACATTTGCTATCTCATCCTCGTCTTACCGTTTCTTTGAGCGGCCAATAAGACATAACGTTCTTATAGATAATTTTCCCTAAGGTAGTACGAATAGGCGTATTTTTATTAGTGACGACTCTCGGATATTACACCGTCGTTCACTTGTTCGCGCACAAAGGTCGGATTAGTCTCAGTCGCGTAATGCGTGAATCAAATGACTGGTATCCGGATTACAAGATGCCTCGCCGAGCGGATCCCTGGCGGTTCTCGGTGCGAGGTTTCTATGCAACATCGGAATATCGCTGGCGGCGACGAGCTGATCTTAAAACCGGATAACTGTAAAGGTATTACAGCCGGGAAGAAAAATGTTCGCAGCAGGTGACTCTCATGTAGGCCACTATAGCCCCTATATATTGGCAGATTGCGGTGGAGCAGGGTATTGAAACGCATATTTACCAGTTTTCTGGTTGTAATTACATTGACTTTATCAAACCTATGGAAACAGCTCGTGCGACGGGTTGTTCAGAATTCAATAGAGCAATAACATTAGCAACCCTCGACGCTGCCAGGAATGGGGACATTGTATTCCTTTCAAGCCTACGCCTTCAGAGATACGGAAATCAGTGGGGATCATATCACATCGCTAATATGCAGGAATACATGTACAATCCGATGGCGATGAAGCTTCGAACTGAGGCGACTAGAGAGGCTGAAGATTGGATCAAGCCATTTTCTGACAGAGGGCTTAAGATCGTATTTGCTGCTCCGACCCCGGTCTTCAAATCTCCAGCTTTCCGCTGCTCAGATTGGTCCCCTCGATCCAATCCTATTTGTGTTTCATCCATCGAACGGTCATGGCAAAAGATTTAAGTCTCTAAGGAAGCCTGTAATTAACAGTATGGAGCTAGTATCTGAGCATATTGCAAACGTTATGATTTGGGATCCCTTTCCCGTTTTGTGCCCTGGAAATGTTTGCGAAACACAACTTGGCGGAAAGCCTCTATTCTTCGAAGATGATCATCTGAGTTGGCATAGCCGACTACATACTTTATCCAAACTTCGTCTCGCAAATCATCAAAGGCTAGCGATTTTTGCGCTGAGAGCCGGCAATAAAGTGTCAAGAGGCCATGCGCAGGCGCGAAACAAGCTTCGCCTGCCCGACTCCTGCTTTGCCAGCAGAAAGGGACCGTTCCGGCTGTCACTAAAATGTTCGGCTTCCGGCCCACTCCGTTGGAAAATAAAGCGGCGCAATCTCGCCGTTCATTCGATGGCTAAGCCGCGAATCCCGGACGCGGCGCATCATGAAATCCGCCGCCGTCGTTACGCGCTGCAGCGCGCGCCGGATGATGCTGGCTCAGCAGGGATTCCCCTGACCAAGCCGCGATAGGCCTCAAGCGCGTCAGGATCAAGCTCGGCGTAGAGAATGCGCGCGGGGTCGACCGGCCCGGGGAACAGGATCCGTCCCTGTGGCGTTGCGCGAAATCCAGCGCGCGCATAGTAGGGCAAGTCGCCCACCAGGATCACCAGCCTGTAGTCAAGGTTTCGCGCGCGCCGAAGTCCGTCCAACATGAGCCGAAGACCATGGCCCTGGTTCTTGTGATCGTCGGCGATGATCAGGGGGCCGAGCAGCAGCGATTGCGGCGCGCCCCCGATGGCGATCGGCGTGAAGTCCACCGAGCCGATAATTTCGCCTTTGAGAACGGCGCAGAGATTGAGCCGGGGCTCGCGCAGCGCACCCTCGCGAACGCGGTATGCGGTGCGGGAGAAACGGCCCGGCCCGAACGCCTTTTCATTCAAGGAGAGCAGGGCATCATGATCATCCGGCGCTTGAAGCCGGATCAAGACGGATGGCGTCGTCATCGCGAACCTGTTTTCGATAAGGGGAATATTGGTGAGAGGCTCGCGTGCTTAAGCGAAATAACCCTGCCACGCAGCCGCTATCGAGGCTCGATCCATCGTCGGCGCGCGAAAGTGAAAATATGGCTGCCCGCTATTCGCATGCGAATTGAAATACCATGACTGCCGGGGCGCGTAAATAAGCGCGCCCGACAGGAATGCAGCGATAGCAGCGCATCGCTGCAAGCGCGGCGGTGCGGAAAATCGGAACCGTAGCGGCGCAAGGTCAACTCACCCGCGCGCCCGCGTCCGGTTGAAGCGTGTTGCGATTGGGTGGAACCGATGTCATGGCCAGGCTTGACCAGATCATCCAGTCTTCAAATCCAAAAAATCGGAAATTCTTATCCAAGATGGCCGCCTCGAAGGGTCCTCGGAGGGCGGCCATGACAATTTCGACGCGCTCTAAATGCAGGCTGCCATCTCCGACGGCGCCCGCCCTATGCCTCGAGGGTTAACGCTTCCTTCCCGGCGCCGAGCATTAATCTGAAGCTGGTTAACAAGAGCGCCGCCGATTTATTTCTGGTCCTATTTACGCTTGATTAGGCTTAACCATCCCTTTATCCGGCGCAGAACGAGGCCTACGAGGACGGTAGACAGGCGCTTCCAACGAGTTGAAAGTGAAGAGCTTTTTTAGCGCAGACTGCCCCATTAAATAGAATTTAATGCCGGAATTTTGGCATTAAGTGGGCTCTGAAAAGTCCGTTAAATATATCCCATTTTCCCCTGTTAACCATGACCAGCCCGCGCGTGCGCCGGGAGCGCCCTTCCGTTCCTGAATTTTATTAGCAATAACAATCACTTATTCCATTAACTTCCCCGCAAGGCGCTTTCTCATACAATCCACACTCAAGAAAAATCCATGACGCAAACGCAACCGGGAAGCCAATCCGGGGATAAAAGTGAGGTCCAATGTTCATGCGGAAGCGTATCGAGGCCCGCGTCCGGTTAAGCGCAGGAGGCTTTTAGGCGGCGAGTTTCCAGATTGCCGCGGCAACGACGACTGGCAAAATCGTGATAATCGACCCGAGCAGGAA
>CAVXRT010000047.1:0-14818 GCA_963764115.1 uncultured Alphaproteobacteria bacterium
CAGTCGTATCTGCACACGATGCAGGAGAGACTGCCATCCGCATTGAAATAGCTCCAGCGGCCCACAGGCTTCTTTCCTGCGTGCCGAAAATCGAAATCCCGCCTATCGGTTTCCCATGGCGGCAGACCGCACTTCTCACGCACATAATCCTTGCAGACAAGAGGATCATCGCCGGCATAACTGTGCACAAGGAAGCCATCGGGCGCGCCCGGCTCCAGGGTGAGTTGAAGGGACCTATCGTTCTTGCTGTGGCCTGGCCCGGGAGCCAGCATGTAACGCCCATGGACTTCGCCGCCGAGCGTCTGCGCCATAGCTCGAAGGGACGGAAAGCTTGTGTGTGCGGATTGCGTGGCCTGCATTTGCATTGGCCCGGCTAGTATTGGGAGGTGGAAACGCGAAGGTTTTCCTCCCGCCACCTTTCGAGATCCGATTTCCGGTAGACAACGCGTCTTCCCAGTTTGCAAAAGCGTGGTCCCGTGCCGTAACAACGCCATTTATTGAGGCAGGAAGGCGAAAGGCCCAAATATCGCGCGGCTTCAGTAACTGCATACGAAACGTCGATCGCATCTCTCATCGGATACTCCGTACAAACCCCTACTTGCTGGGGAAGCGTTGTCTTACGGAGTATCCTCTCATGATCATGCGAAACACGGCAAAGAGTAGGTTTCGCTCAAAAATCAAGAAAACCTGACCTTATTGGTTTTTACCTGTTTTTAACGCTCCTCGCCCCACGCCGTCTCTTTGCATATTTGGTCTTGTACAGTCTGTTGACATGCTCCTCTATAGCACCATCGGTATAGAATCCCTCTCTGCCCATGAGCGCATTGCGGGGGAGGGCACGCAGGATGGTTTTAACAAATTCGATAAATGGAGATGTCCTCCTCTCTTCGCTTACATTGTATCCAGCAGTTATTTCTTCGCCATAGATCTGTGCCAAAGACATTATGCACCGGGCCACCTCACTATCAGGAGGCGGCCCTCTTCTACCCTCTGGCGTGTATTCCTTAATCACGTTTCTTGAGGTTTGCCAGATTCTACGAAGTACAGGCTTTATTGGAACCACTGAGGAATAAATATCAAGTGGTTCATATAACAAGTTACAAAAATACTTCGCTTCTTTAATATCCTTCAACTTCTGATCGCATTCTAACGAGGAAATACCCTTTGCAAGCTGGTCCGTTAGTGAGTGTATGTTTTCTAATGCGGCGACGACCCTTTTTCTATCTTCGGCCTCTCGTGTGAGCTGTCTCCGAAATTCGACTGCTGTTTCCACATGCTCCTTTGCTTCGACGAGTCTAAGGCAAGAATTGATGATTGCATCGCGTTCGTCGCGGGACAAGTAGCGGTTGGCGATGTGCTTCAGTTTGGAAAAGAACTGGAAATAGGATTGATTGGGGAAGGCTTCACGGAACCTCCACAGATGATGCTGCGCCGCAAATATGTACGGGTTCTCCGGAATCCTTACCAATCCGCTCTCCGTAACGATTTCCGACGATGGGGTGGGGTCACCGGAAGGCAGTTTCGGCCAAGCTAGCCGCGCGGCAAAAGTGCGTCCACTTGATTGAATAGATCCTTAAGATGCGCCCCAAAGGTAATTTTGGCCTCGTCGCCGCCTTCCCAGGATTGCTCTTCCCGGATATGAGACAGGTCGTTGTGGCAGGAAATCGTGTGCCAATGACGATCGGACGAGGAAAGAGCAGTTTGCCACAGCAAGAAGCCTTCACTTCAACTCGCCAGCATCAACCACGAAGGGTAGTTCTGGCGCCTCCTCAGGATGCCGCGTCAGAAGAACCTTATTGATTATCACCACAGCTCCGGGACGAGGATTTTCTGGCGTCAGGCCAACCACGCCGGCACCAAGATTGAATTCGAAGCCAACCGCCCATTTTCCCTCTTTGATCCCCTGAAGTTTGATCAGGGTTTCAGCCAGTTCCTTAAGCTCAAATGCATATTAAGTCGGCTCAGCCATGGGTTGCTTTCTGCGTTATAGGTCCGAGATGAGTGGGGACGAAAACACGCCCCGAAATGTCGTTCTCGTTACAGAACAGGTAGGTTGGGGCGCTGGATAGTTCAGTATGGGCTCCACAAGTGGTGACAAGCTTTGATCCATTGCTTGTGGTGCTGAATAATCCGCTCAACCAGAGAACCCCCAGATTGGACTGGTGGAAATAGGTGCAACTCGTACTGAGCTTGTGACGGGTGACGCCTTCGGAGAGAAGCACGTTTACAAATTGGTTTAGGCTGACACCTTCCTCTTCGGCCGAGGAAACTAGTTGTGCGTGAAGATTACGCGGTACCCGCACAACAAACTTGCCGCTGTATTTCCTGTGCAGAGGGAGTTTCGAAGGCTCCGGGATTTGATCTCCACCAGCCCTCGCTGCTTGAAGCCACGCTTCAATAGCATCACGCGCTTCTCGAATGGCTTCTTCGGCAGTTTCTCCGAAAGCAGAGCAACCCGGTAAGTCGGGAGCAATCGCGATATAGCCTTCGTCTTCATCGCTCCAGAAGACTTGCACAGGATAGAAGGGCTCATTACTCATCATCGCAACCCCAATATTTTTCAGCCATATCGAGCAATTGTTTGGCCTGATAGGGTACTATGTACCCATTCCAATTCTGAAAATTGAGCAATACCGGCTCTCCGGGCCGCCGATACGCTCGGTGTCCCCCTTTGCCGCCCTGCCATGTGAATCCGATCATCTCCGCTATTTTGCACGCGTCATTGAAGCGGACCCCCTTGAGGTTGTTCCGCAAGCCTTCAATGAGCTTATCCTGCTTTGTCATGCGGTGGTACTAAATATGATATCAAAGGTGCGTGCAAAAAGTCTTACGACAAAAAATGTTATTTGATCAATCCGCAAGTCGAATGCGGTTCCGGTTTTGAACAGCTAGCCTCGAATTTCGCCCTTCCAGGACATGCTTAGAGGTTCGCCTGCCCCGATATAGGCACAGACGTGAAATTCCGATTAGCCGCCTTACGGTGCTTGCCGGGTGATTGCTTTTTCCTATAAGCTTAGAGGTTTATGTTACTAAACCCTTGATTTTATTGGCGTCCCCGACAGGATTCGAACCTGTGACCCCCAGATTAGGAATTTGGCCATAGCTGTTCTCACATAACCTCATTCACTCTCATAAGCGTCTGATAATGACATGCTTTATCTCGTTTTTTCACCTCACCCAATCTCATGCCTTTTGATGCCATCTCTGTCGCTATTTCACCTCGATTTCACCTCAAGGTGCACCAGATGCATATTTCGCATCCCTTGAAATGGCGGCTGCTCCGCTTATGTCCGCCCCCAAGGAGGGAACGGCCATGCCCAAGCACGACGCAAAAGCCAAACTCGCCACCGACAGGCAAATCAGCGCCCTGAAAGCCGAAGGGCGCCAGTACGAGCGCATGATCGCCACGGTCAATGGCCTATCGATCCGCGTCTCGCAAACGGGCCAAAAGACCTTCTCGCTCGTCTATCAGCTCAACGGCAAAACCAAACGCGTTACCCTGGGCGTCTATGGCGACGTTACTCTTGAATTTGCGTCTGCCCGCGCAAAGGAAATACGCGCCCTCGCCAAGCGTGGGATCGATTTCTTCGCTCAATCCCGAAACGAGGACGGAAAAGCGATAACGCCAATGTTCATTGGCCTGGTTCCCCTCTACATCGACTATGGGAGGACCACAAAGGGATGGACCGAGCGCACCGCAAAAGAATGCGATTATGTCCTGAGGTCTAGCTGGAGGCCCCTCCACAACAGGGAGGTGGACAGCATCAAGAAAGCCGACATCCAGAAGGTCCTCGATGGCATCGTGGCGGAAAGGAAGCCAGCCGCCGCCAATCATGCCTTCGCCGATATCAGGCGGTTCTTCAATTGGATCGAAAGGTTGGGGCACTTTACGAAGGGCGAGGTCACAGTCAATCCCTGCCGCGGCATCGAGCGCCCTGCGCCCATGCGAAAGCGGCGCGTGAAACTCACAGACGCGGAACTCGCATCCGTTTGGCTGGTGGCCGAGCAGACCGGCTATCCCTATGGTGATATGATACGCCTCCAGATTCTCACAAATGTCCGCCGGGGTATCATCGCTTCGATGAAATGGAAGGATATCAATCTTGAGAAGAAGCGCTGGACGTACAAGCGCAAGAAGCACGACGCAGGAACGGCAACCATTCCGCTCACCGACATGGCAGTCGCGATCTTAAGCCGGATTCCCCGGTTCCAGTCCGAGTTTGTCTTCCCTTCGAGGAGTGATCCCGAAAAACCCTTCTCAGGCTTTTCAAAAGCAAAAGAGCGCTTGCAAGCTTTGTGCGGCGCTACCGCAGATGAAATAGACTTCCTGGCCGACTGGCGGCCTCATGATTTCCGGCGCAATTTCAAGACCACGATGGGCGAAGAACAGCACGCTCCCCGCGACGTCGTCGAGGTCATGATGGATCACACGATCAGGGGCGTCGACGGCGATTACGATTTAGCGGAGTACATGAAACCCATGGCTGAAGCCTTCCCGAAATGGGAACAGCATATTGCTACCATCGTGGAAAAAGAAAGACACAAACGTCAGGCAAGCAAGACGCTACACGCGGCCAAGCAACAGAGCTTGAGGCAATAAGTTTTGAGATAGCGATCGCCCGCACGCGAGTGTGAGATCAAGCATGGGCAACCGATTTCCTAATCTGGGGGTCACAGGTTCGAATCCTGTCGGGGACGCCAATAAAATCAAGGATTTAGATGCCGATTTTTCTCCACAGCAAATCTTGTGGGTTCCATATGGGTTCCTGCTGATGTGTGCACGAAAGATCGCTTCCAGTTCCACCTTCTAACGCTCAAGTTGGCTCCGCCAATAAGGCAGGCGCGATGGATTGTCAGGCTTCCCTTGCTGAATTACCCTGCCATCGGGACAGCCTACGAGGGAAACCCCATGCTATTCATCCGCATTTTACCGGCCAGCATCGGCGTCGTCCTGCTGCTGTCCGCGACCCAGTCCGTGGGCGCCACTGAAACTCCGCTGGAAACGGCCGTGGCCACAGGTGCCCACCTGTTCGCCACCGCGACCTTCGGGGGCAATGGACGCACCTGCGAGGGCTGCCACAATGACGGCGGCAAGGCATTGGGCCAACTCGGAGACCGCAGACTGCCCAGCTTGCTCAATGCCGCCGCCATATATCCCCGCTTCAGCCCTGGTGCTGGTAAAGTGATCACCCTGGAGGGCCAGGTGCAGTCCTGCATCAAGGGCGGCCTGGCCGGGACGCCACCCGAACTCGGTAGCCCCGACATGGTTGCGATCAACGCGTACTTGGGATCCATCGCTAAGGGCCAGCCGGTAGAGATAGGGGGCGCCCCGAAGTGAGCGTTCGACTGCGTATCCGAAAGGCGTCGCTATTGGTTAAGGGCGGCTTCGCGAGTCCTTCTGCCGATACCGGCTAATTCGCTCAGCCTAATGGGTTCCCCTGCCGTTCGGGGCTCGTATACAGATGCGGACCTCTGTCGCTTCGCGACCACCAAGCGTGAACCATCGTCGGCCATGTCCGCTGATCGTGGTGCTGCGGTCGAGACTTTAGATGTCGATGGGCCCGGCGATATGTTTGCATCCCCTTCCGAGCCCCTTTTTTGACATTGGCCCGCGGAGGCAAATCGCCTAGATGTGGAACTTTCCATTCATAGGTGGAGGCGCCGAGGCTGGACCTTGTCCGTATAAGGGGCCGCCCATAGCAAGTCCGAGGATGCCGTATCGTGGCCAAGTCAAGCACGCCCAATATAGGGAGCCCCATGCTTTCGCTTCGGCAGGAGGAAGTCGACGCCACCAACACTGCCGTCGAGGTTCTGCGCGATCAAGCCTGGGCGCAGCCTATGATAGCCAGGTTCCAGCGAGAGGGAGGATGTTCAAAGGCGAACATGCCGTTGATGTTTGAAATCCGCTACGGCTTGGCGCTGCATGATTGCGGCCTTAGCCCGGCTTACGAATACGCAACCGGGGTCGGCAATACATCCGTTGATTTCATGTTCGATACGGAGGCACGATGGCTCGTCGAGGCGTACAGCCTCGCGGAAACGGAGGCGGCCGTCGCGGCCACCTCGAGCGAAGGCGTGTTTTTTGGCCGCGTCCTTCAATCCCCGCGCCTTATAGGCGCGGGGGAGGAACTGACGGCGGAAGAACGCCAGCGCCGATTGAACGAACAAAAGCAAAGTGTGGAAGGCGAGACTCTTCAGACCATCGAACGACTTGCGAGCAAGGTGTCTGATGGCAAAGCACCGCTCAAATTTCCGATGCCAGCGGCCAAGACCTATACACTCTTGGCGGTGGATGCGCGAAACCTCTTTCAGGGGCATGCGGATAGGGGCGATCTGGACCAGATAGCCTTCGGAGCCAACGCGGTCCCGGCAGGCTACAGATGTTATTGGCCAGGCGGGGATGGATCACTGATCCCCCTTCGCGGCCTTTTTGATAGCGACAATCAATCGCCCAAGGCTAAGCATTTCCAGGAACGGATTCACTTTGTGACCTTCATCGTCGAGAAGACTTACGCACGGGACGAACTCGGAACGATCGGATACTATGTCATAAACCCACACTTGTTCGAGTCGCAGGCAAGCGCCGAAGAAGCGCTAGCGACCTTTCCGCTCTATGCGAAGGCGCTGCATGCGCGGGCGGCGTAAGACGGGGTTTTTCGACCAAACCTTGATCAGAGTTGGAAGGTGGTTACACCTAACCCCGCCATTCTGGTTCGGTCCACCATCGTGTCCAGACCGCCTGGACGCGCGCGCGGGCGTGGCTGTTCTGGCACAGGCGGCAGGGCCGCCGCCGGTTTTTTCTCGTTCTTATTGAACGGGTTGGCTTTTCTTGGCGATTGGTCGCCATCATGGCAGGAATCCCAGTATGGCGGAATCCGAAGACAAATTCGAGCTGACGCCTGAACAGCAAGACACAGCAAGATTGCTCGAACGCTTGCTGGGGAGCGCCATTGCCGACCGGTACGTCGATTTCTGCAGGTTGGCGGCCGGGACCCTTTCCCTTCTGGTCGCATCGCCGCTGGCCGCGCATGCGTTGCGCGAGCTGGAATCGATATTGCGTCAAACGCTGGAAGTCCCCCTGGATGCGAAAGCTACCATCTCGGGCGTTGACCGGGCGAGAATTGCGGCTGCCCGAAAGTACCTGCGCGAGGCAGGCTTTGATGCGGATGCCATCGGTCGGTCGGTACGTGCGCTGGAGCCCAGAACGCACAGGGATCAGATCAGAGGGATTGTCTCTCGGCTTGGTCTCGCCCCTGAGGGCGACATCGCGCGGGCCTGGCTTTCCATCAGCAACGCACATGGCAAAGCTCATCAACGGCCGTTCCTTCGTTCGCTGGCAGTCGATGATGAGTTCCGCGCGAAATGGCAACGGCCGTTCGATATGGTCGTTCGCGGGCTGGCTATCGCCTTACAGGGCCGATACAGCGCGCTTATGCGCCGTGTCGAAGAACTTGCCGCCGTGAAGGACGTCAGCGAGGCGGTCAAACTTTTTGAAAATGAAATTCCCGGCGCCTTGCCCCTGCAATGGCACTTTTACGAAAACCTGAAGGGTGAGGAGTGGTTGCCGCATCTGGTTCAGAGCAACCTGATCGGAGAACCACTTTTGCGGGCCTATCAAGGCACCACCGGTCCATTGCTGCGGGAATGGCCCGCGGGCCGCTATTTGCTCCGGATGGCAAAGTCTTCGAATCCCGCAACGAGACAACTCGTTGCCCAGTCGATCCGCAACGTCGCAGGTTCAAAACACCCGGACGTCTATCGGGATGCGTTTCAAATCGTTGCGACGTTGCCGCCCGACGAGGCGGTAACACTGGCCGATGTTGCGATTGGCTGGCTTCAACCGGGATCGCAATTCTTTGGGATGCAGGCTCCGCAGGACCTGGTGCAATGCTTGGCTGAAGGCGGTCAAAAGGATGCGGCTTTGCGGGTCGCACGCGCGCTCTTGCAGCTCTTCGAGCAAGGCGGCGATATTTGCAGCCTGTATGCCAGGCATATGTATGAACACCATTTGCCCCGCATAACGGAGATCCTGACGGGCGCGTGCAATGTAGCCGCGCTGAAGCTTTTCTGCGATCTGCTTCAGGATGCCGCCGTCCTGAGCGGCAAGGCGGGCGGTGAGGCTGGTTCGGATGTCAGCCATTATTCTTCGCGCCCGATTGCCGACGACAGCATGGCGCAGCAAGATATTTACGATGCGCTTATCGCAGCAGTGCGCCGGTCGGCCGACATGATCCTGCGCTCAGATCCCCAGCGGATGGCAGAGATTATCGCCTTGTTTGAAAGCTATCCGCAAAAGATCTTTGTTCGCATTGCCTTGCACGTGCTGGCAAAAGGGCCGGGGGCGGCGCCGGAACTTGCGGAAGGATATCTTCGAAACCCGGACCTCGTCGCCAACCACTGGTGCAGGGAGGAATATGCGGAACTGGCCCTTGCCTGGTTTCCATCACTGGACGCTCAGAAGCAGCAGGCGTTGCTGGATTTGGCGGACGCCGTTCCGGCCCGGTATAAAGCGACATGGGAGCAGGGCTTCAAGGAACGTCACAATCGGACGCCGGATACCGAGGATGAGCGTCGCTATCAAGTGCTCACGATCCGCGAGGTTCTTTGGCGATGGCGAGCCGCGTTGCCGCCTGCGCGGCAGCAGGTTCTTGACGATACTGTCGCCGAATTTGGAGACCCGGACGCCTGGAAGGTTCCCTTCTGGGGGCAAAGCGAAGCAAGTCCCCTGACGTCGGCAGACATTTCTGCGCAGCCAGTCGAGGTAACCTTCGCCTTTATCTCCTCATGGCAACCCGGCGAGGAGCCGCGCCGGCAAACCCTGACGGCCTTGGCGTATGAGCTGCGCAACGCAGCGGATCAGGACCCGACGAAATACGCCGAGGCGGCTGACAGATTTGCGTCCCTTCGCCCGGTTTTTATCCGGAATCTTTTCGAAGGTCTTGCCGGCGCCTGCAAAAATAAGCGTCGCTTTCCGTGGGACGCCATTCTTCCGTTAATCAAGGGCGTCTATTCCCGCATACATGCACCGGTTGACGCAGCAGCAATCGCCGAGGGAGACGATCCCAATTGGTTATGGACATGCGCAGCGGCAAGCGACCTCCTGAAGTCCGGCTTGCTCCAGGGGAATGAAGCCATTGCTCTTGAACATGCTGCTGTCATCGAGGGGCTGGTTTTCCGGCTGCATCGGGATGCCCCAAAAGCGCCCGAACGCGAGAATTTCGAGGAACGGTATAGTAAATATCCGTACTTCGCAGCCACGAGCGCGCTTCGCGGGGCGGCGGTCGAACTCTGCATTGTCATGATGTTCTGGCTTAGTAAGCACCCCGAGTTGTCCATCGCACGCGAGCCGCGTCATGCCCTGCAGAACCTATCTGCCAGCAGGCACGTCCTTGAGGCTGAGCTGGCGGACATATCTTCAACGGGACGTATTCCGCGCGCCGTTATCGGCTGGTATCTGAACTGGTTAGTCTATTTCGGCGAAGACTGGGTCAAGCACAATGTAAGTGGCATTTTTCCGGAATCCGACGACACTTTGCGCCACGCGGCATGGTCCGCTCATCTCCAGCACAATCAGGGGCCAATCACGGCGCTTGTGCCAGAGCTTCGGCCGCTTTACATTGAAGAGATCGGCCGTTTGGCAGATCCGCAATCATCGTGCGATATCGAGTCCAGGCGAAATAATCTCAGCGATCACCTGCTCATTCTGTATTTGCGGGGCGAGCTGCCAGACGATCTCCTTGAAGCATTTTGGCAGGCTGCTCCTTCCGTCGTCCGAAAGCACGCTATGTGGTTTTTGGGAAAACACCTGGCGTTGCCTCCCGGCGAATTCCCTGATGAGTTTCGCGCGCGTGCGCGCTCGTATTGGGAATCGCGCCTCAAAGCTGCAAAGACGACGTCAAACCCCGATGCCTTCCGCGAAGAACTTGGGATGATTGGGCAATGGTGTAATCGCGACCACATCGGCGCGGATTGGTTGCTCGATCAGCTGCTCGATATGCTTAAGGCAGGCTTTGCGCCAGGGAGCGGCTTCAGCGTCATGTCCTGGCTTGCCAAGCTGTCCGAAACGCATGTGGATCGCGTAGTAGCGGTTCTGGCCGCATATTTCGCCTGCCCCTGGGCAAGCATCCAAGACAGCATGTTTCAAAAAGACGCCATTCGAACGGTCCTGGAAACGGGCCACTCGAAGGGAACCCCGGAAACGGTTGCTCGGGTGGAGGAGATCGTTAGCCGCCTCGCCACATTTGGCGAAAGTGGATATATGTATCTTCTGCGAGTTCCCGCGGAGTGAGCTTCTGGGAAAATCGAGACAGCCCGATGCAGACCACCAAGATCCCGGTCAGGAAGAGCACAAAACCTGGCACGAATTTGCAAACAGGCTTTTGGCTGTGGGATCAAACCTGTTCGGTTCAGCCGAGATTTCCCTGTCGGAAAAAGGGGCGAGCGACGTCAAAGCACAGGCGCTCACGTTGCTGTGCCGGACCCTAAGCCACTTGCAGGCGGTAGTCTTGTTGACCCGCGAGCGCTTTGTGGTCGAGGCGCGGACGATCACGCGCTGCTGTTTCGAGAACTTGTTTTACGTCGTGGCGCGACGCGAGCACGGCGACGCCTTCGTAAAGGAGATGGGGTTGCATGAAAGCTCTTCCGGCGCTTCGGCTCGGCCCCATCCCGGCGATGATTTTGCCTTCGCGCTTATCAGAATAGGGGAAGCTTCGTTAAACCCCCCAAGTACTAGTCGTTGAAAATAGCCAGAGCGGCGGGAGACAAAGGTGGGTGATCGGGGCTTCACGTTGCGCCCCGAGGCGCAGCGCCACTGCCTGGTGCTCCGGGTTCTGACGCCTAAAGAATGTCTCAAAACCATCTCAACGGAGGACCATTCCCGCCGTCTTTTGCAACAGCCACTTGGTGTCGTCGCTATCGCTCAAGGCAACATAGTCCCGAGCCGATCAGCTTGAGCGGGAGGCTGTATGCGGGCGTGGTGGCGAAGCAAATAGACGCTGACCGCCGAGGCGACCGTGAGGACACGCTCGGCCTCCTCGAACCGGGGCTCCCGCCCTTCCTGAATGTGTCGGCCCTGCTCCGACGCAAACCCCTAGAGTTGTGCAGGGCGCGGTCGAGCGGTGGCAGCAGCTTCAAGGGGCCGATGATACGGCCCAGTGTGTCGCTACTCCGTCAATTTCGCGGGTAACACACTCGAGCGCGGCCATCGCGTGTTAGATTGCTCCCGTTACATCGGCTGTAGGGCGGCGCGAGATGTCGGTAAGCGCCTCATGGATTTCGTTGGCGGCGGTCAGGTTGCAGGCGTCTTGCATTGCGGCCACCGAGTTGCGCGTGGCGAGCGCAAAAGCTTCGGAGCCACGCACGGCGATTACACCGTTCTCCATCTGCCATCCGATGCCCTGCTCGCGAACAAAGCTCAAGACTCTGACTCTCAGGGGTCTCCGCGACCGCGGTTTGCTGTATTATCGCCACAATCTCGGCTGTGCAGCCCGGCGGCCGGGCTGGGCTGCGGAGCGCTCTGTCGTCTCTTCGAAATAGCGCCACAGATCATCCCGGATACGGCCAGAGGCCGTCCCGGATGAAAATATATCAACTATGAGAGTGCCCATCGCAGGCAACGTCACGGGAAAGCGTGTGCGTGTGGTCGTGATGGTGCTCGTAGATGCCGAGGCTCGCGGCGGCTTTCGGGCCGAACAGGCGCACATATTCGGGGTGCCCCGCCACCGTGCCCGGCCTGCCCTCGCAGCAGACATGCCGGTTGAGACAGATGACGCGGTCGCTGGCCCCAAGCACCACATGCAGATCATGCGAGATGAGAAGGATGCCGCAGCCGCGTTTGTCGCGGATCGCTGTGATGAGTTCATAAAACTGCGCGGCGCCGGCAAAGTCCACGGCTTGTGCGGGCTCGTCCAGCACCAGCAACTGCGGATTGCGGGCCAGCGCGCGGGCCAGCAGAACGCGCTGGAATTCGCCGCCCGAAAGCTCGCACATCTGCGCATCGATAAGGCGCTCCGCCCCTGTCTCCGCGAGACAGGCCGCCGTGCGCTCGCGCGGCACCGCCTCGCTCAGCGACATGAAGCGCCGCACCGAAAGCGGAATGATGCGATCGATGGAAAAGCGCTGCGGCACATAGCCGATCCGCAGGCCCGGCTTGCGTGTGATGCGGCCCGCCAAGATCGGCGCGAGCCCGAGAAGAGCGCGAGCGAGCGTCGTCTTCCCTGCCCCATTGGGCCCGATCAGCGTCACGATTTCGGAAGCGTGGACTGCGATAGCGACGTTCTCAACTACGGGCTTGCCGCGAAATGCGATCGAGACGCCTTCAGCCGCGACGAGAACCTGCCCGGCCGCGCCGCTCTTGGCGGCCTCCGACGCGGCTAGCATCAGCATGAGCCACCCCGGGTCTTCGCGCCATGACATTCAGCGCAGATGCCGCTGACCTCGATCACCACGTTCCGTGCGCGAAAACCGCTTGCCCGTGCCGAAAGGCCAATGGCGCGGAAGGCATCCGGCGCGTCGGACTCGATGACGCGCTCGCAACCCTCGCAAACCAGGGTGATGGTTTGCGGGCCGGCTGTGTGCTCGGTCATGCAGGCGAAAAACGCGTTGCGGCTTTCAAGGCGGTGAACAAGGCCAGCGCCTTGCAGCACGTCGAGGATGCGATAGATGGAGACAGGTGCGAGGCGCTTGCCCTCTTTAGCGAGGCTCTCGATCAGATCGTAGGCGCTGACCGGCTTGTGGCTCCGCGCAACGTGGCGGAACACCCGCTCCCGAAGCGCCGTCCACTTGATCCCAAGCTCCAGGCATCGCGTTTTCGCCCGGCAAAGCGCCTCGCTGACGCATACACCGTGATCATGGTCGCGGGGCGGAAAAGAGATGAGCTTCTGTCCGATCATTCTCTTGGTGTAATGTTATTCCGTATCTGAAGCAATTCCGGCGCTCCGCCTGCAAGGCAGGGCGCTTTCTCAATAATATGCGCTTGCAAGGTTGCAAGGTTGCGGATTGCGCTTGATCACTAACTATGAGAGGTGCCCGGTCCCTTCATCATGATCCAGATCGAAGCCCTTTCGCCTGACACGCTGAAAATCACACCGCCAACGAAGTTGAAGGCCGATGATTTCGCCGTGATCGCGCCGCAGATGGACGAACTCATCCGTTACTGACGCCACGGCCTTGCGTGGCCGGGAAAACAGCGAGGCCTTCAGCATAGACCAGGGAGCCGCTGCCCGTTTATGGTTGATGGAGTAGCCAATCCATGGCGGCTCGTCGAAAGGCGCCGAGAACGCCGCCGCTATTCCTTCCGCATTTCCACCTTTTCGGCGTCGATTGTATATCCCGTCTCTGCAAGACCGGTGTATTGGGACGCAACCTTTAATGTCCCCGTGACATAGACGGGGTCGAATGAGCCAGCCACATCGAACCCTTTCGCCGTCTTGACGTAGATGATCTGGTTCGGCGGCGGAGGCGGAACATGAATGCAGGCACCGAAAAGGGCACGAGCAGGAATTCCTTGATACTCGTCGCCTCGAAATCGAGCGGCACGACATACCCGCCGATCCGCACGTGCTTGCCGTCCAGTTCGGTCACGACCGCGGGCGCACCGCCCGTGCTCGGCTGGAGCCTTCGCTCGGACATCCATTGCTTGTCGTTTATGGTAGGCGGCGGAGGCGGCTCACTTCCACCCGCGCCAGCAAAGGGCGTCGCGCCCGACAAAAAGCTCTTCGCTCTCATGGTTTGCACGGCCGGCGCTGGCGGGACGAGCTTTCCCCAAGCCAGATCCATCGCGGGCTCGCTTTCCGTCGCAAGGCTTGGCGTGGCCAGGATCGCAAGGCAAAGAGCGGCGGCGCGAAAAACTCTAGTCATGTCGGTTCTTTCCATCAGGTTCGAACGGTCATGCCGTCCGCCAGTGAGAGCCGGTAAGCCCGGAGAGCCGGAAGCAGGCCCGCAACGAAACCGGGACCACAATCCCGGCCAGGATCGCTAGCTGATCCTGTGTAGGAGGGTCGATAGCGATGTGCAGGCCGTAGGTGCGGTCTATAAATGGTTGCAGAACGAACAAAGCGCCATAGAGGAGAATAGTCCCCAGCGCGACGCCGCAAAAGGTGAGGACCCCCGCCTCGGTCACAAGCAGCGAGAGGATTGTCAGAGGACGCGCGCCGACCGATCGCAGGATCGCCATTTCGCGGCGGCGCTCGTTCAACGTGGTCAGGATCATCGTCACCATGCCGAGAAGCGCGGTCACGACAACCATGCCGGACACAGCCGACAGAGCTGTTTCGGCGGTTCCGACAAGCCCCCAAAGCTCCTGAAGCGCAGCGCCCGGCAGAATCGCCGACAGCGGCTCCTCCGGATATTCGTTGATGGCGCGCTGCAGCCGGAACGCCGCGAGCTTCGATTTCAGCCCTATGAAGGCCGCCGTAATCGCCTTTGGCTCCAGGTTCATTTTGCGCACGTCTTCGACGGAAACGCTTTGCCCGGGAATGCGCGCCCCGCTCTGCCAATCGACATGGATCGCTTCGATGGCGGCAAGGCTGACATGCACGGTGCGGTCGACTGGGGTGCCGGTTTTGGCGAGGATGCCAGAAACCCGGAAGGGCTTGTCGTCGTGCTCCAGGAACGAAACCGAGCCAAGCCCATGCGCGACAATGATTTTGTCGCCGGTCTTATACCCAAGATCCGCGGCCACATCCGCGCCGATGACGGCGTCGAACAGATCGCTGAACGGCGCGCCCGACGCGAATTCGAGCGGCCGCCCATGCCGGTAATGGTAGAGGCTGAAGTAGTCTGGCGTGGTTCCCATCACGCGAAAACCGTGATGGCTGTC
>CAVXRT010000048.1:0-205385 GCA_963764115.1 uncultured Alphaproteobacteria bacterium
GCGCATCCGCAGGCATCAGAAACTATAATCGGTATGCCACAAGCCAGCGCCTCATTCGCAACCAGGCCCCAAGTCTCGCGGCCTGTCGATGGCAGAACCAAGATATCCGCCGCGGCGTAAGCCTCTGGCATCTCGGTTTGATTGCAGAATCCCAGAAGATGCAGGGGCACACTGAGCGTGTTTGCTTGCTCGCGCAGCTGGGCTTCGAGTTCTCCTGAGCCCGCAACCATGACCTCTATACGAGTTCCTTCGGCGCGACATTTCGCGGCCGCTTCTACAACATCCCAAGGACGTTTGAAAGGAACCAGCTTCCCGGCAAAAAGCAATACGGTTACCTCGGGATCGATGCCGAGTTTCCCCCGCAAACGCTTCGCGCTTCCGGTGTCGCCCGGCTTCGAAACCAGTCATTATCAACGCAATGCGGAGAGAAGAACAGCCGCTCCTCAGGATATCCATAGTGTCAATAATACTCACGGGAGTGATGCCCCACATAAAGGGCTGCGTCGAATACACGCAAAAACTGCGGAAAAGCCAGGTCCTTGGCCAGCTTTTTGAACTTGGATCTTGGCGTGCCGAGATGGCTGTCCCCGCGGACCATGACCGGGATGCCAAGCCGCTTTGCGGCCCAGATGGCTTGCATGAAGCTCTTAAGGTACCACCCCATGACCAAAAGGGCGTCAAAACGCCCGGACCGAAGCTTGTCGCCAATCTCCGGCGTGTCGCTTCCCCAAAAGTGGCTCGGCCCCGGGATTTTGGCAATGTTGTTCAGAAATTCATAATGGTAACCACTTAAGAAGATCGACGTCCCAATTGAAAGCGACTCCGAAGCCAGCAGAAGACTGCTGGGCTGGGGTTACTTGCTGAGTATAAAAAACGTGCAAGTCGCATTGCTTTGCCAGAGCCCTGAAAATGGGCGTGTAATATTGAATGGGATGGGAAGCAACGACGGCTAAGCGCATTGCGGTTCACCCGGAAAGGTGTCCTTGAGAGAACTAGCCTTCGCGATGCTGTCGAATATGTCCGCATACCGCTTCGCGATTGAGCGGGCCTCAAAAGGAGCGTACGCGGAAGGATCAGCCTTGCCCAAACTTTCCGGCGCGGCTGCAAGCTTCGCCAAAGCATCGGCGAGAGGCTGTTCGAGGGCCTCGAGTTCCTGCGCATCGGCGAAGGCAAGTGCGAGCCCTCCGCCCGCTTGCGAGAGGATAGCGTGGGAGCTGCTGCTCTTGTGGAACAGCGAGAAATAAGGCGTGCCCGACATCAGGCCCGGATAGATCTTCGAGGCCGTATAGTGCGGCTCGTCGGAGCCGATCAGCATAAGGCCATTCGAGCGAACCAGTACTTTCAGAGCATCGAGATAGGGAAGCCTTTGCGGAACTTCATGAACATGACCGGCCACGCCTGCTTCCTCTGCGAGCGGCGCCACCGCAAACTTCGAATGATCATTGGGCTGGTTGCTGGTGCCGATGAAGTTCAGCTGCATTTGCGCGGCGAGGCGAGGCTGCTGGTCGCGTAAGCGAGAAAAGGCCCGCAACGTTGTCGTGATGAGCGGGCCGGATCTCGGCATGACCGTGCCGACGAAGCTCAGATTGATCTTCGTTTCATCGAGCGTGCCTTCGGGTGCGCGAAACGCGCTGGAGCGCAACTGTAAAAAGTCATCCGGATCGCCGCCGATGGGGATCGCAGCCATTTGTGTGGGATCGAGCCAAGGGTAACGCGACGCCATTTGCGCGTTTTGCGTTTCCGAGACAGATGTGATGAATGCTGCTCCCCGAAGGGCTTTTGGCTCGAGCTTGGTGGCGAGCCAATGGGAAAGACCGGGCTTTGAAAGCAGAGAATGCGCGCGCCCCACGGCCGACACCCAGGGGTCCTGGAAATCGAGCACGACTGGAATTTGAAACTGAGCCTCGATCTGCGGCGCGAACATCAGCGGATAGAAGGGGGCGCCCGTAATCAGGACGGCTTTTGCGTCCCTTTCCTGAATGAGACGGAAGACGGCGCGCTTCAGCTGAAACCACGCCCGCAAGGTAATCTCGCCCACGCCGAACGGGCGCGTGAGCCTTGCGGGCAGCGCCTCGACTTTTACGACGTCCACCGAAGGCGGAACGAGTTTGCCGAGTTCGGGATCGAGCCTTTGTTCGTGGTAGGCTTCGTGAACACAGACGACGACTGGGTTCCAGCCCCAGGCCGGCAGGTGTTTGGCCAAATGTCGCGCGCGATGCACTCCCGCCAAAGTGGATGGCGGGAAGTAGGGGGAAATGATGAGACAGGTTTGCATTCAACTTCAAATCGAGCTGAACTTAGCTCCAGCCGCGATCGGCCATGAGTGGACTTTCGCGGCGAACGAAAACAAAATCGCCCTTGCCGAGCCCTGCCATCGCGGGGACGGCCATAAAGGGAAGCTACGTCATAGAGAGAGAAACTTCGTTCATCCAAAAACCGGTTATAAGTTTCTCAATAGGAGGTGTCGTAAGCTTGTGCGTAGAACGAGACTTCTGTTAAAATGACCTCGGTCCTTTTTAATATATTTTCTGCGCCCGCCAGCGCTTCAAGCTCAAAGCCCTGTAAATCAAGTTTTAGGAAGCACTTTTCATCGTTTTTTATGCTATCCATTAGCAACTCATCCACGTCGCGGTGGGCACCTCGATGGAGCAAGCGTTGCTTTCGAATGTTATATGCGCACCAGTGGTTACTCCGCTGGGGGCAATTGCAAGGTGTATTTTGCGAGTTTGATTCGCGAAGGCGAGACCAGAGCGCGTCGATGAACGTAAAAGCCACATTCCGGCGTAAATTTTGCCAGTGCTTCGTAGCAAGCGGGTTGCGGTTCGATGAGGTGAAGGTGGAACGCGGGAAAAAGCGCTTCAGCTTGCAAAGCAAAGCTACCAACATTTGCCCCCGCATCAATGACTGTAGTTGGCAAAAATCCCCTTGCCTATAAGCAGTTTAAAACATCTTCTATCAGCATCAAATCTGATTAGTTGCTCCCGCCCTTATAACATCGATAAGGCGTTTGACGGAGCAATGCTTTGACAACCGCCTTCATGTTGGCCTCTTGTCTATTCTTTTTTATCCGGCTATTGCTCGGTAGATGGAAAGGTATCCTTCCACAACCGCCTCGTCAGAGAAGTATTTTTGTGCGCGATCTCGCACAGCTTTGCGGCTGATGCGCTCTATCCGTTGAACGGCCTCAACCATTTGCTGAACATCGCGGACAACAAAACCCGTCACGCCATCTTCCACGACTTCGGGAACAGAGCCACGGTTCATGCCTATTACGGGCGTTCCGCAAGCCATGGCTTCGGCCATGACAATGCCGAACGGCTCATCCCAAAGGATCGGCATGAGAAAAGCCCGCGCCTTGCCCAGCAACTCATTCTTTTGCCGGTCATCGACTGTGCCGATATATTTTATATGATTTCCGTCGACATGAGGGGCGACGTTTTGCTCGTACCAGTCGCGGTGCGCCTCGGGAATATTGCCTGCGATTATGAGTGGCAGCCCGGTTTGATGCGCGACTTCGATTGCAAGATGAGGCCCTTTGATTTCTTCCACGCGCCCCAGAAACACCAAAGGAGCATCGGTTGCTACCTCGGCCTTGAAATCATAGGACGAGAGGGGAACGCCGTTGTAGACAAGATGCCAGGCGCCTATGGAAGAAACACTTTCCATCATAAAGCGGCTGATGGCGGTGAACTGCAAGGTGCCGCGCGACAGCAAATGGGCCAGTTCACCGAGCGTAGGCTAATGGGGCGCTGATATGTCATCAGCTTGGGCAAGCGTAATGGCAGGATCGGCGTAAGGTAGGCAATGCGGGAGAAGGAATGAACAAGATCAAATTTGCCGCGCGAAATGTGGGTCGCAAGGGCGCCGGCGTTGCGCAAGGTGTCTGCTTTCGACGCACTGGACGCTCCGGGCCAAGGAACAAGGCGCCCGCTGGAGTTAGACTGGCGGTGGGCGAAGAGAGTCACCTCGTGTCCACGTTCGACGAGCCCTTTCGCGAGCATGTCGACAATCCGCTCAATACCGCCGTAGTGGATCGGCGGGACGGGCAGTTCGGGATCAGCAGTGAGTGCGATGCGCATGAAGCCTCGTCTTGCTCTGCGGCGACATTGACATTGCGCCTCTCGCTGTTTTGTTCAGCGATAATACTGAACCAACGAGTTGCACAAGCGTCTGAGCCTCGATGTCCCAGTTAAACCGGGTTTGACCTGCTGCGAAACTTGCGGCGCGCGCAGCTGCGAGTTGCTGTGGGTCTAGAAGAAACTCATCCAATGCCAGCGCCAGTTCGACCGAGTTTTGCTTCGGAAAAATGCGTATCGCCTCGCCCAGTTCACTTGCGAGTTGGGTGTGGGCGTCGATGTCGCTTGCAAGAATTGGGACTCCGGCGAGAAGATAGGTGAATAATTTGTTGGTAAGGGAGATGTTGCGGTTTGGTGTTTCGCCAATTTCTGCCGCAAGCCCCAGGTCGTATTGGGAAGCCAAGCGCACCATGTCAGAGGGCTGTTCCGGCGCCAGGAAATGCAACCGGCTTTCGGCCCCAAACGCTTGCGCGATTTGCTTAAGTTTGTCTTCAAAACCTGAGGCAACGAGTCCGCGCAAAAAAAGATGCGGCCTGCTTTGAGCGCGCCCGATGGCCTCAACGGCGCATTCAAGACCCCGGTTAGGTCCGATCGTTTGCGAAAACCAATAGAGCGAGGGTCGCGGCTCGACCGAGCCGGAGACACTTGCCGCTGCGGGGCCTTCGGCCTTGGAAAAGACATTCAGAACAACGGTTGGGGTGGGGATAGAGTAGGCCTTCGCATAAGCCGAAGCGATGCCAGGCGCAGCCGCTGTTACGTAAGCCGCTTGGGGTAAATAGCGCTGCTCGATGGCTCTCGTCAGCCGCCGCTGTAGCTCAAAAGATTTACTCTCTGGCGGATCGCCCAAGTGGAAATCCTCCGCGTCGAAGGCGTAGCGTGCGGCGTGCCGCTTCGCGGCAAGAGCTGCCGCAGGCAACGCGGCAGGATAATGCGCGATGTACAAGTCGGCTTCAACTTGACAGGCCGCTTTTATCAGACTGGAGGTTACTGGATGCCAGGCTCTGTTGACGACTGCCGAGTGGAATATACCCAGTCGGGCCGCCTTGCGCGCCAGCTCTTGACCGATACGCTGTTTGATGCGCAGCAGTTTCGGCGCCAGCGGTCCGAACGGCACTTTCTGTACAACACGCCACGCACGACACGCAAATTCGGCGTCGGCGGCCTGCGCCCACTTCAGATAATCGCCGGTGATGACGGCGACGTCATAACCTGCCGCGCACAGCGCATCCGCCTCCTTCACGATGCGAGGATTGGTGGCAAGGTGACCCGGCGTGATAAGACACACTCTTGGCATAGCGTAAGTTCGCCTAGGCTTTGCTATATGCAACGTATCCGCTGTCGTCGAGCAGAACGCTGTTTTGGCGGGCGGGCACGTGCATTTGTTGGAGCAAGCGAAGATAATTGCGAGCGCAGCCTGCTAGCGTTAAGTGTTCAAGCACATAATCGCGCGGGAAGAAGGCTCCGGCGGACAGTTGCTCCACGAACTCATCGAGCACGGAAGGAAAATCGAGCGCGTGCTTGAACGTCATGCCGCATCGCTCATCGAAAAATGGAACCGAAGTTGCGGGCACAAAGTCTTCGCCATAGCGAAAACGCCATGGATCCAACCATTGGCCTGGATCCCAAGCTAAGATTGGGACATTGCAAGACATTGCTTCTTGATACGCGAGGCCTTGCGTTTCATGCTCGCACAAAAACAGCATTGCGCGCGCTCTCGATAACGCGCTCCTAAAATCGCTGGAGTTATAGGCGCCGTACCTGATCGTTTCATACGAGAAGTTTCGTTTCGTCAGCTCTTGAAGAACGGGGGCGACGAGGGCCCCGTGAACCCGGTCATAGTCCCACCTAACTTTGTCATAGATCAAGAAATCAACCGGCTTCTGGAGCGCGGAGAACGGTGCCCAGGAATTGGCATCGATGCCAACAGCCCAGGTGAGCACGCGCGGACCATATATCTTCTCATACATAGCCTTGACCCAGTCACAATGCACAACATATGCGCCAACCGGGTAGTCATCGAAGAGCGTCGGCCATTGGGCGGGATGCTCGGCGACTGCGATCCCGGCCAGGATGGGATTGGGCTTGGCGTATCCGAGCAAACAGTCGGTTCCAAGACCGATAATCCCGACCCGATCGTCGGGCCTGATTTCATCGAAAGGGAGGTTAACGGTGAAATCGGCCCCGATTTCCTGCAGCCCCAGGCAGAGATTGACGAACACGCGTTTGATGCCGCCGATTTTATCGGGGCCACGCACTATTCTTCGCACCTCGGCGCGCCATTTATGATCGCCCTTGAACCAGCGGTCCGACGGCTTTTCGATGAAGTAAACAAGAATCCTACCCATCATTTATCTCGCGAACCAAAAGCTCTGAGCCCGCCCGTTCACAAGGAATGGTAACTCATGCGCCAACTCGGGACGGAGTCTTTGAGCGTAGTAGCCTGGCCAAAGAACGTCATTGTTGTGGCTGTGAAGCATCACTTGAAGAAGGTACTGCTCGCCCCAGTCGGAATATTGAGTGCAGAATGGCTCAGGGTAGTCATAAGGCAGGAAAATATCGTGCACATGGACCACAACACCTGCTTGCAGCCGAGGGATAGTCGCGCAAAATAGCTTGGCGACATCGCTTGCAACCCTCACTTCGTGGCTTAAATCAATAAATAGAATGTCATTCTTGCCTAGCTCACTTAAAATCTCGTCGATCTGTGCGTCTTCAAAGCGCAGCAGGTGAAGTTTGTCTACCAGGGGCGCAATATCGGAGCGAGGGGAAGGATCAATGGCGATATGCGTTACTGCAAGGTCGCCATCTGCTATTGCTTGACGTATAACTCTTGTACTGTTGCCGCTCCCGACCTCAACGATCCGCCCCGGCGCCAAGAGCCGAATCATTCAGGTAAAGGATTTCTGCATCCGGTGATGTAAAGAAGCCGTTCTGTGGAGTATATTTCCCAGGCAATGCTCCTCCCGCCATAAGTTTCGCCAAGTCTGTCTGATACGTTGCGTATGCGGCTTGGATCGGCCTGGAATCAAAGCCAATTATTTTTGGACTCAATGGATATGCTGGATGGTCGAAATGCCCGTTCTCGAGCAGTCGTTTGATCCGGGCGTGCTCGCGTTTCTCCGCCGTAAGCGTTTCAATTCGGAGGTTAAACGGGCTTAGCCATCTATTGATAGAATGCCTAACGTATGTTGAGGCTGCCATATATTCACTCATAAGTTCAGGAGGGAACGGCGGATGTGCAATAGCCTTTCGGTGCTCCGAAAGCCAATCCTGCGGTAGAGCATGCCTAGAAAACCGGGATCGGGGGGACGAAATCAGGGTCGATCTCCAGATCCGGTCATAAACGCGATACGCATCCCGCAAGTCTGTGTAGGTCACCCAGTGGGCGAGCGGCCACAAGGCCTTGCTCAGCGCCCTGCGCCGGTGGGGAGTAACCCTTGCGCTTGCAATGTCCGAACCGCACGGTCGTACAGCTTCCACTGAGTATCATGCCTCCGATGACCGGCTACTCGGAGCCATGCATTACGGCGAAGCAGTCAGCAACCCGCTTCTTAGAGATGGGATAAACCCATCGCCCACTTAGCCTCGTGTGGGACAACGAAATTGGTTGGCCATAGGAAACCACATCAAATCGCGTTCTGAGACCCACCCAAAGCGACGAGCGCCTTCCGGCGAAGGGCCCTTTTCTTCTGGTGGAAAAGCGATTTCAGATTATAGAAAACGAAAGTTCTGCGATGCTGCCACTCACCGTATTCTGACTGGGCACGCTCAAGCATCTCAACCCATGCCTGAATGATGTTTTCCCTAAAGCCGACCGTGTTTTCCAGACCTCGTCGTACGACGTTTGAAAAGAGCGTCGGGTCATCGCGGAGTTTTATGAGCGCTTGTATCAAGTTCAAAACTGATTTCACTTCAAAATAATCTCTGCTGGGATTTCCTATTTCCTGATATGCAATCTCGGAACCCAAAATAGCCGGTACGCCCGCGAGCCATGCATTCTGTAATTTAGATGCAGGCTTTTTGACATACCCCCTTTTCTGGAAGCTTCGAACGGCTACAAGTGCATCCACATCCGAATAATCATGAACCTTCGGATGACCAGATAAGCGAACCTCCCAGTCTAATCCGATAGTCTTCATGTCCTCAGAAAAAGCTGAAGACAGGAGTTCGGAAGCGATATTGTCCCGGTCCCCAATGTAAACCGCGCGTTTCAAGGTGTCACCCCGGGGTATGTCACGCTTTATCAGGCCGGGTTGAGGCCAGTGGGGAATGAAGATCGAACGGGGAATCAGCGCGGTCTGCCTCCTATTCTGCACAATGTTGAGGTTGGCAAACGGGTGCGGTAGCGCGTCAGCTGTAATAGAAATAAGATATAGGTCTTTAGATGGTCTCAAATTAACGGGAAGATCACCCACAAATCCAACCACAATCCCTTGCCGAGGTAAATCACGGGTCAGATCGCACCCTACGCCTCCTGAACGCAAAATGGCCTCTGTCTGCAAAATCCAATTGGCTGAAGTATTAATAAAGAAAGAACCAGGGCCCACGGCAGCTTTCGTCGGCTGGCCAGATTCATGAGGGAAGTAAAATAGAACACGCATAAGAAAAACCTTCTGATAAACTGAAGTGGGCGACAAATCACTTCAGATTAGTAAAATCATCTAAAGGGGTGTCAACAATAAATCGATCCTTTGTTGGAGCAATGGAGCGAACGCCAATAAGTTTGTGGTAAGCCGGCCTCATTTTGTTCCTTAGACGTTCCATCACCTCCTCCGGAAGGTAAGCTAACTTCGCCAAAGAACCGAGACCTGGCGCAATATTAGCTAATTTATAGGCAAGGCAGGTCTTCTTGTAGAGTGTAGTACGAACGTGGTGCCCCAAAAAGTGCAGTATTACCGGTTCCGCTATGGTCAACGGATACTTAACTTGGTGCCTGGGATGATCTTTGGGATTTGAAAGCACGATTTTCCCGCCAAGCAAGTGAGCTTTTTCTATTGCTGGCCACCACTGAAAATCCGCGTAGAATGAGCCAGGATTTTCAACCGGCGCTACGCCAATTTGCAGAGCGCTATTGCCATCAGCAGCTCGTCATTCGGCTGCCCGCGCAGGCGTATAAGCCCGAGATTATTATGTCGGTTTCAAGAGCCCTTGCACGATCATAGATTTGCCTAAACATCACCGCGCTCAAGATAATAGACGCCCCCATTGAAAAGGGAAGCGAAGCAACCCCAGTTTGAGAACAGGTGCTGGCGATATCGCCAAACCACTCGCCGGAGCTGACTGATACGCCGAATACGCCCACAGGCTTACCTTTGAATGTCTCGAAGATCGGCGCCAAATCACCGAGAACGAGACAATCGGCATCGATAAACAACGCGTGGTCACTGGGTGCGAATCTAGAGATGTAGCTTGGCGGAAAAGCCTCTTGGTACCTCGCAGGAGTTGATCTTTATTATTTGCAACTCGGGCAAATCGCTGGCGCCAACTCGTTAAGATCCGTGATGATGAAAAAGCTTCCCTTGTTCCATCGGTAGTAGGATCGCGCTAAGTTGAGGGCCATTTGAAAATACAATCTTGGCCGGTGGCGATTGTAAAAACGCTCTGCGATTGATTGATCATTTGAGGGACTAAATCCAAAAGAAAATTACTTAAAAGAGGCACGACGGAGCCAGCCTCCCTTCATTGTAGATAGAGACATATCTTCAACCAAAGGCAATTTACGTCCCCCCTTTAATCGGCTCGCCAATTCTTGCCAAGAGGAGGCGTCTAAGCTTTCCCCAAGTCTCACGTCTAGCTCTAAGTTGCCTGTTACTCAGCACAACATGAGCGTAAGGTAGAAGTAACCTCCGGCTTCGTCGTGTATCGCCATCAGACAGGTTGAATAGGTAACGCAGCCTGTGGATCAGCCCGAGCGAGCAGCAGCCTTTTGGCTTTCAGGCTTTCGAAGTACGCGGTAGAGTTTCCGCCGGGAGATATAGTGCTCGCGCGTGAAGCCCCTTGTTTGCGATACCGTCTTCGAACAATCATGCAGCCGGAAGCGCGCGATCACGTTTTCTTTAGATAACCGGGGGATCACGCTCAAGGATACGGACAAGCGCTTCCAAATCGAACAAGTAGGTGAGGTTTCGATCGAAACTCTCTTGCAAGAGAGATCTGTCAATCAACACACCCGGCTGATGGAACATGCATCCCGAGCGCCATCCGCTCAATGCGCCGAGTAAAGATTTCAGCACAGAGTTCCCTTGTTCTGCCAAGTACTCACCAACGTCCCGTCATTCGTGAAGTTCTCAACTGCGCCTGCAACGATACCGCACGTCCGCATTACAGGGGCCACGGTAGACAGCGCGCCTAGCATCAGCAAATCGTCTGAATTGATGAAATGAAATATTCGGCCCGTTGCAAGCGCGAGTCCTTTGTTGAGAGCGTCTGCTTGACCAAATCCTTCTCGCTCACCCAGTAGGTAAGCCATGGCTCATATTTCCTGATGATGCTGACGCTGTCATCGCGGCTGGCGCCATCGATGATCATATACTCGAGGTCGGGATATCCCTGGAGGAGCACGGAGCGGATCGTCTCCTCGATGAACTGGCCCTGATTGTAGCTCGGCGTGACGATGGAGATGCGCGGCCACGGCTTGCCGTCCGGCATCGCATCCGGCAATTGCGGGCTTTCCACGGTCCACGGCCAGCCGGTCTTGCCGGCGGGCGGCGGCGGAAGTTCAGCTAAGGTTGGGCAGCGCATGAAGTGCTCTGTTTTGCAAATTCTGTAAGGGCAGATCGGCCGGTATATGAATGCTATGATCACGGAGAAGCTGTATGACAAAGGCGGGTTCATATTTCCACCAAGCATGCAACCCCATAGGCGACCGCCGGCCGGCTAACCTACTGCACTCCTGGGGGTGGCTTCCCAGGCAAAAGCAAGCGCTGTGGCTGGGTCCGGTATTCGCAGTTTGTCCTTCGTCGTGGCCAAAATGAAACTCCAGAAAATATCGCAGTTTCCCTCATACATCTGCCAAGCTCCTCGGACTTGTCCTTTAATGCCAAGCGCTTGCATCCCTTTTGTTAACCGACTTGCATCTGCGACAGCACCTTTGATGATGTCTCTGGCTGCCGTCTTTAGTGGATACCAACGCGCCCGGCTTTCCCGCAGGCCTCGGAATGTGGAAAGATTAATCAAGGATAAGCCGGAATTTCCACAAGCAAGAAGCCTTAAGTTTGGAACTCGGTCAATTATAATGAATGCGTCGGAACCTTCTCTGTCAGTAAACCAAGGCGCTCCGATGTAGTCGAATGGCTGGGTGCACCAATGTTCCAATGCGTCATCAAGCAAGATGGCATCAGGCTCATGAATCATGACATGCGTAAATTCATCCAGCTGCGAAAACAGATGCCCTGATAGCATTAGCCTATTGTAGTTCTGAAGTGACGACATCCAATAATCTTCCACTTTTATGTGGGACCATATTGGGATCATCTTTTCATAGGCTCGGATCGACAAGGATTGGGGCGTTACTAATATGATAGGATGATTGGATACATCTGCACATCTGCGCAGACCAATCTCCTCGTTAGCTGTTGGAGTTCTGATGGGTTGGAACAACGATAGCAACTGAGGTCATTTTCATGTCTTCGGTACGAATGCTTAGGCTGGTAAAGCGTCGAATGCGCCGTCGGAAGCAACTTCCCAACAAATCAAAGGACACAACACACCTTCTGGCCTCGTGATGTAGTGTAAACCTGCTTCACGATGCGGGACCTCAAAACTCATTTTGGGTCCGCTCTCGGGCGAGATTACCCAAAGTTCGTTATGAAGCAGATAGTTACTTGAGCATAGTAAAGCCCAGGTGTAAGAAGCTCAATGGGCAGTCTGATTGCATAGCGCGCCTTCTCATCCAGGGGAGGTTTCTCACTTCGAACGTGATCTTGATTTGTGGTTTCGAATAGTATTCTATCCTGAGTAGAAGACACTAAAACGCCGATAATTAGATTGCTCTTACTGGAATGGCGGATACCTTCGATGACGAGAATATTCGATGGGGATAAAGCAGGCTCGATAATGTAAAGTATTTGTTGATGAAGAGGTCCGGTCCAGTGGTGGCCGATCACCGAATGAGAAAGCGAGTTATATCGTGCAATCGCGTCGTGAGTTTTTAGCGGCCCCTCTGATGCACCTGAGTTCATGATGATAGTTGTCCGCATAGGCGGATACAGCGCCCATATTGTGGCTGACAAACAGCACCGTCCGCCCATGCCCAGCCACATCCTGCATCTTGCCGAGGCACTTCTTCTGGAACTCGGCGTCGCCGACGGCCAGCACCTCGTCGACCACCAGGATCTCCGGCTCCAGATGCGCCGCCACAGCGAACGCCAGCCGCACATACATGCCGCTGGAATACCGCTTCACCGGCGTATCGAGGAACTTCTCCACCTCGGCGAAGGCGACGATCTCGTCGAACTTGCGCTTGATCTCGGCGCGGCTCATGCCGAGGATCGCGCCGTTGAGGAAGATGTTCTCGCGGCCGGTCAGCTCCGGGTGAAAGCCGGTGCCGACCTCGAGAAGGCTCGCAACCCGGCCCTTGATCTCGACCCGGCCCGCGCTCGGCTCGGTGATGCGCGAGAGGATCTTCAGCAGCGTCGACTTGCCGGCGCCGTTGCGGCCGATGATGCCGACCACGTCGCCGCGCTTGATCTCGAAATTGACGTCTTTCAGCGCCCAGAACTCTTCCACCTCGTCGCCGGCGATGAGCTGGCGGCCGCGCATCATGTCGCGCGCGGTGCGGGCGAAGCCCTTGGCCGTGCGGGCGAGCACATCGCGAAGCGCCGTGTAGCGCTCCTGCTGGCTCTCATGGCCGATGAGATACTGCTTGCCGAGGCCTTCGGCGCGAATGACAATTTCGCTCATCGTTACACCATGTCCGCGAAGGTCTTTTCGGTCTGTCTGAAGTAGCGGACGCCGAGCCACAGGAAGAAGGCCACGACGAACAGGCTCGCCAGAAGGCCGGGCACATAGAGCTGGCTTTGGCCTCCCAGCACGCACCAGCGGAAGCCGTCGATGATCCCGACCACCGGGTTGAGGCTGTAGAGGAGGCGCCATTTGTCCGGCACGACCGCGCTGGAAAAGCCGACAGGCGAGACATAAAGGCCGAACTGGACGATGAACGGAATGATAAAGCGAAAATCGCGGTATTTGACGTTGAGCGCCGTTATGTACAGCGCCGGCCCCAGGCTCGCCAGAACCGCCAGCACAACGAAGGCTGGCAGAAACGCAATCTGCCAGTTCGGCATGAAGCCATACCACGCCATGATGCCGAAAAGAATGATCAGATTAACGCCGAAATCGACAAGCGCCACGACGCCCGCGGAGGCCGGAACGATGAGGCGTGGGAAGTAGACCTTGCTGATGAGATTGGCGTTGCCCACCAGGCTGCCCGACTGCCTCAGTCAGAATGCTGGAGAACAAAAACCAAGGCAGCATGCCTGCGAAAACCAGGACCGGATAGGGCACATCGCCGTCGCTGGGCAGTTTGGCGAGCTTTCCAAAAACGATGGTGAAGACGACCATGGTCAGGAAGGGCCGTATGAAGGCCCAGGCAACGCCGATCACCGTCTGCTTGTAGCGCACGGCCACATCGCGCCAGGCGAGGATGGCGAAAAGCTCCCGATAGTGCCAGAGATCGGACCAATAGTTGCGCTCGGCCCGGCCGGGCTCAAGAACGAGCAAGCGCTCGCTTTTAACCCCATAGGGCGTCTCGGGGGCGGCTTGCCTTGCTCTGGGAGCGGCGGGCGACGCGCCTTCAGCGGCAGGCAAGGTTTCGGACAAGGTCATCGACATGGGCCCCAAAGTTTGGAAAGGCAAAACGCTGCACTTCAAAAGGCTTGGTAGCAAGGCGCCCAGCCAGCGCGTCATTGAGCGCCGTCACAATCTGATCCTGGGACGCTGGATTGATGGCTCGCCCGATCTGCCCATCAGCAAGAGCATCGACGCTGCCGTCCTGGTTCCCCCCGATGACAGGAAGGCCCGAGGCGGCCGCTTCGGCGAAGACTATGCCAAAGCCTTCCTTCGTGCTCGGCATCACGAACGCGGATGCACATCGGTAAAGGGCTAAGATGTCGGCATCGCTCACACGGCCGATGAAGCGGACGGAGCCCTGCAAACCGGACGCTGAAACCTGCCGCTCAAGGTCGGATCTCCCGTCGCCGTCGCCAGCGATCACATAGATCAGGTCCGGATGTGAGCGGAGCGCCGCCGGAAGAGCTCTGATCACCTCGGAGTGCCCTTTATAGCAATCCGCCTTGGTAATCCGCGAAACCGTAAGGATGATTTTCCTGCCGGAAAGGTCGAATTTTGTACGAGCGTCCAGGTTGTCGGGGCCGGGTGAGAACATCGGCCGGACCGTGTTTGGCAGCACGCGCACACGAGCAGGATGAATATTCGACCACTCCAGCATGCGCCGGCGCGTGTACCGGCTCACCGTCGTTATCAAGGCCGACCGTTCGACGGCGATGCGAAGGATGCTGGCCGGGCGCTCCCAGGCATCGATGCCATGGGTTTGAAGCCAGACTGGAACTTTTAGGTTCCTGCCCATAAAATCTGCTAGAGGCGCGGTGTTGATATGACCGCAAAAGAAGAGGTCGAAAGAGGTCCTGCGCGCCGAAGCATAGGCCGCAACAACATAGGCGGCCTTGCTTCTAACAGGAGCGAGTTGCCTGATTTTTGCCGCGGCCTCAGGTGGACTGCCATATCCGATCCTCGGTAGAACGATAATTTCTCGAACCGCCTTGGATTGAGCAAGGGCTGTCAAAAAATCACGGTTATACTGCGCGATGCCGCCATAGCCGCCGAAAGCTTCTGTAACGAGAGCTAGGATGCGCACAAAATGCTCCGCACTTTCGCTCATGCTGCCAGAACTTCCAAAGCCCACTCTCTCGCCCATGGAATACCGGGCGCCGCTTTTGGGGCGCATGCAGAGAGCCGTGTTTGACTTTGCCGCCACAGAGCTACAGGTGTCATAAAGCCGGATTTTGGCCGATAACGAACGGCATGCGGCAGGGGAGGAAAAGCTGTATCGGCAAGCAGAGCCTTCGCCAAAGGTTTCTGAGAACAGGCTAAGGGCGCCACTTTTGAGAGGAGCACATGGTCGACCAAAGGTACACGGACCTCAAGGCCATGCGCCATACTGGCCCAGTCTGTGTCGCGCAAGAGCTGGTTGCGCATATAGAATGCCAATTCAAGAACCGAAACTCGCGCAAAGGCTGTCTCTGGCTGCGGCTCCAACTCTGAACTGATCAGCGAGCGAAGTTTTAAGCGGGAAAGACCCAGGTCGGAAATTTCGCGGCCCAGCACTCGCTCGAGTTCCCATGGCAAAAACAAGCCCCGGCGCAGGAGATAAGCTCCAGCATAGGTGCCGCCGAACTCGACAAGGCTGGCCATTTTCGGGCTTCGGCCAGAAAGATGGGCGATCTGACGCCCGATGGGGCGAGCGGCTCTGCCCAGGGCCGGTATGCGGCCGAGCATCCCGAAGGTGCGGACTGAGCGAGGAATATCGCGGAATGACGGGTAGCCGCCAAACAATTCATCGCCGCCCAACCCCGAAACTGCCACTTTCAGGCCCAGCTCGCTGGCGGCCTTCGAGACAAACCAGGAGTTGATGCCGTCGATGGAGGGTTGGTCCATCGCTTCCATGATGCGAGGCAGATCCGCAAAGAACTCGCTTTCGCTCACAAGCCGCGTCGTATGCCGTGTCTCGTAAACTTTAGCGACCTCGGCGGCGAGCGACGCCTCGTCCTCGGTTTGCCCCTCAAACTCTCGAAAGGCGAGGGTTACCGTTTGAATGTCGTTCTGCCCCGCCGCACGCATTAAGCAAACGAGCGAACTTGAATCGATGCCGCCGGATAAAAACGCACCGACCGGAACATCTGAAACGAGATGATGGCGTACGCTGTCGAGAAGAGCTTCGCGAACTGAAGCTCTGACTTCGTCAGGAGGAGCCTCATTCCATCTTCGCGCCGCTGCGTCTGCCTCATAATAAACTTGGGCCAGGGAATGATAGCGGCGGGGCTCATGTGAGCCGGTTCGGTCAACGAACAGCGTTGTTCCCGCTGGAAGGGCGCGAATGTCTCTGTAAAGAGTGAACGGTTCGGGCACATTCCCAAACAAGTAAAAGCCCACGAGGCCGGCCGGATCCTTGTCCGTTGAGACGCCTTTGCCCGCAACAAGGGCCTTGACTTGGCTCGTGAAGCGAAAGGTCCAGCCATCGTCAGCGTAATAGAGGGGCTTGATGCCGTAAGGATCGCGCGCCAGGAAGAGTGTGTGGCGCGTGTAATCCCAAATGGCGAAGGCAAACATGCCCCGCAAATCCTGCACCATTTCAGCGCCTTTTTCGGCATAAAGGTGCAGCAAGACTTCTGTGTCTGAGTGGCTCTTGAACACGCGCCCTTTTGCTTCCAGACCCTGCCTCAGCGCGTGGTAATTGTAAATCTCACCATTGAAAGTGACGGCCAGTTGCCCATCCGCACTTAGCATGGGCTGACCGCCAGCCTCTGAGAGATCGATAATGGAGAGGCGTCGATGACCAAGGCCAACTCGACCATCCTCAGAATGCCACGCGCCAAAACCGTCCGGGCCGCGCCTTGCCATATTATCGCGCGAGCGGACCAGCTCATCTCGATCGACCGGGTTGGCCGCATAATGATAGGCGTAGATGCCGTTGATGCCGCACATGAAGGCGTAGGAACCTTATTCTGCAGCTATCCGGGCGCCGGCCGCTCGCCGATGCCAATCCCAAGCCGTGCGCAAGATTTCGTCAAGCTGTGTAATTTGAGGTTGCCAGCCGAGCTTATCGCGCGCCCTCTTTGCATCGCTGACGAGCTGGGCGGGGTCGCCTGCGCGCCTTTCGCCAAAAACGGTCGGTACAGAAAGGCCGGTCACCCGCTCGGCGGTCGCGATAACCTCCCGGACCGAGAACCCTCGCCCAACCCCGAGATTATAGGCGCCCGAGGGAGCGCCCTCCGCCAGCGCCTGCAAGGCTTTCACATGCGCATCGGCGAAATCACTGACATGAATATAGTCGCGGATGCAGGTGCCATCCGGCGTGTCGTAATCCGTGCCAAAAACAGTGATGGCTTTGCGGGGCCCGAAGCGGCGTCAAGGACAAGGGGAATGAGGTGGGTCTCGGGATTGTGATCCTCTCCGATCTGGTTATCGGGATCGGCCCCCGCTGCATTGAAATAGCGCAGCGAAATGGATCTCAACCCATGGGCCGCATCAAAATCGGCGAGCATCCGCTCCACCATCAGTTTTGAGGCGCCATACGGGTTGATGGGGTTCTGCGGCGTGTCCTCGGTGATCGGTAGCTGTGACGGAATGCCATAAGTGGCGCAAGTGCTTGAGAACACAAAATGCTCGATGCCGTGGTCGCGCGCCGCCTCGAGGAGGGTGAGAGAGCCTGCGACATTATTACGATAATATTTGCCGGGGTCAGCGACGGATTCGCCGACATAGGCGAAGGCTGCAAAATGCATGATGGCCGTTGGCTTGTATGCCGCAATGACCTCATCGAGACGGGCGCGATTGAGAATATCGCCGAGCTCGAGCGGCCCCCACTTCACGGCCCAGTCGTGACCATAGATGAGACTATCATAGGTCACGGGCAGATAGCCGGCATTGGCAAGCGCCTTGCAGGCATGCGAACCGATGTAACCAGCGCCGCCGGTCACCAGAACCGCGGGAGAAAATTCACGGTTTTCATTGAATGATCTAAAACTTTGCTTTTTCTGACACGAAAACAGACTGAGGAAAGACTGTGTTCCGCTCAGCCAGTGTTTCCACCGTAAAACAGGAGAAATGGAACCCCGCCCGATAACGCCGACGGGGGAGATGGCCCAACCCCTCAGCAGCACCTGCCGGCCAAACGGGAGACCCCAGGAAGCGCCCGCAGGCGCCGGCAGGGAAGCCCGCTTAAGCTACAGCCTTCAGATCGGCTGCCGGCCGCTCCTGCGACCCCTCCGACAACAGCCGGTCGAAATAGGCTATCGTATGCCGCAAGCCCTCACGAAGCGGAATGGCCGGCTGCCAGTTCAACTGCTCTTTTGCACGCGCAATGCTCGGTTGCCGCTGCTTTGGATCATCAGCCGGAAGAGGATGGAACACGAGCCTCGATTTCGACCCCGTCATCTCGATGACGAGTTCGGCGAGCTCGCGAATGGTGAACTCGCCAGGATTGCCAAGGTTGACGGGTCCTATGACCGAGGCCGGACTGTTCATCATTCTGACGAAGCCTTCGATCAGATCATCGACATAGCAGAACGACCGGGTCTGACTGCCGTCTCCATAGATGGTGATCGCTTCCCCCTTCAAGGCTTGCACAATGAAGTTCGAGACCACGCGTCCATCATTGGGATGCATGCGCGGCCCGTAGGTATTGAAAATACGAGCCACCTTGATGTCGAGACCATGCTGCCGGTGGTAGTCGAAGAACAAGGTCTCCGCACAGCGCTTGCCCTCATCATAGCAAGACCTGGGTCCGATGGGGTTCACGTTCCCCCAATAGTCTTCCGTTTGCGGGTGCACCGAAGGATCCCCGTAGACCTCCGAGGTGGACGCCTGGAAGATGCGGCACTTGAGGCGCTTGGCGAGACCGAGCATGTTGATCGCGCCGTGCACGCTCGTCTTGGTGGTCTGGACGGGGTCGTGCTGATAGTGGATGGGCGAAGCCGGGCAGGCGAGATTGTAAATCTCGTCCACCTCCATATAGAGCGGGAAGGTGACGTCGTGCCTCAAGAACTCGAAGCGGGGAAGGCCGATCAGATGCTCGATATTCCGTTTTGTTCCGGTGAAGAAATTGTCGACGCAGATAACCTCATGCCCATCAGCCAGCAGCCGGTCGCAGAGATGAGAGCCCAGGAAGCCCGCTCCACCCGTGATCAAAATCGTCTTGCTCGAAATCATATGGACCAACCCTTTTGCTATTTTTGCCGAGGCGAGGCAGCAACAGATCCTGCCGCCGCATTTTCTCAACGGATCTTGTACCGTTTTGTCAAGGTTACGCCATGCTACCGCACTTTGGGTGAAACGCTCACCCAAATCTTGATTAATGTCAAAGCTGGCCGACTGTGTTCGAATACGAAACTAAACGCGATACTATACTTGATGCCGGACGATGACTACTAAGTTTGACTAAATCAAGGCTGTTTAAGCAAGAGAGGAATTCATTTGCAAGCTATTTTCAACTTTATAGGCAAGATCCCCTTTCAGGATGCCGCCGTCGCTCAAATCGCGCCAGGTCTGCTCAATGAGAGGCCTTGAAATACGCTCTCCAAGGAGCACCATGGGAACTGTGCGCGCCACGATTTCAATGTCGAGAGCGAGGCTTGCATTGCGCACATACCAGACATCCAGAGCCGCTTTGTCCTCCGGGGAAATATCCCGGCCGCCCACAACCTGAGCCCAGCCAGTGAGCCCAGGGCGAACGAGGAGCCGTGCGCGGTAGGCATCGGGTTGTTCTCTCGCCAGGAGAGGCCGAGGGCCGATAAAGCACATATCCCCGCGGGCGATGTTGAAGAGCTGCGGCAACTCGTCGACGCGCAAGCGGCGCATGAGATTGCCAATTCGCGAGACGCGTTCTTTATCGGAGAGACTGCGCCCATCGGCGGCCTGCGCCGCCCGCATGGTCCGGAATTTATAAAGCCGGAAGGGCCGGCCGCCGAGGCCTGGTCTCTGCTGCCAGAACAAGACGGGAAAGCCGATGCTGAACGCCACGAGCACCGCGGCGATGGCCATAAGGGGAGAGCAGACGAGGAGGAGGACCAGTGCGGCAAGACTGTCGAACGCCCTTTTGGCGACCCAGTAGCGGCGCTTGGCGATCATGTCCAGTTCCTCGGGCGCGATCTCAAAGCTCAGCGCAGCGGATCGGTCGAACTGAGGTTTTGCTGCCGCTGCCTTTTTGCCAGAGCCTCGATTGGTATCATCAAAGCCCAGATCCTCGTCAAGAAACTGCAGTGCGATATTTCGGGAGTACTCAACCCGCAGAAGCACCTCGCGTTCCGCCGGTGTCAAAGACCTAAATGGCGGGACAACGACAATGCGATCGATTGCAACCCCATGAACCTCAAGGCCATCGAGGATGGCATCCATGTTCTCAGGCACACCTAGAACAGGGTGGGTTGCAACAAGCCGCCCGACATGACGATCCGCCTGACCCACAAGCCCTGCAATCTTGATGCGGCCTGGGGCAAGCTCGGCAATCGCCTGCAAGTAGGCTTCGGTCAGCTTCGAAATCCCGACGATCAGAATCGTTGCTTCGGGCTCTTTGTCGACCAGTTGCAGGAAGGCAGCTGATGCCTTCCGATGCTGGCGGGCATCGTGGGTTATTTTGTGCAGAATGCGAGCGCCGATGAGAAACGACTGACAGGCGAGGAGCTGCAAAATTGGCAAAGAGCGAGCCACGCCATCGAGGCGGTTATAGGCGAATGTCAGCATAACGGCGCCGACGACAACGGCTGCACTTGCCGCAGTAACACGCAAGTAATCTGGCCGGCTGGCATATCTCCACATGGTTCGGTTAAGACCAAACCCAAGAGAAACAACTGCAGCCGACGCCAATGTCGCGATCAAGTAGGGCAAAAAATCGAGAAAGCGGCCGGCGCTGACATCGAAATTTTCCCGCAGGACCAAAGAAAATAAGGTCGCAAAGACGACAAGACTGAGATCCAGAGCCAGCAAAACAAGACGACGCATGAATGTGCTCTCCTAAAATCTTATCAAAATCCAGAAATCTCTTATTCCTGGATAACGAAGAAAGCAATGCTCATTAAGATGTTTCAACCATCGGTTCGGTGAGATTGTGGCTTTAAAAGCACGTTGCTGCTTGAGTAGGGGAAAGATCTGCAACTATAGATAGAATTAACATGAAATACATCTCCAGGTTTTGGCGACCGCCGAGGAGTACGGGGTTCCGTGTTCATGGGCTCATTGATCTTGGTTAAGTCTGCTCTCCGTTATTTTGCCAGCTTATCGGCCATTGGATGTCCGCACTCGGCTCGTCGGCGGTTTGGGGAACTGCTTTGGGCGGCTCGGCTGCGGCCCTTCGCCGCCTCGGCTTGGGTTCGTCACGCAAAGGGGCGTAAGCTGGCGCCGCGAGAAAACCGCAGAAAATCGCGAAGACAGCGCTTAATGCCGTGGTCCTTAAAGGGTAGTCGACGAGTGAATGGGCCAACAATAGGATGACGATCAGCATCGATGCGCGCAGGAGCAGGGACTGTCTCGGGTCCTCATCGGACTTTGGCGGACGCCGGACTGCATCAAATCGCCGGACAAGCCATACAAGAAAGAAAACGACAAGACCGGCTCCGATAAGCCCGGTTTCAAGCAAGAACTCCGCGAGATCGTCATGGGCCCGATTAGCGAAGGAAGAAATGGCGTCCTGGCTTTTTTCAACTGTGGCATAAACGGGAACGAACGAACCAAGGCCCGTTCCGAAAGGCAGGGCTTTGAAGGCGGTCTCAAATGTGGTCACATTCAGGGGGATGCGGGCGTCGTCGGCCACATCGGTTTCGAAGCGCTCAGCAATTCGGCCCATGCCAACCTGCAAGGCAAAGACGGCGGCAAACACGGCCACCGCTAAAGGCAGCCGCCGTGCACTGGTTTTTCGTTGAAGCCGCTCGGGTCTGCCTTGAGATCGACCGCTCGTGAGAATCATCAGCGAGAGGGCTGCGAGCGCCGCGATAGCGAGGATCGCCCCGGCGCGGGAGCGCGCGAGCATCTGCCCCGCCACGATGGCCACGAGAAAGGCGCCGGCCGCTGCAAACCACACGATAGAGAATGTATTCAGAGCCCGTCTGTCCCAGAAGGCGTCCATGGTTCGCATCACCCAAAGAGCCGAGAGGATGAGCGTGACGTTCAGAAAGGCCGCAAAATGATTGCGGTTGCCGAAGAAGCCGACGGCCTCCGTCGCGTTTCGTCGTAAAATCGCAGGGGGCTATCAGGGCCCTGGGCAACCTGCAGGAAGCCGAGCGCCAGGGAGAGTGCGCCGATTCCGAGCAAGAGCCAGCAGAGCTGCATGCGCCGCGTCAAGTCGAGTTGCATCACTGAAGCAAAAACTGAAAGCGGAACGAGCAAAGATACAGCAGCCGCCCAGGTCGCCTGGGGCGTGATGGAAAGGGGACTCCAGCCCGGGTGATAGGCCCCGAAGCGGGTCTCGTCACCGCCTGGAAGCAGCGCATTTCGGCCCGCCCAGACATCAAAAGGGAGCGGACAAACCTGCATGAACACGACAAGGGCGCAGATGGAACAGACGGCAAGCGCAACACGCGCCTTCTTTTTCTGATCACCCTCGACACCGAACGCTGGCCATAACGCGGTTATCAATAAGGGTATGGACAGAAACTGAACGGCGACATCGCCATAGAAGCCGCTACTCGTGCCGCCACCTGTCACAAGCGCGAGCAGCACAACGGCACAGCATAACCCAAACAGCATGATCCCCGCCCACAATAGTTAACGGTACTCTACCTTAAGTAGTAAAAAGCACTATCTTAGGTTGAGTGAGAGCATAGGCCTCGATCTTCTCTGTGTATACATTTCTATATCCATGGCATTTGTGCTCTTACCGAAGATGATACTGATACGCAATTACCATCCCTGGGGAAAAAGTTCTTTTTTGTGGATGTGTGTACTTGTTCGGACCCGAGCGGTGGTTTAATGGAAAGCACATCTCGATGGGCATGATGTTGGATTGGCTTTCTCATTCATTTTGAAGTCGAAAAGTTTCGCGTTTCGAAAAATGGCTTGAATGGCCACTCCTATGCATCGGGGACATGTCATCATTTCGGAAACGCGATGTTCGATCTTCATAGCCACGTATTGCCAGCTGTCGACGATGGGGCAGCGGATCTGGAGACAAGCCTGGCAATGGCGCGCGCTTACGTGGAACAGGGCGTCGAGTGCGTCGCCTGTACCCCCCATATCCTGCCAGGTGTTTACCAGAATAATGGACCTGCCATCAGGCGGGCCATTGCTGGCCTGCAGCAGCGCCTCGATGAAGCCGGAATTGCGCTCAGATTGGCGACGGGGGCGGACAACCACATCGTGCCGGATTTCGTCGCGGGGCTGAAGGACGGCCGCCTTCTGACGCTCGCGGACTCGTCTTATGTGCTGGTCGAGCCACCGCACCATGTTGCGCCAGCGCGCCTTGAAGACCTTTTTTTTGACATCTGCCTTGGGGGCTATGTGCCCATTCTCACGCATCCCGAACGGCTCTCCTGGATCGAGAGCAAATACGACGTGATGAAACGGCTCGTCGCCCGCGGCGTCTGGATGCAGATCACATCTGGTTCCTTATGCGGGCGGTTCGGTCGGCGCCCGCGCTATTGGGCTGAGCGTATGCTCAGTGAAGGGCTGGTCCATATTCTGGCGACGGATGCGCACAACATGTCGTCACGCCCTCCTGATCTTTTAGAAGGGCGACTCGAAGCCGAGCGGCTCGTGGGAGCCGAGGAAGCGCAGCATCTGGTGGTCACAAGGCCCAGCGGCGTATTGATGAACATTTTACCTGAGCGTTTGCCGGAACCATGCGGTGAGGCGAAAAAGGAGTTGCATCGAGATGTCGGCAGTTATCAAGGTTCTACTTCCCGCTCTCACGGCAGTTTTGGTCAGCGCATGCGCCGCCTCTTCGGTTAGCGAGACGGCCGTTGATAAGCTTCCACCGCGGGTGCTTTCAGTCCAGCCGGCTGCTCAGCCGTCGAAGGAAGCTGCCTCCCAGCCGGATGCCGCGCGTGATCAGGACGCGGTGCGCAAGGTTGCTCTGTCAGTGGCGTCCCTATCGGATCCAACCAGCAAATCCTACAAGATCGGTCCACGCGACACTACTCGAGGTGACCGTCTTCCAGGCGCCAGAACTCACGAAGGACATCCAGGTCTCGGAAGTGGGGACTATCAACTTTCCTCTCATTGGAGAACTCGAAGTTGCAGGCAAGAGCGCTCGGGAGCTTGAACTGGAGCTGAAGAAGAATCTCGGAACCAAGTATCTGCAGAACCCACAGATTTCGGTTTTTGTGAAAGACCATTTCAGTCAGCGCATCACCATGGAAGGCGCTTTTACAAAGCCGGGCATCTATCAAGTCGAGGGCGGGAAGTCGCTGTTGCAGGGAGTGGCGGAGGCTGGAGGTTTTTCCGACAGCGCCTCCAAAGAGGTGCTTCTCTTCCGAAAGGTCGATGGCAAGCGGCTGGCCGGAAAATTTGATGTTGCGGCTATACGCGATGGAACAGCCGAGGATCCCCAATTGGAGGCCGGTGACGTCCTTATTGCTCCGACATCGGATATCAAGGATGCGTTGAGTTGGACCTCAAAGCTTCTTCCTCTCGCCATGCTTGCACCTTACCTGTGAAAACTGCGACGCTTTTTGGGGCCGCGGTACAACAGCGATAGTATGACATGAAGAGTGCTTTCGAAAATGATGGCGTTGAGAGTCGTGATGATGGGCGAGCTCTCATCAAGGCCGAAACAACCGCAGTTGGACAGAACGGGCGCGATCCTTATGCGCCCCTCGGTCTCGGATCCGCTTCCCTCGCCGAAGGGAACGATCTCGCGGTTACGCTTCGGCAATATCTCTATATGGTCCTCAAGCGCCGCTGGCTTATCCTCGGCATTGCGCTTGCGTTTTTCGTTCTGGGAGGTGTCCGGGTTCTGCTTCAAACGCCGCTTTACTCGGCAACGGTCAGAATCCAGATCGAGCGTGAGCCCGCAAAAATCGTTGAACAGGGCATGACTTCGCAGACCGAGGCTGGCAGCTCGGACTTTTTGAGAACGCAATATGAGCTCTTGAAAAGCCAGAGCATGGCCGAGCGCGTTGTGTCGGCGTTACATCTTTACGATGACGAGACCTTTTTCAAGCCGAGGGATGTTTCGGCGCTCGGGGTTCTGATGGGAGCGTTGTCTTCTTCGAAGAAGGAGCTTCCCTCGCCTGCAGCGCGCGACGGTTGGGCTGCCGGCATTGTTCATGCAAATATGACGGTCACGCCAGTGCCTGGTTCAAGACTTGTGGATGTGAGCTACATCGACCCGAGCCCGGCGCGCGCTCAGCAAGTTGCCAATGGCTATGCCGAGGCCTACATCGCGTCTAATCTCGATAAGAGATTCGACGCCAACTCCTACGCCAAAACCTTTCTCGAAGATCAGGTCCAGCAACTCAAAATCAGACTGGAAGAGTTTGAAAAGGCGCTCCTGGATTTCGCAGAACAGGAGAGAATGGTCGAGGTTACCGACAAAACCTCGATCTCTGAAAGCAATCTCGCCACAGCAAATGCCGCGGTCGGGCAGTTGATCGCTGAACGCATGAAGAATGAGCAGCTCTGGCGGCAGATAGAACCCGCGACGGCAATCAATTTACCGCAGTTTCTGTCCAATGGCGTGATTGAGACGCTCCGCGGTCAGCGCAAGACGCTCGAAACCGAGTACCAGGAAAAGCTTCAGAACTACAAGCCAGGCTATCCGGCCATGGTTCAAATATCAGCCAAAATGAAGGAGATCGATCGTCAACTGGCTTCGGAAGTCACAACGATCAAGAACTCGCTTAAGGGAGCTTACGAATTGTCGCTCGCTCAGGAAACTGAGATGAAAGCGAGGACTGAATCACTGCGAGGACGAAGTGCTCGATCTTCAGAAGAAAAACATTCAGTATAATATTCTCAAGCGGGAAGTCGAAACCAACCGCGGCCTCTATAATAATCTGCTTCAGCGCTACAAGGAGGTTGGCATCGCAGGCGGCGTCGGTACGAACAACATTTTTATTGTCGACCGGGCGACGCTGCCAGGTGCTCCCTCGGAGCCCAAAGTGTCTCGGGCCCTGATGCTGGCGCTTGGCCTTCGGTTTCGGGGCTGGAGTAGGCTTTGCGCTCTTGCTTGAGATGCTCGATGATCGCGTACGCGCTCCCGAGGAAGTTGAACAACTGACCGGACTGGCAACGCTTGGCGTTATTCCACTCGTTGAAGCAGGGCCGGTCCAGGACATTCTGAAAGACCCCCATTCCTCGCTAGCGGAGGCTTACCGCTCTCTTGCAACCGCCTTGCAGTTCTCAACCGGCTCCGGATTGCCGCAGTCCATCACCATAACAAGTTCCGGCCCCGGCGAGGGTAAATCCACGACGGCGATTGCGACGGCACGCTATTTTGCACAAATGGGCCTCAAAGTGCTTCTCGTGGATGCGGACCTGCGTAAGCCATCGCTTCATACCAAGCTTCAGTTGAGCAATGGGGTCGGTCTCAGCAACTACCTGACCGGATCGTCGCTGCCACCCGAAGTTATTCAGAAGACCGATCACCCCAATCTTATGTTTATGGCGTCGGGTCCCCTGCCGCCGAACGCCGCCGACCTCTTGAGCGGAACCCGGATTTACTCTCTCATCTCGCTTGGGTCTGAAGTGTTCAACCTCATTGTGCTGGACGCGCCGCCGCTGCTGGGCATCGCCGACGCCGCGTTGCTTGCCGGGGCCTCGGCGGCCACAATTTTCATTGTTGGGGCTGGAGAAAAAAGGAAGGGCATCATCAGGACGGCCCTTCGCCGCCTGCAGATCTCTCGCGTTACGGTTATTGGTTCGGTTCTTGCGAAGTTCGATCCCAAATCTGTCGGCTACACCTATGGCTATGGATACGGGTATGGGTACGGATATGGCTATGGCTATGGAGGGGAGGCCTATTCCTATTCTTACGGTGGCTCTGTTGAAGCCGCCGAAGCCAAACGGCTCGGCAAGCAGCTCCCGAACTGACAATGCGAAGCCCGGAAGCTCTCGCCACCGCGCTGGGCATGCTGAACTGTCCGCCTGTCACGCGCCGCGCGAGCCGGTCTCCGTTGCCAAAGGGCGTTACCTTTCTCCTTGAAGTCGCAGCGGGAGAAGATGAGGCGCTGCGCGAGGCGACCGCTCTCACCGGCCGATCGGAGGCAACGCTCAGAAAGGCGGCAGGGTTTTTTATCGAGCAAGTGTTACTCAGCCAGGGTGCTGATCATTACCGGGTCCTCGGGGGAAGTCGCGAAACCTCAGATGCCAATCTAAGGCGGCATATGGCGCTTATCATGAGGTGGCTGCACCCTGATGTCGTTTCCGGCGGTGGTTCGGCGACCGATTACTTTGACAGGCGCCTCTATGCCGAGCGTGTGACAGGAGCCTGGGAAGGGATCAAGACCAAGGAACGCCGAGCGGTCTACGATGCGTCGTCTCGCGCAGTGAGCGGGCCTATCCGCGGATCCAAACCTGTGCTCATCCCTCCTTTGTTCAATGATGCAATAACCGTGGGCAGAACGCAGCGCGAGGCGGAGCGTAGCGTCAAATTGATCAAGCGCGACGGCATTTGGAGCCGCATCCTTTTTGTGTTGACAGGCCGCCTATGAAAAAGCATCGACGGCGCAAGGCGCCCAAGCGCGTCGTTTTAGGAAAGGTCGTCTTGGGAAAGATTGAAGGGCTCCTTTCTTCCCTTCGCGCCCATTCTCGCCGAGTCGCTGTGTTTGCAGGGCTCGGCTTGGTCTTGTCTTGGCTTGTCCTTACGAAGAGCCTTCCCTATGCGCTGGCGCCATCCCACCTGGACACGGCCCTCGCATTGAACCCCAATAACCCGGTGGCGCTCATTGCGAAGGCGGAGAAGGTCCACGCCCAGCTTTTGGCGGCGACTGCGGAACAAAATCCACCACAAGAAAGCGCTCTCCCGGCGGACAACGCCATCGGTTACGCGCCCGGGGCCGGCGCTTCCCGGGAACTGGACGAGGAGCGAGACCGCCTTCGCAAGGAAGTTCGTCGCCTTGCGATCAGAGCGATCACAAATGATCCCCTCAATCCGGAGCCATACCGTCTGCTCGCTGAAACGGCGGGCAATGCCAGCGACACACGCAAGTTGATGCGGGAGGCGATTAAACGGTCTCGCCGGCACACCGCTGCGCTGTTGTGGCTTCTCAACGATCGCACTTATCATAAGGATTACGAAGCGGCCCTCGATCATGCCAATCTGTTGCTGCGGACAAATGAGGAACTAACAGAGTCCGTTTTCAGCTATATGGCGCCGATCGCCGAGGACCCTGATGGGCGCTCGCTTGCTCCTTCAAGAGCTGGCGAAATCGCCTCCTTGGCGAAAAGCCTTCCTGGATGCGCTTCCTGTCTATGTCAAAGACCCGAATACTCCACTCGAACTGATGATCGCGCTCCAGGAACGGGGCGCGCCTCCGACCAACAAGGAACTTGCCCCGTATTTGACCTTCTTGATCAATGGGAATTCCGTCGAAGCTGCTTACAAGGCCTGGCTTCAGTTTCTTCCCAAGGAAGAACGCGACGCTCCCGGCCTTATCACAAATCCGAATTTCGAACGAGACCCGACGGGGCTCGTCTTCGACTGGCAAATCGCGCGAGGGATCAACGCGATTTCCGAAATACTGCCGCTTGACGATCATACTGGACGAGCTCTTCATGTCAGGTTCGGGGGCGGGCGAGCCCAATTCCCCGAGGTAAGCCAAGTCCTTCGCCTCGTTCCTGGAAAGTATCGGCTGGAAGGCAAATTTCGCGGCTCGATCACTGCAAAGCGCGGTCTTCGCTGGCAGATTCGTTGCCTGGGTGGATCGCACGGCGTTCTCGGAGAGACCGGGATGATCCTGGGGCAGGCGGAGGAGTGGCGCGTCTTTTCCTTGGAAGCGGAGGTTCCTGAAACCGAGGACTGCCGCGGTCAAACGCTGCGTCTCTTTCACGATTCGCGCATGGCTTCCGAAGAGCTGATATCTGGCGAGGCCTGGTTTGCTGGGCTTCGCCTGGAGCGGGTTGCAGAACCAACTGTGGCATTGCGATAACAACTCGCTGACCTTTCGTACTCAAGACGGAGCAGCGTTGCAAAGGGGATCATGGTTCCTCCTTTGCGGCCGGCGCCATGAGCGAGCCGGCCATAAATCAGGGAGTGGATCGAAGGGGAGGGCGATGCCCCGGTCGCGTGGCGCGAAATCACGCGCGGAGGCGAAAAGCCGTCGTCCCGATCATTGGCGCCTTGCGTATCCTTTCGCAGGGCTGAGCGTTTGGGCAGATTGTGCGACAAGTCCCGCCAAGAATTTGGAGCTTCGCCCAGCATTGAAACCTAGATTATTGATCTGGCCCTGTGAAGCCTCTCTGCGGCGTGCTTCACTCATGAGTCGTTGACGAGCCGCGCCGCGACGGTCATCACCATAGTCATGGGCCGGGTCTGTCATATTGGCGATCAACGCCTTCATCCAGTGGCCTATTGGCGTTGAGAAGCCCGTTTTCGCGCGGGCGGTGACCCCTTGTGGCAGCGCAACTTTCGAGCTTGAGGCCAGGAGGGACTTGCAAGACCCAAGCCTCCGCGAATAGGCGAGGACATGCGGTGCGCAGGCTTGCAACAGTACGCTATCGCAGAGAGGGACACGGACTTCCAAACTGTGAGCCATACTCGCCCAGTCTGTGTCGCGCAGCAGTTGATTTCGCATGTAAATGGCGGATTCCAGACTTGCCAGCTTTGCAAAATTCGAGCGCGGGCGAGGCTCTAAAGCTTCAGAAAGCCCGGTCAGGGGGGCCAGCCGCATCAATCCCTCCGCCGCCATCTCTTTGCCCATGATGTCAGGAAGCTCCCAGGGCATGAACAAGCCTCGGCGCAGAAAATAAGCGCCTTCAATGGAGCCGCCAAACTCCATGATCCCCGCCCATTTCTGGCTGATGCTTGTTTGGCCAATGATTGGCCTTGTCCTGATCAAAGCGCTTGCCGCCATGCGGAAGGTGCGCGCGGGAAGCGGCACATGCGCAGACCAACGCATGCGGGAGAAGAGGCGCGGCACTTGATGAAAGGACGGGTAACCTCCAAAAAGTTCATCGCCGCCGCAGCCCGAAATCGCGACCTTAAGACCAAGCTCATGCGCGGCCTTGCTCACGAACCAAGTATTGACCCCGTTGATTGAAGGCTGATCCATGGCCGCTAGGATTTTCGGAAAATCCTCTTCAAATTCTTGCCGCGTCACGAGCCGCCTGGTGTGGTTCGTGCCATAAAGCCTCGCGACTTCTCCCGCAAGCGGCGTCTCGTCATTGGCTGAGCCCTCAAACTCGGCAAATCCAAGCGTAACGGTCTTTATCTCGGCTTGGCCAGCATCACGCATCAGACCGACAAGAGAGCCGGAATCGATGCCCGCGGATAGGAAGGCCCCTACGGGGACGTCGGCCACGAGATGATGGCGCACACTGTCCAGAAGCGCGGCATGCACAGCCTCGGCGTCGGCCACGCCGCCTTCCGCCGCATCTTCGGCGGAACAATAAGCCTCAGCGATGCTGAAGTAGCGCGAGGGCTCTCTAGGACCTTCTTTTTCATCAACCAGAACGAAGGCCCCTGCAGGAAGCGCCTTTATCCCGCCAAAGACGGTAAAGGGTTCAGGCACCGCTCCAAAGAGATAGAAGCCGGCGATGCCGGCGCAATCCGGATTTCTGCTGACCGCGCCGCCGGCGAGGAGCGCTTTGACCTGCGATGCGAAGCGGATCGTCTGGCCGTCATCAGCGTAGTAGAGGGGCTTGATCCCATAAGGATCGCGCGCGAGAAAAATCCTCCGTTCTTCACGGTCCCAAAGCGCAAAGGCGAACATGCCTCGCAACTCTCTCACCATCTCTGGACCTTTTTCGGCGTAGAGATGGAGGAGAACCTCAGTATCGCTGGTTGAGAAGAATTTCCGCCCCTGCGCCTCAAGTCTTTGTCGCAAGGCGCGGTAGTTATAGATTTCACCGTTGAAGGTCACCGCAAACCGGTTGCAAGCGCTAACCATTGGCTGGGCGCCCGTATCGGACAAGTCGATGATGGAAAGACGTCTGTGGCCAAGACCCAAACGCCTATCGGGAGAAAGCCAAAGGCCGAAGCCATCGGGGCCACGCAGGCGCATATGATCGCATGTTCGCTCAAGCTCTCGGGGATCGACGGAAGCCGCAGCCTGCCGATACGCAAAAATACCAGCTATTCCGCACAAAGTCTTACTCCAAAAATTATTAAGTTAAATGCTTTCTAAATTCAACTATCTTAGAAACCGATGCAACACCACAACGCAAGTCAGGTGTGGGTTGCGGCAAGTCTAAAAAGTTGTTGAAAGTGCAGGTACCTACCAAGCCTGTTGCGAATCTCACACAAAACGTCACGAAGTTAGAGCTGACGTTGTCACTCCGTTAGCCTCCATCTTATTTTACACCGCCAAAAAGACGCAGGCGAGACCGGGCAGGCGCCTTAAACTCCGACTTGACGAAGTTCTAACTCGACCCAAATAATGGGGTTGAATTAGGAGACATACGATGGGTGAAGCCGTTGCGTTTACCGCGGCCGAGGTGGCTTTCGTGCTTCGAGAGCCAGTAAAGGCGATCAAAAAGGCCCTCGATGAGGGACCTGTCCGGGCCAAGCTTGTGAGAAAGGCGGGGGGTAGCGCAGTGCGTGCGGTCGAGTGGGCGGATGTCATCTACCTCTTCGCCATCCGTACGCTTCGTAACGAGCTTACCCCGAAGGCGCGGAATGAATTTTATCGCGCACTAAAACGCGTTCCCATCGAACGGACGCATGAGGTCCGTTTTGGCAGGCTTAGTGTCGCCATCGATGACCTGAAGGCCGAGGTACAGAAACGCACTCAGGAACTGGCGGGCCTTGCGGAGAAAGTCGAGTTCCGGAGAGACGGGGAGGCCATTCTTAAAGGTACGGATATCGAAGTGCACCGCGTCGCATCGCTCCTCGGCGGCGGCATGACGGCCGAGCAGATTTGCGAAGATTACCCCTCGCTCAGACCGGAGGCCATAGCCACGGCCAAGGCCTACGCGGAAGCGCATCCGAAGGCGGGCCGACCTTATCCCTCCAAGACGGTGAAGCGCGCGATCGCGGGCGCGGGTCTCGAGGCATTGGATGAGGTCTTGGATGAGACATGAAGTTTCTTCTCGACACGAACGTGTTTCGCGAAATCGGCAAGACCAAACCGCACGCGAACGTCGCTGCTTGGCTGAACAACGTTGATGACGCTGATCTTGCGATCAGCGCACTCACGGTTAAGGAAGTTCGCAAGGGTATCGTCAGGCTCGCGGCCAAGAAGTCCGACATTGCACATCAAATTGAGGAACGCGTTGGCGATACCTTCAACGCTTTTGGCGAGCGGATCCTGCCCGTGACGCGGCAGGTCGCGGATCTTTGGGGACAGCTTCTTGCTGACAGCGAAAAGCATATGGACGATACCGGCATCGTTGCGACCGCCAGGATCTACGGATTGATCTTGGTCACGCGAAACCTTAAGCACCTCTCGGGCCGCGGAGCGGCTACGCTGGACCCCTTTAGCAAGTCACCGAAGATCAACCGAGCCTGACTGAGCGAGACGCGCCGACGCGGCGTTGGCACTGGTATCGAGCCATGAACCTGTTGCGATACACTCCGGTCGGCCTTTCTCTCAAGCGCCGCGAGAGAAAAAATTTCAGCGGAGGCCGAGTTTCAAACTGTCATTCGTCGTCATCGGCCGGATAACGGGCGCTCTTCGCAAAGCTGCGCTGCAAGCCGAGGCCGGACTTACCGGCTGTTCAAGCGCGGTGAGCCGATGGCGGTTTGCAAAACACCGGAGACAAGGTATTGGCGAAGGCTGCAGCGGCTCAACTCATCCACCAGCTTTGCATGCAAGCTTCTCGGGAAGGATGGCTCCGGACGAAAGAAAGGGAACCGCGCTTGTATGGCGTCTACCACAGCCATAAGACCGTCATGATAACGACCGGCCAAAACAAAAATCCAAATAGGAGAGCTGAGAGCCAAATCAGCGCCCTTATCCAAGTCGGATAAGGCTCAATATATCCTTGATCGAGATCGAAATGGCGCTCGTGTTTCATGTTCCAAATTAGCCAATGATAAAGGCCGCGAGCCAAGTATCGATGGGGTGAAAGGCTCGCGGCCAGCATCTGCATCGAAACAATCTTATATAAGGTTAAATCGCTATTTATTGCAACCTTAAATGCGCAAAACCCCCAGCAGGGCGCGCGGGATTGCTGGGGGTTCTGTGGAAGGCGTATTCGGGGGTAAGGAAACCCTCTTGCCGTTTGAGGGATAGCAAAAGGGTTCTGGGGCGAGAATTTACCATCCTCACGGGACAGCACCTGTTCCGTATTTTACTAAGCTTGATTCGTCAAGCTTCGCACAAGGCTCCCCTTTGCCATGAGTGCCACATCAACGGCGTCGAGCGCGTTGGAAGTCAGGAAGCCGCGTGGTTTCGCGAGAGGGGCGTTTTGTGCCTGGACCTCCCGGGCTGCTGCCCTTTACGCCAACTCTCACAGCGTCGAAGCAGCCCATGGCGAGAAGGCAGCGAAAGCTATCTCAGTGGCCGCGAAATAACGAAAGGGCGGGACCCCGCGCCCGAGGGACTTTTGAAGGCTTGTATTTTATAATTCATAGTACGATAATTCACAGTGCGGGTGGGGCAAATGAGGGTCTTTAAAACGCGGGGCTTCGCGCGCTTTGCGCGGCAAGAAATGATTGGCGACGAGGCTCTCGCAAGGGCGGTCAGGCAAGCCGAGGCCGGACTTGTCGATGCCGACCTTGGCAGCGGGTTGATAAAGCTCAGGCTTGCCCGTCACGGCAGCGGCAAGCGCGGCGGTTACCGGACCCTCATTGCCTACCAAGCAAAAAGCCGCGCCGTGTTTCTGTTCGGGTTCGCCAAGAACGAACGGGAGACCATTTCTCCCGACCAGCTTGCCGAACTGAAAGCTATCGCGAGTGGCTTTATCCGCCAAAGCGACAGCACATTCACCGAGTCCGTTAGAGAAGGCCGATTGCAGGAGGTTGACTATGACGCAGAAAATGAAGGGTAACCCACGCCTCGACGCCGCTCTCGCGGAGCTGGCGCAGGACTTTCGCGGCCGTGTCATCAGTCATGAAATGGCCGACAAGATCACCAGGCGGGTATTAGGAGACAAAGCTCCTGAAAAACCCGCGCCGCTCAGTCCCGAAGAAATCCGAGCGTTGCGCGAAGAGGCTCGCATGAGCCAGTCTGTTTTTGCGTCCCTGCTCAACATTACAACCGGTTACCTTTCGCAATTGGAGCGCGGAGCGAAGAAGCCTAAGGGGCCAGCCCTTGCCCTGCTCCACGTCGTTCGCCGCAATGGCGTCGAAGCCCTGATTGAGCAACCCACGTAGGGTTCACCGTCCCGCGGCAACAGTTCACCGCCTTATTGCACGCCGTCGCCGTGCCGAAAGCAAGCTGTGATCGCTCATCCCGGCGCGCTGCGCGCTCGAAAGCTGCAAGCTCGCAAGGGCATGAGGCTCTTGCGTGTTTGGGCGCCGGACACGAAGCGATCCGACTTCGGTCGTGAAGCCGAACGGCAAGCCAAGCTCCTGCATAATCAACTGGAAGAAGTCGAGCCTTAGACTTTATCGGCGGCGCTTTTGTTTGGCCTGAGCCGGGAAGCGTGGTGACATTGTCATCGTTTCAGCGCGTGATCGGCCATGTCGAGCGACAGGAGCTCGTCACCCTGAATACCATGCTCGCCGTTGTCATTGGCGTCGCTGACTGAAGGCCGGTCGGTTTCTTGATCATGCCCGGCCGATAAGGCGCGCCACGGAATGCGCGTGCGCATGATGATTCGCTATAATTCTTCGCGAGTGGGAGTAGCGCGGGCGCCTGCCGGTCTTTTGGCAGGGCTTTCAGTTTCTCGATGGCGATTTCCAGAGCTTTCATCATGCCGCGATTATACCACAACGGGGCCAATTCGGTATCGGGTTGGCCACAGCCGTCCAGCCTTCGTTATTCACTCTGACGAGCTTCAGTCCACGGATAGCGTACTTGTGAGCCTTATTACGAGCACGCTTGTTGAAGTCACCCTCAATCACATGCTGGCCGTTGTCATCGGCATAGCTGACTGAAGGCCGTCGGTTTCTGGATCGCGCCACGGCCGAGCAGCCAACCACATTGACATGATCGCCGGTCCACGCGCCGTTGCAGCCATCGTCGCCGCCGTAGGCGGGAAAGGCCGGACGTAAATCCTGTGTCTGCGTCGGTGCACGAGGTGAGCTCCAATCCTAGCCGGCCAGCGGCTTCCGAGCCTTATTTCAGATTACGGATGAAAATCCGCCTCCTCTTTGGTATTATAAATATAGTCTCTTTCGATCGCGTTCGTTCCTCGGGGTACTTGAAATTTCCGATGAGAATCAATGTCTGATATCGAGCTCTTTCCGTACCGTCTCACAAAATTTTTCAAAGAAACCCCTGGAGCCGTATTAAGAGCGCAAGATTATTTTCGAAAAAGCAAGAGCAAGCAGCTGAAACAAGTCCCTGCGTTCGAAATGGCGTCCGGCAGCCAGCAGAGGGATTTCGTTTCACTTTGGGCGCTTTTCAAGCATCGAGACATCTTTCAAAAAACTGCCAAGCATCTCGCAGAAATGGCGCGAGACATAAGGGCTTCCTCTCGCTTTACCACCATCGTTACCTGTACCGCCACCTCCAAATACATTATGGATCAGCTGCACGCTGAGCTCGAAGCCTCTGAAAAACAAAAGATCGATATTCGGTATTTCGGCCCTTATCCCTATCACATCGTCGAAAGCGCCGATCTGCGCGATCTTCACAATCACCGGGTGTCGATTCTCACCGATGTGATCGCGACGGGAAAGCTTGTTTCCCATTTGGCGTCGGTCGTAGAGGCGCTTGGCGGCGCGGTGGCGGCGATATTGGCTGTGGCCGTGACGAACCCGGAGTTCTGTGCGCAGAAAAAGGAATTGCGCTCGCAAGCTCGCGTCGCCTTTAGGATGTTTCATAGCCAATCGCTCAACACGCCGTTGCCCGTTTACAATATTGTCGATTTGCCGAGCGAGATCATAAGCGAAGCAGTCAAGCCGCCATACCTCGTCAAAGTCGATCCTGTGTCGATCATGCCGTCGATGGCAGAGCCATGCAGCGCCTTGTCCCATGTTGAGCCCCTTATCGCTTTGCATGAGGCTGTCGGCATGGCCGAGCGCACAAATGCCATCGCCATCGGGTTCTACGGCAGCGAATTCCGGCGGTTCAGCTTTGCGCTGCGCCTGGGTCGTGTTTTAGAAGATCGAGGCGCCGGAGACGTCATCTGGAAAAAAATCCAGAAAATCATTAAAGTACGGAAACGCCCTCTTTTTTGTATCGACGTTCGATCTGGAGAATTTGCGGTTTAGCGATTTCATAGCCGAACGCCTGGCCCGCGGGCGCGCATCCTGCGATCTCATTTATATCCCCCAAACTCAAGACAGCGTATCGATTTCCGGCTTTTTCATCTCGGCCGAGGACCGCCGCCGGATAAGCGGCAGGGACATTTTCGTTGTTCTTGGCACAGCGAACACCTCGGAAAGGCTCCGCAACCTGATTTCCATCGTCGCATGCGAAGGTCCGAATTCGATCACGGCGCTGGTGCTGCTTGACCGGATGGATCTCAGCTCCGCCCATTTCGTCCCGCTCGTGCGGACGCTCTCCTCGCATCGTAAACTTACGTGGCAAGGCTCCCTCTTCAATCCCGGCGGCATACCGTTTTCCTGTCACAGCGTCTTTCGCTTCCGCGACTTTGGAACCAACGATCTTGGCCGGATGCAGGCGATGGTAAACCGGCTCCTCGGCGCGTACCATAAATGGTGCAGGACGAGTTCCTTCCAGCTTCTGACCGAGCACGACCTGAAGTATTTCGCAACCCGGCGCATGAGCGGCTACGATTTCGAGAGGATCAGCCTGGCGAAGGCACGCGAGGAGACGTCTTTATGTGTAGAGGGCTCTAAACTTAAGGCCAGCTCCGGCGATGCTCAAATCTTCATCATGATCCTTAAATGCGTTTACGAGAAGGACTATGACTCTCTTATCGACTACTTATACTTTGCTCATGACAAGACACTTATTTATGCAATTGTCGCGCTGTTGCTGACCGATGTCAGCTTTCTGCGCGCATCCGGGGCCTTCGGACGTCTCATCGGCGTGCTTCGGCGGCGGATTAAGGAAAGCCGCGCTGAGCGTCAGGGCCTTGAGGTCGCCTTTCAAGAAAAATGGCGCGGCCTGGACAAGAAGGATGCCGCGGAAGAGGCGGCCCGCCTGAAGGCCGGCTTTGACCTTGCAGTGCGGACGAAGTCCTATTTGATATTTGCTCTGTCGCTCTTTGGGTTTCTGGATACGACAAACGAGTATCATTCGACGATTTTGGAAGTGCTTGGGGGGCAGGGGTGGACGCCGCCGGGCCTCGCCCCGGAAGGATTGCCCCTTAATTTTGTAGCGACCATGCGCGAAACCAGAACGCTCTGGGCTGCATGCATGCTCGCCTTTTTCACGGACAGGCCGTTCAGGGACGCGACGGCTCAGTCCTCCATCAGCCGGGCTATGCTGGATCAGGCTAAGATCAACGACACAGTCCTCTCAAGAATACAGAAAAGCTGCGAACCGGACGAGTTGCCGGATGTATTGGCGGCAATCGCCAACATCGATGGCTTAAGAACGGAATTGCGCGAATACAATCTCAAGCTGCCTGAAGAAGCGATCCGCCTCATGCACAAGCAGCTTATCCTTCAGCCCTCTCGCCATAATCCGATTCAAATCATTCTCGACAGCATCAAGAACGATCTCGACGAGGTGAGGCAGCGGGACGATCAACACTCCTCGAATTTTTCGCTCATCGGCCTGCCGGAACAGAAACTGATCCAGCGCCGCCTCGAAAGCGGTTGGGATCAGGTCAGCATTCTGCAGCGGATCGGCGAGGCAGCGGGGGAGCTTTTTTCAAGCACCGACATCCGCATTTCTGCGGGGGCGCCCAAGCGGGTCATCCGGCTCCAAGACGCCCAAGGCGAGCGGAGTTTATCGAAGAGCCAGCTTGAACATGATATTCGAGAGCTGTCTGACATTTTGCTCAAGATCCGGCAGCACAACAGCTTCACGAAACGTGAGCTGGACCAGTATAACTGGATTTTCCAGCACATTAGAAACGATCTCTGGGGGTTCAGCGAAGACAGTCTTATTCCAAGCCTTTGTCATTTCATCGTCCCCGTTGTTCATACCCTTGAGGCTGCTCTTGCCGATGCGGCCGGAGAGCTCCTGCGCGTTCACGATGCACAGCCTCTGGTCGCTCGGCTTAAGCGAGAGGCGAGCGAATTGTCTGCGCGTCTTGGAGAGCATTATGCCTTGGCTGAGCCCGACCTTTTGTCGGAGGCCTTTCGCAACGTCTTCACAAACATGCGGCATGCTCTCGATGGCGAGGCCGCGGAGTTCAGACTCGATATCGAACTCAAGGAGGTGGCCGATGAGTCGGAACCGGCGAACGGATCAGACCGGGTTCCTGTGTCACGGCAACTCATCCGGCTCGATATCGTAACGCCCGGCGATATTGCGCGCGTGCTTGCAGCCGGTGACGCGCCTACGACGCTGGCGAGGCAGAAGGCGGAACTTCGGGACTTCGGCGTGTTGCTTGGCGTTTCTCGACCGGCGGAAGGAGACGGCGTCAGGTGGCGTTTCACGTTGAGGTCGCGGCGGGACCACGTTCACATGCTTCGCCGCGACCTTGGGCGGATCGGCGATATTTCGAGCTTAAGCGCTGTCCGTCACATTTTTAGAAGTGGAGAACCCAATGATCAGGGGGCTTGCCTGGGACGATCAGCCGGCCGAGGATAATTATATCCAGCGGCTGAAAGATGCGCTGCATCGCAAAGGCGTCGAACTCACGATTTACAAAAACGAGGATCAGTTCATCGAAAAGGCGATTGATGGCAAATGGGATTTTCTTATCACTGACCTTTACAAGAGCACGCGATACGACGCCACCAGAGAAGACGACGTTGCGCATGGAAAGCAGGTCGGCGTGGAGCTTCTGAGCGCCATACAAAATACGAGCATCGACTGCCCCATCTACTGCATCACGCACGCGCCCGAGGAAGCGGCGGCGCATCTGAAGAGCTTCCCCAGGGTCCTCATTCGCCCGAAATCTCTTTATCCCAATTGGGTCGCCGACGACATTGTGCGGGAGCTCACGCGCCTTGGACGCCTTCTCAATCGTTCAAAAGTCTTCCTTATCTACGCCATCGGCTGTGACGCCTACCGGCCAATCAAGTCGTGGTTGACAAACGCGGGGCTTACGGTTGAGAGGGTCGGGCCTGGAAGCCTTACAGAGCATATCTCCAAGGGGCTTGTTTCGACGATGTCGATCTGCGGCGCGATCGTGGCCATTTGCACGCCCGATGATAAGCTGGCGGGCGACGGCCCATATCAGCCGAGGCAGAACGTTCTTCTCGAAATCGGCATGAGCTTGGCACTTTTTAGAGGACACGAGCGCCTTATTATTTTGCAGCAGCGGCGTGCTGCCAATCAAAACGGCTTTGAAGCTGAACTTCCTTCAGACCTCGCTGGGATTTTAACAATCCCATTTGCTGAAACGACAGACGAAGCAATCCCCACACTTGAGCATGCTCTGAAAGCGCGAGGGCTGCTCCTTCGCGCTAAACCGCATGCTTGAGAAAGCCAAGCATGAATTCCGTGGCGGGCTCATGCTTTCGCCTCAAAGCACAGCTCCCCCCCTCCTCCAAAGCGGAAAGACAAGCCACGCACCCCGGGTAAAATCACGGACCAAAGGCGGGGCAAGGCGAACCTTTAGGCCCATGGGCGGCGTAATGCACGATCGAGTTCTTCGTCGGTGGCAAACTCACCGTTCTCGGCCTGGGCTAGCCCCTCAAGCACGGCCGCTATGTGATGTTCGGGAATGCGAAATACGCCGCTATCGCCGGCGGCGATCTGTTCGATGACCTCGGCGGCGTACGCCTGCCGGTCTTTTGGCAGGGCTTTCAGTTTCTCGATGGCGATTTCCGGAGCTTTCATCATGCCGATGATTATACGACAACGGGGGCAGATTCGGTATCGGGTTGGCCACAGCCGGTGACAGACAAAGGTGCGCTAAAATCAGTGCGGCGGTGTCTGAGTAAGGCTGGAATCGAGCCATGAACCTGTTACGATACAAAAACTATTTGGCGACGGTTGAGCTTCCAGCGGCGCGCCATCGATGAGCTGAATGCCACATTGCGCCAAGACAATCGCTGACACTTGCCCCCAAGACACCCATGTTCGATCCCAGGCTCGATATCCTGCCAGCCGCACAGCGGCGCTTATGGGACGAGCTTGGCGGCACCCCGCCGGAGTTCGTCCTCTATGGGGGCACAGCTCTTGCCTTGCGGCTTGGCCACCGAAAGTCACTGGATTTCGATTTTTTTAGCGGAAGACCGCTTGATCCCGGCGTCCTTCTTGAAACGGTTCCCTATCTCAAAAATGCCAGGATCGTACAGAGCGAAGCCAACACTTTAAGCGTGACCGTGCAGAGGCGCGGCGCTGTGAAGATCTCCTTTTTTGGCGTGCCCCGCCTGCGACGGGTGGGCGAAATAGATAAGGCGCCGGTGACCGGCTTGAAGGTCGCGTCGCTCCTCGACCTCGCAGGAACAAAAGCCGCCGTCGTGCAAAGACGGGCTGAGGCGAAAGACTATATCGATATCGCCGCAATTCTGTCCGAAGGCCGCATCGATTTGCCGCTCGCTTTGGCCAGCGCCCAGGCTATTTACGGGGCGCAGTTTGACCCTCAGAACACGCTGAAGGCGCTGGTTTTCTTTGAAGAAGGCAATTTGAAACGGCTCTCCTGGGCGGTGAAAAAACAGCTTGTCGATGCCGTTCGCAGTGTGGATCTTGACCAATTGCCGCATCTTCTTGGCAAGAAGCTCAATCAGGAACGAAAGCGGTGAGACGGATCCCCCTGACCCCTCAAATTGCGCGGATCGCCAAGCGGATCATCTGGTTCGAACCGCCCGCCGCAGCCCTTTCCGATCCTGTCCGCTTCATGGCCTACGCCATGGCGCGCGCCTCCCACAAGGACATGCAGGTGATCCGCCGCTATGTCTCCTGCGAAGACTTTCTCGAGGCCTTGGACCGCGCCCCTCCGGGGATCATAGACGCAAGGTCCTGGGCTTACTGGAACCTCGTGGCAGGCCGTTATCCCCCGCCGCCTATGCCGCAAAGACAGCTGTAGCGCGCGGGAGGTCTTGTATGAGGAGGGAGCCATCCCCCAGAAAGGGATTGAGTATTCGAATCCCTTCGATCATCTGGCCGCTGTTTAAGTCCTCGGTATAGAGAATGCCGGCGCCGATTTTTGCGGCGGCGGCGACGATGAGCGCATCCCAGAACGACAAGCGATAGCGTTCTTGGATCTCCGAGGCGCGGAGAATGCTGTGAGGCGTGTTGACCTCGATATGCCAGACGAGATAACGACCGATGATGGCGCGCGCATCCGCTGGGGAGACGGGCTTCGCGATCTTCATCGTTACGGTGACATAGAACTCCTGCAGCACCTGCGTGCTGAGCGCTCCATTTCCGTCGGCCAAAGCCGGCGCACGATGCTGGACGCGACGTCGCGCTTTAATCCTGCGTCGAGGTCGTAGGCGTGAAGCAAAATGTTGGTGTCGATGAAGACCCTATCGCTCATGAAGGGCATCTCTCGATGCAAAGCGGCCGCCAAGCCGCAGGCCGCGATCGAGGTCGGCAAGTGCTTCCGACTTTGCCCTGTTATACCGGTCCGTTGCGCTGACCAGCCGTTCGAGTTCGTCAGACAGCAATTTGCTGACAGAGGCGCCCCGCTCGGCCGCAAGAACGCGCGCCTTGCGAAAAGCTCTTGCTCGACCGCAATGGTGATATTCTGCCTCATAAATGACCCCTCTGTATCCACACTCTTTCACGTGTAACACGTGATTTACGTGTTCGTAAGCATCCAACAGGATCGGGACGTGCGCGCATATTCAGCCGGCGTGCGGCTCAAGGAAGGCGGTGTGTTTCCGCAAGACAGGGCGAACGGGCGGAGGCCAAGTGGGAGAACGCTATTCCATGGACCTTCGGGAGCGCGTCGTTTCAAGCCGACGACGCTTCGAGGCAACCATGCAGACTGGCTCATCGCCCGTGCCGGGAAAAGGACTTACGGATATCGCATCCATTCAAAGCGACCCGTCCCCCAAGCAGATGACAGACCAAAGCGCCCGGTTGGGCGTGACCTCCCGAAACCAGGGAAGCTCCGCAGTCTCACACCACCTTAAGCGATCGAGTCGCGTCGCGCCGGATTAGCATCCATAGTTTGCTTAGCAGAGAGGCGACCGTCCTTCCGCGCGCTAAGTTGGCGTGGTCAGCTTCTTGCTTCCTGAGATACTTTAAATAAAGCTCTTCAATTTCGTCGTCGTTCATAATCATTGGCAGACTCTTTTTCTCCCGCGTGCCTGTCGCGTTCCACAAAGCTGCTCTGTGACTCTATTGGACCGGGTTACCTGCTTGTGAGAGGACGAACCACCAACCAGGAGTTCAATTCACCGTCAATTCGGAACGCAGTAGCTTTTTCGCACCTGGCGCACAGTGTCAGGACGGGCCGTCCTGTTGAACGGATTGTATGAAAGCAGGGAGCTTCAGGGCAGAATTGAAAAATTAATAAAAACTGTAGATTTCTAGCAACAAGGCGATTGCGGAAACTTAAACATCCACTTAAGAGTGGTCCGCGAGCGTTGGTTTTTTTTTGCGTCACGGAGTGAAACGCATGTGGGCGTACTATCAGCAGGTGAAGCAGGCTCTGAGCGATTGGTCATGCCGATACATCAGCGATGAAGACCCTGACGAGCGCCGGAGCCGCCTGCGCCAGCAAGCTCTTGAGGAGATTCACGCTCAAGTGCTCCCGGTGATTCAATTGCGGATCGCGATGCGGGCAGCCTTCGAAGGCGGGCGAAGTCAGCCCCTGGGACTTTCGGAGGCAGCCTGATTTTCTGTCATGGCGGTCCTTTTCCGTCGCGATAATCTTCCATTGAGACAAACAGCGGCTTGTTAGCGTTCTGCGTATCGAGCAGCCTCAAGCGCGCCGTTCTTGCCTCTGTTGCCTCGATCGCCTCTAAAAGGTCGCTCTCCGTGTTAACCCGGGCATCGCCGTCTCAGCGCTGGCGCCAAAATCCGCCGCCCAGGGATGAAATCATTAACAAATGGAGTGCTGTTCGGCGGTGAGAGCCGAGTGAGGATCAGCAGTCTGCCATCAGATTAAACTTTAACTGTATGCATTTGCTTCTACCGAATGAATGCGATCTCCGTCACCGCCGCCTCTGTTACCCGGGCGAGCGATCGATCCAGCGATCGATATCGAGACAGATGAATACGTCCGCATGAAATAGGGGTGCTGTGAGGTGGCTCCGAATGGGTGACCTGGTAATAAAGACAGGCGCAACCTGGTAGAACTTGGCATCGAGTGCAACTTAAGATAGTATAAGCACGCTCTCTGACAGGGCGCTTCCGCAGCTTAAGCCCGGAAATCGCCACTTTACTGCAGCGACTGCTTCATCATCGCATGGCCCATCGGCAACACAGTTCATATGAAACATTACGAATAGAGCTTACCAGTTGCCGACTCGGCCGCGTTCGGGATAAAGACCAGCTATTACATTTATAATTATGGCATGCTCGCTGAAAGTCGGTCTCCGATCCAAGCGGTATCACGCATTTCATGGAGGTAAACTATGCGAGTTTTGTATGGGTGGGGCAGTGCTGGCATCCAGAAAGGGCTGGCAGCCGCACTTCTGGCGCTCTTCGCCTCAATGATCGCAACAAGTGTGGCCGCTGAAAGCCGGCAACCAGCGAGGGTCTCTCCGCGGGCTCAGCCGTTACTATCACGACAACGTCGCTGCCGGCAGGCGTGGTGGGGGCGAGCTCTATCACCACCCCGCTTAAAGCCACTGGCGGCAATGGGCGCTATATCTTCTCGCTACACGCGGCAAACTTCCGCCCGGCATCAGCTTTGATCCGAACGGGTCCTTGAGTGGGACGCCGACAAAAGCTGGCGCCCTTCGCTTACCTTCACCGCGACGGATACATCGACATGCGGTTTAGGCAGAAGTCGAAGCCGGTGAACCTCACGCTGACGGTGGACTCCGCCGTCACCGTGACGACGTCGTCGCTGGGACGTGGGACGTTCGGGGAGGCCTACAGCCTCACGCTTAGAGCTTCGGGCGGCACCGGAGTCCTACACCTTTACTCGACCGGGCTTCCGAAAGGTCTCTCGCTCAATGGGAACGTGATCTCTGGCACGCCCGGTGCGGCTGGCGCCTTCTCCGTTACCATCACCGCGACAGACAGCCGGGGGGGCATCGGGACAAAAGACTACTACCCTAACGGTGAAAGCTCCGGTCATCACCGTGACAACGTCCTCGCTTCCAAAGGGGAGCTATGGGCAGCCCTACCCCGGTGCGACGTTACCGCCTCGGGCGGCAGCGGGTCCTATAAGTTTACGCAAACGGGACTGCCGAATGGGCTGCGGCTTGATGAGAACGGGCGTAATCTCTGGCACGCCGACACAAGCGGGAACCTTCACCGTTACCATCACCGCGAAGGACACCACCTCCTCGAAATACGGTGGTCCTTTCACGGGAACGAGGCTCCTTGACACTGACAGTAGCTCCGCCGACCATCACGGTGACGACGTCCTCGCTGCCGTCCGGCACGCAATGGGCAAAGCTACGCGGCTGGGTTCGCTCACGGCCTCGGGCGGCAGCGGGTCTTACACCTTTACGGCGACCGGGCTTCCGAGTGGCCTTGCGGTTACCGGCAACGCGATTACGGGGATACCAACGCAATCCGGAACCTTTACTGTCAATATCATCGCGACGGATAATACATCCTCGGCTGATGGCGGCCCTTTCACATCGGCGCCGAAAGCCCCTCACACTAAAGATTGCGACGAAAAAAGTGCTTTTCACCACCGTGTGGGTGGTAAGTGACGCCTTGTGAGTTGCTCGATTTTCTAGGGAAGCGGCGGACGGGTTCTGCCGCTTCCCGCGTCTCTGATTAAGACGGGAGCGGCTTGCGCGCTTCGATCACGCGAAGGGGTCGGCTTTCCTCGGCTGGCTCCGGCTTGCTCGGGCTTCGCGTGCGCCTGTAGGGCAGGGGGCTCAGAGTGAGAGCCGCGGGGAGACGGCCAGAAAACAGACAGGCGCTTTTTTTTCTGAACAAATTCGATATTAAGGCTTCTGCCGCAAAACCATGATACCTCTGCGGCGAGGCCAATTTTAACTTCGGGAAACCCGCAGAAGCCAGGCTGAGGGCATCGAACAACACCTGCGCAATGGAACCGGTTTCCCGCGTCTGCGCCCATCGCGAGGTCATGAGTTTGAAAAAAATGGCATGGGCGGTTCGGAACTGGTTGCCGGTCGTGATCTGGGCTGCATTGATCGCCGGAGAGTCCCTCATTGGATCGGCGGCAAACACGGCGCCGCTCCTGGAGGATGTGGTGGTTTGGATGGTTGGGCCGCTCGATCCCGCGAGCTTCGATCGCCTGCACACGAGCTTGCGGAAAGCCGGGCATTTCTTTGGCTACGGCATTTTCGGCTATTTATGGTTTCGCGCCTTCTCCGCCACATTTGGAAACAGGACACGCTTCCTCTCTGCTGGTTTGGCCATTACGTGCGCCTTCTTGATCGCTTGCCTTGACGAGTGGCATCAAAGTTTTTCTCCCGCACGGACAGGCCAGTTTGGAGATGTGATGCTCGATACCTATGGGGCGCTTCTGCTTGTCTCCCTCGCTTTGGTTGCGATTGGCTCCTTCGGGCGCAGGCGCGAAGCTTGCCGGCCACAGGGGAAAGAAGCGTGACGGCGCGCCAGCAGCGATCTGCGCCTGCCTCGCCGTGGCTTCTTCGCCGGCGAAGTCGATCATTCTCCTTTGAAAAGGGGCGGGCGTTTCTCCTTGAAAGCCGAGATGCCTTCGCGATAATCCGCGCTCTCATAAACTTTGCGGCGCATATCCTGGATGCGCTCGAAGGTCTGCGCCGCAATCGGCTGGTAATCGCAAAGGACCCGCAACTGCTCCTTGATGACGGCCATGGCGAGAGGAGCCTTCGCCGCCATCCGCCTTGCAGCCTCGAAGGTGAAGACCTCCAACTCCGACGCGGGCAGCAGATGGTTGATGATGCCCCATTTCAGGGCTACGTCCGCCGTCACCGGGGCCGCTGTAAAAAACAGCTCCTTGACGACGTTGAGCCTGAGCCGGCCCATGAAATGAAGGAGGCCGGTGGTGTTATAGGGCAGGCCGAGATTGACCGGGGTGATGGCGAATGTCGCGGTCTCGTCGGCAAACACCATGTCGCAGCTTAAAACCAGATCAAATGCGCCCCCCCACACCGATCCATGCACCATGGCGATCACAGGGCCTGGAAACAATCTGATGGCCCGGAGCGTCTCTTCCATAGGGTCCGCGTAGCGCAGCGGGTCCATGCCTCCGGGTGGCAGTTCGCCGATGTCGTGGCCGGCGGACCAGACGTTGACCGCCGGCTCGGCCCTCACCACGACCACGCGGATTTTTGCTTCTGTGAAATGGGCAAAGGCCGTCGTCAGGGTGTGCATCATGTCATGGCTGAGCGCATTGCGCTTTGCCTGATTCCTGAAAGTAATGACGCCAATATTGTCGGCGGATTCGATAGAGGCGGGCGCGCCAGCCATGTTCATGCTTTTGGTGTCCGTCGTTTCGTCCATCGGGTCAGCTCCAGGCTTCATTTGGGCCGGACGGCCAGCCGGCGCGCCCACCGCAAGCCTTTGCGGAAGGCCGCATCGGCCGGGCCGATCGCTACTATCTAAATACTGGCTTGCGCAGACTTATCTGCAGCTTTTGGCGAGGTCATCGAGGGGCACAGCAGAAGCTTCGTCCAGATCTGAAGTTATGATTTTTTCGTAATCGGGACCAAGTTTTGCGGCAATCTCATCCATTTTCTTCTCAAGAGCCTGCAGCTTCGGATCTTTTTGATTTTTCTGAGCCAGGGCGCCAGCTTGACTTGAAAGCTTTGTCAACTCACAAAATTGAGTAAGCTTTGCCTTATCGTTTTTCATAGTGTTAGCAAGCTTCTGCACGTCGGCCTTGCTCGCCTTTGGCGCAGCCTGGAGCGGTTCGTATCCAACGTTGCAGCTTTTGGAGAGATCATCGAAAAGTGCAGTGGATGCGTCGTCGAGCTCTGAATTTATAATTCTCTGGTAATCGGGACCAAGCTTCGCGGCGCTATCATCCATTTGCTTTCCGAGAGCTTCCAGCTTTGGATCGTTCTGATTTTTTTGAGCCAGCGCGTCGGATTGAATTTCCAGTTTCGTTATGTCACAGAATTGAGCGAACTTTGCCTTGTCACTTTTAATCCCTTGAAGAACCTTCTGCACCTCAGCCGCGCTTGCCTTCGGCGCAGTTTGATCCTCTGCCCACGTAACGGTGGCTGTAATGGCCGTCAGGACCGTGATTGCGGCAACGAACTTCGTGTTCATAAATGGCTCCCAAGTTTTGATCGCGTTCGGCAGCGATATGACTGACGAGAGACGGGCGCCATGCTTTCATGCGCCATGCGCTCATCATTGCACGTGTTTGCTGTGCTACCTTGCCTCATGGAAAACACGGATCTCATGGCGGCGCAACGCCTGCATCCGATGACGTTCCATTCGACAGCGGCGACATCTTCAATCTCGATGATCAGTCCCAGACGTCCCCAGCTTTGCGGCTTTGTCGTTCCCGCTGCTGGACGCTTGCCGGACCGGTCCGCGCGGCGGATCCCATGGATAACGGCGGCGTAGATGGATAGGGCGCGGCAAAAGCGCTGTACGATCCTTAGTGTCCGCGCCCGGCGCGAGGCGATGAACCCGCACATAGAGTTCATCCATGATCGAACCGCCATTGGCGGGGGCCGCAATCTCGGCCGGTGAAACCGGCACACCGATCGACGCCCGGATGGTTGCGTCAATGTGATGGCGAAACTCCAAGACAAGGAGCGAGAGCCGGAGCGAAAGGCTATATCTGCTGGCGAAATGAAAAAGGGCCGAATTCTGCCCCTCGAAATAAACAGGCAGGACCGTGGCCCCGGATTGCTGAATGAGACGGGCGGTAAACGCTTTCCACGGCAGCTCTTCCGCGATGCCGAAAGGCTTGTCCGCCGTCGCCACGCCGCCAGCCGGAAAAATGACCAGCGTGACGCCCTCTTTGAGGAGCCGACGGGCCTCGTTGCGCGTCCTGAGATTGGTCGCCAGCGCCTGTTTCGTCTCGTTGAAATCGATCGGCAGCGCAATCTCCTGGACTTCCGGCACCCGCAAGAATTCGGCATTGAGGAGGCAGCGGTAGGGTCTGCCAATCCGCTCAGCCAGCGACAGGATGGCGATGCCATCGGCGATGCCAAACGGATGGTTGGCGATGATGACAAGCGGGCCATCCGGCAGCCGGGTGAGCCAATCCGCGGCGGCATTGATCTCAAGCCGCGTTCCGATCATGTCGAGCAGGTCGCGCCACATCCGCGGTCCCCCGGCGCTCTCGGCGCGCCAGCGATGGTAGGTTTTGAGGAGCCTGTGGCGGCCAGACAGGTTCTCGATAGTGCGGATAAGCCAGCGCCGGATCGGCGGGGTAGTTGCAGTTGCGTAGCTCAGGTCATGGGGGTTCATCGAAGCTGTTCTTACCGCCAAAATGGGTCGCTTGCCAATCGCCCTCCCGTCATTGGCCAGAACTGCGGTCAAGGCGCCTTGACTTTATCATGGCGCGCCTCTCTCACGATATCGTTGTGGACGCCTTTGGATGTCGTCAGCGGCCCTCGATGCGGGGTCTGTTCGCGCCGCCAGAGCGCAGATGCATGGGCCTTCCTGGTGCGAAGGCGCTCACCCCGGTCAGCTTGAGCTTCATCGCCCCATTGCATTTATACTGCTTCGATGAGGCGTATTGTCTCCATAATTCTGAAACGCGCATGATTTGATTTGGCGTCCGGCACAAAAAGTGAGACCTTCTTTTATTAGGACACTGCCATGTCCGTGATTTTCCCGGTCCATGCAGGCAGAGGATTAGGATCAGCGTCTCGGCCGCTCATCTGCTGAGCAAGTCCAGAGCTTCGTCGGAGCCTGGAGATTATAATCGCAGACACAGTCGGTTCCTGATGTGTCAGGCAGACATGGGATTTCCGGGGACCGAATAAAACTATGGAATGGGAGATCATTATGTCTACTTTAATGGACAATAATTCTGTTGTTGATATGATTATACGCGACCACATCTCGACTAATCATGAAAATTCCAGCAGGAACTGTGCCAACGCTGCGATCGAGGAGAAGGAAGTAATGCGGCAAAAGCAGGCATACTATAAACCGACGGCAGAGAGTGCCGCGAAGGCCAAGGCGCTCATCAATTTCCTGATGCAGGATAGGTTTTTCCTTGCTCTGCTTCGTAGTAACGATCCCAAAGTGCGCACCGCGGCCTTGGAGGAATTAAACAAGGCTCACTATCAGGCTTACGGCGACGCACCGATAAAAGACAGTGCTCAGGCGTAGCAGCGCTGTTCAATTTTGCCGATGTTGATCTCTGAAAGCGGAAGGGTCGACGGCATCGTCGAGCCGGACGTCTTGGGCTCTCTATTCCGCTTATGACTGTTCAATTTTTGTCGCCATGTCGGTCGGGCTGCCCCGGTTTCGCTCCAGGAGCGCCCATGCCGGTTTGAGCGTGGAGGCGCGACTCCAGCGGTCGGCGATGCGGCGCTGCCGCCCCGGCCGAGATTAAGCGCCGCTGCAGTTCGCGCCAGATTCAACTCACCAGGATGCTCTGCAGCCTCGGCTTCGAACTCACGTCAACTCCCCCCGGCCTCTTCAGGTTGCGATTACCAGCTACCTCGATTGCGCATGTGAACCTGGCCATCCAGGTCGGAACAACATGTGAAGGCATGAGTTGAGGGAGTGAGCACCCCAGCCAAGCTGCAGGACGAGGGGCGGATGGTGAGAAATCCTTCGCGAAATCCATAAAGACCTCAGGCGATGATTGCATCCAAATCCGCAATGCTGGAAAAAGCTGGTTGGCTTAGTGCAAGACAGGACGGGTGTGATGCAGGCGAACCAGGCAAATTTGGCCGAACGGCACGCAGGAAAAAACGCGGCGTGGAAGGCCCTTGAAGATCACCAGAAGACAATGCGGGCGGTTCGCCTGCGCGACCTCTTCGCCGAAGATCCAGGCCGCGGGCAGCGGATGACCGCCGAGGCCGCTGGCGTATTTTTGGATTATTCGAAGAACCGCATCACCGATGAGACGATCAAGCTCCTGATCGATCTGGCGGAACAGTCAGGGATGCGCGCGCGCATCGACGCCATGTTCCGGGGCGAGAAAATCAATGTGACGGAGGGGCGGGCGGCTTTGCATGTCGCCCTTCGCGCGCCGAAGAGCGAAACGATTTCGGTGGATGGCCAGAACGTCGTGCCGGAGGTGCATGCGGTGCTCGACAAGATGGCTGATTTTTCGAGGCGCGTCCGCGATGGCCATTGGAAGGGCTACTCGGGAAAGCGCATCAAGACCATCGTCAATATCGGCATCGGCGGCTCCGATCTCGGGCCTGTCATGGCCTATGAGGCGCTGAAACATTATAGCGACCGCGCCTTGACCTTCCGCTTCGTCTCCAACATCGACAGCACCGATATCGTCGAGGCGACCATCGATCTTGATCCTGAGGAAACGCTTTTCATCGTCTCCTCGAAGACGTTCACGACGCTGGAAACAATGACGAACGCGATGAGCGCGCGCGACTGGCTCGTGAAAGGCTTCGGCGGCGACGTGAACGCGGTGTCGAAGCATTTCGTTGCGGTTTCGACGAACGCCGCGAAAGTCTCGGAGTTCGGCATCGACACGGCCAACATGTTCGGATTCTGGGACTGGGTCGGCGGCCGCTATTCCATGGATTCCGCGATCGGCCTTTCGACCATGATCGCCATTGGCCCGGAAAATTTCCGCAGCCTCCTGGATGGCTTTCACGAAATGGATGAGCACTTCCGCGCCGCCCCGTTCGAGCGGAACCTGCCGGTGCTGATGGCGCTGCTGACGGTCTGGTATACCAACTTCTTCGGCGCTGAGACGATTGCGGTCCTGCCCTACGAGCAGTATTTGAAGCGCTTCCCGGCCTATCTCCAGCAGCTCACGATGGAGAGCAACGGCAAGCATGTGACGCTCGACGGCGTCGAGGTGGATTACCAGACCGGGCCGATCTATTGGGGCGAGCCGGGCACGAACGGCCAGCACTCGTTCTATCAGCTCATCCACCAGGGGACGCGGCTCATTCCTTGCGATTTCATTGCCTTCGAAGAGGCGCTCAACCCCCTCGGACGCCATCACGACATGCTGCTCGCAAATGTCTTCGCGCAGGCGGAAGCGCTCGCCTTCGGCAAGGCAAGCGAAGAGGTGAAAGCGGAGGGTACGCCGGATTGGCTCGTTCCTCACCGCACATTCAAGGGCAACCGGCCGTCGAACACCCTTCTGATGGAGCGGCTGACGCCCGCCGCGCTCGGCAGGCTGGTCGCGCTTTACGAGCACAACGTGTTCACTCAGGCCGTGATCTGGAACATCGACCCGTTCGATCAGTGGGGCGTCGAACTCGGCAAGGTGCTCGCGCAGCGCATCATTCCGGAACTCGAAGGAAAGGCTGGCGCCGAGCTCTCCCATGACACTTCGACAAACAATCTGATCGACCGGTTTCGCAAGGCGAAGGCGGCGCACGGAGGCAACCCGGTTTGATGCGAAAGGATCCGGGGGACCTTTACGGAATTTCGGAAGTTAGAAGGGGGAGAGTTCACGAAAGTCCATCCCGATAGGGAGGCCGTCATGAAGATCGAAGTCTTTGCCGACCCCGATGGAGCCGCCCGCGAGGCGGCTCGCATCGTTGCGGCGGAAGCCCGGAAAGCCGCGGCTGAGCGCGGGCAGTTCGTTGCCGCTTTCAGCGGGGGGCATACACCGTGGGTGATGCTGCGCGCGCTTGCTGATGAAGACGTGCCCTGGGATAGCGTTCATATCGTCCAGGTGGACGAGCGCGTGGCTCCGGCGGGCGATCGCGATCGCAATCTCAAGCATCTGCGCGAGAGCCTGCTTGACTACGCTCCGCTGTCTCCCGATCACATCTATGCGATGCCGGTCGAAGAACCCGATCTCACCGCGGCGGCCGCCCAGTATGACTGCCTGTTACAAAAGCTGGCCGGCGCGCCGCCGGTGCTGGACCTCGTCCATCTCGGGCTTGGTCCGGACGGGCACACGGCTTCGCTCGTGCCGGGCGATCCTGTCCTCGAAATCACTGACGCGGATGTCGTGATGACCGGCCCCTATCAAGGGCATCCGCGCATGACGTTGACCTATCCTATCCTGAACCGTTCCCGACGAATTCTGTGGCTCGTGACCGGGGCCGAGAAGGCAGGAATGCTCGTTCGCCTGATGAAGGGCGATCCGTCGATCCCCGCCGGGCGCGTGCGCCAGGATGCGGCTTTCGTGCTCGCCGACCAGGCAGCAGCGGCTCAACTCGGATCGGAGGCGAAGCAATGATCGAGAGCGCCGAAGCATTTCAGAAGCAACCCGCAAGCTCGATGACCGCCGAACAACTCGATCAGCTGGCGATCAACACCATCCGCACGCTTTCCATGGATGCGGTTCAACAGGCGAACTCGGGACATCCCGGCACGCCGATGGCGCTCGCGCCGCTCGTCTACACGATCTGGAACCGCTTCCTGCGCTTCGACCCGCAGGACCCGATCTGGCCCGACCGCGACAGGTTCCTCCTGTCGAACGGTCACGCCTCGATGCTTTTGTGGTCCGTGCTTCACCTCACCCGGACGCGCGCCGTCAACGCCGACTATGAAGAGCTCGGACAGCCCTCCGTCACGCTCGACGACATCCGCCATTTCCGCCAGCTAGGCAGCAAGGCGCCAGGACATCCGGAGTATCATTTGACCTCCGGCGTTGAGGCGACGACCGGCCCGCTGGGGCAGGGCGTGGCCATGAGCGTGGGCATGGCGATAGGCGAGAAATGGCTCGCCGCCCGGTATAACCGGCCGGGCTTCGATGTCTTCGACTATCGGATTTACGTCACCTGCAGCGATGGCGACATGATGGAAGGCGTCGCCTCGGAAGCAGCCTCGCTCGCGGGTCATCTCCAGCTGGATAACCTCTGCTGGATCTACGACAACAATCACATCACCATCGAAGGCAACACGCGTCTCACCTTTTCGGAGGACATCGCCGCCCGGTTTCAGGGCTACGGCTGGAATGTTCTGCGCGTGGGTGACGCCAACGATATCGGCCTCATCGAAAACGCTCTTGAAACCTTTCGCAAGACGAAGGGCCGTCCGACCTTCATCATTCTCGACAGCCACATCGCCTACGGCGCCCCCCACAAGCACGATACGCCCGAAGCCCATGGCGAGCCTCTCGGCGAAGAAGAGGTTCGCCTTGCGAAGCGATTTTATGGCTGGCCCGAGGATGCGAAGTTTCTCGTCCCGGACGCCGTGTACCAGCGCTTTGCCGATGGCATCGGCGCGCGGGGCGCGCAAGAGCGGCGGGCGTGGACACAGCTGTTCGCCCAATACGAAAGCAAATATCCGGACCTCGCCGACGAGATCGGCCTGATGCAGCGCCGCGAACTGCCGCAGGGGTGGGATCGCAATCTTCCGGTCTTCCAAGCGAGCGCCAAGGGAATCGCGGGGCGCGAGGCTTCTGGTCAGGTGCTCAACGTGCTCGCGCAAAACATCCCCTGGCTCGTTGGCGGATCGGCGGATCTCGGCACATCCAACAAGACCGCCCTGAAATTCGAGGGCGCGGGAGACATCGAGGCCGAGACGCCAGGCGGCCGGAATCTGCATTTCGGCATCCGCGAACACGCGATGATGGCGGCGGTCAACGGCCTGTCACTCTCAAAGCTCAGGGCGTTTGGCGCGACCTTTCTCATCTTCAGCGACTACGCGCGGCCCGCGATAAGGCTCGCGGCGATCATGGAGCTGCCGGCTATCTTCGTGTTTACTCATGACGCGATGGGCGATGGCGAAGACGGCCCGACCCACCAGCCCGTCGAGCAGCTCGCGTCCCTGCGCGCCATTCCGGGCCTCGCGCTCATCCGGCCCGCCGACGCCAACGAGGTCGTGGAAGCGTATCGCACGATCATGGCGTTCCGGCACGAGCCCGCCGCGCTGGCGCTCTCGCGCCAGCCTCTGCCGACGCTCGACCGGAGCAAATACGCGCCTGCCTCAGGGGTCGCGCGCGGCGCCTATGTGCTGGGCGACGCTCCGGGCGGCAAGCCCGAAGTCATCCTCATTGCTTCGGGCAGCGAGGTCAGTCTCGCCGTCGGGGCCCACGAGCAGCTTCTGGCGGAGGGCATCCGCTCCCGCGTCGTCTCCATGCCGTCCTGGGACCTCTTCGAACAGCAGACGCGGGACTATCGCGACAGCGTGCTCCCGCCGAACGTGTCGGCGCGCGTCGCAATCGAGCAGGCTTCAACGCTTGGATGGGAGCGATATGTGGGCGGGTCGGGCCGGATAATCGGAATGAAGACCTTCGGCGCGTCCGCCCCGCTCAAGGAATTGCAAAAAAAGTTCGGCTTCGAGCCCGATCGCATCGTTGATGTGGTGAAGGAATTGCTTGGCAGGGCGTAACGCTCAGGTCAGCAGGGTAAATGATGTGATGCCGCCCATGGTTCGACAGGCTCACCATGAGTATCGCTCGCTGAAAACACTCGACCATCATCCTGAGCCCGTCGAAGGACGAAGTCTCAGAGGGGGCCGACCTGTAACGATGAGGAGATCTCCCCGCAATGTCTTTCAAAGTTGAGGTCGGGCCGCCCCAGATCACGATCCACCATGGACAGACGGTGCTCGTCACCGACCCCGATGCTCAGATCAACTGGCCGAGCGACCGCGGCCTTTTCTTTTTCGATACGCGCGTGCTCAGCAGCTGGGCGATTTACGCCAATGGCGAGCCCTGGGATCTCCTGAACGGCGGCGCGACGACCTACTATACCTCGACAGTCTATCTGACGAACCGCACCATCCTGACAGAGGACGGGCCGATCCCGCCGCGCACTCTCGGCCTCGTCGTGAGCCGGTCCATTTCCGAGGGCATGCACGAGGACATCGACATCACCAATAACAGCATCAAAGCGGTGCGCTTTCAGCTTGAGATCGCCATGCGCTCCGACTTCGCCGACATCTTTGAGGTGAAGGCAGGCAGCATCGTGCGCCGCGGCCGCATCACGACGGAATGGTCCGATGAAAAACAGGAACTGCGCACGGAATATCGCAACGCGGATTTCAGGCGCTCGATCACAGTCGGGCCGCACAGAGGCGACCCCGAGGCCGTCTACGCCAATGGCCGTCTGAGCTTCGATGTGTGTCTCGGGCCGGGCGAGGCGTGGCACAGTTGCCTTTTCTACGCGCTGGCTGATGGTGATCGCGTTTTTGCAGCGCCTCGTCCGTGTGTCCAGAATAGCGATGAGTTGCATCATGCCGGGACGCTGGCCGACTGGCTGGGGAAAGTCCTGAAGATCCGCACCAGCAACGAGGAATTCTACCGCCTTTACCGCCAGGCGCTGGAAGATATGGCCGCGCTGCGTCTGCCCATCGCCGGCACCGATCATATGGTGTTTCTGCCGGCGGCGGGGCTGCCCTGGTTCGTCGCGCCCTTTGGCCGTGACAGCCTGATCGTCTCGCTTCAGAACCTTTTAATCTATCCTGAGTTTGCGCATGGCGCGCTGGACTTCCTTGGGAACCTGCAGGCCAAGGAGATCGATGATTATCGCGATGCAGAGCCGGGAAAAATCCTTCATGAGATGCGCTATGGCGAGCTCGCGCATTTCAAACTGATCCCGCACACGCCCTATTACGGCACAGCGGACGCGACGCCGCTTTACCTGATGACGTTGCATGCGGCGTGGCGGGCCACGGGAGATAGGGGGCTTCTCGAAAAGCATCTTTCGACCGCCGAGAATTGTCTTGCCTGGATCGATCAGTACGGCGACCTCGACGGCGATGGGTTCCAGGAATATCAGACGCGCTCGCCTGCCGGTTACGAGAATATGGGCTGGAAGGATTCAGGCGACGCCATTGTGTATCCGGACGGATCGCTGGTGAAAGGTCCCAAAGCGCTCTGCGAATTGCAGGGCTACGTCTATGACGCGTGGCTGCGCATGGCGCTAGTTTTCGATGCGCTTGACAAACCGGCCAGGGCTCGCGACCTGCGGGCGAAAGCTGCCCGGATGTTCAAGCAATTCAACGAGGTTTTCTGGGACGAAGACTTGTGCTTTTACGCCCTCGCCCTTGATGGCGATAAAAGAAAGGTGCTGACGGTCGCCTCCAATCCCGGTCACTGTCTCTTATCGGGCATCGTGCCCCCGGATCGCGCCCGCAAGGTGGTCGAGCGGCTGATGGCGCCCGACATGTGGAGCGGATGGGGCATACGCACGCTTTCTTCGCTCAATCCAGCGTTCAATCCCTACAATTACCAGACGGGATCGGTCTGGCCGCACGACAACGCAATCATTGCGCTCGGGTTCAAGCGCCAAGGCTTTGGCGCGGAGGCGGCTCGGATCGCGCGCGACATCAGCGCAGCCGGAACGCATTTCCTGTTGAACCAGCTTCCTGAACTCTACACCGCGCCTCCAAGGGACGAGACCTCATTCCCCGTGCAGTATCTCGGCGCCAACGTGCCTCAGGCGTGGGCGGCAGGCTCGGTCTTCATCCTGATGCAGGCCATGCTGGGTTTCCTGCCGGATGCGCCAAACGGCAAGCTTTACATTGACCCGGAGCTGCCGCACTGGCTGCCCGATCTCGCCGTGTACGACCTTCGCGTGGGCAAGCATGTGTTCGATATCAGTTTCTGGCGCGATGGCGAGGAGACGAAATTCGAGGTGCTGCGGGGCGATCCGGGGGCCGTGGACCGCGCGAACTTCGGCGCGCAAGGCGAGCGCCTGATGCACGGATCGGCATGACGGTCTGGTTGCCCGGCTCGAACGAACGAAAGTATTGCGGTTCACGCGTGATCGCCGGCGTGATCTGCCCGATCAGATCTTATACGAACCGTTATAAATCATGACGCTTTTGCCCATCGAAGTCCTTCGAAGCGCGCGAATAACTACTTATAAATTTAGTTATATGCACTTTTGCAAAACAAAACCAATTTTAACCGGCCGTAAACGATCACGGGACGACACGAGTGTTATGGCGGCCGGTATCAGGATCGCGAGCGCCGTTTCGGCGCGGCATGAGCTTGCAACTCCTGCGTTGCCCGCCGCTTCGAAGGGTCGGAGTAGACAAGACGCCGCCAGCCTTCCCGGTGGAACGGCGTCCAACGCCCTTCCGGCTGGGCGAGCCGATCGGCGATAGCGTAAAGCGCTGCGGGATGCGCCCCAAGCCCGAGATGGCTCGAGTCGACGACGATGTTTTCGGCAAGGTCGGGCCGGGTTTCCACGCTGCAGCGCCATGACACCACGCCATCCGTCGGGCTCCAGATCGAGGTGGTCGGCGCCGGCGGCGGCGCCCTCAGCGGCCCGTGGAAATCATGCGAATCGATGCGGTGGCCGCTGGCGAACTCGTAAAGGCGCCAGGCGTTCGTAGCTCGCGGGTGGCCGCTGAACGGCGAGCCGAGCGTGATAACGAGACGCACAAGTTCCGGCGACCGCTTGGCAAGTTCGCGAGCGTAAAGGCCGCCCAAGCTCCAGCCGATGAGGCTGACGGACCGGCCATGTTCAATCCAGAGTTTGCCCAGCTTTTCGTGCGCGCGATCGAGAACGCCCTCCCTGAGGCCCAGATTGATCCCTTGCCCCCAGCCCGTGGCGGCATAGCCGCGCGAACGCAGGAAACGGCGCATCAGCGCTGTGCTTCCGTCGCCCGCTGCGAGGCCCGGCAGGACAAGGACCGGATGGCCGTCCCCCTGGGCCGCTGCGCCCCAGACCGGGCGCATCGCGAAGGTTGCGTAGTGCTCCCAAAAGGCGCGAATCTCCAAGAACCGCAAGAACAACCCCGGCGCAGCTACTTTATGCTGCGAGGAATGCGCGCCCCCGCTCAATTTGACGTTTCCTCACTCTGGTTATTCTTGCTTCAAGTGTATTGCCGCGCCGATCCGGTCAAGACCGTTGTCGGGCCTCCCGCCGTGGCGGACAAACTTTCGCGTGAACGCTCGGTCTACCTCTTGGACCGCGCTGGCGCTGGCTCGCCCGAGGCTCCGCTTGGCTTCAATGCGGCGCGTTTGCGAGGCGCGGCCGTTTTCGCCTTCGCGGCGCGCATTTTCGCCGGCGCGGGCGGCTGAGCCTTCTCGATCCGCTGAAGCAAGGCCTCGGTCACATCGGCAAGCGCATCGATCTGCCGGGCGAGCGCGCCGGTCAATTCCTTTTTCCGAGGGTTCGCTTCGGCTTTTGCTTCCCCGATCTCGATCGGCTTGTGCACGGAAACCGAAGCCGGTCTTGCCACTTCGATCCTCTCGATCGCCTGGAGGCGGCTCAGGTCAGCGCGCATCGCGGCGAAGTCCTCAACGAGAAAATCGGCGATGTGCTGGGCCCGGGGCACGGTTTCGCTGCAGGCGATAAGACCGAAATCAAGCTGGTCGAGATAGCTCTGCGCCGTGATGTTGAGCGCGCAGCCGTGATAGGGAGCCGAGACTGGGAAACTGTGCGTGGCTGGCGCGCCTGCGCAATACATCGTCTGTCTCGGTCCCGGCACGTTCGAAATGACGATATTGAAAAACGGCCCGAGATAGTTCGACGCGCGCGCATGCCCCCATAGTTTCGCAAGGCCCGTCACGACGAGGGGCGCGCCGAGGATCGAGATGTCGGTCGGTATGAGGTCGCGCATGTCGGCGAACAGGTTCTTTGCCTCGTGGCCGGCAGCCTGCGCCGCGGCGAGGCGCTGCAGAGGGTTGGCGACGTCGGTCGGCAGGCGGGAGAGGGTGAACACGACCTGATTGTTGAGATGTGCGTCTCCGGGAGGCCGCAGCGACGCTGGCACGCCGGCCGTCAGCGGTTTTTCCGGCAGCGCGGCGCCGAGATAGCGCCGCAAGGCGCCAGCGCAGACGGCCAGCACGACGTCGTTGATGGTCACGCCGGTAGCTTTGGCGAGCGCCTTGACTTGCGCCAGCGGGAGCGACGCGGTTGCATAGACGCGATGGCCGGAGATCGCCGAATTGAGCGGCGTCCGGGGCATCTCCTTCACATAGCGGTAGAGGAAGCGTGCGTCGCGGCCGAAATGCGGCGCGGCCCTGGTCAGCGCCCGGACGAAGCCCGGCAAGGACGTGATCACGCGCCAGCCCTGGCGGATGAAATCGCCGATGGCCGTGGCTGTCAGTTCGATGAAGTCGGACGGCTCGGCGTCCAGAGGGAAGAGCCGCTGCTGCTGCGGCTCGTCGTCCGCGCCCGGCGCGAAATCGTAAATGACGCCGAGTGTGGCGACGCCCGCCAGCCCGTCCATGGCGCAGTGATGGACCTTGGCGTAGACGGCGAACGCGCCGCCTTCCAGCCCTTCGATGAACGTGTACTCCCACAGGGGCCGCGCCCGGTCGAGGGGAACGGCGTGCAGGCGCCCGATGAGTGTCTGCAGCTCCTTCATCCCCCCAGGTTCCGGCAGGGCCGCGCGGCGAATATGGGTGTCGAGGTCCAGCTTCTCCTCGATCACCCAGACCGGATGGTCGATGCCGAGCGGCGTCGTCTCGAGGCGGCGGCGATACGAAGGCAGCAGATCAAGCCGCGCCGCCGTGTGCTCCCGGAAGCGGGCAAAGAGATCGTGCCGGGGCGACTCCGGCTTGAAAATCGTCACGCTCCCGACATGCATCGGCGTCTCTGGCGTCTCCAGGTAGAGGAAGAGCGCGTCGAGCAGGGAAAGACGTTTCATGACGAGCCTCCGGCGGCGGGAGCGACGGCGCCTTGCGCCGCGTCCTCGGCGGCGAGGCAGTGCCCGGCGATTTCATCGACGAGAAGCGGGACCAGCGCTTCGGGCAGAAAGTGCCCCATGCCGGGGATGATGCGCAAGCGCGCGCCCGGGATGCTCGCGGCAGTGTCCTCGCCCCCGGCCATCGGCACGAGCGGATCGTCGGAGCCGTGCAGAACGAGCGTTGGCGCGCGCACGCGCCGGAGCGCTCCGACGCGGCTCGGCGCGGTGCGAACGGCGATGAGATGGCGGAAAATGGCTCCCGGCCGGTAGCTCCGCTGCATCGCCCGCTCGACCTTGTCGCGAAGCTCGTCGTCAGTCGGCGGATAGCCCGAGCCGGCGATCAGACGGTAAAACTCCATGCCGCGGCGGACGGCAAGCGCTTTGTTGCGCGGGCGCGGCCGCAACAGCGCGCGAAGCACCTTGGGCCTGGGACCCGGCAGCCGGCGATCGCCCGTGGTCGACATGATCGAGGTCAGGCTCTTGACGCGTTCCGGATGCTCGGTGGCCAGGATCTGCGCGATCATGCCGCCCATGGAGACGCCGACGATATGCGCGCGCGGGATGGAAAGCGCGTCCAGAAGGCCAAGCGCGTCGCGCGCCATGTCGGCCAGCGTATAGGGCGGTTTCACAGGCAGGCCGATAAAGGCGCGCGCCAGCATGGCGGCCGTCGCAAGCGATCCGGCCGGAATAGGGGTAGAGTGGCCGACGTCGCGGTTATCGAAGCATATGACGCGAAAGCCGTGCGCGGCGAGGCCTTCGCAGAATGATCGAGGCCAGGCGATGAGCTGCAGCCCCAGGCCCATGATAAGCAGAATGACGGGCGCGTCGCGGGGACCCGTTTCGGCGTATTCAAGGGTGATGCCGTTGGCCTTGACGGAGGTCATGTGTTGGCCTCTTTGCCGGATGCGCCCCGGCCGCAAAGCGCGCTCAGCTTGTGGCCCCAACCGCGAACGTTCGCAATTCCGCCAAGCGCGCGCACTATCTTTCGGGGCAGGAGCTGCGCGCCACCGCTCAAAAGGCGATTGCCGATGCCGGGGACGCAAATCGTTTCGCCCTTGAGGCACGCCGCGCAGCCGAGTTCCGCGACATCCTTCGGCGACATGATCATGCTCGCTGGATAAGGCTTCCCCAGTTCCGACCGGCGAACCATCGCCGTGTCGGTAAAGCCCGGACACAGCGCCGTCGCGGTGACGCCCGTTCCGCGCAGCTCCGCGGAGAGCGACTCGGTCAGCGACAGAACATAGGCCTTGGCGGCGGCGTAAGCGGCAATTTTCGGGATCGGCATGAAGGCCGCTATCGAGGCGACATTCAGAATGCGGCCGGCGCCCCGCTCGATCATCGGCGGGAGAAACAGGCGTGTCAGCGACGTCAGCGCGATGATATTGGTCTGCAGAAGCCTGAGATGATCGTCGAGCGCGATGCCGGCGAAGTCGCCCTCGAAGATAACGCCCGCGTTGTTGACGAGGACCCCGACCTCGACGCCTTCTCCTTTCAGCGCGTCGGCTATCGCCTCGGCCGCGCCCGGAAGGCTGAGATCAACAGGCATCGTCTTCGCACGCACGGCACGGGTCGCCGCCAGTTCGCGGGCAAGCGCCGCGAGAGCGCCCTCGTTGCGCGCCGCGAGAATGAGGTCGCATCCACGAGATGCGAAGGCCCTCGCCAGCTCGCTGCCGATTCCGGCGGACGCGCCGGTGACGACAACCCACTCGCCCGGCCGGATGGCCTTGTCGGCCTTGGCTTTCGGTTGCTGCAAGAAACACCCCCGAATCCGACACGGCTCAGAACTACACAGTTAGGCTAGCAACTTACGCCACCGAACGGCGTTGATCTCCGTCAATCAGGCGCCGGCGATTGCGACGAAGGAGCGCGCCCTGCTGTCGCCGCCCGACCTTTCCTCGGCATTGCCGCCGCAGGCCCTTATACAACAACTACGGGCATAGAAGCGGCAAAGTGGCCGAGTCGGGCATGGCTGGCTGCAAGCATCACTGATGGTGTTTCACGTTGCCTGCCGTGGCGGCCAGGGGCGAAACGTTGAAGAGCGGGCCTGGTTCGTGAAAGATGGAATTGGGACGGTGGCTTGGAGAAGAACGGCATGACGCAAGGGAGGCGGGTCCTCGACCAGGCTTTGATGAACTCCATCGAAGAGACCTGGGCAGTCTTCACCCCTGAGACCGGCACGCCAGATGTCGCCCTGCTTCTTGCCCGCCTGGGTGACCTCGCCCGATCCAATGCGTTTCTCTGGATGAAGGCTGGGCTCTCCGTAGGGGAACAGGCGACGCGCGTGGCTCCGGCTGGCCAGTCTCTCACCCGCTCCCTGGTGATGGCCTGCGTCACGGCGGACATCGCCCTCGGCTATTTCACGCTCCGCGAGCGGGCAAAGTGGTTTCCGCCGCTGGTGGAACCACGAGACTGGGAGCTGCAGCACCACCGCAGCGCCAACCGCGTGCTGGAGACGGCCGCTTCGCTCGGCGGAGCGCTGATCAAGGGCTGCCAGTTCGCTTCCACGCGCCCCGACATCCTTCCAGCAGCTTACATCCGCACGCTCGTTTCTCTTCAGGACCGGATGAGGCCGCGCTCCTTTTCCGAGATCGAAACGGCCATCGCCAGCGAGTTGCGTCAGCGCCCGCAGGACATCTTTGCGGACATCGAACGGGAGCCCGTCGCCGCCGCGTCCATTGCGCAGGTGCATCGGGCGCGACTGAAAGACGGACGCGCCGTCGCCGTCAAGGTGCAGTACCCCGATGTTGAGAACCTTGTGGCGACGGACCTCGCAGTCCTGGAGCAGATCGTCAAGGTGGTGGGCCGCCTGGCGCCGTCCATCCAGCTTCGGCCAATCCTCGACTACCTGAAAGAGACGCTGCCGCTGGAACTCGACTTCAGACGCGAGGCGGAGGCGATGATGAGCCTGCGGGCGGCGCTGGCGCATCGGACCGATGTGATCGTGCCGGCCTATGTTCCGGAGCTTAGCACCGGACGCCTCCTCGTGATGGAGTACATCGAGGGCATCAAGATTACCGATCGCGACGCGCTGGAGCGTGCGGGCATCTCTCCGAGCGATGTCGCGCGGCTTCTGAACTTTGTCTATGGCGACCAGATGCTGCGCCTCGGCATCCTCCACGCAGACCCGCATCCCGGCAATCTCCTCGTCCAACCGGGTCCGCGCCTGGCGCTGCTCGACCATGGGCTGACCGTTTCGCTCTCGCTCGCGCTCGTCGCTTCCCTGAATAAACTGGTGCAGGCGCTCGCACGCGGCGATTTCGCCGGGGTCCACGAGGCGCTGGTTGACGCGGGACTTCGACTGGAGGGGGATGTGGACATTGCCACGCTTTTGACCCTTGCCGGCGTGGTGCTTGGTCAGGAGCCGGCAGCAACCGGGGAAGATGGCGATGCTGTCGGCGCCGGAATGCAGTTTGTGAAAAGCATCGGCGGGTTGCCCGCAGATTTGCTGATGGTCGGTCGTGCGCTGTCGCTCATCGATGGCATTACGAAGCAGCTCGATCCGGATATGAATATCGTGGAGCTGGCCGCTCACTACGCCGGTACGCAAAGCTAACGCTGCATAATTGCCGGATTCGCCAACGGACCGCCGCAACGTCATCCCGCACGCGGCGGCAGCGCCCGCTTCGTCACCCCGGAAACGCGCTTGCGCGTTATCCGGGGTCGTACAACACACTGACCTGAGTTTGAAACGATCCCGTGTCTGCATCGGCTCGCGACGCGCACGGGATGACGATCCGCTGGCCGCTTCATTCCACGAGTGGCTGGAACACTTAAGCGCTGCGTGCGGAAAATCGGAACCGTAGGCAAGCTCCACCGCACGCCCGCGTCCGATTGCAGGAGTGCTTCTCGCCCATCTGGTTGCCGCCCTCTCTCCGACGGCGCCCGCCCTATGCCTCCTGGTTAACGCTTCGTTCGTAGAGCTGAGAGTTAATCTGAGACTGGTTAACGGGAGCGCGCCCGATTTATTTCCGGTCCAATTTACGCTTGATTAGGCTTAACAATGCCTTTATCCGGCGCAGAACGAGGCCTACGAGGGCGGTAGACAGGCGGTTCCAACGCGTTGAAAGTGAACAGCTTTTTCACCGCCAACCGGCCCATTAAATAGAATTTAATGCCGGAATTTTGGCATTAAATGGGCTCTGAAAAGTCCGTTAAATATAATCCTGGATTCTCGTGTTAACCATGACCGCGCCGAAGTCAGCCTGCCGCCGCGCCGGAGGCGCGGGCTGTTCTGAAATTTGCATAGCAATTTCAATGACTTATCCATTAACTTCCCGGCAAGGCGCTTTCTTGTACAATCCTCACTCAAGAAAAATCCGTGACGCAAGCGCAAGCGGGAAGCCAATCCGGGGCTAAAAAATGAGGTCCAATGTGCATCCAGAAAAGCCTATAGAGGCCCGCATCCGATTAAGCGCAGGACGTTTTATCCCTTCTGTAACTTTTGTTTCTCCAATTGTTGCGCTTCAGTGACAGACGCCGTCCGATGCCGGTGCTATCGATCTATGAAGTTGAGAGTGTTTAGTTGGTTGTGGGGATATTATGCGTCGTTTCTGTCTGGCAGCCATGATGGCCGGGGCCTGTTTTTCGTCAGCCTCCGCACAAAGCCCTAATCAAACAATCCCTTTCGCAGATAGCTCTTCGAGCTCGGGGCATTCCATTTCGCCAGTTTCCCCGGGGGGAACTACACCACCGGCGAGCACGGCGGCCGCGCTTTCCGCGGCGCCCGGCGCTGGCGGGGCCTTTGCGGCAAAACCCGGTCAAACTGCGTGGCCCGTCACAAGCCAGATCGGGGCCTACTTCGTTACCATCGACCGTCCGGGCCGCCCGATCGCTGCGCCCGCTGCCTCCCCATCGCAAGATACGGCCGAAGCGATTGGCGTTGCGAACGCCAAAGTTGTGCAGCTTTTTGGCGAAGGCAGGCATGCCGATGCGTTGGAGCTTGCGCGCCAGACTTCGGAGCGCGCTGAAAGAGAACTCGGCGGGGACAATCCGGCTACGCTTTCGAGCGTCAACAATCTGGCCCTACTTCTAAAGGCTCAAGGCCGCTATGGCGAAGCGGAACCGCTCTACAAACGCATTCTCGGCGTATTCGAACGCGTGCTGGGTGAGGACCATCCCAATACGCTGACCAGCGTCAATAATCTGGCGGCGCTCTATGATGCCGAAGGCAGCCCGGAGCAAGCCGAGCGTCTCTATAAGCGCGCCCTTGAAACGTCCGATCGCGTGCGGGGCAGGGAGCATCCCGATACGCTTGGAATCAAGGGCAATCTCACGGCTCTGCTGACGAGAGAGGGCAAAACCGAGGAGGCGTTCAGGGAATTCCAGAGCCTCGAGAACGGGCTCGCCTTTTGGCTCGACGCTGAGACCGACAGCCCGGAGCGCGGTGTTCTCCGCCGCCGTGTCCTGGAAGCCAATGCCGGCTATCAGGACGCCATGCTCAGCTTTGCTCTTAAATATCCGTCCGAGGCGTCGGCTCGCTTTGCCGCGGATGTGATCTTGCGCTGGAAGAAACGCCCGCTTCAGGATGAGGCCTACCTTGCCCGCCTGATGCACGATTCGGACGACCCGAACATCGTCGCCGCCGCCCGAACGGTCCGCGAGCGCTCGGTCGCGCTCGCTGCCGCGGCTGGTGAACCAAAGCCCGCGCTGCAGGCGGTCGAGTCCCTTAAGCAAAGCCTCGAAGCGGCTGAGGCGGATTTGCGCCAGCGGTCGCAGAACTACCGCCGCTACGTGCAAGTCAATCGCGCCACCGCCCAGGCTGTGCAGAGCGCCTTGCCTGAGGGCGGCGCCTATATCGAGTATCGCTTTTTCAATGCCTTCGATTTCGAGAAGAACGCCTACGGCAAGCTGCATCTGCTCGCCGTCGTGCTCAGGCCCGATGCAGCGCCTGCGCTTGTCGATCTTGGCGAGGCAGGGCCTATCTTTGCTGCGCAGCAGGCTTTGATCAACGCCAGATCCACAGACGAAAACGGTGCGTCGCTGCCGGAACTGCGGCGCTTTGCCTATGGCAAGCTGATAGCGCCCTTGAAGGATCGTCTCGCCGGGGCCAAGACCGTGATCATCTCGCCGGACGGCCCGCTCAACGCGCTGCCGTTTGAGTCTCTGTTGGGCGAAAAGGTTGAAGCTCTCCTCAATCTTTAGCCCGTGTGACGCAGGCGAGCCGCAAATGAGCGGAGCGCCTGCCACACAGATCGCGGCGAACGTCATCCCGGAAAGGCGAAGCCTTATCCGGGATCGTAATATTTTGAAACGCCTGCTTTTTTACGATCCCGGCTCGCGCTTCGCGAGGCCTGGATGACGGCGACGGCGGGCGATCCCCCGAAGCTGGGCCGCCAAATCCCGGGGTAATCGGCGACTTCGCCGTGTTCAGGAACCCTGCCGGCGCCGGTAACTGTCCCGCATCTCGCGCTTGAGCATTTTGCCCGCCACGTTGCGGGGGAAGGCGTTCATGATGCTGACGTCGCTCACCCGCTGAAACTTGGCGTCCACGCGGGCGTTGATCCATTCCTTCAACTGTTCGGGTTCGATCGTTTCTCCATCGCGGAGCACGACGGCCGCCACCGGCGTCTCTCCCCATTTTTCGTCGGCAACCCCGAACACAGCCACTTCGACCACCGCCGGATGCTGGATCACCACTTCCTCGATGTCCTTGGGATAAACATTCACCCCGCCGGTGATGATCATGTCCTTGATCCGGTCGACCAGGAACAGATAGCCGTCCTCATCCACATAGCCGGCATCGCCGGTGTGAAGCCAGCCGTCAATAATCGCCTTTTCAGTCAGGTCGGGACGTTTGTAGTAGCCCGGCATCAGCATGGGGCCCTTGCCGCAGATCTCGCCCACCTCGCCGGGCGCGCATTCCGTGCCCTCCACCCGCAGGATGCGCATCTCAAGGAAAGGCGGCGGGACGCCCACCGACCCCACCTTGCGGACGGCGTCGTGCTTGTCGAGCACCGTCATGAAACCTTCGGTGAGCCCGTAGAGTTCATAGAACCGGCCCGGCAGCTCCTTATTCAGCCGATACTTGTATTCCATCAGCAGCGGCGCGCCGACATTGTGGATCATCTCGAGCGACGCCAGCGCCTCGGGCCTGAAAGCGGGGCTGTTGAGGATCGCGACGATCTGGGACGGCACCATGACGATATGGGTCACCTTTTCCCGCTCGATATCCCGGATCACGCGCTCCGCATTGAATGCCTCGTGAAGAATATAAGTTCCGCCCAGATACATCCATGGCATCAGATCCAGCATCGCGCCATTGAAGACAATGGCGCCGGCGTGCAGGACCACGCTCTCAGGCGTCATCCGCCAGGCGGAAGCGAACAGCGCGCAGTACATGGCGCGCACGTAGTGAGTATGCACGATGCCCTTGGGCGCGCCGGTCGTGCCGCTGGAGTACATGATGTTGTATATGTCCGCGTCAGTCACACCGGCATCCGGGGGATTTTCTTCGGAGGCCCTGGCGGTAAAGTCCTCATAGGCGCGAAAACCGGGGGGCGCGGCGCCTTGACAGCCCACCAGCACGAAACGGTCAGCCGGAATTGCCGGCAGTTCGCCGCGAATCCGGTCCAGGGTTTCGGCGAAGGACACGTCGGCGAGCACCACGACCGAATCGGAATCCCTGAAGCAGGGTCGCCAACCCGCTTTCCTGGAGCAGAGTGCTCATGGGAACGATGACGATGCCGGTTTTGGCCGCGGCCCAGTAGGCGGTCATCAACTCCAGACAGTTCGGCAGAACAGTGGCGATCTTGTCGCCCTTCTTGACCCCGCTGGCCAGAAGCGCGTTGGCCATGCGATTAACGGCGGCGTTGAATTGCCGGTAGGTCAACCGCTTGCCGCCCACCACCAGCGCCAGATGATCAGGCCGGTAGCGGGCGTGCCGCGGGAGCAGTGCGCCAATGTTCATAAATACCTCCTCCAACCTGTTATCGATGATCAAGCAAGCCGCCGATATTATCGCGCGACATGACCCGTTTATCCACCGTGTTCCCGTCGTCCCTGAGAGACATTGTGTTGCGCGGCAGCTTGGGCGGGGGCTTCATGGGGCGGCGCACGATCTCTCGTGCAAGAGGGCGGCCGGGCGGGACGCTTTTATCCGGCTCGCGTTCAAGCCCGAGGGAGTGGGGCAGGCTGTTGCGCCAAAAACCGTTTCGCGGCTGCTGCGCCAAAGTCTGCAGCGTCCTCAAAAGTCGGGAAAACATCCCCTCCGGTTCGAACGATGGCATTGGCGATCATGAGATTATCCTTGCCGCCGAAGGCTTCGATCATCGTTCCGTCCGGTCCGTGCGGGACGCCATTCTTATGCGTGACGTTTCTCCAGCCGCCGTAGATCTCCTGGACCACACGATCCTCAAAGCTGCGCTTATCGGGCGTATAGCCGATGATCATCACGTTCTTTTTGTAGCTTAGCGCAGACATGAAGCCGACCTCGAAGGCGGTTCCGACGTCCATCGACGGCCCATGGAAGGGCGACATGTTCGCCAGGATCAGTCCGATCCGCCCGTCACGGCAGCAATCGAGCATCATCTTTTCATTCGCGTCGCCGATGAGCCGGATGGCTTGCGCCGGATTTTTGAGAAGATCGGAGGGCAGTTCATTGTCTAATGGAAAATGCCCCGTAACTCCCAAGGTCTGTAAGTACGCAACTTTTTGCCGCCCGATTTCTTGGGCATGCGGAAAAAAGACGTCCGGACCGGCAAGATAAGCATGGATTTTTGACATTATCTGTTCTCGGCGCTTTCTTCCTATTGCTAGACCCTATGTTCGCCGCTTGAAGAAGCAAAAAGCGATGTTGCCCATGGTTCGACAGGCTCACCATGAGGATTGACCCGCTGAAAACACTCGACCTCATCCTGAGCCTGTCGAAGGATGAAGCGAACATTTTCACACTATTTGAGCGACCTGCTGGCGCCGGAGGATGAACCTTATCCGGCTGGGGGAGCCGTTTCGGCCGGATGGCGAAAAGGCTTAATTAAAAAGATCTTTCTTGCCGCGATTCGGCCTCGCCGCCGGCGTGTCCATCCAGGCGCCGTATTCCGATTTCTGGAATGTTTCCTCGAACACGCTGAAAAGTTCCTGGGATTGCGTAACGAAGGTTTGCATCCGGCCTTGAGCAAATTGCGTCTGAAGCGTCAAAACGTCCTGGAGGGTCGGCGCACTGCTGATATTGCCCGCCAACGTGAAGGCTGCCTTGGCGTTTTCCTTCGCGAATTCCATGATTTGCCCTTGGACATCCTTGAAGCCTGCAGTCATAGGATTTGCAGGCAGCGCGCCCATCCAGGCATCCATGGCTTGGGTCATGAAATCCATGATCTGCTCATAAACGGCATGCGCCTGCTTCAGGTTCTGTTCGGACGCGTCACGCATGCTTTGCGGGATCTCGAATGGGGTGTCGGTCACTGGTTTCCTCCTTTGGGCTTGTTGAGGAAAAGTGTAGTCCTGTGCCGTGATATTGAGAATAGGACACCCCACGCGCGGCCCTCGGCGTGGCTTTTTTGCCGCATTACACTATGTGTCTCGAGCTGAGGATCAGCTCGCCGACCTTTGAAGGGCTTCTCTGATCCGCTGTTGAAGCTCCTGCGTCTGCGTAACGTAGGTCTGCATCTGTCCCTGCGCGAACTTCGTCTGAACTGTAAGAAGCTCCTGGATGTTCTGTACCTTGGCGATCTTTTCGACCAGCGCGAAAGCCGACTCGGCGTTCGTCTTAGCCATTGCTACTGCACTGTCCCTGACATCCTTGAAGAGAGTGATTTTCGAGGCAGCGGCTATGGGAGTTGAGGGAGCCGCCGCCACCCCGGCGTTGTCCATAGCTCCGCGGCCTGATTTCTGAAGCGACTCCTGGATAACGCCGAAAAGCCGTTGCGTCTGCGTGACGAAGGCCTGCATCCGGTCTTGAAGGAACTGCGTCTGAACCGTCACGATGTCCTGGGGGGTCTTTGCATTGCTGATCCTGCCGGCGAACGTGAAGGACGCCTCGGCATTATCCTTTGCGAATTCCATGATCTGCTCTTGGACATCCTTGAAGCCGGCGCTGATGGGACTCGCGGGCAGCACACCCAGCCAGGCATCCATGGTTCTGGTTACCAAATCGGTGAGCTGTTCATAGGCGGAATGCGCCTGCTGAAGGCTCTGTTCGGTGACGGCACGCAGATTTTGCGGAATTTCGAACGCGTTATTGGCCATTAGTTCCTCCTCTGGGCACAAGATAAAATAGCCGTTAAAAGTAGCCGTGTCCCAAGATATTGAGAATTAGGCTTGCCCCCCGAGCGTGAGTGTCACGGATTGGATGGTTAGCCACGAATTCTGGACGGCGCAGGGGCTGAGCCTGCTGTCAGAATCAATCGCTTTTTCGGTTCCCGCTTTCGGGCTCCGTGGCCGGAAGCCGGTCTTTCCCCGTGGCTTGGAACCCCTTTGGCTGGGTTTTTGCTTTCATCCCTGCAAACGGAGAGGGCTGTATGAAAACCTACCTTGATTGGTCGGCCTACGACACCTACGGCATCGGCGATGCTTATTCCGGCATCCCCGCGAGGGGCGGCAATTACGCAAAAGCTGTGGCGGTCTGCATGCATAGCCACGATTGCTACAAGACCGGCAAGGGCGTTATGTGCCCAAGCTACCGCGCGACCGGCAATGTTGGCGATACGCCAGAGGCGCGCGTCGCGGCCTTCAAGGCAGCGCTGAACGGCGAGTACGGAGAGAAACCTTTCGAAGATCAGCGGCTGGCGGCAGCCATGGATTTGTGCGTTTCGTGCAAGGGCTGCAAAAAGGAGTGTCCAAGCGCCGTCGACATGACGCTCATCAAGACGGAATATCTGGCTCATCGCAATGCGGCGCTTGGCGTTTCGTGGCGAACCTGGCTGTTTGCCAACCTGCCGCGATGGGCCGGGTATCACCGGCGGCTTTTGCGTCTCGCCATAGGCTTGCGCAATCGCTCGCAACTTCTCGCGAAGCTTGCGGAAACCTTGTTTGGCATCGCTGCCGACGCGCCAGTCCCTCAGCTTGCGAAACGGCCCTTCGCGCCGCCCGCTCCGGAGCGGGATGCGCCGCGGGGCGAAGTCCTCCTTTTCGCCGACACCTTCGCCACGCATTTCGAGCCCGGCATTGCCGAGGCTGCGTTCGATGTTCTGACCGCGGCAGGGTACGGGGTGAAGATGGTGAAGCCTGCGCCGGACGATCCCGAGCCAGACCGGCCGCTCTGTTGCGGACGCACATACCTCACCCACGGCATGGTCGAAGAGGCGCGCCGGGAGGGCCGCCGCGTCCTTGCAGCTCTCAAGCCCGCACTCGAAGCAAAGACGCCGGTTATTGGCCTGGAGCCGTCCTGCCTTCTTTCCCTTCGCGATGAGCTTTATTGCTTAGGGCTGGGCGCCGAGGTTGGACAACTCGGCAAGCAGCTCTTCCTCCTCGAAGAATTTCTCGTTCGCGAGCAGGCAAGGGGCCTGAGCTTGCCCTTCAAGGAGCTTGCTCCGGCGCGGGCGATCGTGCACGGCCATTGCCATCAAAAAGCGTTCGGAACCATGAAGTCCATGCGCAAAATCGTGGGCTCGATCCCGGGCCTCTCCTACGAGCTGATCGATTCAAGCTGCTGCGGCATGGCGGGCAGCTTCGGATTGGAGGCCGAACACCACGCCGTATCGCAAGCGATGGCTGAGGCGTCGCTCCTGCCAGCTTTGTGGGCCGCTCCGCCGGAAACGCGCCTGATCGCCAACGGCTTTTCCTGCAGACGTCAGATTGAGCGCGGGAGCAGCCGGACGGCTACACACATCGCGCTTGTCTTGCGTGAGGCATTGAATACCGACAAGATGCTCAGCGAAGGCGCCGACCAGAAACTTACTTCGTCCGAGGCGACAGCTTAGGGAGAGTTGGAACCGCCCTCGTTTCGCGGCTCTCATCAAACCGTCTTTGGAATAACATATGTCTTTATCCGTTGTGTTGTAAATGATAGCGGAGCAGAAAAATGACCTCGATTTTATCCCCTGAATCCGATTTGAAATGCCTTTCCAAACGGATTCGCGCGGTGGCGGATGGGCTGCGGCGCCTGCCGCCCAAACATCCCAGGCTTGGAGATTTGATTTCTCCGCTTATCGAAGAAATGAAAGCTGTTGCAGCTCAAATTCGCCTCCAAAACTGACGGGTTTCGCTGCAGCGCCCTGTTCCAGTTTTCGCAGAAAACGTATTCACTTTTGCATTTTAGAGATAAGGTGGCCCCTTGGTAGTAAGCGGGCTGACAATGCAACTGAATGAAAAGTACGCAAAACTCTTGATGTATGCCGGCGGCTACAAAGATCCGGCCTCCGGCGCCGATGTGAATTGGTCCGGCGTTGACGTGATGGCAAGATCACAAAAGTGATGGAGGGCGCCGACAAATCCGGCCTGGCCGCTGATCTCTATGCGATGGCGCTGGCGCATGCGCCGTCGGTCGGTGACCATATGCGCATCCCGGGCTCGCAGCGCTTTGACGAGGGCGTCAAAGAGGCGTGTGCGTTCATCGAGCGGGCCGCTTTGGCCGATGCGGGCAATGCTCGCGTGCAGGCGGCGCTGGGAAACATCCTGCTGCGAGCCGGCTTGGTGGATCTGGCGCGTGACGCCTACGAACGCGCCGCGTCGCTCGACCCGCGCGATGCGGCGTCACGGTACGCGGTAGCAGAACTCGCCTATGTGATGCGCGATGAAGCTACAGCGCAGATCTGGTTCGACGAAGCGTTCGCGCGCCAGCGGCTCTTCTCTCCGCCGAGCGCGCGGGCCGGTTCGAAGCATGCGCTCTTGCTCGGTCTGGCGGGACCGTGGCCGGGAAACGTGCCGCTCGACTTCCTCATCGACGACGCGCGCTGGACGCTGCATCGCTGGTTTCTGCCCGATCAGGAGTGCGCCATGCGCGCCATTCCGCGCGTCAATCTGATCGTGAACGCGCTCAGCGACAGCGTCGCTGGGGTCGCCGCGATCGCCGACGTCGAAGCCATTCTCGCGGCGCACCCGGATGTGCCGTCGATCAATGCTCCCGAGCGGTTGCGCGGGTTGGGACGCGAGGCGTTAGGCCAAACGCTCGCCGGCATCTCCGGCGTCCGCGTGCCGGATGCTCGGCGCGTGACGCGCGCGACACTCGCCGCGAGCGGCGGCGACGTCGACGGGCTCGGCTATCCGTTGCTGATGCGCCCGATCGACACCCACGGCGGACGCGGGCTCGAACTGCTCGATAAACCCGAGGAACTGCTGGCCTATCTCGCGCGAACCAAAGCTGACGCCTACGATTGCTCAGCTTATGTCGACTACCGCAGCCCCGACGGCTGGTTCCGCAAAATGCGTATCATGTTCGTCGATGGCGCCGCCTACCCGTACCACCTCGCCGTCGACAACCAGTGGATGATCCACTACTACCGGACGGCGACAACACTCACTCCTTGGATGCACGACGAAGAGGCGCGCTTTCTTGCCGAGCCGGAGCGCGTCGTCTCCGGTTGGCGCAGCGCCGTGCCGGCCATCGCCGCTGCGCTTGGGCTCGACTATGCTGGTGTCGACTGCGCACAACTGCCCGACGGCACATTGCTGGTTTTCGAGGCTGATTCGGCGATGCTCGTCCATGCGTTCGACGGCTCCGAAGCTGGACGGTCTAAGCGAGCGGGGTTCGACCGCATTCGTTCCGCCCTGATGGCGCTCTTCGATCGTCGCGCCGCAGCGGAACAGGGCCAAGTGTGATGGATCCGGAAAGTGCGCATCACCGGTCGAAGAACTTGGCTGTGTTTTCGCAGGTTGTCTGGAGGGGGATGCAGAAACATCGTTGTTTAGTCAACACGGACACCATTCAGTAAAAATGATGAACGTTGAAAGAAATTTATCGAGTTAATTTGCTTTATGGTTTATATCTGTGCTATCAGAAGTATTTACGAATTAAATTCACGCAGAAATACTTCTCATATTTTGAAATTATACATCATGTTAACCATGACAAGCGTAAACCTAGCTAGCCCGCAACACCGCTAACAAGGTCTGCTTTAATGGCGCTAGCAAAAAGAAATGGCGTGTCTTCATCGCCGGTCCATCCCCCGATGGCCCTCAAGATCTCCGATCAGCAAGACGAAGTTTCGATTGGCGGCCGCAAGCTGCTGGCTGAAGCTCAGAAACGAAAAGCAAAGACGTACGCCCGCCAGCAAAAGGCCGCCGAAAGGGTGGCCGCGGCCACAGGCCAGCTCGCGAGCGGCATCGCTGAAGCCGCATCAGCGGCCGAGGAGTTGCGCAAGGCGGTCGAACAGATCGGCGCCGGCGCCGAGGAATCCTCGGGCGCGTCGCAACAATCGTTGAAGGCGATCAATCTCGGCGCTGGCCTCATCCAGAAAGCCAAGGAGAACGCCGCAACCTCTGCCAGCAAGACGCAAGCCTTGCAGAACCAGATCGACGAAGTCACCGGCCAGATCTCGAACTCCATTCTCGCCATTGGCAAGGCCGCGGAGCGCCAGGAAGGCTCCGTGAAGATGGTGGCGGAACTGGAAACGCAGGCCGCCGCGATCGGAGAAGTCGTGAAGGCGGTTGCCCGCATCGCCGACCAGACCAACCTGCTCGCGCTGAACGCCGCCATCGAGGCCGCCCGCGCCGGCCAGCACGGCAAGGGCTTCGCAGTCGTCGCCGACGAGGTGCGCACGCTAGCCGAAACCTCCGAGAAGTCAGCGCGCGACATCCAGGATCTGATCGTGCAGATCCAGTCGGACGTGAAGGTGATCTCGGAAGGGATCAACGATTCCGCGCAAACGGCAAAACGCGAAGTCGAGAAGGGCCGGGAAACGACCGAGGCTCTTGGCCAGATCCGCGCTGACATGCAGATGATCGTGGAAGGCGCCGGCGAAATCGTGCGCGCGAACGACGAGTCGAACAGAGCCGCCGTCGAAGTCCAGAAGGGGGCAGAGATCATCGCGGCGGCCGCGGAGGAGCAAAGCTCAGCCTGCCAGGAGTCGCTGAAAACCATCGACCAGCAAACTGTAGCGCTCAATCAGTGCGAGCAGGCCGCGCAGGAGTTGTCGGAACTCTCCGAAGAGCTGAAGAACAGCACCAACATCGGCAAGAGCGCCGAGGAAGTCGCGTCGGCCGCGGAAGAGATGTCGAGCGCGGTCGAGGAGATCAACCGCGCGTCGGCCGAAATCATGACAGCGCTGGAGCAGATCACGAAGGGCGCGCAGCAGCAGGGCGCGGCCACCCAGCAATCCGCGGCTGCCATTGCTCAGATCGAAAAAGGCGCGATCGTTTCGCAGAAGCAGGCACAGGCCGGGTTCGAGAAAGGCCAGGCTACCGCCGCGCTCATCGAAACGTGCAAGGCGGCCATCGAGACGCTGATCGAAGGCGTTTTGGATTCCGTCAGAGCGGGCAAGAAAAGCGTCGAGCAGATGGGGGCCCTGGAACAGATCAGCCGGCGCATCGACAAGATCGTGGACGCCATCACCACGGTTTCGATCCAAACCAATATGCTCGCAGTGAACGGATCGGTTGAAGCGGCGCGCGCGGGCGAGTTCGGCAAGGGATTCGCGGTGGTTTCGACCGACATCCGCAACCTCGCGCGCGACTCCGCCGAGAACGCCGAGCGTATCAAGGATACCGTAAAGTCCATCCAGGATCAGATCGTGCGGGTTCGCGGCGATCTCGCCGCCATTGCCGACTCCGCTGCACTCGAAAGCGAAAAGAACAAGGTCATCGCGGCAAACCTTGTGACCATCGCGAGCGACGTGACCGTTGTGCTTGCCGGCAACAAGGAGATCCTCGCAGGCGCGGAAGAGATCGTGCGGGTCGTGAAGGAAGTTCAGACGGGCGTCGAGCAGGTCTCCGCGGCGGCTCAGGAAGCAACCCGCGCGTCCGGCGAAGCTTCGGGCGCGGCGCGCGAACAGGCCAAGGGCGCCGAACAGCTTGCGGCCGCCATCGAAGAGATCGCTTCGCTCGCTGACGAACTGCAGGCCGCAAACTAAACGCCGCAACCGGGGAGGCAGCCATGTCTGTCGCAAGCCACGAGGAGGTTGCCTCCGCAACCTCCGGCACTATCTCCGCCATTTCGGGCGGCCAGAGTAGTTTCGAGTCGGATGTCGTTTTGCGTCAGTTCGTAATTTTCCACGTCGGCAAGGAAGTGTTCGCTGTGAGGCTCTCCGCCGTGCAGGAAATCATCCGCATGCCAAATGTGGTCAAGGTTCCCATGAGCCCGCCGGCGCTCGAGGGGCTCGCCAATCTACGGGGTTCGGTGCTGCCGATCCTGAATTTGCGCGAGATCTTCCACTTTCCGGAGGCGCTCCACGACGATTCGACGCGCGTCGTGGTCCTCGATCACGGGCGGCCCGTGGGCCTCGTGGTCGACCGCATGGCCAATGTTGTGACGGTCGATCCCGACCGCATCGAGGCGGCTTCCAATATCGGGGCCGCCATCGATACGGGTCTCTTGACCGGCATGATCAAGGGCGAGAAGGGCGGGTCCATGGTGATGATCCTGGACACGGCCAAGACCGTTGAGCGCGAGTTCCAAGGCGCCATGAAGAACGCGGCGGAGCGTCTGGCCCAGGGCGTGCGCGAAGTCCAGGCCGAGAGCAAAACGTCGCAACAGGCTGTTCTGGACGAGGACCATCTGGTGAGCTTCGAGGTGGCCGATCAGGAATATGCGTTCCCCATCGAGCGCGTCGAGGAGATCATCCAGCTTCCGAGCCAGATCACCCAGCTTCCGAACAGCCACGGGCATGTTTTGGGAGTTATCACGCTTCGTAACCGGCTGCTGCCCTTGGTAAGCCTTCGTAACATGTTCGGGCTGCCGCAGGTGGAGATGACCGAGGCCAACAAGGTCGTGGTCATTTCGCTGGGCGAAGGCGTGTCGGTCGGCGTGGTAATGGACGGCGTCAAGGAAGTCCTGCGTGTCGCGCGCAATATTGTCGATCCCATGCCCGCCCTGTTGTCGCAAGGGCAGGCCATGAACGACATCCAGGCCATTTGCCGACTCCAGGACGGGCGGCGTCTGGTCTCGGTTCTTTCGGCCGAACGCATGTTCAGGGCCGAGGATTTGCGCAAGGCCGTGGGCGAAGCTGAGGTCGAGACGATGGCGGGTTCGGAAACGCGCGCAAATTCGGGCGCCGAAAGCGAGCAGGAGGAACAATTCGTCGTGTTCCGCCTGATGGAGGAAGAGTACGGCGTGCCGATCGAGGCGGTGCAGGAAATCGTCCGCGTGCCGGAGGATCTGACGCGCATTCCGAAAACGCCCCAGTTCATCGAGGGCGTGGTGAACCTGCGCGGCGTGGTTCTGCCGGTCCTCGATCAGCGTAGCCGTTTCGGCCTGCCGGGCGCGACGCGCAACGACAGGCAGCGCATCATGGTATTCACCATCAACGGGGTGCGCACTGGCTTCATCGTGGACTCCGTCTCCGAAGTGATGCGCATCCGCCTGAAGCATGTCGGACCAGCGCCGGCGCTCTCGGCCCGGCAGCAGCGTCTTATCAATCGCGTGGCAAACCTCGAAGAACAGAAGCGCATGATCCTGCTTCTGGAGGTTGAGCAGTTGTTGAATTTCGATGAGTTGGATGAGCTGAAACTGGTTGCGTGATTTTAGGGGAGGGCGTGAGCCCTCCTCCTATCGATTTTCGAGACTAGGCAAGACGGCATGATCAAGGTGATGATCGTCGATGATTCCGCGCTGATGCGGAAACATCTGGTGACGCTGCTGGAGAGCGACGGAGGATTCCAGGTCCGCGTCGCCAGGAACGGCGTCGAGGCGCTTTCTCTTCTCAACAGCTTCGATCCCGATGTCATAACGCTCGACATCAACATGCCGGAGATGGACGGGATAACGTGCCTCGCCCGCATCATGGTGGAGAAGCCGAAGCCTGTCCTGATGGTTTCGTCGCTGACTGAAAAAGGGGCGGAGGCCACCCTTCAGGCGCTCAGTCTCGGCGCCGTTGATTTCGTTCACAAGCCCGATGGCACCATTTCGCTCTCCATTGAGCGCGTGGAGCGCGAGCTCCTCGCCAAGATCAAGGCGGCGGCGACGGCGAAGGTGCGGCGCACCATGGGGCTGCGCGATCGCTTGATACAGGATCGGAGCCAAGCGCAGAGGCCAGATCGCAGTCTCGCTGGCGCGGTGCCCGGAGAGTTCGGGATTGTGCTCATCGGCGTGTCCACGGGAGGGCCGGGCATCCTGGAAGAGATCCTTCCCGCTTTGCCGGCGGACTTTCCTTGGGCCGTTTTGGTCGCGCAGCACATGCCCGGCAGCTTCACCAATGTCTTCGCCAAGCGCATCGACAACATTTGCGCGATGCGGGTTCAGGAAGCATCCCATCAAATGCCAATTGAGGCGGGAAACATCTACGTTGCCAAGGGCGACGCCGATCTTGTCGTTCTGGGCCGAAACACTGCGTGGCTCGCAACGCCCGTTCCATCCAGCAAACAGCATTTGTGGCATCCGAGCGTCACCCGCCTCGTGGCGAGCGCCATGGAAGCTATGCCTGCCGAGCGGCTTATCGGCGTCCTCTTGACCGGCATGGGCGACGATGGCGCCGCGGCGATGGCCGAGCTGAAACGCAGGGGTGGACGCACCATCGCGCAGGACGAGTCCACCTCGGTCGTTTTCGGCATGCCATGCGAGTTGATCCGGTGTGGTGGCGCGAGTTTCGTTCTGCCCAGCAGCCGGATCGCCCGCCAGCTCGTCGCCTGGACGTCTCCCTCTGCTTTATCAAATAGGAGCCGTGCGCATGGCGCTCGTTAAGGCAGCGAAAAGAGTTGCGGACCCGCAGTCAGAAGCCGGGCCTTCCTCAACCGCCTCCGCGATTGAGTTCGCGGAGGAATTGCGGTCGGGCGAGGCTGCGCGGCGGCGTCACGCAGTGCGCGATCTGGCTCGCTCCCCCGAGGGCATACTCATTCTATGCGATCACCTGGAGCGCGAGCCCGCGGTCAGCGTCCGTAGCGTCATCATGACGGCGCTCATTCAAAGCCGCTCACACGAAGCAGTCGAGGGCCTGATCCGCTACTTGCGCAGCGAAAACACTGCGCTTCGCAACGAGGCGATCGAGGCGCTGCAGGAGATGCCCGACGAGATCGCGCCCTATATGGAAGCGCTGCTCCGCGATCCTGAAAGCGACGTGCGTATTTTCGCCGTCAACATCCTTTCGGTGCTTCCTAATTCGCGCGCCCCCGAGTGGCTTCAGAAGGTCATCCTCGAAGACGGACACGTGAACGTCTGCGCCGCCGCCGTTGATTGTCTCGCTGAGGTCGGCACGCCCGCTTCGATCCCCGCGCTTAAGGAGTTGCGGCTTCGCTTCGGCGACCAGCCGTTCATGACCTTCGCAATCGAGGCGGCGCTCAAACGCATAGGCGAGGCGCAATGAAATCGTTCAGCCCCACGGCGCTTTCGGCAGCCCCTCCTGTCATAAGCCCGCAGGAATTCGCGAAGTTCTGCGAATTCTTCTACCGAAAAACGGGCATCGTCTTCTCGGAAAGCAAGAGATACTTCGTCGAGCGGCGCGTACTCGACAGGATGGGGGCGACGGAGTGCCCGACGTTCCGCGAGTATTTCGCGATGGTGCGGTTTGAGACCGCCGGGCACGAAATGCAGCGCCTCGTCAACGCGATGACCGTGAACGAGACGTATTTTTTCCGGGAAGATTATCAGTTCGACGCTCTCGTCAGCGGCATCCTGCCGGAGGTCTCCGAGTACAAAAGGCCTGCTGACACGATCAGGATCTGGTCGCTGCCATGCTCTACCGGTGAAGAGCCGTACTCCATCGCGATCTATATTCTCGAAGGATGGAAAAGAGCCGACGACTTCAACATCGAGATCCTCGCGTCGGACATCGATTCCCGCGTATTAGACGAGGCGCGTAAGGGGGTCTATGGGGAGCGCGCGCTGTCGCGTATTCCGCAGAAGTTTCGGGAGAAGTACTTCTCCACCGTGGCGGACGGGTTCCAGATCAGGGAAACGCTGCGTGAGTTGATCGACTTCTCGGTGATTAACATCGTCGACCCCGCGCAGATGCGCGACTACTCCAATATCGACGTAATCTTTTGCAGAAATCTCCTGATTTACTTCGACGATCTGGCGCGCCGCCAGGCCATGGAGACGCTGTACGAGTGCATGGCGCCCGGCGGCTTTATCTGTCTCGGCCATTCGGAGAGCATGAGCCGCATGTCCTCGCTCTTCAGGCCGCGCAGGATTTCCGACGCCATCGTCTACCAGAAACCGTGAGGATGAAGGCGATGCTGACAAACGAAGAGGAAGCCTGCGCGGCCGGAAAGAAAAAGGTGCTCATCGTCGACGATGGCATCACCATGCGGATGTTCTACCGCGACGTGCTCGAAAAGGCCGGCTTCGCCGTCGAAGAGGCGGCCAACGGCTTCGAGGGCCTGGAGCGCACGTTAGGCAGCCGCTTCGATCTGATCGTCGTCGACATCAACATGCCAAAGATGGACGGCTACGAATTCCTCAACCAGCTGCGAAAGGATCCGGAGTGCATCGCCGTTCCGGTCATGACCGTCAGCACCGAGGACAAGGAGCACGATAAGGTCCGGGCCTACGAAGCCGGCGCGAATTTCTACATGGTGAAGCCCGTCCGCCCCGATGAATTCGCGAACGCCGCCATCCTCTTCACGGGGCGTGCGGCATGAACCCGCTACTTGCCCGGTTCATTTCCGAAGCGCAGGAGCTGATCCAGCAATCGGCGGCCGGCATCTTGAAGCTCGAGAAAGACCCCGAGAACGAGGCCGGCGTCAACGAGGTCTTTCGCGCGATCCATACGCTGAAAGGCTCCTCCGGGCTGTTCGACGCCCAGCCGCTGACGAATTTGGTGCACGCGGGCGAGGATGTGCTTTCGGCGGTGCGTTCGGGCGCGCTTCGCTTGAGCCCGGATATCACCGACCATATTCTAGACATGCTGGATCAGGTTGGCGTCTGGCTCGGCGACCTTGAGAAGAATGAGGAACTGCCCGTCGCCGCGGCCGAAGCCTCCCGGCAGCTTGCGCGTGCTCTGCGGGGCTTCCTGCCCGCCGTGGAAGGCGACGCCGGCGGCCCGCAGAAGCAGGCCGCCGGCCAGGCTGGCGGTTGCGATTGGCTGGACGAGATTTGCTGCGCGGCCGGCTATGACGCCTTCGCCGCTACCGCGGCGGCTTCGTCGAAGGCAGTAGTCACGGCCGAATATCGCCCGCACGAAGGCTGCTTTTATAGCGGCGATGACCCCGCGAATTTGATGCGCCAGACGCCTGAGCTCGGTGTCTTTTCGGCGTCGCTCTGCTCGCCTTGGCCATCGCTCGACGAGCTTGACCCCTACCGCTGCAATTTCATTTTCCGGGCGCTTACGCTTGCGCCGCGCGATGAGGTGACGCACCTCTTCCGCTATGTGTTGGATCAGGTTTCAATCATAGCGCTTGCTCCCGGCTCTCTTCCTCGGGAAGGCAAGCCGGAACATTCGCAGGGCGTCTCCGCAGGCTCCATGCAGGACCTGGCGCTCCGCATCGCACGAACACAGATGAAGGTTCTCGCGCTGAACGGCGGCGACGAGGGGCCGAAAAAGCGTCTCGCATCCGTAAAGGCGACCGTGTCGAACGTGCTTGCCGCTCTCGGCGACGCGCGCCTCGCACGCGATTTCGCCGCCGCCGCTGAAGAGAATACGCCCGCCGCGCTTTCCGCCTTCCTCCAGAACTGGGGGGCGCCACCCGAACCGGCCGCAGCCAACGGCGGCGGCCGGCCTTTGGAAGGGGGGCGCGATCCGGGCGGACTGGAGCCGCGACCCTCGTTGCACGCGCCCGCCCTCTTTGATGCGGGCGCCTTGGACGGCGCGCGGTCGAATGGCGCGGCCCACAAGTCGCAGCAGCAAAAGGTCCTGAAAGTCGATCAGGGAAAGCTCGATACGCTGATGAACCTCATTGGCGAACTGGTCGTCTCAAAAAACAGCCTCCCGTTCCTCGCCCGCCGCGCCGAGGACACTTTTGGCTCCCGCGAAATGGCGCGCGAAATCAAGGATCAGTACGGCGTCATCGACCGGCTCGCGCAGGAAATGCAGACGGCCATCATGGCCGTGCGCATGCAGCCGGTCTCGGAGGCGTTCGACCGGTTTCCGAGGCTCGTTCGCGACCTCGCCCGCAAGCTCGACAAGAAGATCGAGCTTAAGATGGAAGGCGAAGACACGGCCGCCGACAAGGCGATCATCGCGGCGCTCGGAGAGCCGCTTATGCACATCGTGCGCAACAGCCTCGATCACGGCGTCGAAATGCCCGACGAGCGCGAAGCCGCCGGAAAACCGAGCCATGCGTTGATCGTGCTTCGGGCCTATCAGGAATCCGACCAGATCGTGATCGAGGTGGAGGACGACGGGCGCGGCATCGACCCGAGGAAGATCAAGACGAGCGCGCTTTCGAAGGGCGTGATCACGGAGGACGAAGCGGCGCGGCTTTCGGACCAGGAGGCGATCAACCTCGTCTTCCAGCCCGGTTTCTCCACGGCGTCGCAGGTGTCCGATCTGTCCGGGCGTGGCGTCGGCATGGACGTGGTGCGCAGCAATATCGAGAAGCTGGGTGGCCATGTCGCCGTGTCGTCCGAAACCGGCAGGGGCGCGACGGTGCGGCTTGCGCTGCCGCTCTCCATGGCGGTCACCCGCGTCATGATGGTCGAGGTCGGCGGCAGCCTCGTCGGCATCCCCATGGATGTCATCGTCGAGACCGTCAGACTATCGCAGAGTCAGATCTACTCGATCAAGCAATCGGAAACCTTCGTCCTGCGAGAAATGATCGTACCGCTGGTGCGCACGAGCCGGTTGCTGGGAATTTCCGATGGCTCCGGCAGGCAGAGCGAACTTGGCCTTGCCGTTCTTGTCGTCCGCGTAAAGGGCGCGCTGGTGGGGCTTGCCGTCGATCAGTTGAGAGAAAGCATCGATGTCATCTTGAAGCCGTTCGACGGTTTCTTGTCCGGGCTGAGGGGCTATGCAGGAACCGCGCTTCTGGGCGACGGGCGTGTGCTCCTGGTTCTGAACCTAAAGGAAATACTTTGATGCCAATTCGCTATGAAGGATCAACAATATATTGCGAGGCGGAGTGTATGGTCGAGGAGGCTCTGCCTTTGCTGGAATTCCTGCGCTCCCACAACGGCGCCAAGGTCGATATGACGGACTGCGGCTACGTTCATACGGCGGTCCTGCAGGTTCTGGCGGCGGCGGCGCCGAAAAACCTAATTCTGCCTGCCTCGCCCGCAATGGCGAGCTGGGCGAGCGCCGTCCTTGGGGCGGCGTTCGCGCGATAACATGAGAGCGTTAACAAGGCCTTCGCATTTCGTATGAGTTTGGAGGGTGTGAGTATGGCCAAGACAATTATGATCGTGGACGATTTACCGACCATGCTGATGAGCATGGAGGGTATGTTGTCAAAAGCGGGTCTCGGCGTCTCCAAAGCTAACAATGCGGAGGAAGCTCTCGTCATGCTTAAGGGCGGCGGCAAGCCAGACATGATCATCACGGACCTGAATATGGCCGCCATGAACGGCATACAACTCATCCGCGAAGTTCGCCGGCTGCCCGGCTACGCATTCATGCCTATCGTGATGCTGACGACGGAATCCCAACAGCAAAAGCGCGAGGAAGCCAAGTCGGCGGGCGCTACGGGTTGGATGGTGAAGCCGGTTCAGCCTCAAGCCATGCTGCAGATCGTCAAGCAACTTGTTCCTGGGGCATGACGGAATGGGGTCGCGGCACGAAATCGCTGCCATCGCAGCGTTTGCTTCCGCCGCGGCGGTCTTGACCGCGCTTAGCGACTACGCTTTAGGGTCTTGAAGACAACTTCAGCGCCGCAAGCCTTCGCATGGCGGTGGCCTTTCTTATTACGACCTTTCTTCTTACGGCTTGGCGTCGCGTGAGCCGGATCATCGATGAGCCTGTCGCGCCCCCTGAGCGCAGCCAAGAGCAAACGGCTCCCTCCCACGCGGAAGGCCGAACGGGCGCGCCTCTGCCGCCCGCCGTCCTGGGGCGGCTCGGCGAGGAGATATCGGCCTGCAACCCCATTATTCATACCCTGTGCGATCATGTCCAAACCGTCGTGACGAACACTGAAGACGTCGCGATCAGCATCATGACCCAGTTGAAGAAGGTCGATGACACAATAACCGGCCTGATCACCTCCCTCAGGATCAATTCGCGGGACAATGTTTTGCCGGTCATCGAGCAGACAGAACTTCGACTTCACGCTAACAATCTGTTCCTCTCGGATTTTCTGGCGATCAGGGCGGCTGCAATGGAAAAGAGCAGCAGCCAGATTTCTGGCATTTCCGAACTTGGCCTCAGCCTCGACGTCATTGTCCAGAGCATTCGCAAACTGGCGAGGCAGACCAGCATGCTCGCGCTCAACGCCAGCATCGAAGCCGCGCGGGCTGGAAGCGCCGGCAAGGGCTTTGCCGTCGTTGCCTCCGAGGTTAAAGCGCTATCGCGTCAGACAGATCAGGCGGCGAAAGACATTAGCGAAGGTCTTCAGAGGTTGAACGAAGCGATTGCCGAAGGCTTGGACGACCTTGAGGCTCGCCAAGGCCGTGAACGTCATGATCTGCACGCCATGACGTGCACAATCGAGGAACTTGAAAAGAACATGAGGCTCTTGATTGACCAGCAGCGCGGAACTCTTGCGAAGATGCTGCAAGAAAGCGAAATCATTGCGGAGCTTGTCATTGATCTCAATGGTTCGATTCAGTTTCAGGATGTAGCGCGTCAAAGATTAAATGGCGTAACGGAAGTCCTTCGTCAAATTATGGATCACGCAGCTAGTCTGAAATATTTTGTAGAAACAGATGGCTTTTATGGAGAAAATATCGAGAGTAATTTCTCATCTATAGAGAGGCAACGGAAATTAGCCTTGGAACATAGTAAAATCGCACATGTATCGAATAGTGATTCAGGTCTTCTGGAACTATTCTAGAATATGAAAGAGAGCCATCTGAACAAAACAGCGGTCTGCCATGGCCGGTTTCGGGTAGTCGCCAGACTGCGGTGCGGTAGAACGCGGCCCCGCCAGATCGGTCGCGACGCAATCCTTAGAGCTCGTCATCCCGGAACGACGCCTGCGTCGTATCCGGGATCGCAACAGGCGCATCGATAGTGACGCAAGCTCAACCGCGCGCCCGCGTCCGATGAATGCAGGAGTGCTTCTCGCCCATCCAGCGGCTGCCGTCTCCGACGGCGCCCGCCCCATGCCTCGTGGTTAACCGTTCGTTTCCAGCGCTGAGGGTTAATCTGAAATTGGTTAACGGAAGCTCGGCCGATTTATTTCCGGTCCAATTCACACTTTGTTAGGCTTAACATCGCCTTTATCCGGCGCAGAACGGGGCCTACGAGCGGCGTAGACAGGCGGTTCTAACACGTTGAAAGTGAACAGCTTTTTTGCCACCAACCGCCCCATTAAATAGAATTTAATGCGTGAATTTTGGCATTAAATGGGCTCTGAAAAGTCCGTTAAATATAATCCCGGATTCCCTTGTTAACCCTGACCGCGCCAAAATCAGCCAGCCGCTGCGCCGGGAGCGCCGTCCGTCCTGAAAAATAAGTAACAATATCAACCACTTATTCGTTAACTTCGCGGCAAGGCGCTTTCTCATACAATTCTCACTCAAGAAAAAACCATGACGCAAACGCAAGCGGGAAGCCAATGAAGTGAGGTCCAATGTGCCTGCAGACAAGTAAAAAGGCCAGACAGAAACATATAGCTCTCATTTTAAAGCAGATACCGATGTGTCCTTAATTCAGTTCTGAGAGTGTACGGACATCCATCGATGGAGGTTGCTATGTCCTACCGTTCTACCGCGCTCATTTTGCGCAGGAGGGCTTTTCTAGTTCGCCAGGCGCAGGTCCTCGTAATCGCGGCAGCGGCTTGGTTTTGCGTGGCGCCGCTTCATGCGCAGACGACGCGCACCTTGAAAATGGGTTATATTCTATCCAAGGATTCCCAACTCGGAGCCGGCGCCACGGCGTTCGCCGAAGAGGTCGCCAAGCGCAGCGGCGGGCGGCTGGCAGTGGAGCAATACCCGAACTCCGCGCTTGGCGGCGAAGTCGAAATGCTAAAGGCCCTCCAACTCGGCACGCTCGATCTGGCATTTATTACTGGGGCGCCCCTGCCGACTGTCGTGCCGGAGGTTGGCGTATTTAACATCCCCTTCCTTTTCAGGAATGTCGAACATGCCCATGCCGTGCTCGATGGGCCGATCGGGCAGGACTATCTACGGAAGTTCGATTCAAAGGATCTCGTGGCGCTCGCCTGGGGCGAAAACGGCGTGCGTCACCTTACCAACTCCAAACGCGAAATTCACTCGCCACAGGACCTGAAAGGACTGAAACTGCGTTTGCCGCAGTCCGAGGTCATGCTTATCGGCTTCAAGGCGCTGGGCGCCGACCCGGCTCTTCTGCCGTTCCCGCAGGTCTTCGGCGCCCTCCAGTCGGGACAGTTCGACGGTCAGGAAAATCCGATTGCAACCATCATGTCTGCGAAATTCAACCAGGTGCAAAAATATTTGACGCTTTCGGGCCACGTGTATGATCCCGCGATCTTCTTGGCCTCGCCCGACATGTTCATCGAATTGCCGGAGGAGGACAAGAAGATCCTGACTGAAGCCGCTCGCGCCGGCGGCCGGGCCTCGCGTAAATACGCGGCCGAAGCTCAGGAGAAAGGCGTCGCCGCGCTGCGTCAAGCTGGCATGACGGTCACGACCCAAGTGGACAGGACGCTGTTCTCCAAGGCCATGGCTTCCGCGATGCCCGACTATGAGAAGCGTTTCGGCGCCGAAATCATTCAGCGCATCCGCCAGACGGGCGCAGGCCTATAGGGTTTCCAGCCAACGATTGTGGTCGCTCCGAACTTCGTCATCTCGGCCGAGCGAAGCGCGAGCCGGGATCGCAAAAACCTAGACTTCTCGACGTGTTACGATCCCGGATAAGCCTTCGCCTTTCCGGGATGACGAAAGCAGGGATCCGCGTTTGACGCTTTTGGTTTTGGGAATGTGAACAATGGCGTGGCCATCCATAAGTCATCGGTTGTCGATCAGGCACAGGATTTTCGGCGGGTTCGGACTTCTGATCGCAGTCTTTCTTGTCGCGGTGGCCATCTTGTTGAGGGGACAGGCACACGTCGACCGGGAGGCGGACGCGGTTTCCACCAGTTCTCTGGTGGCGGAGCACGTCGCGCATTTCGTCTCCAAGGCGGTCGAGACGCAGAACAGCGTGCTGCGTTATGCGGTCAGCGAAAACGACGCGGATTTAGCCGAAACGCGGAAAGCCTTGTCGGAGTTCGCCGAAGGCGCGCAAGGTCTCGAAGAAACGAGCGCCAGCTGGAAAAGCGGGGTATCCGCTGTTTCGAGTGCTCTGGAGGCGGGGTTGAAATATCAGGCAGCCTCGGCGGACACAATCCAAACCATCGCGGGCCGTCGTGCGGCGATTTCACAATTCAACAAGGAAATCACTGCGCTACGCACCATCGGCTCGGCCATCCCAGCGGCGCTCTTACGCGAAAACGCGGCGCCCGAGGCCGTGACAACGGCTATTCGTTTGCTGGAAGCCGTGCAGGTCGCCTCCGCCGCGGCCAGCCGTTTCCTCGCCTCGCGCAACCCGGCGGACGCGGCTGCGGCCCAAACCGAACTGAGCGCGCTGCAAGCGGCAATCGAAACCCTGCGAGGCTCAACGGCGAACAGCAAGCGCGTTCAGCGCTTTCTCGCGGCCGCCGCCGAACCGCTGGAGCATACGAAAGAGGCGCTGAACCTCCTCATCTCGACAAACGAAGGTTTCATCCGTCTCTCGGCCGAAAGGAAAGCCGCGGGAGACACGCTGCAATTGCGACTGAAGCAAATACGCGAGATCAGCGAATCGGAACGAAATGGCGCGCTCGCGTCTATGCGCAACATCTCCAGCGCGAGTTGGCGGCTCGGGCTTGCGGCCTCCACCCTGTCGCTGTGCCTCGGCGCGCTGCTGGCGTGGCTGATCGGAAGCAGCATAATAACGGCTCTTGGCCGCATCAGCATGAGCGTGTGCCAATTGGCCGGTGGCAATCTTTCGGTCGAAATCCCCCATCGCGGTGAGCATACCGAACTCGGTATCATGGCGGACGGGCTTCAGGTCTTGAAAGATGCGCTGATCGCTTTTGAGGAAAGGGCCTCCGCTCTCACCCAGCACCTCTCCGACGCGTCCGAACAAATGCAGCGGACTGCGAATTCGATGAGCGCTACCGCCGAACAAACGGCAAGCCAGATCGTTACCGTGGAGAACGCCGCTGGAAAAACATCGGCGAGTGTGCGGCAGGCGGCCACCGTGACGGCGGAACTGTCCAACTCGATCCGCGGGATCGCGTCCGAGGTAAAAGACTCGACGTGCATCGTCGACCGGATCGTGACTGATGCAGAGCAGACTTCCGATATCGTCAAAACGCTTAGCTCCGCCGCCAACCGGATTGGGGATATCGTCGCGCTTATCAGCAATGTGGCGAGGCAGACCGACCTGCTCGCATTGAACGCCACCATCGAGGCCGCGCGAGCCGGCGAGGCTGGCAAGGGCTTCGCCGTTGTGGCGGCCGAGGTCAAGGCGTTGGCTGGCAAAACCACAAAGGCGGCGGAGCAAATTATCGCCCAGATATCGGGAATTCAGGCCGTCACCGGGAAAGCGGCAAGCGCGATGCAGGAAATTTCCCAGAAAATTTCCAAAATGTCCGTCATCTCCAACAGTGTGATGACCTCCATCGGAGAGCAGGACGCGGCAACCCGCAGGATTGCGCAAAGCGTTCAGGACGCTGCGGCCGGCACGACCCAGTTCAGCGGCCATGTCAGTGAGGTGCGCCAGACCGCCGGCGAAACGGGAACCGCCGCATCCAAGATGCTCGGCGCGGCGCGGGAGCTAGCCCAGCTTTCCTGCAGCCTCGGGAATGTCGTTGAGCACTTCCTCCACGGGGGCAACGCGGCTTAAGAACATCTCTTGTAAGCTTACGCCCGGCGCGCTCGCGTCGGCGCAGAGAACGCGCAGGATGCCAACCGGCTTGCCGCGGCGCTCATTGATGAAGAAATCATCGCAAGATAGGCTGCCGACGTGGCTGGCAGCCTCGTATGTGCCTATGCCGTGTTTCTTTTGTTATGCATCCCTTATCGAGTGCTCATTGAGGCTGGGGTGCGTAGAACCATTAGTAAATTCTCTAAGCGCGCGTGGTTCCACTTGCTTCTTTTGAAACTCCAGTATGATGGCCGAACAAAGGGCGGCCATGATGCCCAAAATTAAAGCTAGCGGAATGAAAAAGATCAAACCGAAAATCGGATATTCCGGCGGAATCGCCACCTGGGCGATCCTCAAACTAGAGATTCTTGAGCTCGCAAGACCTGCGTTGATTTCCTCCTCAACCGCTCTCCTGGAATACTTTTCAAGTTCGTCTTTAGCTAAACGCAGTGTTTGGCTTAACCTGTTGTATTCGGCCTCTTTGTCTGGGATAGCCAGGAGTTCCTTGTTTACCTTCTCAAGTTCGGCCGTAAGTTGCGAATCGAGATCAACCACGCCGGAGAGTTCGGCGTTGACCTTAAGGAGCGATGTCAGCGTGTCTTGATAAACGCGGACCAAAAGCAGCGGAGGCTCGGAATCAAAAGGCTTTACGTCAGAACGCTCCCTCTCCGCTTGAAGGCTTATTTTGCCGCGGCCTTTCACGCCTAAATTAGTGACGAGACTCGATATGACCGGGGAGCGCGTCACCGGCCTCAGTCCGAGCAGTTGCTCTGTATATGATCGTTTCTGACCAGTCCGCTCCGCAATCGTCCCCCGTGCGTCGGAGATAGAGCTAGCAAGTTCGCTAGCCCGCTTTAGAAGCAAAGCACGTTGTTCGGTGCTGGAATAAATTGCGGCATCCTTGGAGAACTTGGCCAGCTTCGCGGCCGCAATTTGCACTTCTTGTTCAAGCCTCTTCTTTTAAATCGTGAAGAAATGAACGGCTCCCGGCACATCAAAGAGTTCCGCCTGCCTGGCCGTGAGCGCCTCAGCTACCGCGTTCACAAACTCTGCTGCTATGACGGGATCGGAGTCCCTGAAGGTGATTTTGAGAATGTCCGACTTGATCTCCGGCTTTGCAGAAAGCCGTCGTCGCAATTTGATGATCAAGATGCTGTTGGTCTCGCCCTCACGCTCAGAAGCTGCGAAAAGCCTTTCGTAACCGACCTTAGTTGCTGCTTCACTAAGAACAGTATCCGTTTGCGCTATGCGAGCGAGTGAATTCAGCGCGCCGCTCGTGTCATTTGCGGTGGTGCCGGGAGGAGCTAGACGCTCCTTAATTCCGTTGCCTACGAGCAGCAACGCTTCAGCTTTGTAATGGGCTCCATAGAGGAGGTAAGCCAGAGCCGAAAAGGCTAAGACAGTTGAAACTGCGATAAGGGAAATGACTTTGTGCCGCCTTAACGCAGTGATAATAAATCTTCCATCCATGATACACCTTCACTAAAACTCGTTATATCGCTGTTGGTCCGCGCATCATCCGAGAGCACCTCCGGTAACGGCGGGTATGAGCACCAGTTTACCCGCAGCAGATGCGTTCCGTTTCTGTAATCTTTTTGCGAACTTAGCCCACATGCCCAGTCCCACCGCTTTCCTTGCGTGTTCCCGCCGATGACAAACCTAGTTTTTCCGATATAAGTTCATTTATGCGACAGCTGATTTCGGGCAACTCGTGACTGATCGATAGACCGACATCAGATAATCGCCATAGCCGCTCTTCGCAGCGCGGCGCGCAAGTACACAAAATTTGTCGATCGAGATATAGCCCTGGCGCAGCGCAATCTCCTCTGGGCAGGCGATCCGGAGACCTTGGCGCTGTTCGAGAATCTGCACGAAATGGCTTGCCTCGACAAGCGACGCGTGCGTGCCGGTATCGAGCCAAGCGAACCCGCGCCCCAGCGTCTCGACGCACAAGTCTCCTCGATGGAGATAGGCTCGGTTGACGTCGGTTATCTCGATCTCGCCCCGGCCAGAGGGCCTGACTTCGGCTGCAATATCGAGAACATCGTTGTCATAGAAATACAGGCCGGTAACAGCGATGTCTGTCTTCGGCAACCTTGGCTTCTCCTCGATAGATAGGGGATGGCCTGCATCATCAAGTTCGACGACCCCATAATTCTGCGGGTCCTTCACCACGTATCCGAAAATGGTCGCACCCTTAGGGCGGGACGCTGCTCGTTTCAGGAGAGCTGGCAGTCCAGCCCCGTAGAAGAGGTTGTCGCCAAGAATAAGCGCAACCCGGTCTCTGCCTACAAAGTCGCGTCCAACGATAAAAGCATCGGCAAGTCCTCTTGGCCGATCCTGCGTGCCATAGGTGAAGCTCAGTCCGAAATCCGAGCCATCGCCAAGAAGTCCTTCAAACAATGGTCGATCACGCGGTGTCGTAATGATCAGTATATCCCTAACGCCGGCAAACATCAGTGTGGCGAGCGGATAGTAGATCATTGGTTTGTCAAAGACAGGCAAAAGCTGCTTGGATACGACCGAAGTCAGAGGATAGAGACGCGATCCACTGCCCCCCGCGAGAATAATGCCTTTCATTACCCTCTCCTAGCGATGCTTGAATTAGCGGTATATCATAGCCTCACATATTTCGTAACATAAATTTTGCTGCACCGCAAAGAGGGGGCTGAAAATCGCCCAAGGATAGTACCTCGTCGCACTGTGAGGCCTCCGGCAGCAATGAAACAGGCCCCCATGGCGCCGAGCTCAGCCCATGGAATGCGCATTCTATGCCACCCACCGTACGAAACGCGTAAGCCCGCAAATTATATGAACCTGGTTGGAGCCGGTTCGGTGGCATCACGGCCTTGCTACCAAGGGGAAATTAGGTAATGGCAACCTTCGATCATGCAAGGACCGCACTATTGTAGACATGCAAAAGGGGCGCGCATTTCCGACAAAATTCACATACAGATTTCCTACGATATAATATAGAGCGGCTATCCGGTGATGACTTGATTTTGAACACGCTGTAATATAAAATAAGTATGATATATGAGGTCGAATAACAGATATGGCGGGTCGTCGGCATTCTCCACATGAGGTCGAGGCAAAGCTATCGCAGGCCGATGAAATGGCCGCGAATGGCAGTAACCAGCGTGAGATAGCTCAATCGCTTGGCGTGAGCCTGATGACTTATCATCGCTGGCGCAAGTTTCGGTATGCGGGCGGTTCTGCCGAAACCTTAGCTGCAAGCAGAGCGGATTTCCGCCCTGCTCGCGACGAAACTGAAGATCTCAACGCAGCGTTAGGCCGTCTCAAAGAATTAGAGACAGAGAATTCCAGGCTGCGAAAGCTCGTAACCGATTTGTTATTACAGAAGGTTCAACTCGAGGAAGAGGCGGCGGAAACTCAACTTTCGGCGCGCGGAAGCGGTAAGCATTTTGCCTTCGACGGGCGTCGAAGCCGCTCACGATCAGAAATTTAAACCTAATATCCCGCACGGTGCCTGAGTTGGCATAAGTGGTACCCGGGGGTTTTCCTGCGATCCACAATGGATACCGCGTTTTGCGCCAGATTAGGATCGTCCCGTTGACGCGAGGCAAAGCATTGATTTGCGTCCGAGGCGCTAGCAGGATGCTGGACGTGCTTGAGCAAGACTGATCATTGATCTATTCATCAGGGTGGTTTTCCGGCGTTGCGGTCTTTGGACCGGCGTAATGGTTCGGCTTCTTGCCGCTCGGTGAACTTGACGTGGCTGGGAACGCGTTTGAGGGATGGTGAGGCGTAAAAGGGAGCCGGCGTTCAGGCTCTGGCCAAGGCCAACGCCTGAGCGGCACGACTGCAACGTTCTTGATGCTTCAATTTTCGCGACAGGGCGCGACTTTGCGGCTTGGATCGGCATTGTTCCGTGCGAGGATTCGACGGCCGTTAGGCGACGCATCGGATACCATAACATAACCTTGTTATATGCATGATAATATGCTACTTATGATGCCTGTGTCATAATGACTGGGTTGTCGAGTGTCACTCTCAGCTGCACTAAAGCCGGAAGGGGTTCAAAGCGGTTTCCATCGCGCGAGCAAGATCGGGTATAGACTTCTGGAACCGGTTTTTTTGATAATCGACATTTGTATCATAGTGTTCGCGAGCATTTTCGCTGGCGCTTTTTATCATATTGAAAGAGCTGAGATGCTCGTCAATGTAGAGACCTACGCTGGGCTCGGCCTCGTAACCGGTTTGGTTTATGTGGCCGGCGCCAGGCATCTGGGTCTGTATCAGTTACATGACCTCTTGCACGACGGTCGTGATAACTGGAGGGTGCTTGAAAGCTGGTGCTTTGCAGTCCTTCTCCTCACAGTTCTGTTATTTGTCCTGAAGATCGGAAGCTCGGTGTCACGCGTATCAGTGATCTGTTTTGTAATCACGGGGGCCATTTGCCTTCCATGGTGGCGCAGGCGTGCTAAGAGGAATCTTAGGAAGGCTCTGCGAGCAGGCCGGGTACGCGGATGCCGCGCGATACTCCTCGGTCATAAGAACGAGCTGACGCGCTTCAGCAAGAGAAGGCTACTTTCCCAGTTTGGCCTCGAAGAAATCGAGCGAATTTCTTTGCCTGCTTGCGGGACTAGCCGGGATTTGCCGACCTTATCTGCTGTCAATACAGCTATCCAATGTGCACGCGACAACTCGGCCGAGGAAATGGTCCTCGCCTTGCCCTGGACCGACGCTGAACAGCTTGAGGTCGTGTGCAAGCAGCTGAGATCTTCTCCAGTTCGCGTTCGGCTGATACCGGATAGCTCGGTCTTCGCTATTTTTGCTCATGATAGAAGAGGGCCGGCAAGATCATTGCTTATTGAGATACAGCGTACTCCGCTCAGTGCCACTGAAAGGGCTGTGAAGCGGCTTCTCGATCTGATTGTTGCTGGCACGTGCATTGTATTGTTTGCACCTCTATTGGTGCTATGCGCTGCAGGGATCAAAATCAATTCAAGAGGCCCCATTATTTTCAGGCAGCGCCGAAGGGGATTCAATGGGAAGGAATTCGCTATATACAAATTCCGCACGATGAAGGTGCTTGAGGATGGCCCGTCGATCATTCAGGCAAAAAAAGTGGACCCGCGGGTAACTCGTGTCGGACGGGTGTTGAGACGAACAAGCATTGACGAACTGCCGCAGCTATTCAATGTAATTAAGGGGCAAATGTCAGTCGTTGGCCCACGTCCGCATGCGGTTGCCCATGACAACGAGTATGGGCGAGCAATAGGCAATTATGCATTCCGTCACCACGTAAAGCCTGGAATGACTGGCTGGGCGCAAGTACATGGTTATCGGGGCGAGACTAAAAACATTGAGCAAATGGCTGAGAGAATTAATCTTGACCTTTGGTATATTAATAACTGGAGCATTTTCCTGGATATCACGATACTTGCGCGGACACCTTTCGTATTGGTTGGACGAAGTACTTACTGAAGCAGGAGTTTCTTCGGGAATGGAAGCACGAACTCGAGGTGAAGAACATCCCCCTGGCCCCGACGCCCAGCTAAACTCCTCTTACAGATCTTACTCATTGCAAGCCAATCCCAAGGGGGTAAAAGCGCATGGAAGTACAGTTCTCTAGTGGGCGCGGGGATTCCGCTCAAACACCTGGCGGGCTAGGGGCCAATGAGCGCTGGTTCGTTGTCAATTCGAAGCCCAAGCGCGAGATGCAAGCTTTCATGCATTTGGCTAATCAAGGATTTCGGTTGTTTATGCCGAAGAGGCGGAAAACAGTTCGCCACGCGCGCAAGACGACTGTCGTGCTCGCGCCAGTGTTTCCCAGCTATATTTTTGTGGCGCTTGATGTGACGCAGCCTCGCTGGCGGAGCGTTAATGGCACATTCGGAGTTCTCGCGTATCCTCGCGGCTAACGGACGCCCTCTGCCGGTCCCGCACGGAGTCATCGAGGCGCTGATAGAGGCTACTAATTCACATGGACTAACCACGACGTGCGAATGCCTTATGAGAGAAGGTGATCCTATCCGCTTGCTCGCCGGACCGTTTGCCGATCAGCTTGGTCAACTCGACAGCTTTGACGACTCAGGTCGCGTTCGCGTGCTCCTCCAAATCATGGGATGCTATGTACCCGTGCGCACTCGCCTCGAATTGGTTGCGGCAGCTTAGGAGACTCGAACTAAATGTGGTATGAACTGCCTTTGCGGGGGCCGATGGGAAAGCTCGCCAGGCATCCATGCAAACGCTATGCATCCAGCTGTCCGCAGGTTCCTCAGTTGACTGAGTGGCTCTGTCTTGTTTGTTGAACGACCTCGGGCCTGCAGGGCCGATTAGGCCGCGCCTGCGCACCTCACCGCCAGCTTGGCCGGTTGCAACCGCGCACAGCATTTCTTTTCGTTGGGCGTAATTCGTCATCCTGCGCGGGGAGCGAGTCGCTTTTCATTCTAAGTGTCGGAGAACCGTCCCCGTTGGCCTTCGAAGCATTGCGCAGAAAAGCGAGCGTGGTTTTCATCGGTCGCGCCGGGTAGTATTTTGGATGTTTTCCAAAAAGCCTGAAGAGCTTCCACTTCACCATTTTCGCACTCCCAAGCGAGGCCAAAATGTTTTTAATGCGACCTGATGTAGTAAGGCTATCCCATTGAAGCATGACTTCGATAAATTCTATATCCTTGTCGATATATTTCCAGTTAGTTTTCCGGCACCCTTCGTTTTCGCTGCTGATTCGGTCGTCGATCAGTTTTATGTATCTTAACATATTAAGTCGATTCTTATAGTAACGAAGAGCCCTTTGCTCGGACTCTACCGCATCATGAAGGACAGAATCCGGAAAGTGCGTTGCAGCGCTCGCATGCCGCCGATAAAGAACTAGAGGCTCATCAATATGTACAGGTGGCCTACGAATCTTGTTTGCTATGTAGCTTATAACAAAGTCCTCGTACTCGAATCGAAGATCGGTATCTATCAAATAATTCGATATAATTGTGTCGTAACAACCAGTAGCACCACGAAATGCCACAATTTCCGGACCCTCCTCATCCAAAAAGAGGTTTTCGCCACCGAAGAAAGCCGTAAGATGCACATTGCCCTTCAACATAGCGCCTTCCTCATCAATTTCATGATGGGAGGAACCTACAACGGAAGCGCCGGTGCTTCTCCACTTTTCGACCAGCGTCTCAACTCGATGAGGGAGCGATATGTCATCTCCCGCCGACATCACGATCAGATCTCCGCCGCATTGCTCGAGAACGCTTTGAAAGTGACGAAACACACCGAGGTTCTCTTCACAGCGGTTTGTACGCAGCGTGTGTGGTCCATCGTAATTGGCTGCGATATCGGTCATGATCTTGAAAGTGTCGTCCATCGAGCAGTCATCCGAAAGAATGATTTCAAGAGGATGATAAGTTTGAGCTAAAGCGCTGTCGATGGCGGCACGAATATATCGTTCTTGATTAAAGCTGAGCACGATTAGGGACACTAGAGGCCGTAATTCCGAACTGGGCAGGTCATGGGGCCGAGCATTAAGCTGCGATCCGGGCGTCAAGGGCATTTGAAGACCTCTATTGTGAACCGCTGAACCTGGGATCCATGTTACGACGCGGCTTCCACCCTCAGGAGAAAGATGGGTTGCTGGCATAATTCAAATCCGCTGCACATCAATAACGAATTTGGGAAAAGCCGCCCGTTGCAAGTGTTCGCGCTTGTATCAGGTTACGAAAAAAGGAGAGCGTCTTCTTAATCGGACGAGACGGATAGTATTTAGGATGTTTTCCAAAAAGCCTAGAAACCTTCCACTTTGCCATCTTGATGTTGCCAAGCGAGGCAAAGATATTTCTCATTCTTTGAGTTATCGTGAAACTATCCCACTTGATTACCGTTTCCAGAAACTCTATCTCTTTATTAATATACTTCCAGTTTGTAGCTCTACAGGTATTATTCTCTTTTAAGAGCCGAGCATCAATAACCTTGATGTACTTGAGCATATTAAGACGATTTCGGTAGTGGCGAAGAGCACGCTGCTCGAACTCGGTAAAATCCTGAAATTGGAAGGGATGATGCGTTAGAGCGGTCGCGTGCCGACGATATAGAATCAAAGGCTCATCAATATGAACCGGAGGTCTGCGAATTTTGTTTGCGATATAGCTTATAATAAAATCTTCATATTCAACGCCAAGATCCGTCTCTGCCAGATAATTTGTTATAGCCCTATCGTAACAAGCTGTAGCGCCACAGAAAGCGACGATTTCCGGACCTTTTTTATCCAGGAAGAGGTTCTCGCCGCCAATAAAGGTCTTAAGATGCACGTTGCTTCTTAATATAGCGCCCCGCTCGTCAATTTCGTGATGCGCCGAACCCAGGATAGCTGCACCCGTGCTTTGCCAGCTTTTGACAAGCCGCTCAACCCGATGAGGGAGGGATATGTCGTCTCCGGCCGATGCAACGATTAAATCACCATGAGATTGCTTTATAACACTCAACAAGTGATGAAACACACCGAGATTCTGCTCTGATCGGTTCAAGCACAGCGTATGCGGCCCGCGATAATTGGCTACAATATCGGTCATAATTTTGAAAGTCTCATCGCTAGAGCAGTCATCTGAAAGAAGAATTTCAAGAGGCTGATAGGTCTGAGCTAAAGCACCTTCGATCGCAGCGCGAATATATTCTTCCTGGTTGAAAGAAAGAAGGACTAAAGTTACTAGTGGTCGTGTTTTTGACGGGTTGACACCGATGGTCTGATCCGCAGGTTGCGGTATTTGCTCACCCATATCAATACCTCTATTACGAGATAAACGCTAACGCTACCCTGGCAATATATTATCTTCGATTGCGGATTTGCCAAAGAGGCGTCTTGATATCGACTTCGTCAAGCCGATACGGTGTAGATGCCTGGCGGCGAAGGCGCTGAAGGCCGCCACAGCCATGAAGGTGGCCGCAGCCGTCCTGCCGGGCGCCTGGACTAGCACGATAATCAGTAGCCCGAAGAGGATCGAGAGAACCACTGTGATTTCCATCAAGCCCCGAGACCACGCTAACTTCAGCCTGCGGTTTGCCAGGAAAACTATCACTATCAAGTAGAACATGCAGGCAAACAGGTAAGCAACCCCGGCGCCCACAAGGCCAAATTGACCAAGCAATATATGAGTCAATACGACCATTACCGCTACCGTTGCAAACTCAGCCAAGAAGAACGTAGATCCAGAGCCGGCGGCTAGAAGAACAAAGCCTAAAGGCCACGACATAACCTTGAATAGCTGAGCCACTGCTTGCCAATGCAGGAGGTCCCCGGCAGCACTGAAATCAGAGGAATAGAGAAGCGCCACAAATTCGGGCCCCCATCCAAACATTGCCATAATGATTGGCGCCATCAGTAGCAGCGTCATTTCGTTTTGTTGATTGACAAGTTGCGCCGCTTCCTGAGGCCGGGACATGAATCCCGCAAGCCGAGGATAGTATTCAGCCGCCATCGGGACAAGAGCGAGAGCCACTGTTTGAGCTGCCACACTCCAGGAGGCCTGAAATTGACCGAGCATCTCAAGGCCAAGTTGCGTGCGAATGTCCATCCTTATTAACAGATCAGCGCCGGTTTGAACCATCGAAGCCGCCATATATGGAATTCCAAGGCGGACATACATCATCCAATGGGGGAGGAGATCGGCGATGTCATATTTTTTGACCGAAGGCCTAGGTAACCGCCCGACGATCACGATGCCCACGGCGAAGCCGCAGGCCGGCGCGGCCATTACGAAAAGCGGGATAGCCCGATCTTGGTAGAACCACAGGAGCGCTACCCCCACCAGGGTCGCTGCTGAAGCGCTTAACACCGATAGCAACGCAAGGTCTTTTGTACGGCGCATGCCTTGGAGGAGCGCCATTTGCGCGCAACTTGCGACCGTCAGGCCAACGCTAATCGCCAGGGCAAGCACAAGCATCGGATGTGGGGCGCTGCCAACTGTCCACTCCGCCAAAGGCGCACGGATGAGCCAAATTCCGACGCCGCCCAGAAAGGAGAGAGCGATCGTTGCCAAAAGCATGGCCCTCCAGCTGACAGCAACGCGGTCTTCGTCACCACTGGCGTGCGCCTCTGCAATTTGCCGTGGTCCAACAACGCCCATGCCGAGTTGAAGAACCGTGCTTGCCGCGGCGATCACCGCAGTCAGAAGACTGATAAGGCCAATCCCCGCTGGACCCAGCAGGATCGCTGCGGCCTTCATGCGGAGCACGCCACTCAGCATATTGATTATTGAAGCACCGCCGATAAGGATGGTGCTGTTAAGAATTGCGCTGTAGGAATTGGTCCTGCCTTCCGCATCCGAGGACGCAGAATCGCCCGAACTCAAGACGGGTGCCTGGCTGTGAGACAAATAATTACCTCTCCGCCAATTCGGACGCACTTAACTGTGGGCCCGTAGGCAGGCTTAGAACTTCATCCGCCATAGCCTCAGTCACAGGAGACGCCTACCTTCCGAATCCCAGTTCAAGATAGGTCCCTTGCAAATCAGAAGCTTATCGAACGTCATAGAAATCTTGCATTGCGAAAAGTCCAAACGTCGCTTTGAAGTAAGGCCTCGTTCGATTGCGCGACCCGACGCTTCCATGCCCGCTCTCCCAATGGCTCCAGCAGGCGGATCGATAATAGGATAACAGGCGCAGGTTCACGCACCGCATCGTAAAGCTCGCTATAGTCGGCGTAGACGTCGGCCTGCATGATCCCGGGCCCAACCAGAGAGGCGAGTGTATTCATATATTCTCAATCACACGCAATGGGGCAATCTATGTCGCCTAGGAAAAAATACTTGGAAATGGAGGTCGCGAGGCTCAAAAGCCTTTAACACAAGTGATCACCTCCGCTAAATCGGGTGCACTCAAATGTGGCCCCATGGGGAGGCTTAATATTTCATCCGCCATCGCTTCAGTCACAGGGAATGCGCCCCGCTTGAAGCCCAATTCACGATAGCAGCTTTGTAGATGTGGTGGAATGGGATAATGTACGAGCGTTCCTATCCCCCGCTCCATCAGCGCTTCCGCGACATTATCTCGATCGGGTGTGCGGACGACATATAAATGCCAGACGGGATCAGCCCACTGCGGAGCTTGTGGCAGTGTGAGTCCGCAATCGGCCAATCCGTTCTGATAAGCTGCGGCGTGTTGCCGGCGGCGTTCGTTCCACGCATCAAGATGGGGGAGTTTTGCTCTAAGTATCGCAGCCTGAATTGGATCGAGACGGCTGTTAACTCCCTTTGCTTCATTGACGTATTTAACTCGTGAGCCGTAATTATGCAGCAGGCGCACTTTATCGGCGAGTGCAGCATTGTTCGTGGTAATCGCTCCGGCATCACCAAATGCTCCGAGGTTCTTGCCTGGATAGAAACTCCAACAGACGATGTCGCCATGTGCACCCAGGCGCTTTCCTTTATAGCGGGCGCCATGCGCCTGTGCTGCGTCTTCAATCACTTTGATGCCGTTGCATCGAGCGATCTCGATAATAGGATCGAGGTCCGCGGGTTGGCCATACAGGTGAACGGGTATGATTGCCCGGGTTCTCGGCGTTATTTTCTCCTCTATTAGAGCAGCATTGATATTGAGCGTAAAAGGGTTTGAATCTATGGGCACCGGGGTTGCGCCAGAGCGAGATACGGCTAGCCAAGTTGCTATAAAAGTGTGCGAAGGAACAATGACTTCATCGCCAGCGCCGACGCCGACAGCCCGGAGCGCAAGAAAAATTGCATCGAGACCGCTTGCAACGCCGACGCAACAACTTGCTCCGCAATAAGCGGCATAGTCAATCTCAAACAACTCGACCTCGGAGCCCGCGATATAGCAACCGCTTGTCAGCACGCGATTTACAGCGTCGTTGATCTCCGCAGATACCTCCCGATAGGCGGCGGCCAAGTCGAGGAAGGGGATCATTTTTCCTCCTGGTAGCGTAAGTCCAGGAACTCATCGTAAACTCTCACATAGTCACTTGCATCGTACTCATGCGAGCAGAATACAAGCAATGCCGCGTCCGCGCTGTGCCCGTGCTGTGTGCCCCAGATCATAGGCGGCATATGGACGGCAGCGTTCGGGCGATCGAGAAGAATTTCCTGGCGGTGATAGCCATCGTCAAGCAGCACGCGGCAGGACCCTCGCACGCAAATTAGGAACTCGTGACACTCCCTGTGAGCGTGTTCGCCCCTCAATTCGAGAGATGGCACATCGAACACGATGAAATACCGCCGCGGTATAAAGGGCAGATCGGCGGCGAACTCTCCAACGGTCAGCGCCCCGCGCAGGTCTGTAACCTTCTTAGTGAGGTAGAGAGCCGCTCCGCTCACCTCCAGCGGTATAATAGAAGCAACATTACTACTGGTAAATGAGGACGGACTCACGATACATGAAGCTGCCGGGTTGTTGAGACCGGTCGTGTAACCGATGATTTGAGCTGGGTTTCCCTTGACAATCGCGTTGGGTGGAACCGATTCCAAGACAACGCTTCCGAGGCAGACCTCAGCGCCCCGGCCAATGGTGATGCCCTGTGCGATCGTCGAGCCCGCCCCAATCCGGGCGCCTCGTCTGACGAAAGTCCTATCTGGACCGCCATCTTCGAAGACAACACCCGCATTGATGATCACATTTGATTCCAAAGTGACGAATTGAGTGAGGATCGATTGCGGCCCTATGCGAACGCCGTTCCCGATTTCCGCTCCACTCGGTATCAGAACACCCGAACTAATTTCGTTCATCTCATGCCCGCTGGAGGGTGAGAAGCCGAAAGAGTCCATCAACGCAAAATCTCCACTTGGCGAAATAGAGCTTTTGGGGTCAATAATCACATCATCGACGTATGACGCCATGTTCTTTCCCATTGGCGACTGGTGCTGACCTGTTACCGCCTGCTACGATGCCTGGCTTCTATCAAAGCAACGAGCTTGGGTTCGTAGGTTATGTACTTCTCGCGGGACAGTTGCAGATAGATATTTTCCTCATCCTCTCCAATCACATCTGCCCCAGTTCTAGAGTGAATTGATAAAGTTGACTTATTATCTTTCCTGACATCTGCACTGCACGAGGAAAATCCCAAATCGTAAAATCCTATCCGATACGCCGCCAAGGCGCTTTCCGCTACAGCAGAAAAAGTCTTATTTGAATCAAGCATCCAGCTTCCCCATGTGAAGGTGGTATTGCGATAGCCGTAGAGCCTAATTGTTCCACATCGGGTGCCGTCAAGGCGCCTAATGATGAAATATAGTTCCTCGCCAATCTCGGCTCTCTGCAAAGATTTGTAAATCCATGCGCGTTGAGCTTCTACCGATCCAGGTGGGGGAGACAAATGCTTGGCAAGCTTTTGATTGTGTCTAAGATTGTATATGTATTCTGCATCTTCGGGCTGAACCAATGTAAGTTCGATAGTCTTCATGCGAATTGGAGTTCCACTGCATTTAAAGAAGAATTCCTTATGGCGCCTTTTGAAGATATCTAACGAGGTTCCATTTGCCGACATCGAAAAGTCCCTGTTTATGCATGGTTTCGTCAACCGCTTGAACATATTCTGTAGCGTCGTAAGCCCAAGTTCAATGGTTTCGGACGACTTTACAGCACAACCTCAGCAAGTGGAACGCAGCTTCTAGAGATGCACCGGGCATTGACACCAATTTCGATTCCAATGATTGAGGCACTGAGGCACTGAGGCACTGAGGCACTGAGGCACTGAGGCACTGAGGCACTGAGGCACTGAGGCACTGAGGCACTGAGGCACTGAGGCACTGAGGCACTGAGGCACTGAGGCATGATATACAGGGACAAGGAGACAAGCTTGTGCTGGAAGAACTCATGGCAGAGACACATACACTCGATTAAATCTGCCACCAAGAGATCGATGAAAACGGCATTCGTTCTAGTCGCGTGTTAGAGATCCCGATCGCCTCGTGCAATGCTTGTGTTTCTCCCGGCCACTCTTCGGCGTGAACCTCGTCGAACGCCACGATGCCCCCCTTCGTTACGCGCGGCAGCAGTTTCTCTAGCGCGTGCTTGGTGGGCTCGTAGATATCAAAGTCCAGGTACAGAAGTGAAATGACCAGATGTGGGTTGTCCTGCAGATGGGCATCGCAGGTCCTCATGAAGTCACCTTTGACGATCTCCACCTTCGGGATCTGCGACAGGGGTCGCCCCTGGTCGAAAAGAGCCACAGCTTCGAGAATGTCGGCTTCCGACCCCCCACTTACGCCGCCTTCCACCGCATGCTTTGATTGCCCCTTGCGGTCTACACCGTGGATTGTCGGGAAGCCGGAAAATGTGTCAAAGCCAACGATACGCCGCCTGTGATTGAGAGGTTCGTAAAGCGCCGACAAGTTGGCCCAGGTCATAAGGCCACCGCCAAAATGCACACCACATTCGACGATGGAGCCTTGCACACTGGTGATGCGCCGAAAAATCTCGTTCTTGACCAAGAACCGTGAGATGGCGGTTCGATCCACATACTTCGCGAAACACGAGAGCTTTTCGGCCGTGCTGAGTGGCGATTCATCCCAATATGCGCTTCTGGCGTCCGAACCTTTATCAGCCCAGTTTGCCGAAAGATCGACTTTGCTTTTCATTTCAAGCTCCTGATTGTCGAGACGGTCTGCGTGGCGCGCCTACGCTACCCTTGATACCAACGCGCGAACGCTTTCGGTTTTAGTCAATGTCACACACCAACTCGAAGACGTCGGCGAACATCCCTATCCGCACTACCGTCATTAACGGATTGAATCACTTTCGCAGGGTCTGCGCTGCCGGTTTCCCGCCACGGGCCGGGAGTCATATTCGCGGCGGGGACATCCAAAGCCCTTAGAAATCCGGCGGTCATCGCTTCTGTGGTGAAAAACTTCTTAAAGTTGCCTTGAGCGCGCCGCCCCCATTCGGCCCTCAGAGAGGCACTGTTCAGCAGCGGCTCTAAGGTCTGCAAGGACGCTCCAATGTTGCAATCAAGCGGAACGCTTGCCTCCAGGCGCTCCTGCAGTTCCGGAATCGCCCCCACCGGAAGCGCAGCGGACGGTAGCCCGGCTCGAGCTGCCTCCATTAACGCGATCGAACTGCTCTCCATCGTGGAATAATGGATATAGAGATCAGATATCTTCAGCAGTGCTGGCACATCGCTGCGGGCGCCAAGCAGTTTCACTACCCCGCGCAAGTTGGCTCGCGCCACGCGGTGTTCAATCTCGCGGCGCTGCGGGCCCTCACCAGCTATAAGCAGGCGTGCATTTGGATACTTGGCATGGATCGCACCAAAAAGATCAATCAAGGCGGCCTGGTTCTTAACCCGGTCTAAAGTTCCGGTATTGATAAGCACAAGATCGTCTGTGCTAAGCCCTAAATCTGACCTGCTGATCACGCCGGAAGGGGGCGTCGCTTCGATACCGTTGTGGACGATGGTGGAAGCGCGCGGCCGCACGGCGCGGCATGACTCTGCAGCCCACTTGGCCCAATTCGAAACGTATATGACATGATCGGCGCCTTCCAAAGCGCCGTCCTCAACCGCCGCCACCTTCATGTAAGTTGCGCGGTCACGTATTTCCCCCATCTGAAGAAGTTCGAGGGCCGTGCTGATCCTGAAGTGACCGGTCATGGCCACCGAAAAATTCTGTCCGAGAATAGTTCTGGCTTGGAGAGCGGCCTGCGCGCTGTAGGGACACTGAGCGATGACCCAGGTGGCAGTTTGTTGTCGCAAGTGACGGAAAAGGTTTTCACGAAGAGCGAGGTAATGCCAATGGAAATACCACTGCATTGACCACGACCGATTAATGGGACGTAGAAAAGGCCGCCGGATAGCAAATATAGGATACCACTTCCGGCTGCCCGAGAAGGGAGATATAACTGTGCAGTCTACGCCAGCGCCGGACAAGCCCGCTTGAAGCGATTGCGTATGGGCATGAACTCCCGTGATGGTGGACTTGCTGCTCAGCGTCGCGATAACAATTCGCGCCTTATTCGCCGGCGTCATCCCATTCTCCTTCAGCTTATACTAATTCGCGCCTTGAGGTCTGTTTTCCCAAACAGAACGGGGGGCGGGGCTGCCCTTCACGGCCAACGTTTCCGTCAAAGCCTGCACCGTGGCTTCGGCCGCGCGCCGCCAGCTGAAGCGTGACAGATGAGCGGACAGCGCGTCCGAATAAAATCGAGGAGGGGAATCGAGCACCGACGCGATTGCTTTTGCAAGCTCGCCGGGTGCGTCCCTGGCGAAAGGATCGAAGTACCGGGCGAACTGGCCCGCGACTTCGGGCAGCGCCGTTACGTGGGAACAGATCACCGGCGTCCCCCGGGCGAGAGCTTCGAGAACTGGAACACCGAACCCCTCACCCTCACTCGGAAATACCAGCATTGCAGCCCTCTCGTAGAGAGATGACAGGCTTTCGGCATCGAGGTCCTGCAGGTGGACGATATCCTCCCGGCCATTTAGCCGCCCGAGCGTACTTTCAGCACCGAAGTCAGCCTTTCCAACAACTACTAGCCTTACATCGGGGCGGCGAAGCCTATCGAAGGCATCGAGCAGTAAGAGGGAGGTTCTTTCGCGGCTCGATCCTTCCTACGAAGAGCAGGAAGGTTCCCTGCACCGGCGAGGGCTGAATTTTTCGAGAGGACACGTTAACCGCGTTTGGCGCAATCAAGATGCGCTCTCCAGGTAGCCCGTAGCGCCGGACCAGTTCGCTGCGGGTATATTCCGACACCGTAAGCACTCGCCGCGCCCGCAAAGCTGACAAACGCACAAGTGCGCGACTGCGGAGCCGAAAATGAAGCGGAAAGAAATGAGGATGGCTCTCGAACAGCAGATCATGCACAACGACGACCTGCGGCCCCGCTAGGAACGGCGGAGAAATATACTGCGTTAAAAGGACATCGAACCCATGCCGCCGCCGCGCCTTGGGCCAGAAACTCAGGAGCCGTGCCGCTGGGCTGCAGGCAGGCATTCGCAGATGGGAGATATTGGGCGCGTTACAGACCCGGCGCGATGCCGCCGGATCCTCCGAATAGAGAATGTAGCGGTTGAGTTTATCGACGTTCGGGAGTTCGCCCAGCACCCCCTCGAGCCATGTACGCGAGCCCTGATATTTGCCCGTCAAGACATGAGCGTCCACCGCTATTGTTTGAGATTCGCTCATCTCAGCTGCATACAACGGAAGCATTTGGGTCGGGTCTTGGTTCTGCTCCAGAATATTCGACCTTATCATTTGGCGATTGATCGAGGAGATTGAGGCAGTTGTGCTTTCCTGAAAGCCTCCGCGGAAGGGAGAGAGTTACAGGTCTGGGCACAGATGAAAAATGCGAAACCAATAGTTAGATTTGTACCAAAGAGGGATTTGCGACAAGCAATTGACAGCTACAAATATGCAGCAAGCAAAAAAGTAAATACCTGCACTGTTCATCAGAAAAGCCCTTAAAGCTTGATGAAAACTGTCCCCTATGTAAGCTAAGAAAAGGAGCAGGCCTAAAATCCCCCCGCTCGTGAGAGCTTGAAGATAAGCATTGTGAGTGCCGCTAATAAAACCGTAATTGAGCGGAATATACAGTGAAGGGAAGGCGATAGCGTACCCAAAACCCGTGAGGAGATTGATACCATGCATATCATCTGCGACGGCGTCCCAAATCTCTGTCCTGCCGGTTAGCGTAGACAAGGTATCAGCGTCATCTCTTTCCAAGATCGCCATAAGCTCCTGCCCGCCCAGGAGCCAAAGAAGCGAAACTAAAGCCACTAAAGCCACGCCGAGCAAGCATGCCGTGACCATATGACGTCGGCCTTTTAAAATTAAAGCTGCGCCTATTCCGGCGATTAGAACGGAGAGGATAGCTCCTCTGGCGGCCAAGTTGAAGAACACGGGCAACACTGCCAGAAAAATGAATGCTCTGGCAATTATAGATAATCTTCCTTCAACAAGCGCCCCGGAAGCACTGCGGTATAATGCTGTATGTAATAAGCCTATTCCTAATCCCGCTGCTAGGACGTTTGGCGGGATAAGCCCTGCAGTTGCATATTCACGTGGATCGGATATTTCTCGGGAGAATACTAACGAGAATATGCTGAATGCGGTTAGCCCACCCAGAAAGAGCAGCAGATGCGCTGCTAATTTATTCCTCCCGCTCAGTCCGTGCGAGCCACAATTCGCTTTTGAAGCGTAATATGCTAGGTTAACCTGCAATGCGATCAACCCTGTAACAGTGACAAGGAACTTTTTGAGTGAGATTTCTGGGAAGTAGCTAAATGGAAGCAAAAGACAACATACAAGCATAAAAAGCCAAAGGTACTTTATTGTGGCACCGACGTGCTTTATCGAATCTTTCCAGTCTGTGTTTTTCATAAGGTTGTATGCAGAGCCAGGAAGAGCAATCGCAATCGCTATAAGCTTTATATATTGGCTAAAGGTTGGTTCATCATCTGTATCGGTTCCGGTTGTAAGTGTGAACACGAAAAGTATGGTCGTTAGAAATATCCCCTGGAGTATATCCCATTTTCCGCTAGACTTATTGCGCTGGCTAGCGATCAAGACCTCGCCAGATTGTAAAGGCACACTTTCCAACCGGTTAACTCCCAAGAACAGAGCGAAGGGCTACGCAGCAAAAGAGAGCCCGAATAAATAAGCTCGCTTACCCTTCGAAAGGGCCGCATTGATCATTCAAGATACGAGGGGCAAAAGCAACTGCAGATATTGATCGTGGATAGCGCTCAGGGAGAAATCCATCTCATGCTTCTGACGGGCCAGGAGAGAACATTCCCTCCGGAAGTTCTCATTTTCCGAGAGCTTGCGCATGAGGTCGGCGCATTCGTAGACAGAAGTGAAGTAGCATTGGCCAGCTCCAGCGGTCCAACGATTGAACCTGTTGTTATGCGCCAAAACTGGATTGCCAGCCCCCAATGATGCAACGAGCGAAGGATTTGTTCCGCCGGCCTGGTGTCCATGAACATAAGTCAAGCAAAAGAACCGTAGAGCCTCTACGGTATCTGTGTCATAAATCGGTCCGGGGAAAAGGACGTCAGTGTTCGCAGCCTTCAATAGACTCGCGTGGTAAGGTTTATTTTTCGGGTCGAGCTCGCCGAGCACTACGTATTTGCGTCCGGTCCCCGCTTCGACGAAGGCCTGAATGGTCTCTAAGATCGAGTTTTCCGGTTCCAGCCGGGCAATCGAAAGAAAATATTTTTCGGCGCTCAAGCCGTAATTTTCAATGACCTGCACGTTAGCCTGTTCAATGGAAGGCGCTCCATACGCAATGGTCACAGCGTCTTTGCGGCCACGGCCGGCCAAGTGAACCGCCATCTCGGGATGATCTGCGATGGCGATCCAGGAGGTTCGTGCGCCGATCCATTCATTAGCCCAGAACCAGGCCGCCGTAAGTGGCCCCCATTTCTTCCGTTTCCATTCGATCCCGTCCAGGTTCATAACCACACGGCGTCCGCAGAGCCTTTGGAGAAGATTGAAAACCGCAGTATTGTAGCCCAGAACTAAGTCTATACCTGGTTGATTCAGGACATGAAGGACGCATCTAAGATCGAATTCGATCGTCGCGAGATTGCCTTTGCTCCGCGTGTCGAAATGAACTCTCTCTATTCCTTCCCACTTGTCTACGGAACACTTCGGATTACGAACGCCGCCCCGCCCCTGGCAATAAACGGTCACACCCCAGCCTTTGCTCAGCAGAAACGGCGCGAGGAAAGATACGAACGTTTCGAACCCGCCATGGGCCGCCGGTATGCCGCGCGAACCGAGAATATTGATGTGCTTTCCTGGGGTTCGACACTTTACGTCTTTGTCCGACCATTCCGCCGCCGTTAGCGACGAAACCAATTTTGGACCCACGCGCTCAAGAGTAGCAGCATCCTTCCTCTGAAACGCGGGACTTTGGTCCCGTGAGGTATTAAGCATCTCAGTCTTACTCACTACCTTGTTATTTAGGTAATTCGCCCGCATCGGGTTTATGATCGCTGACCCTGATCCACTGCACATCGACCGTCTGTCTGCGAGTACCTTCGAACTTCGCGGCCTGGACGACGATAAACAATTGTGCCGTCTTACAAACCTGCGGCGTTGGCCAGGACGACATCAATTTCCCGTTGAAGTACCAGCTGATGCTGTCGGGGGTCCAGTTAGCAGCAAAATTGTTCCATTCCCGGAAGTTGGTACCTTCTGGAACGCGGATATGCGAATTGCTATTGGTGATGTTATGAGAAAAAATATAGCCCCACTTGTGGTCATGCACCGTACCGCCATAAGTGTCGGCTTTCCTGACGCCCTCCATAATGTCGATCTCGCAAGCAACATCTGCAATGCCGTTTGAGACCTTGTCGGACTTATGAAGTCTCTGCACTCTGCTCGTTAGCCAAAAACCTGGCCAGTTGTCTTCATTGGGATCAAATCGCATACGAGCCTCGAAGTACCCATATGTAAGGGGACCAACCTTTGCGATCCCATCTCCTTCAAACTCTGGAAAGGTGGCCAGCGCGGTAACGACGCCATACCTTCCATCATTTGAAGTTGTCAGCGTCAGGACTCCGTCATTCATGGAAATAAGATCTGGGAGCGGTTTGATACCTAACGACCTCCAAACAAACCAAGTATGGTTTCCTCCGTCGTAATAGCCGAGATCCATCTTCGAAAAATTTTCCTCGAAACCTGTTTCTGCCGCCGGCTGCGTGGTTGGCATTGCTGATAGAAGCGCTGCTAAAATCAGTGTCATTCTATTGCTATTGCAAATCGACATACAGCTTGCCTGCTACAGTAAAGTGGACAAGGTCAAAGGCCGTCATGCTTAGAGAGAAGCAAGGGGTTGGCTCTAATTCATTGGGAAGTTCTTAAAATACCGGGAGTGGCTGCCGCAGCCATTATGTCCAAGGTGCAAAGCTGCAAATACGTCCTAAGAAATGGTCTCAGCCGAGGAGCTAGTCAGAAGCGATTTTTGGATCAGTAACATGAACATTTGCTGGCTGGGCTATTGGCCTAGGCTCGTTCCCTAGTCACCGCGTCGATTGATAGGAACCAACCAAAGGAACAAGAATACTATGTGACAGGCCTAAAGCTTCCGCACTTCGGGTGAGGCAACCCAGAACTCACTACTCTCAACTTTCCGGGCCTAACATATATCACGTCCATCAATAACACAAGCATAATGAATATCACAGGCGCAACATAACTAATGCTTTGCAAGGCTTACGGGAATCCTCATCCCGGCTTCAATCGAGGACATATCGCAACTAGTGACATCTGGCGCCGCGCTGTTGAACGAGGCATAAAGGGAGGCGCAAACCGCTGGCGTCTCTGCTGCTGCTCCCCGCAATGGTGGGACGAAACGAAAAGCAACGCCGTCCTCGCAAAAATTGACTGGACGTCCACCCGTGTATGCTTGTTCGTGTGGTGGGCGGTCGGGATGTTGTAGATGGCTCACCGGCTCGCCAAGCGCCTTCTTATCTTGTCGCGGTTGCGGAGATCGGTTATCGCATCACGCAGGCTGGAGCACGCCTTGTTCAGCAGTTGATTTTCATATTCAAGCTCGCTCAGCCTCAATTCCAGAGCCTTCTTCTGACGGAAGACAGTCAATTCGTAGACATTGAGATCGGTTGTAGGTTGGCTTTTCAGTTCAAGGTCTTTTAACACGCCCGAAACGCCTCCTCGATGTGGAAAACCTCAGTTCGACTTATTAGCAGGATCGCCGGAGCTATCGCGTTTTGCAGCGCGAGGGCACAGAAAGACCTAGAGAATTTCATGTTCCTTGCGCTATCGAAAGCTAGCCTGACGCACTACTCGGAAAGCCTATTCCGCCGTCTTATTCATGGAGGCTATTCGCGCGGCTTATCCATAAGAACTAGTACGCAAGAAGACCGCACTGGTATACAATATGTCCAGCTGATTGCTGACAGAGCGATGGCGTTTTACAGCCGTACCATGAGAGTTAACTCTTTAGAAAATCTTGGTAATATCCTAAATCTGTGGGAGAATGAAGCCAGTCTCAGCGGCTTGCTTGCCGAGTATTTGGCAGAAGTGAGCAAGCGGAAGCTGAGCAATACTAAGTGATCTCTGGAGTTGAATGACATCATGGTTGCATAATATAGGCAGATAGTTTAGGCTGAGTTAGCATTTCGATGGAGTTTTGCAAATAAAGCCTCTTTCAGGTTGTACTAGGCGGCCTCCTTATAAGCCAGGAAAGTGTACGTCCAAGGCGGCCGACTCCGAGTTCTCGTCAGAAGGAGATGTCAAGTATGGCCAGAATACTTTTGATTGGCCAGGGCGCATGCCGGACCAGCCTCCTGATCCTTATTCAAATGAGTTTCTCGAAGAGTGAGGTCTTAAAGACAGCGAATTTTAATGAAGGGATCTCTTTTATCCATCACGGCAGGCTCGACCTTGTCCTCGCCGACATTGATCAGTGTGGACTGCGTGGGCTTGAGTTGCTGAAAGTCGCAAGTGCAACCCATCCGGCGATCCGGTTTGCTGTCATGTCGATGTCAGATAGCCGCGAATATATATCTGCGAGCCTTGCAGGCGGCATGCACGGGTTCGTGTCGAAACGCCAATCCGACGAGGATGTCTTGTCGGCTATCAAGGAAATCTTATCAGGAGGCCTTTACATCCCCTGGGCCCCGGCCGCGGGCCGCGAAGAGGCCGCGACCAGAGACCCGATTCCAAAATTGACGCCCCGTCAGCAGCAGGTGCTTCGGCTTCTTTCCTTGGGGATGTCGAATAAGGAGATCGCACGAGCGCTGCGTATCGCCGAGTTGACGACGAAGATCCATACCGCGATGCTCATGCGCGCGCTTGGCGTCAGGAACCGGACTGAGGCTGCATTCAAGGCCGGAAAATTGCTGTCCCCCATAGCCCACGAGACGCGAGATGACACTAGCCGTCGGCCGGAAGAAGACAGCGACCCTTTCGATGGAATCTTGGGTCATCAGATGAATTAACCTGATGCCTTCTGCGCGAGTGCGGCTTTGAGTTTCTCGATTACCTCTGCCTCAGTTTGAGGTTCCTCGAAACCAAGCTCTCCGCGTGTTACCCTGGCAATTTCCTCAAGCGCTGGAACAATGCCTTGCAGGAGTTTGTATGCGAGGCAACCTTGCTTTCGCTCATAGGTGTGCTCTTCGGAGACAGCCATAAGCAGTTCCTGAAGTGGAGCCAGCGCCCGAAGAGCGAAAATCAAGGTCTCTCGCGGCGTAGCGGGGCGCTCCAAGGCCAAGCAATTAGATAGGGTCTCTGCTCTGTCGAGCAGACGTTTTTCGGCATGGTCGGCGTTAGATTTCAGGATAACATCCTCTGAAGTCTTAGCCTCACTCGGTGTAGAGTCGAGAGTGTTTGTCAACTCGTCGAGTTGCTGATTTAGCCGCTCGCATTCGAGGAGCTCTTCGTTCAATTGCTCAATACGTGAATGCGTTTCATCGCTCGCCACAGCTGCTTCTTTGTCGTCGGTTTCGTCTCCAGGCGCCCTTCTTATGCCGGCTATTAACTGCTCCAGGCGGGCGGTCTCCTCGCCAAGAGCAGCCCCAATCTTGTTCAGCCGGGCAACCTGTTCTGCGTCGTCTCCCAAAAGATCCTGACAACCGTCGCAAAAAATGCGTGCCTGGGCTATGAAAGTGATCGCCACTCTTAATTGCTGGGCCCGCGAATTCATTGTGCTGTACCTGCGTTTTCCCTAACCTGCAAACGAGCTGAGCGAGCTTCTATTCCCAAAAAAGTCGGAGCTACAAAAAAAAGAACCTGGACTGAAACTTTCTGAGATTTACGGCGGGCCTTTTAATTGAAAAAAAACAGGTGTCTCAACGAGGTCCGTAGATAAATACATAGAAATGCTTCGGGAATGGGTCCCTGAGAGCGATGAACCTTCGGTATGGTGGGATGTGGGTTCAGAGGAGCGGCAAGCGTTCGAACACCAAACATCGTCGCCCCTATTGCTTAGTCCAGGGGAGTTTCCTATCCACCGGTCGAGCGCTGCGCGCCAAACGTCTCCAGTGTTAATGTTTTGTTCGTTGAATGATAGCTGGCTGGTCAGGTAAGGCAGGCGGCTTATACAATTGGAGGACCAACGAGTGTGGCGTGTCGCAATTGCCGTTCGAACTCGTTTCAAACTGGGCGGCAATTCGAAAGACGGGACACTGGATCAACCCGCCTTTAATCGGAATCATAGCGGCTTATCCGCGTCCGAATGGACGCGCGCCACTCTAGTGGATCGAATCTAACATTTGGCGCTATCGGTTGACTGCGGCGATGATCTGAGGGTTTTGGAAAACACGGCGTCTTCGCTCCATCGCCATCTACAGGCCCCCATCAACCGCTAGTCAACGATCCGGCCTTGCCTTTCCGCACTCCCGGTCGAGCGCCGCCAAGAAGGTCTGGGCCTCTTCCCTGCGCTCGAAGATGTGGGGTGCGATGTTGCGCTGCGAGAAAGCTTCACCCAGCTTGGCGCGCATGAAGGCGCTCGTCGCATAGCGCGTAATATTCGTGAAATAGTGAGCCAGGAAATATCGGTCCATTTCGGCGTAGGCGTCGTACATCTCTTGGTTGATCCGGAAGCGATCATAGTTGATGACGGCGCCGACTCGCCTTCCCGCAGCGAGGCAACGCTGTTCGCAGATATCCCAGATCGCCTTTACGTCGTCGGTGACACGCACGTACATGCCCTCGAAATTGAGAAAGAGGATGTTCCGATCCGCATCGTAGATCACCCGCTCCGGCAGAGACAGGTTGAGGAGTTCCCCCTCCAGGTTCATTGGGTCTGCCCCAAAGATGCGGGAATCCATGACGCTGTACTCGCCGATGATCGGCTCAAAGTCCATGTGGGCCAGGATATCCCGGGCGACATCGATGCCGGGGGCGACCTCTATCAAAGCCAGGCCACGCCGCACCCGGCGGAACACGCATCGCTCGGTGACATAATAGACGGGCTTGCCGCGGTCGTAAGCGTACTGGCCATTGAAGGTGATCTGGCCGACTTGCTTCAGGAACTTCCTCTGCGCGCCCTCTTCGACGATACGAAGTTCACCGCTCTCCACGGCCACTTTGAGGCCTTTGCCGGTAAAGCTGCCGGCGAATACGACAAGCCGTGCATTCTGACTGATGTTGATGAAACCGCCCGCCCCGGTCAGCCGGCCGCCGAACCGGCTCACGTTCACATTGCCCGCTTCATCGCACTCGGCCATGCCGAGACAGGCCATGTCAAGGCCGCCGCCATCGTAGAAGTCGAATTGCTGGGTCTCGTCGATCACCGCATCCATGTTGACGCCGGTGCCGAAATCGCCGCCTGCGGAGGGGATGCCGCCAATCACGCCGGACTCCACCGTCAGGGTCAACAGATGAGAAATGTGCTCTTCGTTGGCCACCAAGGCCACGCCCGCCGGCACGCCGATGCCCAGGTTGATGATGCCGTTGGGCGGCAACTCGAAGGCGGCGCGGCGCGCGATGATCTTGCGCTCGTCGAGGACGGTCGACACCAGGCTTGGGCGCGGGGCGCGGAATTCGCCGGCATACGCGGCGTTGTACTGTGTGGCGACCGTCTGCCTGTGTTCGTGCGGTTCGGCCACCACGATGCAGTCCACGAGGATGCCGGGCACTTTCACCTGTCGCGGTGGCAGGGAGCCCCGCTCGGCAATGCGCTCCACCTGGGCGATGACGATGCCGTTGCTGTTCTTGGCCGCCATCGCCATTGCAAGGTTGTTGAGGGTCAGCGCTTCGCGTTCCATCGTGATATTGCCGAAGGTGTCGGCCGTGCTGCCGCGGATGAAGGCGACGTTGACCCGGCCCACATGGTAGAACAGCCATTCCTCGCCATGAACTTCTACGAGTTCAACGATGTCTTTGGTCGTGAGGGCATTGATTCGTCCGCCGCCGTAGCGTGGATCGACGAAAGTATGCAGGCCAACCTTTGAAAATGTGCCCGGTTTGCCTCCGGCGAGGTCGCGAAAAAGCTGGCAAATAATGCCTTGGGGCAGATTGTAGGCCTGGATCTTGTTGTCTAGCGCGAGCTTGCCGATTTTCGGCATCATAGCCCAGTGGCCCGACACCACGCGCTTCAGGAGCCCCTCATGTCCAAGATGGTTGAGCCCCAGAGCCTGGCCATCGCCATGTCCAGCGCCGGCGAAGAGCGTCAGGTTGCGAGGCGCGCCGGTAGCCTGGAAGCGCCGGTCCACAGCCGATAAGAGCGCTTCGGCGAAGCCGGTTTGCACGAATCCGGAACTGGAAAGCGTATCGCCGTCGCGGATCAGAGCGATGGCCTCGTCGGCTGTCACGATCTTGCTGCGCACGGACTCCCCGCTGCTCGGCCGCGTCGTCCCGAACAAAGATCCGGGCCTTTGCACGCCGGCTTCCCGCCCAATGCGGGCGTTGCTTTATCTTAGTTTCAGTACAGTTAATTGACAACCGCGTTCAAGGCGAGTGTGATTGTGCTGGCAGACACACCTCGTTGGACGCATTTCTCGGGTGGCCGAGAGGAGATGCGGCCGAAGCGGCGGGTCGGGTTATCATTGCAGGCGCCCAGGCCTGTCCAACTTGCTTTCGACTTGGGACATGGGTATTCCTTATCCTGCATAAGCTTTGTATTGCGCTCGATCATCATGTCGATGCTATCGGATTCAAAATGCCAGTGATTCCTGTGCTTACGAATATTTCTACGCCGTGCTTCAGATCGACCGAATACTTCCTATCGAGGTGAGGGAAGGGCTGAAGGCGGGGAGGAGGCAAGGGGATTCGACGCTTTTTGTCCGCGCTTTGGCGTAGGCATTCGGAGATAATTATCTATTATGCAGAATAAAGCTGGCTGTGACTATATTGCTATTTCATAAGGTCGCAGCATGATGGTAGAGAAGTGTTACCGTCTCGAAGTACGATTTTCGAAAAAAACTCGCAAACGTGATTAGCAAGATTGGGCGCATCTATCCGTGTCTTGGTTCGGTGCCCTCGATAAAGGTCTGGAGCAAGAATATGGAAAGCAGTGAACTCGATCTGACGTCGTTAACAGTCGATATCGTGTCGGCATACGTGGCCAATAATGCGCTTAGCGCCGATAAGATTCCCGACCTTATTAGCTCCATCTATGGCGCTTTGAGCGGAGCCTCTCTTCAAGGCGTTGAGCCGGTGAAAGTGGAATTGAAACCCGCCGTAGCCATCAAGAAGTCGGTGACGCCGGAGTACATCATTTGCCTTGAAGACGGCCACAAGTTCAAATCCCTCAAACGGCACTTGAAGAGCCACTACGACATGTCCCCGGAAGACTACCGGGAGAAGTGGGGACTGCCGCACGATTATCCTATGGTCGCTCCGAGCTATGCCGCTGCGCGCTCCAATCTGGCCAAAAACATGGGCTTGGGCCGGCGCAGTATGGCGGCAGTGGCCCAACCCGAGGAGCCTGTTTTGGTCAAGCCCGCCGAGAAGCCGGCGAAAGCGCGTGGCAAGCTAACGCGGAAAGCCAACGGCTCTGGGAAGTAGTCTTGATTGCTATTGGACAGCACGCACGCCATGGCGCGTGCGTCGCCAAAGTCACTCTCAAAGCTTGGTAGACCGCGGGCGCTCGCACGGAACCCGGCGCGCGCGGTCTTGATGAGTTGCTTCTTCGCGAGTGATGGCGGAACCGAATGCGGCGATACGATCTGCGCCGCCTCGCCGAGAGTGGCGGCTTTCCCGGGCGGCTTGTCCGTTCTCCTCCACCTTTGCGCGAAGCGCTTTCAAAACGGCGCTTTGGCGCGCATGCAGCTCTAAAAACCGGGAGAGAACGGCGGATATCGACTTGTTCGACCTGCTGGCGGGAGCTTTTCGAAATTCGAGACATGGCGCTCAGAAACAGGCTTGGCGGCGTGACAACCGTAGACGCCGCGCAGAGCAAACGCGCATGATCGAGGCAGAAACCATCGATGCCGCCTCGACAATAAGGCTCTTGGAAGCCCTCGAAGCGCTGTATCCGTTCTTGGCGATGATCCATGTTTACCTGGACAACGCCCGGTACCATCACGCCAAGCTTGTGCAAGAGTGGCTGGCTCAGCCGGGCCGCAGGATCAAGCTGCTTCATCCCGGCCTACAGTCCGCATCTGACGGCTGTGGGGCGTGATGCACAAGCCTGTGACGCATAACAAATGCTACGCCACATCGCGGGAGTTCGCCGGGGAAGTGCTCAGCTTCTTACGCGAGAAAGTCCCGCAAAACTGGGCACAGCTGTGCGATTCGATCACGGACAACTTCCGCGTCATCGATCCAAAGGATTTTCGGGTTTTGGTGTGAACTGGGTATACCATAAAAAGAAGCAGTGAAAATCGGATCCCCGCTTGACGGCCTCTGGCGCCGCGTTCGGACGGAAACGAGGAAACGCCGCTATAGGAGAGAGGGCGGTTCAGGCAAGCCGCGGCTCGTCGCGAGCACCTATTTGCCGTTGCCGAACATAGAAATTCGATAAAATTTTAAATGGATGGCGCTAATCGAATTAGTGCTTGGTTCTTACTAATTGCCTTTTCATATTGCAAAATCAAGCCTGCGCTGAAATAGAATGCGAAGTAAATTAGAATAAAATAGCTATGGCGTAGCCTAAGAATGATTGTCAAGTGCTTGAGATGGAAGAGTGTTTTCAGCACCGCTTGTTTAATACTCAAGCCTCTGCTTGGCGCATCAAGCCAGGCCTGCTCTGGATCAATCAAAAGCGAATACAGATTACCGGCAGTTCGGTTGGAGGAACTCCGCAGGATAGCCTTTCTCAAAAAGAGCGCGAGAATGCAACTCCCAACTGGCACAGGTAGTCGCCATGGAGGGTAGGCAGATCTTTCTCGACCCCACCGGCCGCAGACGCCGTGCCGTCATCGTTATAGGGCTTACTGTTGCTATATCGCTTGTCGCCACAATCGCCGTCGTCGTGGCCGGGCTCCTTACTCCGCCAAAGCTCGCCGCCTTGCATAGGACCACCAGCTTTTTCCCGGTGGTCGCCGATGGCGGCAGCGTCTTGGTCGAGGATATCTCCAGGCTCGCTTTCAATCCACTCAGCAGGCGCGGGGTCTCGCCGGCCGACGGTGCGGCCAAGCGCATGGCATTCTTCGAAATGTCCAAAGCCCTTAGCCGCTTCTCGCTCCTGGAGCACATGAATGCTCTCGATGGCTTGTTGCCCGATTTTTTAGTCCTCGACCGGAACGGGGACCTTTCCCAAAGATCCAAAGACATGGAACAGCGCGTGCGACGCGGGTTGAGCCGCGCGTCTCATCTGCAAATCTATCCGCGGTTGACGGATGGAAGTCCGCAAAATCTTTTAGCCTCGCAAATAAGCTCTGAAGCCGCATCACAGAAGCTCATATCACAAATTGCAGATTATCTTGACCAATCCGGCGATGCCGGACTGGCCGTGGACTTTAGCAGCCTACAGATCGTCAGCCATCCCACTTTTTTTCGATTTCTTAAAGGCCTGAAAAGGTCACTTAACTCATCCGACCGGGCTCTCATCCTTATCCTGCCGCCGACGATAGATCGGCATTGGCTCCAGGAGTTCTCGAGCGCCGCCGACTTCATCCTGGTCACGCTTTATCGCGATATTGATAAGGGGTCAGCAGGGCCTCTCGCGAGCCAGGGCTGGTTCGAGCATCAGCTGGCAGCCCTTAAGGGGACGGTCGATCCCTCCAAGCTGATAATTGCTCTCGGCTCCTTTGGCTACGATTTCGGAAGGCCCTTGGGCTTGGGGATGATTTCGGTGGCAAATGCGTGGCATTTTCTGGGGGAGGGTAGCATTGAACTGAAGTTCGATGAAAAGTCGCTCAATCCTTGGTTTCGCTATACCGATGCCAGCGGGCTTTCCCACGACGTTTGGCTGCTCGACGGCGTCACGGTCTTCAATCAAGTTAAAGCGGTGCTCGCACTGCGCCCGGCGGGCGTGGCGCTGTCCAGTCTCGGAATGGAAGACCCGAGTGTTTGGGCGTCCTTTGGAAAAGGCGCATTACCGAACCAGGCAGCGCTTGCCCAACTGACGCATCCGCCGGTCGAGTTCTACCTCGACCCCTTGGCTCATAAGCCCGAAATTGTATCCACAACGAGCGCAATGAGCGACAATGTTCGGCAGATCTCATTCAACGAGAGCCTCGGCCTTATTGTGAGGGAATCCCTGGTACGCTTCGGCCGGGGAAAAGAACTCGTTTCCTGGCCTCCGGTCGGCGAAAAGCTTCTCGCACTCACCTTCGATGACGGTCCCGATGCGAAGGTAACCGGAAAGGTCCTGGACATTCTTGCGGCGAAATCCGTCAAGGCGACTTTTTTTGTGGTAGGCAAAAGCGCGCTCGCAGAAAAGGACCTCCTGCGCCGGATTTATCGGGAAGGTCACGACATAGGAAACCATACCTATTCTCATCCTCGTGTCGCGGATATCTCGGCGCAAGACTTGGAATTGCAACTCACATCCACGCAACGTGCGTTCGAAGCCATTCTTGGGATCCACACTCAGCTGTTTCGCCCAACCTATGCCGCTAGTGTCGACGATCTTGAAAACCTTCCAATCATCGAGACGGCGTCAAAGCTCGGATATCTGACGGTCTTGTCAGGGGTTGACTCGTTTGACTGGGTCGTTCCGCCGCCTCCGGTAAAAAAAATCTACAACGTCATCCTTAATCAAGTCGCCGCCGGGCAGGACAAGGTGATCCTGTTTCATGACCAGGGGAAAAAGCAGGCGACCCTGGATGTCCTCCCCCAGATCATAGACGGCCTTCGCTCGAAGGGCTTCCAGTTCGTTACCCTTCATGAACTGATCGGCAAGAGCAGGGACGACATCATGCCCAAGGCGAGTTCAGCGGATCCAGTCGAGAACGCGGTCGCGAAGGTTCGCCAATCCGGGTTCCTCGCTATGATCGCGCTTCCTCATCTGCTGATGATCTTATCGATCTTGGTGGCCATCATCACAGTTGCGCGCCTTGCCTTCGTCATGGTTGCGGCCTCGAAGCACCGGCGCTGCGAACGCCAACGTGAAGGTAACTCCTTCTGGCCCTCGATCGCCGTCATTGTGCCGGCCTACAACGAAGAAAAAGTGATTTGCAAGACGATCGCGTCTCTCCTGGCAGGGTCGAAAAGAGGCTTTGACATTATTGTTGTCGATGACGGTTCAAGTGATTCAACGGCGCAGGCGGTGAGGGACGCATACGCGCACGAGCCGTGCGTCAAAGTCTTCACCAAGGCGAATGGCGGCAAGGCCAAGGCGGCGAACTTCGCCCTGACTCTGACCCAAACCGAAATTGTTGTTTGCATCGATGCCGACACCATCCTGGCAGACGATGCAATCCCGCTCCTGGTGCGCCACTTTTCTGATCCCACCGTGGGCGCCGTCGCTGGCACAGCCGTTGTCGGAAATCAGATCAATCTGCTCACCCGGTTCCAGGCAATGGAATATTCAATAGGGCAGTTTCTCGATCGCAGAGCCTTTGCGCTTTGCAACGCAACCGGTGTCGTTCCAGGAGCGATAGGAGCATGGCGGCGCGAAGCGTTGCTTTCCTCTGGCGGGTACTCCTCTGAAACTCTTGCCGAAGATGCTGACGCAACATTCGCCATTACGAGAGCTGGCTGGAAAGTGATCTATGAGCCTGCGGCAGAAGCAAGAACCGAGGCGCCTGAGACGGTGCGAGCCTTTCTGAGGCAGCGCCATCGCTGGATGTTCGGGTCGCTGCAGGTCGTCTTTAAACATCTTCGCCTGGTCTACGCCAGAAGGACGGGCCTTGGCTTGATTACGATCCCGAATACGCTGCTTTCCCTTTTGGGTTTTGCCTTTTTCATTCCGCTTCTCGACGCGGCGTCGATTGTCGCCCTCGCATCAAGCGCAGAAAGCTATTTGACGGCAACTCAGCCGGCAGTAGCGGATGCACACCTTGAAACCATGGCGTGGTGGATGTTTTTTCAGGTTCTTTATCTGCTCGCCATCGGCATGGCGCTGAGCGTCATCAAAATCCCTGGCCGACCGAAGCTTCTTATCCTGCTTTTGCTTCAGCGCTTTCTCTATGCCCCGCTTCTGTACTGGGTCGCAGTCGTGACCTTGCTCAAAGCTTTGGAAGGCCGTTCGCGCGGGTGGAGGAAATTAGCCAGGACTGGCAGCGTGAGTTTGGATGAGGCACGGCAGAAAGCGACGCCGGTATAGCGATGAACAGGCAAACAACGTAAGGAGCGCATGATGGCCCTGAAGTTAGCAACGGCCTCCTCTAAATGGGCATACCTTTTTCTGGCCAGCGTCGTTGGGGCTTGCGGCGCGAGTTATGCCGCCTGGCATTTCAAGCCTTCTGTATTTGCGGATCAATCCCTGAACTCGCAGGCTAGCATTCCCTCAAAGCTAAGAAAAATTCCGATCGATCGCCATTCGATTGCGCAGCCGGCGCCGTTGTTCAACTCACCGGTCAAATACTCGCTCGGAGACCGTTTGAAGGTGACGCTGTTTGAGAACGTGGACCTTACTGATGAAGAGCATGCGAACCTTCCGGCAACAGGGCTGGTGGAAAGAACGGAGCTTACGGGCGAATATGTGGTTCAAGAAAACGGCGCCATTTCTTTGCCCTTGCTTGGGGCCATCGAGGCCGAAGGAAAATCGGTTGAAGAAGTGGCAAAGTCCCTGCAAGGAGCATTCGAGCAATGGATGGCAAGACCTGCAAAAGCAAGCGTTTTACTGATTGAGCGTGAGCCGATCTACCTCGTCGGTAAAGGAACTAAACCCGGTACATTCAAATACTCTCCCGGAATGACGGTGCTGCATGCGCTAGCCTTGTCCGGCGCAGGCAAGGAAGAGAGCTCGGATGTCTATGCCCAGACGGAATATATCCGTGGCCTGGAAAAGCTTGAGATATCGATGCAGCGGCTCAAGAAGCTATTGGCCAAGTCCGCCGCGCTGCACGCTGAGCGGGACGGCAAGCAAGCTGATCTCCCACAGGAACTCGTAGAACTCGCAGACGCGCAGGAGGCGAAGAAACTCGTCGAGGCTGCGGTTGCTCTCAGAAAGTGCATTATTGCGGCCAAGCAGCCGCAGATCTTTGCCTATCAGGCGGCCCTTGCCGCCGCCCGCCAGGAAGCGGCAAGCCATATGAACAGAATTGCGCTGCTGGAGCAGTTGAGCAGATTGCATGCGGATCACCGCGATCAGGTTGCGGATATTCGCAAGCACAATGACGGCCTGGCCTATGCTCTTACACGGATGGAGAATGAGGTCGTTGCTGTGAAGGAGAAGAAGGAGGAAGCCGCAGCTTCTCTTGCAAAGGCCAGAGATGCCATCGCGCAGGCTGAGCAGAACCTGGCCAAGCTCGAAGCAGGCGCGAAACTGGACTTGCAGAACGAAATTGGCGCGACGGAAAACGAGATCTCCGAACAAGAGGCGACCCTCAAGGCGGCGCGGCGCCTGACCACGGATCTGCGTATCGCTTCTCTTCGCATGGCCCATAGAGGGCAGAATTTATCCTACGAGATCGTACGGCGTACACGAAACGGATTGGCGCATATCAAGGCTGCGGACACGACAGCACTTGTTCCAGGCGATTTGATTCAGGTGACGAGCGGGGAAGATAACTCGGGAATTTGAACAATACGGCCGTTTAAGCAAAGCCATGAAGGATGATATCCCCTATGAAATGCTTAGCAGCAGGTGTGGTTTTTCTCTTAAGCCTTATCGCGACCGGCGCACTTCACTCCAACACGGCTTGCGCGGCGACAAGCCCGCGCGATGCCGCGCCCGCCAGGGGGAAGCCGCTTGCAATTGGCTTCTATGTCGATTGGGACGAAAAAAGTTATACCTCCCTTGCCAAAAATATCGAGAACCTGGACTGGGTCGTCGCCAGTTGGCTCTACTTGCGAGGCGATGCTATGGACCTGACGGAGGCTCGCGACCTTAAGGGCCTTGACCTGATCCGCAGCCAGAAGCCTGAAATGTCCATTCTCGCGATGATCCAGAACGTTTCCGAAGGCGTCTGGGATGGGAGTAATCTTGCTCGCCTCTTGGCCGACCCGGAGATGCGGCATGAGCGGATCGGAAGCATCGTCGCATTCATTGACCATAACCATCTTCAAGGCGCGGTCATCGATTTTGAGGAAATCCCCGATAACGCACACAAGGACATGCTTGCCTTTCTGGACGAGATCCACGCAGTCTTCAAAGCAAGAGGCTGGCTGCTGGCTGTCGCAGTTCCTTTCGCCGATCCAAAGTGGGACTACAAGGCGTACGCCAAGGCGTCCGACTATCTTATTCTGATGGCTTACGATGAACATTGGCCCGGTGGCAGGCCTGGCCCGATTGCATCGCAGGCCTGGTTCGCATCCCGCGTGGCGGACAAAATGCGGCAGCTCGATCCGGCGCGAACCATCGTCGCCATCGGCAACTATGGGTATGACTGGACGATCGGCGACGGCGGCACGGAGGTGCTGACGTTTCAAGATGTCATGCGGCGCGCCCGAGACTCGAATGCGGCGATCGAGTTTGATCGCTTGACGCTCAATCCGCACTATTCCTACGATCACGAGGGCAAAAGGCACGAAGTTTGGTTCCTCAACGCCGCGACAGCCTATCGTCAGATGCGCGCCGCGGACAGATACCGTCCCGCAGGCTATGCAATCTGGCGCTTGGGAGCGGAAGACCGATCTGTTTGGTCGGTGCTACCGCGCATCTACGATGCGCCGCCCCCAGCGTCGCTCTCGATGATCTCACCATGGGGCGAAGTCACTTCACGCCGAAATGGCGAATAAGGGCTGAAACCCCTGCCCCATCCTTCGACAAGCTCAGGATGATGCGGTGGATGGCTCCCTTCCACGGCGTCGATGCGCCAAAAGGGTGTCTGACAGACACGGACGAGGGGAGCCGCCCATGAGCGAGATTAGCATAATCGGTTTGGACTTGGCCAAGCAGGTTTTTCAGGTTCACGCAGTCGATGACAAAGGCCGCTGTGTCCTCCGCAAGCAATTGAAACGCCGAGAGCTCCTGCCATTCTTCACGGCGCTTGGCCCTTGCATGGTAGCGATGGAGGCCTGCGGCTCGGCTCATTTCTGGGCGCGCGAGATCGCAAGGCTTGGCCACGATGTGCGGCTCCTTCCACCAGCTTACGTCAAGCCTTACGTAAAGCGCGGCAAAAGCGACAGGATCGACGCGGAGGCCATCTGCGAAGCGGCGGTCCGGCCGACCATGCGCTTTGTTCCGGTCAAGTCCATGGAGCAGCAAAGCCTGACCACGCTGCACCGCTCGCGCGAGCTTCTGGTCAAGACCCGGACCATGCTGGTGAATGCGCTGCGAGCCCATCTGGCGGAATTCGGCTTCCTGGCGGCCAAGGGCATCGGCAAACTGCCGGACCTCATCAAGATCGTGAGCGAAGCCCCGGCGGAGACTTTGCCGGATATGGCGCGCGCCCCGCTTTCGGGCTTTCTCGACGCCATCGCGCTGGTCAACCAAAAGCTCGATGATATCGAGAAATGCCTTCGAGCCTGGCTACCGCCAATGCGCAAAGCAAGCGTCTCGAAACCGCTCCGGGCGTTGGGCTCATCAGCGCGACAGCGCTGTGTGCGTTGGTCCCCGATCCGAAGCTGTTCAAGAACGGCCGCCATTTCGCCGCCTGGATCGGGCTGACGCCAAGGCTCGACGGAACCGGCGGCAAGACCCGGCTGGGGCGCACCTCGAAAGCGGGCGACCGCACTTTGCGCCGTCTGTTCGTGCTGGGCGCGACTTCGCTGTTGAAGTCTCTGGCGAACAAAGCGACGCCGCTTGCGCTCTGGGTGCAGGCGCTTCTGTCCAGGCGCTCGCGGCGCGCCGTAACGGTCGCGCTCGCCAACAAACTGGCCAGGATCGCAATGGGCAGGCTTGCCTGCCCAATTCGTCGAAGGAGGAATTGGCAGGCCAATTCCTCTGCCATCATGGCGAGCGGCGAAGCCTTCAGGCCGGCCGCAGCTGTGCAACTCGCGACGGCGCCAAGCGCATGAGCGGCCCGACCCCTCAAGGCTGGCGCTGTGCTCGCAGCCGTCAACACCGCGTTCCGCGCCGCGTGCCGCGGCAGCCTTCGGCTGGTGGTGACCGCCGCTGCGCGCAGCGCCTCCCTGGAAGCAGGCCGGGGACGGAGAAACGCCGTTCAACCGAACAAAGAAACTGCCTGACAGAGCCGCGCAAGGCGTGGGCGCCAAAGTCAGGTTCAACGCGTTCGCAGGGGTGAAAGAGGAGTGATGCTCAAGGCTCGGCCAGACCGGAAAAACCCGCAAGCCTCATCGGGCGCAAAGCTCACCAGGATGATCGGGAGCCGGTCCGCGGATCGCATCAGGGCAGCGGTCGTATGTGCCGCAAACGCCGAACACATGAGCGCACCCGCCGAAAAGCATCACGCTGAAAAAACCCTTGCAACTGGGGAGCCATCCACACATGAGGTTCAAGGGTTGAGTGTTTTCAAGGGTGTAACCTCATGGTGAGCCTGTCGAACCATGGGCGGAATGACTTTTTCAGCATCCTGTTAGTCTAGACCGCTCGCCGGGAAAGCGGACGCGATCTTCTACTCATTGCGCTTCCTGGCGCTGGCCTTGTTAGGCTGTATCGTCGCCGTGAATGCGGCAGCGGCAACAGGAACTTTTTCCCTATCCTTCGCCGTGCGCTGGTAGCTTTCGAAGCCGCCCATAAGCTCTGCAAAAAGCGCATGCGCGGAACGTTCGTCCCCCGCCTCCGTGAGCGTCACGTGATCGAGCGCCGCCAGGGGCGGCTTCAGGCTTGTCCATGCATGGATCGAGCAGGGACCGCCCATATATTTGGCCCAATCCCAGAAGAATGCGCCACTCTCGGCAGCCTGCCGCCTCAACGCCGCGCGTACCGCTTCGAGACGCGGCGGAGCATGCCAACGAGCGAGGCGTTCATCTTTGCGATCCATCAACTGGCCGTAGGCCGCAGTTTCCTGGGCGTTGAGCGATCGGCAAGCCTGCGCTCCGGCCGAGCTTGCGAAGGCGGGGAGGCGCGCGGCATCCGGAGGGCCGATGACCAGGATTGAAGCTTGTGGCGCCCAGGATTTGATCTGATCAATGGCCGACTTCAACTGGTCTTCATAGTGTTTCACATCCAGCGTGTCGACGAAGCCTTCCCTGGTTCCGTAATCGAAGACGATCAGGTCCGGGCTGAGCTTGCGAAAGTCATAGACCGCGAAGTCTGTGTTCCACTTCTCGATCGTCGAAGCGGTGGCCCCCGGCAATCCGACGTTCGAGTAGAGGAGACCCGGGCTGTTCATCCCGCTCGCGACCGAAAGGACCGATATTGCCCCGTCGCCCCGGGGCCTGATCATGATCTCCCTTGCTTTGGCCGAAACGCGGATGGATGTTTGAGCGCTTGCCGGCGACCTGGTTGGAACGAGTTTCACGTCGCCATCGACGCTCACCGCTGCGGTGCCCTGCGCTGGACCGGTCATGAACGTAACGTCAACCCAGTCGAACGCTCCTTCGACCGACGTGAACCGAAGCCAGGCGTCGCTGGCGGTGGAAGTCACCCTGGACCCGGTAATACCGAAAGGCCCCGGACCTTCTCCCGACGCGCTCGTGAGCGACCACTGCCCGCTGCGGTCGATCTTCACCCCGCGCACCGGATAAAGTCCCGGCTGAATGAGCCCGCGGCCGGCATTGCCAAATCGGCCGGTCAGGCTCTCCCTGAGAGAAGCCGCGAACCTGTCATCGACGATCCGGTCGCCGCCGAGATGGACGACGCTGATCGGTTGAGACCGCTTCCCGGCGTTCAACGCCGCCAGGGCGGCATAAAAGTCCTGAAGAGCCTGCGCCGCAGGGAGAGCCGCGGGCGATTTCGTGCCGAACCCCTGTGTGCTCAGCTGGGAAGGCTTGCGGGATTCGACGGTCGAGGAACCGGTAGGCGAGGGGGCGGTTCCACTGTCGGGCGTAAGCTGCGTCTCGCCGCCAAAAGCGCCGAAGGACGGCATTTTCAGCGACATCAAGCTGGTTTTATAGGAGCGGTTCAGGGCTGGACTGTCTTGAGAACTTTCCGAATAAGAGCTGCGGCTTGCGTCCTCATCGCTTCCCCATATGCTCCCCGGGAGGCAGCCGCCAAGCAAAGGCAGGACGCAAAAGACAAGAAATCCGGCTGCTCGAGTCCGCCGAGCCGAGACACTCTGATTTCCGAACCGCACGCTCCGCATATAAACCCCAGCAAACACCGAATACGTTGGACGCTTACTCTCGCTGTGACTGAGCCGCCGCTTCGCCCTTCCAGCGGAAATCATCAGCCCGCCCCTCCTTGGGCGGCGTTGCGTCGCCGCGGCTCAGGACCTTGAAGTACATGCGATCGGCAAGGGGAGTTTGCCTCTGAATCTCCCGCATGGAGAAGTCGCCCGCAGGCGAGATCACGGCAATCGCGGTGAGGCCGTCGCCAAGATCGCTCAGGATGAACTCGCCGCCCTGGTAGCCGGCTCCCCCAAAAGCCGCTTGATCGCGCTTTTGGGCATCTGCGGCGGCCGCTTGAGGTTCTGCCTTGAGTTCGGAAGCCTGCGTTCCTGCCGCTCCGTTCGTCCCGTCGGGACGGGCCTCGGACGCCGACGAATTCGTGGGAGGAGCCGCTCCCTTTGCAGAGGGGCCGCTATGTGACGCATTTGGAACCACGCGCGCCTGCTCCTCCTCATCACCCGCCAGCGGGATGTTGCGCTGTGCCTTCGCATGGGCGAGGTCGCGGCGCAGGACGATCTCCACGTAATTGGCCAGTTTCCGGTAGCCGGGAGCGGTCAAGCCAACCCCGTCCCCTTCGCGCAGCCTCTTCGTCTGGCCTGTCAGGTCCGGGCCGTAAGCGCTATAGGCGCCGAGTTGGTCGGTGAAGCCCGCCCAGGTTTCGATGAACTTCGCGCCGTTGATATAAGCGGCTTGGCGGACGGCGTCGTTCGTGGCGGCGGCAGCTTCGCTGGCTGCCGGATTGCCCATGACGGGCAGGCCGACCCAGTAGACCGCGATGTTCGCCCCCTTCAGCTTCTTGATGAGCTTTTCGGCTTCCTTGCTGTAGGCTTCCTTCCACTCTGTGGCGCCGGGCTGGGCGCGGCCCGCCCCGGCTTTGATAGAGGCGCGATCGTTCAAGCCAAGCATGATGATGGCGACATGAACCGGCGGCCCGGCGATCATGCGGTCCATCTCGCCGTAGAGATCAACCTGGTCCGCTCGAACGAGGCCGTAATTCGAACGGGACATATCGGAAATTTCGAGAGAGCTTTCCTGCTTGAACGCGTCCTTCAGTCCCTCGGCCAGGCCTGAGCCGAGCCAGTCGCCGATGACACGGACCTGGTAGCGGTCCGTTTGCGGAAACGGCGTGATGTAGCTTGAGGATAGGAGGCTCGTTCCCTGAGCGCGAACTGCCGGAGCGGCGGCGAAGATGGCCAGCAGGGTCAGCACGACACAAGACATCATCGACGCGAAAGTACTGCGCATCGGCGATATATCGTAGTCCTCGGCGAACGCACTCAAGTTCGGTCTACCCTCATTTGCCCGTGAAGTCCTCATCATGAGAGATTGTGTCAGGATCAAGCCAACTTGAACCCCGCCGCCGTCGCCACTGGTGATTCGTGACGTCTCTGCAACAGGGCCATAAGAATAGCATAAACTGCGACATTTTTTTATTTGTTAAAGTTGAAAGGATCACGCTTGCGTGCGCCGCCGTCAGATGGAATGGTCCGGAAATCCCGCAACCGGCAGCGCGGCTTTTACGTGTGGCTAAAGGCGATCTGTGTCGCCGGGGCCGCAATTTTGGCTGAAATGTCCGCCCATGTTCTCTATATATGTCGGAGATTTCCCGACCTGAGAATCGTCCAGGAACCGCTATGAGCAAGCCTATTCGCAAGGCCATATTTCCCGTCGCAGGCCTCGGCACCCGTTTCCTTCCGGCCACCAAGGCCATGCCGAAAGAAATGCTGACCGTCGTCGACCGCCCCATCATCCAGCACGTGGTCGACGAGGCCCGCAACGGCGGCATCGAGCACTTCATTTTTGTAACCGGACGCAACAAGGGCGTTATCGAAGATCATTTCGACCGGCAGTTCGAGCTTGAGGAGGTGCTGAGGCGCCGCAACAAGCAGGAAGAACTGCTCAATCTCGAGCTTCATCTGCCGGCGCCGGGCGCGACGAGCTTCACGCGCCAGCAGGAACCTCTGGGTCTCGGCCATGCGGTTTGGTGCGCCCACGACATAGTCGGCGAAGATCCGTTTGCGCTTATGCTGCCAGACGTGATCGTGCTGCCGGAGGGAGAGAGCTGCCTTGGGCAGATGATCAAGGTCTATAACCGGCTGTGCGAAAAATATCCCCACGCGAAGATCAACATCGTCGCCGTGGAAGAGGTCGCGCCGGAAGAAACGAGTTCCTACGGCGTGGTCGGCCTCGAGGGCGAGGAGGAAGACAGGCTCTGGCGCATCCGGTCGATGGTCGAGAAGCCCGTGCGTGGAAGCGCCCCTTCGAACCTTATCATCATGGGCCGCTACATCCTGCAGCCGGAAATTTTCCCAACTCTGAAGCACCAGGAGCGGGGCGCGGGCAATGAGATCCAGATCACCGACGCGATGAAAACACAGATGCAGGACCAGATGTTCTTTGCCTACAAATATCGCGGCAAGAGCTACGACTGCGGGTCGAAGCTTGGCTTCCTGACCGCCAATGTGGCGTTCGCGCTGGCGAGGCCCGATCTGGCCCCGAAATTCGGAGAGGAATTGAAGAAGCTCGCGGCCGAGTTGCAGGCAAAGCACAGCTCAGGGCCGACCGCGAGGGCAGCCGAATAGATTTATCCACCGTCGTACACCGGCCTTTTTCCGGCCCTAGCCTCTCACATTGATGGGAAATGATTCGCCCCTTAAACAGGGGAGAACGGGGAAAAGGCGGGGGGACCATGGCGCAGCGGTTGGCGCGGGTTGAGCGGCGTTCTGAGGCAGCGCGGGAGTTCGAGGCGGCGAGGGTCGCCCGGCGCACTCTGGATTGCGGCATCGATGGCCTGAGCGCGCTGCAGGGCGCGTTTTTCGCGGGCTTGGCGGAAGAGTTCGAGCGAGCCGTCGAGCTTATGAAGGACTGCGAGGGGCGTGTCATCGTAACCGGCATGGGAAAAAGCGGCCATGTCGGGCAGAAGATCGCCGCAACGCTCGCTTCGACGGGAACGCCAGCGCAGTTCGTTCATCCCGCGGAGGCGAGCCACGGCGACCTCGGCATGATCACGCCGCATGACATCATCCTTGCGCTTTCGTGGTCGGGAGAAACGGCGGAACTCGCAAACATCCTGACCTATTCGCGCCGCTTCCGGGTGCCCCTCGTCGCCATGACCTCGCGGCGGGAAAGCACGCTTGCCAAGGCGGCGGACGTGGTGCTGGCCATGCCGCAGGTGAAGGAAGCCTGCCCGCACGGGCTGGCGCCTACGACATCAACGCTGACACAGCTTGCGCTCGGGGATTGCCTTGCGATTGCGCTCCTGGAAGGACGCGCGTTTACGGCCCTCGACTTCAAGGTTTTCCATCCGGGCGGACAACTCGGGGCCAACCTGAAGCATATCGGCGACATTATGCATCGTGCCGACAGGTTGCCCGTCGTTTCGGTCACCGAGCGCATGAGCAGCGCGCTTGTGGTGATGACCGAAAAGAGCTTCGGTTGTCTCGGCGTGCTGGGCGAGGACGGCAAGCTTGTGGGGATTGTGACGGACGGCGACCTTCGCCGCAACATGTCGCCCGGTCTTCTCGATCTTACGGTCGCCGAAATCATGACGAGAAATCCGAAGACCATCAGAGCGGATATGCTCGCCAGCGCCGCGCTCCAGATCATCAACGAGTTGGCCATCACGGCGCTTTTTGTTGTGGAGAAGGGCGTGCCGGTCGGCATCGTCCACATCCACGACCTCCTCCGGACAGGCGTCGCTTAGCTTCGAGCGTTGGTTCGGGGGCAGGGCGCAACGCGACGGCGGATTTTTTCCGGGTTGATGCCCTCTCGCAACGCCTCTCGCAGCGAGGTCGTCTTATGGTAGGGCTGACATGTTTTTCAGTCTTACGGGAAAGACGATTATGACATTGCTTCGCTGCGTGGCGCTCTTTCTTCTGACCATCTTGCTGGTATGGCCGCTGGCGCGCGCGGATGCAGCGCCGCGGCTGCAATCACAGCCGGCGGAAGCGCTTTTGATCCGGCATTTCTACCGCGGCCAGTGCCCATACCTCTGCACGCAGTGGTTTGACGGGTGCAACAATTGCACCTGCGGTCGAGATGGCCGCCTCAACGTGTGCACTGAATATCGGTGCGTCTGGCATAGGCCGGCGCGCTGCATCACATGGGGGTTTTGAGCCTCAGAGCCTATCCGCTTTTGATGGAATCAAAAGCGGATAGGCTCTGAGTTTTTTTGTCGTGCGTCTTTATCGGAAAACCGCTTCGCGCTTTTTCGGCCGCACTCTAGAACGCGGACTTGACGACGCCGCCGTCTGCTCTCAGCACGGCGCCATTGATGGCGCTCGACAGGGGGCTTGCCAGGAAGACAATGGTTTGAGCGATTTCCATCGGGTCTTCGAAGCGCTGCAAGAGCGAGGTTGGGCGGACAGTTTTGAAGAATTCTTCTTCGATGGCTGCCTGGTCTTTTCCCTGAGAGGCGGCCACGCCCTTTACGAAATCGATGACGCCCTCGGACGCCGTCGGGCCGGGAGCGACGGTGTTCACCGTGACCTGCGTTCCTTTCGTAAGCTCCGCCAACCCGCGCGAAACCGCGAGCTGCGCCGTTTTCGTCATGCCGTAATGGATCATCTCCTGCGGAATATTGATGGCCGATTCCGATGAGACGAAAATGATCCGGCCCCAGTTCAAAAGCAGCATCGGGGGAAGGAGGGCGCGAGAGAAACGCACGCCGGACATCACATTCACTTCGAAAAAGCGCAGCCAGTCTTCGTCCGTGATGTCCTGAAACGGCTTGCTCTCATAAATTCCTGCGTTGTTGATGAGGATTTGAACGGCGCCAATGGTCTTGACCTCGTCGATCATCTTTTTGACGGCGGCCTTGTCGTGAAGGTCGCCGTGCACCGCATGCGCAGACGGCAGGTCCTTCCTGGCGCGCTCGACGGATTCGATGGTGCGCCCATGAATGATGACCTCCGCGCCTTCACGGAGGAGAAGCGCGGCGGTTGCCTTTCCGATGCCTTTGGTGGACCCGGTGACGAATGCGAGCTTGCCTTCGAGGTTGTAGTCCATGACGCTCCTTCCTAACTGGGGACAAATGCGAGACGGCTCCTTACGCTGAAATCGGGCTGTTTCGTGTTGTGTTCCAGGACTTTAGAAACGATCAACTTTTCCGCCTTCAATCGATTAAAGGCGGGTTGATCTCAAGGAGAACCGCGGATGTTTATCGCCATGAACAGGTTTCGTGTGAAAAGGGGATGCGAGGCGGACTTCGAGGCGGTCTGGCTGAACCGCGACGTTTTCATCAACCGGGAGCCGGGCTTCGTGGTTTTCCACATGTTGAGGGGGCCGCAGACGGACGAGTGCAGCTTGTACATTTCACACACGATCTGGGCGAGCCGGCAGGCGTTCGAGGATTGGACCCGCTCGGAGAGCTTCCGCGCCGCGCACAGAGGCGCTGGTGGGAACAAGCCGCTTTATCTGGAAGGCCCGCATTTCGAGGGCTTCGACGCGATCCAGGAGATCAAGCCAGCCCCAGCTGCCGGCTAGGCGAGCCCCGCAGTCCGCTTCCTCCTCGCGCTTCGTCTCGCCGCGGGCGAAGCGTGGGTCGGGGCCTGGATTCCGCCGAGAGGGCTCGCTCCGGCCGATCATGATGCCAAAAGACCCCGCCGTGCCGCAGGGTCCCTTGCGTTTCGAGCTTCTACCTCGTTGGGTTGGATGGAACCGCAGGTGTCAACGCGGCCGTAGAGTCTGTCTTGGTGCTCATTGCAGTCTTACCCTTGCCGCCTTCCCAGTACTTGCCGTACCACGACGTGTGGTTCAGGATGGCGGCATGGACGAGAAGCGCGATTAGAGTGACTGTGCCAAGAAAAAGGGGAAGACCAATCTTCGGGGGAACGACCAACCAAATACCAGCTTGCCCATCCACGTCAGCCATGTTCAGTTCTCCTAGTCTGGATGATTTAGTGAAGCCAGGGTAAGCGCATATGCAGAAAAGTGCGCCGGCGCGCCGTAAATACCCGTGCCGCTGGTTACATGACCATGTAACTCCTCGGCTTCCGCAAAGGTCAAGCCTGTCAGATAAACTCTACCTGGAACTACCATAACTTGCCTTGCAGCAGGATCTTCTCGTGCTAAACAAGCACGAAAACGAAGTAGAGCGTAAGCGCAACCTTATAAGCGTCTGCATAGGCTTACTCCTCCCTGTGTAAACTCGGGATGACAGAGAGTGTTGCCTGCGTCATTCCAACGCACCTCGCGGCCAAGGTTCTAGGCGTGGCGCGCTAGCGCGGTATGCGCAGAATGGAAGGGTTGGACGCGCCGAATGCGCCAATGCGCGTTCCGCGCGACGATCACGATGACGCCCGCATCCGATCGAACGCGGGATGCTTTGAGGCATGCTTCGCCGATCTGGCCATGCCATCTTGGACGGCGCTCGCCGCCCGCCTAGAGCACGTCATCCCGGAACGACGCCTGCGTCGTATCCGGGATCGCAACAGGCGCTTCGATTTGTAACGGCCCCGGATATGCGCTGAGGCGCATTCCGGGGTGACGATCATCGGGACGCACGACGCTCTAAAGGTAAACCGTTCGTCAACTCCCCGTAAGCGTTAATACAACATGGTTAACAGGAGCGCGCCGGATTTATTTCCGGCCTGAGTATGCTTAAGAAAGCGTCTATCCGGCCGCGAAAGGAGCAGCGCCGCGCCTTACGGGTGGCCGTAGGCGGGCTCGTCTAAGGCATTGAAAAAGAATAGATTTCTGTAATCGCTCGATCGCCATTAAATAGAATTTAATGCCGGAATTTTGGCATTAAGTCGGCTCGCAAAAGTCCGTTAAATATGTTTGCAATTTCACGAGTTAACCCTTTCGCCAGCGCGAAAAGCTGCGGCACAGGCGGCGGCGATGGCGTCCCGTTCGGTATTTTCCCCTTATTTAGCAAGGGTTGGAGCGGGTTCAGGCTGCGTTAACCTGTCCGCAAGGCGATTTCGCCGAAGATGTTTCAGAATAAGAAATGCGGACGAAATCGTCAGGGACAGATTGACAAGCAGAGGCCGCTTTGCGCAACTTGCCATACAAAAATGCATCCAGCCTGCGTCCGATTAAGGGCGCGATGCTCTAGCCAGGACGGGAAGGCTTATCTGCTCTGCCAAGCACATTGAATATGAACCGGCTCGCCTCAATCACGGCGCGGCGGTCGACGCCCGTCTCGAAGCCCAGCCCGTCGAGAAGGTAGACGACATCCTCGGTGGCGACATTGCCGGAAGCCCCTTTCGCATAGGGACATCCGCCGAGACCGCCCGCCGAGCTGTCCACGACGCGAACGCCTTCCTCAAGGCAAGCGTAGATATTTGCGACTGCCTGCCCATAGGTGTCGTGAAAGTGCACTGCGAGCTGCGAAAGGGGGATCGTCTGCGCGACGGTCTTTAGCATTGCGCGCGCCGCGCGTGGCGTCCCGGCCCCGATCGTATCGCCGAGCGAGATCTCGTAGCAGCCGAGCCCGAACAGCCGCGCCGAAACTTCAGCGACTTTCGCGAGCGGCGTCAGCCCCTCATACGGGCAGCCCAGCACACAGGACACGTACCCGCGCACTTTTACGCCGGCAGCGATTGCCCGTTCCGCGACGGGAGCGAAGCGCTCGTAGGACTCCGCGATGGAGCAGTTGATGTTCTTCTGGGAAAACGTCTCGGAGGCAGCCGCAAAAATCGCGATCTCGCGCGCGCCGGCCTCAAGGGCAGCGTCGAGTCCCTTTTCATTGGGAACCAGAACCGGCAGGGAGACGCCGGTTCGTCCCGCGAAAGCCTTCAGGACGTCGGCGGTATTCGCCATCTGCGGCGCCCATTTCGGCGAGACAAAGCTCCCCGCCTCGATGGACGTCAGCCCCGCGCCGATGAGCTTTTCGACAAAGGCGATGCGCGTCCCGGCGGAGACCGCGACCGCCTCATTCTGCAATCCATCGCGAGGCCCCACTTCGACAATGCGCACGCGCTCGCTCATCCGTCAGGCTCCTCAGGCTCGAATTCGGCAAGCGCCGCCCCTTCTGCGACCAGATCGCCGACAGCGCAGAGATAGCGCGCCACGCGCCCCCGCGCGGGCGCGCGCAGCGTATGCTCCATCTTCATGGCTTCGAGAATGAGCATGGGAGCGCCTTCGTCGAGGGTTTCGCAGGGCTTCGCCAGAAGCGCGATCACGGCGCCGGGCATGGGGGCGGTCACGCCCATCTCCAGATCGGGGTCGATTGTCCCGGCGGCGAAAGGGTCGGCAAGGGTGAGCTTGATCGGTTCCGGTCCGTCGAACACGGTGACGGAGCTGCCCTGGATCAGCGCCGTCATAGTGCGGCGCGCGCCGCCAAGCGTGATGGCGAAGCGGGATTTCTCATCGGGAACAGGCTCGAAGCTGAACGGAGTCGCCTCTCCCTGTAGCTCGAGGGTTACGCCATCGCGGCTGTGAGTGATGGTCGCCTGGCGCGCGCCAGTCTTATCGCGGAACTCCATCAGGCGCTTACGAGACCCGAACATCATCCAGGGCACGCCTTGCGCCCAGGGTGAGAACGGGTCGGCGGCGTCGCGTCGCTCCTCTTCTCTCTCGCGGTGAAGGATGGAAGCGACGGCGGCGGCGACGTGATAGGGCGAGGGAGCGACAGCGGCGGCAAAGCCAGCGCCTTCGCGTTCGATGAAGCCCGTATCGACCGCATTGGCGATGACAGCTTCATGTGAGATGAGGCGCGCGAGAAACGCGATGTTCGTGGTGACCCCCGCAACTTCGAAACCGGAAAGCGCGCGCCGAAGCCGCATCAGGGCCGCGTCGCGGGTCCTCGCATGCGCGATCACCTTCGCGAGCATGGGATCGTAAGAGTGCGAAACCGCATCTCCCGGGCCGAAGCCGGCATCGACGCGCAGCCCCGCGTCCTCTTTCGGCGCGCGCCAGTGTGAAATCTCGCCGACAGAAGGCAGGAAGCCCGCCGCCGCGTCTTCGGCATAGACGCGCGCCTCGATCGCATGGCCGCGCCGCGCGATCTCGCCCTGGCGCAGCGGCAGTCTTTCTCCCATCGCAATCCGAAGCTGCCACTCCACGAGGTCCAGTCCGGTGATCATTTCGGTCACCGGGTGCTCGACCTGAAGGCGGGTGTTCATTTCGATGAAACAGGCGGAACGCTCGTCGGCGACGAATTCCACCGTGCCCGCGCCCACATAGCCGATGGCGGCAGCCGCTTTCCGCGCCGCCTCGTAGAGCCCGTCGCGCCGCTCGTCGTCGAGCGTGGCAGACGGAGCTTCCTCGATCACTTTCTGATGGCGGCGCTGCAGCGTGCACTCCCGCTCGAACAGGGAGGCGATGCCGCCGTGAGCGTCGCCAAACACCTGCACCTCGATGTGCCGCGGGCGTTCGATGAATGTTTCCATGAGGAGGCTGCCGTCGCCGAACGCGGCCTCGGCTTCCCGCTTTGCGCCAGCAAACGCAGCTTCAAGCTCGTCCGCGCGGCGCACCACGCGCATGCCCTTGCCGCCGCCGCCTGCCACCGCTTTCAGAAGAACCGGATAGCCGAGCTTCTTGGCCTCACGGGAAAATGCAGCCAAGTCCTGGGCCTTGCCGTGATAGCCCGGGACCACGGGCACACCTGCCGCCTCCATCAGCGCTTTCGCGGCGGATTTCGATCCCATGGCGCGGATAGCCGATGCGGGCGGCCCGACGAAGATCAGGCCTGCCTCGGCGCAGGCTTCCGCGAATTCCGCCTTTTCGGAGAGGAAGCCGTAGCCCGGATGAATGGCTTCCGCGCCGCTCGCCTTGGCGGCAGCCAGAATGCGTTCGATGTCGAGATAGCTTTCGCGCGCGGGCGCCGGGCCGATCAGCCGCGCTTCATCCGCCGCCCTCACATGCCGGGCGTTGGCGTCCGCCTCCGAATAGACGGCGACGGTTTGAAGCCCCATGCGCTTCGCCGTCCGGATGATGCGGCAGGCGATCTCGCCGCGATTGGCGATCAGAAGCGTGGTGAAAGGGCGCGCAAGCATCGCGTGTCACATCCTGAACACGCCGAAGCGCGGCGGCCCGGCTGGCGCGTTCATTCCGGCGGAGATGGCAAGAGCCAGCGCCATGCGCGTATCGGCGGGGTCGATTATGCCGTCATCCCACAGCCGCGCCGTGGCGTAATAAGCGTCGGCCTGCTCGTCAAACTGGGCGCGCACCGGCGCTTTGAATGCTTCCTCCTCCTCCTTGCTCCATGCACCGCCTTTGGCCTCGATGGCTTCGCGCCGCACGATGGCGAGGACGGTTGCGGCCTGTTCGCCGCCCATGACGGAAATCTTTGCGTTCGGCCACATCCACAAAAAGCGGGGGGAGTAGCCGCGCCCGCACATGCCGTAATTGCCCGCTCCGTAGGAGCCGCCGATCACGACGGTGTATTTCGGCACGTTCGCGGTGGAAACGGCGGTTACAAGCTTCGCGCCGTCCTTCGCGATGCCGCCTGCCTCATATTTCCTGCCGACCATGAAGCCGGTGATGTTCTGCAGAAAGACGAGCGGAATGCCGCGCTGGCACATGTTTTCGATGAAATGCGCGCCCTTCAGCGCGCTTTCCGAGAACAGGATGCCGTTATTGGCGAGGATGCCCACGGGGTAGCCCCAGATATGCGCCGTGCCGCAGACGAGCGTGTGGCCGTACAGCTTCTTGAACTCGTCGAAGTCGGAGCCGTCAACCAGCCGCGCGATAACCTCGCGCACGTCGTAGGGCTTCTTCACATCGGCCTGCACGATGCCGTAGAGATCCTCGGCCGGATAAAGCGGGTCGCGCGGAGCGATAATGTCGAGAGAGGCGGGCTTGATCCGGTTCAGGCCGGCGACGATGCCGCGGGCGATGCCGATGGCGTGCGCGTCGCTGTGCGCATAATGATCGGTCACGCCGGACTGCCGGCTGTGGACGTCCGCGCCGCCCAGCTCTTCGGCGGTGACGATTTCGCCTGTCGCGGCGCGCACAAGCGGCGGCCCGCCAAGGAAGATTGTGCCGTTGCCCTTCACGATGATGCTCTCGTCGCACATCGCTGGGACGTAAGCGCCGCCCGCCGTGCATGGGCCCATCACGATGGCGATCTGCGGAATGCCCGCCGCGGACATCTGCGCCTGATTATAAAAGATGCGCCCGAAATGGCGCTCATCGGGGAAAATCTCGTCCTGCCGGGGCAGGAACGCGCCGCCGGAGTCGACAAGATAGAGGCAGGGCAGGCGGTTCTCGCGCGCGATGTCCTGCGCACGTAGGTGTTTTTTGACCGTGAGCGGATAGTAGGTTCCGCCCTTGATGGTGGCGTCGTTCGCCGCGATCAAGCATTCGCGGCCCGAAACGCGGCCGATGCCCGCCACAAGGCCTGCCGCGTGCGCATCGCCGCCGTAGAGGCCGTTCGCGGCAAGCGGCGCGATTTCGAGGAAGGGCGAGCCCGGATCGAGCAACAGGGTGATGCGGTCGCGGACGAGAAGCTTGCCGCGCGCGGCATGGCGCGCCCTTAACTCAGCGCTGCCGCCCAGAGAAGCGGCCGCCAGTTTCTCGCGCAAGCCCCTAACCTGCGCCCGCATCACGCTTGCATTGGCTTGAAACTCCGCCGAGCGTTTGTCGATGGCGCTTTCGAGGCGGGCCATGATCCAGTTGCATCCTTGTCTGGCTGCCGCAAAGCAGCATTAAGGCAGGTAAGTTTCTCAGCGCAAGATCTGCACGTCGATGTGAAGGCCGAGATCCTTCCACATGCGGTCCGCCGTCAGAACCGGCAGGCGGGATCGCTCGGCGAGCCCGAGGCAGGCGCGGTCGCCGAGTGATAGTCCGAAGGCTTTTGTGGAGGCGCGGAGCGCGCCTGCCCGCTCGGCAAGATCCTCGTCGAAGGGGATGATTTCCAGCCCGTAGCGCGAAAGAGCAGGGCGGATCAGCGAAAGACGCGCCCCGCGCTCCACCAGCTTGGCGATGATTTCCGAGAGATTCACCGCGCACATGACCGCGTCGCCCAAATGAGCGGCTGCGCGGTCGGCTCCCGGTTCACCGTTCAAATGAGCGAGAATGACCGAAGCGTCGAAGACGATGCTAGCCACGGCGCTCCGCCTCGGCCTCGCGGCGGCGGTCTGCGATCAGCTCCTCGGCGAGGCTTGCGCCTTGGGGCAGCAAAGCTTTCAGCATGGCCTGAGCCTGGCGCGCGCCGACGCGCGGGCTTACCATGTGAAGCTCTCCATCCTCGACCCAGGCGAGGAGCGCGTCGCCTTCATTCACTTCCATGGCCTCGCGCAAAGCCGCCGGGATCACGACGCGGCCGCCTGGGCCGAGCGTCAGCCGGAGCCGGTTGACGACGCCAAAGCCGGGCTTTTCCGCATCCGCTGCTATGAAGGCTGCCTGCGGCGCTTCTCCGAAGCCCTGCGCTTGCGACGCATCGAATGTCTTGCTTTTCCTTGCCATGGCGCGCTCCTTCATGAACAACTATGGCATCATCTACATAATTGTCAATAATGAAAAGAATGGCAGGCGTGTCATTCTATGCCGTCTTCTCAAAAAGTTCCCGCCCGATCAGCATGCGGCGGATTTCGCTTGTTCCGGCCCCGATCTCGTAAAGCTTGGCGTCGCGCAGGAGGCGTCCCGTGGCATAATCATTGATGTAGCCGTTTCCGCCGAGAAGCTGGATGGCGTCGAGCGCGAGCCGGGTCGCGGCCTCGGCGGCGTAGAGGATCGCGCCGGCAGCGTCCTCGCGCGTGGTCTCGCCCCGGTCGCAGGCGCGCGCAACGGTGTAGACGTAGGCGCGGGCCGCGTTCAGCGTCACATACATGTCGGCGACTTTGCCTTGCACGAGCTGAAACGCGCCAATGGGGTGGCCGAACTGTTTGCGATCGTGGACATAGGGAAGCACGATGTCGAGCGCGGCCTGCATGATGCCGAGCGGGCCCGCCGCCAGAATGGCGCGCTCGTAGTCGAGGCCGGACATGAGCACATTGACGCCCCGGCCGACGCCGCTGACGACATTTTCTTCCGGAACCTCGCAATCCTCGAAGACAAGCTCGGCGGTATCCGAGCCGCGCATGCCAAGCTTGTCGAGCTTCGGCGAGACGGAGAAGCCTTTGAAGCCTCTCTCGACGAGAAAGGCAGAGATGCCGCGCGGGCCTGCCTTCGGATCGGTCTTGGCGTAAACCAGGAGCACATCCGCGTGAGGCGCATTGGTGATCCACATCTTCGCGCCATTCAGGATGTAGCGCTCGCCCCGCTTCTCGGCCCGCGTCGCCATCGAGACAACGTCGGAGCCCGCGCCGGACTCCGAGATGGCGAGCGCGCCGACGTGCTCACCGGAAATCAGCTTAGGCAGATAGCGGCGCTTCTGATCATCGCTGCCGTTGCGGCGGATCTGGTTTACGCAAAGGTTGGAATGCGCGCCATAGGAGAGGCCGACGCTCGCGCTGGCCCGGCTCACCTCCTCCACGGCCACGCAATGTTCGAGATAGCCAAGCCCTGCGCCGCCCCATTCTTCCTCCACGGTGATGCCGTGCAGACCGAGCGCGCCCATCGGCTCCCAAAGGTCGCGCGGGAAGGTATTGGTGCGGTCGATTTCGGCGGCGCGCGGCGCAATCTCGTTTTGGGAGAAGGCGCGGACGGTTTCGCGAAGCATGTCCGCGCTTTCGCCCAGCCCGAAGTCGAGGCCGCGATATGAGTTCTTGAGCATTGTTCTCCCTCCGCCGGTCCCCCCGCATGGACGCATCGCCGAAACTTGATGTCAAGGCGGAGAGGGCGTCTACTCGGCGGCCGTGAGCGCATGCTGAGGCGCGAACAGCGCCGCCTCAAGCTCGGCGTAGCGCGCTTGCGCCTTTTTCATATTCGCCGCCTTTACATGGCCGAAGCCCCGAATCATGTCGGGCACGCCCGCATATGTCGCCGCCAGCGTGAGGTTCGCTGGTGTGATCGCTGCGAGCAGTTTTTCGATGCGAGCCTCGTAATCCGTGATCAAGGCACGCTCGGCCTTGCGTTCCGCCGTGCGCCCGAAGACGTCAAACGGGGTGTCTCGCAGTTTCTTCCCTTTCGCAAGCACTTTCATCGCCTTCAAAAACCAGCCGCCGAAGGTGTACTTTTCCGGCAGGCCCGTGTCGGGATCGCGGCGGCCAAAGATCGGCGGCGCGAGATGAACGGCGAGCTTGACGTCGCCCTCGAACTTTTCCTTGAGGCGCCTGGCGAACGCGCCGTCCGTGTAGAGGCGCGCAACCTCGTATTCGTCCTTGATCGCCATGAGCTTGTAGAGGTTCCGCGCTACGGCTTCCGACAGGACTTCGCGTTTGGGCGCAACGGCTTGCTCCGCTGCACGCACTTTGTCGACGAAGGCCCGGTAGCGCTCTGCATAGGCAGCATTCTCATAGGCGGTGAGGTCGCGCACCCTGATCTCGATCAGTTCGTCCAGCGTTCGCGAAAGCTTCGGCGGCGGCGCGACTTTCGCCATGATGCGGGCTGGATCGACAGCCGCCTCGCGGCCGATCTCGAAGGCGCGCTTGTTCGCCTCGACGCTCGCGCCGTTCAGCTCGATGGCGCGCATGATCGCTCCGCGGTCGAGCGGGATCAGCCCTTTCTGCCAAGCGAAGCCGGTCAGCACCATGTTCGCGAGGATGGCGTCGCCGAGAAGGGCGGTGGCGATGGCTTGGGCTGGGCATTCCTCGACGGTGCGCGCATTCTCTTTCAGGCGCGTCTGCATGGATGCTGCGTTGTAGCTAACCGCATTGTTGGCCACGAATTCGGCGGTGGGCATGATCTGCCCGTCCACAACGACCGCGGTCCTCTCCGGGCTCATCATAGGCAGACCGCTCTTGCCGTGGGCCACGACCATGTCGGCCGCCAGAACCAGATCGCCCTGGCCCGCGCCGATGCGCGAGGTGAACAATTCGCTTCTTTGCTCGCCAATGCGCAAGTGCGAGTAGACGCCCCCGCCCTTTTGCGCGAGCCCGATCTGGTCGAGGACGCGGACTTGCCTGTTGTGCAGATGCGCCGCCATCCCGAGGATCGCGGCGAGCGATGTGATGCCAAGCCCGCCAATGCCCGTCATCAGGATATTGTAGCCGTCAGCGCCGATCACCGGAAGGCGAGGCTCGGGTAGTTCGGCGATGTCATGCGCCTGGGGCTTCTCGCGCCTCAACGTTCCGCCCGTGACCGAGACGAAGCTCGGGCAGAAGCCGTCCACGCACGAAAAGTCCTGGTTGCAGGTGGACTGGTTGATCCTGCGCTTTCGGCCGAACTCGGTCTCTATGGGTTCGACAGAAAGGCAATTGGAGGCGCGGGAGCAATCACCGCAACCTTCGCAGACACCTTCATTGATAATCACACGCCGCTCAGATTGTTCCATGAGGCCGCGCTTGCGGCGGCGGCGCTTCTCGGTGGCGCAGACCTGATCATATATAATGACGCTGACGCCTGGCGCCTCTCGCAGATCCATCTGCACGGCATCGAGCCGCGAGCGATGATCGAAAGTCACGCCGGGAGGCACCTGCGGGTTGCCGCGAAAGCGGTCGGGGTTGTCGCTGACAATGGCGATGCGCTTCACGCCTTCCGCGCGCATCTGCGCCGCGATCGCGGGCACGGACAACTGCCCATCCACCGGCTGGCCGCCGGTCATGGCCACGGCGTCGTTATAGAGGATCTTGTAGGTGATGTTCCGGCCCGCGGCGACGGCCTGACGGATGGCGAGACTGCCGGAATGGAAGTAGGTGCCATCGCCGATATTGGCGAAGATGTGCTTCTCGCCGGTGAATGGCGCCTGTCCGACCCAGAGCGCGCCCTCGCCGCCCATCTGGGTGAAGGCGTCGGTGTTGCGGTTCATATAAGTCACGAGATAATGGCAGCCGATGCCAGCGACGGCGCGGCTCCCCTCGGGCACACGGGTCGAAGTGCTGTGCGGGCAACCCGAGCAGAAATAGGGAGTGCGGGTGTGGAGCGGCTGGGAGGCGACGGCCCCGGCTGCCTTGTTCAGCCGCTCTTCCGCGGCTCGCAACTCCTCCGTCATCCACTCCGCAGGCATCGTGTGCAGGATCGCGCGGGCGACTTGCGCGGTATCGATATCCATCACATCGCTGATGAGGGGCGCGCCGGAGGCGTCGCGCTTGCCAAGGATGCGGGGACGGCGGCCATCGGCGAGGCCATAGGCGGCGGCGCGGAGCTGATGCTCGATCACATCTCGGCGTTCCTCGACGACGAGCACGGTTTCGAGCCCATCGGCGAAGGCGCGCGCCCCTTCCTCTTCCAACGGCCATACCAGGCCGATCTTATAGACGCGAACGCCGATCGCCGCCGCGAACCCGTCGTTGAGGCCAAGATCGCGAAGCGCCTGCCGGACATGGAGATAGCCCTTGCCGGAAGCAGCGATGCCGAAACGAGGGCGGGGGCCGTCGAGCGCGATGCGGTCGAAGCGGTTAGCGCGGGCGAAAGCCATCGCCGCCGGAAGCCTGAAGTGACGGAGCATGTCCTCCTGCTGCGGCGGCATAAGATGGAGGCGCGCGTTGCGGCCGCCGGGCGGGTCGATAACGCCTTCGGGGACGATCGATCTGTAACTGTTCGGGTTGATCCTGACGGTTGCGCTCGCGTCCATGGTGTCGGAGATTGCCTTTATCCCGACCCATAGTCCGGCGAAGCGCGACAGGTCGAAGCCCTTCATCCCGAACTCGATCAACTCCGCGATGTCGGCGGGGCTCAGGACCGGGATTTCCGCGTCTATCAGCGCGAAGTCGCTCTGGTTCGGCAGCGTCGAGGATTTGCAGGCATGGTCGTCGCCCGCAACCGCGAGCACGCCGCCATGGCGCGCCGTGCCGAACATGTTCGCGTGCTTGAAGGCGTCGCCCGAGCGATCGACGCCGGGCCCTTTGCCGTACCAGACGCCGAAAACGCCGTTATAGCGCGCACCCGGAAACAGCCCGGCCTGCTGGCTGCCCCAGACGGCCGTCGCCGCCAGTTCCTCGTTGACGCCCGGCTGAAAAATGATGTGATGATCGGCGAGCCGTTTGCGCTCGTGCCAGAGCTGCTTGTCGTACGTCCCAAGAGGCGAGCCGCGGTAACCCGAAATGAAACCCGCCGTGTTTAAGCCATTTTTAGCGTCAACTTCACGGCGCAGAAGCGGAAGCCTGACGAGAGCCTGAACGCCGGTGATAAAAACTTGGCTTCCTTCGACGAGATACTTGTCGTCAAGGCTGACGGAAGGCGCATAAACAAGCGCGTCCATGGGTGAATCCCCTGATAATTTATGATCATCACATGGGGAAACTGAAAAGACTTTGCAAAGATGCGTGAGGGGGAATAGCCTATTTGTGATCCTCATTCAGCCCCAACAGCTTTCTGAATAAATCATGCCGATGGCTCTCGATTTGTCACGGCTGATATAGCGGCGCGGGCCGGTGCGTCGCAATCCCCGGTGTGGCGGAGCATCGAGAGGCTGGAGGCTGCATCACCAAGAAGCGCGTCGCTCTCCTTGACCACGACAAGCTTGGCCTCGACATGATGGTCTTCGCACATGTGAACCTGCAAGCGCGCGGCGGCGCACGCTCCCGATGTTCGGGAGACGACCGTTTCGCCATACGCGGCACGGGAAACGGATTATCTCCTCCGTTCAGTTCACCAACCACGACGGAGTTGCCCCTTTCGTGCTTTGGTGACCCGGATGATCGTCACTTTGGAAGGAGCGAGACGGTGTAGAGATGGCTGACCTGGTGCGTTCCGTCCTTGGCTTTGTACTTTATCCGAAACGCCAGTTTTCCCTCTACAGGTTGCTTGACTTCGCCCACTGTGGCGACGATCTGGCCGCCCTTGATCTTCTCCCGGCAGTTGCGAGGGGTGACCATTTCCTCTCTGACGGTAAGCTTCAACTCCGGCGGCGCTTCTAGAACCTCAAGCTCCGGCGGCGCAACGAGGGTGGACCGGCATCGCGATGCGCCATACACCGGCATCAGATCGACGGTTTCACCACTCTTCGCGATCAAGGATTTAGCCTCCTCAGCGAAAGCTGGAGCTGTCGCCATCAGCAGGACAAGCCCGAAAGCGGGCGCAGCATATTTCATATCCATTTTTTCCCTTTCCCGGACAAGACCGGCGTCTTGGACTAAGACTTAGCCACTGGTGGCAAATTCGCAACGGTCGCGTCCCGGCTTATTGTGGATACAAATGCACGATTGCCTGTGCAGGTTTCCCTCATTTTAATCGAAATCAAGATTCGGTCTTTGCACGGGGGCAATGCCATGGTCCGTGTCAGTTTTTTAATACTTGTGTCAACGGTCTTTTTGTCCTCATGCGCGACCGATCCGCAGCAAGGAAGCAATTCTGTTGGTCATGACCTTATTGAGTGCATTCCGAATCCCACGCTGCTCGACGTTTGGTCTTGTGCTTCCAAAACGCAAAGCTCCGTTACCGCCCCCGCTTTTGAGACGAAAACCGTCGCGCAGCGCGCATCCTGATCTTCAAAGGCGGTTGTGGATGTGGGTCGCGGCCCTGGCGGCCTGTCCCATCGCGACGACGATCTGGTTCAGGCCCCGCGTCACGTCTCCTGCCGCGTAAAGGCCGGGGATGGTTGTTTGCGAATGATCGTCGACTGTCAACGCGCCCATCCCGTCGGCCTCGGCGCCAAGCGCAGTCGCGAGCGCGGATCGGTACTCGACGCCGAGCGCGGAGTACACGACGTCGAACTCATAGTCCCTATCGCCTCCCGAGGCCTTCGCATGGACGGCGCGTTCCTTGAAAGCGAGCATCGAGACCGGCTCCCGGATCACGGAAATCGCGCGCGCCTTCGCTGTTTCCAGCTCCTTCTCGCTCAGGACGAGCGGTTCACGAAAGGAGAGGAGCGTGACATCGGAGGAATAGGTGCGGGCCACGAAAACAGCTTCCCCCAGCCCCCTGTCTCCGACACCGATAACCCCGACCTTCCGCCCCGTAGCCTCGTATCCATCACATACCGGGCAATAGCGGATGAGCCCCCGCTGGACAGCCTCTTGCACGTCCGGAATGCGTGGCGCGATGTCCACCACGCCTGTCGCGAGCACGATGAAGCGTGCCGAAATCTTGGAGGTCTGCGCGTCCGCCTGGAAACGGACGGTAAAGCCAGAACCATCCGCTTCCAGCTTTGTCACCTTTGCATCGATGATCGATGCGCCGTCGGCCTCGACGTGTTCGCGCTGTCTTCGAAGGATTTCGGGTCCCGCAATGCCTTTCGTGAAGAGCGGCAGATTGTGACTTTCGGGTATCCAGGCGGCCCGGCTGTTCCCGCCGTCTAAAAGGACAAAGCGCCTGTTGTAACGGGCGAGATATAGCGCAACCGTCAAACCGGTCGGGCCGCCTCCGATGATGGCGCAATCCAGTAGTTCCGAGGACATGCGGGCCACCATGCTCGTTGGGAAGGCCGCCCTCAGAGGCGATCGCGGCCCGCCGGTCGCTCTATCAATAATGAGCGCCGCCCTGCTGACCCTGATTGTGGTGTTGAGAGGACATGCCGTGCCCGGAACCTTTTTGAGATGCGGTTCGCTGGTTTCCCGGAGACGCGTTGGCCGTCCCGCCTTTCTGCGACAGCAAGGAAGCGAGCGTCTGGCGATCGATTTCCCCTGATGCGTTGAGGCCTTTCTGGCCTTGATATTTCTTAAGCGCCTCTCTGGTCTTGGAGCCCATGACGCCGTCCACCGGACCAGCATTCAGGCCCTGGGTGTTCAAGGACTGCTGCAGCATGCGGGTCTGGGCGCGCGTGAGATGGATCGAACCGGACCGGGACCGCTGCCCGCTCATGGGTGGATCCGGTTGATTGGCGCTATCCTGACTGCCGCTTTGATTCTGGCCAGAGTTCTGATCCTGGCCGGGGTTTTGGTTCGTTGGGTTTGGATTTTGCTGTTCCGCCGCGGCGGGTATCGCCAAGGCTGCCGCCGCGAACAGCGCGATGAGCGTTCTTTTCATGCCGTTTGCTCCTGTTTGGATAGGAGTCAAACGCCGTCGGCGGAATGTTGTTGCGGCGGGGTCCTCACATTTGTTCCGCGGCAGCCCGTAAAGATCGGGCATGGCGCGACGTCCTTGCCTTACGGCAGTGAAGCTCCCTGCTTTGCAACTCCGCCCCGATGCATGATCTCGTTGTCAACCGGACCTTCCACGATCAGGAAACCGGCCAGCCCCCCTGCGAGACAGGGCGCAGTCGACCAGCGTGAAAGCGTCCGCCCGGCGATGACGGCTCCGCCGGGCGGCGCCGCTATGGTTTGAATTCCGGTCAGAGGCGTCGCTCCAATGCCGCCAGCCTGATACTCGCGGTCGAAGATTTCCCCGATCATGTGGAAGGAAGATGTGAAGTTCGGGCCGCCGACTCCGAAGAAGACGATTATTATCTTTTGTCAGGCGTTAAATCTATTGCCAAGCTTGCGCAGGCAATCGCGTGCTGCTTCACTTCCAGTTAAGGCCGATCTGAGCTTGATGCAAAGATACTTTCGGTTCATCTTCCCCGGCGATGGATGCCATCTTCAGGTTGGCATCTTCGTGTCGCGGTGCGGAAGCCTGCTTGAGCGTTGAAGCTGCTGAGGGCAAGCCTTATGGAAATGAAGTGGTATTACCAGGAAAATGGCACGAAGATCGGCCCGGTCACGAACGAGGAGATCGTAAATCTCATAGAGGCGGCCAAAACTCAGCCGCTGGCGATCTGGAACGAGGACATGCCCGGAGCTTCCGGATGGGCGGTCGACGCGCCGGCCACGGGGCCGCTGGCCGCGCCTGACGCGAAAGCGGAGACGAAAAAACTGCCGGAGCAAATAAAGCCAACGCTCAGGCGACGGTTGCGCAACGAACTGATTGAATACTTAAAGATTGCCGGTTATCTGGCAGTCTGCTTTGGAGCTTTGCTCTTTTTTAAGGCGGCCATCCTCGAGAGCGAGGGAATTGAGCCAACCCGCGTCGGTCTCGCAATAGTAAAGGCTCTCATTCTTGGCAAGTTCGTGCTGATGCTGGAAACTCTCAAGGTAGGCCAAGGGAGAAAAGCTTCCCGAGCGCTTGTTCTTGACATTTTGAAGAAGGCGCTGCTCTTCACCGTTCTTCTGCTCATCATGAACACCGTTGAAGGCGTGGTCCTCGATTATCTGCACGGCGAGGATGTCCGGAATGCTTTGACGGTGCTCCAAAAGGGAACCCGGCCGGAAGCGCTCGCAGAGGCCCTGCTCATGTTTCTGATCCTGGTCCCCTACTTTGGTTATCGGGAACTCGCGGACAAGCTCGGTGACGAAGAGCTTTCTAAACTCCTGTTCACGCGTCAGCCTCTGCAAAAAGAAGCATAGGCGATCAAAGCCGGCCGCGTCAGCCGAGCCTCTGCCCGATCCGGCCGGCCAGGTCCTGGATGTACTGCCAGGCAACCCGGCCTGACCGCGAGCCGCGGGTCATCGCCCATTCCAGCGCCTCGGCTCGCAGCCGCTCCGGCGGAACCTTCAGCCCGTAATGCTGGGCGTAGGCCGCCACCATGTCGAGATAATCGGCCTGGCTGCAATTGTGAAAGCCGATCCAAAGCCCGAAGCGGTCGGAGAGCGAAACCTTCTCCTCCACCGCCTCGCCCGGATTGATGGCGGTCGCGCTCTCGTTCTCCATCATTTCGCGCGGCATGAGGTGGCGGCGATTCGAGGTCGCATAGAACACCACGTTCTCCGGGCGCCCTTCGATGCCGCCTTCAAGCACGGCTTTCAGCGATTTGTAGGATGTGTCGTCCGCGTCGAAAGAGAGGTCGTCGCAGAAAACGATGAACCGGTGCGGCTGGCCTCGCAAATAGGAAAGGCAACGCGGCAGGCTCGAAATATCCTCGCGATGGATCTCTATAAGCCTGAGGGCCGCCTTCCCCTGCCGGGCCGCGACCTCGGCATGAACCGCCTTCACGAGCGAGCTCTTCCCCATACCGCGCGATCCCCACAGAAGCGCATTATTGGCGGGCAGGCCGCGCGCGAAGTTCTTGGTATTGGCGAGCAGTGTATCGCGCATGCGGTCCACGGACTTCAAAAGCTCGATGGGCATCCGGTTCACATGCGCAACGGGCAGGAAGCGAGTCTCCTCTGCCTGCCAGACGAAGGCCTCCGCCGCTTCGAAATCCACGACCGGAGGCTCTGCCGGCGCCAGGCGTTCAAGCGCTTCCGCAATTCTGAGGAGAGTGGTTTCGAGCGAACTTGCATTTTTTTGCATGGCGGCGCGATGTTGAAAGCCGGGATTACCGCGGGTGGGGCCTGGAAGAGAGGTGCACTATGCGCTATTTTACCACTGACGCAACGCCGCATTGTGGAAGTTGCGAACTCCGGGCAAGCCGCTATAAGACGACAATGCTTGCACCGGCGCGTCTTTAAGGCGCGCTCTCTTTTTCCGCTCACCACGGGGTCTCTTGATGATTTCTCCTGCATTGGCTCAAACCACAGGCGCTGGCGGCGGCGACATATTGGGCCTTTTTTTCCCGCTGATTCTGGTTTTCGGCATTTTCTATCTCCTGGTTTTCAGGCCGCAGCAAAAGCGGATGAAAGAACATCAGGCGATGATCGATGCGGTGAAGCGCGGCGATACGGTCGTGACTTCGGGCGGGATTATCGGAAAGGTCATCCGAGTCGCCGAAGGCGAACTCAGGGTCGAGGTTGCGGACGGCGTTCAGATCCGCCTCGTCAAGGGTTCGATCACCGAGGTTCGCGGCAAGGGCGAGCCCGTGAAAGAGAAAGCGAAGGGCGAGCCCCCGAGCAAACCAGCTGCGCCGGATGGAGACGAAAGCGGAAAGCAGACAGCCGCCTAGCAGGCTTAGAAGCAGCCGCTGGCAGGCAGCGCATCAAAAGGACATACCTCAATGGGGTTTTCGTTGCATTTCTCGCGCTGGGGCGCGTTAGCGACGCTTTTCATTTCGCTTTCGTCCGTCGTTCTTGCGCTCCCGAACATCATTCCGATTTCGACATACGACAGTCTTCCAGCCTGGGCGCAGCTGCCGCGCATGCCGTTGGGCCTCGACCTTCGGGGCGGCACGCACCTGCTCTATCAAATCGATACGGCTCAGCTTCGGAAAGACTGGTTGCAATCCATTCAGGTCGAGGCACGGCGGGACTTGAGCGAAGAAAAGATAGCCCATTCCGGCGTGGTGATCGCTGGCAATGCGGTTCGCATCACTTTGCGAGACCCGGATAAAATGGAAACCGCGCTGACGCGGCTGAAGACCCTGGCGCAGCCCCTGTCGGCGTCGCTTCTGACAGGCGCGAGGAGTGGCGCAGGTTTCGACCTTTCGGTTCAGGGCGGCGACGGTGTGATCACCATCGAGCCGACGCCGGCCGGGATGCAAAACCGCGTCGAGAACGCGATCACGCGTTCGATCGAGGTCATCCGGCGGCGCGTCGATCCGACGGGCACGACAGAGGCCACCATCCAGGCCCAGGGCGGGGCGAACGGCAAGGACCGCATTCTGATCCAGGTCCCGGGCCTTGCCCCGGAAGAGGTCAAGGCGCGCGTCGGAACGACGGCGAAATTGACCTTCCAGCTGGTAGACCTATCCATGTCTGCAGAGGATGCGGAGGCCAATGGCGTTCCTCCAGATGATATCCTTCTGCCCGACGCCGAACATCCGGGCCGCAAAGTTCTCCTGCATAAGGAAGTGATTGTCAGCGGCGACGATCTCACCAACGCCTATGCGGGATACGACAACCGGGCGGGCGGGGTTGGCGAGCGCGCCGTCGATTTCGAATTCAACAGCAAGGGTGCCGCCGCCTTCGCGCGGGTGACGCGGGAGAACATCGGCAAGCCCTTCGCGATCGTCCTCGATAACAAGGTTATATCAGCGCCGGTCATCCGGTCGGAAATCCCCGGCGGACGCGGGCAGATTACCGGCAATTTCAGCCAGGAGGAAGTAAGCAGGCTGGCCTTGCTCTTGAGGTCAGGTGCGCTGCCCGCTGCTCTTTCGATCATCGAGGAGCGCTCCGTCGGCCCGAGTCTCGGCGCGGATTCGATCGAGTCCGGAAAGAGGGCGGCGATTGCCGGGTTTATTGCAGTGTCGGCTTTGATGATCGCGGGATACGGCCTCTTCGGCCTGTTCTCGATTATCGCGCTTATCGTCAACATCGCAATCATCATGGCCTGTCTGTCGCTTTTCCATGCGACGCTGACCTTGCCGGGCATCGCGGGCATGGTGCTCACCATGGGCGTGGCCGTTGACGCCAACGTTCTGATCTACGAGCGAATACGCGAAGAAATGAAAAGCGGCCGCGGCGTTGTCTCATCCATCGAGGCCGGGTTCGACCGGGCCTACGCCACGATTATCGACTCGCATTTGACGGCCCTTCTCGCGGCTCTCATCCTCTATGCTTTCGGATCGGGCACCGTACGAGGCTTCGCCGTCACGCTTTCTTTCGGTATCGTAAGCTCCCTTTTCACGGCCATCACCGTTACGCGTCTGATGGTGTCGACATGGCTGCGCCAGACGCGGCCCACCGTCCTTGAAATTTAGCGTCGAGCACAAGCCATGCTGTTGAAACCACTTTTCCGCCTGCCACAGAAGATGAACCTCCGGTTCGTCAAATACTTCAAGTTGTGCCTCGGGCTTTCCATCTTCGCCATCCTTGGAACCACCGTTCTGCTCTCCACGGTGGGGCTGAACTTCGGCATCGATTTCAAGGGCGGGACGCTGATGCAAATTCAGACCCCGGAGGCTGCGGATGTTGCAAGTTTACGAACGAAGCTGACCGAGATCGGGCTAGGTGAGATCCAGTTGCAAAGCTTCGGGCAGCCGAATGAGGTTCTGATCCGCTTCCCCGAACAGGCGGGCGGACCCGAGGCTCAGAAAGCGGCGGCGGACAAGGTATTCGCCGAGTTGCCATCCGGTTCGAAGGAACTCAGGCGCGAGCAGGTTGGCAGCACCGTTTCGCACGAGCTCATCACGTCCGCCATCTGGGCGATCGTGCTCACAAATCTTGTGATCTTCGCCTATGTCTGGTTTCGCTTTGAGTGGCAGTTCGCGCTGGGCGCCGTGGTATCGCTCGTGCATGACGTCATGTTCACGATCGGCATATTCTCGCTGTTCCAGCTCGATTTCGATCTGACCATCGTCGCAGCCCTTCTGACCATCCTCGGTTATTCCATCAACGATACGGTCGTCATTTACGACCGAATCCGCGAGAACCTCCGGAAATACAAGCGCCTGCCTTTGGGCGACCTGCTCGATCTATCCGTGAACGAGACGATGTCGCGGACCATCATGACGGTCAGCACGGTGATGATGGCCTTGATCGCGCTCTATATCTTCGGCGGCGAGGTCATTCGCGGATTCACCTTCGCCATGCTGTTCGGTACGCTCGTCGGCACCTATTCCTCGGTCTTTATCGCCGCGCCGTTCCTGATCCTGATCGGGGTCAAGCGCGACTGGAGCGGGGTGGAAAAAGGCAAGGCGAAGCCGGGCCAGCCGGGAGCAAAAGCGGGGCGTGCGGCGGAGCCAAGGGCGGTTGCGGGACCGGGATCGGAGGGGCCGAATGGTTCCCTGGTCGTGGATGGCGCAGTTCCCCACGGCATTGGCTTCTCCGCATCGATTCCGCTCGGTGACGTGGAAGGAATGGACGATCCGGCAGCGCCGCTGCCACCCGCGGCGCCGCGCAAGCCCCCCGGCCAGAGAGCTCCGAAGAAAGGGAAGGGGCAGGCGAGGGCAGGCGGAGGACGCTCCAAGAGGCGCGGCTAGGCCGGGCTTGGTCGCGCCATGACCAGCCCGTTCGAAAGGCTTGGCGCGAGAGCGCCTCTCTCGCTGACGCCAGGCGGCATATTTCAATTGGCCGGCGTTGTTCATGAAAGTGCGCTTCTGATCTCTTCGGCCGACGTCTTTGCCTGGAATCCCGCCAGCGGCGCGAACGAGAGTGAGATTCTTCGCTTCCTCGACACCCATGAGCAGCTTCGCGGCGATTTTCTTCTGTTTGGCACCGGAGCGGTCTTGGCTTTCCCATCGCCCTCTTTCAGGGCCGAGATGGATCGGCGCGGCCTGGGATTGGAGGCAATGGATACCGGCGCCGCTTGCCGCACCTTCAACGTCCTTGTTGCCGAAGGGCGGATGTTTACATCTGCGCTCTTGCCCCTTGCGAATATTCGGGCGGCCTTCTAAGCCTATCATTTAGAAGGTTGTTTGGAGCACGGTGGTTGACCTCAGACGACACGAAGCAAAGAAGACGCGACAACGAGACTGCTGCGGCGGTCGTGCGGCAGCGCGATCGCGACCGCTATTGGAGCGCCCTGTTTGCCCCCAGCGCCAAGCGGCCCGGCCTTCTTGCGCTTTACGGCTTCAACGCAGAGTTGGACCACATCCTCGCGTTTGTCTCGGAGCCGATGGCTGGCCAGATCCGCCTGCAATGGTGGCGCGATGCCGTCGATCTCGCAACGCCCGGCGCGAGAACCGGGAACCCGGTGGCGGACGCGCTCTCTGCTGCAATCTTCGAGCACACCCTTCCGAAGGATCGTCTGATCGGCATGGTCGATGCCCGTGTCCCGGTCCTGTTCGGCGATTCGGCCGCCGACGAACGCGCGATGAAGGCGTCCTTGCGCGAGACCGAAGGCGCAGTCTTCGAAGTTGCGGCTGCCATCCTTGGCGATAGGAGCGAAGCCGCGAGAGAAGCAGCGGCGCACGCCGGCGTGGCTTATGGATTGACCGAGACGCTTCTCAAGCTTCCCATTCTCGCCTCGCGCCAGAAGGCGGTTTTGCCGTCCTCCTACCTGGAAGGCCGCGGGATCGACCTTGCCGCCATCCATCGGGGCGAGGCGAGCGAAAGTTTCGTGGCTGCCCTCGCCGACCTTCGGGGCACCGCGAGCCGCGCGCTGCAGAAGTTTCGCGCCAAGGCCGTCGATCTCGATCCATCGGCCTGGCCTGCCTTCCTTCCGCTCACACTCGTGAAACCTTATCTAAGGGCGATGGCCGCGCCGGAATTTCGATCCCTTGCATACGGTTGTTGCGCTCAGCCCGCTACGCCGGTTTTGGCGAATTTGGCGGGCGGCGCGACGCAATACGCTCTGAAAGCAACCATGACCGCCTCACAATCAAAGAACCCGAAGCGCTTCTATGCCGCCGCAGCGGTCGCGCCTCTCGAGAATGGAAGTTTTGGGATCCAACTCGATGGCAAACCCATAAAAACCCCGGCTGGGCGTGCACTGGCGGTTTCATCTGCGGCTCTTGCCGACGCAATCGCAGGCGAATGGAACGCGCAAGGCGATGAAATCGTGCCTGCGACCCTTCCGCTGACCCGCGTCGCGAACAGCGCGATCGACGCCGTCGAGGAGAAGCGAGGGGAGGTGGTTCAGGATATTGTTAACTACGCCGCGTCGGATCTTCTCTGCTATCGCGCGGAGTCCCCGGTTGAGCTTGCGGCGAAGCAGGCGCGCCTGTGGGACCCGATCCTCGCCTGGGTTCGTACGCAGTATGGTGCGTCCTTTGATGTCGGAACGGGTGTAAAGCATCTCGATCAGCCCGCGTCCTCGATCGAGGCCATACGCCGCGCACTTTCCGCGCTCAATCCATTCAAACTCGCCGCGCTCCACGTGATGACGACGCTTACCGGCTCAGCCCTGATCGCGCTCGCGCACGCTGACAGAGCCCTCGGTACGGACGCGGCCTGGGAAGCAGCCCACGTGGACGAGAGTTGGCAGCTCTCTCAGTGGGGCGACGACTTTGAAGCAGCTCAACGGCTGGAAAGGCGCTTTTCTGAATTTTTGAATGCCTCGCGGTTCTTTGACCTTGCTTGAATTTATTCCATCGAAAGTAAAAAAAATTTTGCCGCAGTTCATCTGGCGTATTAAACTAAGAGATTAATAACAATATTCTAAAAATTCTTCGTAGAAATGTGGCTTGCTTCGACACATTGGCGCCGCTCAAATAGAAAAGATTTTTTAAAAACAGCGCATTAAACTCAAGGTAGCGGCAAGATCCTGTCTCATCAGCGGCCAAAACGCCGTTTTCTCGCCGATATATCACCAATCATGTCAGTATAGATTGCCTCATCGAGTTGATCTCGTGTTGTCCGGCTAGAGCAGAAGAGCATGAGCATTAATACTGCGGCGTGACTTCTTCAAACGGAGAGAGAAGATGGGGATGAGGGCGATTCTGGTAGGCGTAAGTGTATCCTTGGTTGGGATGGGTGCTGCGCATGCGGCCGACGTTTACGGACCAGGCAGCCTGAAGGACGCTCCTTATGTCGCTGTGCCCTGGAACTGGACCGGCTTCTACGGCGGCTTCACCGGAGGTTACGGCTCCGGAACCTCGCTGAATTATGTCTCCCCCAATGCCAATAACCCCCATGGCTGGGCAGAAAACGATCCCAGCGGCGCCCTTCTTGGTGGCACTATTGGCTACAATTACCAGTTCGCGCCCAACTGGGTGATGGGCGCCGAAGCCGACATGAGCTGGTCCGGAATGCAAGGCCAGCAGCACATGTATATCTATGATGGGCATGACTGGTCCGGCGGTTGGGACGGCTTCGCCACGATACGCGCCCGGCTGGGCTACGCCTTCGGCCGCACCCTCATTTACGGTACAGGCGGTCTTGCGATGGTGCATGCGAACGAAGTCATCGTCGGCAACGATGCCGACGAGAGCAACTTCTATCAAGGGTGGAAGACCGGCTACGTGGTCGGCGCGGGTGTCGAATATGCTTTCACAGACCGGCTCACAGCCAAGATCGAGTATCTGTACGCCGACGGTTTCGGGTCTGAAAGCGGTACGACTGGGACAATCTCCCAGCAAGGCGATCAGAGCTATACGCACGAGATCGGCAACATCAATATCGTCCGCGCGGGCCTGAACTATAAATTCTAGCGCAGTTTCACGCACGCATCGCCGCCGTTATCCCGGAAAGGCGGCGTCATTTCCGGGATCGCAACTCATTGAAGCGCCTAGCTTCGCGGTCCCGGCGCTTCGCTTGGCGGGGATGACGCATCGCGGCAAATGGGCAGAAAAACAGGGACCCCGTGCGATCAGGTAACCTCGATATTGTCGATCAAGCGGACGCGGCCCAGGTAGACCGCCGCCAGAAGCCGGGTCCGCTCATGCGCAATGGTCTCGATTGGTAGGAGAGTGTGGCTATCGCGCAGTTCGAGATAATCAGTCCTCAATCCGGCGTGTTCTAGCCGGACTTTGCCTTGCGTCAAGGATTCCCTGACCGCGCGGCCTGATGCGAGGTCAGTCGCCACATCCCTGAGGACCGCGTAAAGCTGCGGGGCAACGCTGCGCTCCTTGGGATCAAGATAAACGTTCCGGGAGGACAGCGCGAGGCCATCGCGCTCGCGCACGATGGGTCCCGGCAGAATGGTGATCGGAAAGGCCATGTCCTTGACCATGCGCTTCACTACGAGAAGCTGCTGGTAATCCTTCTCGCCGAAGACGGCCAGGTCCGGCAGGGACTGCAGGAAAAGCTTTGCGACAACCGTCGTGACCCCGGCGAAGAAATGCGGCCGTGAAATTCCCTCAAGCGTTTGGGTGAGCCCTGCCACCTCGACGCGGGTGGCGAAGTCATGCGGGTAGATTTCGTCGACTTCCGGTGCGTACATGGCGTCCGGCTGCACGCTCAAGAGCTTGTGCCAGTCGTGCTCCTCGTTGCGTGGGTAGCTGTTAAAATCCTCGTTCGGCGCAAATTGCGTGGGGTTGACGAAAACGGAAACGACAACGCGGGCCGCGTGCTTTTTTGCGAGCCGGACCAGCGAAAGATGCCCCTCGTGAAGGCCGCCCATAGTGGGAACGAGGGCGACCCTCTGTCCGCGCCGCCGCCATTGCTGCACAGCCTTGCGCAGCTCGGTTGCAAAACGGATGACCGGTAATCGTGTGCTCATCCCGCCCGCCAGTCCCCACCAACGGCATGCTCGACAACAGGACGCACGGATATACGCGCGAGCCCGGCGCTGTTCCACGCGCCGGTGCCCGAGCCAAAGTTCTTGCGCTTAATGGGCCTCGCCGCCGACAACCGAGACATAGGTCCGGCCACGGGCTTTGGTCTTGAACTCAACCACACCCTCGCGCTCGGCGAAAATCGTGTGGTCGCGCCCCATGCCTACGCCATCGCCGGGATGCCACTGTGTCCCGCGCTGGCGGAGGATGATGTTCCCGGGAGCGACCTGTTCCCCGCCGAACTTCTTCACGCCGAGGCGCCGGCCTTCGGAGTCGCGGCCGTTCCGGGACGAACCGCCTGCTTTTTTATGTGCCATTGTCTTTCGCCTTCAAATCTCGGAGCTATTCGCTTGCCTTCGCCGCTATCGTCGGCGCCTTGCCATCGGTCAGGATCTCAAGGATGCGCACCGTGGTCAGTTCCTGGCGGTGGCCCCTCTTGCGCCGGTAGTTCTGGCGGCGCTTCTTCTTGAAGATGATGACCTTCGGCCCGCGTCCCTGCTCGACAACCTCGGCCGAGACGGCAGCGCCCGAAACCAGCGGCGCGCCGAACGTCGGTCCGCCTTCGCTCGCCACCATCAAAACATCGGGAAAACTGACCGCGTCGCCCGCGGCCCCTTCGATCTTCTCAATCTGTAGCACATCTTCCGGGGCAACCTTGTATTGCTTGCCCCCCGTGCGGATCACCGCGTACATGGAGTCCTCTATCTTTCTTGAAACGCACCGATCGGCGCCGCCACGGGCGGACTTTGTTCTCTCTTAGCGGGAGATAGGCCTTAGGTTGCGCAATTTCACCTATACGGCTGCGCCGGATTTATCGGGTAAACCGGCGGCAATGTCAACGTCCAGTGGTCCGATTCCGACATTTGCGCACGTTTGCAGCACCCGCGAGAGCAAATGTCGGAATCGAAGGACCCCTGGCAACTTTTTGTTCTGGTGAAGCTTTAAAATTTGGCATTTGAGGACGCAACTCGTGGCAGATGGAGCTCACAACTATCCGTTCACCGGGCCTTCCTATGTGAAGAGCGAAGCGTTGAGCGAGGTTCTTGAGGATTTCTCGCACCGGAAGTAGACGCGTCGCCTGCTCCTTTGGACTGAGGGCGCAACAAGCGGCGCTTCTGCTTGTTTCAGGGGCTAAGCCGCCCACGCCAGAATCTTACCGCTTCGAAAAACTGGAAGTCGCAGGCTTAAAAGCGATCGCAAATCAAGGGATGAAGCAAAAATGACAGAAATGACAGACGCGGGAATGTACAAGGAATGGTGGGCCAATCCGGCGGTCGTCGGGCTGATGGGCTTCGGCACGACCACAATGGCGACAGGCCTGCATAACGTTGGCTACTGGAGCGCCGGGCCGACGCTCGCCTTGGCCATCGCCTTCGGGGGCACGGCGCAGTTCGTTGCGGGAGTAGTGGATCTTCGGAAAGGAAGCATCTTCGGCGGCTCCGCCTTCATGTGCTACGGCGCGTTCTGGTGGTCGCTGTTCGCGTTGCTTTATGTGCAGCCGAACGCGGGCCTCAAAGCGGGCGCCAACGAGCAATTCGGTTTTTTCTTTGTGTGGACGCTGTTCACGCTTGGCTTTTGCATCGCCGTTCAGGGTGTGGGCAAGTACCTGGCGGTCCTGTTCTGGCTGCTGCTGGTTGCGTTTCTGCTGCTCGACGGCGTCACGCTCGGATTTGTGCCGGCGCCGCTTGCAGGCTGGGAAATCTTTATCGTGGGCCTTCTCGCCTGGTACATTGCTACGGCGACATTGGCCAATACGGTTTACGGCCGGAAGGTCCTGCCCCTTTCTTAAGCTGAGGCGGGGATGGCGGCGGCCGTCCGCCGTGGAGCATCGTGGAGCCGCACCCCGAGATCGCGGCTCATTTTTCGGCGCGCGGAACCTCGCGCGCAAATCCTGATGACGTCGCCTAGCGGACTGGATAGGCGATCGTGCTCAGGAGCGCGAGCGCGGGCTGGCGCGTATCGAGCCGGGTATGCTGGACGACAATGGGGACATTGGAGACGATCACGCTTGAATAGTCGGTGTCTTCCGGGATCGGCTCCGGCTCTTTGAGGTCGTTGAAACGGACATGGCGCGTGCGCCTCGGCGGCACTTTCAGCGAATAGGGACCCACGGGATCGCGGCCCGCGAAGTACACGGTGATTTCTACATCGGCTTCGCTGTCGCCTGCGTTCAGGATGCAAACGGTTTCGTGACTGACGAGCTGCCGCGTGGTCCCGGTGCTCGCCGGGGGAATGTAGCCTTCCGCTACCGCCCAAACGCGATGTCCGATCGCCTCTGCCATGTCTTTACCTCCATCCCGGCAAATTCGAACAAACGAGGCGTTCAGCTTGTTCCGGAGCTTGCGTTTGCGTTCCGAGCTCACATGGGAAAGGTGTTTCTATTAAAAACGGCCTGAGATAAAGTTGCGTCGATTCGTAGGCTCGCTCTAAGGTTGTTGCTGTCTCGGGATGGCGGGAAGATTTCGGGCGCTCTTTTATGGACTTGTCATGGGCACGTTCGCCGATTTCAATATTGGGCACTACAAGACTGATGCCTTCGTCGAGACGGGAACCTGTCAAGGCGTCAACGTGATCGAAGCCATGAAGGCGGGGTTCAAGGATATCTATTCCGTTGAACTCAGTCCGAAGCTTCACGAAATCGCCCGCGAGAACATCCAAGCCCATCTCAATGACGCTCCGGGCGCCAGCGTATTGCTCTATTGCGGCGATAGCCGCGAAGCTCTGACTGAGATTTGCAAAAAGCTGCAAGGCGTGCGGGTGACATTCTGGCTCGAAGCGCATAGTCACGTGTTTGAAAACGGCGTGATTTCCAGGGACCAAAAAACCTGCTCTCTCCTGGAAGAACTCGACACTATCGGCGCCGCGATGCGCGCCTCCGTCCTGCCGGTGATCCTGATCAACGATGTAAGCTGCATCCGTAAAAAGGCCGACTGCAACGGGCACGACGTTACAGTGGATTCAATAATCCAAAAAATCATTAGCATCGATCCAGGCTATAGCTTCAGGTCTCTGAATGGCTACGTTCCCGATGATATGATTGCGGCCTTGCCGCCTGACTACAACCGGCCGCGGCCGCCCACGCCAAAACGCCTCTATGAAATGAGCGATGATAAGCTCACGGTTAACCACAACGCTGGTATCTTCTCTTGCTACACAATTCGACTGGAAGCGATTCTTGACTACTATAGAACCTACAACAGAGTTCCCGCTGCAATTGATTGTTCGCGACAGTTTGCAAAATACAAGGATGCAATCATGGATGACGTATCAGGCAAATTCTTTCAAGCCAAGCCTGATATAGAGATCCCTTGCGCTGAAAAAAAGATATTTACAAACAGTGATCCGGATGAGCAACAATTTTCCGATTATTCAAATTTAAACTTTTCAGATATAAAGCCATTCGTTGAAAAATACTTCTGTCCATCCGATGATATTATCGAACGTATCAGCCGTCTTTCTTCTGAAATGCCATGGCCCTACAAAGACGTTTGTGGAATCCGCTACCGCGGAACGGATAAGAGTTTAGAAACCAACCAGCCTTCTTATGCGGAATTCATTCTCAGGGCATTCAAACTGAAGAAAAATTTTTCTGAACTGAAATTCCTGATTTTGACTGATGACGAAGAGTTCCGGGAGTACGCCATCCGGGAATTAGGGGACGATGCTTGCTTCCACTCAGCCGAATCAAGTAGCAAATTAGAAGCGGGTTTAGATTTCGTGGCAAATATATTTGCCTTCTCAAAATGTAAATATATCATTACGACATCCGGCAACGCTGAGTTTTGGATCAGGTTGTTCCGAGGGAATAATGGAGGAAGCATTCAGTGGTTGTCGCCGAAAGAATACATCTACGGGACAAAAAATAGAAGTTTCGACCCGGACAAGAAGTATTTTTGGATAGATCACGAGAGATTGGCTGCCTAGCGGATCTTCTCTCTCGCCTCGAACCGTCTTGGCCAATGGATGGCCATTGCGGAGGCCGCTTGCTTCACGTCAGTCGGCCATGAAAACATTGGCGAATCTTCGCGCTGCCGTCATGGCTGGGCTTGACCAGGCCATCCAGTAACCATCTGAAATACCTTGTGTTTTTCTGGATGGCCGCCTCGGAGGGCGGCCATGACGATGAAATTGGCGGAAACATCCAGGCAATCAAGTTCTGGGATGAGGGAGGCAGCGAGTCCGTTGGCGCCCGGCAAACTCTGCTCGGTCTCTTCTTCGGTGCAGGGAATTGAGTTGATCGCGCACGGCATTTACTAGGCAAAGAAAGGTTCGCCGTTGCTCGCGCGTAGATGGCGCCGCGTCATCGGCAGGATGTATTACAAGATCGCGGACCGCCACTTCGTCACGGCACGGCGTCGCTCGTGCAACTAAAAAGATGGTTTATAACCCCCATGACATCGATGCGAGGATCAGTCTTTTAAGACGTCCGGCGGGATCCATGTAATTCTCAGCCAGGGTGTAATTTCTCATCATGGCGGCCATTCTATTCCAGTAATCCCGAGGGCTTAGCGCTGAAACGACCTGGTGAAGTTTGCTGGGATCTTCTAGATATATGATGCCGTCTTTATCAAATAGCTCCAGCACCCGGTTCGTGCCCCAGTAAATTGGTATGGTATATGTTCTAAAACAATCGATGATCTTCTCTGTGAAATAATAATCGTCCATATTGTTTTCGATAGTTATGTGGAACATGCTACGAAACACGTCCTTTTTGCCATCCTGGAGCAATGTGGCAATGTAATTTTTCTGCTTCGCGTTTTCGATGATGGAGTCCAGTTGGCTCGGTTCGATTATGATCGTTCTTGAGGACACGAATAAGCGCCCGGGCACCGACGGAAAACCGAAATTAATCGCTATGTCGCGCCGTACGTTATAGCCCTCCCAACCCGGTTCGTTGCAGCCCGTAGATAGAATAAAGCTGACGGTGAAATCTTTGGTGGTTGGCATGAAGTTGGAATGCGCTCCCCCGAAATCGATGATTTTCTGCATTCGGAAGGCTGGCCAGCGAGCGATCATAAGTTGCGATCAGGTTGAATTCCTTCTGATTCGCATGCACCCATTCATTTGCGACCATCGCTTTTCTTGGTTCGCAAAATATAGCCAGCACTCGGCATGCGTCGGGAAGAATTGCTACGCGCGGAACATTTGGGTGGATTTCGCAAGGGAAAGGCAAGTCCATGGCGAAAAATTCGTGGCCAAATGTCTCCGCTTTCATTTGTCCCCCGGATTGCTGCAGCCCCTGTCGGCGCCGTCCGGGCCCAGCTTATAAGGTCTTCAGCTTGTCCGTAGCTTTGCTGACGCAGACCAATACAGCCCGTCGCCGAGCAGTTTCCTGAACAAGTCTTGGCTTTCGTCCTTTGCTGTCGGCGGCCGCGCTTCTCCCGGCTGTGGCGCTTGAGATCGTCCAGCTCTGTTTCGGTAATGTCGCGGATGGCGCCGAGGAGCCGCAAGGGACGCCTTCCGGCTGGATGCGCGGGATCGGGCTCGAAGTAGGCGCGGCCGGTGGTCAGGAGCCAGACCACGCTCCCGTCCGCGCCCCAAATCCGATATTTGCAAATCAGGCCATCGTCAGAGTCGAAGGGATCAAGAGCGCGTGCGATGACCGATTCCGCTTCGGCGCGGTCGTCAGGATGAACAAGATTTACCCAGATCGGATAGGTCACCGCGGCGTCAGCCGATAGGCCCAGGAGCGTTTTGCAGCGCGCATCCCAAACCAAAGGCATTCCAGGCTCGCCAACCTCCCAACGAAGGACGCCGTGAGCATGCAGCCCTATTTCGAAGTGGTGGAAGCCGATCGCGGAACCGTTTTCTACGAGCCGGGCGATAATGTCCGCTTCACCTATTTTCCTTGCGGGGCGAGCCTTGCGTCCTTCTCGATTTTGCTTCCCGATGGCAAGAGCGCCGAAACAGCTCTCATCGGCCGGGAGGGAGCCGTTGGCGGGATCATAAGTCATGGACATCTTCCGGCTTATGCGCTGGCTGCGGGTCGAATTCCCGGGTGAGTTCCTGAAAATCGAAACAACGGCTCTCGATGCGGCGAAGCATCATTCGATCGCCATCCGGCGCCTTTTTGCCCGTTATGCGGATTGCCTTCTCGCTCAAGTCTTTCAGGCGGCGGCTTGTAACGCGGCTCACTCCATCGAGCAAAGGGTCGCAAAACTGCTTCTCGCCGGGATAGACCGGACACAGACCCCAGATCCTGCCGATGACCCAGGAGCAGCTCGCCACCCTGAAGCGGCGGTCGTGCGCCTGCAACGATGCCGTGCGGAGCCATTTCGAAATTGTCCTGAAAGGGGTCTATCCCAAGGCCGGGGACATTCTCCACTGAAAGCGCTTGCGGAAAAGCGCATGACCCACATGGTTGGGCGGATAAGCCGTACCGGCCAGGCTGCTGAAAAACCGTGAAACCTGCCTTCATCCTTCGACAAGCTCAGGATGAGGTTGAGTTTTATAGCGGGCTAACCCTTATGGTGAGCCTGTCGAACCATGGGCGGCAATCGGGGCAGGCCCTTTCGCGGAACGCTGGGTCGCCGGCTTCGCCGAATGGGAGAGGTTGTTCGCCGTGTTGATGAGCGCCACGTGCGAAAAGGCTTGCGGGAAATTGCCCAGCATGCGCCCCGCCACGGGATCGTATTCCTCGGACAAGAGGCCCACGTCGTTGCAAAGCGTCAGAAGGTGCTCGAAAAGTTCGCGGGCTTCGTCCCGCCGTCCGATCATGAGAAGATTGTCGGCATACCAGAAAGAGCAGGCGAGGAAGGCGCCCTCGCTGCCCTTTAGGCCATCCTCGGTTTTCTCCGTATCGTAGCGGCGGATGAGGCCATCGACGCGGAGCCTCCTGCCGATCGCTTCGACCGTTGAGCGCACCCTCGGATCGCTCGCCGGAAGAAAGCCAACGAGCGGGATGAGAAGAGCGCTCGCGTCCAGCGCGCTTGAGCCGTAGCTTTGCGTGAACGTTCCCGCGTTCTTATCGAAGCCTTCCTCGCAGACCTGCCGATGGATCTGATCGCGAACAGTTCGCCAGCGTTCCAGGGGACCCTCGAGGCCGTGGCGTTCTATGGTTCTGATGGCGCGGTCGAACGCCACCCACGCCATCACCTTGGAATGAGTGAAGTGGCGGGCGCCGCCGCGCACCTCCCACAAGCCCTCGTCCGGGAGCCGCCAGATCTTTTCAAGATGCTCGATAATGGTCAGAACGAGAGGCCATGCCTCGTGTTCAGGATCCGGGTGGCCCTCGTTCCATTGAAACATCGCATCCATCACCTCGCCGAAGATGTCGAGCTGCAGCTGGTCTACGGCCGCGTTGCCGATGCGCACAGGCTTCGAATTTTCATAGCCGGAAAGCCACGGGATGGTGCTCTCGATGAGGCGGCGCTCGCCAGCGAGGCCATACACGATCTGAAGCTGCTGGGGGCTGCCGGCCACCGCGCGGCGAAGCCATGTCCGCCATTCCCCCGCTTCCTTCCAGTAACCGGAGTTCATAAGCGCGAGCAACGTGAAGGTTGCATCGCGCAGCCAGCAGAAGCGGTAATCCCAGTTCCGCCCCGCGCCGATTTTCTCAGGCAACGAGGTTGTCGCCGCCGCGGCGATCCCTCCAGTCGGGCGGTAGGTCAGGGCTTTCAGAGTAATGAGGGAGCGCAAAACCGGCCCCGAGTATACGCCTGCGCAGGTGCAACGCTTAGACCAATGCCGCCAGGCTTTTTCGGTTTCTTCGAGCGCCTGCATGGGGTCGACAGGGGGAGGGGGCGGCTCGAACGACTTTCCATAGCTCAATACAAATGAGACCGTTTCCCCCGGCCGAACCGTGAATACCCCGCAATGCTTCATACCGCGCGCCCTCACGCACGCATTCGTGTGCAAAACAACCATGTCCGGTCCCGCGGTCGCCTGCAGCCCTTCGCCGTCCATGCGGGTGATCCAGGGAACGATCAGGCCGTAATCGAAGCGCAGCATGAATTCGGTGACCATTTCGACCTCGCCCGAGCGGCCCTGGACAAGGCGGATCAGCCGGCTCGGGCCGTCCCGGTGAAATGGCATAAAGTCGACGAGGGTGGCGGCGCCGCTTTCCGTTTCGAAATCGGTCTCGAGGATCAGGGTTCCTTCGCGGTATCGGCGTCTCGTTGCGGCGCCTCCGGGCGCCGACATGCTCCAATGCCCGTTTTCTGGCGTTCCAAGCAAGGACGCGAACAGCGCTCCGGAATCGAACCGCGGCCAGCACAGCCAGTCGATCGAACCATCGCGCGCGATCAGCGTCGTAGTTTCGCAGTCGCCAACAAGAGCGTAGTCCTCGATGCGTTTTGTCATGGATTCCGATGAGCGTGATGATTACGATGAACACGGGAAAGCGCCTTCCGTTCAGCTAACGGCGGCCGGCTTTCTGCAAAAATTCGGAAGCTTTACCGCAGTCGAGACTGAGGCAGCGCGGCGTACAACCGCGAGTGCTTGCGAAGCGCTTCATCCAACACCAGATTTAGTGTGATGTTCTATCAGCGAGCCGCTTCAGAGCTCGCCCGGAAGGCGCTTGTTTGCGCTTTCCCTTGCAGCCGCCCATGCGCCAAAGAGAAGGATAACCTCATGGCTGCCACGACTAAAACCAAGGCCGCGGAGCGTTTCGCAAATCTTCAAAAACGCGATCAAGCCGTCAGGCAGGATATCGAATCCGCCGCCCGGCAACGCTCCGAAAAGGTTTCGAGATTGCGAGAATTGCGGCTCGCCAAGGAAGCCGAGGACGCCGAGGCGAAAAAAAGAGAAGCCGCTGAAAAAGCGGAAAAGCAGTCCCCGAGGAAACCGCGCAGCCGCGCAGCGGCTGCTGACGCCGCCGGCTAAGATGGTGATCTAGCGGGCTCTTGGAAATCGTCCCCTCATCCTTCGACAAGCTCAGGATGAGATCGAGTGTTTTTAGCGGGCCAACCCTCATGGTGAGCCTGCCGAACCATGGGCGGCGTTGCCGCTTCGCCAGCAGCGAATCTCTATCTCACGGCCCCGCCTTCGCCTACGACCACGAACGGCGCCCAGAAAGCCGGATGCGCTTGCACGCCGCCTTTTGCTCCCTCAACGCCGCCAGCGGCCGTATTGCAGGCCGACAGGATCACCCAATCGGCGTCGAGCTTCAGCCCTGCGATTTCCGAGGCGGTGAGATAACCGTCATCCTCCGCGCTCGGCGCGGCAGGCGGGGTCAGGAGCAGTCCCGGCTCGCTGTTGCCGCTGATCTGCCCGGCAAGCGCGCTATGCGTTGCAAAATGCACGATGCGGTATTTGGCTAGGTCGCCGCTAGCCTTGGCGATAGAGCTGGACAGCTTGCTTGTTGAGGGCGGCAACGTCATCCGCAGTCTGCGCCGCGCTCATGCAAGCGCCGGCAGCGAAGATCGCACCCACCAGGGCTCGCGCCGGAGCCATGCCTGCACCATGCTTCTGTCCCCAAACCGCAAATTGCGACGCCAGGACCATCATGGTGAATGATGCGTCGCTAAGGCGACGACGCGTTAACCCCTGATGGTTAATTTCTCCGCCCACGGATTTATTTCCGGTCAGAACTTGCTTAACATCCCGCTAAAGAATGAGCGCCGCGCTTTGACCGAACGCTAGCAGACGGTTGTAACCGGTTGATAATAAAAAGCTTTTCGGCGCGACCGGCAAGGTTAACGGTTTATATTTTTGGACGAAAATGGACGCTGAAAAGCCGGTTAAATATAATGTGTTAACGAGGCCAACGCCGTTCATGCCTGCGGCGACGCAACGCCTCATTGGTTTTTATTGTGTATTATCAGTAGCTTAGCTCAATTAACGCCTCGATAAGGCGCATTCTCCTAAAATGCAACCATCGATCAAACACGGACGGCGAACACAAACGCAATCTGGTCCAAGGTCCAAGAAAGATGCCGCATTTGCCCAACGCATACAAAAAGCGGGTTGGCCTGCAAGCCGGGTTCCACGCTGGCGGCTACCGGACCCAGCGCTCCGCCGCCGCGTCGTCGCTATCGCGCGGGGCGACCCAATGGCGCTGTTCCCCGTTCTCCTCGCTCTTCCAGAAGGGCGCGGCCGTCTTGAGGTAGTCCATGAGAAACTGCGCCGCCTCGAAAGCCGCGTGCCGATGCTCGGACAGCGTGATGACGAGCACGATGTTGTCGCCGGGCTTGAGGCGGCCGACGCGATGTACGATAAGGCAGCCGAGAAGCGGCCAGCGCTCGCGGGCCTCGGCTTCGATGCGCGCCAGCTCCTTCTCGGTCATCTCCGGATAATGCTCGAGCGTCATCGAGGTGACTTCGCGGCCGCCGGCGTGATCCCGGACGAGCCCCGCAAACGCTGCAATCGCGCCGACATCCGTCCGGCCCTTCCGCAAGGCGGCGATCTCGGCGGCGATGTCGAAATCCTGCTTCTGAACGCGGATCATCGGTCCTCCTTCGCGGGTCCGAGTACTTTCCCAAGAAAGTGCGGCTTTCCCTTCAACGGGTCAAGCCGCCTGCCCGGAAACGCAGACCAGCCACGCAAGAAACAGGAGGCGTTGTCGATCAAGCCGCCCCGCCAGAGGCGTACCAGGCCTGGATGCTATTCCAGATTTCCTCCGCCGTCTCGGCATACCAGAAGAGTTCGCGGTCTTCGCTGGCAATAACGCCTTCTTCAGCAAGGAAATCGAAATCGACGGCGCGCTGCCAATAGTCTTTGCCCACGAGAACTACCGGGATTTGCTTGAGCTTTTGTGTTTGAACGAGTGTCAGGACCTCGAACAGCTCGTCGAACGTTCCGAACCCACCTGGAAAAGCCACGAGCGCTTTCGCGCGAAGCACGAAATGAAACTTTCGTATCGCAAAGTAATGGAAGCTGAAACATAGATCAGGCGTGATGTAGGGGTTCGGGTATTGCTCGTGCGGCAGGATTATATTGAGGCCGACGGACTTGGCTCCGGCATCGAATGCGCCGCGGTTCGCCGCCTCCATGATGCCGGGTCCGCCCCCGGTCATGACGACGGCGTGCTCGTCATGGCCGTTGTTGCTGTTGGCTTCGCTGACGAGCCGTCCGAATTCGCGGGCGACGTCGTAATAGCGGCTCTTGGCGAGGATTCGCTTTGCGGCGGCAAGGCGATGCGCCAGCTCCTTATTGCCGTGATCTGCGGCGAGCGCCTTTGTCAGCTTCTCCACCTGGCGGGAGGCTGCCGCATGCTCGCAGATCCGGGTGCTTCCGAAAACCACGATGGTTTGGCGCACCCCCGCTTCCTGGAGGAGGATGTCGGGCTTGAGGTAGTCGATCTGCAGGCGAAGGCCGCGCAAGTCGTCCCGGGCGAGGAAGTCGAAGTCCGTATCCGCCCTGCGATAGCTCGGACTGCTGAGGATCGCCTCAATCCGGGCGTGGGCCTCGGGATCTTCCTTGGTGGATTTCGGAGCATTCCAGGGAAGGGGCTCGCGCCGCTGAAGCCGCCGGGGTCGTTTCAGGAGTCTTAAGCCGTTACTAGCGCCGTGTTTTTTGGCCAAGATATGAGCTCCATGCACTTTGTGAATCGCTTTTAGCAAGATGAGCAAAGCAGCGCTATCACGGCGCGGCCTGATACTGCGCCGGACAGTCTGCTTCGCTTGTCAAACTCTGCTTACAAAGCCAATGTCACGGAAATAACACGCAAGGCGGAAAACATGGCGGAGCGCGATTACAGGATCGCCGTGGCGAAGCCGGGCAACTTCGCTGCGCGCGGCATCTCAGCCTTTGAATGTCTTCGCGAGCCAATCGGCGATCGGCTGAGCGGCGTCGCTCCAGTTCTTGTCCAGCATGATCGCGTGCGCGCCGTTCGGCACGATCACAGAGCGCGCGCCGTAATAGATCGCGGTCAGGCGCACATCGGCGGCGGGCATGAACGCGTCTTTCTCGCCGCCCACAACGAGCAGCTTCGGCATCCCCCAGGGGAACGGGGCGAACGGCATCCATCCCATGAGTTGCCGGCTCGCCGTCTCCGCAATATCGCCGATGCCTTCGGCAAAGCGCCGCCGAAGCTCGCGGGAGGGACGCTCGGCGAATAAGCCGTCCTCTATGATGTCGAGGTTTCCGGCGTCCAACCCATTGTGGAGCACCGCCTTCATTTCATGAGCGAGTCTGGGATTTGAGGCGTACATCACCGCAGCCGCCCGGATCAGCCCGTGCGGAGGAGCCGAACAGAGGAGCACAACGCCCGCAGGCTTGCCGCCGCGCTGTACGAAGTTCTGAACCACGCCACCGCCGAGCGAGTGGCCGATCACGACCGTGGGTCCGCCGATCTCATCCAAAGCCCAGCCGATGTCTTCGGCAAAGTCTTGAAGGGTGAACTGCCGGACATTCTCCCGGCCTTCGCTCTTGCCATGGCCGCGCAGGCTCAGCGCGTAGCTGTCATAGCCGAGCCCCGCAAAGAAAGGCAGGAAATTCGGTTCCCACACCCAGGCGCCGGTGCAGATCCCGTGAATGAAAAGCAGCTTGACGGGCTTTGCGGGGTTAGGCGCCGCTTCGCGTAGGAGTTCAAGTTTCATGACCGGCCAATACAACGATAAGGTGCATGATTGAATATCGCAGATCTTGAGCGAGGCAAGGGGATTAGACGGATTACATTTTCGTTATATGGTTAAAGGGTGAAGTGCTGGAAGCCTTCAACGGGAAGCTCAAGGGATGCGCCATCGGCTTGGATGAAAGCCGGGGCGCATTCTCCTGCTTTCATGATGCCGATGCGCGTCACGGGCACGCCCGCGCCTCCGCTCGCCGTCTCGAAGGCAGCGGTGCGGTCGGCCGGAACAGCGCAGAGGATTTCATAGTCGTCGCCTCCGGATAGGATCGCGGAGATCGATGCGGGCGATGCCGCTAAAGCGATGGTTGCCGCCGCCGACAGAGGTATTGAGGACACCGCGACGTCTGCAGAGACCCGCGACGCGGCGCACATGCGCGAAAGGTCGAGCGCGAGCCCATCCGATATGTCCATCGCAGCCGACGCTTGGCTTGCCAGGGCCTGCGACAAGCCGAGCCTCGGCTCCGGGTACAGGTAACGCCGCAGGAGAAAGTTTCGGTTCTCTGCGAGTAATGCGGCCTCGAATTCTGCCTTTCCGAGACGCAGCTGAAGGCCGAGCGCAGCGTCGCCGACCGTGCCGCTGACATAAAGAAAATCCCCGGCCCCAGCGCCGCCGCGAGGGACGAGGCCGCGGGGCGAGGCTTCGCCGAAAGCGGTGATGGACATCCACCAGGCGCCGCGCGCGGTCACGGTGTCGCCTCCAAGCAACGCGATGCCGAACCGGCTTTGAGCGCGCGCAAGCCCCGCCGCAAAGCGCTCGGCCCACTCTTGCGACGGAGCTTCGGCGAGCGCCAGCGTCAGCGTGTAGCCGATGGGCTTCGCGGCCTTTGCGGCAAGGTCCGAAACATTGGTGGCGAGCGCCTTGTACGCGGCGTCGCCCGGGTCGTCGTCCGCGAAGAAATGAACCCCGGCGACCGACGCGTCGGCTGTAATGACGAGCCCGTTCGCCGGAAGGCCGGTCAGAAGCGCTGCGTCGTCCTTAAGGCCGAACGCAGCGGGATGCGTCGCAAGCGGCGCAAGATAATCCGCGATGAAGGCGATTTCGCCCAAGCCGCCCATTTCTTAACCCGGCTTTTTCGTTGCCTTCCGCCCAAACTCGCCCTGGCGCATTTCGCGCGAGAGACGGTCGAGCACGCCGTTCACGACGCCTGGTTCCTCACCGCCGAAGAAGTCTTTCGCGATCTCGACATATTCGTTGATGATCGCGCGCGCAGGCACGTCGCGCCGCGCAATGATCTCGTACACGCCGGAGCGCAGGATCGCCCGCAGGATGCTGTCGATGCGCGAAAGCCGCCAGCCTTGCGCCAAATGCGAAGCGATCTGCGGATCAATCTCGGATTGTCGCTCGGCTACCCCAGTCACGATGTCACGAAAGAAGCCGCGATCGGCGCCCGCGTAAATTTCTACCGTTTCGAAGCGGTGGTTGAGGAATTCCTCCAGAACCGCGCTCAGGTCGCGCTGCGTCATATCCATCTGATAAAGGGCCTGCACCGCGGCCAGCCGCGCGCGCGTCCGGGCCGGTCCCGTAGGCACGCCATTATCAGGGCCGGGTTCGCGGCTGTTCTCAAAATCCATTGGTCAAGCTTTCAATTCAGCCCGGCTCAGCGAGGCAATCAACGGCGTCTTTTGCTGAAGTCGCGTTTGGCGCGAAGCACCTCGAGGCACGCCTCGGCAGCATCGCGCCCTTTATTCTTTCCGTTCACGGAAGCCCGTGCAACGGCTTGGGCTTCGTTTTCGACAGTCAGAATCCCGTTTCCAAGGGGAATGCCATGAAGCGTCGAGACCATCAAAAGCGCTCGCGCGGACTCATTGGCGACGATGTCGTAGTGGGATGTTTCACCCCGGATGACGCAACCAAGCGCGACGCAGCCGTGGAAGGGCTTGGCGGTGTCGTCAAAGAACAGCCCGGCGTCGCTCGCCACCGATAAAACCTGGGGAATTTCAAGCGCCCCTGGAACCGTCACGACCTCCCACGTCGCGCCAAGCTCTCTCAATGCCATCTCCGCGCCAAGCAGAAGCGCATCCGAGATGTGGTGGTAATAGCGGCCCTCGATGACGAGGATGTGGATCGGGTCTTTCATTGGTCGTCAATTGCTCGCCGAGCGATGAGGTTCAAGCCGTAACCTTCGAGGCCGACGATTTTCGGGGTCGGCGAGTTCGAAAGCAAAATCATGTTCTTGATGCCGAGATCGAGCAGAATCTGTGCGCCGATGCCGTAGTCGACGAGACGCTTCTCGGCCGGTTTTCCGTCAGAGGCGGGGGAGCGCGCATCGCTGAGCCGCGACACTATTGTCCCCTCGCGTACGTCGCGGATCACGACCACAACGCCGCGGCCCTCCTGTCCGATCCGGCGCATGGCGCGCTCGACGAGGGAGCGGCGGTTTCCGTTGCGGCCTATGCCGATCAGGTCTTCGAGGATGTTGACGGCGTGCATGCGAACCAGCACAGGGTCGCCGCCGGCGACGTCGCCCTTGATGAGCGCCAGATGCTCGGTGTTGTCCACGGCGTTGAGATAGACCCGAAGCTTGAACGCGCCGCCATAAGGGGACGTGATCTCCTGCTCACGGACCGCGCGGACATAGCTTTCCTTGCGCCTGCGATACGCGATCAGATCGGCGATGGTGCCGATCTTCAATCCGTGCCGCTGCGCGAAGGCCAAAAGAATCCGGCATTCGCGCCATCGTGCCGTCGTCGTTCATGATCTCGCAGATGACACCGGCTGGGAGAAGCCCGGCAAGGCGCGCGAGATCCACCGCCGCCTCTGTATGGCCTGCGCGGACAAGGACGCCGCCATCGCGGGCGACAAGCGGGAAGACGTGGCCGGGGCTCACGATATCGCGCAAATCCTTCTCCGGATTGATGGCGACCGCGATGGTCTTCGAGCGGTCATAGGCCGAGATGCCCGTCGAGATGCCTTCCTTTGCCTCGATCGAGACCGTGAAAGCGGTTGAATGTCTGGACTGGTTCGAGCGCGCCATGCGCTCGAGATGCAGCGTTTCCGCACGCTCCGGCGTAACCGCAAGGCAGATCAGGCCGCGCCCGAAGCGGGCCATGAAGTTGATGGCGTCGGGCGTCGCCATCTGCGCGGGAATGACGAGATCGCCCTCGTTTTCGCGCTCCTCGGCGTCCACCAGAATGAACATGCGGCCCTGGCGCGCGTCTTCGAGGATCTCATCGATGGACGAGAGCTGCTCGTGGATTTCCGACTTATCGAGGACGCGCACTTGTTCGCCTTGCATTCTAATCTAACCTACTGGCCCATTAGCCTTGCGACGTAGCGCGCGATCAAATCGACTTCCATGTTCACGTCGTCGCCCGCTTTGCGCTCGCCCAGGGTGGTGACTTCGAGCGTTGTGGGAATGAGGTTGATGGTGAAGAGGGAGCCTGAAACCTCGTTCACTGTAAGAGAAACTCCGTCAAGCGCAACCGAGCCTTTCGGCGCAATGTATTTTGCGAGGACGTGCGGCGAGCGCACCTGAAAAACCCTCGAAAAGCCCGAGGGCTCTATGCTCACAATACGGGCGACGCCATCGACATGGCCGGACACGAGATGGCCGCCAAGCTCGTCGCCGGCGTGAAGCGATCGCTCGAGGTTGATGTGTCGGCCCTGATACCAATCGTCGAGCGTCGTTTTGCTCAGCGTCTCGTTCGAGACGTCGATCTTGAATTGTGCGCCGCTCGGGGTCGGCTCCACCCCGGTTACGGAAAGACAACATCCGTCGCAGCAGATCGATGCGCCGAGCGGGATGGCGTCGGCCTCCCATGGGCATGCGATGGTGAATCGGCCATCCTCCGCGGCGATGACGGCGCCCTTCGCCTGAACGAGTCCTGTGAACATGAGCTAGCTCTGCCAGTGCAGGGTTGAACGGAAGATGGAAATGGTGTCAGCGCCGACTTTGCGCTGGTCCGTTTTCACGAATGCGGGTGACTCGGCCACAATGTCCAGGCCGCGATTTCCAAATGGCGAGACGCTGGCGTTCGGGTCCACTTTTTTGTCCCCCTGCATGATGATGATCTCATCGGCGAGTCCAGCGTCGAGAAATCCACGCGCTGTAACCGGCCCGCCTTCGACGAGAAGGCGCGTCACACCCTCGGCCGCCAGTCTCATCATGGCAAGCCGAAGGTTAAGGATTCCGGTGGAGGAAGCCCCGATGTCGAAAAAACGAACGCTGCGCCGGCCGAACAAGGGGCCGCACTTCGAAGAGTCGCCGCAGATGATCCAGACCGGCGGCCTTTCGGAGTTGAAAATGCGCGCTTTGAAGGGGACATTGCATTGAGACGCCAGAACCACCCGGACAGGCGAGCGGTCCTCCAGGCCCGGAAGACGGCAGGTAAGCTCGGGATCGTCGGCTTCGATGGTTTTCCGTCCGACAAGGATCGCGTCAGCCCGAGCGCGGAGAAGATGAGCCTGGTCGCGCGCCGCCTCGCCCGTCACCCAGACGGGCTTGCCTGCCCCGAGCGGCACACGTCCATTGGCGTCGGTGGCGAGCTTGATCTGAACGAAAGGGCGGCGTTCGGTGACACGAAGAGCATGTCCAAGGTTGATCCAATCCGCTTCCTTGGCGAATGCGCCTCTCATGGCCGGAACGCCATGAGTTTCGAGCCAGGCCAGGCCACGCCCGGAAACGCGCATGTCGGGATCGAGCGAGCCATAAACCACGAGCGAAATCCCGGCCTCGACGATGCCATGCGCGCAAGGAGGCGTGGCTCCGAAATGGCTGCAAGGCTCGAGCGTGGTGAACATGATCGCGCCGCGCGCCCGCGATCCTGCTTCTCTCAGCGCCAGCACTTCTGCGTGCGGCCGCCCGCCCCGCGCGGTTACGGCGCTGGCGATGATTTCACCAGTCGCCGGGTCTGCGACGACAGCGCCGACGGAAGGGTTGGGTGAAGTCGTTCCAAGATTGCTCTCGGCGAGGAAGAGCGCGCGTCGCATCAACGACGCCATGATGTCAGGCGAAAGAGGCGCATCCATCCCCGCGCGCGGGGCCGCGCTCAAGGAAGAGGCAGGCATCTGCGTCATCACTTTTCGTCCGGGGTGGGATCGAAGTTATCGCCGAGTTCGACAAGGACGCGATGGAAGTCCCTCGCCTCTCGGAAATCGCGATAGACGCTGGCATAGCGGACATAGGCGACGCCGTCGAGCGCCTTCAGACCCTCCATGACAAGCTTGCCGACGGTCTCGGAGGGGATCTCAGCCTCGTTCCCGTTCTCGAGCGTGCGAACGATCGAGCTGACGAGCTGCTCGATGCGATCCTCGCCGAAGGGACGCTTCCGGAGCGCGATCTCGATGGACCGGCGCAGCTTTTCCCGGTCGAACGGGGCGCGCCGTCCGCTTCTCTTGATTATGGTGAGTTCACGCAGTTGCACGCGCTCGAACGTGGTGAACCTCGCCGCGCATGCAGGGCACGAACGGCGACGCCTTATCGCGGCGTGATCCTCTGACGGACGGCTGTCGCGCACCTGAGTGTCCAGGGCGCCACAATGGGGGCATCGCATGTCGTTCAGCCTGCCTTATACGGGGCCATCGGCCGGTTCACTTCAAGCTTTACTGCCCGGATAGATCGGAAAGCGTTTGCAAAGCGCAACAGCCTCGGCCTTGACTGCTTCTGCGGCGGCGCGCGCTTTATCTTCACCCGCTTTCAGCCCGTCGAGAACGGCGCCGATCATGCCGCCAATCTCGGTGAACTCTTTGGCGCCAAATCCGCGCGTCGTTCCTGCGGGCGAACCGACGCGAATGCCGGAGGTGATCGTGGGCTTTTGCGGGTCGAATGGAACGCCGTTCTTATTAACGGTGATGTGAGCGGCGCCAAGGGCAGCCTCCGCCGCTTTTCCGGTCAGGCCCTTCGGGCGAAGGTCGACCAGGAGAAGATGCGTGTCGGTCCCGCCCGAAACCAGCTCGAGGCCGCCTGCCTTAAGACTGTCTCCAAGCGCCTTCGCGTTAGCCACGACTGCGCGCGCGTAGGCTTTGAACTCCGGCCGCAGCGCTTCGCCGAAGGCCACAGCTTTCGCCGCAATGATATGCATCAGCGGTCCGCCTTGCAGACCGGGAAAGATGGCGGAGTTGATTTTCTTGGCGAGGTCCGGATCGTTCGTCAGGATGATCGCGCCGCGCGGCCCACGGAGCGTTTTGTGCGTCGTGGTGGTAGCAATATGGGCATGCGGGAAGGGGCTCGGATGCACGCCCGCCGCGACAAGTCCCGCGAAGTGCGCCATGTCCACGAGAAGCAGAGCGCCAACCTCGTCCGCGATCTGCCGGAAGCGCTTGAAATCGATGATGCGCGCGTAAGCAGAGCCGCCTGCAATGATCAGGCGTGGCTTATGCTCGCGCGCCAGCCGCTCGGCCTGCTCGTAGTCAATGAAACCGTCCTCGCGCCGCACGCCATAATGGACGGCATGGAACCATTTGCCGGACATATTGGGCGCTGCCCCGTGTGTCAGGTGGCCTCCCGCGTCGATGCCCATGCCGAGGATGGTGTCGCTGGGCTTGAGCACAGCAAGAAACACGCCCTGATTGGCTTGGCTGCCCGAATGAGGCTGCACATTCGCGAAGTCGCAGCCGAAGAGCTGCTTCGCACGGGTGATCGCCAGTTCCTCGGCTACATCGACAACATGGCAGCCGCCATAATAGCGCTTCCTGGGGTAACCTTCCGCGTATTTGTTCGTCAGGATCGATCCTGCGGCCTCAAGCACCGCGCGCGAGACATAATTTTCCGAGGCGATCAGCTCGATCTCATCCTGCTGGCGGAGAAGCTCGCTCTCGAGCACGCCGAAAATCTCGGGATCGGCTTCCCGAAGGGGGGTGGAAAAGAACTTGCCTTCCGCGGAATGCGGAGCTTGCGATAAGTGAAGTTTCGCGGGTGCGGCTGACATCGGATCTCTATTGGGGTGATATGACGTGGGCGCAGTATAGGAACTTCCGGTGAGATTGCAATCAAGGCCGGGATAATTCCTCTTGCCCCCCCCGCTCCTACTAGAGTTCGCGCCCCGGGTTCACGCCAAAGGGGACTTCCGGCCGAGTGAACCCATCATGGCCGTAGCCGTTAGCGTGCACCAGCGCCTTTGCCGCTGTCTCGTGTGACCCAAGTTTTAAGGGAGAGCGAGGCGAGCCGTCCTGCTTTGCGTTATCGAGGGCGGCTCCGATGTCCTCCCAAAGCTGCCGGAAGCGTTTGATATGAAGGTCGTCCATGATAAGCCGGACAAGGTGCTCGATAACCTCCACATTCACCCATGCGGTCATGGCCTTGTCGAAATCGCGATAGGTGACATCGAGCGGGCGGACGCCAAAGTTTCGAAAGATGCTCGTCTTTCCGTCATTCGCGAGTAGCACCGTGCCAACCATCTGCTTCAATCCCAACGGCGCGGCGGGGTCAAGAACGGCCCGTTCCAGATCGAAGATCGTACGAAGATTGAGCCTCCTTAGCAGAAAGAAGCGCTGCGGTCCTAATGCGGCGCAGAGCTGCGCCTGAGCAACCCAATCCATGATCGTGTAGATGCCGGCCGGCATTTCGACCTGAAGCATGATTGGATTGGCCGCCGCCAGATTTTGCACGTTGGAGATCTTCCTCTCGTTCAGGCGATAGGCGGTCATGAAATCGATGCCATCGATCACCGTGAGCGGCGTCTGGCCGGCGGCCCTCCCCAACCTTGCGGAGCGGCCGCCAAGGATAAGGCGCGCCTTTCCGACCATCCAGGCAAATCCTGCATCCGGCAGGAAGCCGATTGCAAACGCCAGCAAAAGCATAACCTTGCTCACCGGCTGAGGCTTCACCGCGGCCGAAGCATCGGCGGCCGCGTGATTATCTTTAGCCGCTGCCTTTCGATCCTGGGCCATGGCGCTTTGCGACACAGCCCCGTCGATCGAGCGGATGTCCGGCGCGGTCCGCCCGATCACCACCGCGAGCATGATGGCGAAGAGCGCGTGAATGAAAGTCCGGAGAAAGGTCGCGGCGTTAAAATCGAACGCCAGCAAAGATCGCAGGAATAATCTCAAGCAGTAGAGAAAAGCCCCGGCGAAAGCGATCGAGGCGATGGTAATGGCGTTCTCGTAATCCTTTGGTCCGGCTTCGCTCAAGCCCCCAACGCTGAGGACGCTCGCTCCAAGCGTCCCTCCGAGCAGTTGAGGAAGCTCCTGGGAGGGGAGGAAAAGTATAAAAGTCATCGATGCCGTAAGAAAAATGAAAGGAATGCTGGACGCCAGCAACAACCAGTCCTGGGAGCTTGGGAACCGCATTTCGGGATTGAATTTGAGCGGCTTCGCTTCTCGATCCGAAGGATCGTAAAAGTACTTGCTTCTCACGAATTCGAAGTGCGAGTTGATCCCAGGTCCAGGCGGGAAGTCTTTTCTGAAAAGCTCTGCGGCGCGAACGCGTGCGATCCAAATTTCATGCCTGACGGCGAGAACAACGGCCGGAACCAAAACTGAGAAAAACAAACAGAGACAAAGGGCAAGCCCGATGGATGAAGGATGCTCCTTCAATGCAAGCCAGAGCAAGGATAAGGCAATAATAGATAATGATAAAAGGCTAAAGCTTGATGACGAGTATTTCATGAGGACGCCTCACGGCCAAGCTGTTAAAGCATAAGAGATTACAGATGGAATACAAAACCCTATTTGACGCCACATCACGTGGCAATCCCAAAATACAGATCGGAATTGCAAAAAATCGTTACTACTTGATGAGGCCGCAGGCGCTGACCTCGCTGAAGGCGGAAGGCCGCTCGAATGCGATACTCGAGTGCTAAAACAGGTCAGGATAATGATCCCAAAGTGTTAAGCATTCGTGCGTTCCATTGACGCACCTAGTACTGAAGTTCTGTTCAAGAATGGAACCCAAAAACCGATCGAAGTTTGATAATAAGAGACCTTCATGCAACGTTAAAGTGCTGAATTCATTTTTAAAAGAATCATGTCCTTTGCGCAGAACTGCGAGTGAGACTGTCCAACCTGGAAAGCGCCTGTAAGCTATTCAATTCCGCGTATCAAATTTACGCCTTATTTACCGTTCTTTCATCACGACGTCCAAGAACGACAAGGAAAGGTTGTGATGAAGAGAGTGAAGCGTATCCCTGCGGCTGTTTTGTTGGCAGCGGCATCGTTCATCGGCTGCCAACAGGCGTCTGCCGAGTGCGGTATTGCCTCAACCTATGCCGGTGGCTCGCACACGGCGAACGGCGAACACTACAACCACATGGGAATATCGGCAGCACATAAGAGCTTGCCTTTCGGGACGCGGGTCGTCGTTCGCAATCAGCGGACGGGCCGCAGTATTACAGTTCGTATCAACGACCGGGGTCCCTTCGTCGCGGGCCGGATCATCGATCTGTCAACGGGCGCCAAGAATGCGCTCGGCATGGACGGACTCGCGTCCGTCTGTCTCGAAGTTGTGAGCTACGGCAGCGACAGGAAGGGTTTCCGGAACACGGAGCTTCGTGAGCCACTGCAAGAGGCGAACGCGGCGCCGGTGCATCATGCGGTGCGCGAGGCTCATCATTATGCTCGCAGCACGGCCAGGGTACGCTACGCCCATCAGGGCCGGGGCCATTCCCAGCATGCGCATGCAAGCCGGTCCGAGCATCACGGACGCAAGCGATACGCGTCCAACTAAAACCGAAGCAAAACTGAATGCGGCGGCGCCTCGAAACTCCCGGCGCCCCGCATTTTTCATGATAAAAGGGCAGCGCCTGTGGCGTTCAAGTTGTTTTCCTGATCGCTTTTTCTATCATTATCGTTAATGGATTTTCCGAACTTTCCATCTATTGCCAGCGTTGACGCTATTGAAATGGCAATATGGAGGAAATCCTTGCGAATGAAACTGCTTCGCTTGACCCCTATACTTCTGGCAATTGGCTGTCCGATATCCGCCGCATCGGCGGAATGCGGCATAGCTTCCAATTACTCGGGCGGCAAGGTGACGGCGGACGGCGAAAGATACGATTCGCGCGGCGTGTCGGCGGCCCATAAAGAGCTGCCCTTCGGCGCCAGGGTTGCGGTTGTGAACAGGCGCACAGGCAGGAGCATCGTCGTGCGCATCAACGACCGTGGGCCATTCGTCAAAGGGCGGATCATCGATCTTTCCAAAGGAGCGGCAAGAGCGCTTGGAAGCGGTGACCTGGCGCCGGTTTGCATCCGGGTCCTCAGATATGGCGGCGAGACTGTCCAACTGAGACAAGCGTCATTCCACGGCAGGCTGGGACTCACGGCAAGGCTGAAGGGCGCGGAAAATTACGGAGACACACGGCGCTTTCGCCCGGTGGACAAATTGCGGAGAGGAATTCATTCACTTCGTCGCGAAAACGCCGACATTTCCGACTTTTTGAGAGGCGGAAACGCGAGTTTCAGGTCAGAGTGACTCCGATTAATAGACCCCACTGCTAAATGCCATCAAGACCAGGAGCTTTCATGAATACGAAATTTGTCGCCGCTGTTGCTGTCTGCGCGGCTTTTGCGGCTAGCTCTGCAATCGCGCAGCAGAAAGCCCCGCCTCCTCCGGCGCAACAGGAGCAGGCCGCGCCGAAAGCAAGCAAGGCTGAAGTCCAGAAGCTTGTGGAGGGCATCAAGGCCGACAAGGCCAAGATGGGCCAGTTCTGCAATCTCATGAAGCTGCAGGATCAGTACACGGCCGCTGCCGAGAAAAAGGACGACAAAAAGCTGGAAGCGCTCGACAAGCAGATGGAGGACGGGGCGAAGAAGCTGGGGCCAGACTTCGACCGCATCACCCAGTCCGAGCTTGACGAGGATGCGACGAAGCTCCTCGATGGGCTTGCCAATGGCTGTAGCAAAACGTAAGGGCGAGCGCTGTTCTGAAGATGGCCGGGTTCTCCGGCCTTTTTCTTTTTCTTTTTCGTGTCAGCCAAGCTGTGAGTGAACGGACCGCCGCCCTCTGGCGTCCTAGAGCGGCGCGCGTCCATTTGGACGCGGATAAGCCGCTCTAGCATTTTAGAATCGATCAACTTTTCCGCCTTTAATCGATTCCGATTAAAGGTGGGTTGATCGAGCGCGGCGTGCGCAAAATCGGAGCTGCAGCGACCCAAGCTGAACCGCGTGCCTGCGCTTCTCGCCCATCTGGCGGCTGCCGTCTCCGACGGCGCCCGTCCTAAGCCTCGGGGTTAACGGTTCGTTCGCGGCGCAGAGTGTTAAACTGAAACTGGTTAACGGAAGCGCCGCCGGTTTATTTCCGGTCCAATTAACGCTTTATAAAGGTTAAGTTTGTCGCAAAACGAGGCGGCTCGCGCCTAAGGGCCGGCTAAGGAGGCGCGGTTCAACTCATTGAAAATTAATGGGTTTCCGTCTCCGGCCAGGGCCATTAAATAGAATTTAATGCTGGAATTTTGGCATTAAGTGGGCTCTGAAAAGTCGGTTAAATATAATCCCAGATTCCCCTGTTAACCACGACGCGCCGAAGTCAGCCCGGCGCGTACGCGGGGAGCGCCGTCCGTCCTGCAAATTCCGTGGTAATATCAATGACTTATTCGTTAACTTCCCGGCAAGGCGCTTTCTCATACAATCCTCACTCAAGAAAGATCCATGACGCAAACGCAAGCGGGAAGCCAATCCGGGGGGATAAAAGTCCAATGGCCTGCAGAAAAGCGTATCGAGGCCCGCGCCGGATTATGCGCAGGAGGCTTTAAGTCGTGGCATCTTCGGGCAGCTCGTCGTGCCTTGGCCGGCTATCCAGGATGCTTTGCCCGCTGACGATGTAGGTGACGGCCTCGGCGATATTGGTGCAGTGATCGCCAATACGCTCGAGGTTTTTCGCGCAGAACAGAAGATGGGCGCCGAAGGCGATGGTCCTCGGATCTTCCATCATGTAAGTCAGCAATTCCCGGAACAGCGAATTGTACTGCCGGTCGATCTCCTCATCGCGGGTCCAGACCTTGTGCGCCAGCGCGGCGTCGCGCTGCGAATAACTGTCGAGCACGCTCTTCAACTGTATCAGCGCCATCTCGCCCATGGTGCCGAGGCTCTTTGTCATCGGCGAGAGCCACGCCTTTTCATCGAAGCTTGCGATCCGCTTGCCGATATTCTTCGCCATGTCGCCGATGCGTTCGAGATCGCCTGCGATGCGCAGAGCGCCAACGACGCTGCGCAGATCCACCGCCACCGGCTGTCGCTTTGCTATGAGGTGAACCGCGTGGTCCTCGATCTCGCGTTGCATAGCATCGATGGCGGCATCCGCCGCCACGGCCTGCATTGCCTGCTCCGGATTTGCCCGCTCAATGGCCTCGAGCGCGGTCTTGAGCTGCTGCTCGGCCAATCCGCCCATGCGCAAGATTTTCGTGTCGAGAGACTTCAGCTCATCATCGTAAGCGGTGACGGTATGAGCGGTCATGTCCTGTCCCCTTTTTATCAAATGGATATGCACGCCCGCAGATCGCGATCAGGCAGTTGAGGGCTCCACCGGGCCAAGCTCTGGGCGCGCACGCTACTCCCTCTACAAGACAGTAGCGTAACATTCATTTTTGCGCGCGGCTGGCTGATGCCAAGGCGCATCATTTCGTCGCCCGCTTTGCCTTTGCTTTGACGGCCTCGCCGTCCTCCTTGGCAAACGCTCCAGTATCAGGGTTTGGCAAGATGTCGAGCACAAGCTCCGAAGGACGGCACAGGCGGGCGCCCTTCGGTGTCACGACAATGGGGCGATTCATGAGGATCGGATGCGCGACCATGAAATCGATCAGCTCGTCGTCCGACCACTTCGGGTCCGCGAGGCCGAGATCGTGGAAGGGCGTGCCTTTCTCGCGTAGAAGCACGCGCACCGGAACCCCCATCGCCGCGATCAGCTCATTCAGCTTTTCTCGTGACGGCGGCGTCTTCAGATATTCGATGACTTCCGGTTCCTCGCCGCTCTGACGGATCATCGCGAGCGTATTGCGCGACGTGCCGCAGGCTGGATTGTGATAGATCGTGATGCTCATGTTCGCGCCCGCCTCCCTGCCGCTCTTATCCTAAACTGCGGTTCAAGACTTCCATCAGCTCGGCCACCTTGCGGCGCTGCTCTTCGGCGTTTCCGCTTGCTATGGCATGCTCGACGCAGGTGTTGACGTGATTCTGCAGGATTTCGCCCTCTACCTTTCGGAGCGCAGCCTGCACCGCCGCGATCTGCGTAATGATGTCGATGCAATAGCGCCTTTCACCGACCATGCGCGCAATACCGCGCACCTGGCCCTCGATCCGGGCAAGCCGCTGCAGGCAGTTCTCCTTGACCTCTTCTCGCATAGGGACGCTTGTACCACCGGGAGGGTATTATCATCAACTCGCTCGGGGAGGCCATTTGCGCCAAGCGCTCCCAGCCGTTCTCCTTGCCGCAAATACCCTATATAGAGGGACGAGAACTCGGGGTGGATCATGGACAGCGGCAGCGATTTCAATCGTCACCATGGCTCGGGAACACAAAGCGCGACGGCTGTCGACCCGATCTGCGGCATGGCTGTCGACCGGATGACCGCCAAGCATCAAACCACCCATGAGGGACAGCCATACTTCTTTTGTTGTGCCGGCTGCAAAGCCAAGTTCGAAGCCGATCCCGGCCGTTACCTGAAAAAGGATGAGAAGGGCGCGTGCTGCTCCTGCCCGGCATCGGAGGTTGAAGACGGCGCTGTTGCCGATCCTGTTTGCGGCATGACGGTAAACCCTCACACGGCCAAGTATCGGGCGGATTACCAGGGACGCACCTACTTTTTCTGCAGAGCTGCCTGCAAGGTAAAGTTTCAGACCGATCCCAAGCGTTATCTGGAGCCGAAGGCATCCGCCGCGCCTGTCCCCGAGGGTGTAATCTACACCTGTCCCATGCACCCGGAAATCAGGCAGGCTAGTCCTGGCTCCTGCCCGATTTGCGGCATGGCTCTGGAACCCGAAATGCCGTCGGCGACCGATGAGCCCAATCCGGAACTGGCGTACATGTTCCGCCGGTTCTGGATCGGCCTTGCCCTGACGCTCCCCGTTTTTGCAATCGAGATGGGCGGGCATCTTTTCAGCCTCGGCCACAAGATTGACCCGCAAACCCTGAACTGGGTGCAATTCGCGCTCGCGACCCCCGTTGTTCTCTGGTGCGGATGGCCTTTTTTCGAGCGCGGCTGGCAGTCGCTCAAAACCCGCCATCTCAATATGTTCACGCTCATCGCGATGGGAACTGGCGTGGCGTGGGTCTATAGCGTGATCGCGACCTTTTTTCCGGGCGTCTTTCCCGCCGCATTTCGAACGGGCGAAGGCTCGGTTCCGGTTTACTTCGAGGCCGCCGCCGTCATCACGGTGCTCGTTCTCCTTGGCCAAGTGCTTGAGCTTCGCGCCCGCGCCCAGACCAGCGGAGCGATCCGGGCCTTGCTGAACTTGGCGCCAAAACAGGCAGGCCGCATCGAGGCGGACGGCGCCGAACGGGAGGTTCCGCTTGACGTGGTCGCGGCTGGTGATCGCCTGCGCGTGCGGCCCGGAGAATCCGTGCCTGTTGATGGCGAGGTGGTGGAAGGCCGCAGCACTGTCGATGAATCGATGGTGACGGGAGAGTCGATGCCCGTTTCGAAAGCTCCCGGCGCGAAGGTGATCGGCGGCACAATGAACCAGGGTGGCGGTTTCGTCATGCGCGCCGAAAAAGTCGGCCGGGAGACGATGCTTGCCAATATCGTGCAGATGGTTGCCGAGGCGCAGAGGAGCCGCGCGCCGATCCAGCGGCTTGCCGACCGCGTTGCCGGGTGGTTTGTGCCGCTCGTAATCGCGGTCGCGGTTACGGCGTTCGCCGCGTGGGCGATCTGGGGGCCGGAACCGCGCTTTACTTTTGGGCTCGTGGCCGCCGTCTCGGTTCTTATCATCGCCTGCCCCTGCGCGCTGGGGCTGGCTACGCCGATGGCTATCATGGTCGGGGTTGGGCGGGGCGCTCAGGCCGGAGTGCTCATCAAGAACGCAGAGGCGCTGGAACGGTTCGAACGGGTCGATACGCTTGTGGTCGACAAGACCGGAACCCTGACGGAAGGCAAGCCCAGGATGGTGGCATTCCATACCGCGCCCGGATTTGCGGAGGCGCACGTGCTGCGGCTGGCGGCGAGCGTGGAGCGGGGCAGCCAGCATCCGCTTGGCGCGGCAATCGTGAAGGCCGCAGAAGAACAGGGAGTTGCTCTCGCCGGGGCCCGGGACTTCGAGGCGCCGGCGGGGAAGGGCGTTAGCGGCGCCGTCGATGGACGCCGCGTCGTCATCGGCAATCTTCACATGATGCAAGAGGCTGGCATTGATCCGGGCATGCTGGCCGCGGAGACCGAGCGGCTCCGCGAGGATGGCGCGACGGCAGTCACCATCGCCATAGACGGACACATCGCAGGCGTTGCCGGGATCGCGGATCCCATCAAAGCCACTACCCCTCAGGCGCTGGCAGCGCTCAAAGCGGACGGCATCCGAGTCGTGATGCTGACCGGCGACAATGCGGCGACCGCGAAGGCTGTCGCGCAGAAGCTCGGTATAACCGAGGTCGAGGCCGAGGTGCTGCCGGAGGACAAGAGCAAAGTGGTTGCACGCCTGCGGCGGGAAGGGCGGGTCGTGGCCATGGCCGGAGACGGCGTCAACGACGCCCCCGCGCTCGCAGCCGCTGATGTCGGCATCGCGATGGGCACCGGCGCCGACGTCGCCATGGAAAGCGCGGGCGTCACGCTCTTGAAGGGCGATCTCATGGGAATCGTCCGCGCGCGAAAGCTCTCCGAAGCCACGATCCGGAACATCCGGCAGAACCTGCTGTTCGCGTTCATCTACAATGCGGCTGGCGTGCCTGTGGCGGCCGGCGTCCTGTACCCCGTCTTCGGAATCCTTCTCTCACCCGTCATCGCCGCGGCAGCGATGTCGCTGTCCTCAGTCAGCGTGATTGCCAACTCGTTGCGGCTTCGCAATGTTTCGTTATAGCCAGAGCGTTCGCGGAGTTGGCGTCGCCGAACGTGGCGTAGATAATCAGATGCTTGTGGGAACAGCCATCATCGAAAACGGATTCTATGGCATGGCGGATAGGGGGCCCGAGAAACGGCCAAAGAAGATCAGCAATCAGGAAGGACCAGCCAATGGCAGAAAAGAGCGAGAAGGCAGATGGAAATTCCCGCCGCGAAGTTCTGAAGCTTAGTGCTTATGCCCTTAGCGCTGTTGGCGCGATGGGTCTCGCCGGGGACGTGAATGCCCAGGTCGCCAAGAAGGCGGCGCAAAAGTCGGTCATGTACCAGCAAAGCCCGAAAAACGGGCAATACTGCAGCATCTGCCAGCAGTTCATCCCGCCATCGTCCTGCAAGGTCGTCGACGGCGAGATAAACCCGCAGGGATATTGTATTCTTTTCATCAAAAAGACGGCGTAACGAACCGGTAAAGGGGCAGCCTCTCGAACTGGTCAGGCTTGCCCGAACGGATTCTTCACCTTGTGGGACGGCTCCGCCGAGGCAACCCTGATCGGCAGATCGGGGCCGTTCTCCAACTCGTTCACGATCTTCCCGAAGAGCTCCTTGAGCGCCTTCGCCGCGTCAAGCCCTGCGCGGTCGCGGGTCAGCGCCAGCCTGCCATATATCGCGATGTGATCTTCCCGGTTCTCGATTTTGAGATCGCCAAGTGTAACGGCGTCGCTTTCATTCTTGAAGGGTGCAAAATTCATTATCGTCCCTGGGCGGAGCGTTGTTGGGAAGCCTCCGAGGTCTGGAGGCGGCACCCGAAATGTGGTGTTGGCGCGGGCAAAATCATAGCATGGCGCCGCACTTTTGCGTCAAGCTGCGGGAACACGTCGATGCCAACGCGCGTCTCCAGTTCCGCAATGGAGAGCGTGTCCCAGTTCTGGCTGTCGTCATTGGGCGCGAAGTATGCCGCGGCGGCGTTGCGCGAGGGCACGTAGATCGCCTTGTAGATATGGGTCGGGACCAGGACGCGGCCCTTCAGGCTTTGCAACTCCGCGCCAAGAAATGCGGGGCCGGTGACGACGTAGACATCATCGCCCGAAAGCGCGATGTCCCGGACGGCGGACTCGATCCCTTCCCACAGCACCTCGTTGTTGCATGGGTCCTGCGGGATCATGTTCGCGAGCGAAAATGATTCTTCCTGGGCATCGGGCGTCGACATGTCGCCGTTGGGGGCCATGTGGCCGCGATCGAAGCCGCTGCGCCGGTAATCGGAAAGTTCCGAGCGTTCCTCTTCGGGCACTCTTGGCTCTTCGTGGAACGCGTTCGACCGAAGCCTTGTCAGATTGCGGGCGCCTTCAATTCTTGCCGCAGTCAGGTGCTCCGCGGACCAGAGCGGCGTGCGGGAGACGCCCGAATACAAGACCGCGATTTCGGAGAAGCATATGGGATGGGTCTGCGCCGCCAGCGCCTCCGTCTTGATGGCGGGAGCGGCGCCTCCGTACAACTGAGAGGAGCAGCCATCCTGGGCTGCCGAAACAGGTGCGGTGAATAGGACAAACGCTGAGAATACAAACGCATGAAGACGGGCGAACCGAGCCATGAGCATCCCTCTGAAGGGCTTGCCGTAGCAAGCTCACCTAGCGCTAGGCTGATTCGCCGGGGACGCGGAAACGCGGGTCAGGAAGGGAGGTCAATTAATCTTGGACAAGTTGTGAGCAAAGAGGCGGTAGGTTATCCGCCGATGTTTCGCTTTTAGGCGCAGAGCGGATGGGCTCGATTCGGCTTCCGAGCGCCCGTGGCGAGGCTCGCGTTTAGGAGGCGCCATCGCAGGCCTGCTCTCAGTGCCTCGGCAAGCCAAGCGCGGCTCGCTTGACATCCCAGTAATACTGATAGAGCTTCACGCGCGGCATCGAGAGCGTGATCGAAGGTTCGGCTGGCGGCAACGGCCGTCCGTGTTTCTCTATGAACCTTTTTATGCGCCAGTGCATGTAACGCTTTTTGCTTCTGGTGCAGTAATGATTGACCCAGGCCTTGGCATCGAGGACGGGCCTGCCGTGAAGCCAGGCGACTTCGAAAAATGACGACTGCTCGAGCAGGCCGTTCCGGTCTCCTCTGGCGCGCATCTCGTCGATAAGCCAGAGCACGTCTTCGAGGAGCGGCTCGCCCCAGCCTGATTTCAGGCCTACCACACCGCTATTGCCGTCGGGGCGGATCGCCGGGCTGGGGTTGTGCAAGGCGCGATGGGGGAAGCCGGAAAGGTCCAGGGGAAAGTGGGAGACCGGCGGGAGGTTATCGAAGTCCCAGAAAATGACGCCTTGCTCGATCATGGCGTTCACGGCGGCCGTAAACCCTGGATAGATGAACATATCGGAGTCCAAAAACACAGCCGCGCCGCCATTCTGGCGAAGCGCATGCAGCATAACGCAGGGTTTCAACCGTAAGACAAAACCGCGATCGCCAAAATAAGGATCGTCGATGCTTCTGATGTCGACGATCTCAACGCCGAGGTCTCTATAGCGCTCGGGATGATCGGTGTAGATGACGATCCTGTGGGGCCCCGACGTGTCTGCCTTAAGGGTCGAGACGCAATATTGCATCTCAAGTTCGATGCCATGTTCGTCTTCCCGCAAATGCGCGAGCTTGCGATGGCCAAAGTCAAGATAAACAAAAACGGGCGGAGCCATCGAGCAAGTTTCTCTTTTTTGATCAGCGCGAGATAGGCATGCGGGTCGGACAGGAGCTACACCTTGCCATCCATCATCGCAAGCTGAGCCACCTCCATTTGCCCAGGTTTTGCGGCCACTTTCTACCGATAGTACGCGCATAGACCGGCTCCTCGCGGCAGGCGTGTACGGGCCTGCTTTTCCAAGGAACGGCCTGGTAAAAGGCGGCTTGCGTCCCGGATGACAGAAGGGCACAGTCGCCAGCGAGCGCTTGCTCTGCGCTGGCTCGGCATGCTTTTCGCATAGAGCCTGTGATCGTTCTCTCTCAGGCTGCAAAGCGATGATCCGGATATTCACGACGCTTGAGGCGCGAATTTTGCGTCACCAGCCGCAAATTGGGGTGACGACGCTGTTTCTTGGCAATTTCGAGCTTCGAGTGCCACTGATCGAGGCGGCGGCAGGGACGGGGGTCGCCGTGGAGATCGATGCGAGCGACGTGTCCATTGCGCTTTCCCGGCCCATGGATGTGTCGATTACGAACCGGCTGCCGGGAACGATTGTCGAGGTCGAGTATCTGGGCGCCCCTTATGCCCGGGTGACCTTCGATCTCGGCCCTTGTCACCTTCATTCGCTCGTGACGTGGGAATCTGTGGAGCGCCTGGGTCTGGAGCCCGGCCTCAAAGCATGGGCGATGATCAAGACGATCGCGATCACGAAGATGAACGTCAGTGCTGACGCTCTTCCCGAGCCTCGCCCGCCTCTTCAGCCGCGAAAGACCAGTTGAGAGAGCCGGTCAATTCGCCAAGAGCGGCGGCCGCGCCCGTTGACGACCGGCGCTCGATGGAGCGGAAAAGAGCAACGAGCCGCTGGCCGAATGGGGTGATCTCAGCGCCGCCGCCACGCCGCCCGGGAAAGGTTTCGAGTACCTTTGTCTCGAAGGTGCGGTTCAACGCGTCCGCCATCATCCAGGTTTTGCGATAGGACAGGCTCATGAGCTTGCTCGCGCCCAGGATGGAACGGCATTTGTGAATGGTTTCAATGAGTACGATGTCGGCTTCATCCAGGCTTGCGCCATTCGCAAGCGAGAGCCGCACATGAATGCGCGTACCCCTTTTGCCCGGCATCGTTTCCCACCTTGTATCTGCGGTGCACTATTATATTGATGCAGATATAGCATGGGGAGCGGTATCCGCCAAAAAAAGCATAACGAAGATTGCGGCTGGAGGCGCGCTGTGTAAAACCGCAGAAGAACCCGCAGATCCTGAGCGCCGGGGAGGCGAAGCGCCTCTTGACGATGGCGGGCAAGCTGAAGGTGCGCGTGCTGCTCGCACATCCCGTTCGAGCGCTACGCGGACGATGCGATTTGTCACTGCAAAAGCGCCAAGGAGGCGCGGGCGTTATGGAGTACGCTTGCGGATCGCTTTGCGGCCTGCAAGTTGGCGCTGCATCCTGAAAAGACGAAAATCGTCTACTGCAAGGATGCGAACCGGCGCGGCGACTTTCCGGCCATCTCGTTCGACTTCCTGGGCTTTCAGTTTCGCGCCCGGAAAACGGTGTGGCAAGGGAAGGCGGTCCACGGCTTCCTGCCCGCAGCCAGCGCCAAGGCGTTGACGCGCATCAGCCGGGAAGTCCGGCGCTGGCGGCTTCATCTCCGCAGCGACAAATCCCTCCAAGATCTGGCCGAGATCTATAATCCCATCATCCGCGGCTGGATCGGCTACTACCGCAACTTCTACCGGACGCAGTTGGGTCCAACTCTGAAAAGGATCGATCTCTATGTCATTCGCTGGGCGCGCCGCAAATTCAAGCGGTTCGTCCATCGCACCAAGGGAGCAAGGGATTGGTTCGCACGGCTGCGCCAAGCAAATCCCACACTCTTTGCCCATTGGCCGCTATGTCATGGAAACGGCCGAACATCGGGAGCCGTGTGACTCGAGAGGGTCATGCACGGTTTTGGGAGCGCCTGGAGGTGAAAGTCCTCCGGGCGACTCGACAACTTGAGTAGTCCAATATTTTGAAACCAAATTCCGCTAGACATCGAATAGCGGAGATTGTGCGGCCGAACTGCCGAGTAAGTTTCCGCGAGCCGGAGGCTTTCCGAGAGGCGGATCATGATGCCAAATGTATCAACCTACGCCACCTTCGCGGGCGTGGTTTCCCGTCATGAAGCGGCCTTTTCCGACGGCTGGCGCATCAGCGGAATGTTGTAGTCAGGATGACGGGCGCGCCAATCGCGTTAAGCCGCAAGGCCCTTGTTAAGGTCATGCTGAATAAGCTTGTTGTTATCGTCAATGAGCCCGGCTTCGATTTGAGCCGCGACGCAGTGCCAGTATCGATCGATGTCGGCTGAGAGACTCTTGCGGAATCCCGGCGCGCCGAAAATCGCGCCCGCAGATGTGCGGGCGAGGGGTTCGATATTGCTGGTCGATGATGACATGGGGATTGTTTCGAGCAAAAGTCCGGCAGTGACAGATCTGGAAAGACGGGATTATACCGTCGCTGGCATTCGACTGTCGAGATCACTTTCCGCTTTTGCTCTGTGTTGCTTTGATTGCCGCCGCGGCTGCCATGGCACGCCTCCCTCTTGCCGAGGATTCGACGCTGCGGTTGTTGCTGCTGAACGCTCCGCCAATATTGCTCATGCTCCTGTTCACAATGCGCCGACTGTTCAAGACGAGGCCGCAGCTAATGGCTCTCGCCACGCCGATGCGGTTAAAGGGCGGGGAACAGGCGGAATCTCGATCTTGGGCCTCGTCTTGATTGGGAGGAATGCGGCCATGGCGAGAACATTGGCATCATACTTGTTGCGGCGCTGGCGTCCCTGCGGCGTAGCCAGGAGATTGGGTGTCGGTGAAAACTCCCTTTGGCGGCATGCGTGCCCGCGTTCGCCTGAACGATCGCCTCGACCCCCGCGCGGTGGTCGGCGAGCATGGTTGGTGGCAGGGTTGCGACGAAGTCAGCGCGCCGCGCTACCACTCGTTCAGTCCCGAAGGGGCAAACTTCAATGCCACGGTAGACCCCACAGACCGAGATCCGATCAGCGGCACCCCCGCGCACCGCGCCAACCTGTGCCAAATTAGACGGATCGTCGTGTAACACATCGTGCCCGCTGGCATCGGACATTCGCTTTGCAGGACACCTGCGCTAAGGCAGCCGCGCGACTAGTGCCGCGAGTCATTGGAACTGAGGGTATAGCCTTTTGAGCTTAATGCGGGCGTCCGCGGTTGTGAGTTGCCAGTCGGCTTTGGCGTGATGGGTGTTTCGATTGTCCTGCACGCGGCGACTTCGCTGATCAGGGTTTGTTTGTCGGGGATGCGGCGATCCAGACACTGGGTTGCGAGAACGCCGGGTTCGGATTCGGCCATGTCGAGCCAACTGCCGTGCTTGGGTGTGTAATGCCATTCGAAGCGTTCGACGAGGCGGCGCGCCTCGGACAGCGGAAAGGCCTCGTAGAGCGAAGCAGGCTTGTGGGTGCTGAGATTATCCTGCACGAGCACGATCTTCGCCGCGCCAGGGAAAATGCGTGTCAGACAAATCTTTGACCGCGTGAGCGTAATCGATTGCGGCGTGGCGGTTGGTGACCTTGACGTGACGCCAGCCTTCCAGCGGCGCGAACATCATGAACAGATTGGCCACGCCGTTGCGCTCGTATTCGTAATCGTGACGCGCTTTGCGTCCAGGCGCAGCGGGAAGAGGGGGGCGCGTCTCGACGATCATTTGCTTTGAGGTCTCGTCGAGACACACCACTGGGCGCAGCGGATCGTGCGGCCGTTGATAGACTTCCAGCAAGTCTTCCATGTTGGCGACAAAAGCCGCGCTGGCCTCGGGCGCGATTACCCATTGCTGTTTGAGGTGCGGCTTGAGAATGTTTTTTTGAGCGTCCGTCCAATGGTGTTGTCGCTGGCTTTCTCGACGATGTTCAGTTCGACGACTTTCTCTTCGAGCAGGCTCAGAGTCCATCTGGCGTAGCCCGCCGGAGCAGGCCCACAGGCCAGCGCGATCAATTTCGCTTCCGCAGCGCCATCGAAAATCCGGGGACGGGCGGAGTTCGGATTGTATTTGCGCGTCAGCGCCGCCTCGAACCCTTCCTCCACCAAGTGCCGTCGCGTTCGCTCGATGGTGGCGACGCTGGTGTCCAGAGGCTCCGCGATCCGGCTGTCGCTCCAGCCTTCGCCCGCCTCCGAGACATCCGCCTTCAAGAGGATGCGCGCCTTCGTCAGCAATTGCGCTGCCCGATTTCCCGAGCGGATCAGGGACGCAAGCTGCTCTCGCTCCTCTGCGCTCAGCCTCACAACGTATTTCTTAACGGCGATCTTTTTCCCGGCCACGAATCACCTCCGTCGCTGCTTTGAGGCGACAGAGATTTCAGAATCAGCCCTCAAAATCAATGACGGAGGCCACTAGTGTGCCGTCTCGCAAATCAGTTTACATAATCCCTGTTTGGGCGCGCGACCGGGAGTGGGGGATGGCAAGACCGATCAAAGTGATTATTGCGAGCGAGGACGCGCGGGCAGAATTGGAACGGAGAGCCAAAGCGTCGACGAGCGCTCACCGCGACCGCTTCCGGTCCAAAATCATTCTGTTGCGGCTTGACGGTTTGAGGATCGAGGACGTGGCCGGACGGATGAATACGTCGATGCCTACGGTGTCGATATGGTCGAAACGCTTTGAGCGATTTGGGCTCGACGGCCTCAAGGACAAGAGAGGCCGCGGCCGAAAGCCATCCATCCCAGCGGCGAAGATCGAGCGCGTCATCACCGAGGCCACCCGGCCGCCTGCGGGCCGCAATCGCTGGAGCGTGCGCAGCATGGGGCGCCACGCCGGCATGTCCCACAGCACGGTGCAGCGCATCTGGGCAAAAAACCAGCTGAAGCCGCACCTTATCAAGACCTTCAAGCTCTCGAACGATCCGGAGGAGAAGTTCTGGGACGTGATCGGGCTCTACCTCGACCCGCCAGCGAAAGCGCTGGTTCTGTGCTGCGACGAAAAAAGTCAGTGCCAGGCGCTGGAGCGCACCCAGCTTGGACTGCCGCTTGCGCCGAAGCGGCCCCGCACCATGACGCACGATTACACACGCCATGGCACGGTGACGCTGTTCGCCGCCCTCAACGCCATGGAGGGCAAACTGATTGCGCGCACCGAGGCGCGGCACACCCATGTCGAATGGCTGCGGTTCTTGAAGCAGATCGATCGCGAGACGCCCAAGAACCTCGACATCCATCTGATCCAGGATAACTACGCCACCCACAAACATCCAAAGGTCAAGGCTTGGCTGAAGCGCCATCGGCGCTTCAAATCCCACTTCACGCCCACTTCATCGTCCTGGATGAACCTTGTCGAGCGCTTCTTCGCCGATTTGACACAAGACGTCATCCGAACCGGAAGTTTCGCCTCGGTGAAAGAACTCGTGCGCGATATCGAAGCCTATCTTGCCAAGCGCAACGCCAATCCGCGCCCCTATAAGTGGAAGGCGGAAGGCGCTGTGATCCTCGATAAAATCAAGCGCGCCCGCGCCGCTCTCGATAGGCTGGAGGCCGCGTGAGTTATTTTACGGCAATTGAGAGTCGGGACACTAGCAGCCTGTCGGACTGGGCTTGGGGAGCAGCGGCGTCATGACAGCGCCTTGCAGCGGAGCTTGCGCGTCAGGGCAAGCACAGCGGATGAACCGCCCCTCATGCGGTCTTGAGAGAAAACATCCGCTTCACATTCCAAGCCATGGTCACAAGGCTCCACTCGCCGCGCGCATTTTCGAGCCCGCGCAAGAGAAACTGGCGGAATCCGAGCGCGGACTTGATGATGCCGAAGACCGGCTCGGGCGTGCATTTGCGCTTGGCGTAGAGCGCTTTGCCTTCGGGCGTTTGCAGGCGATGAGCCATGGCTTCAACAGGGGTTGGATTTTCCGGCGCGGGCGGCGCGCCGGAAAAGCGCTCGCTCAAGGACAGATGATGCGAATCCCGGCCCATGGCGAGCAGCGGCTCGATCCCGGCCGCCTCGCACGCCTTTACGTTGGCCTCGCTGAAGTAACCGTTGTCGCCGAGCAGCGTTTCGGCCTTGCCCAACTCTTCGGGAAGGGCGCCGATCTTGGCCAGCATCGGTTCGAGCTCGCGCTTATCGTTTGGCGCCTGGGCTACGCCGTTCGCGACGACCAGGAGGCTGCCTTCCGCGACAGCGGCTTGCGCGTTGTAGCATTGCTCGAAGCCGCCGCCTGAAACCGGCATGATGCGCGACTCTTCATCCGTCAGATTGATCTGATCGCCCGGCAGCGGTCCTTCCGCCGGCGGCGCGGGCGGCTTCCCGCCGGGCTTTTTGCCTGTCGCCTTTTCCTTGGCCGCGCGCGCCGCGAGCCTGGCTTGGTGTTCGGCCAGTTCGCGCTCGGTGCGCTCCTTGGCGCGCGCTTCGATCTTGGCTTTGGCTTCGGCGATTTTCTTCAGCCGCTCTTCGCGGCGCGCCAGTTCCTCCGGGATCGACATCCCATCGGGAACATCCGCCTGATCGGCGGCTTCGGCCTTCGCCAAAAGCTCCGCAACCTCGGCCTTCAACTGCGCCTCGATTTTGGCCGCATGCTCATAAGAGAGCGCGCTGTGCTTGCTGGCGTTGGCGTGGATCTTCGTCCCGTCCAAGCCTACCGTCCCCAACTTCAAGAGGCCCATCTCGCGCGCCAAAAGCAAAATCTTCACGAACAGCGCCTCGATCTCCTTCAAAAAGCGCCTACGGAAGGCGGCGATCGTGTCGTGATCGGGATGCTGATTGGCTGCAACGAAGCGGAAGGCCACGAAGTTATAAGTGGCCCGCTCCAGCTTGCGGCTTGAGAACACGCCCGTGGCGTAGCCGTAAACCAGAAGCCCAACCAACAGACAAGGATGGTAGCTCGCCGAACCCGAGCCGCGATAGGCCTTGCTCATCGCTGAGAGGTCCAAAGGTTCGACGACATCCACCACAAACCGCGCCAGATGCTCTTCCGGCAGCCAGTCCTCAACGGACGGCGGAAGCAAATAGGCGGTCTGACGGTCGATCGGGCGGAAATTACTCATGAGGCGCAGCCAAGCTTGAGGAATCAATCGCAAGAGGTTGCCCTATTCAAATGGCGAGGTTAAGTCCCACAGGCTGCTAGGGAGAAATCCTCGCCGGTCGAGCCGAAATGCGCGGTCTGCGTCTTGTCCTCCTCCTCGCCCTCGCCCTGCGAAGGGGCGCCACTGCGAACCCTTTGACCACCCAGCCGCTCTCTTTGAGCTCGGAGAACAGCTCGGGCACGCGCTTCTCTATATGCGCGGCAAGTTCGGTCACTTCGATCTTGCCGTTGTTGTTCGTGTCGCCCTTATGCAGCGCCTCCATCAACGCGTAGGTGAACACGCCGTGGCCTTTGTAATTTTCATAGGCGTGTTTGCCTGGCGATGCCGCTGTCAACACGGGTCGGCCCGTCGCTTCATTGAGCCGCCCAATCGCCGCCTCTGACGCCGGCTCCTCGGTGCGGGACTTCGTGTAGCCGCCGGTCAGCGCGCCGGATTCGCAAGTGTCAAGCAGGATCAGCGCTTTCTTCGCCTTGATGCGGTTGGCGATCCAGTCCTGCAGCCGGTCCTGGCCGATGGCGCGTGTCTTGATCGCTTGCGGGTTGGGGCCGCCCTGATAGTCCTGCGGGATCAGGTAATAGCGCCCATCGACGGTGTAGCCATGCGCGGCGGCGTAAAACACGAAGGTGTCGCGTGGGCTTATCTCGCTCGCCAGTTTCCTGAGGGTCTCGTCCAGTTTGGCAACGGTCGCGTCTGCATCGAGCGCCAGAGTTACTCGAACCTGCGCATATTGCCCCGCGCCAGCCTTTTCCATCTCTGTGCTGAACGCCTTGGCGTCCGGAATGGACGCGTCGAGCGGCGGGAATAAGTAGATTTTGTCGCTGCCTGGCGGCGACCAGCCGTGATCTGCGTAGTCGTTTATGCCTATGGCGAGGATGTAGAGTTTCGGCTTCACGGCATCCGTTGGGCCATCGTAAACGATGGTGGTTTGCGCAGGCAGTGAGGCGAGCAAGTTGCGGCCCTCATAGGCGAGGACCTCGATCCGATTCTCGCCGGGGTCGAGGGCGAGTACTTGCCTGACTTCGTAATCCGGCCCCCGTCCGGCGGGCTCGGTCGTCACGCCGGCGGTGACGCCGTTCAGGCGCCACTCGATGCGCCCAATGCCCTTGCCACGATCCGCTATGCGGGCCGCAAAAGTAACGAGGTCGTTGCTGGAGCGACTGCCGGGTTCATGCGAAGTAATGACGACGGCGGGCGGCGGCCCGGCATTGAGCACCTTGTCGAGGTTCATAACCTCGGCGGCGCGCTTCACTTCGCCATCGGGATCGCCCGCCACTGCCTCGTGCACCAAATCGGGGTTGAACAACGACTGGTGAACTTGACCAATTGTCGTGACCGCGAGCCCGCGCACCACGCTGAGAAGATCGGGACCTTTGAAGGCGGCTGAGAAAAAGCCGGCCGGCGTCATGGTGAGCCATCCGCCCGGCTCGCTTACCAAGGTAAGCGGTTCCCGACCTGTCTGCGAACCGCAAAGCTTTATGGAGCCGTCGGCCGTGCCGAAAAACACGCGACTCATGTCGGAAGAGAAGGCGACGGTAGTTCCTTCGACATCGCATGCCTTGAGGGTCTGCCGCAGCCTCAACGATTTTGCCTCCCAAATTTTAACCTCCGCATTTCTGGAGACGGTCAGGAAGGAATTGCCTGTCGGCAAAAACTTCATCGCCAATGTCCCCGAAGCGTCAGGGTCCGCGGAAGCCTTGATCAGGTTTCCCGATTTGAGGTCCCAATATTCTATGAAAGAACGCCAGGTGCTGCCGGAGAAGCCTTCTTCAAGGACAACCAGACTTTTCCCATCCGGCGATACAGCAAGCTTCCGTACGGCCTCCTTTGCCCTGATGCTGCGAAGTGAGCGCCAGGAAGACGCATCCCACACTATTATGTAGTTGCTTCTTCCGGTAACAGCTTTCGTCCCATCGGCCGAAAACGTTGCCTCGACGTCATCCGCCTCAATGTTGCCGTTCGTGATATCGGGGAGCGGCGCAAGGTTTCCTGTTGCAGGATCCCACAAAAGAAGCGCGCTTCCGGACGTGTCTTGTCCCTCTTCCTCGTGAAGCTCTCCTCCCCAGATGATTCGCTTTCCATCCGGGGAGAAGGTGAGTGTACAGCTCGTAAAGCCAATAATGCTCCCTGCTGTGCCTCCTATCTTTGCCTTCAACTGAGACTGACGCAGGACCTTTCCGTTTTTTGGCATCCCAGAGCTGGATGGTTCGAAAACTGCCGGACGCGATCTGCTGGCCGTTGGGGGAAATGGCCACGCATTGCACGGGGTTGGCACCGATCTCATCCCGAACAGAAATTGAGTTGATTATACTCCCTGTTCGCGTGTTCCAGACATTAATCAGACAGGAGGTAGCGTCTTCGATGTTGCTGCCAACGCCAACTGCCATATTTCCGTCTGATGAAAAAATGAATGTGCTGGCGTCGTAATGTGGGATGAATAAATTACTCTTTTCAAGTTCGACAAATTCTCTCCGCTGGTAATTCCAGAGTTGCAACTTATTTCCAAACCGCTCCTTCTGGTCTTTTTCGTTTTCAGGGTCGTAATGAGTGAAAAGCAGAAGCGCCTTGCTGGCATCGATAAAGCTTTTGGGATTCTTGAACTCATGCCCTGACGGAAGCGGCGGCGCAACGTATTTTCTTAAAAGCCTATACTGGGGCAACGCTCCAAAGAGCGACGTTATTGTTTTGTTCATAGACTGCAATGAGGCGATCAGCACTCTTGAACGATACGCTGACGAACTTTTCCTTGCTGATCGGGATCGTACCTTCAACCCGCTGCGTTCTCGTGTCCCAGACTTCCAGCTGTTCCCCATTTCGAAAAAGCAGGCTCCCGCCGTCGCTCGATGTCCCCGCGAAGCTTTTCCCGCCGAAGCCCGTCACACTGCTGATGACTTGTCCCGTGCTCGCGTTGATCGTCTGCAGTTGACCATCAGAAGAGATCGCTATCAAGGTTTCACCAGAGAAGACAGGCAGCGTTTTAAGTTCACTGTCTCTGTATTCTTTAATGACAGTCCCATTCGTTGAGTCAAAAAGAGATTTAAGCTGGCTCATGTCACCGAATCAATCTTCGCCAGCAACCATGTCGCTCCAAAGGATTCGGCTGCCGTCTTTAGAAACTGAAAGTTGCTTGCCATCCTGCTCCACATAGGGAGTTCTGGGTCGCCTTATTGTCCGCATGAGACGCCCGGTAGAAACGTCCCAGATTTTCAAGACCCGAGCGTCATCGAGGGAGACAATCTTTGTCCCATCTCCAGAGAATGAAACTTCCTTGATGCCTGCGGAGCCGTGGGATGCAAACGGTACGATCTCGATCGGACTGTTTTCTCCTTGCACTTCGCCCAGACCGCAAAGACTTATGGCAATCAAAACCAAACACGCATCCCGGATGCGCCGAACGTAAGCAAGTGGGCTCATGGGGGGTCTCATCGTAACAAAATGACCTCTGGATAACTATCATCCTGGCGTCATAATGGTATCGTAGGGCGCGCGATTAGCGCAAGCGCCCGAAGACTCCCACGCACAGGTCAATACTCGCTCGGCGATTGTGCCTAGCAAAGAATTTACCTGTCAGGTCGCATTGCTTTGGAACAATGTTCTTTAGGAAGAATTTACCACCGAGTTGCTTTTACGCATGCCTCTCGGCATTGTGGTAGGAACCGTTTGGCGTGCGGTGCGGAAGGCCGTCGATTGTTGTCTGTCATCTCAGTCTTTTGAATGTGCAGTCATGTCCGAGTTCGTAGAAACGACCTTTGTTGCAGAAAACTGTTGGCGCGATTGGGAACGCGACCATGGAACTTATAAATACTTAAATCATCCCAAGTGGGCAGGTAAGCGATTACAGATCGATTTCGATGATGTCGAAATACGGGCCCCTTCTCCGGTTTCTCGCTTGTCCCGACCGGTGCTGCTTCGATCACGTTCTCGGACAATGCTGGAGACGGATGAACAAATGCTCGCTTTCACGAAGAGGGTAAATGAATCCGGGAGTTGAAGGTTTGCTTGAGCATATGTTTCGGCATAGACATCCGCTTCCCTAATATCTCCTTCTGAGTACGAAAGGCGTATCTACTCTCTTTCGCCCGCGATCAAAAAATAATTTGGCCGCGAATTCCATTTTGCCAAAACCGGCCAATTTTCTATATTACGGCTTGCCCCTGCGCTCACGAATCCGCTCAGTCGATGGGTTCCACGATTTGACACACCGCCTTCTTTGGGCGCGCCCAGCCTTGAGTGTCGCGGTAAAGACGAGGGGCGGCGACCTTGAGCGCGGCATAGGCCTTCCTCGATGGCTCGAATGCGATCCTCATCAAAGGAGGAGAGAGAAGGCGCGCAGGCAGAGAAACGAATGGAAGAACAGTTTTCTGAATAACACCCTTAGAAACAAACAAACAAAAATTACTTAAGTGTAGACGGTCGGTCATTCAATAATAAAAAATTTGCACTTCGATCTTCAGATCCGCGATATTGTGATGCATCGTCTCAATCACGCGTCGCATTTTGTAGCTGGAGTAGACCGTGCCCTCGCATCCTCTAACGCATCATGAGATCCTAACCTTGGTCGAGCCATTTACTCGCCGAGGCTATCATCCAGATCTAGCGGCGACCGACAGGCTGGAGCGGAAACTTGTCTTCAAGCCGGTGGAACGTACCTTCGAGACGGCCGGCGCATCGGAACTCAGCGAAACACTCCAACTTGAAAGCCGCGTGGGGGATACCTGCCGGCTGACTCGCACGCTTACTTGCGTGACCGGTCAGGATGAAAAATTTGAGGCAAAGCTGGAGATCGAAGGAATGGATCCGGCCGATCTTCTCGCATGCTTGGAGTGCATCGCCCCGGAGGAGCAATTCCGCTTCGGCCCGGCCGTTAATATCGCCAAAAGCTATCGGCTTCTAAGGGGCAGCGGCTCGACCCGTGAGGGCGTCCCGGCTGTTGAGAAAGTCCTGACGACAATGTTGGCGCAGATTTCCGGCCTTGCCGTCACAGCGACCGCGCCGACGAGAAAGACCGATCCCGAGGCTTTCATCGAGATACAGCCAACGGCGGGGGACTACAAAGCGGTGCCCGACGATCTGCTGGCAGTCCTCGGCTGGGACTGGGGCCTTCTCAAGCGCAGCAGGAACACGTGGAGGAGCAGCCTGCACCTCAAGGGCCGCGAACCGGATCGAAGCCGCCGGGCCGAACACAAGCTGGACCGGATGGTCGAGCACCTCGTTCAAACTTTCACGGAGCCTCCCCCTCGATTTCACGAGCGGCTAGTCGCCGCGCGTTGGGGCGTGTTATTTCGGCGCGCCTTGCCGCTTTTGCTCTGTGTTGCCTTGATTGCCGCCGCGGCTGCCACGACACGCCTCCCTCTTGCCGAGGATTCGATGCTGCGGGCGTTCCTCTTGAACGCTCCGCCAATATTGCTCATGCTCATGTTCACCATGCGCCGACTGCCCAAGATCGAGATTCCGCCTGTTCCCCGCCCTTTAACCGCATCGGCGTGGCGAGAGCCGTTAGCTGCGACCTCGTCCTGATCGGAAGGAGTGCGGCCATGGCGAACATTGGCATCATACTTGTCGCGTCGCTGGCGGGCTCTGGGTGGGGCCCTCGAGACCGGCGGGAAACCGGATCGGTACAGGGCTAGCCGCTAATTCACGGTGCCGAATGATGCGACGAACGTGCGGTACTGATCGAAATTCACTGCGGGGATCGGACTGCGAATTACTCCCCCAGCTCTTTGATTAGCCTATCGGGGCCGGCGATGTTCGTGGCTTGCAGGTTGAGGAACTGCGCAAGCATTTCTTTCGGTTGCGACGCGTCGTGGCCGTCTCGCTCTAACTCTGCGATAAGTTCCTGGTTGGCGTTGTCGTTGGCGGGTGTACCAGTCGTGAACCGTGTTGGAGTTCGTCGAGCCTGCGCCAAAATCGCATTCGTGCGATCGTAAAACGCTTGTCCGCTGGCGGTAAGTTCCAGTCGCGCCGAGGGGCGATAAAATAGTTGCGTGCCTAGTTTGTCTTCGAAAGCGCTGATCCGCTTGCTTACCACGGCGGGTGAGACCCCCAAGCGGTTCCCCGTTTTACATATGCTTCCGGTGGCGACTAAGTGATTGACTAAATCAAGGTCTTGGATCGTAATCATAGAACCCCGCAACGCGACCTGTAAGGCAAGATTTCAAGTGCGCTAAATTTGCGCCACTCATTCCCAGCGTGATCTAAGCCGATAGTTTTCGAAAAGCTAGTTGCGGAAATTACTTATGAGGAGCGATGCCAGCGGAGATGCTTTCGCAACGTGATAAAAGCGAAGACTGAAAAACACGTTTATCAGGGAACGGAATAACTTCCCGTTGAGTTTAGGAAGGACAACAACGACGGAGAAAACTTATGCCAAAGGAACCTTCACAGAGCCATCCCGCGCACGGCCATCATACCAAGGCCGCCGAACATCACGAGCACGCTGCGAAGCACCACAAGGAAGCTGCCGGGCACTACGCCGCCGGTCATCATGAGACGGCGGCTCATCACGCGCATACCGCTCATGCCCACACCTTGCATGCGGAACATCACGCCAGCGAAGCCGCAAAGGCGCATGTCTCGCATGCCCAGAAGAAGAGTTCATAGTTGAAGAATGGCAGGTTGCGGCCGCCATAAAAGTTTTCCTCTGGCCGGAGGACCATCGCGCTCGGCCAGGGGGAGGACACTGCGGCGTTCTTATAACACTTTGCGCCGCGCCAGAGCCTGCCGCATCCCGCTCGTATCGCCACGCTGGCGGAAATGCTCTTCGAGCAGAATGCGGGCCCGCGCGTCGGGGAGCGTCAGCCGCGCCGTCCAGTTCATCGTCCATATCCCGAGGCGCGCCATGGCGTAGCGCTGTAACAGGCGGTCAGGCCCATAAGTCAGCGCTTGTGGAAACTTCTCAAGCACTTCTCCTGCCGTTATCTCCGTTCCGAGCGCGCGCGCGATCCTGATGACAAAGCGCATGCGCAGTCGCCAGCCTTCGGGCCGCCTCGCCATAAGCGAAGGCGAGCGCAGCAACGCAGCCGCGAGCGTGTCGCGCGGCACGCCGAGTTGAACCGCGCCGTGCTTTAGCGCTTCGATCAAGCGCTCCGGATTTTGGTAGGCAAGCGGCGGAAACATCTTTGCTGCGGCGACCAGCTTCGCCTTGTCGCAAGCGAACCCATCCGCCAGCTTTTGAAGATTGGAGTCCATGGTTTCGACGAGGCCGAATGCCAGAATTTTCGGCGCTTTGAGAACCAGCTGTCGCGCTTCGCCGCGCTTCAAACCCCACAAGGCCAGCGAGAAAGCGTTTCATCGCCTCCGGGCTGCGCATCAAGAGCCTTGGCTCACGCAGGATCAGCTTGCGATACTCCGCTGCCGGCAATTCGAGAATGCGCCGCTGCGCGCTCAGTTTTCGAACGTGGCGATCTTCAATACGATAATATGCGGATATCTTCTGACGCATCCTCGGCAGTCTTGGCGAGAGAGGCCGGTCACACGCTGCATGCCCTCCATCCGCGAAGACAGAACACCGCTGCCGAAACAAAGCAGCCTCAGCGTCCGCCCGGGATGACCTTGTTCACGACCCCTTGCGGGTTCGCCAGGACCTCTGCGGCTGCCGAACCGCAGATATCGAACCGGAAGGCTTCCGGCTCCGTCGTATCAGGGTCGTCATAAGCAATGCCGTAGGTTTTGCTGGTCTTGACCGGCGAGAGCTGGCTCTCCTTGCGCCAGGCGATAAACGTTTTAACCGAATTATCAACCTGTTCGGGGGCGCCGCGATGCTCCAGCGCTGCGACCCTGGTTTCTTCGAAATTGACAATCTTCACGTCCATATCGCTTCTCCCCTCCCTTGCCGGGAATTGATATCATTCAGGCCGCGATCCATGAAATAGAGAACGAGATGCGAAACTACCGCAAGACCGCTGAAGCCATTTCCAAGCTGTCGCCGGAACAATATGGCGTGACGCAACAAAGCGGCACCGAGGCTCCACGAACCAGCGAATATCTGGATAATAAAGAACCCGGTATCTATGTCGACGTGGTCTCGGGCGAGCCGTTGTTCGCCTCATCGGATAAGTTTGAATTAGGATACGGCTACGCCCGCGTTCTGCCCGGAATTCGAGCCTTCCGAACGCTGGCTGACCTGGTCGAACGGGTCCATAGCTACGCTCCACAACACAACTGAGCCGGATCGGCGGCGCGGCCCGCAGCACGACGCCGCCTGGAGTGATGAACTGGCGAAATGGCGCTACGCCCGGGAAACCCTGGGACATGCTGCAGTTCGGCTTGCGGTTTGGGGGAACCCCAGGCAAGTTATCACGACTACGCAGCGCTAATGCAACTGATACGCAACCTTCTCGTGAGCGATGGCAAAAGCATCACAGTTACCTGCGGAACCACTTTCGACAACCGCGCAAACCTTGTTGGTAACTTGTCGGTAACCATAGTCAAACAGTATGTCGCCACACAACTCGGAAGGCAGGAACTCAATGCAGAACTCATCGACGATGGTGCTGGCGCTCTTTGGGCTCGCCGGTTATTCGACTTATGCACCTCGCAGACGCAAAGCGGCTCCCTCCAATGCAACGGATCGTCGTCGCCGTCGAACCGGCGGCCAAAGCTAGCAATGAAGAAGATCGAACTTAAGAAACAGGACTTCATCGTTGCCGGATTGGGTCGTGATGAGCGGGGATATGGGCTTGATGATCTATCGCGCCGTCTGTCGCCCCGTATGACCGGCCGGCGGACGCCCTGGTGGTCGAAATCAACCGGGGCGGTTGGGGCAGGAATCCACCTTATCTGGCTAAAAAGAAGCACCGACTTTGACCGTTAGCACATCGCTATAGGTCCCTTGGACGACGGGCAAAGCGCTTTTCTGTGTGACAACGTTGAGGCTCAAGCTCCCCGAATTCGCGCCCCCGGTTGGCGCCTTGGCGACATTCACCCCGGAGCTCGTATCAAGGGTGAGGTTTAAGCCGCCCCAAGTGGCCGCGACCGTGTAAGGAATAACGGCAAGAAATCCTCCAGACCCAGAGGCAACAGCTGAGTTGGCCGATGTCAAACCACCGTTTTGGCTTCGAAGGCTGAGCCACGCGTTGTTGTTGCACATCGCATTTACGATCTGAAGTGTGAGGGAAGCCTGATTCACAAGAGCCGTCGTTGGATCGATGAGCTGTGTCAGCGTTATGGTGTTTGCTGCATAGCTAGCATTGACGGAAGCCCCAGAGGCAGCTGGAGACGAAAGCGTACAAACGGGAATACTCGTTGCGCTGACAGACAGATCATGATGATGGCGGTGAAAATCGGATGCCGCTTGAGCGAAAACTGCCTCCGAGGTGGCAGCCACGCCAATGCCAGCGAACATCGAAGCTGCGATTCTATGCCTCGTTCGCGTAATCATTTGTCGTCTCCTGGTTTTTGGGCTTGAAGGCCATAAAGGGGTCCTTCGGGTGGGCGCCGTCTGGATATAAGGGCCTTGGCTGCTTGGATATCGAGGCGGATCTGCGGGAAGTTCTTTAGCGCTTTGGCGACGGTTTGCAGGCGTTCCGCAAGCTCGGTCAGAAGGCAATGCTTGTGGGCACAATGCTGTCGAAAGGTGTGCCGCTTCCAACGTGAGACCAATCAATCCATACCATCGCGCCTTTTTAGGGCGGAATTGTTTTTGGCTGCTTCGATAAACTCTTTTACGGCAGCAGATGCCGCGTGGAGCGCTTCCTCGAGGTCATCTACGCTTTCATCTTTTGCCTGGAACAAGACATTCATTACCGGCTTCTTGGCCCATGCCAGGCCAGCGGTGCTCATTTCGATCGCGATTTGTCGCCTTCCTCCTGTCGTGGGCCACGTCACGACTTTCAGAACCGGCAGCGGCATTTCTTTCTGCGCCATTTGAAGAATGGCTGTGGGCGCTGGGGAGTTGTCTTCCTGCTCCGGCATGACGTCTGTGGACGCCATCGCCGGAAGCGCACACGAGAAGAGCGCAAAAGCGCATAGACGCAACAACATTACATCGACCTGATTTTGCTAAGACCTGCTTACATAAAGGTCAGGTCAGATCGGTGTCTTCACTGAGACCGTTTTAAGGACCTCCCTTTCCTTGACCTGAAGACAGCCAGGCTCCAACTCCATGCACTGCGAACTGGTCGTAAGCCGCAAGGCGTAGTTGATCTCTTGCTTGGCAAGAAGCCCATCTGCAGCCGTTTCTTTCGATTTTTTCATGTGAATGTTAACGGCGATCTGGTCGCGGGATGCAGGAATGCGTGCGGCCTCATTGCTGATGAGGTCGCCATCCTTGAACTCCTTGAGCGCCGCCACGGTCGTCATGCTTCTCACGTAATCCGGGTTGGCCTTGTAGAAAACCGGAAGCTCAAGACTTGCAGCGAAGATACCGGCGACAAGAGCCATAAGGGACAGAGTTTGAGGCACTTTCTTCTCCTCCTTTTAGACTTACAGGCTGGGTGCAATGTGGACCGTGATGGCCGCCTTGTAGGCGCCGGCCGGTTTGTTTGTCGTGTCGCCAATCTTTACCGTCAGCAGATGGCTTGATTGCCCCGGCGTGCCTTGAATGCGAAGCACCGTGCCCTTCGAAAGCGTGTAGGTCTGGCCGTCAACGGCCAAAACAAACGGAATGGTGGCCTGCTCGCTGGCGGGGCTTCCCTCGCGAACGAGAGAGCCCGCCGTGGACCGAAACTCAAGGCAGTGGCCCTGGGTTGCGCGCGTCTGCATGACCACGGATTTTGTGCCGTTCGGGTTCAGACTGGAAAATTCCAGGCTCGTCCTAGTTCCGGAGCCGGCGAGGTTGGTCTGGAAAAGCGCAGGGACGACGCAAGAAAGGGTGAGCTCGATCTCGTCCACGGGCGT
>CAVXRT010000049.1:0-169214 GCA_963764115.1 uncultured Alphaproteobacteria bacterium
ATGATCGAGGTGATTCTTGCCCTGCTCCAAGCCGAGGCCCCAACCCTGGCGCGGCGGGGTTTGCCCTTGCTGCGTCAGAGCAGCAAGCTGAGCCTTCAGCTCTTCGTTCTCACGAACCAAGTTCCGCTTCGATGACATGAACATAGCCGCCTCTTTTCAGTCACGGAGTTGAAGGCGCGTAAATCCCGCGACTAAAGCGCTACCATTGGCTTCGTAACCAAAAAGTTAAGAAGAGCAGCTGCGGCATTCCCCCGGCTTGGCGTAAGCCGGCCAGATTGCGCCCTTCTTTTCGCACCAGCAAGAGCCGTTCTGGCTCGGCCTGCTTCAATCCGAGCGCCCCTCGCCTTGAATCTCATTGATAACGCAGTGAATTCGTTCAGCGATATGAGGAAGGTTCGCATGTCTTGCCAAGACTTTCAGGCATATGAGGTTCGCCAGGATAAAGCCTTGCAGGTCGGGCAAGGTGAGCCCGTATTTTTCCATAAAAGCAAGCGCCTGCGCTTCCTCTGAATTAGCGGAATATCTGCTTCCCATGCGCATCGCTCCAATGTGTTTGTAAAAATAAAGAAGGTAACTCTTCAATTTCATGAAGAGAACGGTTCAGTGGTCGGTTACAGTCCGTGTACATACATATTTTTTGAGGTCGGTGGCATCGGGAGCGTTTTCGCTTTCTCAGGTTTGAAGCCTGGAAAGGCGGACCATGCAGGACATCCCACACAGAACCAAGGCGCAGCCGGCTATTATCGAAACTTATGCGCCGGCGCGCCTCGACCGCTTGCCCTGGGGCCGGTTCCACACGCTTGTAATCGTTGCGCTCGGCATCACCTGGGTTCTCGACGGGCTGGAGGTTACACTCGCAGGCTCGGTGGCGGGCGCCCTCAAGGCAAGCCCCGTCTTGCACTTCACCGATTCCGAAGTCGGACTCGCGTCGAGCTTCTATCTTGCCGGAGCCGTCAGCGGCGCACTCGTGTTTGGCTGGCTCGCCGACCGACTCGGGCGGCGTCTCTTGTTCTTCGTGACGCTGTGGCTGTATCTCTTGTCGGCGGCCGCGACAGCTTTTTCCTGGGACTTCGTGAGCTTCTGCCTGTTCCGCTTTTTAACTGGCGCGGGCATCGGCGGCGAGTACAGCGCCGTCAATTCCACCATCCAGGAAATGATCCCGGCACGATTCCGCGGCTGGACGGACCTGGCGCTTGGCGGAACATTCTGGCTCGGCGGCGCACTGGGCGCCGTGAGTTCGATCGTGCTTCTCGACCCGGCGAACATAAACCCGGAAATCGGCTGGCGGCTCGGCTTTTTCATCGGCGCGGTTCTCAGCCTCGGCATTCTCGTTCTGCGTTCATTCCTGCCCGAGAGTCCGCGCTGGCTCGTCATTCATGGGCGCGAGGAAGAAGCTGAAAAGGTGGTCGGCGATATCGAGGCTGGCTTCCGAAAGCACGGCGCAAAATTCCAGGACGCATCCGAGCTCAAGCCCATGCGCGTGCATCCGCGGACGCATACATCGCTCGCGGAAGTGTTCAAGACGATCTTCGTGACCTACCGGACGCGGGCCTTGGTTGCTCTTACGCTAATGGCGACGCAGGCGTTTTTCTACAATGCGATCTTCTTCACCTACGCGCTCGTCCTGACGAAGTTCTATAACGTCCCGGTCCATGATGTGGGCTGGTACATTCTGCCGTTTGCGCTGGCCAATGTGCTTGGGCCGTTGATTCTCGGCCCCCTGTTCGACTCCTTGGGCCGCAAGCCGATGATCGCCTTCACCTATGCGGTTTCCGGTGTTCTGCTTGCGGTCAGCGGCTGGCTGTTCGTGCAGGACCAGTTGAGCGCGACGGGGCAAACCATCGCCTGGGCGTTGATTTTCTTCTTCGCATCGCCCGCCGCCGGCAGCGCCTATCTCACCGTGAGCGAGGTCTTCCCCGTCGAGATCCGAGCGCTCGCTATCGCCATATTTTACGCACTCGGGACGGCAATCGGCGGGGCGGGCGCGCCCTATCTGCTCGGAAGCCTGATCGAGACCGGCGTGCGCGCCAGCGTCTTCGAAGGCTACCTTCTTGGCTCGGGCTTGATGATCTTTGCTGCTATCGTCCAGGCAATCTGGGGCGTCGCCGCCGAGCGGAAACCGCTGGAGTTCTGTCGCCCGGCCGCTATCTTCGGCCGCGGATTAAGGCTGCGCCATCGCACTTTCTGTGCCCGCGAGCGCATCCGGACGGCCAGTCCTGCCGCCGATCGGCTCCTTGTAGTCCGCGCCACAATTCCCACGGCGTAAGACTCTGCGAAAGCCAACTCTCCCACCTGAAATGCGACAAATTGACATTCTGGAATACTGCGTGCCAGAATTGAGGCGTGGCCCCCGCGCTTGCTGATCACGTTAAATTAACCGGATATTACCGCGGTCGAGCAGGTAACTGAGGAACCACTGGCTACGAACAGGGATTAAAAGTCGTTAGAATGACGGCGATCTAATTGAAGCTAAATCATCCGAAAACCTCGCCTTGAAGAACCCGAAGCGGGGGCAACGCGGAATTAGATCGAATCTAGATCGAACGCCGAAATTCGCTAGCTGGAGTAAAACGTTGCCATCGCATCCTCTAACACATCATGAAATTCTCACTCTGGTGGAGCCTTTTACTCGCCAAGGCCATCACCCAGATTTGGGGGCAACCAACAGGTTAGAGCGGAAACTCGTTTTCAAGCCCGTTGAACGCGCGTTTGATACGGCAAGCGCCGTGGACCTCAGCGAGACGCTGCAACTCGATAACCGCGAAGGTAAGACTTATCGACTGACACGGACGCTCACCTGCGTGAATAGCTCCGAGCAGAAGCTTGAGGCAAGGCTGGAAGTCGAGGGAACGGACCCGGCGGACCTCCTGGCATGCGTGGACTCCATCGCGCCTGAAGCGCAATTCCGTTTTGGGCCAGGATACGAAATTGCGAAAAGCTATCGCCTCATCAGGGTCAGCGGCTTCACGCGAGAGGGCAGCCCGGTCGTGCAGAAAGTCCTTACGAAGATGTCGGCGCATGTCGAAGACCTTCTCGTCACCGCTACCGCGCCAACCTTCAGGGCCGATCCGGAGGCCGTCATCGAAATCAAGCCCACTGCCGGAGAATATAAAGCCGTTCCAGACGATTTGCTCGCGGTGCTTGGCTGGGATTGGGGACTTATCCAGCGCAGGAAGGACAGTTGGAAGAGCAGCCTGCGCCTGAGAGGCAGGGAACCAGACCGCAGCAATCGCGCGGAGCACAAGCTGGAAACTATGGTGGACCACCTTGTTCAGACCTTCGCTGAAGCCCCTGCTCGTTTCCACGAGCGCCTCACCGGGGCCCGCTGGGGCGTCGCCTTGCGGCGATCCATACCGCTGTTAGTCAGCCTTGGCTTGATTGCGGCTGCTGCCGCTTCGTCACGTCTGCAGCTTGCGGAAGACTCCCCGATCCGAATGATGATGATGAACCTTCCCGGATTCCTGATGTTCACCTTTTTCTGTATGCGGAAGCTCCCTGTGATTGAGGTTCCGCCATTTCCGAGGCGCTTGAGCGCGCCGGCGTGGCGGGAGTCAGCGCCCTTGGCCGAAGCCACTCCCTGATCATTCCAAAATTGCTCTGCGCTCCGCCCACATATTAATCAAGCAACATGGTGACGAATGTCAGGTAACCCGATGAATGTCCCGCCCGTCTCTATCGCGACGGCGAAATCCGCCCTGATCGAGCAATTTGCCGATCCGATCTTGCGGCGGCGCGCGTCGATGCTCTGGGGAACGAGAGGGGTGGGCAAGTCTTCCATCGTGCGCCAGGTCGCCATGCATTTTGGCGTCCCTCTAATCGACCTGCGCCTCACCACCATCGAGCCGGTCGACATTCGGGGCGCCATCTACGCCGATGACAAGCTTGAAAAAACCGTGTGGTTTCCGCCGGAATTTCTCCCTTCGGCGGATGACAAGGAGGGCATTCTCTTCCTCGACGAGTTGACCGCCGCGGACCAGCGCCTGCAAATCTCGGCCTATTCCCTCATCCTCGACCGCCGCGTCGGACACTACCAGCTCCCCGATGGCTGGCAGGTGGTGGCTGCCGGCAACGCCAGCTTCCATGGCGCCGTCTGCCACGACATGGGCACGGCGCTCGCCGATCGGATGTTCCATTTCCATGTCCAGACGGTGATCGATGCTTTCCTTGAGCATGCGATGGCGTTCGACTTTGCGCCGGAGGTCATGGCCTACCTCAAGGTGCGTCCCGACAAGCTCGACGACACCCAGGTGCAGCTTGCCAACGACCATCTCGTGGGCGCCAGCCCGCGGGGCTGGGAGGACATTTCGAATGTGTTGAAGTCCGACATGTCCGAGCAAGTGAAGCGTCTTTTCGTCCAGGGCCGCATCGGTGCGGCCAATGCCGCCGAGTTCTTCGGCGTGCTGCGGGAAATACAGGCCAGCGTCGATGTTGTGCGCCTGCTTGCTGCGCGCGCCGGCAAGGACACCGCTGCGTTGCTTCCCCGGACGCTGGACGGCCTTTATGGCATGACCTATGGGCTGCTTGCCGCCTGCGTCGACGACGCCACTGTCGCACGCGCGCTGGAGATCGTCGAACAGTTGCCGGAAGTCCGCAGCGACGCGCGCCTCCCGCTGCGCGAGGTGCAGACGCTCGCCATGGAGCTCCTGATGCAAAAGGCGCTGACCCATGGGCTTGAGGGCGCCATCCTCGACAGCCCGTCCTACCGCCGCTACGCCGATCAACGCCACGGGGAAGAGCAATATGCCTGATGCGCGAATGCCGAACGACCATCGTGGCACTCGCGCAATCCAGCGCATGGTGGAGTTTGCCCCTTCGACCGGCGGGCTCGCTCTTTGGGTGAAGCACCACGACCATCCGCCGACCTCCGATGCGCCGGCCGTGACGACAGACGGAAACACTCTCTTTTATGGGCCGAGCTTCGAGGCGCTCCCACTCCCCGAGCAGATCGGTCTGGTCGCCCATGAGGTGCTGCATATCGCTCTGCGCCATCCGCATCGCTACCTCGAACTGAAGCAGCTGCTCGGCGATGTGGACCTCAAGCTCTACAACATCTGCGCAGACGCCATCGTCAACAGCTCGCTGTCGCATTTGAGCTGGCTGCGCCTTCCTCGCGGTGCGATTCTCCTTGAGGACCTTCTCTGGACGACGCTTGGAACCAAAATGGATGCGCAAACGGCGCTGCTTCAATGGGACGTGGAACGGCTTTACCGGACGATGGACGACCGGGAAGACAACACCCAAAGCGGCAAGAGTGATAAGAAGCGCCAGCAAAGCGGCGGCTCCGAACAAAGCGAGAGCGGCAGCGACAAGAACGAGCAGGTCTCGGCCTCGAAGCAGATAGAGGACCGGAAGAACGGCCCGAAATCGTCGCGCGCGAAAAAGATGGGCGCCGACATCCTTATGGACCTGGTTCCGACGCCCGATCCGAACGCGCCTCCCGAAGCCGAAGCTCAGCAAGCGCTTCTTTGGAGCGAGCGCGTGCAGCGCAGCCATGCAAGCGATGGGCTGCACTCCATGCTGCGCGCCTTGCTTGCCGACCTGCCGAAGGTGCGCACACCCTGGGAGCAGGTTCTTCGCACGCAATTGGCGCGCAGCCTTTCCAAGAAGGTGGACATATCCTGGTCACGGCCTGCGCGGTCCTACATCGCGAATCAGGGACGCTGCGGCGACAGGCACATGCCCTTTGAACCGGGGTTTAGTCTGGCTAAGCCTACCCCCCGGCTTGTCGTGATCGTCGATGTTTCGGGATCGGTCGATGACAAACTTCTGGATCGTTTCGCCCTTCAGATCGAGGCGATCACGCGCCGCCAGGAGGCCAGTCTCGTTCTCATCATTGGCGACGACCGCGTCCGCAAGGTGGCCCGCTACGAACCCGGCGTTTCCAACCTCCGCGAGATCGCGTTCATGGGCCGCGGCGACACGGACTTCACTCCGCTCCTCATGGAAGCTGAGAAGCATCGGCCCGATATCACGGTTGTTCTGACAGACCTTGATGGACCCGCCCGTTATCGTCCGCGCTGGCCTGTGATCTGGGCGGTCCCGGAAGCTGACGAGGCTGCCGTAGCGCCATTTGGGCGCAAAGTCGTGTTGAGTTGATCCTTAAAGGCGACTATCCGTTGCCCTGAGACGCCGCGGCCACGTGCAGATAGGCCGAAGCCTCACAATATTGTAAGTTGTGGTGGAAACGGCAAAGACAGGCCCAATGGATCAGATCAACTTTCCCACCCCGCCCTATTTCGACCCGGCTGAGCTTCGCGAGGAGTTCTCCGGTTATTGGCGGGAAGGGTTGGACAGTCCTTCGCAACTCAGAGCGCGCGTCGTCCGCCGGCTCAAAGAGCTGAAGCAGAATGCTCGCAATGAGGCGCAGGCGCTTCTCTTGCGCACGGGCGACGGCCGGGCTTGCGCGTCGGCCCTTGCCGCGTTTCAGGACGAGCTGATCAAGCTCATTTACGATTACTCCACCAAGCATTTGTATCGCGCTCAAAACCCGTCGGCGGCGGAGCATATGGCGATCGTCGCGACAGGCGGATATGGCCGCGGAATGCTGGCGCCGTCATCCGATATCGATCTCTTGTTTTTGCTCCCCTATAAGCAAACGGCCTGGGGCGAAAGCATCGTCGAATCCGTTCTCTATTTCCTTTGGGACCTTGGCTTCAAGGTTGGCCATGCCACCCGCTCCGTCGACCAGACCTTGAAGGCCGCTAAGGAAGACATGACGATAAGGACCGCTCTGCTCGATGCGCGGCTCCTCTACGGCGAAGGCGCGCTGTTCCGCGAGCTATGGCAGCGCTTCATTGCCAACGTCGTGCAGGGCTCGCAGCGCGACTTCATCGCGGCGAAGCTTGAGGAGCGCGAAGAGCGGCTGAAGCGGGCGGGCGTGTCGCGGTACAGGGTCGAGCCAAACATCAAGGAAGGCAAAGGCGGCTTGCGCGACCTCAATATGCTCCACTGGCTGGCCGCCTACCTCAACCCGGGCAAAAACGGCCAAGCCGAGACCAAGGTCTTCACGCCGGAGGAGATCGCGACCTTCCGGCGCTGCGAAGCCTTCCTCTGGAGGATACGCTGCCACCTTCATTTCCTGACGGGGAAGCCGGAGGAGAGGATATCGTTTGATGTTCAGCCCGAGATGGCGCACCGCCTGCATTATCGCGACCGCAAGGGGCTTCTCGGCGTCGAGCGGTTCATGAAGCACTACTTCCTGATCGCGAAGGATGTCGGCGACCTTACGCGTACGGTCTGCTCAAGCCTTGAATTGAGGCAGCTCAAGACGGTGCCAACTTTGAGTGATTTCTACGGCGTGCTTCCCTGGAGTTCGCGCGCCAAGCTCGCCGCCACGACCGCCTTCCGTTTCGACAATGGCCGGTTGAATGTAAAGCAGCCGGATGTCTTCCAAAAAGATCCGCTGAACCTCATCCGCTTTTTCGTCGAGGCCGAGCGCAACAACCTGCTCTTGCACCCCGAAGCGCTGCGGCTCATACGGTTGTCCCTGAAACTGATTGACGACTCCATCCGGGCGAACCCGGAGGCGAATCAGCTTTTTCTCGATCTTCTGACTTCGCGAAACGCGCCTGAGACCTCTCTCAGGTACATGAACGAGGCCGGTGTTCTTGGCCGGTTCATCCCCGACTTCGGCCGCGTCGTCGCGATGATGCAATTCAACATGTATCATCACTATACCATCGACGAACACACCATCCGGGCGATCGGCATTCTTGCCCAGATCGAGAAGGGCGGCCTCGGAGAGGAGCTTCCGCTCTCGACGGAGATCATCGGGGACATTCAAAATCGCCGCGCCCTTTATCTCGCTCTTCTGATGCACGACGTCGCCAAAGCGGTCGAAGGCGACCACAGCATCGTCGGCGCCGCGATGACGCGGGCGCTTGCTTTGCGGCTCGGGCTTTCGCCCGCCGAAGCGGAAACGGCGGCGTGGCTCGTCCAGCATCACCTTGTCATGAGCCAGACCGCACAGCACCGCGATATTTCCGACCCGCAAACAATAAGGAATTTCGCCGACATCGTGCAAAGCCCGGAAAGGCTCAAACTTCTGCTTCTGCTCACGGTGGCGGATATCCGCGCGGTCGGTCCTTACACATGGAACGGGTGGAAAGGCCAGCTTCTGCGGTCCCTATACTATGACACCGAGCCACTCTTGGCGGGCGGCCACACGAAGGCGCCGCGGCAGGCGCGGATCACCGATGCGAAGATCTGCTTGCGGGAGGCGCTTCGAGATTGGCCAGCGCAGGAGGTGGAGCACTTCATCGAGCGTCACGAGCCCGACTATTGGCTGAGGACCGATACAGACCGCCAGGTGCAACACGCGCATCTCATCCGCCGCTTCGAGGCCGAGGAGGCTCCGTTCGCGTTCGCATTCGATGTCAGGTGCTGCGATATCACCCACCCTATTCCGGAGCTTACATTCGTGACGACGGATCATCCGCGGCTGCTGATGCAGTGCACGGGAGCATGCGCCGCTGCGGGAGCGAACATCGCGTCGGCGCAGATCTCGACGACCCGCGATGGGCTCGCGTTGGATACGCTTTTATTCAACCGCAGCTATTACCAGGACAACGAAGAAATCGTTCAGACGCAAAAAATCGCGCGTGTCATCGGGGACGTCGTGTCCGGCGCGCGCTCCGTCGACGGACAGAAGGTTCGCTCGAGCCGTCCCAAGCCGCGTCTGGGGGCCTTTACGGTGCCGCCCGACGTTGTGATCGACAATGCGGGTTCGCAGGATTCCACGGTGGTCGAAGTTCAGGCTCTCGACAGACCCGGCCTTCTGTTCGACGTGTCGCGCGTCTTGAGTGATCTCGGCCTCGACATATCCTCCGCCCATATCGCAACCTTCGGCGAGAAGGCCGTGGACGTGTTCTATGTTACGGATTCGTCCCGGAAGAAGGTTACGACCGAGGAGGCCAGGCGCCACATCCGCGAAAGCCTTCTTGAGATGCTCAGCGCCGACTAAGACCTTGTTGCTAAATCAGCCCTCCCCCAAATGTGCAGGACACGAAATGGTGGGAGAACAGTCGTGCTTCACATTGATCTGCCGACACGCGCCCAAATCGACTTGCTCGGGCGGCATCGAGGCTCTCCGACGGTCTCGATTTACCTTCGCACCACGCCGCTCACTCAGGATACGAAGGCGGACCGTATTGAGCTCAAGAACCTCCTCAAGGAGGCGGCCGCGCAGATGCAAGCGGCAGAGATGGACAAGCGCGCGGTCGGCGCGATCGAGGGGCATGTCGCGGAGTTGATCGACGACGACTCGTTCTGGACGCATCAGGCGCACAGTCTCGCGATCCTGGCGACAGCCGACAGCGTTCACACTTTCCGGCTGCCAAACAGGCTCACCAACCAGGTCGAGGTCTCCGACCGCTTTCACCTGAGCCCGTTGATCCGCTCCATCACCTTTCCGCATGAGGCTTTCGTGCTGGCGATCGGCATCGGCTCAACGCGGCTCATCGAGGTGACGGCGGACTTGCCGCCCGTTCCGGTCTCCGTCCACGACCTGCCCAAGGACTTCTATCAGGCGCTGGGCAAGCGCAGCCATCTGGAGCGGCCTGGCGGCATGGCGGGGCCGGAAGAATTCGAGCGAATCCGCGCTCTTGACCCGCTATGCGCGCAAGGTGGACAGCGCGCTGCGCGGGACGCTCGCGGCTCATGAGGCGCCGCTCATCATCGCGGCGGCTGAGCCGATGGCCTCGATCTATCGGCGCGTCAGCACCTATCCGCACACCGCGAGGGATGTGATCGCCGGGAGCGCCGACCATACACCCGACCACGTCCTGGCGGCGGAGGCCCGCCAGATCCTTGACAAGATCTACGCCGGGGAGATTCAGGCCTTCAAGGCGCTTTATGCAACGCGCGAGGCGCAGGGACGCGCGACCTCGGACGTCGCGCAGGCCGCGCGCGCCGCAACTTTTGGGGCGGTGGACACGCTCTTGGTAGACATGGACGCTGACGTCTCGGGGTTCATCTCCGAGGAGGATGGCGCTGTCACCTTCGACGCAAATCCCGACGCAATAAATTACAATGTCATCGACGAGGTGGTTCGCCGCGCCCTTCAATCGGGCGCGCGGGTGATCGCCGCGCGAAGCGCCGATCTGCCGGTGGGCGGCCAACTCGCTGCGGTCTTGCGCTATCCATTCTGATCCTTAACGAGCGGAGCGAGACTGCGTCCGCTCCAGATTGCGGTGATCGCCGGAAAAGAACTTTTTCCGGCGCCCTTCCCAGCACCCCAGGCGGCTTGCTATAGGGGAGCCGCTGAAGCGTTCTTCGGGGGTGAGACAATGACGCCGTTCAGAATGAGTCTCGGCGCTGCTATCGCGCTGTGCTGCGCTGCGAGCGCAGCCGCGGGGGAGATGCCGCGCTACGACCACATCGTTGTCATCGTGGTGGAGAACAAGAATTACGAGCAGATCATCGGCAGCGAAAACGCGCCGCGTCTGAACAAGCTCGCTAAGGAATATGGCCTCGCGACCAATTTTTACGGCGAGGTCCATCCCAGCGAGGGGAACTATATCGCAATACTTGGCGGCGACACCTTCGGCATCAATGACGACGATCCCTGGAGCTGCGAGCCGTTGAAGGTTTCCGCCGCTTGTCCTTATGCGTTTTACCCGAGCTATGCTCCCCACTCCATAGCCGCGCGGAGCCTGATGGACCAGCTTGCGGATGCGAAACTGACCTGGAAAGGCTATTTCGAGGATTTGCCTGGGCCGGGCTCACTCGCGATCTTCAACCCGAGCGAGGAAAACCCCGATCCCAGCCGTCCCAACTATCTCTATGCGTCCAAGCACAACGGGTTCGTGAATTTCGAACGGGTACGGCAAGACCCGAAAATCGCCGAACGGATCGTTCCGCTCGATCAGCTTCGCGCAGACCTCGCCGCAGGCGCGCTCCCCAATTACGCGCACATTATTCTGAATCAGTGCAACGACATGCACGGTCTCTACAGGGCGCAGCCCACTCCGCCCCCTGACTGTGGCGTCGAGGGCCGGGATCCGGAAAGGATTGCGGCCTTGATTCAGCGAGGCGACAAGGCCATTGGCGGCGTCGTCGACGAGATCATGGCTTCGCCGGTATGGGCGGGCAACCGAAACGTGGCCATCGTCATCACCTGGGACGAGGATTCGTACCGTTCGCCGGGAAAGCAGGGTTGTTGCGGCTCGGCCCCCAACTCGAAAGCAAATTTCGGCGGTGGGCACATTCCAACCATCGTCGTAACCAATCACGGTCCGCGGCATGTGGAGGACCCAACGCCCTACAACCATTACTCGCTTCTGCGCACCACCGAAGACGCTTTCGGGATCGAAGAGCATCTCGGCTTTGCGGCTGACACTGGGAAGGGCGTCCGGACCATGACCCCTCTCTTTGAGGTGACGGAGACGGCGGCTCGCCCGAGTGTGCGACAGCGCGCCGATAATTGAAGGGTGGTGAAACGCGAGGGACTCTGCTTTCCTGAAGCTTCTATTAATTGAAGAAAGAGCCTCCCGATGACAGCATTCAGGCTCATTGTTGCTGCGGTGGCCATGGCGACCGCAGCGTTGTTTCCCTTTGCCGGCCAGGCTCAGGCTCCGATCATCATCAAGTTCAGCCACGTCGTCGCGCCGGATACGCCCAAGGGGAAGGGCGCCATCAGGTTCAAGGAGCTTGCCGAGACGTACACGGATGGGAAGGTCAGGGTCGAGGTCTATCCCAACTCGCAGCTTTACAAGGACAGGGAAGAAGTCGAAGCACTGCAGCTTGGCGCGGTGCAGATGCTTGCGCCGACCATGTCCAAATTTGGCCCGCTTGGGGTGAAGGAATACGAAGTCTTTGATCTGCCCTATATTTTTCCAGACAAGGAAGCGCTGCGAAAAGTGACGAATGGGCCGCTCGGAAAAGAGTTGCTTCAGAAGCTTCAGAACAAGGGCATCATCGGCCTCGCCTTCTGGGATAACGGCTTCAAGATCATGTCCGCGAACAGGCCTCTCAATACGCCCGGCGACATGCTTGGGCTCAAGATGCGCATCCAATCCTCGAAGGTTCTCGAGGCGCAAATGAAGGACCTCGGAGCGGCGCCGCAAGTCCTGGCGTTTTCCGAGGTGTATCAGGCTCTGCAGACCGGCGTCGTGGATGGGACCGAGAACCCGCCGTCGAATATGTACACGCAGAAAATGCATGAGGTTCAAAAGTACGCGACCCTCACCAATCACGGGTATCTCGGCTATGTCGTTATCGTGAATAAGAAGTTTTGGAATGACCTGCCCGCCGACATCCGTTCCAAGCTTGAACAGGCGCTTGACGAGGCCACGGAATACGCGAATGCGATAGCCGAAAAGGAAAACAAAGACGCGCTCGAGGCGATGAAGAAGTCAGGCAAAACCGAGTTCCACACGCTCACTGCCAGGGAGCGGCAGGCCTGGATCGACGCGCTCAAGCCCGTTCATAAGGAGATGGAGAGCCGGGTCGGCAAAGAACTCTTACAGAGCATCTATCAAACGACCGGCGCAGCGATGAATTGACGCTGGCGACATCGGGTCGGTGAGATCCCCAGCAGATGGCGAGCTGGGTGGTGACGCAGGGCCTGAGCTTCGTGGCGCCGATGCTCCTTTCCGGTCGCAGCCGCGCTCGGCGTGCATCCCGTCCACCTCGGCATGCAGATGGCGGTGAATATGGAGGTTGGCCTGAACCTTTACGTGGCGTCGGGCATTACGAAAATGGGAATTGGGGAGTTGACAATCGCGGTTCTGCCGTGGCTGCTGATAACGCTCGGCTTTCTGTTGCTTGCCACTTTCGTTCGGCTGCCGCGGCAGCTTGGCCTTCTCTAGCTGATAGGCATTCATGGTGCGCCCCAAATTAAGAAAAAGGGAGTTTCAGCGTTCGCTCGGAAGCGCGCCGCACGGCGTCCAAGGGCAGCGATCCAAGCTTGCGCCCCTTCCATCCGAGCAGGTCCTGTTCGGACTGCACGCGGCGGAAGCCGCCTTATCCAATCCAAAGCGGATCATCCTCCAGGCCTATCTCACGGATAATGCCGCTGCCAAGCTTGCGCCCCTGATCGCAACAAGGAAGGCGCCGGTCACCTCGCTTCTTCCCCCCGATCTCGACGCGCTCGTGGGCGCCGGAGCGGTGCATCAGGGCGCTATCCTTCACGTCGAGCCGCTTGCCCAGCCAAGTCTTGAAGAATTCCTCGATAGCTTCCCCGAAGATGCGCCAGCCAGGCTTGCGATGCTCGATCAGGTCACCGACCCGCACAACGTGGGGGCGGTCTTGCGATCCGCCGCCGCTTTCGGCGTCGCGGCTGTGATCGTCCAGGACCGGCATAGCCCTTCGCTCTCGGGGACGCTGGCGAAGGTCGCGTCGGGGGCGCTCGACCATGTGCCTGTGATTTCCACGGTCAATCTCTCCCGTGCTCTCGAACGGCTGAAGGAATGCGGTTTTCAGTGTCTCGGCTTCGACTTCGGAAGAGGCGGACCGCTTTGAGCGGTCCGCCTCGGCATCACCCCGCGCCGTTTTTGTTTTTGGCGCCGAAGATAGGGGCTTACGGCGTCTCGTCCGCGAAAGATGCGACGCCGTTTACGCCCTTTCGGCGCCTGGGCCCATCAAGAGCCTGAATATCTCCAACGCCGCCGCCATTGTGTTTTATGAAGCGGCGAAGGCAAAACCATAAAGACCCTAGCGCCAAACCTGCGCCGCCTCGGCGTATCGCGGAGCTTCGGGCACCCGGCCAAGCAGCCAGTCGAGGCTTACGTCAAGCGCGTCAGCCACATAGCACAGCCGATATAGGGGAAGATGAATTGCCGTTACGGCGAGATCCCGGCCAGCGTCTGAAGGAAGACCGGCCCGTTCTGCCACTTCCCTCGGAGACATTCTCTTGGCTCTGCACGCATAGTCAAATCGGGACGGGAACAAAGACAAATCCGACATACGTTACGCCACCTGTCTACACACGTGTACTCGACACTGTTCTTACCACCCAGAGCTTGTAAAGGAATGCCGCTCCCAATGGTAGCCAAAATGCGTGCCTTGGCGAACGCGGCTGTTAACCTGTTGCGTTAACCACACAGCGGATCAGGCTGATCCCAGGTTCACAGGCGGCAACGCTTTGATCGATCGGGCGTTACCCATCGAATTGTCTCTTCAGAAAGAGGCGCGCGATGAAAGCCAACTCCAAGCATGACGGCGCGGGAACCCTTGAGCAGTCTGGCGGCCGGCCTTCCTTGCCAAAGGTCGTGATCGTTGGGGCCGGTTTCGGCGGCTTGGACGCCGCGACAGCCCTGCGCGATGCACCCGTCGACATCACCATCATCGACCGGCACAATTACCACTGCTTTCAGCCTCTCCTTTATCAGGTCGCGACGGCCACGCTTTCCCCGGCGGACATCGCCTGGCCGATCCGCACCCTCTTCCGGCGGCAGAGCAACGTCACGGTTTTGATGGCCGATGTGACAGGGGTCGATCCGAAGAGGCGCCTCGTCTTCACCGACTCCGGGGTTTTTCCTTTCGATTTTCTCATTCTCGCGACGGGAGCAACGCACTCCTATTTTGGCCATGACGAATGGGAGGCGGTCGCGCCCGGTCTGAAGACCATCGAGGATGCCACAACCATCCGTCGCGACACGCTGCTGGCCTTCGAAAAGGCCGAGCTTGCCCGCGCCGACAAGGAACGCAAGGCGCTTCTCACTTTCGCCATCGTAGGCGGCGGCCCGACGGGTGTCGAAATGGCGGGAGCGATCGCGATGATCGCGCGCGAATCCCTTCATCCGGAGTTTCGGCATATCAATACCGGCGACGCTCACATCATCCTTCTCGAGGCGGGTCCGCGCATTCTTCCCGCGCTGCCCGAAAACTTGAGCGCTTACGCTGAAAAAGCGCTGGCGGGCATGGGCGTCGAGGTGCGGACGAATACCCCGGTAACCGCATGTCACGAAAAGGGAGTGGATACCGCAAAGGGCCGGATCGATGCGGCCACGATCATCTGGGCTGCCGGCGTGGTGGCGTCGCCCGCCGCTGAATGGCTTGGCGTCAAGGCTGACAGGGCCGGCCGCATCGAAGTGAACGACGATCTCTCGGCGCCGGGGTTTCCGAACATAGTCGCGATCGGCGACACGGCGGCGGCGCCATGGCGGGATGGCGCGCTCGTGCCAGGCATTGCGCCAGCCGCCAAGCAGATGGGGCAATATGCGGGCCGAAAAATCGCCGCCGCGCTGCGTGGCAAGGAAATCGGCCCCTTCCGGTATAGGCACGAAGGCGACCTCGCCACGATCGGCCGCAAGGCCGCCGTCGTGAAGGTGGGTTCGATAACGCTAACAGGCTTCGTTGGCTGGATTTTCTGGGGCGTCGCGCATATCTACTTCCTGATCGGCTTGAGAAATCGCTTTGCCGTTGCGTTCAGCTGGCTCTGGAACTGGGCCACGTATCAAAGCGGGGCTCGCCTCATCACCGGATATGACGGAACAGCTGAGCCAGAACACGCTGGCGCGGCGACCACAGAGCGACGCAAGCTTAACCGCGTGCCCGCGTCCGGTTGCGAGTAGCTGGAACCTATGTCACGGCCGGGCTTGACCCGCCATCCAGTATTGAAATCCATAAGATCGGAAAATATTATCCTGGTGGGCCGCCTCGGAGGGGGGCCATGACAACAAGAGGATTCCGGATAGTTTCGACACGCTCTGGATGCAGGACTGCTTCTCACCCTTTGGCCGCTGCCGTTTCCGTTGGCGCCCGCGCTAGGTCTGGTGGTTAACGGTTCGTTCGGGCGCCGAGCGTTAATCTGAAACTGGTTAACGGGAAGCGCGCCGATTTATTTTCGGTCCAATTTACGCTTGATTAGGCTTAACCATTCATTTATCCGGCGTAGAACGAGGCCTACGAGCGGCGGTAGGCAGGCGGTTCCAACGCGTTGAAAGTGAACAGCTTTTTCACCGCCAACGGGTCCATTAAATAGAATTTAATGCCGGAATTTCGGCATTAAGTGGGCGCTGAAAAGTCCGTTAAATATAATCTCAGTTTCCCTTGTTAACCACCTCTCACCCGGCGCGCGCGCCGGGAGCGCCGTCCTTTCCATAAATTTCATTGTAATATCAATGACTTATTTGTTAACTTCCCGGCAAGGCGCTATTTCCTACAATCGTAACTCAAGAAAATCCGTGTCGCAATCGCAAGCGGGAACCCAAGAGTGAGGTGCAATGTGCATGCAAAAAAGCCTACCGAGGACCGCGTCCGATTAAGCGCACCACGGCGCTTTAGGCCTACGCGATGCGAGGTCGCGCATGGAAGCGGAGACGGGCGCGCTGGTGAAAGCGCGGCGGAAGCAGGGCGCGGCCGGGCGCAGAGGGGAACAGCCAACTCATCCCGCGGTCGATCCGGCCTGTTGATGCCCGAAGGCTTTCGCTACCAGGGCGATTTCTTATCGAAGGAGGAGGAGGCGGCGCTTTTGGAGGCGATCTCCGAGCTTGAGTTCAAGCCCTTCGAATTTCTAGGATATTTGGGAAACCGTCGCGTCGTTTCCTTCGGCTGGCGATACGACTTCAATGACGGCAAGCTCAAACGCGCCGCCGACATCCCTGCGTTCCTTCTTCCTTTTCGTGAGCGCGCCGCGCAGGCGGTAGGAATAGCAGCGGCGCAAATTGAGCAAGCCATGGTCACAGAGTACTCGCCCGGCGCCGCGATTGGCTGGCACAGGGATCGCTGGATCTTCGGCGAGATCATCGGCGTTTCGCTTGCTTCTCCGTGCACATTCCGGGTCCGGCGGAAGAGCGGCCCATGGTGGGATCGCGCTTCGGTCGTTCTGGACCCGCGGTCGGCCTATGTTCTCAGGGGGTCGGCCCGTTGGGACTGGCAACACAGCATTCCTGCGGTCGAGAAACTGCGCTACTCGATTACGTTCCGGACCATGAAGAATGGACCAAGCTTCGAAATGCGATGATCGGAGCCTTGTTCGCGCCTTTGGCCGCTTTGTTCGTCGCGCCCGACAAGGCGCGCGGGCGCTCCTTTGAGTTGCAGGCGCGGGGCGTACTCCCGCTTCACGCCTTGCCAGACTTTCGCCGCATAGACCGCTCCATATCGCGGCACGTCTTGCCACACTTAGTCAAAAAGCTTGTGGCATTGATATCTGGCGGCTAGGGTCCAGCCAGTGCCTCCAACTCAACGATGTTATCGGAATGCGCCATGAATGCGCGAAAGCTTGCACTTTCGATTTCAATCGCGTTCATCGCAGCGCTGTTTGGCGGCTCACTCGTCGCTCATGCTGAGCGAATCACGAACGCCGTCGCTGTGTTCGCCGCGCTCGACAAGGTTACTGGCCGCGTTTCCCCGCTCGAAATCAAGATGGGGCAAACCGTGACGTTCGGCGTGCTCAAGGTGACGGCGAGGGCTTGTTACACGCGTCCACCGACCGAAAATCCGCTGACGAGCGCCTTCATAGAGGTTGACGAATTGCTGCTGGATGGCTCGTCCCGGCGCGTTTTCACTGGCTGGACCTTCGCCGAAAGCCCCGGCCTTCACGCCGTTGAACACCCAACCTTCGATGTCTGGCTGACAAGCTGCAAAATCCCTGAGGCAGACACGTCGCTTGGGAGACGCCCGAACTCGCCAAGGCCCTGAAGCGCCTGCTCCAGGCGGCGGTGAAAAGCCGCGCGGCTGATTTCCTGCGCGCCGAACTGCCGCAAGTGGTCGGTGACGAATTGCGTGTCGAGCAGGCAAAAGCCGCCGTATCTGAGCCGCGCAACAAGGTGGACGAGCGCAACCTTGCTGGCGTCCGTCTCATAAGAGAACATGCTCTCGCCGAAGAAGGCTCGTCCAAGCGCCACGCCGTATAAACCGCCGACAAGCTTGCCGTCCCGCCAGCTTTCTACGGTGTGGCAAAACCCCATTTCGAAGAGCTCGGCGTAGAGTTCGCGGATGCGCTTGTTGATCCAGGTGGTGCGGCGTCCCGCGCGCGAGGATGCGCAGCCGTCGATAACGCCCTCATAGTCGCTATCGACGCGAACCTCGAACTTGTTCTGCTTGATCACCCGCGCAAGCCGCTTGGGAACGTGCACGTTTTCGATGGCTAAAATACCCCGGCGTTCGGGCTCGATCCAATAGAGGGTCGGATCGCCGGCGCTTTCGGCCATGGGGAAGATGCCGCAGGCGTAGGCCTTAAGCAGCACCTGAGGAGTGATCTCAATCGTAAGGCTGGAGGGCGATCCCATCTTCTGCGGGCTTGCCTTCTATGGTTTTCACTAACCCCTAATCTAATGCTTTTGGAGATAATTTTCGAGCCAATGAATGTCATAAAGTCCGTCGACGATGTCGGGCTGCTGAAATCAGCGACGAGAAAAGGGGTATCGTCGTCTCGATTCCGTCGATGACGAACTCTCCCAGCGCCCGCCGCAGCCGCATGAGGCACTCATTGCGGTTCTTGCCGTGAACGATCAGCTTTCCGATCAGGCTGTCGTAGTAGGCGGGGATCGTGTAGCCCGCGTAGACGCCGGAATCCACGCGCACGCCAAGCCCGCCGGGCGGATGGAAATAGGAGATCTTTCCGGGCGAGGGGCGGAACGTCGTCGGGTTTTCCGCGTTGATGCGGCACTCGATGGCGTGGCCTTCGAAGCGGATGTCTTCCTGCTTGAAGCTCAAGGCTGCACCCGCCGCGATCTGAATCTGTTCGATCACGAGGTCGATCCCGGTAACCATCTCGGTAACCGGATGCTCAACCTGGAGCCTCGTGTTCATTTCGATGAAGAAAAATTCCCCATCCTCATAGAGGAACTCGACAGTGCCGGCGTTGCGATAATTCAAGTCGCGCATGGCCTTGGCGACCGTCGCGCCAATCTCGCGGCGCTGCGCCTCATTCAAGGCGGGGGACGGCGTCTCCTCCATAATCTTCTGGTGGCGGCGTTGCAGGGAGCAATCGCGTTCGCCGAGATGGACGGCGTTGCCTTGGCCATCTCCAATCACCTGAACCTCGATGTGGCGTGGGCGCATGAGATAGCGTTCGAGGTAAAGCGCGTCGTCGCCGAAAGCCGCTTTAGACTCGGCGCGGGCCGTCGAAAGCGCCATCGGCAAATCCGCCTCCGTTCGCGCGACCTTCATGCCGCGTCCGCCGCCGCCCGCCGCGGCCTTGACCAGGACCGGGAAGCCGATGTCGCGCGCTATTCGGATGGCCTCTTCATCAGTGGTGACCGCTCCACCAGAGCCGGGGACAACGGGGATGCCGAGCTTCTTTGCCGTCTCCTTTGCGCGAATTTTATCGCCCATGATCCTGATATGGTCGGGAGTGGGCCCGATGAAGGTGACGCCGTGCTCTTCGAGAATTTCGGCGAACCGCGCGTTCTCGGCCAGGAACCCATAGCCTGGATGCAACGCGTCTGCGCCCGTGATTTCGCAGGCCGCCAGAAGCCGGGGGATGTTCAGATAACTCTCGCTCGCGGCGGGCGGGCCGATGCAAACACTCTCGTCTGCAAGGCGGACATGCATGGCGTCCGCATCCGCAGTGGAATGGACGGCGACGGTTGCGATGCCCAATTCTTTGCAGGCGCGCTCGATCCGAAGAGCGATCTCTCCGCGATTGGCGATGAGGATCTTATCGAACATGGGGCGCGCCTATTCGATGATCATGAGCGGTTCCCCGTACTCGACAGGCTGACCATTTTCAACAAGGACGCGTTTGACCGTGCCGCCTCTCGGCGCGCCGATCTGGTTCATGGTCTTCATGGCCTCCACGATCAAGAGCGTATCGCCCTCGCGGACCACGGAACCGACTTCAACGAAGAATGGAGCGCCGGGCTCGGGAGCGCGGTATGCCGTCCCAACCATTGGCGAGGTGACGACGCCGGGATGGTTCTCCAGGCTTGCTGTGGAATTCGTGGAGGAGACCCCCGCCGTTGCGGGCGCATAGAAGGACGGCGCCAAATGCGCCGGCATCGTCATCGTACGCACCACGCGCACCCGCAGATTGTTTTCCTCGATCTCGATCTCGGAAAGCCCGGTCTCATTCAACAATTCGGCGAGGCTTCGGATGAGATCCTCGTTGGGCGATTTGTTCTGGGCCGGTACAGGCATTGATTTTTTGGCCGGTTCAGGCATGAAGACCCCGAGTGTAAGCAGCAGAAGACTGTACAATCTCGATCATGGCAGCGAGCGCCAGCCGGTAGCTTTGAGCTCCAAATCCGCAAATCACACCCGTGGCGGCGGGCGAGACATAGGAGTGATGCCGGAAGGCTTCGCGCTTAAAGATGTTGCTGAGGTGAACCTCCACAATAGAGAGCGAAAGAGCGCGCAATGCGTCCAGAACCGCAACAGAGGTATGGGTATAGGCCGCGGCGTTTAGGATAAGACCTGACGCCGCATGGCGCGCTTCCTGTATCCAATCGACAAGCACACCCTCGTGATTTGTCTGACGGAAGACGATTTCGAGCCCCGCCGCAGCCGCCTGCCCCCGAAGTCCCTCCTCGATGTCCGCAAGCGTGCGGGCGCCATAAATCTCAGGCTCGCGCTCGCCAATGAGATTCAGGTTAGGGCCATTGAGAATGTATATCGGTTTCATTGCACTAACACGACGTTCTTCCGCTGGAAACAGAGACACCCCGCAGCCGGGTGTGCCTCTTCTGGAAACGAGCATCGTTCAGCGTACCGCAAAAACGGCAAGCCACAACGAACCGGCTGTGGCTCTCTGTTACCAGTTTTTATAACGCGGTGCAAAAAGCGTCAGGATTTTTTTTCGTCTTTTACACCGGCCGGCGCTGTGGCTTCCGCACAAGCTTTACAGCCTTCTTTGCGTGTTTCGTCCACCATTTGCTTAAGTTGGTCAAGGTCGGCGGCTCCTGGATTCGTCTTGTCGCCGATGATGAATGTCGGCGTTCCATCGACGAATATGCGTTTGCCGATTTCCGAGATCTTCGTAATCAGGGCCTCGGTTTCGGGCGCGGCGCTATCCGCCTTCACCTTCTCCATGTCGAGACCGATCTGTTCGGCAACCTTGAGCGCGCTCTCTTTGTTTGCGCGGCCAGCGGCAAACATCGCCTTGTGGAATTCCAGGTATTTGCCTTGCCTGGCTGCCGCGATGGCAATCTTTGAAGCTTCCGTGGAACCCGGAGCAAGGATCGGGAATTCCATGAACTGAACTTTGATCTGCTTGTCGCTGTCGATCAGCTTCATGAGTTCCGGAAGAGTTTGCCGGCAATAGCCGCAATTATAGTCGAAGAACTCGACGACGGTGACATCTCCATTGCCCACGCTAAGGGGCTTCAGCTCAGTGTTCATGCTGGAAAGGGCGCTGTAGAATTCCGGCATCCGCGAGCGCGTCGCTTCCCCACGCTTGGTCTCGACCTTCTTCTCGTATGCCTCCTGCACTTCGAGCATGATCTCGGGGTGGTTGAGCAGGTACTCCTTGACGATCTTCTCGATCGACTTCACCTGCGGTTCGCTGAAGCTATCTGTTTGCGCCATTGCAGGAACTCCCCCGCCATGCAGGGCGAAGGCCAAGCCCAAGGCCATGAGAACAGCGGCCGCCACTTTAATTGGTCTTTTCATCGTTCCTCCGGAATTCCGATCGCAAGGGATTAGCTTGTTCTATAGCGTCTAACCACGCACTTTTTCTATTTTAAAGTTCACAATATCATCAGCCTTAACCCATCCGGGAGTCCCCTGCGGCAGGCCGTTCTTGGCGCGCTCCGCCAACATTTTCGCATTCTTGACGTCGCCTTGGTGAAAGCTCGCCAGCGCCGCTGAAAGGTCGGCCTCGGGATAACGCTTCAGTTTCCCATAGGCTTGAGATTGAAGCCGATAGCCGAGATAGGATTGATCCTCGTCGAGAAGCGCGACACGAAGCAACTGCAAAGTCTCATCCGCTGTCCCGCTGCCGCTTTCCAGGATTGCTTGGGCAAGCTCGATACGCATGAAACCCGACTTCGGTACAAGAGACACAGACTTGCGGAGTGGGGCGACCGCATCCCTCGCATTTCCGCTTTCCATAAGAAATGTACCCTTCAGCTCATAAAACCAAGGGTTTTGGGGCATCGCGGCGATGAGTTCGTCCAAAGCCGGGGCTGCGGCCTGATAGCCGCCGCCATGGAATTTCACGATGGCGCGCGCATAACGCGCGGGCAGACTATTGTCGGAGTATTGCCGCAGGATATGCTGCGGATTGTTTTTGTAGGTATAAGCGAAAATCTTCGCCTTGACGAGATCGTGCCGAAGCTGGAGCTGCGGCGGGTCCTTTTCATTGAAGTAGGGGCTCTTTTCCGCAATTTCCTGCAACTGCGCAATACGCTCCATCGGAACGGGGTGCGATTGAATGTAGGGATCGACTTTGAGCGTGCCGACAGACTGCTCTGCGAAATAGCGGAACGTCTTCAGCATGCCTGCAGGCGATTGATGAGACTTCGTCAGAAACTCCACACCCGCCCGGTCGGCTGTTGACTCCTGCGCGCGGCGATAGGAAAGAATGGACCGCATGATGATCTGCTGACCGCCAAACATCATGGCGGTCCCCGCCTGCGCAGTGTCGGCGTTCCCTGTCGCGGCGCCGCCGACAACCGCGCCAAGGCTCAGCACCTGGAGCATGAGCGCTGCCGTTTGCATCTTCGCGATCTGTTGCCGGAGGCTTGTGATATGGCCGCCCGTGATATGGCCGGTCTCGTGCGCGATCACGCCGATCACTTGATTGGGCGTTTCGGACAGAAGGATCGAGCCCGTATTTATGAACATGTTGCGGCCATCGACAACGAAGGCGTTGAAGCTCGTGTCGTTGACCAGATGCACCTTGATGTTGTTGCTCGCCACGCCCGCGGCGCGGAAAATGGGCATCGTGTAGTCAGCGATCAGCGCTTCGGTTTCGGCGTCGCGTATCAGGCTCAACTCCTGAGCGGCGGACTGCGCAACCGGCATGGCTACCGAGATGAGCGCGGCGAAGGCAACCGTCAGCCTCGATATGGTCTTACGGGGAGAAACTCGAAATTTCATTTTCGGCGCGCTTCCGGCGCGAGCCCTTGTGCATGGTGCATTCATTGATTTATCCAACCGGCTGACGCCGCCGCTGAAACCGCTTGCACGCCCTGTGTTTCGGAAAAGCAAGGCTTTGTAAATCGGGCGTAAGGATGACGATTGCGTGACGGCCGGTTTCAAAGATTTCGCGCAAATCCCCTATCCAAGGGCTTGCGGCCGCAAGGAGACCCCATGACCAAGCGCGCACCAGAAATATCCGCGAGAGCACTTGCGCCATCCTTGCGAAGCGCGATCGACGCCTTTGTGGTCATGGATGTCATGAGGGAGGCGAACGCGCGCCAGGCCGCAGGCGGCGACATCATTCATATGGAAGTCGGGCAGCCGGGGACGCCCGCGCCGCATATCGTGCGGGAAGCAGTCGCCCGCGAAATGGGCCGGAGCGCGCTCGGCTACACTGACGCGCTTGGCCTGCCCGCACTTCGCGAGCGCATCGCGCGCCATTACCGCGAAGCCTATGATGTGGACGTTTCGCCGGGGCGGATCGTCGTCACAACGGGCTCCTCGGCGGGGTTCGTTCTGGCGTTTCTGGCGCTGCTGGACCCCGGCGATGGGCTCGCCCTCGTACAGCCCGGCTATCCCTGTTACCGCCAGATCGCGCGGGTGCTGGGGCTGAAGCCGATCTATCTGCGAGCGGGGGCCGAAAGCCGGTTCATGCCCACAGCGGAGGAGGTATCGCGCGTCTTCACCGAGTGCGGGGCGCGCGCCGTGCTGCTGGCGAGCCCTGCCAATCCGACAGGAGCCATGCTCTCCACCGCCGATCTTGCGCGACTGGTGGACGCCGCGTCGGGGTGGTTCATCTCCGACGAAATCTACCACGGCCTCACCTATTCCGGGCCCGCGTCAACGGCGCTGTCCTTCTCCCAGGATGCGATCGTCATCAACAGCTTCTCGAAATACTACTCCATGACGGGATGGCGCATCGGCTGGATGGTGGCGCCCGAGGGCCTGGCCCGCGTCTTCGAGCGGCTTGCCCAGAACCTCTACATAGCCCCGCCCACGATCTCGCAAGTGGGCGCGCTGGCCGCTTTCGATGCGGTTGAGGAACTCGAAGCCTACAAGGCCGTCTACGCGCGAAACCGCGCGATGCTTCTAGAAGAACTGCCGCTTGCCGGTTTCGATAAGCTCGCGCCCGCGGATGGCGCTTTCTACCTGTACGCCGATGTTAGAAACCTGACGGACGACAGCGAAAGCTTCGTGCAGCGCATCCTGAAGGAAACGGGCGTCGCCATAACGCCCGGCGTGGACTTCGATCATGAGGAGGGACGCCATTTCGTCCGGTTCAGCTATGCCGGCCCCTTTGCGGAGATGCGGGAAGCCGCGCGCCGGCTTCGCGCCTGGATGAAGCGGTAGAAAAGGCGCTACTTGCCCAGCGCTTTCCGCAAAGCCTTTTCGCAATCGTCGCCGCAGTCGCGCCAATCGCCGGGGGATGCTTCAAATTGCCAGACTTGGCGCTTGCCAATGGCCAGGAGCCGTGTGCGGGCGGTGACGCGGCGCGATCCATCCTTTGCCGAGCCTTCCCTCAGCGTGACCTCGCCCGTCCGGATGACGCGGGATTGATTCAACTCATATTGGGATACCCAGAAAGCGACGAGCGCCAGCAGCACAAGCAGGGCCACTGCGGCCGATAAATCTTTCAATTCTCTTCCTATGCCCGGTCCCACCGGGGCAACAGGAGCCTCCGCCGTTGGCGTTTCATCCTTTGCGGAAGCTTCCTCGAAGAGCTTGGCATCGGGGCCGCATTCGGATCGAATGTGGCGCATCGCGTAGCAATCCGTCTCAGTCATCTCGCTCGTGACAAGATCGATAGCCTTGAGGCAGAGATGCTTGGGCGATGCGAAAAGCAAAACGGGGTCGGCGGGGACAAGCTTATAATTCTTGCATTTGCTGCACTTGGGCCTTGTATCGCCCTCGATGCTTCTCGCATTTCCGCGGAGTTCGTCGGCTTCCACCTTTCTGTTCCTGCTCGTAAAGCTAGAGGGAACGCTGCCCTGCACGCGGACGATAGCATGAGCATGGCAGCTGCTTAAGTAAAAACAATCCGGCGGGCAGAACGGGTTCCCGAATGGGTCCGCCTTTGCGTTCACGCAAACGTTGCGTCTGTGCGGCGAGATGGCGCTTCCGCCGCCGCTTTGCGTGAGGTCTACTTGCGGCCACAGAGCAGTTGAATTCGGCGCCGCTAAGCCCTAGTACCGGTGATGAAAAAATCTTTCATTCAAGGTCGCCCATGGTGCTCTGGCGATGGTTGTTCCTCCTCTCCGTCTGTCCGTGGCTTTTGGGGCTTGTACCGTTGAGCTGGCAGGATAGCTTTTTGACCCGTGTAGAGCTCCTGGCATTGATCGAGACGCTCAACGCAGAGCTCTTGAGCCATTCAAGCGCCACCTTGACGCTCGAGCGCTGGTGCGGCGGCCACGGCCTTGCGCCGGAGGCGAAGCTTGTGGCGCGGCTGGATCGCGGCGTGGAGAGACGTCTGGAGGACAAGGATCGCGAACGGCTCGCCGTCGGCCCGGGCGATCAGCTTCGTTTCCGCCATGTCGCGCTTTTCTGTGGAGACAAGCTTCTGTCGGAAGCTGACAATTGGTATGTGCCGAGCCGCCTGACCGCGGAAATGAACCGGCTGCTGGACGAAACGGACACGCCTTTCGGCCGGGTTGTTCGCGACCTCGATTTCCGGCGCGAAACGCTCTCGGCGAAGCTGCTGTGGTCGCCGCTGCCCGAACGGTGGGATGTTTCGCCGGCGCCGCTTTCGCCTCCGGGGAGCAGTCTCGAAGCTCCCGATCACATCCTTGAGCATCGCGCGCTCCTCAGGACGAGCGACGGCGCTCCCTTCTCTTTCGTCGTGGAGACGTATACCCGCGACGTGCTGGCCTTTCCTCTACCGCGCTAGCGGCCCGTCATCGGCGATGCCTGAAGCTAAAGCTATGCTGCCGCACTACAAATTAGCCTTCGTGGGAGCGCTGGCAGGAGAAGATGTTATTGCCGCAAGACCGGTTTGCCACCTAAATGCTCTCGCATAAGATAGCGTTGCGGCGACCTCATGGTGCGCGCCGCATGGTGAGGAGCGGAGATGCCACAAACGGGCGGGACTGCAATCCGGCACGACCCAGCCCTGGAGGCTGCCTGCGGGGTCGGCAGCTACGAATGGTGGCCCGCTGAGGATCGGCGAGTCTGGTCTCCCGGGCTGATCCGCATGTACGGCCTCAGCCGCGCGCCCGCGTCGGAGGGAGACTTCGCGCGCCTCGTCCATCTCGAAGACCGGGTCCGGGTCGAGGCGGAGACGTCAGCCTATCTCGGCTCCAATGCCGAAAGCTTCAGTCACAGCTTCCGCATCGTCCGGCCGGACGGTTCGGTCCGTTTCATCCTGGATCGTGGCGCCATCGAACGCGATGAAAAAGGCGTCGTTCGCCTCGTGCGGGGGCTCAACATCGACCTTACCGGTCAGGACACGCGCTCGGTGGCCAGCTTAGAGATTGAGGAGAAGCTGCGCGAAAGCGCGGCGACCTTGCTCCACGCCCAGCGATGCGCCAACGCCGGCGTTTGGGATGTCGATCTCATCACCAATCGCGTCACCTGGTCGGAACCCTATTACGAGCTTTACGGCTTGCCGAAGAGCGTAGAGCCCTCGCACGAGAGCTGGATCGCCAGCATCCACCCTGACGACCGGAAGCGCGTGGATGATGAGTTCGCGAGCGCAATCGCAGGACAGGGCGCGCAGCGCATCGAGTTTCGCATTCTCCGCAATGGACAGGTCCGCTGGCTGCACAGCGAAGGCCGCGTGATCTGCGATAGCGCGAATCGTCCGCTGCGCGTCACCGGCATCACCTGGGACATCACTAAGCGCAGGCAGGCCGAGGCGGCGCTGCGCGAGAGCGAGGAGCGGGAGCGGCTGAAGCGCCAACAGCTGGAAGCTATCCTGGAGGCAATCCCGGCGGCTGTCTTCATTTCCAACGACCCCGATTGCGCCCATATGAGCCTCAATCGCGCGGGCCACGAACTCCTGCGTCTTTCCGCAGATGCCAATGCCTCCAAGTCCGCTCCGGAAGGCGAGGCGCCTCAGCATTTCGAGGTCGAATTGAAGGGACGCATTCTGACGCCAGGCGAGCTTCCTCTGCAGCGCGCCGCCGCCACAAAGAGCGCGATCGAAGGCGCGGAATTCAAGCTCCGCTTCGTGGATGGCGACTGCAAGGATTTCTTGGGGAATGCCTTACCCCTTCTCGACGAGAGCGGGGCGGTGCGCGGCGCCGTCGGAGCCTTTATCGACATCACCGAGCGCAAAAAGATAGAGGCAGCGCTGCGCGAAAGCGAGGAGCGATATCGTCAACTCGCCGACGCCATGCCGCAGCTGGTGTGGACTGCCAGTTCCGAAGGCGTGGTGGACTATTACAACGCTCGCGCCGCCGAATACGGCATCACCGTTTCGCCGCCGCCGACCACTTACGAATGGACGCCGGCGATCCATCCCGACGATTTGGCGTCGACATGGGAGGCTTGGCGCGAGGCCGTGGCCCGCGGCCAGACCTATCAGAAAGAGCATCGCTTGCTCATGGCTGACGGCGGCTATCGCTGGCATCTGAGCCGCGGGCAACCGCAGCGCAATGAAGAGGGCGTCATCGTCAAATGGTTCGGCGCCGCGACCGATATTGACGGCTTCAAAGAGGCTGAGGCGGCGTTGCGCGCGAGCGAAGAACGCTTGCGGCTCGCCGTCGAGGCAGGATGCATGGCCACCTGGGACTGGCATATCCCGACCGGCGCGGTTCAATGGAACGAGGAGCACTACCGCATGCTCGGCTATACGCCTGGCGAGGTTAAGCCGAGCTACGAGGCTTGGACCTCCCGCGTGTCGCCAGAGGACTTTCCCCCAACGGAAGCGCTGCTGCGACGAACCCTGGAGCGTGGCGGAGATTATCAAGCCGAATTCCGCGTGCTCGGTCATAAGGACCAAATTCGCTGGCTGGAAGCGCGCGGCCGCTTCGAGCGTGATAACGAGGGCCGGCCTATCCGCTGTTACGGCGTGATGATGGATGTCGATGAGCGCAAGCGGGCCGAGGCGGCGTTGCGCGCGAGCGAAGAAAGAGAGCGGCAGCGGCGGCACGAACTCGAGACGACGCTCTCAGCCATCCCCGCCCTTGTCCTCATCGCCGAGGATAAGGCCTGCACGCGGATCACGGCCAACGGGGCCGGTTATGAGCTTATGAAGATGCCGGAGGGCAGAAATATCTCCAAATCCGCCCCCGAAGGCGAAGAACTCACAGGCGTTGAATTTTATTCGGCGACGGGCGAGCTTCTGGCGGCCGATCAGCTTCCCATGCAACGGGCGGCCGCGACCGGGACAGGCATCGAAGGCTTTGAATACGAGATTTGCTTTGCCGATGGCCGCCATAGGCATCATCTTGGCAATGCCTTGCCGCTCTTCAATGGCGCAGGCGAAGTCAGGGGCGCGGTGGGCGCCTTCGTGGACATCACCGAGCGCAGACACATAGAAGAGGCGCTACGCGCGAGCGAGGAGCGCCTCAGGCGCGTGCTTGAAACCGATGCTGTGGGGGTCCTTTTCCTGGATCGGGAAGGAACCCTCACGGACGCCAACGACGTCTTTTTGCAGATGACCGGCTACCCCAGGCAGGATGTGAAAAGCGGAAAGCTCCACTGGCGCACCTTGACGGCGCCGGAGTGGGTCGCCGTCAGCGAAGCGCAGCTTGAAAAATTCGAGGTTACGGGACGCATCGGCCCGTATGAAAAGGAATGTTTTCGCAAGGACGGCAGCCGGACCTGGATGCTTTTCGCGGGCCGTGATCTTGGCGACGGCGCCATCGTCGAGTTCGCCATCGACATCACCGAGCGCAAGCAGCAGGAAGAGCGGATCAGGCTGCTTTTGCGCGAGGTGAACCACCGCGCCAAGAACATGCTTGCAGTGGTGCAGTCCGTCGCCCGGCAGACCGCGGCGGCCAGCCCGGAAGTGTTTCTCGAACGCTTTTCGGACCGCATCCAGGCGCTGGCGGCGAGCCAGGACTTGCTTGTGAAGTCCGATTGGAGGGGCGTGGAGCTGGCCGAACTTGTTCGCGGGCAACTTGGCCATTTCAAGGATCTGATTGGCTCAAGGATCGAGCTTGAAGGGCCATCTGTCCTGCTTTCGGCTTCCGCAGCTCAAAGCCTTGGCATGGCGATCCACGAACTCTCGACCAACGCGGGCAAATACGGGGCGCTGTCCGTTGCTGAAGGCCGCGTTGCGATCGGCTGGGGTCTTGAACGCGACGGCGCGGGCGGCGAAACCTTCACGATGCGCTGGTGCGAAGAGGGTGGGCCTCCGGCCACGGCGCCATCCAGGAGTGGTTTTGGTTCGATGGTCATTTGCGAGCTGGCCGAGAGCAGTCTCAACGCCAAGGTCGATCTCGATTTCTCGAAGACAGGGCTGAACTGGCGCTTGCGCTGTCCCGCCGCCGGGGTGGTCGAAGGAACGCGCCCTCCGCCTGCGGCGGAGGTGAGGTCCGAACTCAGCGCTCCCGTCAGCTCCCGTCCCAGGGTGCTCGTTGTGGAGGACGAAGCGCTCATTGCGATGGAGATCGCACATGTGCTCGCGGAGGCAAATTTCGAGGTCCTCGGCCCTGCGCGAGCCGTGGCCGAGGCCCTTTCACTGATCGAAGAGACGGGATGCGACGCCGCGGTGCTCGACATCAATCTGAGCGGCGAAACCTCTGAGCCGGTCGCGAGAAAGCTCATGGCGGACGGCACAAGCTTCGTCACGCTTTCAGGTTATTCGCGGGCGCAGCACCCGCAGATCTTCGCCGGCGTTCCCGCTCTTGCGAAGCCGCTTCGGCCGGCTCTCCTTGTGGCCGAAGTCAAGAGATGCATAACATGCAAGGATGATCACCAGGGCCAGCTTCCCGGTTAATCGCGGAAGTCTTCTCGGGTGAGAACGTGGCCGCTGAATAAAGCCGGGGCGGCGATTAAGCGTTTCGAAATTATCTTATTGTCATGGCCGCCCTGCGAGGCGGTCATCCAGGATTACAATTTCCAATCTTTGCAAGACTGCATGGCCTAGCTTGACCCGGCCATGACATCTGTTCCAGATAATCGCAACACGCTTTAATATTTTCATGGTTAACGCAAGCGGGACGGAATTATTTCCTGCCGGAAAACGGATTTGAAATAAGGCGAAATTGTGTCTTCTCCATAAAAACGCGTGTAGGGAAGGCTGCTCAACCCATTGGAAATCATCGGCTTTTTGGCCTTGATCGATAGGGTTAAGGGAATGTATTTTTAGCCAGAATGGGACGCGCAAAAGTCCGTTAAATATAAATCCAGATCGCGATTTAACCATAAAAGGGAGCAAGGCGCCTTGGCCAGCACGCCGCCGCCCCCAAAGATTGTCATGAAAAATCAATAACTTAGACGCATATTAGGCCTTCCGAAAGGCGCTTTCTGCAATCCTTAGCCTCGATGGAAAACTCAATCAGCCAGCCCCAAACTAAACGCCTGGACCGGGAAAAGCTCCCGCTGTTTGGCGAGGCCGGGACTATTCGCCGTGGAGCCGTTCATGCACGCTTGCCCAGCTCACCAGACCACGCCCCGGAACAGGTCGAGGCGCTCCTTGAGGTAATCGCGCTCAACCGTCATCCCCTGGTTGCCGAAAACCAGGGTCTTCTCATTCCCCTCCACAAAGCGCGGCCAGGGCGGCACACCCCCGCCATTGGCATCGCCACTTTTCGCGAAATTCGTCCAGTAGCTGACCATCCGGCGGCTCACCTCGTAATTGTGCGGGTGCATCAGCTGCGCGAGCGGAAAGGGGACGACACGCTTGATGTTCCCGAACGCATAGGCCACTTCCAGGCCATGCGGAGTGCCCCCGATCAGGCGAAGGAGCGGCGGCTGAAAATCGAACCCGTAGTGATAGACAGGTTCGCTCGCGCGGCTCGCGGCGCGCGCGATCATACGTGCAGGTTCCACGAAATTGGCGTCGCCCCAGATGTGGTCCGCAAGGAAGTCCGGCGTCATGAGGAGCTGCGGGGGATAAAGGTCCGAAAGATCGTCGAGCTGCCGGGCCACGGCATGGAGAACCTCGTTGGCCGACACATGGAATGACCTGCGCAACAGCACGCCTTCATAGCTGTTGGCGCCGACGATGATCGGAATGCGGGCCTGATCGCCGCGGGCAAAGACGGGCTCCATCTGATCCGCCAGGAGCTGGCCGTCGACGAAGGGGGCATGATCGGCAAGCTCCGGGATCGCGCCAAGCGTATGCTCGATGTCCTGCCAGCTTTTGCTCCTCAGCCCCCGCAAAGCATCTTCTCGTCCCAGTCCGAACGCCCGCGCGGCCCTTTCTCCGATCTCATGCGCGGCGAGGAGCTTCCCCGCTGGGGAAGTCAGCGTGGGCGCAACCCAGCGGCCGCCGCCGCTCTGGATGATCGCCTTGTGGAACAGGCCGTGAGCCGCGGGCGCCGTCATCAGCGCGAGCGTGGAGACGCCGCCCGCCGACTTGCCAAAAAGCGTGACATTCGACGGGTCGCCGCCAAACGCTTCGATGTTGCGCTGGACCCATTGGAGCGCCGCGATCTGGTCGAGAAGCCCGAAATTGGCGGTCGGCGCGTTCTCGGCCTTCGCCTCTTCGGTCAACAACGGATGCCCGAAAAACCCAAAGAAACCAAGCCGATAGTTGAGCGTGACGACCACCACGCCCTTGCTCGCGAGGTTGGCGCCGTTATAGACAGGCATGCGCGCGGAGCCATTGGTGAACGCGCCGCCATGCAGCCAAACCATCACCGGCAGACGGTCCTCGGGACGTCTCGCGGGCGACCATATATTGAGCGTGAGGCAGTTCTCGCTCATGTCCTCGTCCCGGACATCCTTGCTCGGGGCCTGAGGACAGGCGGGGCCAAACTCTTTCGCCTGGCGGATGCCGCTCCACGGCGCTGGCGGCTTCGGAGCGCGCCAGCGCAGTTCGCCAACCGGCGGCGCCGCGTAGGGGATGCCCTCGAAGACGCGGAGCCCGTCCTCGATGTCGCCCGCAAGTTCCCCGGTTTCGACCACGGCATGGGACCGAACCTCCGCGAAGGATGCGCCCGCGCCGGTCAACAAAAGCAACGGCGCAAGAAGCGCCGGAAGCGCGGCGCGAATGCAATGCTTGCAGAAACCCATTCTTCCCCCTCTGCGGGAAAACATGAACGCGACGCATGCACGGATGCGCGCATGAGGGATTTATCGCGAGATTGGGAAATAAGCAAAGCTCATGGCGCAATTGCAAGAGACGACGGGACGCCCATCAAGCGGGGCGCCTAAGGGAGGGTCAGCCCCGCGCCGAGCTTGCTCGACAAGGCTTTTTGCTGAGCGGCCCCGTACGCTCCGCTGCCAGTTGTCGAGGCCGTTTCCGCCTTCGCCCGTCGGCGCTATGTCCGGCAGGTCGATGATCAGATATTTTGCAAGCGCCTGCAGGAACGGCTCGTAGGTGGCGTCAAACTCGGCAACCTTTTCCTCGGCGTCTCCAGGGTGGGTCCAGGCAAGACCGGCGCCCGAAATCTCGCTGTTTAGCGCCTCAAAGCCCCGGCGTCCGATCCTGTCTTCGGGATGCGCGATAGGAGAAAGATGGAAGACCCGGCACAGTTCGATTATGGCGAGCCGCGCCATCGCGAAGGTCATCTTCGCTTGAAATGCAGGGACATCGTCCAGGCCGACCATGACGATCGCGCAACAATCCATGATGGCGGCGAGCGCCGCCAGCCAATTCTGGTTGGTATGCTGGGACCGATAGAAGCTGAGCATCGGGTAGGAGATGTGGCTCTCGACGAGTTCCGCGCACCACTTTTCCCAATCGAGCAGGAGATCGTCGAGCTTGTGAAGCGCATGGTTGCTTGCATGACGGCTCAGTAACGCCCCGGCCGTCGGCGGCGAACCCGCCCTCCCATCAAGCTGCATGAGGTGCGTTTCGCGCCGTGAAAAGAGCTGGTACAGAACTGGAAGATACCCAATCACAACCGCGAGCAAACCGAAGCCGGTGACCGCCTCCGCCACGGCGATCGCCTTTGTGATGCCCGTGTGAGGCGTGAAATCGCCGTAGCCCAGCGTAACGAGCGTGGCGCCGCTCATATAAACATAGGAGCCCAGATCGTAGTGATCCGGGAGGTGGCGCTCCAAGCTCCAATACACCAAGCCAAATCCGGTTATCAGCCCTGCAGCCCAGATTGAAAATAGACCCACCATTGAGATCGGGCCGAACAAACTTAGGAAGCGCTCCCGCTCGGAACGTGCCTTTATCCGGCGGCTAATGCCTGCCCACAGCGCCCAGGCAAAGTGGAAGAAGACCTCCATCAAGCGCCACCGCCGCCGGACGAGACGGGGCAACAGCATGACTTCGAACGAATCCTGCAGCATCAGCGCGATGAGCGCCACCCCTGCCAGGAACGCGAGGATTGTGGAGAGAGACTGCATCCAGCAGAAACACCTCGCGCGCCCTTCCGGGGCAAGGTTGGGCTGGGCGGGTGTTACTGAAGGAAGAAGGTGAAGAGAGAGACGAGGCCTATGGCTAGCGGGGGGGTGGGGGCCATGCAGGAGGCCTCGTCTCTCAGGGGCAACTTATTACCGGGATCAGCGTCCCTTAGTTTCCAAGACTGTATACCAAACGTGTAAACTAGGCGTTACGCGACCTTTCGGTATCCGAGGAAGCAGTTTAGCGCTACGCAGGACTGGCCAAGCGCCAACTCATACTCGACAAACGCAACCTAAACTCGATAACGCAACAATAACACTAACAACCTACTCAACTAAAACGCAGAACCAGCTTTACTCAACTCACGGTCAGCGCTGTTTCCTGGGGCTAGGCTACTTACCGCCGCCTCGTGATGTGGTATGTGTGCCGCAGCGGTTGGACGAAAATAAGGCGTTAAAACGAAATTTGCTTGACGAGTGGTTTTTGCACAAGGTTTGCCGTTCGCACGCATAACGAACCGCGTAAGTTGCTGTTTTTAAGGAACCATTTTTACGCGGGCGCGCTCCGCGCGAGGGAGACGCAAATGTGAATTTTCCCCAACTGAGCGCGAATATTGGGGCAGCCTGTCGAAATGAGGAGCAACATTTCCGTATTCGAGCCTTTCATGCGCGGGCGCCGTTGCGCCGGCGGCGTTCTGCGCTAAGTAAAGGTTGCGATTGAATAAATGAGTGATTTTACAGAAGAGCGGGCAGCCATGAGTGAGTTGAACCGAACCGATGTCATAGTTGTTGGCGCTGGCCCTGCCGGGCTTGCGGCAGCGCTCGGATGCCTGAAAGCGGGACTTGCGCCTGCCGTCGTGGATACCTCCTCGAGCGCGTCCGCGTACGCCGCGAAAGGCAGAAGCGCTGCGCTTTTCAATAAGAGCATCGCATTCTTGCAGCGACTCGGGGTCTGGGAGGCCTGCAAGGCGCACGCCGAGCCGCTCGGGGCGCTGCAATTCATCGACGACACCGGCCGACGTCTTCGCGCGCCCGACTGCGTATTTCACGCCGACGAGATCGGCGAGACCGCCTTCGGCTACAACATCTCGAATGCCGACCTCGTCGCCGCATTCAAAGGAGAGGCCGAAAGGCAGAACCTGCACATCATCACGCCCGGGCCTCTGACCAGCTTCCGGGAAACGGCAACCAAAGCCTCCTTACGTTTTGCTGATGGAACTGAACTTCGCGCGGCCCTTGCCATCGCCGCCGACGGCCGCATGTCCGCGACGCGCGAGGCGGCCGGAATCCGCAAGCTGGCATGGACCTACGATCAGATCGCGATGGCGGCGAGCTTCTCTCATGAGCGTCCTCACCGCGGAGTTTGCATCGAGTTTCACAGGAGCGCGGGGCCGTTCACGCTGGTGCCTCTGCCCGGAAACACGTCGAGCTTTGTCTGGGTCGAGCGCAAGAACGACGCCGAGCGCTTGCTCGATCTGGACGATGCCGAGTTTGCGCGCGAGATCGAGAAAGCGTCGCACCTGGCTTTGGGCCGCGTTTCGGATGTCAGCGAGCGGGCGCGCTTTCCACTGTCCTCCCTCGCCGTTCGCGAGTACGGGCGCACGCGCGTCGTCCTTGTCGGAGAAGCGGCCCATGTCACGCCGCCGATCGGGGCCCAAGGACTTAATCTCGGCTTCCGCGATGTCGAAACGCTCTTGGGACTGCTCGCAGCGGCGAAGGAGAAGAAAGAGGACCTCGGCTCGGACGGTTTGCTTCGCAGCTATTCCGCCGCTCGCCGGGGCGACATCATGAGCCGCACTGTTGGCGCGGACATTCTCAATCGGAGCCTGCTTTCCGATTTTCTCCCGCTGCAAGCCGCCCGCGGCCTGGGCTTGTACGCCCTTGGAGCCGTCGGACCGCTGCGCCGGGCCTTCATGCGGCGGGGGATGGCGCCGGCGGGCTTCGTATAGATCAACCGGGCCTTTAATCGAAATCGATTAAAGGCGGAAAGTTGATCGATTTTAAAGTGTTAGAGCCAGCTTATCCGCGTCGAAATGGACGCGGGCTACTCTAATGTCTTGACGTTCCGGCCGGGGCTTTGCAAGACAGGCGTGCCTGCACGCTAACCCCAGCCTGAATTTATGCTTCTCGACATCCGCCAACGGCTCGAATACGGCCTTGTGCTGGCGATCAGCCTCATCATCCGGGCCTTGCCGCTCAAGATGGCGACAGGTTTCTCGGCCAGCGCATGGCGCTTCATAGCGCCGAAAACCCGCCGTCACCGGCGCGCGCTCAAGAACCTCCAAAAGGCGATGCCAGAGAAATCGCAGTCCGAACGCGAAGCCATTGCGCTCGGCATGTGGGACAATCTTGGGCGTGTCATGGCCGAGACGTTCGTGTTGGACCGCCTCATCAAGGATCCCTCGCGCTTCGAGTTTGAAAATCCGGCTCTCGTCTCGCGCTATCGGGACAAGATGGGGCCTGTTGTGATCGCGGCGCCGCACATGGGCAATTGGGAGGTCGCCGTTCTTCCGTTGCATGCGATCAATGCTCGGCCCGCTGGCGTCTACAGGATCGTGGAAAACCCCTACGTGGATCGCTGGCTGCGCAACAAGCGTTCCGCCCTTTATCCCGGAGGGCTTTTCGCCTCCAAGAGCGATGAAGGCATGGCGACCGTTATGCGCATCGCCACTCATCTGCGCGGAGGCGGGGCGCTTGGCATGCTGGCCGACCTCGTGGACTGGAAGGGCGTCCAGGTTCCGTTTTTCGGCCATATGATGTGGGCGACGGTCGCGCCCGCATGGCTCGCGCGCCGGGCCGGCACGCGCCTTTTCGTCGGCCGCTGCATTCGTGTGGGCAAGGAATCGCGGTTCAAGATCACGTGCAAGGAGCTCAAGGCGCCGCGTACGGACAAGCCGGACGAGGACATTCGGGCGATGACGGCGGCGATCCAAAGGGAATTCGAGGCCTGGATTCGTGAGCGCCCCGAGCAATGGATGTGGTCGAACAAGCGCTGGCAGGACCATGAGCTGCCGGGCGGGACGCAGGACTGACGCTTGGCCGCACTGGACTGCAACCTGCACGCGGAGGAGGCTGGCATGACGGCGTTGACAAAAGGCCCCGTAACGCAAGCCATCGCCAGCCCCGACTGGCGCGCCGCGGCGCTGGCAATGCTGTCGGTCCGCATCATCCAGGGTTTCATCTACTGGGGCGGAGGATCGCGCCGCTTCATCTACGCGCCGTGGAAACTCGATCCGGATCAATCGAGCTGGATGGCGAACAAGTTCCAGACCGCGATGCCGGGTGCGCTCTTTGGCCTCGATCGCGTGATTGCCTATCTGCTCCACCATTTCTGGTTGCTCTACGTTGGCATCATCCTGTTCAGCGCCATTGAATTGATCGCGGGACTCGCGCTGATGGCTGGCCTCATGACGCGGCTTGCCGCCTTCGTGTCGGTCGGGCTTTCGATCGTATTGATGCTGCTGTTCGGTTGGCAGGGCGGCACATGCGTCGACGAGTGGACGATGGCGGCCTGTAACCTTGCCATGGGCGCGACGCTGATGCTGGCCGGGAGTGCGGCTTATTCGCTCGACAACGCACTTCTGCGCCGCAACCCGGCCCTGGCGGAGCGGCCTTGGTTTCGCTGGGCTGGCGGCGCTCTGAATCTACCCCTGAGCGATGATGCTTTTCGCAAAGCTAGCCTCGCTGTGTTTGCCCTCGTTCTCGTTTTCGACGTCGGCATCTACAATTACTACCGCGGTTCGGTTCTCACGGCGTACCACGGCGGCCCAGTAAGCCCGACCGCCCACCATTTCACGCTTTCGCATGCAACGCTTTCGCCCGATGGAAGCGTTCGCTTACACATCTATCTTGACGGCGGAACCCCTGCCGTGCCCGCCCATATCATGAAAGCCGAGGTGCTGGGCGCGGATGGAAAGACGCTCGCAACCTGGGACACCGGGGCGCTGTCCGCCCTCCCCGCTTCGGCGATCGTCAACGAGTTCGCCTACAACAGGTTCAAATCCGGCCCTTATGGCTTGGTGGCGGACGTTGGGTCGGTGGCTACGGTGATCCTTCCGCCCGAAGCCGGCTCGAAAGACGCTGCAGCCGGCGCTCTGCTTCGCATCACCGATGTCAATGGCAAGACCTTCGCAGACACGTGGTGGAGAAGCCCGGCGCCGAGATCTTGCCTCCTGACGACAAGGGGCGTTTTGCGGTGACCAAGACCGCCGATGACGAGTATGTCTTCCGCGCCGGCCCGCTCCGCAATGTGGCGCTCAGAGCTCCTTATTTTCATTCGGGCAGAGTATGGAGCCTCAAACAGGCCGTCGGCATCATGGGATCGGCGCAACTCGGGACCAAGCTGACCGATGCGGAGGAGGACGCCATCGTTGCCTTCCTTCATACTCTGACCGGCCAGCAGCCCAAGATCCAGTATCCGCTCCTGCCCGAGCGAACCGATGCAACGCCAGAGCCCGTACTGAAATAAGCGCATCCGCCGCCCTTGCCGCGCCGGGCTTTCCCCATTATGGACAACCTGGGCGCGGCGCCTCCGGCTAGGGGGCGTCATAGCGGGGGGGAAAGATGGTCGCCTTCAACAATGAGATTTCGTCCGCCGAAAAGATCGGGCTGCATTTGTCCGAAATCGGCCGCCTGCAGAACAATGCTGGTTCCCTCCTGCAGTTCACGGCCATCCTCTTTGCCGTTTGTGTCTACTTCTATAACGATATAATTTATCCCGCGACCGCTCATCGGACAATTTATGCATCCTTGCTGGCGGTGACTTCGGCCTTCATTCTCACGGCCTGTTTCCTATATCTCAGGTGCTTGACGCTCTCCGTCGGCTGGAGCGCCAAGGTGAAGCGCCCCAAGACGAAATTCCACCTGCTCTCGACGCTGTCCGAGGAAGAGATTGAAGAAACGCTCTATCTTATCGTGCGGTCGTTCAGGCGCGGCACCTGGTGTTTCTTCCTGAGCTTCTTCAGCACATTCCTTCTGCTCGGCATGGTGGCCTTCGGTGAGCTGAACATGCTTCCCCAGTAACGGCGTTGACGCCAACGCGGTGTCTCCGCTGCGCCCTCTTAACCTCTAGCCGTTGCCCCGCATCTCGGCTATTAGAAAACCAATAAACCATGGAAACGCCGCATGTCCGTCCGCCGACTTGACCCCAACCAGCCACGCGACTTCGAGTTCACGCCTGAGAACCTTGCGTGGGCTATGGAGCAAATCAAGAAATATCCCGAGGGCCGGCAGCAGGCTGCGGTCATACCCATTCTTTGGAGGGCGCAGGAGCAGCACGATCGCTGGCTGTCCGAGCCCGCGATCCGCTACGTCGCCGATCTGCTCGAGATGCCTTACATTCGCGTCTACGAGATCGCGACCTTCTACACAATGTTCAACCTGTCGCCCGTGGGCCGCTACCATGTGCAGCTTTGCGGGACAACGCCGTGCATGTTGCGCGGCTCGGATGAGATCAAGGCCATTTGCGAGCAGGAGATCGGGCCGCAGGGAGAGGTCACACCCGAGGGAGTCTTCTCCTGGGTCGAGGTGGAGTGTCTCGGGGCCTGCGTGAACGCGCCCATGGCTCAGATCAATGACGACTATTACGAAGACCTGACGCCCGAGAATTTCAGGGCGCTGCTCGATGGCTTGCGCAAGGGTCGCAACATGAAGCCGGGGCCGCAGATCTCCCGCCAATTCTCCGCGCCCATCAGCGGCCCGACAACGCTTATGAAGGACGAGGGCTGATCCATGCTGTCCGATAAAGATCGCATCTTCAAAAACCTGTATGGACAGCACGATTGGGGGCTCAAGGCTGCGCAACAGCGCGGCGCCTGGCGCGGCACCAAGGGCCTTATCGAGCGGGGCCAGGACTGGATCATCGACGAGGTCAAGGCGAGCGGCCTGCGCGGGCGCGGCGGCGCGGGGTTCTCGACGGGCCTGAAATGGACCTTCATGCCGAAAAAGTCGGATGGGCGCCCGCACTATTTGGTGGTCAACGCCGACGAGTTGGAGCCGGGCACCTGCAAGGACCGCGAGATCATCCGGCACGATCCGCACCTGCTTGTCGAGGGCTGTTTGCTTGCCTCCTTCGCGATGCGAGCGAACACTTGCTACATCTACATCCGCGGGGAGTTCATCCGCGAGCGCCAACGCCTGCAGGCAGCTGTCGATGAAGCCTACGCCGCGCGCCTGATCGGTAAGAACAACCTGAACGGCTGGGATCTGGACATTTACATCCATCACGGCGCGGGCGCTTACATCTGCGGCGAGGAAACGGCGCTTCTGGAAAGCCTCGAAGGCAAGAAGGGGCAGCCGCGTCTGAAGCCTCCGTTTCCGGCCAACGCCGGCCTCTGGGGCGCGCCGACGACAGTCAACAATGTGGAATCGATCGCCGTGGTGCCCGACATCCTCAGGCGCGGCGGCGAATGGTTCGCGAAGCTCGGCAAGCCCAACAACACCGGCACGAAGCTCTTCTGCATCTCAGGCCATGTGAACGAGCCCTGCAATGTCGAAGAGGAGATGGGCATCACGCTGCGCGAGCTGATAGACAAGCATGCGGGCGGTGTTCGCGGCGGCTGGGATAATCTTCTCGCGGTCATCCCCGGCGGCTCTTCGGTGCCGTGCGTTCCCGCCCACATGTGCGAAAATCTGGCGATGGACTTCGACAGCCTGAAGGCGGTGGGGTCCGGCCTCGGAACCGCCGCCGTGATCGTCATGGACAAGTCCACCGACATTGTGAAGGCCATTTCGCGCATCTCGTACTTCTATAAACACGAGAGCTGCGGCCAGTGCACGCCTTGCCGCGAGGGCACGGGCTGGATGTGGCGTATATTGGAGCGCATGTCGGAGGGCCGTGCCGAACGCGCCGAAATCGACCTGCTTTACACCGTCTCGAAGCAGATCGAGGGCCACACGATTTGCGCGCTCGGCGATGCCGCCGCTTGGCCTGTGCAAGGGCTGATCCGGCATTTCCGCCACGAGATCGAGGCGCGCATCGATGCCTATCATAACCGCGAAACTGCGAAGGAAGCCGCGGAGTAGCCGACAGCGGGTTGTCCCGTCGTTTTCCTTAATGCAAGGAACGCGAAATACTCCCCTCAAGCTGATCAGAAAATAAAGCGTCCCGCGCCTCGTCGGGACGCGGGCCTCGATATGCTTTTCTGCAGGCACATTGGACCTCACTTTTATCCGCGAATTGGCGTCCCGCTTAGCGTTTGCGTCACGGATTTTCTTTGAGTGAAGATTGTACGAGAAAGCGCCTTGCCGGGAAGTTAACGAATAAGTCGTTGATATTACTACGAAATTTACAGGACGGACGGCGCTCCGGAGCACGGGGCGGGCTGACTTGGGCGCGGTCGTGGTTAACACGGGAATCTAGGATTATATTTAACGGACTTTTCAGAGCCCACTTAATGCCAAAATTCCGGCATTAAATTCTATTTAATGAGGCGGTTGGCGGTAAAAAAGCTGTTCATTTTCAATGCGTTGGAGCCGCCTGTCTACCGCCGTCGTAGGCCTCGTTCTGCGCCGGATAAAGGGATGGTTAAGCCTAATCAATCGTAAATTGGACCGGAATTAAATCGGCCGCCCTCCCGTTAACCAGTTTCAGATTAACGCTCAGCACTGCGAACGAACCCTTAACCACGAGGCATACGGCGGGCGCCGTTGGAGACGGCGGCCGCCAGATGGGCGAGAAGCAGGCGCGCGGTTGAGCTTGCGTCGCTACGGATCTGATTTTTGCGCACGCCGCGGTAAGACGCGCCGCAAACGCGGCGCGTCATAACAGGCCTAAGCCGCCTCTCTCTTCTTGATCAATCCGCGGTTGATCAGCGTCTCGGCGATCTGCACGGTGTTCAGCGCGGCGCCCTTGCGCAAATTGTCCGAAACCACCCAAAGGTTCAGGCCGTTTTCGACGGTCGGATCTTCGCGGATGCGGCTCACATAAGTGGCGAAATCACCCACGCACTCGACCGGCGTGATGTAGCCGCCATCCTCGTGCTTGTCGACGACAAGAAGCCCCGGCGCCTCGCGCAGAATATCGCGCGCCTCTTTCGCCGAGATCGGCTTCTCGAACTCGATGTTCACCGCCTCGGAATGGCCGACGAATACCGGTACGCGCACGCATGTCGCCGTAAGCTTGATCCTGGGGTCGAGGATTTTCTTGGTCTCGGCCATCATCTTCCATTCTTCGCGGGTGTAGCCGTCCTCCATGAAGCGGTCGATGTGCGGGATCACGTTGAATGCAATCTGCTTGGTGAAAATCTCCGGGGTGGGCGTATCGGTGACGAAAATGCCTTTGGTCTGGTTCCAAAGCTCGTCCATCGCATCCTTGCCCGCGCCGGAAACAGATTGATAGGTGGCGACGACGACGCGCTTTATCGTCGCAGCGTCATGCAGCGGCTTCAGCGCAACGACAAGCTGAGCCGTCGAGCAATTCGGGTTCGCGATAATGTTCTTTTTCTTGAAGCCTACGACGGCGGCGGCGTTCACCTCGGGTACGATCAGCGGCACATCCATATCCATGCGCCATGCGCTCGAATTATCGATGACGACGCAGCCGGTCTTGCCGATCTTCGGCGCCCACTCTTTCGCAACGTCGCCGCCCGCCGACATCAGGGCGAAATCGCATTTCGAGAAGTCGAACGTCGCCAAGTCCTGGCACTTCAGCGTTTTGTCGCCGAACGAGACTTCGACGCCAGTCGAACGGCGTGACGCGATGGCGAAAATCTCGTTCACCGGGAATTCGCGCTCGTCGAGGATATTCAGCATTTCGCGGCCCACATTGCCCGTGGCGCCGACGACGGCGACGTTATAGCTCATGACGTTGTCCTGTTTCTGAAGTCGCCGGAATGTAAGCGCGGCTTAAGCGCCTGTCCACTGCAACGCAAGTCGCGGCCTCGGGCGCTTTCTCTCGAAGCGCGCCTATTGACGAAGGCGAAGCTCAGATGCGGGCGCCATGCGTTCCGCCCACGCTGCGTCCCAGTTTTGGGTGTGAAGCCGACAGCGCAATGGTTGCGCCGCGCCATGAAGCCGTGGAATATAAGTCTGGAGCCGCCTTGCGGTAATGCGGCCGTCAATGCGATTTGCGATGCCAAGATATACGATCGAACGCTTCATCGAGGAAGCTAATAACGCCAAGTCTACTCAGGAGGTTACCCTGCTTTTTGGCAAGGTCCTCAAGGAGTATGGGTATGATCGTTTCTGTTACAGCCTCGTAACGGATCATCCGTCGCTTGGCTTGAATGCAGGTCACGGCATCGTGGCGAATTATCCGGAAGACTGGATGTCGCATTACAAAGCCAATCATTACGAAAAAAAGGATCCGGTTCCCCGGCACGGCATTGGCATGTTGCGTCCATTTACCTGGGACTCCCTCGATCAAACCCTGGAGTTGAAACCCTACGAGAAGAAAGTGATGAACGAAGCCAGCGAGGCTGGACTCCTCGACGGCATAGCCATCCCAATCTGCGGCCACAATGGGGAAATGGCGGGTTTTGGCTTGGCAAGCAGCATCGGCGGGGTTCGGCCGGACATCAGCCTTCTGAGAAAGCTGCAAGCCCTCGCCATCCAGTTCCATCTCGTCTTTACGGATCTGGAGAAAAAAGACCAGCCCGCTGAAAGCGTTCATCTCACTGCCCGGGAGAAAGAAATCCTTTTGTGGGCTGCTGAAGGGAAAAGCGATTCCGTGATAGCCGAAATCATAGGCGTTTCACACGCGACGATCCGCTTCCACCTGAATAATATTTTCAAGAAACTTAATGCAAACGAGCGCACGCTCGCGACGGTAAAGGCTATCCGGCAGGGTCTTATTCTGCCGTCTTACGTTAGATAGCCCTATCAAGGTTGCTAGTTTTGGGCTCTGCCCGCAAAAGTTTTAATGCCTCGGTAAGCGTGTTTATCGAGGCGGGTAATGATCGAGTGCGTTTCCATCAGCACAAACCATCTTTTCGCAGGCAATCCCATATACGAGCAGCACAGGCTCAGGCACGAATGCATCGTACAGAGGCAGTCATGGAATGTTCCGACCATCCGGAACATGGAGTACGATCAGTACGACAATCCGGCCGCTCACTACCTCGTCTGGCGAGACAGCGCGGGAAAAGCGCGAGGCTCTTCGCGGCTTTCTCCGACCGATCGGCCCTATATGCTGGAGGAAGTCTTCCCGCATCTCGTAAGCAGAACATCGATGCCGAAAAGCCACAGGATTTGGGAAGGCAGCAGATTCTGCGTCGATTCGGGCCAGCAGCCGGATATGCGCAAGCGGATCATGCAGGAGATGGTTATCGGCTATCTGGAGTTCGGGCTCGAGCAGGGCATAAGCCACTTTATCGGCGTCATGTATCCGGCCTACTGGCGGAGCGTCTTCATCAGCAACGGCTGGGATGTCGAATTTCTTGGCGACCCTCAAAGGAGCGAGGAAGGCCACAATATCGTTGCGGGACGCGGCGTGGTATCGAGGGCCATACTCGAAAAGGTTAGAAGTAGAACTGGCATTCGCGAAAACGTTCTTTATTACGGTGAAGAAATGGAGTACCGCCGTGCTGCCTAATAATGCAGAATCTGAATCTTGAAATACCTCAGACTGACAACGAATCAGATGTGCGGGGGATACTGCTCGCGCTACGATATCTAATGCGTGAAGCCGAAGGAGCGGGGCTCATCGAACTCGCCAGAACGCTGGAAGAGGCGGAATTGAAGTGCGATCGGCGCACCGATAACCCCCGCCGCCTTTCCTAGCGCAGGCTTGCGTAATACCACCTGACACCAGAAAAAAATGAGATGGGCGCATATGTCATTCCGTGAACCTTGCCATAAACGATCAAGCAAACTTGACGATAATTGCGCCAGCAAGCCGCCTGAGACCGGAGATAAACTGGCGGACGCCTTACAGTCGCAACTCATCGATGCGTTTGAGGCGGCAATTTACCAGGGCATGCGCCCTATGGATGCGCTTTCTGTCGTCCTGTCCTGGATGTCATCAGAAATGGCGCGCATCCAGGCGGAGCAGACAAACCGGTCAACGTGGTAGCGGTGACCGGGCTTTAATTCGCCTACTCTGTGGCGATCGTCGGCTCCTGCCCCATCTCGGCGCGGCGCCGGTATAGCCCCGCGAAGTCGATCGGGTCGAGGAGCAGCGGCGGGAAACCGCCTTCGCGCGAGAGATCGGCGACGAGGCGCCGGACGAACGGGAAAAGGAGCGCGGGGCATTCGATGAAAAGCACCGGCTGGATCGCTTCCTGAGGAAGATTCCTCAGGACGAAAGCGCCGGCGTAAACGAGCTCGATATTGTAGAGCACCCCCTCGTCGCTTTTGGCCTCGCCCTCGAGCGAAAGCGCAACCTCATAGGCATCCTGCTGGAGATTGCGGACCTGGACGTTGAAGTTGATCTGAAGGTTGGGGTTCTTTCCCGGCCCGCGGAAAAAGCGCGTTGCATCCGGGCACTCGAAGGAAAGGTCTTTGATGTATTGCCCTACGACATTAACTTGAGGCTGCTGGGCGTTGTCCGGCGCCGGGCTCGGGGTATCGCCGCCATTTGTTCCATTGCTTCCGGCCATCGTTTCAATCTCCGCCATCTCTGAGTGGGCTTTCGCGTGCATAGGTGCGGCCAGGCCGCAGGCGGCGCGCTTTGGCTGTGGGAGCTAGCATGGCGCACCTTGAACTGCAATGCCCTCGGAACCGTTATTCAGCATCGTCCCAAGAAATGCGATTGATCGCGGCCTTTTTCCTATTTCGGTTGTAGGGACGGATTTCCACCCGGCGTTCCGGGCGGCGGTATCACCGGCGTGCTCCCAGGGCTGGGCTCCGGAGCGGGAACGGCGATGCCTGGGTCCGTTCCGCCGGGAGGATGGATCACCCCGCTGTTGCGGCTTAGGCGCTCGCTGAGGGTTTCTCCGGGACGCTTGTCCTCAGCAGTCGCCCGAGGGTCCTGCGGAGCGGTCTTGGGCGCTTCTTGCGAAACATCCGCCTTCAGCTCGCTCGCGGCAAACGGCAAGAAAACCATCGATAGAACGAAGAGCTTGCGGCGAAGAAGCGCGATTCCGGCGAGCGAGATTACAGCCATTACAAAGTCCTCGAACTTCCCATCCTGGAAACCGCTCGGAAATCTGTCTGGTTCCTCTTCACTCAGCCGGGGCTGCGACAAGCTGTGTGCGGCCGCGGGAGAGCACCCAGGTCCCGAGCGCGCAGACAACAATGACTGAGGCGACGGCCGCGGCCACGAGGAGCACCTCACCGAAGCCGCCATCGCGACGAAGAACTCCGATGATGGGCACGGCCATGCCGCCAACCGTAAATCCAATGAAGAAGCGCACGGAATAGATGCGATTACGGAATTCGTCGGGAACATAACGCCCGATCATGGCGTCGTTGACGACCACCTGACCGTAAATTGCCGCCGTCACGAGTGTAAGCCCCATCGCCATCGGCAAGCCGACCGTCACCGCCGCCAGAACCAATCCGGAGAACTGTAAGAGCGCAAGTCCTACGAAGATGACAGGCAGTTCGAAGCGATCGACGAGGCGTCCGACAACGATTTGCGTGAGCGCGCCGCAGAAGAAAATGCTTGTCGTAAGCCAGCCCGTAACGGCGAGCGGAATGGGAAGGCCAAGGCGCTCGTCGATGACCTTCGGCATTGATATGGTCACGATGTTGAAGGTTAGCCCGCCCGCCAGAATTGCGGCCAAGAACAGGGTGAGCAGCCAGATCGCGCGCCTGCGATCGATGTCCAAAGTGTGGCTCGCTGTCCCCTTTCTTCCCGTGGCCCGGTCATCCTTGACGAGCAGGACGAAAGCAATTCCGCTTGCAATCAGGACAGCGCCAGGGACGAAGAACGCCGCGTGCCAGCCGAACGTCGCCGCGAGAGCCGCCGTTATCCCGGAGGCAAGAGCAGCGCCCATGTTGCCCCACACGCCATTTGCGCCGAGCGCGCGGCCAAGCTGCTTCGCATTTGCGACAATCATCGCGCTGCCGATGGGATGATAGATCGCGCTGAAGACCCCCAGCAGGAAAAGGGCGGCGGCAAGCACCGGAAAAGATGTGGAGACCGCGACGAGGAGGCAGGCCGTCCCATACCCGAAAAAGAACGCTGTCAAGAGCGCACGCCGACCGAACCGATCCGCAAGCCAGCCGATCGGCAGGGCGAAGAGCCCGAAAGCTACGAACGCTCCGGTGGAGAGCCAGATCAGGTCGCCATAATCCCGCTGCAGATCGGCCGCGATGGCGATCACGGCGGTGGGAAAAATCAGCAACACGAAATGATCGAGCGCATGCGCCCAGTTCACGAACAGGATCGTCCGGTTTGTCGCCCCGTCTTCCGCTTGCATGGATGTGATGATCCCCTTGCCGTTTCCGGCTTCACTTTAACCTTCTGTCAAGGGCGTTGGAGCCGAAAACTGTCGCAGGATGGGTCAAACTCCGTTATCGACGCTCACAAGAGTGTGATGCCTCGGCTTTGTATATGTTCCCCTTGAGATGCAATAAATCCGCGCGATGGAACTGGTTTTTGCGTTCCTTTCCGGCATCGCCATCGAGGCGATCAATGAATAAAGCGCTTAAAATTAGAAATATTTTCAAAATGGCTAATTAAAGACTTCCTACATCTCCACTTCGAGAACTTCGATTTATGTTTTCTAATTTGGCAATCAGCGTCGATCTCCTTTTGGTTAGGAGGTCTGCTAAAACAATACTAGGGAGCTGGTTGCCCATGTCCATCAAGCAAGTCAATGTCGCTTTCATCGCGGCGTTTGGGCTGTCGATGACAGCCTACACTGCATTGGCCGACCCTTTGAACGGAAACGCGGGAGCTGCGGGAGTTCAGAACGCTAACAGCACGTTTGCGCAATTGGCCGCGCAAGAAGGAGGACACGGCCCAGGTGGAGGGGGAGGGCACGGCCCAGGAGGCGGCGGTGGAGCCGGACACGGCCCAGGTGGAGGCCCTGGCGGTGGTGGCGGCGGAACGCATCCTGGAGGGGGCACCGCGATAAATCACCCCGGCGGCGGCGGAATGCATCCGGGCGGCGGCCACTTCGAAGGCAGACATGCTGGCGATTGGCATGGAGGTGGACACGGATATTGGCGCGGCGGCCACTGGTATTGGGGGTCGCCTGTCATTTATGGCGGCGCCTGCTATGCAAACTGCATAGGCCAAGGCTTTGGTCCTTTCTATTGCCGCTCACATTGCTAAAAGAGAATTTTGGCAAACACCTTTCTTGGGCCGCGAAAGCGGCCCATTTCCAAACGGAACAACTCTCAGCCGCCGATCACACGCATTTCTTATAATTATGTTCCGGACGCCGCCCGCGGCTCTTGCTAAGCACCAGCCACCATTCTTAAGTTTAATAGCGTAGTTTCGCCTTGATCCGAGTTGTCGCCTCAACAATGATGCCTGCGGTGACGGCTGCCCAAGGGGCTTTTTATGAGCGACAATTCCCTGGCACGGTTGGCTGCGACAATCAGCGCGCGCCGTTCAGCGACCTCCTCCACCTCCTACACAAAATCGCTCCTGGATAAGGGCGCTGCCGCTTGCGCTAAAAAACTCGGCGAGGAGGCGGTCGAGACGGTTATCGCCGGGGTCGGGGAGAGCGACGAAAAACTCTGTGCGGAGGCGGCCGATCTCCTCTATCACCTTCTCGTTCTGCTCGAAATCGCGAAACGTGCCGCTGGTGGCTGTGTTGAGCGAACTCGACCGTAGAACGGCGCAATCCGGCCATGCCGAGAAGGCTTCCCGGGGATCAGGCGGTAACGCGACATGAGCTTGCAATCACAGGTGCTGGATTTTGAGCCGCTGCAGCAGTCGCTCGACCTGTCGCCTTACCGCACGTTCACGCGCAGGGAGTGGTCCGAACTTCGAAACGGCGTTCAGCTCACGCTCAGCGACGAGGATTTGGCGAGGCTGTCCGGTCTAATAGAGCGGATTTCGCACGAGGAAGTGACAGATGTCTATCTGCCTATCTCGAAGCTCGTGAATTATTACGTGCGCGCGGCGCAGCTTCTTCATTCCGCGACCACAAAATTCTTCCACCAGGGCGAAGAGAAGGTGCCGTTCATCATCGGCATTGCAGGCAGCGTGGCTGTTGGAAAGAGCACCTCTGCGCGCGTTCTGCGTGAACTCCTGGCCCGCTGGCCCAATCATCCTCGCGTAGACCTCGTGCCGACGGATGGCTTTCTTCTGTCGAACGCAGAGCTGGAGCGGCGCGGCATCATGCACCGCAAGGGCTTTCCGGAGAGCTTCGATCAGGCCCAGCTTCTTCAGTTCGTCGCCGACGTGAAGGCCGGGAAGTCGAATGTCGAGGCGCCCGTCTATTCGCACTTCTCCTACGACATTGTGCCGGCTGAAAAGATCGTCGTGGACCGGCCCGACATCTTGATCGTCGAAGGCCTGAACGTGCTGCAGCCTGCAAAGCTGCCGCGACATGGCGATGCCGTCCCCTTCGTGTCGGATTTCTTCGACTTCTCGATCTACATCGATGCAGATCCGGCCCTGATCGAGAAATGGTATGTGACGCGCTTCCTGCGCCTCTGCCGCACGGCCTTCCGCGACAAGGAAGCTTATTTCTACCGCTACTCCAAACTAACGGAGAAGCAGGCGGTTGAACAGGCGCTGAAGCTGTGGCGCACCATCAATCTAGTGAACCTGCGAAGGAACATTTTGCCCACGCGCAAGCGCGCCAACCTCATTTTGAGCAAGCGCGAGGCGCATCGCGTCGAAACTGTAGCATTGCGAAAGCTGTAGCTCGACCCGTGCCCAACGAGTTCCAAGTCCCAACCATTAAAGCGCAGACGAGTTTAAATCGCTGCGGCGGCAGGCGCAGCGACGCGGCTTACATCGCGGGACGGCGGGCGGCAGCGGATACGAAGGTCTTGGCGCTTGTCGATCTCAAGGCGCCGATCATCCCCTCTGCGGATCGAGGCGCTGCGCGACTGCGGTGGCTTTCGGCGCCGGACGCGGAAGCGCTCGCGGGGCCGGACGAGTTTGTTTTTCTCGGAGAGATGGAAAGCGGCGCGGCGGTGTTCGCCTGCAACGTTCAGCCCTTTCAATTTCCGCACCTATCAGTGCAGCTTGAGTCTTTGAAGCCGGTTGTCGATCTCCGCTCGCTCGCGATACAAGGAGTCTTGAGCGAGGCGGAGCTTCTTATCGCGGCCCAGGCCCGCGCGATCCTCGGCTGGCATGCCCTCAATCGCTGCTGCGTGCGCTGCGGCGCTGGCGTTCGCATCACAGAAGGCGGCTGGAGGCGGAGTTGCCCGGCTTGCGGCCTCGATACCTATCCCCGCACCGACCCTGCCGTCATCATGCTCATCACGCATGGCGGACGCTGCCTGCTCGGGCACGAGCATCGCTTTCCGGAGAAGATGTATTCGACGCTGGCCGGCTTCGTCGAAGCGGGGGACGACATCGAAAATGCCGTGCGCCGCGAGATCAAGGAGGAGGCCGGCCTCGATGTCGGCGAAGTGCGCTACGTGGCGAGCCAACCCTGGCCCTTCCCGCATTCGCTCATGATCGGCTGCTGGGGCGAAGCGCTCCGCGATGCGATCACGCTTGACAAGACCGAGATCGCCGACGCGCGCTGGTTCACGCGCGAAGAAGCTGCGGCGATGCTCGCCTCCGCGCATCCGGACGGGCTTTTCGTCCCGCCTCCCATTTCGATGGCGCACACTTTGATCCGCGGCTTCGTCAACGGCGATTTAGGTCAGTAGAGAGGGCAGGAACGGAAATTGGGAATGGCATATTCATACCACCTTATTCCCCTGTCCTACCGGCCAAGTGTGTGGTCTGATTAAGCGAAGTCGCGGGGTTCAATTAAGCGCGAGCTTAGGAATTTCTTAAATAAATCGCGACATTTTAAACAGTGGCCACGTGGCGGAGCGTTTACGCGTCGGAGTGCATATCCGAAGACCTTGGTTCAAATCCAAGCGTGGCCTCCAAAGACCTTCAATTCCACCTCAGGCCTCGAAGTCCGCAATTCGGCTAGCTCGCGATGCGGGCGCGGGGCGCTTCGTCCTCGTCAGATTGGCGCTTGAGCGTCTCGCGGAACGGGCTCGCGGCATAGGCGCCGAGAATGATCAGTTCCGCCGTGTGGAACTCCAGTTCCTCCAGCGCGAGCCGCAGCGGCCGGTCGTCCGGGTGGCCCTCCACATCCGCGTAGAACATCGTGGCGTTGAAGCTGCCTTCGGGCTGGTAGGACTCGAGCTTCGTCATGTTCACGCCGTTGGTCGCGAAGCCGCCCAGCGCCTTGTAAAGCGCCGCAGGAACGTTGCGCACGCGGAAGATGAACGTCGTCAGCGTTGGGCCGTCGCCAGCGGGCGGCGCCTCTGCTTCGTTGGCGAGCACAAGGAAGCGCGTCGTGTTGTGGGCCGCGTCTTCGATGCCGCCTTTGAGAATGCGAAGGCCGTAAATTTCGGCAGCGAGCTTCGATGCAATCGCGGCTTTCGTCAGGTCGCCTTCCTCGGCGACCATCCGCGCCGACCCTGCGGTGTCGGCCTCGGGAACGGGCTTCAGGCCAAGCTTTTGAAGTGCGTTCCGGCATTGGCCGAGCGCCTGCGTATGGCTATGAACGGTCTTCAGCGTAGACCAGTCCGCGCCGGGCAGCGCCATCAGCTGATGGTAGATGCGCTCGAAGTGCTCGCCGACGACATGGACGCCGGAATTTGGCAGAAGATGGTGAACGTCGGCGACGCGGCCCGCCACCGAATTCTCCACAGGGATCAGCGCACAGCTGACCGCGCCGCCGCGCACTGCAGAAATCGCGTCCTCGAACGTCGCGCAGGCGACGGGCTCAAGCCGCTTGTCGTAATTGATGCAAGCGATGTGGGAATTGGCGCCGGGCTCGCCCTGATAGGCGACGCTTGCGGGCGTTTCTTTCGATTTTCCGTTCGATGCGAATGCCATTGTGGTCCTTAGCTCGCCGCGCTAGCGGGCGAGGACAATTCAGCGCTCACTTTGCGAGTATTTCGCGCGCTTTTGCAAGATCGGGTTCGGTGTCTACCCCCAAGGGCACGGTGTCAACCACTGAAATGTGGATGCGCATGCCTGCTTCCAGCGCGCGAAGCTGCTCCAGACGCTCGCGCTTTTCAAGCGGCGAGGGCGGCAGCGTTATGAAGCGAGCGAGAACTGGGCGGCGGTAGGCGTAAATGCCAATATGGTGATAATAGGGGCCTTCGCCATGGGGGGCCGCTGTCCGCGTGAAGTAGAGCGCGTTCATTAATCCGCCCGGCATAGGCGTCGCGATGGCCTTGACGACATTCGGATCATCGATTTCGGCAGGGTCTGTGATGACGGCGGCAAGCGTGCCGATGTCCGCGCCTTTCCTCAGTGCGGCGAGGCAGTGTTCGACCAGGCGCGGCTCGAGCGTGGGAAGATCGCCCTGGAGATTGATGACGGCGTCGAATTTCCCCTCGGGATCGACGCGGCAGAGAGCTTCGTAAATACGGTCAGAGCCGCTGGCGTGATCGGCCTTCGTCGTTATCGCGTTTCCGCCGCATGCCGCGATGGCATCAGCGATCTCGGCCGAGTCGCCGGCCACGAAGACCGGCCCGACGCCTGCTTCCATCGCCCGCCGCCAGACCTGAACGATCATCGGCGCGCCTCCCATGCCGAGAAGCGGCTTTCGGGGCAGGCGGGTGGACCCCAGCCTCGCGGGAATAATTACAACTGGGTTAAAAATCGCATTCAAAGGGAACAATTTCGTCATACGGCAACCTTTTAGAACCTGTCCGGGGTTTTTCCGTTGACGGTGTTGAAGTCCTCAAGACTGTGCGCCTGTGAAGGCATGGATGAATGTGCGTCACTAAGACACACGAGGGATCATGAACTCCTTCTACTTCAATAAACTCGCAGGAGCCGTGCTTGCGAGCCTGCTCGTACTCGTGGGCGTGAATACGGCGATCCATCTCTTTTATCCGAAGGGCACCGCGAACTTGTCCAAGGGCCACATTGTCGTCGCCCCGGAGGCTACAGCGCCCGTGCCTGAGGCGCCCGCGGCCGCAAAACCGGAGGAGAAAGAACCGCCGGTGGAAAGCCTTTTGGCGAGCGCGAACGTCGAGGCCGGCCAGAATGCCGCGAAAGCCTGCGGCGCCTGCCACAACTTCGCAAAAGGAGCCGGGACGAAGGTCGGACCGGATCTCTACGGTGTCGTAGACCGCAACATCGCCAGCGAGCCGGGATTTTCCTACTCAAGCGCTTTGCAGCAGCATAGAAGCGAGAAATGGACTTTTCGGAGCCTGTACGAATGGATCAAAAATCCAAAAGCCTTTATTCCCGGCAACAACATGGGGTTCGCGGGTATAAAAAATCCCCACGAAAGGGCCAACGTCATCGCTTTTCTCAATAAGGAAAGCGATCATCCTGTGACCCTTACCCAGAAATAGCGATCTCGTGTCCCTGGATTATCGCGTTACCGCAGGGTAGCGCGGGATTACCGTGGACCACGCATTTTATTCAGCAAACCTCATGCTTGGCATAGCCAAGCTCACTTTTTTAGCTTAAGCTCTCCATTCTGTGGTCCCTCCTCGGGGCGCGGATCTCAAAAAAAGAATCAGGCCGTCTGAACGGCCAGGAAACAAAGCCGATGCAAAGCGTCGGCATGGGGAGGCTGGAATGAGAATTGCCTATTTTATTGGGTCCTTGCTTGCTGGGTTATTGGCCGTTGTCGGGCTCGCCAATGCCATAAACAAGTTTTACCCGACTGGTGATGAGAACACGGACAGAGGGGGGCAGATCCAGGTGACTGCCGTTCCCGTCGTTCGGGCGGTCGTCAAGCACACCGAGAAACAGGCCGTGTTAACGCCCGTCAGCCGGGAAATGGAGCAGCCGGACGCTTCGTTGGGCGTGCTGCTGGCTAGAGCGGATCCGGAGGCCGGGCAGGAGACTGCAAAGCTGTGCGCGATTTGCCATACCTGGAATAAGGGCGGCGGCACCAGGGTTGGCCCGAACCTCTACGGTGTCGTCGGACGTGACATCGCAAGAGACCCCGGCTTCTCCTATTCGCCTGCTATGCAGCAGAAGGGCGGACGCTGGTCGTTCAATGAAATATATGAATGGATTGGCGATCCCGCCGAAACGGTGCCTGGCAATAACATGGCCAAGATGGGTTTCGCCGGTCTGAAAGATCCGCAACAGCGGGCGAACGTCATCGCTTTCCTCGCCAAGCAGAGCGACAGTCCGGTCGCGCTTCCAAGATCGAGGTGGTAACGCCGCCGGTTAACCAGAACTCTGTGAGCATGAAGGATCTTTAAGTGGAACGGTGTTTTATGGGGCACTAAATTCCCGCCAACTGAAACACCGTCCCACATAGTGCTCATGTCTATTCACAAACGGATTGCCTTCGCCCTTATCCTGGCGGTCGTCGCGGTTCAGCCAGCTTTGGCCGATCAGGAAAAGCATCACGCTCTTTCTCTGGTCCGGCCCCCCAGGCTTCCCGCCGATTTCAAGCATTTCGACGCGGTCAACCCCGATGCCCCCAAAGGCGGCACGGTCAAGCTTTCGTCGCCTGCGCAATACGACAACTTCAACCCCGCTGTATTTCGAGGCGCCCTTGCAGCCGGTCTCGCATCGGGTTTCTCGCTCATTTTTGATCCGCTGATGATCACTTCGCGGGAGGAAGCCTCGACGCTTTATTGCCTTCTTTGCGAGTGGGTCAGCTACCCCGCCGACTATAGCTCTGTCACATTCAAGTTGCGAGAAGGCGCGCGGTGGCACGACGGCGAGCCCATCACGGTCGATGACGTCATCTGGAGCATGAACACCGTGAAGGGCAAAGATCCGGACACGGGTCTCCCCTACGATCCGATGCATGCGCAGTATTACAAGAATGTCGTGAAGGGCGAGAAGACGGGCGACCGCGAGGTGACATTCACATTCGATGTCACCGGAAACCGCGAGCTTCCGCTGATCGTCGGCGAGTTGACCGTCTGGCCGAAGCATTGGTGGGAAGGCAAGGACGCTTCGGGCAAGCCGCGCGATGTTACGAAAACGACGCTTGAACCGCCGCTCGGCTCCGGCCCCTATAAGATCAAGGGGACGCGCCCCGGCGAATGGATCGCCTTTGAGCGCGTGCCGGATTATTGGGGCAAGGATCTCCCTGTAAGAATCGGCGAAAACAACTTTGACACCATCGAGTTTCAGCACTATGGCGATCAAAGCGTGTCCATGGAGGCTTTCAAAGCAGGCCAATACGACTTCAAAAGAGAAGCCAGCGCCAAGACGTGGGCCACGGCGTATGAATTCCCGGCCGTGACCGATGGGCGCGTGGTGAAGCGGGGCGATATTGTTCTGCAAACGCCCAAACCGACGCAGGGCTTCGCCTTCAATGTGCGGCGGCCGAAGTTCCAGGATCTTCGCGTTCGCCGCGCTTTCAATCTGGCTTTCGATTTCGAGTGGGCGAACAAGAACCTGTTCTTCGGCCAATACACGAGAACCTCGAGCTTCTTTGAGGGACAGGAGCTTGCCGCAAAAGGCTTGCCGTCGCCTGAGGAACTAACGCTGCTTGAGCCGCTGCGCGATAAAGTTCCGCCCGAGGTCTTCACCCAGGAATACAAAAACCCCGTCAATGCGGCCGAGGCCGACTTCCGCTCGCACCTCCGGGAGGCCGCGCGCCTGTTGCGGGAGGCTGGGTACACGGTCGTGAATAACCAGCTCCAGAACAGCGCAGGCGAGCCATTCTCGGTCGAATTTCTCATCGACCAGGAAGCGTTTCAGCGCGTGATCCTGCCCTATGTCGAGAACCTGAAACGGCTCGGCATCAATGCCATTGTGCGCGTGGTCAACTCGACGGAGCAGAAGAGGCGCGAGGATAACTTCGATTTCGATATCGTCGTCGGCGTCTTCCCGGAGTCGGAGTCGCCCGGCAACGAGCAGCGCGATTTCTGGACATCCGCCGCCGCTGATCAGCCGGGCGCGCGGAACATCATCGGCATCAAAAATCCGGCCGTCGATGCGCTCGTAGACAAGATCATCTTCGCGCCGAACCGCGACGCCCTGGTGGCCGCCTGCCGCGCGCTTGACCGCGTGCTCCTTTGGAACGCTTATATCGTTCCTCAATGGCACTCTGCGAACGAGCGCATCGCCTACTGGAACAAGTTCGGCGCCCCGAACCCTCTGCCGGCGCAGTCCATCGGTTTCCCGGACGTTTGGTGGTTTGACGCGGCTCTCGCCGAGAAAAACGGCTTGAAATGAGACAGCATAGGGGGGCTCGGCGGTTGGATCGAGGCGTCATAGCCGCCCTTGAGGCGGCTATCCAGCGGGACAGCTGCGTCGCTGGATGGCCGGGTCGGAGCCCGGCCATGACGTTGAGGCTTAGGGTTTCTCTCTTCGCATTGCTCTTCGCAGTCGCATTCTGCTTCCCGCTCTCCGCATCCCAAGCGTCTGAGCGCCGTCACGGATTGTCGGCATTCGGCGATTTGAAATATCCCGCGGACTTCAAGCACTTCGATTACGTCAACCCGGATGCCCCGAAAGGAGGCCGCCTCGCGACGTTGCCGACAAGCTCGATCAACACGTTCAACGAGTTTAACGGCTTCATTTTGCGGGGCGATCCTGCGGAAGGGGTGGAATTGCTCTTCAACTCTCTGATGGCGCGCGCGCAAGATGAGCCGGACGCCGTTTACGGACTGATCGCCGAATCCGCCGAGGTCGCGGACGACAGGATGTCGGTCACCTTTTATCTCAGGCCCGAGGCGCGCTTCCGGGATGGAACTCCGGTTACGGCGGCCGATGTGGCGTTCACGCTCGAGACGCTGAAACAGAAGGGACACCCCCGCTATCAGCTTTCCTTGCGCGACGTGGTGAGCGCGACCGCGATCGACCCGGCGACGGTCAAGTATCAATTCAAGGGCGAAAATCTTCGTGACCTGCCGACGCTCGTGGCGAGTTTGCCGGTGTTCTCGAAGGCGTATTACACCGCGCATGACTTCCTGAAAGAGAGCCTCGACCCGCCTCTCGGTTCTGGCCCGTACGAGATCAGCGATTTTCGGCAGGGGACGTATATCACCTACAAGCGCCGCAAGGATTACTGGGCCGCGAACCTCCCGGTAAACCGTGGGCGGTATAATTTTGACGAGCTCCGCTTCGAGTATTATCGCGACAGGGCTGTCGGTCTGGAAGCGTTCAAGGCCAAAGCCTACGACCTGCGCGAGGAGTTTACCTCGAAGAGTTGGGCGACGGAGTACGATAGTCCGGCGGTGCGATCCGGGCAGATCATCAAGCTCACGCTGCCGGATGGCCGGCCCTCCGGCGCGCAGGGCATTTTCATAAACCTGCGCCGCGAGAAGTTCAGCGATCGGCGCGTCCGAAAGGCGCTCGACTACGCTTTCGACTTCGAATGGACGAACAAGTCGCTTTTTTATGGTCTCTATACGCGCACCGCGAGCTACTTCGAGAACTCTGACTTGAAGGCGCAAGGGCTGCCAACCGCTGACGAGCTTGCCCTGCTTGAGCCATTTCGCGAAAAGCTCCCGCCCGAGGTGTTTGGCGAACCCTACACGCCGCCGGTAACCGATGGCGCCGGCCGCTATCGCCCGAGCATGCGGACCGCCTCCCAGCTTCTTGACGAGGCCGGATGGCGCTTGCAGGACGGCGTTCGCAAGAACGCCAAGGGCGAGACCCTGGAAATCGAGTTCCTGATCGACGATCCTGTCATGGAGCGCATCATCGGCCCCTACTCAGGAAGGCTCTCCGATCTTGGGGTCAAGGCCGTGCTCCGCCGCGTCGACCCCGCCCAAGAGCAGGAGCGGCTGAGGCGCTACGAATTCGACGTTGTATCCCAGCGCTATTCGCTTTCGCCTACGCCTGGCCCGGAGGTGCGCGCCTTCTGGAACAGCGAAGCTGGCAAGGAGGACGGAAGCTATAACCTGTCCGGCATCGCGGACCCGGTTGTGGACGCGCTTATCGACAAGATCCTGAACGCGAAAAGCCGCGATGACCTGCAGACGGCCTGCCACGCCATGGACCGCGTCCTGCGCGCCGGGCATTACTGGGTGCCTGAATGGTACAAGTCCGTTCACAATATCGCGACCTGGGACAAGTATTCCCGGCCTGCGGTGCAGGCCAAATATGACGCCGGCATCCTCGATACGTGGTGGTACGATCCGGAGAAGGCGGCCAAGCTTGGAGGCTAACATTTCCGATGTGTAACTGGCTTTCGCGCCGTGATCGCTTAAGTCTCTCGTCGGGCCGCTGCGAGCGGCGCCAGCATGTTGACTATAAACTGCGCCAGCCCGACTAAGGCCATGAAGGGGAGATTATTCTCCGGCAACCGAGAAGCGCCCTAGAAAACAAGAGCTCCATGACCGCGTATATCATTCGACGCCTGGCCCTGATGATTCCGACGCTGCTCGGCATCATGCTTATCAGCTTCATGATCATCCAGTTCGCGCCCGGCGGGCCGATCGAGCGCATCATCGCACAGCTTAACGGGACGAATGTCGATGCGACTTCCCGCATCGGCGGCTCGACATCGGGCGACTTCTCCCGCATGGCGCAGCCGGGGCAGGATGGTGGCGTCAACTCGCGGTACCGCGGCGCGCGCGGCCTCGATCCGGAACTCATCAAGAGCCTCGAAAAGCAGTTCGGCTTCGACAAGCCGCCCGTCGAGCGCTTTCTCCTGATGATGAAGAACTATCTGACCTTCAATTTCGGCCAGAGCTATTTCCGCGATGTAAGCGTGCTGCAGCTCATAAAGGAGAAGCTGCCGGTTTCGATCTCGATCGGCCTTTGGCTCACACTCCTCACCTACACGATTTCCGTGCCCCTCGGCGTGCGAAAGGCCGTAATGGACGGCTCGAAGTTCGACATCTGGACGAGCACCGTCATCATTATCGGCTACGCCATTCCAAGCTTCCTTTTCGCGATATTCCTGATCGTGATCTTTGCAGGCGGCTCGTTTCTCGATTGGTTCCCGTTACGCGGGCTTGTTTCAGATAACTTCGCGCAAATGAGTTGGCCCGAAAAGATCGGAGACTATTTCTGGCACCTTGCGCTGCCTGTCACTGCGATGGTGATCTCGTCGCTCGCCACGATCACCTTTCTGACAAAGAACTGTTTCCTCGATGAAATCCGCAAACAATATGTGATGACGGCGCGCGCCAAAGGCTTGAGTGAACGGCGCGTCCTTTACGGACATGTCTTCCGCAATGCCATGCTGCTTGTGATATCGGGCTTTCCGGCGGCGTTCATCGGCGCCTTCTTCACGAACGCGCTCCTGATCGAGACGATATTCTCGTTGGACGGGTTAGGTCGCCTGTCTTTCGAATCCGTTCTCAATCGTGATTACGCTGTCGTCTTCGCAACCCTCTATATCTTCTCGGCCATGGGCCTGCTGCTCAATCTACTGTCGGACCTGATTTACACGTGGGTCGATCCGCGCATCGATTTCGAGACAAGGGAGGTTTAACGGATGGACGTCAGAGTCGACAGGTCTACTGCTCCCGGCGACGTCCTTGACCGAGTCGAAACGGCTATGCCGGACCGTGGCTGGTTTGAGCTTTCCCCGCTCAACAAGAGACGGCTTCGCGCCTTCAAATCGAATCGGCGCGGCTATTACAGCTTCATTCTCTTCATGGCTTTGTTCCTGATCACGCTGTTCGCCGAATTCATCGCGAACGATAAGCCGTTCCTCGTGAAATACGACGGCGCGTACTACACGCCGATCTTCCAGATGTACACCGAGAAGCAATTCGGCGGCGAGTTCGAGACCGAGGCCGATTATCGCGACCCCGAGGTGAAGAGGCTCATCGAGGAGAAAGGCGGCTGGATGATATGGCCGCTTGTTCCTTACAGCTATCGCACCATCAAGCTCGACTTGCCGGTGCCTGCGCCGGCGCCGCCCTCGTGGGAGAACTGGCTCGGAACAGATGACCAGGGCCGCGACGTGCTCGCGCGCGTCATCTATGGGTTTCGGATTTCGGTGTTGTTCGGTCTGATTCTGACTTTCTTCTCCGCGCTGATCGGCGTAACGGCCGGCGCCGTGCAAGGCTTCTTCGGCGGCTGGGTCGATCTAATCTTTCAGCGTTTCATTGAAATCTTAAGATCGCTGCCGGAACTCTACCTGCTTCTGATCCTGTCCTCCATGATCGCGCCGAGTTTCTGGCTGCTGCTGGCCATCCTGCTTTTCTTCGAATGGACTGCTTTCGTCGGGCCGGTCCGCGCCGAGTTCCTGCGCGGCCGCAATTTCGAATATGTGCGGGCGGCGCGCGCGCTTGGGCTCTCCAATGCGCAGATCATGTTGAAGCACCTCCTGCCGAACGCGATGGTGGCGACAGTGACGTTCGCGCCCTTCATCTTGAGCGGCGCCATAACGGCGCTGACCGCGCTGGATTATCTGGGCTTCGGCCTGCCGCCGGGATCGCCGTCGCTTGGCGAGTTGCTTCAGCAGGGCAAGCAGAACCTGCAGGCGCCATGGTTGGGCCTGACCGCGTTCTTTGTCATCGCGCTGATGCTGAGCCTTCTCGTTTTCGTCGGCGAGGCGGTTCGCGATGCCCTCGATCCGCGCAAGACCATGGTTGCACCTCAAATTGTGGGCTGATCGCATGTCGGAAACACCTCAAATCCAATCGGCCCCGCTGATCGACGTGCGGAACCTGAGCGTGCATTTCGCAGGAGCGGAACCTGGCGTCTATGCCGCGCGCAATGTCTCCTTCGATATCAAAAAGGGCGAAACGGTTACTTTGGTGGGCGAGTCGGGCTCAGGAAAAACGGTTTCGGCGCTCTCGATCCTCCGCCTCCTGCCCTACCCCGACGCCTCGCACCCGAGCGGCGAAATCATCTTCGAAGGCAAAGACTTGCTGCGCGTGAAAGAATCCGAAATCCGGCGGGTGCGCGGCAACCGCATCTCGATCATCTTCCAGGAGCCGATGACATCGCTGAACCCGCTTCACACGGTCGAGAAGCAGGTCAGCGAGGTCCTGAAAATCCACCACGGCATGTCGAACACGGCGGCGCGAAAGCGCACACTCGAACTTCTGACCAAGGTCGGCATCCGTAATGCCGAGACGCGGCTGTCCGCCTATCCGCACCAATTGTCGGGCGGCCAGCGCCAGCGCGTGATGATCGCGATGGCGCTCGCGAACGAGCCCGACCTCCTCATCGCCGACGAGCCGACAACCGCGCTCGACGTGACCATCCAGGCGCAAATTCTCGATCTCTTGAAGGACCTTCAGCGTGAGCTGGGCATGGCGCTTCTTCTGATCACGCACGATCTCGGCATAGTGCGAAAGATGGCCGACCGGACCTATGTTATGAAGGACGGCGAGATCGTGGAGCACGGCCCGGCCGAAGAGATTTTCACGGCTCCGAAGCATCCCTATACGAAGCGGCTTCTGGAAGCGGAGCCGAAAGGGCAAGCTCCCCGGATGGACGAAACCGCGCCAGTGGTGCTGGAGGCCGACAACCTGAAAGTCTGGTTCCCGATCAGGGAGGGCATACTGCGCCGCACCGTGGACCACATCAAAGCTGTCGACGGTGTTTCCTTCAAGTTGCGGAGCGGCCAGACGCTCGGCATCGTGGGCGAATCCGGCTCCGGCAAGACAACGCTCGGCCTCGCCATCCTGCGGCTTGTCTCAAGCGACGGCCCGATCGCCTATGTGGGCAAGCGGATCGATGGGCTCAGGTCGAAGGAGATGCGCCCGCTCCGCAAGGAAATGCAGGTGGTTTTTCAGGACCCGTATGGCTCGCTCAGCCCGAGGCTTTCGGTCGGGCAGATCATCGAGGAAGGGCTTCTGATCCAAAGCCCTGACCTTTCCCGTTCCGAACGCCGCGAGCGCGTCTCCGCCGCCTTGATCGAAGTCGGGCTAAAGCCCGAGTGGCAGGATCGCTATCCGCACGAGTTCTCAGGTGGCCAGCGCCAGCGCATCGCCGTCGCCCGCGCCGTGATCCTGCAGCCGCATTTTCTCATGCTCGACGAGCCGACGAGCGCGCTCGATGTTTCTGTGCAGGCCCAGATTGTCGATCTCCTGCGCGATCTACAGCACAAGCGCGGTCTCGCCTACCTGTTCATCAGCCACGATCTCAAGGTCATGCGCGCGCTCGCGAGCTATGTGATCGTCATGCGTAACGGCGTGGTCGTGGAGGAAGGGCTCACGGCGGAGATTTTCGAAAATCCGCAAACAGATTACACGAAAGCGCTCATTGCCGCCGCTCTCGACCACCGGGCGCTCCCGCAAGCCGCCTAAAAGCCGCGCCGGGAGGCTACACGCCGGATTTTTCTGCCGACATTGCTTTAACGCGCTCTGTCGTGATTGCCTCCCCGCCAATGCCCCAGTCGCCGCTTTCGATCTCGTTGATTGTGACCCAGGTCACCCCGCGCATGTTTTCGCCCTCAATCGAAACCATTGCGTCGGTCAGTTTTTCGATGATCTTCTTCTTTGTCTCTCTATCGAAAACACCTTTGATGGCGTGAACTTGAACAAGCGGCATGGTTGTCCTCCAGTTCAACTTTCTGCTTGTGACGCCTTGAACAAAACGTGAGGGCTTTCGTTCCGCATGTCGAGAGACAAGCCAAGAGAGCCCTGTGCCGAACCGGCCAACATTCCGTTCCGCTGCGTGAGATTTCGCGCTTGCAAAATTTGCTCTGTGCGCGGCGCACTTTTGGATTTTGGTCTGCGTGACTCCGCCGTGGACCGGCGCAAGCCGTTGACGGTTCCCTTCAGCCAACGGTATTGTTCATTGAGGCCGAACTTAGAAAGCAAATAACGGCCGGTCGGGAGAATTCATGGCCGGGAATACCGTAAACTACGAGAACACGGACGGCATTGGCGTCATCACGGTCAACAATCCTCCTCTCAATGCGCTGTCCCGCGAAGTTCGCGATCGCCTGCTGGCGGCCGTAAGGCAGGCTGAAGCCGACGACAGCGCCCATGCCATCGTCCTGACCGGAGCGGGTCAGACTTTCTCCGCCGGCGCCGATATTACAGAGTTCGACTCGCCGCTCAAGGGCACGGAGATCAACCAGATCTGCGACGCGATCGAGGACTCGCGCAAGCCTGTGGTGGCGGCGCTGCACGGCGCGTCGCTCGGCGAAGGACTTGAGATTGCGCTCGCCTGCCATTACCGGGTCGCCTCGAAAGACGCCCGTCTCGGCTTGCCGGAAGTCAAGCTCGGGCTAATCCCGGGAGGCGGCGGAACGCAGCGCCTGCCGCGGCTGGCAGGCGCGAAGGCCGCCCTCGATCTCGTCATCTCCGGCGAGCCCGTTTCAGCCGAATACGCCCTGACCGTGGGGTTTGTGGACGAGGTCGCGGAAGCCGACGTGCTGGCGGCCGCAATGGCTTATGCGAGAGCCAAGGCAGGCTTGGCAAGCCACCCGAAAACGCGCGAACGGAATGCGAAGATCGAAGCCGAGCGGGGCTCGGCCGTTTTCGACGAGAAGCGCGCCGAGCTGAAAAAGCGCCAGCCTTGCCAGCATGCGCCCGTGCGTTGCGTCGCGGCCATCGAAAGCGCATTCGAGCTTCCGTTTGAGGAAGGGCTGCGGCGCGAGGGCGAGCTGTTTTATGAGGCGTTGCACGACTGGCAAAGCAAAGCGCTCATCCACGCGTTTTTCGCGGAGCGCCACGTCGCCAGAATCCCGGGCCTTTCCAGCAAGGTGAAACCGCGAGACATCAAAACCGCGGGCGTCATCGGCACAGGAACGATGGGCGGCGGCATCGCCATGGCCTTCGCCAACGCCGGCATCCCTGTCATCGTTCTCGACCGCGATCAGGCCGCGCTTTACAAAGGCCTCAGCGTCGTCGCGAAAAACTACGAGATCATGGTGCAGCGCGGGCGGCTCGATCAGGCCGGGATGAATGCCCGCATGGCCGCGATCACAAGCACGCTCGATTATCGCGCGCTCGCCGATGTCGACATCGTGATCGAAGCGGCCTTCGAGGACATGGGCGTCAAAGCCGACGTTTTTCGCGAACTCGACCGCGTCTGCAAGAAGGGCGCGATCCTCGCCTCCAACACCTCCACGCTCGACATCGACGAGATCGCGAGCTTCACGTCGCGCCCCGCCGACGTGGTTGGGATGCACTTCTTCTCGCCCGCCAATGTCATGCGCCTCGTCGAGATCGTTCATGGCAAGGAGACAAGCCCGGAGGTGGTCGCGAGCGCCATCGCGGCGGCGCGGAAGATCGGCAAGATTGGCGTTTCGGTCGGCAATTGCGACGGCTTTGTCGGCAATCGCATGCTTGAGAAATACATCACCGAGGCCATGACGATCGTCGAGGAGGGCGCCTCGCCTGCCGACGTGGATGCGGCTCTAACCGGCTGGGGAATGGCGATGGGGCCATTCGCGGTCTGCGATCTGACCGGGATCGACGTGAACTGGCAGATCCGCCAGAGACGCCTGCAGCAGGGAGGCGCTTACGCTTCGCCTTTACTGGACCGCTTTTACGAGGCCGGGCGCTACGGCCAGAAAACAGCAGCGGGCTTCTATCGCTACGAGGGCCGCACCCCCTTGCCCGATCCCGAGGCGGACGCCATCATCGAGGCTTGGCGCGACGAACTCGGCAACAGGGTCGGCACCGTTTCCGAGCAGGAGATCGTGAAGCGGACAATTTACGCGCTCGTCAACGAGGGCGCGAATATTCTCGAAGAGGGCATCGCTTACCGCTCCGACGACATCGATGTGATCTATATTCATGGCTATGGCTTTCCCGCCTGGCGCGGCGGTCCGATGAAATATGCGGAACTGCGGAGCCTCGCCGAGGTCTTGTCGGACATCGATGTTTTCCATACGCGCTTTGGCGACCGCTGGGAAGCCGCCCCGCTGCTCAAGGCGCTCGTGACGGAGCGCAAGCCGAAGTGGCCGCGATGATGGGTGCGTAATGAGCATGTTCGACCTTACGGGCCGCGTTGCCGTAATCACGGGGTCCTCTCGCGGGATCGGCCGCGCCATCGCGCTGGAATGCGCCGGGATGGGCGCGAGAGTCGTGATTTCCTCCCGCAAGATCGACGCCTGCAGGGCCGTGGTTTCGGAAATCCGCGAGACGGGCGGCCATGCCACGGCGGTGGCTTGCAATGTCGGCCACAAGCCCGACCTCGAAGGCCTCGTCGCCCACGCTCTGCGCGAGTATGGCCACATCGATATCCTGATCCCGAACGCAGCCATCAACCCGGTTTACGGGCCTTCCTCCGAAGTCTCCGACGAGGTCTGGAACAAGGTTCTCACCACAAACCTGACCTCGACGCATTGGCTGTGCCAGCTGGTTCTGCCCGGCATGGCCGAGCGCGGCGGCGGCTCGGTCATCGTGCTGTCCTCGGTCGTTACAATAGCGGGCGCCGCCAACCTCGGCGTCTACGCCGTGTCGAAAGCGGCGGAGGGGCAACTTGCGCGGAACCTTGCGGTGGAGTGGGGAACGCGAGGCATTCGCGTCAACGCGATCGCGCCGGGCATTGTGAAGACCAACTTCGCCAAGGCGCTTTACGAGAATCCAAAAGCGGCGGCCATGGTTGCGAACCTGACCTGCCTGAAGCGGCTCGGCGAGCCAGCCGACATCGCGGGCGTCGCTGTGTTCTTGGCTTCCGACGCGGCGCGATATATCACTGGGCAGACGATCCTCGTGGACGGCGGCGCCTCAATCTTCACTCCAATCGGATAATGTATCGTGGCTGAGCTTATCGACGTTCTTCCCAGTCATCGCTTCGACGAAAAAAAGCTCCAGCGCTATCTGAAAAAGTATTTGGAGGATTTCGGCGTTCCGCCAACCATCAGGCAATTCCAGGGCGGCCAATCCAACCCGACCTTTCTCATCGAAACGCCGACCCGGAAATACGTTCTGCGCAAGCAGCCCGGCGGGAAGCTTTTGCCGAGCGCCCATGCCGTCGACCGGGAGTTCCGCATCCAGTCGGCGCTGAAGGGCACGCCCGTTCCCGTGGTCGCCATGCAGCTTTTCTGCGATGACTCATCCGTCATCGGCACGCCCTTCTATGTGATGGACTACATCCCCGGCCGCATCTTCGATAGGGCCGACCTGCCCGAACTATCGAGCCTGCAGCGCAAGGCCGCCTACCGCGCTTTTGCCGAGACGCTGGCCGCCTTGCACGAGGTGGATTTCGAGGCGATCGGGCTTGGCGACTACGGCCGCACGGAAGGCTATGCGGCGCGCCAGCTCAAGCGCTGGAGCGAGCAATACGAGTCCTCGAAGACGGGCCACATCGAGGCGATGGACAAGCTGATCGCGTGGCTGAAGGCGAGCGTCCCATCAAAGGACGAAGCCGCGATCACGCATGGCGACTACCGCATGAACAATGTGATGTTCGAGGTGGCCGAGCCGCACATCATCGCGGTGCTCGACTGGGAATTGTCGACGCTCGGCCATCCGCTCGCCGATCTCGGCTATGTCTGCATGGCCTATCGGACGCCGGCCAGCGTGCCATTCCTGGGCGGGTTGCGCGGACTGGATCTGGCGGCGCTCGGCATCCCGACGGAACAGGAACTCGTCGGCATGTACTGCCATCGCGCAGGCCGCGAAAGCGTTCCCGACCTTTCCTTCTTCATCGCGCTCTCGTTCTTCCGCTTTGCGTCCATCGCGCAGGGCGTCTATGCGCGCGCGCTGCAAGGCAACGCCGCAGACAGGCGCGCGCCGCTCGCGGAGCAAGCCGCCATCGCGCTGGCTCAGGAGGGCTGGCGCATCGCAGAGGCGGCGGGTTAGCGCTGCTCGTCGCTTCCGCCAAATTAGCCGGTTCAAGGCCAATTGCGGCAGTTCGAGTTTGCGGAACCATAAAACGCACTTGAAGTCATGGCGGACACCGACTTTTTCGGGCCAGCTGGGTTCGAAGATGCGCCGCTTACAGGCGCATCGCCGATAACTCGCTCTCCATGAGCTGGATGCCCGCGAGCCGTTCCCTGTTTTGCGGGGCGGGCTGAACAATTTTGCAGCCGAAGCGGAACACTACCTGACTTCACTTATTGAGCGGACAGTTTAACGCATAATTAGGGATGCCGGTATGTTTGTCTCGTTCTCGCACGTCCCGCGCATGGGACATCTGGTTGCAACGGCTGCGCTGCTCGCCATGGCCCTGTGCGCGCCGCCCGCGCTCGCACAATCGGATAAGCCAAATATTCTCTTCATCATGGGCGATGACATCGGCCAGTTCAACATCAGCGCTTACAATAATGGCATGATGGGATACCGCACCCCCAACATCGACCGCATCGCCAAGGAAGGCGCGCTGTTCACCGACTATTACGGTCAGCAAAGCTGCACCGCCGGCCGCGCCGCCTTTATCACCGGGCAGTCGCCGATCCGGACTGGCCTCACCAAGGTTGGCCTGCCAGGAGCGCCGGAGGGAATGAGCGACAAAGACCCGACCATCGCCACCTTGCTGAAAGCAAAGGGCTATGTGACCGGCCAGTTCGGCAAGAACCATCTGGGCGACCGCAACGAGCATCTGCCGACCGTGCATGGCTTCGATAAGTTCTTCGGCAACCTTTATCATCTCAACGCTGAAGAGGAGCCGGAAAACGAGGACTACCCGAAGGATCCCGCCTTCAAGGCAAAGTTCGCGCCGCGGGGCGTGTTGAAATGCGTGGCCACGAGTTCGGACACGTCCCCGCCAGATCCGCGCTTCGGCAAATGGGGCAACCAGAAATGCGAGGACACAGGCCCGCTCACAAAGAAACGCATGGAGACGATCGACGAGGAATTCCTTGGCGACACTCTCGGCTTCATCGATCAGGCCAATAAGGACAAGAAGCCGTTTTTCGTCTGGTTCAACTCGACCCGCATGCACATCTGGACTTATCTCAAAAAAGAATCCCAGGGCAAAACCGGTCTTGGCATCTATCCCGACGGCATGGTGGAGCACGACGGTCAGGTCGGGCAATTGCTGAAGAAGCTCGACGATCTCGGCATCGCAAACAACACGATTGTCGTCTATTCCACCGACAATGGCGCCGAAACCATGAGCTGGCCCGACGGCGGCACCACGATCTTCCGCAGCGAGAAGAACACCAACTGGGAAGGCGCCTATCGCGTCCCGGCGATGGTGCGCTGGCCGGGTCTGGTGCAGCCCGGCACGGTGATCAATGACCTCTTCGCGCACGAGGATTGGCTCACCACGCTGATGGCTGCGGTGGGCGAGCCGCAAATCGCGGACAAGCTCAAGGAGGGGGAAACCGTGGGCGGCGCGACTTACAAGGTGCATCTCGACGGCTACGATCAGCGCGATCTGCTCGCCAAGGGCAACGGTAACGGCAAGCGCAAGGAATTTATCTACTGGACCGATGACGGCAACGTGGCGGCGCTTCGCTTCAACCGCTGGAAGATGGTGTTCATGGAGCAGCGCGCCCATGGGTTCGATGTCTGGCAGGACCCCTTTGTTGTGTTGCGGCTGCCGAAGCTGTTCGACCTGCGGGCGGACCCGTTTGAGCGCGCGGATCACGAGGCGATCGGCTATCCACGCTGGCGCATCGACCGGGCCTTCCTCATCGCACCGGCGGCGGGCTACGTCGCCCAATGGCTGCAAACCTTTCAGGACTTTCCGCCGCGCCAAAAGCCCGGTTCATTCAACCTGAACAATGTGATGACAAAGCTCACAAGCCCGACGGGCGGCGCCCCTGATTGAGTCCGATGGGGGCGCCAAGCTAAGTTGGCGGCCCCTCCGCTTGCCAAAGCCTAGGCTCACTGTTGACTCTTAGGAGACCCTTCGCTCAAGCGAAAAGACCAATATCAGCGGCGGCTCTCAAGCTTTTCGCGGGCGGCGCTGGCAAGGAAAGCCGAGCGCGTAAGGCCACGGCGGTTCGCTTCGTCATCGATTGCGGCGAGCAATCCCGCGTCGAAGGTCAGGTTCGCGCGAACGGTCCGGCCCGCGTCGAGAACGAGCGGGATCAAAACAACGGTTTCACCGGGACCGTTTTCACCGGATGCAAGCACCTCGGCGACGGTGCGGGGCTGGGGAACCTCGAACTGTTCGCCGCGCTTGTAAGCCATGACGTCGCGCAGCGCGATTGTCGCGTCTTCAATGGCTGCTTCAGGACTTGCGCCGCCGCCAACGCATCCTGGCACATCGGGAAAACGCACGCCCCAGACATCATCAGCGCCATCCAGAATTCCAACAAAATGAATCATCTACGGACTCCTAGATCCAGCCTGCCGCCTTGGCGATCGATCGCGCCACACCCGGCGAAAGCTCCCTATGCCGGGGGACCGTAATCATAACGCCTGGCTGTGCGTCGTTGACGAAACGGTCATGGCTGCCGCCGCCGATATTGACCCATCCGTCCTTTTCGAGCCGGGCGATGACCTTTCGGGTGTTGGTCTCGATCTTCGGCATGCAGGCCTCAATCTCATGCGCATTATAATGCGCATGAGATTGAGCTTGATCAAGGTCTAATTGCGCAAACACAAAAAGCGTATACGCCATATGCTGAGGCTGAATCGCCGCCAACGCATGCGCGAGAGGAGAGACCCGCGATGTCCGACATATGCCAACTCTCCGCCAAGGCCGCCGACTGCAAAGCGCGCGTCGAGCGCTTCATGGCGGAGCATGTCTACCCGAACGAGCAGGCGCTGTTCGAGACGGCGGAGACCCAACCCGACCGCTGGGAACCGCTCGCGCTTCTGGAGGAGCTGAAGGCGAAGGCCAAGGCGCAAGGGCTTTGGAACCTGTTTCTGCCCGACAGCGAACTGGGCGCGGGCTTGACGAACCTCGAGTACGCGCCGCTGGCGGAGATCATGGGCCGCTCGCATTGGGGGCCGGAGGCGTTCAACTGCTCCGCGCCCGACACCGGCAACATGGAGGTGCTGGTCCGCTATGGCAGCGAGGCGCAGAAGGAGCGCTGGCTGAAGCCGCTTCTTGAAGGCGCGATCCGCTCCGGCTTCGCGATGACGGAGCCGGATGTGGCCTCGTCCGACGCGACGAATATTGCGATTTCAATCGAGAAGGACGGCGGCGAGTTCGTCATCAACGGCCGCAAATGGTGGACGTCGGGCGCGGGCGACAAGCGCTGCAAGATCCTGATCCTGATGGGGAAGACGGACCCGAAGAACCCCGATCCCCACAGGCAGCAATCCATGCTCCTCGTGCCGATGGATGCACCCGGCGTCAAGAAAGAGCGCATGCTGCCGGTATTCGGCTATCTCGACGCGCCGCATGGCCATGGCGAATTGAGCTTCACGAATGTGCGCGTGCCGCTCGACAGCGTCATCCTCGGGGAGGGGCGCGGCTTCGAGATCGCGCAGGGGCGCCTCGGGCCGGGCCGCATTCATCACTGCATGCGCACCATCGGCCGGGCCGAGCGGGCGCTGGAAAAGATGTGCCGCCGCCTCGACAGCCGCATCGCGTTCGGCCGGCGCGTCTCGGATCAGAGCGTCTGGCAGGAGCGCATCGCCGAAAGCCGCATGATGATCGATCAGGCGCGGCTGCTTACGCTCAAGGCCGCGCATATGATGGACACGGTCGGCAACAAGGCCGCGCGCGCCGAGATCGCGATGATCAAGGTCGTCGCGCCGACCATGGCGTGCAAGGTGATCGACTGGGCGATCCAGGCGCATGGCGGCGCGGGCATTTGCGACGATTGCGGCTTGCCCTACGATTATGCTTCGATCCGCACATTGCGCATCGCTGATGGCCCCGACGAGGTGCATCGCAACCAGATCGCCAAGCTGGAGCTGCGCAAGTATCGCGATCCGGGCGAAGGCAAGCGCTCCTGAGTTTCCATTCGCATTTCGCGCACCCGGATGGATGAAACGGGTGTAGGCTGTTGCGCGGCTGGCAGCGAGGTCGGTTGTGCCTTGGTGTGAGCGAACCCGTTACTGAGTTTGACCGGAGGCCCTTCGAGCACCCGTTATTGGCGCCAAGGCCGGTGTCTGCCTCGATTGGCGGCCGCTTGCCCGGAGCACGTCAGATAGAGTTCAACCAGCAAGGGCTTCACGCTGGCCGCGCCTTTCGTAAGGTGCGCAAATGCAGACGTTACACAAGCGGTGCGCGGGTCTCGACGTGCACAAGAAGGAAGTGGTGGCCTGCCTTCGGCTCGTCGCACGCAACAAGGCAAGCCACGAGGTGCGACGGTTCCCGACGACGACACGTGGACTGGTCGAGTTGGCCGAGTGGCTGGAGGAAGCCAAGTGCAGCCACGTTGCGATGGAGCCTCAAGACCATCGAACAACTGGAACAGACGATCTCGGACTTTGACGCGCGGATCGAGGGCGCGCTCGCGCCCTTTCGCGATACCATCGAACGACTGAAGGCGGTTCCGGGCTTGAGCGAGACATCGGCCCAGATCCTGTTGGCCGAGATCGGCACGGACATGAGCCAGTTCGCGGGCCTTTAAAACTGCCTGCCACTCAAGCTTGGTAAAACGTTGTCTCTCCGCTCCTCAATTACGCTAAAGTGCGTCTGGAAAAGCGCGAAGCGGTTTTCCGATACAGACGCACAAAAAAACAAAAACTTAGAGCCCGCTTTTGATTCTATCAAAAGCGGATTGGCTCTAGGGTTGACGTCACATCGTTTCACCGCCGCAAAATTGAGAGAAAGCGCTTCACATGACGGTTATTGATGGGGTGTCCCCCCTATTTGCGGAGGCGTTTGCGAAACAAGGGTATACGACGCTGACCGAAGTTCAACGCGCTGTCCTTGCACCGAATTTGGGTGAGGCGGACCTTCTCGTTTCTGCGCAGACGGGATCGGGGAAGACGGTCGCCTTTGGTCTCGCCATGGCCTCGACCTTGCTGGGAGGGAAAGATCGCCTCCCGGAAAGCTCTGATCCATTAGCTCTCGTTGTTGCGCCCACGCGCGAACTGGCTGTCCAAGTGCGCCTTGAACTCGAATGGGTCTATGCAGCCGCGGGGGCCAGAATGGCGGCCTGCGTCGGGGGTATGGACATGCGGCAGGAGCGCCGGGCGCTTGCCAATGGCGCGCATATCGTCGTTGGCACGCCCGGACGTCTTCGCGATCACATCACGCGCGGTTCGCTCGACCTTTCGTCGGTGCGCGCCCTGGTCCTCGACGAGGCCGACGAAATGCTCGACCTGGGCTTCCGGGACGACCTCGAGTTCATTCTCAAGGCGGCTCCGCCAGAGCGGCGCACCCTCCTCTTCTCGGCGACGGTGCCAAAACAGATTGAAACGCTGGCCAAGCGCTTTCAAAAAAACGCCATCAGGATTTCTGCCAACAAGGGCACAAGACAGCACGCCGATATCGATTATCGCGCGATTTCCGTTGCGTCGCGCGAACGGGAAAACGCCGTCATCAATGTCTTACGCTATTTTGACGCCAGCAGCGCCCTTGTCTTCTGCGCCACACGGGAAGGCGTGAAACATCTTGCGAGCCGTCTTGGCAATCGCGGGTTCGGCGTTGTTCCGCTTTCGGGGGAACTCAGCCAACACGAACGCACGCGGGCGCTTCAGGCGATGCGGGATGGCCGCGCGCAGGTTTGCGTTGCAACCGACGTGGCGTCGCGCGGCATCGATTTGCCAAATCTCGATCTCGTCATTCATGCCGATCTGCCGAGGGACAGCGATGCGCTGCTGCATCGAAGCGGGCGAACGGGCCGGGCGGGACGAGCTGGCGTCAGCGTCATCATCACGCCGCACAGTAAGCGCCGGAGCATCGAAAGGCTTCTAACCCTTGCGGGAATAAAGGCGTCCTGGATGCAGGTTCCGAGCGCCGAGACCATCCTTCAGCGCGACAGGGAGCGGCTTCTGAGCGACCCTGTGCTCGAAGGCCCGCTGAACGACGAAGAGCTTGCCTTCGCCAAGGAATTGCTCGCCACGAAAAGCCCGGAGCAAATCGCGGCGGCGTTCTTTCGCCAAAATCAGACCCGCCGCCCGACGCCGGAAGAGTTCGTGGACACCGGAGGAGACGCCAACGAAGTTGAGGCTTTGCGCAGCGATTTCGATGACGGCGTCTGGTTCAAGCTGTCGGTCGGGCGGAAGCAGAGGGCTGAGGCGCGATGGATACTGCCCCTGGTTTGCAAGGCTGGGGGGATCACGAGTCGCGACATCGGCGCCATCAGAATCTTCGAAACCGAGAGCCTCGTTGAGGTGAGCGCCCGCTCCGCTCAAAGCTTCAGCCGTGCTCTCGCCAAGTCGGGGCGGCGAGAGGATTCGATGACGATTACGCTCATGAAGGGGGGGCCTGAGCAGCGCGCGGACCTCGCGGATACGGCTCGGGCGGGCGCCATGAATGGGAACCGGAAAAGGCCTGGAGCGAGGCGCAAAAAATTACCTCCGATGTCGTCGAGCGCTCGAAAAAGCTAAGAGACCCGTGGCCGTTTTTGCCGATCAGTTGGAAAGCATTTGAACCCGTCGGGCTTCAGCCGCACAACAGCAAGATCGAGAGCAGACAGGAATTTGGCCCGGTCGCGCGGCTGGAAACGGTTTCGGACCGCCGATGACGCCCTGCGCAGATCCCCGCCATCAGGTCGCCTGTCGCGAGCGCCGCCAATGGCGCCGATTGGCTGCTTAGTCCTGGCCGGGGCGTGCCGCGCCCTCCAGAAAACCGGCGATCGCCGCGTTCTTTTTCAGCTCTTGCAGCTGCGCATCGGTTGGAAGCTGCGGCTTGTCGCGCTCGGCGTTCACCATGCACAGAAAGCCGAACGGCTCGCCCGCTGTTGCGCGAAACTGGTGCCACGCCATCGGCGCGATGAAAACGAGGTCCGGCGCAGCGACGTCCCGCACCTCGTCGCCGACCAGACAGGCGCCTCGCCCGCGAAAGATTATCACCGCGTGCGCGTGCTCGTGCCGCTCCAGCGTGGAATGGCCGCCCGGCTGCATTTCGAAATAGCGCAGCTCGCATTGAAACTCCGGTCGCTGAAACAGAACCTGCCGCGTGATAGCCTTGAAGGGCGCGCTGCCTTCATCCTTGTAGGCGAGCAGTTCGACGCCCTCCCAGCGAAATCCGTCGCCCTGCGCTTGCCGGATGCGCCGCTCCTCATCCATCGGTCTTATCCTCCAAGTAACGTGCAACGCGCTCCATGAATTTGGCCGTTTCCCTGGTCAGTCGATCCCTTGCCGAAAGCAAGCTTCCGCCGATCAGCAACATGGTGTCCGGGCCATAGAAGTTCAGGATTTCCGGCACGCGCTCCAGCGTCATGCCGCCTGCGGGGCAAGGCAAGCAGCGCTTGAGGCCATACCAATCACGCCGCGCCGCATCGGCGACTGCGCGGGACGTTTCGGGCGAATAACTGAAGCGCCCGCCATAGTTCGGATAGATGGTCACGTCCGCACCGAAAAGGCGGAACAGCTTGCCCAGCAGGAGGGGGGGCGCGATCCGCGATGCGCCCGCCATGGCGGGATGGCCGAAGAACGCCATAGTCGGGAACTCCCGCACCAGCCGGTGAAAGTTCGAGACGCCGATTATCATAGGCGCCACCATCACCGCCTCGATGCCCTCCATCATGGCGAGCGCGATCTGCCCGGCGGCAACGTCGAGATTGCCGGAAATGTTGGGGACATAGAGTGTACCTGACCCGGCTTTGCGGACGGCCCCGGCGCAGGCGCGAACGCGGTCCGCGAAGGGGCTGTAGGCCTGATCCGCAATGCCGTGATCGTCCTTGATGAAGTCGATGCCCCCCGCCGCAAGCTGCCCTGCCAGCAGCGCCAGATCCTTTGGCGGCAGCCCTTGCGGCTTCAGCGCGGCGCAAGTGAGCGCACGCCCGCCAGCGCCGCATTTCGCGCGCAGTCCGGCGACGCCGATGTTCGGGCCGCCGAACCGCACCGCCATCGCATCGGGGATCTCTGCGTCGCGCAGGGTGACGTCCTCCTGCATCGACGTATTCCCGAACAGCATGTTGAGAAGCTGCCCCGCCTCGAAGCCGGTCGTCTCGACCGCGAGCCCGATCCGCACCTCGAACAGGCCCGCCTCAAGCTCACGAATGCCTTGGACCTCGCCCACGATATCGCGCAAGACCCGCTCGTCGGAAATGGCCGCGAGCGGCGTCTCCACGCTCTGCTCGACCGCGATGCCGAACGCACGATCCTCGATGGAAGCGGCGTCGCTGCGAACGCGATAGGTCACGGTCATCCGCCCTGGCGCGCCGCCGCGCTCTGGCTTTTCCTCACATTTGGAATTAGATGAGTCCATCGGCGGGGATTCCCATGAGCGAACCATTTCAGTACGACATTTTTATTAGCTATTCGAGCGCGGACGTTACAAAAGCGAAGGCGCTGGAGGAATTGCTCGCAAATCAAGGTTACAAGGTTTGGCGCGATAAGACGGCGCTGAAGCCCGGCGAGCATGTCGAATTCGTTATTCCTGAAGCTTTGCTCAGCGCGAAAGCTGTGGCGGTGCTTTGGTCGGAGCACAGCGTCAAATCCGACTGGGTAAGATTCGAGGCTGATTACGCTATTGTCGAAGGCAAGGCGATAACCCTGTCCATTGCGCCCTTTGAATACAAAACGCTTCCGGGAATTTATCGGGGGCTGCATTGCGTAAATTTGGACGATGCCCTTGCCGATCCATCCAAGTTTATCGAGCGCTTCCGAGAAATTAGAGCCAATCCGAAAAAGCACAGCCGCATCGACCTGTCCAAGCTGCCGGTCACCTACGCGAACAAGCTTTACGGCCGCGAGCGCGAGATGGCGGCGCTGCACACGGCGTGGGACGAAGGCCGCACCAAAATCTTCGTGTTCGATGCCATCGGCGGCGCGGGCAAGACCGCGCTCGTCTATCACTTCGTGCAGGCGCTGAAGGCGTCCGGCTGGCGCGGCGCGCAATCGGTCTTCGCCTGGAGCTTTTACAGCCAGGGCTCGAACGAGGACCGTCAGACCAGCGCCGACGACTTCTTCAAGGCCGCGTTCAAGCATTTCGGCGGACAGGAGCCGCCGCGAGACCCGCGCGAGAAGGGCGTAGAACTTGCGCATCTCGTGCAGGCGCAGCGTGCGCTTCTGATCCTCGATGGCCTGGAGCCGCTGCAATATGTGGCGAAGGGCAGCGGGCGCATGGACGACGCCAAGGTTGGCGGCGTGAAAGACCCCGGCATCAAGGCGCTGTTGGGCCTGCTCGCTAACAGCAATCCCGGCCTCTGCCTTGTCACGACCAGGATCAAGCTTGCGGAACTGGCGGGCAATGATGACGTGAAGTCCGCGCCACTGGACAGGCTGCCGCTGATGGCGGGCATCGAGCTTCTGCGCGATCTCGGCGTCGAGCCGAACTTCCCCCCGCCCGTCGTCACCCCGGAAAGCTCAGGCGCCCCTGCGCCTGCGGTTATCCGGGGCCTTAAAACTGCAGATGGAAAGATGCCGGATAGCCCTCCGGGCTTCCGGCATGACGACTACGCACTGCCGCAGCGCGCGGAGTTCGCGGCGCTGGTTCCGCCCTATGCGCCGCCGCCCGAATACACGCCGCCGCCCGCCGATGGGCGCGCCGTCATGCCCCCGCGCATCGCGAAAGACCTGATTGCGGCGGTGGAGGAGCTGAAAGGCCACGCGCTCGCGCTCACCCTCGTCGGCAACTACCTCGCCGAACACCATCACGGCGACATCCGCGCCATCCATGACCTGCCCGCGCTCGCGGAGCTGCGGGACGCGCCGGAGCGCAGCCCCTATCGCGTGATGCGCGCCATCGAGCTCGCGCTGGCGCGGCGCATCGAGGAGGAGGGCAAGACCGAAAAGCCCGCTGAGACCGTGGCGGGCCGCGAGCTGGCGCTTCTGTTCTTTCTCGGCCTGTTCGACCGGCCTGCCGAGATGCCGCATCTGCCCGTCGTCTTTCCGCAGGATGCGGCGCAAGTCCTTCAGCCGGACGCAGCCGATCTTGCGCTTGCCGCCAAGGAAATTCCCATCGAGAGGCAGCTTGATGAGCTGAAGATAGAGTTGGCGGCTGGTGTCCGCGATTGGCGCAGGAAAGAGATTGCGCGCGCGGAAGCAGCGCTCGAAGCGGAATGGAATGAGGCGCACGAGGCGGCGCGGCGCGTGCTGGTGCGGCGAGCTTTCGCGGGCATTGCGGAGGCGGCGCGCGACCGCCGCCTGATAACCGAGGCGCTCCATGAGCTGACGCGGCGCGGGCTCATTTCGAAAGTCCACGAAAACGCCAGCTTCGAAAAAGGCAGCGTGGATTGCCATCCTTTGGTGCGGGAATATTTCGGCGCACGGCTTAAAGAGCTGGACCGCGAAACCTTCAAGGCCGCACATGGCCGCCTTTATGATCATTACCGCTATGCGGGCCTGCCTGCGGCCTTCTGCGATCCGGTGGCTTATGCTTTTTTGGCGCTAATTGCCGCTTTCCCTGAGAAGGCTACGTACGTGAGGGAGCATGGATCTAAGGGTGACATTCCGCCGGGCGCGGAAGAAGTGGCAGGCGCAGCCCTACGAGGTGCTGACCCGAAGAACATAGCTCGCGCGGCGGCCGCCCGGAGTGGGACGCGGCGCTAAAACGCTTTCTGCCTGAGGGCGAGGCGGAGATGACGCCGCTTTTTGCCGCCATCGTCCATGGCTGCGCGGCGGAGGGGGAGACCGGAACCCTCCATGAGGTCTATCGCCCGCGCATCTCGCGCGGCAACGACAATTTTGCGGCGCAGGGGCTCGGGCTTTATGGGCAGGAGTTGGCGGCGCTGGCGGCCTTCTTTGAGACGCCGTTCACCAAGCCGAGCCGACACCTTTCGCCGGGCGACCGAGCGCTCGCGTTGAACAAAGCAGGCTTCCGTTTGCGCGCGCTCGGCCGTCTGGAGGACGCCGCCGAACCAATGCGCGTGGCCGCTGAGCTACCGGTTACAACAGAGGAATGGGAACGGGCCTCTTCGGGCTTTGGAACACTGAGCGAGCTTCTGCTCACCATCGGTCACGTCGCAGGCGAGGACGGCGCGGTCATTGCTGGCGAAGAGGCGGTTGTCTTCGCGGACCGCTCCGGCGATGCCTTCCAGCGCATGAGCAAGCGCACCACCCTTGCCGATGCGCTCGCGCAGGCGGGCGGCCTCGCCCGCGCCGAGGCCCTGTTCGCCAGGCCGAAGCGCTGCAGAAGGAGGGGCAGCCCAACCTGCCCCGCCCTTATTCGCTGTGGGGCTACCGATATTGCGATCTCCTCCTCACCCGCGGCCGCGCCGCCGAAGCCGCCGCTCGTGCCGATTACGCCCTTAGCAAGACAAGAGGGCGGGCCAGCACTGGCTGCTCGACATCGGCCTCGATACGCTGACGCATGCCCGTGCGTCATTGGCCGAAGCGCCGTCTGCAGCGCCCGCTTCCGCCCATTGCGCCGAGCTTTCGAAGGATGCACTCGCCGCGCTGCGCCGCGCCAACCAGGAAGCCTATATGCTTCGCGGTCTTCTCGCCCATGCCGAAGCGCTCTGGCGCTGCGGCGACGCCAAGGCCGCGGATGATCCGCTCCGCGAGGCTGAAACCATCGCCGCACGCGGCCCCATGCCACTGTTCATGACGGATGCGCATCTGCTGCGCGCCCGCATCGCATTATCGCAAAACGACCTCGCCGCCGCGAAAGCGAAGCGCGACGCCGCCCTCGAACTGATCCAGAGGCATGGCTATGGACGCGCCGCGCCTGAGGCGGCCATCCTCACCGCCGAAATCGCCTGCGCGGAAAACGCCGCCAATCGCGATCCCGCAATCGACGCCGCCGTCACAGCCATCCGCGGCGAGCCCTATCATGACGAGGGCGCCGGCATCGCCATCGACGGCGGCTGGTGGGGTCTGCTATCCGCGCCTCGAACTGCTGCTTCCCGCCGATGATCCCCGCCTTGCTGAGCTGCACGCCGCCCGCGACGCCTACAACGCCGAGCGCGACGCCTATCTCCGCTCTACCCTCGCCAAGGATGCGGAAGACTACGATCCCGCTGGCGATCCCATCGCAGCCTATCTTGGCGTTGACGTTTGGGAAGAGGAAGACCGCGCCCTCGCCGACCCCGATTTCCGCCGCGAATTGAGCGAAGCCCTGGTTCGCTCAGGCTACAAACCGCTCGACGAAACACCCATCGCCGAGCAACGGAACGACGCGCGCAACTACCTCAAACAAAAGCGCGAGGCGGAAGGCCCAGAGGAAGCGCCAGACCTGCCTGAAATCCCCGATGAGCTTCTCGATCAAGTTCTCGCCGACGCTACAGCCTGCAAAGCCATCGAGACGATGCTGAAGAAAGCTGGCGTCAGAGAGCCGCTGAAGGACCTGCCTCGTGAAACTCAGCGCCAAGCCGTAGCGGCCTTTATCGCGAAGTTGGAGGAATTGAAGGGGAATGAGGCCGCACCTTCCGCCTCGCCGCCAAAAAAGAAGCGGTGGTGGTGGCCCTTCGGGCGGTGAGGCCACGGGTCATAAATCATGACGCTGGCCTTGGCGCCCTTGCCTTCGCTAAAGCAGAGTTCGCTAGACACGCCAACGGATCGCCGCCACCGTCATCCCGGAAAGGCGAAGCCTTATCCGGGATCGTAACGAATTGAAACGCTTAGATTTTTTACGATCCCGGCTCGCGCTTCGCTTGGCCGGGATGACGATCCGTTGGCAAAAAAAATGGTTATATACTTAATTATAGCCCATTTTGCCAAACGAACCCAATCCTGGTTACCTGTCCGTAAACCTTCGCAGGATACCGCGCCGGGCTCGGCCTAGCCATCCACAGGCGCGGCGCGCATCCGCATATTTCTCTGGATGGTGGGCTTCGGGGCGGCCATCCTCGCGCACCGCCGGTGGACAACGACGGCGCGGCACGCTATCTCCGCACAAACATCTGGTGGGGGACCGATGCTCCGAAACCTCTATGCCTGGACGATGCGCCTCGCGGAAGGGCCGCGCGCGCTCTTGGCGCTCATCGTGATCTCGTTCGCGGAAAGCTCGTTCTTTCCCGTTCCACCGGATACGCTGCTCATCCCGATGGTCCTGGCGCAGCCCAAGCGGGCGTGGAAGCTTGCGCTTTGGTGCACGGCGGCGTCGGTGCTTGGCGGCATCGTCGGCTATGGCATCGGCGCGCTGCTTTATGACAGCGTGGGCAAGTGGATCATTGACTTCTACGGCTACGGCGACCGCATCGACCAGTTCCGCGAGACTTATGCGAAGTGGGGCGCGTGGATCATCCTCTTGAAGGGGCTGACGCCGATTCCCTTCAAGCTCGTGACCATTGCGAGCGGGTTCGCTGGCTATAATTTCGGGCTGTTCATCATCCTCTCGCTCATTACGAGAGGCCTGCGGTTCTTCCTTGTCGCCGGGTTGCTCTATATCTATGGAGAACCGATCCGCGATTTTATCGAGCGCCGTCTGGGGACGGTGACGCTCGGACTTTTCGCGACGATCGTTTCAGGCTTTGTGATCGTGAGATATGTCGTATAGCGCTGTAACCATCCGAAACGGCCAGTGGGAATTGAGCTTAAGGTCCGCGGCGCTCGTGCTGGCGGGAGTAAGTTTCGCCGCGCTCGCGGCGGCCTGGGCATTTCAATTCGCTGGCTACGCACCCTGCTCGCTTTGCCTCGAGGAGCGCATTCCCTATTATGCCGCCGTCCCAGGAGGGCTTCTTGCCGCGTACCTCGCGCGCTCCGCTCCCAGGCTGGCGGCGTTCATCGTCGCGGCGATCGCGCTCGCTTTTCTTTATAACGCTGGCTTGAGCATTTACCACGCGGGCGCGGAATGGCGCTTCTGGGCGGGGCCGGAGACCTGCACAAGTAACGGAGACATTCTCCAGCCCAAAAGCCTTTCAGAGGCGCTGCGTCACAATGATGCCCCGCGCTGCGACGTGGCGGCCCTCCGGATTTTCGGCGTCTCGCTGGCTGGCTATAACGTGCTTATTTCCGGCGCGTTGGCGGCTCTTGGCGGCCTAGCCGCGTGGCGGGGCTATAGACAGGGAGGCCGGGTCAACACCCGGCCCTGACTTCAAACAGCAGCAGCAGGGGCAGGTTTCTCAGCGGAGGGCTGAGCTTCCGCCTGAGCCGCGCTTGCGGCGGCCAGCGCCTTCCGAAGTTCCTCTTCCTTCGTATGATCGAAGGAGGTGCGAATTACTTTACCGCCCACACCTTTCAGATCGTCGAGGACCTTGTCCGTCGTCATCTTCTTGATGAGCACGAAAAGCGCCGCGCTGCCCAAATCGATGGTCGCCGCGACCTGTTTCATGAAATCGTCGTTGATGCCGATATCCGTGAGCGCGCCTGCGATCGCGCCGGACGCCGCGCCGACCACCGTTCCGACCAGAGGCACGAGGAAGATCAGCCCGACAAGCGTGCCCCAGACGGCGCCAGAGGCCGCGCCAATGGCGGTCGGATGATAGAGCTGGTTCAGCTTGATGTGGCCGTCGGGCTGCTTGACCGCGATCACGGCGTCCTTGATGTCGATGATGTAATCCTGCTGCATGCTGAGAAGTTTCTGGCGGACTTCTTCAGCTTTGGCTTCCGTTGGAAATTCGATGACGACGAGATCGGCCATGAGAGAAACTCCTTCCGAGGGGGGCAAACTCCGAGCCGGAGATTACCCCGGCCGCGGCAAAGCGTCACCATCCTTCGTGGTTCGGAACATCACTTTTTATTTAAGAATTTACATCGCTTTACGCCGAAAACGCCTGAATGCCGGTCAGCGCCCGTCCGAGGATGAGCGCATGCACATCGTGGGCGCCTTCATAGGTGTTGACCGTCTCAAGGTTCTGAGCATGGCGCATCACGTGATACTCGCCTGAGATGCCGTTGGCGCCGTGAATGTCACGGGCGACTCGAGCGATGTCGAGCGCCTTGCCGCAGTTGTTGCGCTTGATAAGGGAGATCATTTCCGGCGCCACAGCGCCTTCATCGAAGAGGCGCCCGAGGCGCAGCGCCGCCTGAAGGCCGAGCGCGATCTCCGTCTGCATATCGGCGAGCTTCTTCTGCACGAGCTGTGTCGCTGCTAATGGACGGCCAAACTGCTTGCGGTCCAGGGCATATTGCCGCGCCCGATGCAGGCAGTCCTCCGCTGCGCCCATGACGCCCCAGGCGATGCCATAGCGGGCGCGATTGAGGCAGCCGAACGCGGCCTGCAAGCCGGACGCGTCCGGCAGAATGGCGCTCTCGGGCGCTTCCACGTCGTCCATGACAATCTGGCCCGTGACGGAAGCACGCAGCGAAAGCTTGCCCTCGATTTTCGGGGCGGACAGCCCGCGCATGCCTTTTTCGAGGACGAAGCCGCGGACCTTGTTGTGATGCGCGCGCGATTTGGCCCAGACGACGAAGACATCGGCGATGGGGGAATTCGAGATCCAGCTCTTCGAGCCGCGCAGCCTGTAGCCGCCGTCGATTGGCTCTGCGATGGTCGTCATCGAACCCGGATCGGAGCCCGCGTCCGGCTCGGTCAGGCCGAAGCAGCCGACATATTCGCCCGTTGAGAGCTTCCTCAGGTATTTTTGCCGCTGCTCGTCACTCCCGTACACGTAGATCGGATACATGACGAGCGAGGATTGAACGCTCATCATGCTGCGATAGCCCAGAGTTCGACGCGCTCGATCTCGCGGGCGACAAGGCCGTAAGCGACATAAGATACGCCCGCGCCGCCATATTCCGGCGGAAGGGTCAGGCCAAGCAGGCCAAGCTCTCCCATTTCATTGAAAATGGCGCGATCCGTCTTTTCGTGAGCGTACGCCTCGACGATCCGGGGACGCAGCCGGTCTTCCGCGAAGGCATGCGCTGTTTCCTGGATCAGACGCTCTTCGTGGCTGAGTTGCTCATGCAACAAAAAGGGGTCGGCCCAGTCGAAGAGGGGTGTTTTTGTCTCGGTTGCCTTGTTCATCCTTCACTCCGGACGGAAAATGCGCGTTGCCCTCCTCCGGCGGTTGTGGAAACAGCCCCGCCACAAGGGGGTCCGCATCAAGATTTGACCCAGATTTATGGATTTAACTCTTACGGGAAAGAGATTCCACACTGCACGGAGGATCCTGCTTATGAATGAGAGGACAATGCTGCGCTCCAGGATTTTAGGGGTTGCGTGCGTTATGGTCTTTGCTAGTTCAATAGCTTTCGCCCAGACAGCACAAGACACAAACACCGCTTCGCCAGCGGCGGCTGCAAGTTCTGCTCCGTCAGATGCGGCGCCGAAGGCCAAAGCGAAACAATCCGAAAAGAAAACTCAGGAAGGCGGTCAGGCCAAAGCCGCCAACCCAGAGTCAAAGCCGAAGCGCGGCCAGTATGCCACCGAGACGGAGGCGAAAGCGCATTGCCCTGGCGAGGTCGTCTGGGTCGATAAGGATAACTTCAACCATTACGCCGGATCGCGTGAATACGGACGCAAGCCTGGCGCTTTCGCCTGCGAGAGCTAAGGGAACGGGGCTTCCTTTCCTTAGTAGAGCCCGGGGATGAGGCGGTTTGTGCGGGCGCGATAGGCATCGTATTCGCTGCCAAACTGCGTTCGCAGCAACGCCTCCTCGGCGCGTATTCGCGCGATGATCGGCACAATGAGAAGCGCGGCTATCAAAACGCCGACGCCTGATCTGAATGCCAGCGCCCAGCCGAGCGAGCTGATGAAGAGCCCCAGATAACTCGGGTGGCGGATGGTGCTGTAAATGCCGGTGGTGACGAGCCGGTGTCCCGGCTGGATAGCCACCAGTCCGCTAAATCTGTCGCCAAGCACGAACACCGGCCAGAGCCTGAGCGCGCCGCCGATCGCGAAGAGAGCGACGCCGGTCCATCGGGTGGCGTCGCCGTCGATGATCCAGAAATCGATGCGGTCGGTGTACGCGGGGAGATAGGCCAGGGCCAAACTCACCAAGCCGAAGACAGGGATGACCCAGCGATTGGAGCGATCCTCGCGCTCGCCCGGACTAAGGTTTCCTCCGGCAAAGAAGGAAGCCAGCCCCAATGCGGCGAGCACGACTGTCAGGCCAATGAGCGCAGGCTTGGAATAGAACGCCGCAAACCCGCCCGCACCCAGCACTGCGAGGCCGAGATAGGCCGCCAGGCTGACGGTGAGGGCGGTGAGCCGCACGGTGGGCAGTATCGGGCTAATGCGTCCAGCTGCCGATCCGGCCGAATTTGAAGTTGTCGGAGTAGGATTTCTTTATGAAGGCGCGCGGATGCGGCTCGAAGATACGGAACGGAATTCCGTTCTTCTTCGCATAGTCGGCCGCCTCTTCCTGGGTCTCGAAGTAAAGCCGCACCTGGGAAAGCATGTCGTTCGAACTCGTCCACCCCATCAGAGGCTCGATTTCCCGCGGCGTCGCGGGTTCGTACTCCAGCACCCATTCTGTCGTTTTCGCCCGCCCCGACTGCATGGCTGTTTTTGCTGGTTTGTAGATGCGTGCAAGCATGATGACCTGTGCGATTGACGACTTCCCACCCCGAATTTGGGCCATGCCGAGCCAAATGACAATCGCAAACAGTCCAGCCAGCGACTGAATGCCCTTTTTGCTGGGCGTTGCCGCCGGCGGCGCCCAGAGGGCAATCCAAGCTGGGGTGAACTCCACCGGCTGCGTTCCCCCCCGCCGCGCTAGGCGGAGAGAGTGTCCCCGGTCGCGGATAGGCGCCTACATCGTCGAAAGCGTTTGCAGATGCTGGAACAGCCAGGTCTCGCTCAGGGCATCGTTATCTTTTTTGAGATAAACGCGAAGATCTACAGGGGCTTCGGAAGCGGCAGTGAAGTCGAACATGACGCGCCATTTATCGGTGTCCACCACAGGGTAAACCGCCTGCCGCTCGATGTTGCCTGATGCGGCGGTCACGACGACGTCGATATCTCCACGCTTCGTGAATTCGTTGAGCCGGCCGCCCCGGAAGTCCACCACATATTTCACCATCCCCTTGGGACGCGGCTGGCCTGGGATGCCGCCCATGCCGGCTCTTGTCGCGACCACGCGCGCGAGCGGGGCCGGGTAAGGCTCTTCAAGCCGCCAGTGCAGCTTGTATTGCACCTCGTGATGTTCTCCGGCACGGTAAGGCTGTCTCGGAGTCCAGTAGGCGACGATGTTGTCGTGGATCTCGTCGTTCGTCGGGATCTCCACGAGTTGCACGGCGCCTTCGCCCCAGTCGCCAATGGGCTCGACCCAGACACTCGGGCGCTTGTTATAGAAAGCTCCGTCGTCCTCGTAGTCGCGGAAATCGCGCTCGCGCTGCAGAAGACCGAAGCCTTTTGGCCGCTGATCGAAGAAGGAACTGGTCTGGACGCTGAGCGGATTGTTGATCGGCCGCCAGATGCGCTCGCCGGACCCCGTCCAAACGCTCAGTCCATCGCTATCGTGGATCTCCGGCCGCCAGTCGGTTCCCATCCTGCGGTTGGGCTTGCCGTACCAGTACATGCTGGTGAGCGGCCCGATGCCGACACGGGCGATCTCGGCCCGCGGAAAAAGATGGGCCGTCACGCTCATGAGCGTGCTGCCCTCGTGCGCCGTCTCGAAGCGATAGGCCCCGGTGATGCGCGGCGAATCCAGCATCGCGTTGATGATGACGCCGCGCCTGCCCGCCATCGGTTCCAGCCAGAACTGCGAGAAGCGTGGAAACTCTTCCGGCGTCGGCATTGCGACGTCGATCGCGAGGCCGCGCGAGGAAAGCCCATATTGCCCGGTCTCGGCGGGGCTGCGGAAATAGGATGCTCCCAGAAAGGCGAGCCAGTCCGGCACGCCGGGCGCGGCGAGAACGCGAAAGCCCGCAAACCCTGTGTCCGGCGGCAGCGTTTTCGCAAACTCGCTCTTGCCATAAGTGAAGAGGTCCGGACTGTAGCCGACCTCCTGCGCCAGCCCGGCGGCGGAGACGACGAAGATGCGGACGGGCTCCTTGAAGAAGCGCCCGACGTGAAAAAGCTCGATGGGATAAGGTCCGTCGCCCTCACCCCAGATCGCCAGTTCGGGGCGGAACTTGATCTGCTGGTAGGCATCGAAGTCGATTCGCTCCAGCAGTTCCGGATCGTGTACCACCGGCTTTTGATAAGGCCGCTCGCTCAGCTCTTTGGCCCAGTCAACGAACTTGTCGAAGGAAAAAGGAATCTGCGGGCCGAAGAAAATGCTTTCGGGCTGCCCGGCCATCGCTCTGGCGCCGGCTGCGAGACCGAGAGCTGCCGATCCGATCAACAATGTCCGGCGATCAATCATTTGGTCTCTCCGCAATTTGGGCGTCTCGGCCTCAGTCTAGGAAGATGCGTATAAGAGAAATAAATTTAAAGCTACACCTTTAGAGAGGCTGGCGATGCGCGTTCCCCATGGTGCGCTCAGCAGACTTTTCTACAGCTTGCCTGTTATGCCATTCGGGCGGCTTAGAGCAGGTTCAAAGGGTGGTGTGGGAAAAACTTTTTGGCTATTATTGCGCAGCAATTCCAGAGGGGCGCCTCATGCAAATCAGCAATCCCTACCTTCTCTTTCTCGGTGACGTTCAGGATCAGCTCGCAGCCAAGACGGCGCAGGGGATCGTGGATTGGCGGCGCGACTGGTGCCTGGGGCAATTGCGGATGCCGAGTTGCCGGGCCGATGTGGGCATTCCCGATATGACCATCGAGGAGGCCGTGAAGGCAGGAGCGCGCACGCTGATTGTTGGCGTTGCGAATGCCGGAGGCGTGCTTCCCGAACAATGGACTGCGCCAATCGTTGAAGCGCTGTCGTCTGGGCTCGATGTCGCGGCCGGCTTGCACATGAGACTCGCGGAGCGGCCCTCCGTCGCCGATGCCGCGCGCCGCTATGGCCGGAAACTTTTCGATGTGCGGCAGTCCGAGGAGCGTTTCGAGACCGGCAAAGGCGCGAAGCGCCCGGGAATGCGCCTCTTGACGGTTGGCACCGATTGCTCGGTCGGCAAGAAGTACGCGGCCCTGGCGCTCGAACGCGAGATGCGCGCCCGCGGCTTCGACGCCGACTTCAGGGCGACAGGGCAAACCGGGGTGTTCATTTCCGGCCAGGGAGTCGCCATCGACGCCGTTGTTGCGGACTTCATCGCCGGCGCGGTGGAATGGCTTTCCCCGGCGGCGGCGCCCCACCATTGGGACTTGATCGAAGGGCAGGGCTCGATGTTCCATCCCTCGTTCGCAGGCGTGTCGCTGGGGCTTCTGCATGGGGCTCAGCCGGATGTGTTCGTGGTCTGCCACGAGCCTTCGCGCAAAACCATGCGGGGCGTCTCCTATCCGCTGCCTTCCATCCGGCAGGTCCTCGATCTGACCATCCGCTGTGGTTCGCTCACCAATCCAGCCATCCGGCCAATAGGGATCGCGATCAACACAGCATCAATGGACCAGGACTCTGCACGGGGTTACTTGAAACAGCTCGAGAGCGATTATGATCTGCCCGCGACCGATCCCATGCGGTTCGGGACCGGTCCGATCGTGGACCGCATCGCGGCGGAGTTCCCGGCCACGGTTCTGGCTAACGCCCGCTAGTCGATGCGCCTTCAGGTCGATGTCGAAAGCTGGCCCATCGCGGGCGCGTTTACCATTTCTCGCGGAAGCCGCACCGAAGCGCGCGTCGTCGTCGCGACGATCGAGGATGGCGCTGTCCGAGGGCGGGGCGAGTGCGTGCCTTATCCCCGCTATGGCGAGACTGTCGAAGGGGTCGCGGCCACAATCGAGACCCTGGTGGACGCAATCGCTGGCGGGGCCGGCCGGACCGATCTCATGAAACTGCTCCCGGCAGGCGCGGCGCGAAACGCGATTGATTGTGCGCTCTGGGATCTTGAGGCAAAGGCGGCGGGGAGACGCGTTTACGACTTGGCGGCGGTTCCCGCGCCCTTGGCTGTAACGACCGCCTACACGCTCAGCCTTGGCGCGCCGGAAGCGATGGAGGCTGCGGCGCGTGCGGCAAGCCACAGGCCGCTCCTTAAAGTGAAGCTCGGTGGCGAAAGCGATCCGAGCCGTGTCGCCGCTGTGCGGCGGGGTGCGCCACAATCAGCTATGATCGTTGACGCAAACGAAGCATGGAGCGAGGCCAACTTCGCCGAGAACCTGGCGGCGTGCCGCGCCGCTTGCGTTTCCCTTATCGAGCAGCCGCTCCCCGCCGGATGCGATGAAATGCTCGGCTCAATTTCGCCGGAGGATCGCGGCGGCATTCTGTTTTGCGCCGATGAGAGCGTGCATACCGCCGAAGACCTCGACGCCGTCGCGCCATGCTATCAAGCCATAAATATCAAGCTCGACAAGGCAGGTGGACTTACTGCGGCGCTCGATCTGAAGGCGGAGGCGCTGAAACGCAAGCTCGCCATCATGGTCGGCTGCATGGTCGGCACCTCGCTGGCGATGGCGCCCGCGCTGTTGCTCGCCAGCGGCGCAGACTTCGTTGACCTCGACGGCCCGCTGCTTCTCGCCCGTGACCGCGAGCCGGGGCTCGTGTTCGAGGGCAGCGTGATCCAGCCTTTCAGCGCAGAACTGTGGGGTTGATCGTTGCCGGGCGCCCTGTCACAGCCTGCATTGCGATCCGCGCAGGCGGAACTATTTAATTGCCGAACTGTGCCCTATCGGCGGCGACCGTGCCCAACAAAAGGAAACTCAAGCGCTTTTTAAGGCCAAGCTGGGCTCGGATAACACTATCTACGTAGCTGAAAAGCCACATCAAGCTTTGCAAAGGCGGCAGCCGCCGTCTATATATCGCCAACTGGAACAGAGAGGCGAAATCGCGCAGCATGGACGCGCGGCGTATTGCTTTTGTGAAAATGAACGGCCTCGGCAATGACTTCGTCATGATTGACGCTCGCGCCGAGCCTGTTCGGCTGTCCGCCGTCGCCGCAGGAGCAATCGCCAACCGAAGCAGCGGCGTAGGCTGCGACCAGGTCATCGTGCTGGAGCCTTCGCATGCCGCCGACGTGTTCATGCGCATCCTGAATGCCGATGGCTCGGAAGTGAGCGCCTGCGGGAACGCGAGCCGATGTGTCGCGGCGCTCTTACGTCCTGATCTTGGGCGCGACCGGATGTCCATCGAGACGCGCGCCGGGACACTGGACGCGCGCGTTGGCGAGGATGGGCTTGTGACAGTCGACATGGGTGTGCCTCGCTTCGCATGGGAGGAGATCCCGCTGGCGCGGCCCGCCGTCGATACCCGCTCCATCGATTTGACCTGCGCCTCGCCGGATGGCCGTGTGCTCTCGGAGCCAAGCGTGGTAAATGTCGGCAATCCGCATTGCATCTTCTGGGTTCGGGATGCCGAGAGCTACGATCTCGCCGCGTTCGGCGCGCAGCTTGAGCACGATCCGCTTTTCCCGGAACGCGCTAATATTTCGCTTGCCGAGATTATCGATGACAAGACGATCAAGCTTCGCGTTTGGGAACGCGGCACGGGCATAACCCGCGCCTGCGGGACGGCGGCCTGCGCCGCGGCTGTGTCGGCCGCGCGAACCGGGAGGACGGGTCGCAAAGTGACCGTGGAGCTTCCAGGAGGCGTCCTTTCCATCGATTGGCTGGCAGACGACCATCATATTTTGATGACTGGCCCGGCCGAGATCGAGTTCCGGGGAATTATCCACCTGAACGGCAGCAGGGTCGAGGTAGCACGGCAGTCATGAGCGTCGAAGTCATAACCTTCGGTTGTCGCTTGAACACTTACGAAAGTGAAGTGGCGAAGACGCATGCGGCGGCGGCCGGGCTCGACGATGCCGTCATCGTCAATACCTGCGCCGTCACAGCCGAAGCCGTACGGCAGGCCCGCCAGACGATACGGAAGGTGCGCCGCGAGCGGCCCGCCGCGAAGATTATCGTAACCGGCTGCGCCGCGCAGATAGAGCCCGAGACCTTCGCCGGGATGGACGAGGCCGATTTCGTAATCGGCAATGCGGAGAAAATCGTCGCCAATACGTTTTTGCAAATCGCTGCAAACGATCTGGCGCGGGTGAAGGTTAATAATATTTCCTCGGTCCGCCAAACCGCCGCTCACATGATTTCCGGTTTTGGCGGCAGGAGCCGGGCTTATCTCGAAGTGCAGAATGGTTGCGATCATCGCTGCACGTTCTGCGTCATTCCATTCGGTCGCGGGCCATCCCGCTCGGTGCCGGCCGGCGATATCGTGCGCCAGGTCCGCGCGCTGGTGGAGGAAGGCTACCGTGAGGTGGTGATGACGGGCGTCGATCTCACCTCCTACGGCTCCGATTTGCCGGGAAGCATGACGCTAGGCCGGCTTGTTCGCACCATTTTACGGCTCGTACCCGAGTTGCCGCGCTTGCGCCTCTCGTCGATTGATACGATGGAGGCTGATGAAGCGCTCACCGAAGCCTTCGCCGAGGAAGAGCGGCTTATGCCCCACCTCCACCTTTCGCTTCAGTCCGGCGACAATCTGATCCTGAAGCGGATGAAGCGGCGCCACGCGCGCGAGGATGTCATTCAGTTTTGCAAGGCCATAAGGAACCTCCGTCCAGACATGGTCTTTGGGGCGGATCTGATTGCCGGCTTCCCGACCGAGGACGAGGCTATGTTCTCGAACACCCTCCGTCTCGCGGACGAATGCGAATTGAGCTTTCTGCATGTCTTTCCCTTTTCGGCGCGGCCGCAAACGGCTGCCGCACGGATGCCCCAACTCGACCGCGCGCTCGTGAAGGAGCGCGCCGCGCGCTTGCGCCGCAAGGCGGCTAAGCGCCTGAGCCTCCATCTACAGGCGGAGCAAGGCAAGGTTTTCGAGGTGCTCATGGAACGCAAGGGCATGGGCCGGACGCCAGGCTTCACCGAGATCGAAATCAACGGCGAAGGCAGCGGGTTGCACGGCGCCATTTTGAAGGCGCGAGCCACCGGCTGTGACGAACGCCGTCTTATTGGCGAGCCCCTTTCATCATGAACGATACCCCGAAGCGAAGTATGTTTGGCCGCATATTAGGCGGCGCGAAGACCGCAACTCCGCCCAAAGCGGAAGATCGGGCATCGCCGCCCCAAGAGCGGGCGCAGGCGCCCTCTGAGAAGGCTGAAGAGACGCTGCTGCAGGACGAACCGATTCCCAATGAGGAAGAAATTCCGGACGAGGCGCCGGGAAAAACGTCGCGCTTCGGCTGGTTCCAGCGCCTTAGCAAAGGGCTCACGAAAACGTCCTCGCGGCTTACCGAGGGCATTACCGGGGTTTTTGCAAAGCAGAAGCTTGACGATGAAACTTTGGAGGAACTGGAAGACCTGCTGATCCAGGCCGATCTTGGCCCCGGCATAGCTTCCCGCGTCACGGGTGCTTTGCGTCAATCGCGCTATAACAGCAACATTACCGCTGAAGAGGTTCGCGAAATTCTGGCTCAGGAGGTGGAAAAGGTTCTAGCCGATGTCGCCGAGCCGCTGGAGATCGACGAATCCAAGAAGCCGCACGTCATCCTGGTTGTCGGCGTGAACGGCACCGGCAAGACCACCACAATCGGCAAATATGCGAACCAGTTTACCCGGCAGGGCCGGCGCGTGATGCTCGCTGCAGGCGACACCTTTCGGGCGGCGGCGATCGAGCAACTCAAGATATGGGGCGAACGCACCGGCTCTGAGGTTGTCGCCAGCGAACCGGGCGCTGACGCCGCGAGCTTGGCGTTCGATGCGTTCCAACGCGCAAAAGCAGAGGGTTACGATGTCCTCATCATCGACACCGCGGGCCGGCTGCAGAATAAAACGGCGTTGATGGCGGAACTGGAAAAGGTGATCCGGGTCATACGCAAGCTTGACAGGGCCGCGCCGCATACTTGCATCCTTACGCTCGACGCGACCACGGGACAAAACGCGCTCTCACAAGTTGAGATCTTTGACAAGACGGCAGGAGTAACCGGGCTGGTCATGACCAAGCTCGACGGAACGGCGAGGGGCGGCATCCTCGTCGCTATTGCAAGCAAGTACGGAATACCCGTGCACGCCATTGGTGTCGGGGAAAGCGCCGAAGATTTACAGTCATTCGATGCAAAGGATTTTGCACGCGCCATCGCCGGCGTGAGTTGAGTTCGGAGGTTGATTTGGAGCAAATTGAGACATCAAAAGGGGTACGCGTCGCCCCCTTCGTGAAGCTTGCGGCTGAGGTCGGTCCTCTTGCGGTATTCTTTATCATGAATGGCAGATTTGGCATCTTCTATGCTACTGCTGCGTTCATGGTCGCCACTTTGGTTTCGCTGGTGACGAGCCGCATCTTTCTCAAACGCATCCCGGTGTTGGCTCTTGTGACCGGCGTCTTCGTCATGATCTTCGGATGCCTGACGATCTATTTGCATGACGACACCTTCATCAAGATCAAGCCCACGGTCGTCAACACGCTGTTTGCGGTAATCCTTGCCGCGGGCCTTTATTTCCGCAGGCCGGTGTTGAAGTTAGCTCTTGGCGAGGTCCTGCAAATGCAGGAGGAAGGCTGGCGGCTTCTGACGGTGCGCTGGATCGGATTTTTCCTTTTTCTCGCCGTCCTGAACGAGGCTATATGGCGAAATTTTTCGACGGACACCTGGGTTAGCTTCAAATCCTTTGGGATGATGCCCTTGACTTTCCTCTTTATGCTGTCTCAAATCACATTGATTATGCGACATCAAATTCCCGAGGTATCTTCAGAGACATCAGAGATTTCTCCTTCGTAAAGGTGAGGTCTCACAAATCTTTCCGTGCGCTGCATGGAACCTAACGGTTGCCCTATTCATTTTCTCAGTAATATTCAGAGTTTAACCGAGCAACCGGACGAGAATGCTGGACGCAAAAGCAGGGCTGGGCCAACCAGGGCGGAAACGAAAGAAAAGCGCGGGCGCACGCGCCGACACCGTTGACAAATCTGTGATTCATCTCCTCCACCGCGCAAGCCAGCGCGCCTCGGAGATGTTCGCGCAAGAGACGAGGGATTTCGATCTGACCGCCCGTCAGTATGCGGTAATCACCACGGTCGCCCAGCATGAAGGACTAAGCCAGACCGATCTTGTTCGGATCACCGGGATCGACCGCTCAACGCTTGCCGACGTGGTGCAGAGGCTTCTCAAGCGAGGCGTGATCCAACGCGAGCGTACAATGCAGGATGGGCGCACCTATGCCGTAAGTCTTTCCACGGAAGGCCGAGAACTCCTTAAATCAATAAAGCCTTATGCTCGCCGTGCCGACCGTCTTGTGCTCTCCTGCCTTGGCGACGAAGATGGCAAGCTGGTTACCCAGATCCTTGGCAGGCTTCTTCGCAAAGTTGACGATGACGGGTCAAACGGCTCGGAATAAACATAATTCAACGTCCGTGCCCGAGAGTTCTCGCCAACCAAAAGGGTTGGATGTAAAATCACGCCATGGGCAACGACGTAACCGGTTTTCGAACAGCAATAACAAAGGATGCGGACGCGGTCGCGGCCATACATGAAGCCGCGTGGCGGTCGACATACCAGGGTATCATTCCGCATCTTCATCTCGAGCGAATGATCGCGCGGCGCGGCCCGCGCTGGTGGCAGCAGCAAATCCAGCGTGGCTTAAACGTTACGCTTCTCCTTTTTGATGGTGAGCCGCAGGGCTATGCGACTTGGGGCCACGCGAGAGGAACATGGCCTTGGCCCGCGGGTGAGATTTTCGAGCTCTACGTCAATCCCGCGTTTCAGGGGGTGGGGCTCGGAAGCCGCCTCTTCGCGACGGTTAAGAAGGCGCTCAAGCGCGAGGGGTTGAGCCGCCTCGTCGTCTGGGCTTTGAAGGACAACGAGACCGCCTGCGCCTTTTACGGCGGCTTGGGAGGCGCCATCGCCGCGGCGGCTCCAGAACGCTACGGTGAAGTGTCCCTCACCCGCGTTGCCTTCGTTTGGGGCGTGAACGTGAAATCTTCCAACGCCTGAGCACCACAAAGCAGCGCCGGAACTGGCGGTCAACGCCGCATCACGGCGCCGGCTTGGTCAATCGCACTTTTGGCGCATCGTAATGCGAGTCGGAGCGCCAAAAAAACGGCGCGCCGGGTTGGCGCGCCGCAAATATGTTCAACCACGCGGAGTTTGATCTAATCAACTCGCGTAGAATTGGCCGCCGTTCGCGGAAATCGTCGCCCCGGTGATGAACCCGGCGTCGTCGCTGGCGAGGAACGCCACGCATTTGGCGATCTCTTCCGCCTTGCCAAGTCGCCCAACCGGAATCTGCGAGAGGATGGCTTCCATGACTTTCTCCGGGACGGCAGCCACCATCTCGGTGTTGATGTAGCCGGGCGCCACGACGTTGACGGTTATGCCCTTCTTTGCGTTCTCCTGGGCCACCGACTTCGAAAAGCCGATGATCCCGGCCTTTGCCGAGGCGTAGTTGCTTTGGCCGATCTGGCCTTTCTGGCCGTTCACCGATGATATATTGATGATCCGCCCGAAGTTACGGTCGCGCATTCCATTGATGAGGGGCTGCACCATGTTGAACACACTGTCGAGATCGGTGCGGATTACGTCTTTCCATTGCTGCGGCGTCATCCGATGAAGCATGGCGTCGCGGGTGATGCCGGCGTTGTTAACCAGGATCGAGACCGGCCCGAGCTGGGCTTCGACCTGCTTCAATCCCGCGACGCAAGCGTCATAATCGCCAACGTCCCATTTTAGAACCGGGATGCCGGTTTCAGCCTGGAATTTTTTGGCGGCTTCGTCATTGCCACCGTAATTCGCGAGCACCTGATAGCCCTGATTTTTGAGTTCGACAGATATGGCGTGACCGATACCGCGCGTTCCGCCTGTCACAACAGCAACCTTGGACATAGTCCCTCCTAAACAACTTATCTCGATTGAATGATCTCTAGTGATTTGCCACCAGGCCCAGCATTGCCCCTCACGGTTTGGTTTATAGCTTGCACGCGAGAGTGAGCAGGGCCGGCAAGGTGGCGGCACACGCACCGCCGGTTGGCGGCGCGTGTGCTGAATTTTAAGCTAGTCGCGCTGAACGCACATGGCGATGCCCATGCCGCCGCCGATGCAGAGGGTAGCGAGCCCTTTCTTCGCATCCCTGCGCTTCATTTCATAAAGCAACGTGGTCAGGACACGAGCACCGGACGCGCCGATCGGGTGGCCGATGGCGATGGCGCCGCCGTTCACGTTCACTTTCGCCGGGTCCCATCCAAGGGCCTTGTTAACGGCGCAGGCTTGAGCGGCGAAGGCCTCGTTGGCCTCGATGAGGTCGAGGTCATCCTTCGACCAGCCCGCCTTTTCCAGCGCCTTCTTAGAGGCTGGGATGGGGCCGGTGCCCATGATGGAGGGATCGACGCCCGCCGTCGCCCATGAAACGATGCGCGCCAACGGTTCGATGCCGCGCTTTTCGGCCGCCGAGCGCTTCATCACGACGACAGCCGCCGCGCCATCGTTGATGCCGCTCGCGTTGCCTGCGGTAACCGTACCGGCCTTGTCGAAGGCCGGGCGCAGTTTGGCGAGATCCGCCAGCACAACGTTATCGCGAATGAATTCATCCTGGGATACGATCGTATCGCCCTTGCGGCCTTTGATCGTTACGGGAACGATCTCGTCGTTGAAGCGGCCTTCCCGTCTCGCGGCCGAAGCCTTGTTCTGTGAACCGACGGCAAGTTCGTCTTGCTGAGCCCGCGTGATCTGAAATTGCTGCGCCACGTTCTCTGCAGTTACGCCCATGTGATAGCCATTGAAGACGTCCGTGAGCCCATCCCTGATCATAGTGTCCATCATTTCGAAATGGCCCATGCGGACGCCCTGGCGGAGATACTGACAGTGCGGCGCGAGCGACATATTCTCCTGGCCGCCGGCAACCACAATGTCGCTGTCGCCCAACCGGATGCCTTGCGCCGCCATTGCAACCGAGCGCAACCCTGAGCCGCAGAGAAAGTTGATGCCCATGGCGGTGGTCTCGACTGGCAGGGACGCGTTAATCGCCGCCTGTCTCGCGGGGTTTTGCCCCTGACCTGCCGCAAGGATTTGCCCCATGATGACCTCTGAGACATCGGCGCGCTCAACCCTCGCCCGGGCGAGCGCCTCGATGATAACGATCTTGCCGAGGTCATGCGCCGGAAGTGTCGATAGCGTCCCATTGAAGGAGCCGACCGGCGTTCTTGCCGCGCTTGCGATTACGATGGCCTCTTGCCCGTCCATGTTCGTTTCCTTTTCTAGCCGACGTTTTGGGGAGAACTTTATCAGAATTAACCCCCCTCAGGAATGGGCTAATTGTCCGGCATCGCTGGTTTGCGACCGGGGTTGCCTCCGCCGCGTTGACCTTATCAGAGAGCCTGGAAACATGCTCGGGCAAATTCTTCGCAGGTGCAAAAAAAGCCGCTGCGAGGTATAGAACTTGCTTTATAATGCGAGGGCAAGACAGCACTGGGCGATAAGATGAACAAACCGGTCGAGAAATTATCGCGAGCAACAGGCTTCCAGGAAGCGGGGCGGTCGTTTAACATGAGCGCACGGGATAAAAAGGCCGACGGCGGTGATAAGTCCAAGCCTGTCATCATCAAAAAGTACGCCAACCGAAGGCTCTATAACACCGAGACAAGCAGTTACGTAACTCTCGAAGATCTTGGCGATATGGTGCGGTTGGAACGTGATTTCCTCGTCTATGACGCAAAGACGGCTGAAGATCTCACGCATTCAGTGTTGACTCAGATTATCGTCGAGGAGGAAGGCAAGACCCGTTCCAATCTGCTTCCCATCGGATTTTTGCGGCAATTGATCCGCTTTTACGGCCACTCCATCGAGCAGCTTGTTCCAAAATACCTGGAGTTCAGCCTTGCGATTCTGACGCGCGAGCAGGAAAAATATCGGAAGCAATTCACGGATACCTTCGGCGCTGCAGCATTCGAGGCCATGCAGGAGCAGGCGCGGCAGAACATGGCTATGTTCGAGCGCGCGTTTTCGATGTTTGCGCCTTTCTCGAAGCTCGAGACGCGCACGGAGGATGAGAAAGCTCCGCAACCGAAGCCTGAAGCCGCAAACCCTGCAACCTCAACCGAGATCGCGGAACTGAAAGCGCAGCTTTCGGCCATGCAATCGCAGCTGGATCGCCTTTCAAACTCCACCCCGACTGGAGAATAAAAAGGGCAGGGGAACGCTTCGGCGCCGCGCCTGCCCACTGTTTTCGGGATTTCCGGCCCCAGACAAAAATGCGGGATATGACCGTCCCGGCTCCGCGTGCTTCAAGGGCTGTCGTGCCGCGAATATCAAAGGCTGGGAACAAGCGATGCGCATGAGCCGATAGATCGGCCCGGCCGTATTCCACTGCCTCTTGGAAATAGCCCAGGCTGTTGCTTTGAAGCCATATAGTGCTGCGCAGTCGCGTAGCACTATATTGAAAAATGTGATGTTTCTTTGAGATGAGCAACCGGGCGCACTAAAGGATAGCATTTTTCTGCGTATACAACTGGCAACCGGCAATCCCACCCTCCTCCGACCGGATATAATTGTGATTCGGTACTGCGTTGGAAATTCGGAAAGATCTCCAATGGGCGGGTCAGATGGTAAGAATAACATTAGCCGCAGCAAGCGCGCTTGCACTAGTGACGGCGGCACACGGTGCTGACCTTTACGGCAGCGGTGGACTTAAGGATGGTCCGGTTTACGTTCCTTATAATTGGAGCGGTTTCTACGGTGGCACCAACTCGGGCGGCGCAGTAGGAACGGCGACGGCATCCGATCCTTTTGGACCGTCCATCTATGGCGACAATGTCACCTCTCCCGGTTCGTTCCTGGGCGCGCAGATCGGATACAACTATCAAACGCAAGGATGGGTGCTTGGCCTGGAGGCCGATGCCGATTGGGCTGAGCTTGACGGCAACAATACCTGCCTTGCTTTCTCGGGAAATTATGTTTCGGCCGATTGCCGTGTCAAAACCAACGCGCTGGGGACAATAGCGGGTCGAGTAGGCGTCACTTTCGGGCCCGACGGCCGCTCCCTGCTCTTTGCAAAGGCGGGCGGCGCCGGGGCTGCCAACGAGGTCACGATTTCGAACAACAACCAGTATTTTGGTTACCAGCCGAACTTGAGGAACACGACAAGCAATACGCAATGGGGCTGGATGGTTGGCGGCGGCGTCGAACACGCGCTTAGTCCGCTCTGGTCGGTGAAGGCAGAATATAACTATCTCGATTTCGGTGATTCGAACGCGACGTTCCCGCGCAGTGTGTACTGGCCGCCCTTGGCTATCCCGTCCGGCGGCACGACAAGCGTCAACGACCAGATCCACGTGTTCAAGGTTGGTGTGAACTACCACTTCGGAGCGGCCGGATCGGATTGGGCGGGAGGGCTTGGCTCGCTCTTTGATTTCGGCGGGACCGCCGCTTCGCTTAAAGACGGCCATGTCCGGCCCGGCTGGGAATATGAAGCCGGCGCCCGCTATTGGTACAGCACCGGCAAATTCCAGTGGGACAATCAAATTCCAGGCAAGATTAACGAATCCCGCCTGACCTACAGCGATCTCACCGGCAATTCGGGCGAGCTCTTTGCCCGCGTAGACTCGCCGTACAATATTTTCGTCAAGGGCATCGCAGGGCTTGGCTCGATTGACAGCGGCACGATGCACGATGAGGATTGGGGTATATTCGGGGGCGTCTCTTATTCGAACACCGTTTCGAATGAGGGAAACGGGCAGCTTGGCTACGCCCAGGCTGACATCGGTTACGACTTCCTTCGAGGACCGGGGTACAAGATCGGCTCCTTCATCGGCTACAGCTATTACACCCAAAAGAGCGACTCGACGGGTTGCGTGCAGATCGCGAACCCAAATTCAGACTGCGTTCCAGCGCTCCCTACCTCCGTCTTGGGTATAACGCAGACTGGGGACTGGAACGCGATACGGCTCGGCGCTTCCGCAGATTATAGCCTGGGCTATGGCTTCAGGCTCACCACCGATGCCGCGTGGCTGCCTTTCGCATCGTTTTCGGGACAAGACCACCATGTGCTGAGGGATATGTATTTCGATCAGAACGCGAATAATGGGCAGGGCGTCCAACTCGAAGCAATTCTGTCCTACGACTTCTCGAATCGGTTCAGCCTCGGCGTTGGCGGCCGTTACTGGGCCATGTGGGGCGATGGAAACTTCACCTGCACCGGGTGCGGGGTAAACTATCCCGATAAGATCTACACCGACCGTTACGGCCTGCTTCTCCAAGGTTCTTACAAGGTGACCGATACATACGCGCCACTCAAATAGTAAACCGTCCGGCCGCCGGCTCGATCACCAGAGTGCTGACAGGGCTCCCGCAAACTCGGGAGCCCTTCAGATTTGGGCCTTGTCTTGCCGGTTCCCTTGATGCTCAGAGATGCTACACTTTCACGCCTCTCACGCTTCGGGAGTAGGCTCCGTGCCTTCGAAACAAGAGCCGGTCGTGATTGCGGTCGATGATGCTCATCGCGTGACCGGCCTGTTTCAAGAACCGCCACAAGCCAGCGCTTGCCTGGTCCTTGCGCACGGGGCTGGGGCCGGGATGACCCATCCTTTCATGGCGGCGGTCGCCGAAGGTCTTTCGGAACGCGGCATTGCCAGCCTGCGCTATCAGTTCCCCTACATGGAGCGCGGCGGCAAAAGGCCGGATTCGCCTGCGCGCGCTCAAGCAACCGTCCGGGCCGCTGTCGCAGAGGCGGCCCGCCTGCGCTCCTCGCTTCCGCTTGTCGCGGGAGGCAAGTCATATGGCGGCAGGATGACCTCCGCGGCGCAGGCTGCGCGCCCTCTCTCAGGCGTCATGGGACTGGTTTTCTTCGGCTTTCCCCTGCACCCGGCCGGAAAACCCTCCCCAGATCGTGGACGCCATCTTTTCGAAGTCGAGATTCCGATGCTGTTCCTGCAAGGCGCGCGCGATGCCCTTGCGGACCTTCGCGAACTCGAGCCCATTTGCGTCCAGCTCGGTTCGCGTGCGGCCCTGCAAGTTTTTGAGGACGCCGATCATTCCTTTCATGTCCGCGCCCGCAGCGGAAGAAGAGACCGCCAAGTGCTCGGCGAAGTGCTCGACGCTTGCGCCGCCTGGATCGGGGGAGTCGCCTCAGCCTCACGCAAGTAGATCACCGCGCCCGGCCTCACATTGAAATTGAGCCCTCGCGGAAGGCAGTGCGGTCGAGCCAGGCGTTGATCAGCACGGGCTTGCCTTCCTTCGCTGCAGCGCGCGCGCGCGCCAAGGCATCCGGCACACCCGCATTCGTCTTCACGAGGATGCCTTCCGCGCCAAAGCCTGCGGCGACCTCGTGATAGGCGGTTCGGGCGAGGACGGCGCCAACGTCGTCGCCGAGCACCTTCACCTGCTCGCGCGCGATCTGGGTCCAGCCTGCATCGTTGCCGACCACCGCGATGACCGGCACGCCATGCCGCACGAACGTGTCGAACTCGGTGAGGCTATAGCCGCAGGCGCCGTCGCCGAAAATGATCCACACCTCGGCATCCGGTCGCGACAGCGCCGCGCCGAGCGCAAAGCCCGCGCCGACGCCGAGTGTGCCGAAGGGGCCGGGATCGAGCCAGGTGAGCGGCCCTCGCGGGCGGAGGATGTACGACGCCGTCGCGACGAAGTCCCCGCCGTCGGCCACGAAAATGGCATTTTCGCTGGCGGCGCGCTCGATCTGGCGCAGGAGGGCGATGGGATTGACGAACTCGCCCTGTGCCGCTGCCTGCTTCTCGATTTCGGCTTCGCGGGCGGCGTCGCGCTCCTGCAGCGCCGCGATCCAATCCGTCCAACGCCCGCGAACGCTGCGCGGGTGATCTCCCAGTTGTTCAAGGAACAGGGCGACGTCTCCGATGGCGGTGATGTTCGGGCGGCGATTTATTCGCGCGTCCTTGCGGCTGCGGTTCGCGGCGATCAGCGTGGCTGAACGGCGGATCTGCCGTCCATAGTCGAGGCGGAAGTCGCAAGGCACGCCCGCGAGAATGACGCAATCGGCTTCCTTCAAAGCCTGGCGGCGCTGGTGGCGGAGCTGAAGCGGGTCATCCCGCCCGAGCAGCCCTCGTGCCATGCCTGAAAGATAGACGGGGATCCCGAGCCGCTCGATGGCGGCGGCTGCAAGTACCGGGTTCGTTCCCGAGGCAAGCGCTTGGCTGCCGATGACGGCGAGCGGACGCTTGGCCTGCGACACGGCAGCGGCTGCGCTCCTGACCCGGGATGAGCGGACGGCAGGCGCATCCACCTTTCGAGCCTCTGGGGCAGGCGAGGGCTGGCTTCCGCCAAAAAGCCTCTCAAGATGCCGGTTGATGTAGGTACGCAGCAGGATGTCGGAGATCGAACGCCCCTTTCCGGAGGCCTCGCCATACCAGTGGCGCACAATCGGCTCGGCATAGAGCAAATCGACAGGCAGTTCGACGAAGGCCGGGCCCTGCACCCCCTCTCGCGCCGCAGCGAATGCTGCTTCGATGGCTGGGCCGATGTCCCGGACCCGGCGGACTTGCCTGAGAAACTTCACATGAGGCGCGACAACGGGGCGCTGATCGATGTCCTGCAGTGCGCCGCGGCCCTGCAGCAGCATTGGCGTAGCGCCTCCCAAAAGCACGATGGGCGATTGCGCGAGCTGCGCGTTCTTCAGCGCCGTTACGGTGTTGGTGATGCCCGGCCCCGCCGTCACCGCCGCAACCCCCGGCGCCGCCGTGAGCCTGCCGACGGCATCGGCGGCAAACACCGCGGCCGCCTCGCCCCGCGTGTCAATGATGCGGATGCCGCGCGCTTTTGCGCCCGTGAGGATGGGCGAGATGTGGCCGCCGCATAATGTGAAGATCGCCGTCACGCCGTGCGCCGCGAGAGCCGCAGCGACCCGGTCGCCTCCGTGAGCCAGCGCATCGTGCCGCGCCGCAGCCGCTTCTTCCGGGCGCACGTTGTCGCCTCTTACCGCTTCTTCGGTGCTGACCATCGCCGACGCCCCGCGTTATTGTGCGCGGGATTCTATAGGAGGATCGAGCCGCCCTCCACCAAATCGCGCCGCCTCGGGGTTGCAGCGGGGAGAGAATTCAGCGGTAGATGCGGCTGATTTTCGAGCCTTCGAGCGTCAGGTTGTACATGAGCCCCTTCTGATCGAAGATGAAGCCGACGATCGGGCTATGGATCGTATTCGTGTCGACTGCGCCGCCCGCGCCCACCGCAATGATCGCGACGGAGCCATCCACGCCGACTTTCCACCCATCCTTCATGCGGAACCCGTCCAGAGCTTCCGGCGTCATGAACATGATGATGACGGACCTCGCCTGCGCGCCGAGCTGAAAGCCGAAAGACGCCGAAACCGTGTTGTAATATTCGGCCGAGCGGCCCCTGATCAAGAGGCTGCCTTCGCCATATTCCCCGCCGAAGCCGAAACCCGCTTTGACGATGGTCGGAAAGACCAGAATGCCCGCGGTTCTCTGGGCGAAGCCCCTGGCCCAAGGGCCACGGCGGTAAAACCTGTCGAGCGTGGCCCCGACGCCGGTATCAATATCGTAGGCTGTCGATGCTTTCGCTGTGAGCGTTGACCCGAGCCCGAGCGCCGTGACGGCGCCGATCCTGATCGCCTCTCTTCTGGAACATTGCATACCCGTACCCTTCCCTCATCCCTTACATAGCCAGCGGCGAGCCGCCCCAGCATGTCTAACGGTTGGGCTGCTTCTTCTATTTCCGTTCGCGGGCGAAGAGGCATTCGCCCATCGGGCCGAGCAGCATTCGCTATGGCTATGTAAGCCATACGACGAAAACCAACCGGATTTTGGGCGAAAGCTTGGCAACTTGGAGAGGCTCCCGGTTGGGGGTTTGGAGGAGCGAGAGTGTTGTGGCCGTTGGTCCGCCGCATCCTGGATAGTATAAAAATGCGCCTTATTTAGAGGTTAACGGCGCTAAGTTATTGATGTTATGGGATAAAAATCAGCAGGCATCGCGCCGCCGCGCTGACGAAAGGCGCGGGCCGCGTTAACACATTATATTTAACGGACTTTTCAGCGTCCAATTCCGTCCAAAAATACAATCCGTTAACCTTGCCGATTCAGGCCGGAAAGCTTTTTGTTTTCAACGGGTTGAGCATCTCGCCTTAGCCCGGCGGGACACGCTCTCTTTTCATTGTTAGGCGCTTGTTAACCCCATTCAGACCGGAAATAAATCCGCCGCATCGGAAATTAACCCTCCCAGGTTAACGCTACTTGCGCGGGAACGGTTTATTTACCTTTGAGGGTTGGCGATTCACCGTCTGGCCGGACTGGCGCTTCCGCCCAACGCTGACGCAGGCTTGTTTTTATGCATGCGACGGTGTAACTGTGGAACATGAAAAATATCACAGTTACACTGGACGACGAGACCTATCGCAAGGCCCGCATCCGCGCGGCCGAGCTTGACACCTCCGTGTCGGCTGTCGTCCGCAAATATCTGACCGAGTTCGCGGCGGGCAAGTCGCGGTTCGAGCGGCTGCGAAAGCAGGAAGAGGCGGTGCGCGCGCGCATCGAAAAGTTTACGGCGGAAGATCGCCTCTCTCGCGACGAGCTTCACGACCGAAATTTATGAGCGCCGTCGCCTTCCTCGACACAAGCATCCTACTTTACACGATTAGCGGAGACCCCGCGGAGCGAGCCAAGAAGGCCGCCTCGATTGAGCTTGTGACACGGACTGATGCCGCGCTGTCGGTCCAGGTCCTCCAGGAATTCTATGTGCAGGCGACGAGGCCAACGCGGCCAGTCCGGATCTCGCATGCGGACGCAGTGGAGCTGATCGAGGCGTGGACACGCTTCGAGGTGCAGCCCATGACGCTCGACGTTCTCATGGCGGCGCTCGCCATCAAACAGCGCCACGGCTTGTCGTATTGGGACAGCGCGATCGTGGCGGCGGCGCTGGCGCAAGGGTGCCGCGAGCTTTACACCGAAGACATGCAGCACGGCCTCGCCATCGGCGGCCTGCGCCTCATCAACCCGTTCGTGTAGCTGCTAAGCCCGTCATTGTCCCGGTCAGCGCTCCTGCTGTTTTGGGATAAAAAGGCAGGCGTTTCAACCTGTTGCGATCCCGGATAAGACTTCGCCTTTCCGGGATGACGACAAGCCTGGGCGCCACGTCATCCCGGAAACGCCAACGGCGTTATCCGGGATCGTACGAAACTCAGCCTACTTTATGATCTCATCCCAGAGGTCATCCCAACCAGGGTTCCCGCTCTCGATAAGCTCGAACTTCCATTCACGCCGCCAGCGCTTGATCGCCTTCTCGCGCGTGATTGCGGCTTCGGCAGTCTGATGGCATTCGAAATACACAAGCCTGGTTGCGCCGTGCCGTTCCGCAAATCCGTCCACCGCCTTCTCGCGATGCTCGAAGTTCCTGCGAACGAGGTCGCTCGTGATGCCGGTGTAAAGAACGCCGCGCCGGACGTTGGAGAGAATATAGACGTAGAACTGCATATCTTGCTTCCAGCCGTCGTCCCGGAAGCCGCTCGCGGCTATCCGGGACCGTCAAGAACTCCACGCTCGCTATCTGTCACGATCCCGGATAACGCCTGCGGCGTTTCCGGGATGACGAGTTGGAGCAAGCTTAAGCGTCATCCCCGAAAGGCAAAGCCTTATCGGGGATCGCACGAAACGCGGCCTTCAGGGGCCTCTTCCTTTACGGCTTCGCTGCCTCGATTGCTTCAAGCAGCCCGTTGAGATTGCGTCGTCCGCCTTGCATCCAAGGATGATGATCCGGCAAACTTGCCTCTAGGATCGCAAGCGCGCGCCGCATCAGGGGCTCGGCCTCGGCGAGCCGGTTCGTGGCTTGCAGGAGCGTCGCCAGATTGTTGAGGTCGATGGCGACGCCCGGGTGATCGGGGCCGAGGCTTTTCTCGTCGATGGCGAGCGCGCGCCGCATCAGGGGCTCGGCCTCGGCGAGCCGGTTCGTGGCTTGCAGGAGCGTCGCCAGATTGTTGAGGTCGATGGCGACGCCCGGGTGATCGGGGCCGAGGCTTTTCTCGTCGATGGCGAGCGCGCGCCGCATCAGGGGCTCGGCCTCGGCGAGCCGGTTCGTGTCGTTGAGGAGCGTCGCCAGATTGTTGAGGTCGATGGCGACGCGCGGGTGATCGGGGCCGAGGCTTTTCTCGTCGATTGCGAGCGCGCGCCGCATCAGGGGCTCGGCCTCGGCGAGCCGGTTCGTGTCTTTGAGGAGCAGCGCCAGATTATTGAGGTCGCGGGCGACGCTCGGGTGATCGGGGCCGAGGCTTTGCTCGTCGATGGCGAGCGCGCGCCGCATCAGGGGCTCGGCCTCGGCGAGCCGGTTCGTGGCTTGCAGGAGCTGCGCCAGATTGTTGAGGTCGATGGCGACGGCCGGGTGATCGGGGCCGAGGCTTTGTTCGTCGATGGCGAGCGCGCGCCGCATCAGGGGCTCGGCCTCGCTATGCTCAGCACGAGCTACGAAATAGAGGGCCAACTGGTTCAGTAAGAGCGACGTTTTTTCAGCGGCGTCGCCTTCGTCTGGCGCATGAGCAAGGGCGGCGACGGCGTGAGGCTCGAGAAGGCGGCAGCGTGGCCAGGAGCGCACATCATCGGGAGCCGGATCGCCTCCTGGAAAGGCCTCAGCAACGAGCGTTACGGCGGCGGCTGCCGAGGCGGAGGCGCTTGCTTTCGCTGCGAGCCGGACTTGCATCACCCTTCTGCACAAGGCGATGCACATTGATCGCGGGTGCGTCGCCTTTAAGCCGCGTCCGGGTCAGAAGCGCCGCCTCATTGAGGGCTTTGAGAAGGTCGCTCAGCTCGTCGCGGCTGAAAAGGGTTTCCGGGAGGAGTGTCGAGCGGTATGCCGTCCGAGCCAAGATACGCCATGATGCCCATCAGCTCTTCGGCCCTTGGCTGCGGCGGCACGTCAAGCTTCGGCTGGCCCGCCAGAACGCGCTCCAGCCCTAGCTCGAAGGTTTCATAGACGCTCCACGGATAGTCCTTGCCCGCCCGCGAACGCCGGTCCGGCTTTTCCTTCACGCGCAGGGCCAGCTTTTCGAGGTAGTCTTTGAAATCCGTATCGCGCGCCCGGCAGTAGGCCGCCGCGTGGCTGAGCGCGAGCGGCAGATAGCCAAGCTCCTTGGCGAGAGCCGCCGCCTGTTCCCGGTCTTGCGGTTGCGAGCGCCCCGCCGCCTCGCAGAGATAATCCACGGCGACATCGGGCGGAAACACATCCACGTCGAGCGCATCGGCCTCGCCGGTCCAGTCGCGCCAGCGCGAGGTGATGAGGCAATGAGCGCCCGCGCGCGGCATCCAGCCGTCGATGGCGGCGGGGTCTTGCGCGTTGTCGTAGATGAGAAGCCAGGGCTTTTCCAGGCCGCGATTTTCGAGTTCTTCCACGGAGGCGCGCGCGGCTCGTTCGCGATCCCGCTCCTCGCCGATGCGCGGATTGAAGCGCGCGCCAAGCTCGACGAGGCCGTTCAGGAGGCCGTCGCGCGTCTCGGCTTCGATCCACCACACGCCCGAGTACGCGCTCTGGTTGCGCCAGCCGAACTCGCGCGCAAGCTCGGTCTTGCCGACGCCGCCGAGGCCGCCCAGCGCTTTCGCCGCCGCCTTCGAATTCGAGCCGCGCCAAGGGCCGCCCGCGTTGATAAGCGCGGCGGGCTTCGCCGATCCGTCCAGCAGAAGCGCATTGAGCTTTTCCAGAAGGTCCTCGCGGCCCGCGAACAGCGGATTGGGCCGGATGCGCGGATGCACCAGCGGCGGCGGGTCGATCATGAGGCCGTTTGGCAGGTTCGGCACGCCCGCGAAAATGCGCGTCGTTATGTCAAGATCGCCCAGGATCGTGTTCACAAGCGCATTGACATCCTGGCCGCGAAGGTCACGCAAGAGATCGCAATAGGGAATGTCGTGGAGCATGCCCGATGGAGCGCAAGGCCGCAGCCTGAAAGGCGCGAGCCGCCGCTTGCGGTTGTTGGGATCGCCCGCGAGCGCGCCGTTCGCCTCCTTGATGCAATGTTCGCTTGCGAAGTAATCCGGCGTCAGAACCGCGATGACGCGCGCGCCGCCTGCAAGCGCGTCGTGCATCTGCGCCATGAACGATTCGTGGCCGAAATCGTCGTCCTGCAGAAACGTCTTCTTGCCTTGCGCGCGGATCAGGTGCGCGAGCCAGATCGCGAAGGCTTTGTCCGCCCCCGCCCGCGAAATGAAGAAATCCGCCTCCGCCGCTTTCCCCGCCATGAGTCGCCGCCGCTCCTTTGCGCGAGCTTAGCAGGGGAGGGACTGTCCTTCTAACCAAAATCGAAGCGCGGCACACGATCGCGCACGCCTCACTTGCCCCCTCCGTCATCCCGGCCAAGCGAAGCGCGAGCCGGGATCGTAAAAGCCACAACGTTTCAATATGTTACGATCCCGGATAAGGCTTCGCCTTTCCGGGATGACGGCGGCGCGGAGTTTGCTTCGCGATCCGCGGTTGCGGCGGCTTCGGATCAGCTATGCACATGAGACAATGAGGCTTTTTGCCAGCCCCTCACACAAGATCGTAAATTGACATCCCGCTGCGGCGTCCATAAATGCGCTTAGAATTGTTCTAAGGAGCCAGCGATCGTGTTTACCGGACTGCGTCGCCCACTCAAGAGCTTTGCCGATCTGACCGAACGCGAAATTCTGGCGGTCGCGATCTCCGCGGAAGAAGAAGATTCGCGCATTTACATGACGTTCGCCGAGGATTTGCAGGAGCGCTATCCGGCGTCGGCGAAGGTGTTCGTGGAGATGGCGGAGGAGGAGCAAGGCCATCGCCGGCGGCTTCTCGACCTCTACGAGAAGCGGTATGGCGCCCATCTTCCGCCTATCCGCCGCGAGGACGTGAAAGGCTTCATCAAGCGGCGTCCGATCTGGCTCACGCGAAACCTGCCGCTCGAGACCATTCGCGAGCAGACCGAAACCATGGAATTCGAGGCGCAACGCTTCTATCAGTGCGCCGCCAAGCAGGCCACGGATGTCAGCATTCGCAAGCTCCTGGGCGATCTCGCCTTCGCCGAGTCGAAGCACGAGAGTCTGGCCGCGAAGCTGTCGGATAAGATCCTGACGCCGGACATCAAGGGGGCGGAAGACGAAACCGCAAGGCGGGTGTTCGTCCTCCAATATGTGCAGCCGGGCCTCGCCGGGCTCATGGACGGCTCGGTTTCGACGCTCGCGCCGCTGTTCGCCGCCGCGTTTGCCACGCACAACAACTGGCAGACGTTCCTGGTCGGGTTGGCGGCTTCCATCGGCGCGGGCATCAGCATGGGCTTCGCGGAAGCGCTGTCCGACGACGGCTCGCTGACCGGGCGCGGATCGCCGCTCCTGCGCGGCGGCATCTGCGGCTTGATGACGACGGTCGGCGGGCTCGGCCACACCATGCCCTTCCTCGTCCCCAATTCCTGGCCGAATGCCTTCTGGATCGCGACCGGAATCGCCAGCGTGATCGTGCTGATCGAGCTTTGGGCCATCGCCTGGGTCCGTTCACGGTACATGGACACCCCCTTCCTGCAGGCGGTGTTCCAGATCGTGCTTGGCGGCCTCATCGTGCTCGGCGCGGGGATCGCGATAGGCGGAGCCTGAGAGGCAAGGTTTATGCAGAGAGCTTCGATATAGCGCTGGACGCGATACAGATCGCGTATTGGCGCCATGGAGCAGCCGCGTGAGATCGTGGACGTGATCAGAGCTTAAAGCAGACTTGCCTGACCTAGCCAACGGATCGTCATCCCGGAAGCCGCCTGCGGCTATCCGGGATCGTAAAAAATAGAGGCCTCAATTCAATACGATCCCGGATAAGGCTCCGCCTTTCCGGGATGACGGCGACGGCGTGGGCGCGCGTTCGGCAAGCTCCGCTCAGCTTAGAACTCAAGCCCAGGAGCGCCGAGGGGAGAGCATCCCTTCGGCGAACGCCCCATCGCCTACTGGGTGGCGGCTTTCTTTTCGGGTTTCTTGTCGCCTGGCTTAGGCTGCGGGGCAGGCGAGGCTGGGGCCGGAGCGGCGACCCCGGCGGACGCCTGCACAGGAACGGCGTCCACCGCCATGCCATCGATGCGCCACACGCCGTCGATTTGCAGGAATAGCATCTCGTATTGGATTTTCAGCGGCTGCGTCGGAAAGTCGCCGACGATGTGAAGCTGTTTTCCCTCGGTTATATCCGGCTGCTTGGTGAGGTTCGGCGTCAGGAAGAGAACGGTGCTCAGGTTGACGTTGCGGGCCCGCAGGGTCGAAAAAATCGCGGTGAGCTGCGCCTGATCGAAGCGCTCGCGGAAAACCGGCGTCCCCATATCGCGCAGCACGGAATAGTTCCCCGTCTGGTTCGCATGCTGCAGCGCCATGATGGTGGACTTGATAAGGGTAACGAGCTGAACTGTCTCCATTTTAAGCTCCTGCTTCGGTTGCTGCGCTTGCGCGGCAGGCTTCGCAGGGGCCGGTTTGGTATCAGCAAGGGCTGCGCAGGAGAAAAGCGCGATCGCGCCGAAAGTCAGAGCCCGCAAAAAGTATCGCATCGTTCAAACCTTGGAAAGTCAAGCCCAACAAGGGCAAAGAAAAAGGGTTGCCACGGTCACCGGCAACCCTATCTGCCATCCCCAATGAGGCGGCCTCATGGAGGAGGCATCAGCTCTGCGGATCAGGCGCCCGATGGGGGGGGAACCTTCATTCGCGAGACTATCGATATACGGAAGGGAGTGCAGGGGAGCGTGGAAGCGCTCCCCCTTCAAGGTTTGGCTATTTCATCGGAGCGTAGGCCGCCAGGCCGGGGCCAAAGCCGAGCGTGACGCCGGCTTTTGCGGCGACCGAGTTGTTGTTGCCGACGCCGACGCCGCCATCGAGCGCAAGCGTGGAGCCGCCCCAGAACCAGTCGCGTCCGATAATGCCCACGGCGCTGACGCCGAATGCGTTCTGGCTCTCATATTCACCCCAGCCTGCGCGGACTGCGAAGTTTTGGCCTGTGGCAAGGACTGGCTGCGAGATCGCAAGCGCGATAGCCGTGCCCTGGTATGCCTTGTTCAGGCCCTGGTCAACGTAGGCTTTGTTGGCCGCATCGGTCGCGAAGATCGGAGTTCCGACATCGTGGATGGCGTTGCCGCCCATGTCGATGTTCGTCGCCGAGCCGCCATTGCCGGGTCCGCTGACCGTCAGGTTGTTGGAGATCGTCGCGCCCCCGTTCAGGTATGACTGACCGTCCACGGTCTGATTGCCAGAGATGCCCTGGTTGCCATGCACGATCTGGCCGTCATACACAATCTGGCCATTCGAGACGATCTGGCCGCCAATGATCTGCGAGGCTGCATTGGTAGTGTTCAAGCCGGTAGCATCACCGGTGTACGTGCCGTTAATTTGCAGCGATCCACCCTTAAGCTCTCCGCTTGCCGTGATATTCTGGAAGCCGCTTATATTACCTGTGCCATTTCCCGTAATCCCGGTGACGCCGGTCAGGCTGCCGCCGGTCAGCGTGGCTGTACCATCTGTGATCGAACCGCCTTTGATCTGCCCTGTCGCGGTCAGGCTTCCGCCACTGATCTTGGTCGTGCCGGGGCTGGTTCCGTTTTGGAAGGTCGTATCGCCGTTCGCAATTATTGACGCATTCTTATTTGGGCCCGTAGCGGCTCCGAGAACAATCTGGTTGCTTGCGGTTGACGTTGCTCCGTTGCCGATCACGAACGTATTGCTGTTGGCATTGCCGCTTCCAGAGCCGTTGCCGATGACGAAGTTATTGCTTCCAGAGACGTTGTTGCCGGAGCCATTGCCGATAACAGAATTTCCGCTGCCTGTGGTAGTATTTCCAGAGCTATTGCCAAGAACGTTATTACCGCTCACTGGGCTTAAAAGAGTGCCCTGACTATTTCCTAACTCGGCGCCAACGGCGTTGTTGCCGGAGCCGGAAATACCGTTGCCAGATGCAAAGCCATTCGATGTGTTGGCCGCACCAAAAACACCGTTGCCAGACGCGGTTCCGGTTGTCGTGTTGAACAGTCCAAGGACGCCGTTCCCGCTCGCTACGCCGGTAGATGTGTTGGCGATGCCTAAAACGCCATTGCCGCTCAACATACCGGTTGCAGTATTACCGATACCGCCAACGATATTGCCAGTCCCCGCACCGGTTGCAGTGTTACCGACACCGCCAACGAGGTTCCCCGAGCCTGCGCCACTCGAGCTATTGCCCACTCCACCCACGAGATTTCCCGTGGCAACGCCGCAGGCGCTATTTCCGATGCCGGCAACACCGCCGCCGGACAGGATTGAGTTGGCGCAGGTCACGTTCTGGGCGAAGGCATCGCTGAATGAAAGGGAAAGAGCGGCGGCGCTGACGCCGGCCAAAAGAGTAACGCGAACCGCGCTGAGCGCGGTGATAGTGCCCGTATTCATAATCTTACATCCCACTACAAAGTGATCCAACTGTACCCGACCAGAGGATGCCCCACTCTACGCTAACAACCTTAAATTGCACCAAGCTGATCGCTACTGAATGCCGACTAGTAGTTGTATTCCTTGAGGAAGCCACCTCCCAACAACTGCGGCTCCCCTCCGATATTCAAGAAAGATAAGTTTCGCGCAAGCCGAAGATCGCCTGAATACATGGATCGCTGTGAGGTGGGTGCATAATTGCAACATTGTTGCAGTATAGGGCTGCAACGCAGCCCTAGGGTTGCTATTTTTGATTAGCAATATACAAAATGTAACCCAGTTTTTAGCACATACTACACTCTTTTGGAGTATGACTATACATTTTAAGCGCTCTTGGTATCAGCCATCGCTTAAGGGTGATAGATGGCATCCGGCATTCGCCCTCTTCCTGTCGTTCTCCGGCAAACTCACGAGGCGGGTTCCCAACGCGACGTCTCCGCACCTGCAAGCGGATGCGGTGGGGAGAGGGAACGCTGTGCCGGCCGTCGCGACCCTCCTCCCCTCGCCGGGAGAAGCGGGTGAGGGGGAACGGCATTTCGCGGATCAAGGATTTCGGGTACCGGCCAACGGCGCGGAGCAGCGGCATCTCGAAAACCGGCGCAAAAGCACGCGCCCGCGCGAAAGCTTCTTGGTTACAATTCGTGACAATCCTTCTTGCATAAGCAGATGGGATTATATAAAAAGCTAGCCTCTGCCTTAAGCGGTAGGAGGCAGTCAACTCTTGCAGGCCTGCGCATTTTGCCACTGGTCAAGCGAGGGAGGCTGTTGTTGTCATGATGTGTCGGTTAGTGCGTATCTGAAGGAATTCTGAGTATGTCTATTTCTTCGGAACAATGCAGAGCAGCGCGGGCATTGTTGGATTGGTCTCAGCAGGACCTTGCAAGCCGCGCAAAGGTCGCTCGCAAAACCATCGCCGATTTCGAACTCGGGCAAGTGAAACCCTACGCCCGGACGCTGCGGGATGTGGTAGCGGCGCTGGAAGATGCGGGCGTCGCGTTTCTGCCCCCGGAAGATCAGGTCGTGGGGGCTGGCGTTCGGCTCAAGTGGAAGGCGCTGGCAGCCCGCGACGCAGGTTCGGATCGCTGCGAGCAAGGCGCCATGGCGCATTGATGTAGCTCGCGCTGAGGCAATCGCGACGGCGTCATAGCGGAAAGGCGAAGCCTTATCCTGGATCGTAACGCATTGAACTGGCTGCTTCTTTGCGATCCCGGCTCGCGCTTCGCTTGGCCGGGATGACGTAGAGCCTATCCGCTTTTGAGTGAGTCAAAAGCGGGCTCCAGGTTTTTTCTTTGTCGTGCGGCTTATCGGAAAACCGCCTCGCACTTTTCCGGACGCACTCCAGTGTGGAGCGAGGCGCACACGGCGGGAGAGCCTCGCCATTGGCCGGACGCCTGGGCCGCCAGCGGTTTTTTCCTGGACGAAAATTACTTGAACTCGTACCATTCTCGCCGGAGTTATTATACTAAAATTGGCCCAATTGTATGCACACCCGATACAGGGTTGCAATTGCCGGCATTTGGCAGGCTTGCCGCCAATAGTGCTTAATCACACTCCAGCGTCCACAACGGAGAAGCGGTTTTAGCGCGCCATGAGCAACGTCAGGAAGCTTGCAACCAGGTTCAAGCGCCGTCTGGTGGCGATTCTCGCTGGCGATGTGGCTGATTACTGTCGGCTCATGGGGGCGGATGACGAGTCGACCCTTTTGCAGCTACTCGACCAGCGCCAACTGCTTGAAAATATTATTACATCCGGGGGCGGCCGCATGTTTGGCGTCGCGGGAGACTCTTGGATGGCTGAGTTCGCAAGCCCCGTTGAAGCCGTCCGGTGCGCCGTGGAGTGCCAGCGCTCCATCGAAGCCCATAACGTCGACTTGCCGGAAGAGAAGCGCGTTCGCTTTCGCATCGGTATCCATATGGGCGACGTCATCGCCAACAACAGCAATCTTTTCGGCGATGAAGTCAACATCGCAGCCCGCCTGCAGCAATTGTGCCGCCCCGGCCATCTTGTCGTTTCGGATGAGGTGTTCCGCCACGTTCTGGGCAAGATCGAGGTTCGCTTCAGCGCGCTCGGCCTGCAGCGGCTGAAGAACATTTCAACAGCCGTTTCCGCCTATACGGCGGACATCATCGCCGCCTCCGGCTCCAGCGCGCCGCAGCATCTTTCCGCCGGCGTCGACCTCTCCAAGCCAGTTCCAGGCTTTCACGGCAAGCCAGCGATCGCGGTTCTGCCTTTCAAGACTTTGGGAGGCGGAAGCGAGAGCGAATATCTGGGCGAAGGCTTTGCCGAAGATCTCGTCAACGGGCTTTCGAATGTGCGCTGGTTCCCGGTCATTTCGCGCTGTTCGAGCTTCATCTTCCAAAATCACGCCATCGATACGGCATCGATCGGCCGCGCGCTGGGCGCCCACTATCTCGTGACGGGCAGCATGCGCCGTGTCGGCGAGAACTTCAGGCTCACAGTCAACCTGATCGAGGCCGAGAACGGGGTGAACCTCTGGAGCCACAGATATCAAATCGGCGTCAGCGAGTTTCTCGGCACCCAGGACGACATCAGCGCCAGCATTGTCAGCGTCCTCGATTCGGAGATCGAGCGAGCCGAGCACACGAGGCTTGGGACGCGCGAAGTCAAGGAACTCGCCTCCTGGGAGCTTACCCGGCGGGGCATCTGGCACACCTACAGGTTCACAAAAGAGGATGCCGACATTGCGCGCGGGCTTTTCGAGGAGGCGCTGCGCCGCGACCCTGCCTCGGGCGAGGTCCGCATACAACTTGCGTGGTGGCATTTCTGGGACGTCTGGACGAAGCGGCTCGACCATTCGAGGCTGCGCGTTACCGAGAAACTCGCGCGCGAAGCCGCGCTCATCGACCAGCGCGATGCGAGGGCCCATCTCCTTATCGGGCTTGCCCTGATGATCATGCGCCAGCCCGAGGAAGCGCGCATCCACTTTCAAGATGCAATCGCCATCAATCCGAGCCTCGCAGCGGTGCACGCTTGCCGTGGCATGAGCGACATCTATGCCGGGAAGGCTAAGGAGGGCGTGGCGCCACTTCTTCTGTCACTCCGGCTCAATCCGAATGATCCATTCCGCTTTCATTTTTTGGGAGAGTTAGCGGTCGGTTTTTACATGCAGGAGGATTGGGCGCAGGCGTGCGAATTTGCTGAACGCGCCCTGCAGGTCCGTCCGGGCTACTGGTATTCAAGAGCAATCCTCATCGCGAGCCTGGCTCGGAGCGGGAGAATACGGCAGGCGCTCGAAATCCGCGATAAGCTGCCGGTCCAATTCTCGCTTGAGCAGATCAAGTGGGTGCCCTTTCTGGACAGGAAATGGAACGAGCATATTATCGAAGGGCTCAGGCTTGCCGGCTGCACGCTCATTTAGCAGGCCTCTGAAACACGATGGCGCCCATGGTCTCACGAGCGCGCCGGACGCCGACAAGCTCATGGTTCGACAAGCTCACCATGAGGGTTAACAATCAGCCTTATCCTGAGCCTGTCGAAGGATGCGGCCACGTCTGCTGCTACAGCGTGGCAATAGCGCGGCCAAGGCGCATTGACCAAGCAAACTCGCCAAACCGGCCAACGGATGCTCGAAGCCGCTCGCTTTGCGTTTCGTCATCCAGGCCTTGCGAAGCGCGAGCCGGGATCGTAAAAGGCTATGCGATCCCGGATAGGGCTTGCGCCGTTCCGGGATGACGATAGCCGCGATCGTTGCTTAGGGGATGAACACCGCGGCGGCGACAACTGTCGTCCACAAGCCGTTCTTATCGCCCGTCGCCGATTGGGCCACATTCGTGGTTCGCACGATAAGCTCGCTCATCGTGAACAGCTGCCTCTTCTCGTCCCACGCTGCGTCGGGATCGAATTCGAGCCCCATCGTGGTCGCGAGCATTGTGGCTGCCAAGTCCTCGGCATAATCGCCCGCGATCTGGTCGGTTTGCCCGTAGGCATGGTGCTCGGAAATATACCCGTAAGTTGTCTTGTCGCCCGGCAATGCGAGGCCGATGGAAGCGGCCATCAGGCGGTGCGGTTCGCAGCTATCGATGCGGGCGAGGACCGCGAATGTGATCTGACCCGGCGAAAGTTCGGGAAGGCCCTTTTCCTTCGCCACCACTTTGCAACCGGGCGGCACGATGCTCGAGACGCTCACGAGATTGAGCATGGCGATGCCCGCCTCTCTGAGCGCGAGTTCGAAGGACTGAAGCCTCTCGCGGTGGCGGCCAACCCCGTGGGTGAGAAAGACCTTCGTCGGGATCATGCCGGAAACTCCTTTGCCCTCGTCATTTTTTTCCCTTCTTCATGGCGCGCTTCCTTTGGGGTTCATGATCGCCTTGGTTTAAGACAGCAGCGTAACAGCCCTTTCGCAGCAGGCGGCCGGGTTCTGCCGCGCTACTTTAGGACGCAGCATTTCCATCGAGGTTTGCGCAAATTTCAAAGTTAGACCAGCAGAAGAAGAACTGGCTCAGCCAAAAGTTATCGCGTTTGCTCCCGCGCTCAGGCCGGAGCCCGGAGACCCGCCATGGACGACAATGAATTCCGCCGCCTCGGCTACCAGCTCATCGATTGGGTCGCGGATTACCGCGAGGGGCTGGCGCGCCGCCCGGTCATGAGCCAGGTGCGTCCGGGTGAGATCCGGGCCGCGTTTCCCGCCCATCCTCCCCAGCGGGGCGGCCGCATGGAGCAGGCTCTGTCTGCGCTCGACCGCGAGGTGATGCCCGGCATCACCCATTGGAACCACCCCAGCTTCTTCGCCTACTTCCCAAGCAACACAAGCTACGCTTCGATCCTGGCCGACCTCGTGGCCTCGGGCCTCGGCGTGCAAGGCATGAGCTGGCAGACGAGCCCCGCCGCAACCGAGGTGGAAGAAGTGGTCATGGACTGGCTCCGCCAGATGGCGGGCCTGAGCGAGGCATGGACCGGCGTGATCCACGACACCGCCAGCACCGCCACCTTTACGGCCCTTCTCTGCGCCCGGGAGCGGGCTTCCGGCTTCAGCCAGAACGGCAAAGGCCTGCAATCCGGCGAGGCCCCTCTCACGGTTTACGCCTCGGACCAGAGCCACAGCAGCATCGAGAAGGCGGCGCTGCTTGCGGGCTTCGGCAGAGATCACCTGCGGCTCATGCCGACCGATGACGGCCACGCCGTTCGGTTGGACCTTCTGGAGGCGGCCATCGCCGCGGATCTGGAAGCAGGGCTTCGCCCCTCGGCGCTCGTGGCCTGCGTCGGCACCACGGGCACGACGGCGGTCGACCCCCTGGCGAAAATGGCCGGCATCGCCGAGCGCCACGGGATGTGGCTGCACGTGGATGCCGCCATGGCCGGCACGGCGATGGTTCTGCCCGAGTGCCGCGAACGCTTTGCGGGCGTCGAGCAGGCCGACTCCCTGGTTTTCAACCCGCACAAATGGATGGGCGTAGGCTTCGACTTCAGCGCCTATTATGTGCGTGATCCAGAGCACCTCATCCGCGTCATGAGCACCAATCCGAGCTACCTGCAGACGAAGCAGGACGGCGAGGTGAAGAATTACCGGGACTGGCACATCCAGCTCGGGCGGCGCTTCAGGGCGCTGAAGCTCTGGTTCTACCTCATGGACGTGGGCGTGGAGGGCCTTCAGGCCCGCCTTCGGCGCGATCTTGCCAATGCCCAATGGTTCAAGCAGCAAGTTGACGCCTCGGCGGAGTGGGAGCTGATGGCGCCGGTCCCGTTCCAGACCGTATGCATCCGCCATATCCCCGCCGCGCTCACCGGGGACGAGGACGCGCTAAAGGCTCAGAATCTGGAAATTGCGCGGCGGATCAACGAGGGGGGCAGGGCTTATCTCACGCCTTCCATTTTGAAGGGCAAGCAGATCATCCGTGTGAGCATCGGCGCCGAGGCCACGGAACGCGCCGAAGTGGAGGCCTTGTGGGCGCTGCTGAGGGAAGCGGCGGCGCATTCCCCTCTCTTCGATGCACGGTGAAGATTTGCGCGGCCCGGGCCTTGGCGCACTCTAGAGCATCGCGCCCTTAATCGGGCGCAGGCTGGATGCATTTTTGTATGCGTGTTGCGCAAAGCGGCCTCTCCTTGTCAACCTGTCCCTGACGATTTCGTCCTCACTTCTTGATCTGAAACATCTTCGGCGAAATCGCCTTGCGGGCAGGTTAACGCAGCGTGAGCCCGCTCCAACCCCTGCTAAATAAGGGGAAAATACCGAACGGGACGCCATCGCCCGCCGCCTGCGCCGCAGCTTTTCGGGCTGGCGACAGGCGTTAACTCGTGAAATTGCAAACATATTTAACGGACTTTTGCGAGCCAACTTAATGCCAAAATTCCGGCATTAAGTTCTATTTAATGGCGATCAAGGGAAAGACAGAAAGCTGTTCCCTTTCAATGACTTATATGAGCCCGCCTACGGCCAGCCGTAAGGCGCGGCGCTGCTCCTTTCGCGGCGGATAAACGCTTTCTTAAGCATACTCAGGCTGGAAATAAATCCGGCGCGCTCCTGTTAACCATATTATATTAACGCTTACGGGAGGTTGACGAACGGTTTACCTTTGGGCGTGCGGCAAGCGCCGTGCAGGCATGGGCAGATTGGCGAAGCATTAGAGCCCGCTTTTGATTCCATCAAAAGCGGATAGGTTCTACTAAGGCAGCGGCGGGAGGCAGTGGCATCCCGCGCCAAAACTTGGGGTCAGCGATTAAGCGAAAAGAACAGCCCGGCCGCAACCGTGATGGTGATTGGCAGGGTCAGCACCCAAGCCAGCGCAATCCGCCATAGCATCCCCGGATTGATGCCTGATCCGGACCCGATCATCGTTCCGGCAATGCCCGACGTAATAATGTGCGTGGTGCTCACCGGCAGTCCGGTAAACCCGGCGCTCGCAATGAGGCCGGCCCCGACCAGCTCGGCAGAGGCGCCCTGCGCCGGGGTAAGATGCGTGTTGCCCAAGCGCTCGCCGAGCGTGCATACGATCCGGCGGTATCCCACCATGGTGCCAAGGCCCAGCATGAAGGCGCTAAGCACCCGCACCCACCAGGGCGCGTATTCCACGGTCGGCTTCAGTTCGCTGCGCAAGCGCGCCGCCTGGGCTTTCACCGCCGCATCGGCCCTGGGGTTCTGGGCGACTGTCTTCAGCTCGGCGACCAGCAGGTAGACATCGTTGCGCACCGCCGAGCGAACCACTTGGGGGACGTTCGGCGACGGCTGAGCGTTTGCCTCCGCGGCAAGCGCCTCACCCGCGATCGGCAAGCCGCCAGCGCCCACTTCCGCGCCCGCAGCCATCAGCGCGGGGGCTGCCTGCTGCAACTGACGTCCCGCCTGGAGGGCGAATCGCTTCTGGTCGCCGCCGTAGTTTTCGATCAGCGGCGACGCTTCGCCTGCCAGCGCGCCCAGTTTCCGGATGCCGTCGCTGGCCTGTGGATTGAGGGCGTAGGCGGCCGGCATCAGGCCAATGATCGTCAGCATGATCAGCCCGATGCTCTTCTGGCCGTCGTTGGTTCCATGCGAGAAGCTTACGCTGGCGCAGGTCAGGATCAAGAGCCACCGCACCCATCCCGTGGGCTGCTTATCTCCTTGGGGCGGCTCGTACAGATGGCGATCGCGAATAAGGTGGCGGATCACGAAATAGAGCAGTCCGGCGCCCACCAGACCGAGGAGGGGCGATATCGCCAGCGCCCTCAGCACCGTCCAGATCTGTCCCCAGTCCACCGAGTTGCGGACGCTGCGGTTCGCCAGAAGCGCGTCACCGACGGCGATGCCGATAAGCGCCCCAATGACGCAATGCGAGCTGGAGTTCGGGATGCCGAACCACCAGGTCAGCACGTTCCAGGCGAGGGCGGTCGCGAACAGGGCCACCAACATCGGCACGGCGGGCGCGCCGTCCGGGGGCGACAGCACATCCGGCGGCAAAAGCTCGACGAGGGCATAAGCAACCGCGATCCCGCCGACCACCACGCCCACGAAGTTCATGATACCGGACCAGACCACCGCTGTCCGCGGTTTGAGCGAGTTGGTGTAGATAACGGTTGCCACGGCATTGGCGGTATCATGGAAGCCGTTGGCGAATTCGAAAGAGCAGACAAGGACGAAGCAAACCCCAAGGGCAATCAAGGCGAGCGGCGAAGAGGGCGTGATATGGAGCATGATGGACCGTCACGTGGTTTGACGGTTGACACCCCGAAGAGCCGGTCGTTGCCGACTGTCATGAAATCTTCATACTGCTGCCTGTCACTTCTGCCGACATCGACGCTCTGCGCCGAAACCAACGAAACGCGCCGAAGTGGAGGCCCTTTGGGCTGCAATGCTTATGCGCGGAAGAGGTCGAACATCAATGACAGGCGCCTGCCCCCCCCGGACCTCGGGGACCTCGTCCCAATGTCCGGGGCTGTGCTTACAGGGTGCTTACTTCAAAGGCGCCCAACCCTGCGAAATATGATAGTCCAAACCGACGCGCACGGTATTAAAGTCATGTTCGGTCGTTACATATCCGCGGGCCAAGCATTCGCCATATTGAGGATAGATGTGGTAACCGAAGTAACCACTCGTGGCGCCAAGGTCGAAGTACTGATATTCCCCCTTGATGGACCAATCGTGGGTCAGAGCGTATTCGAGGCCGCCTCCCAATACGTAACCTGTGTGGATGCCGCTTGAACTGGGGGAGTATTTATAAACTCCTCCGGTGACGTCCTTCTCGTCCAAGATGACAGAGCTCGACGCGCTGTTCTCGCCGTAAGCGAAGCCGCCGGTGAAATAGACCAAGGTGCGATCGAAGCTGTAACCGAGCCTTCCCCGAACTGTTCCGAACCAGTCGAGTGACGTCTCTCTTTGAGTGCTTGCCGCAGTCGGCCCAGCGCTGGTGCTAGCGGAAGCGCTGCCCGTCATGTCCGTGCCTTGAATATCGGCTTCAACGCCCAAGACGAACCGGTTCAGTTGATAGTTGTAGCCGATCTGACCGCCACCAAAGCCGCCGTCCTTGCCGTAGCCCACCGTGGGGGACGTACTGCTTAAATAATTGTCACCATTGCTGGCGTATGCGTAGAGGGTCGAGTCGCTCGCGCTCCACCCATAACCGCCGTTAATACCGACATAAAAGCCAGTCCAGCTCGGTCCCGGAAGATACGGGCTGTCCTTGTAGCTTCCTGCCCCGAGGTCGGCTGCGTATGCCGTCGAAATCAGCGCGGCGCTCACGAGCCCCGCTAGCGTTGTGCGAAACATAAGTCCCTCTGTGCTCTTTACTGGATGCCTATCATTCCCCACTCGAGCAAGAGCTACTCCGCGACGGCGCGATTCGATAGAAACGTCAGGTAGAAGACCTCCGGGGATGGAAGAAGTGGCGCCAGGGCAACTCCCAAAATCATGGGGAGGCGCTCCACGCGCAAACCGGTGTTAAACGATTTCGGCTTCAGGTCGTTTCTCGTATCCGGACGACATGAGACGCGACGAAACTGACCCCCTTGCGCCAACCCGGAGAAGAATAAGGGAAGGTTGTGCGCTAAACCTTCGAGGGAAATCGCCCGCGACGCTTCTTTCAATTCGTAGGCGGGACCCAAAGAGGCTCAGAGCGGCGAGCGTCACCTGAACTGCTTGCCGACGGCGTCAATGAGATCTCCGAAGGAGGCTGACGGCCGGCCTTTCCCGCCGCAGTTTTTCGCGAAAACCTGCACGATGCGGAACACGACCCGGTCGCTGCTCTGCCTCCAGGCAGCCGCCCCAATCCCGACATCGACGCTCTGCTTGCCGAGGAGGTTGGCGTTATGCCCTGGCGAGCGCTTCCAATCCTGCATCGCCTTGCTGGCCGCCTCGTCGTCGCTCATGGGATCGGGCCTGTGCCAGCCGCCCCACATGTTTTCCGCGACGGAACAATAATGATAGCCTTGCGCCGCGACCCGCTTCGCGGGCGTCTGGCCATCAGCGGTATGGCCTGCGGCCTCTTTCTCGGCGAGAAACTTCGCGTAGGCCGTCGCCGCGGCTTGCAGCGCCGCATTCTCCTGAAGCGCCGGGAGATTCTTGGACGCCCTGTAGGCGTTGGTTTCGGAGATGACCGCTTTCGAAATGCCCGCCGTGTCGATCGGAAATTCCTGTGCGTCGCCCGGGGCCAATGGCAAAGCCGCCGCAACAGCGACGCCGAGAAGATGGTGCTTCAGGTTGCAAATCATGTGCTTTCATCCAGCCTTCGAACCGACGGGAGAGCATCTAGCCGAGTTCTTTTGGCGAGAGTAGGAGCGCCGCTTTCGGGCCGCCTGTCTTTATGTGGATAATGGGCGTTTGTGCACCGTGCTGCGCTGCAGCTGAAAGAGGCTTAGACGGATTGGCGCTTGCTGCACTGCAAAAAAAACTAATTCGAATGTCCGAATGTTAAATACATTTTATCCTCGCTTATCCTTTCGTAGTTGCTGGGATGCCGAGTCTGGTTTAATCTGATCAAAATCAACTGAAATATTGCTTTCGATCAAAAGGCTGCAGCCAGCTTTTTTGAGTGTATTTGATTCTCGATGCGGAACATCTTAGCCGGTTCCGTCGGATGAGGGTTCGTGTGTATTTGCGAAAGAATGCCACGAATAAGAACAAGCCACCGTGGTTCGCTCCTGCGGTCGTTCTGAACGAGCGTGGCTGAAAGGCTAAATCATGAGCTTAACGACAGGTCTCTGTCATGAACGAGAACAATGCCTGTTCGGTCGCGGCTGAAGTCTCGCGTCCGTTCCAAGTCACCCTGCTTTCGGTATTCGATGAGATTGCCCAGACAGTTCTCAAAACAACCGAAGGCATGCTTCACACGTCACTGCAGAGCTACTTGGACGGGGGAGTTGCTATTGGCGGCGCTTATGTCACCCGCCGCGCGATCCTTCTAGCAATCCATGATTTGAGGGATGACTTGGAAGCTCCGCGAAAGCTTCAAGAAAAAACCCTCACGGAGGCGATGTCGCTGAAGATATGGCCGGCCCCCGACCTGAGACTTTACAGGGACATCGCCACCGCGCTTCTCAGGATGGAAGTTGTTGTAAGATTTCAGGCCAACAGGAACGGCAATATAATGCACTAGCGATAATGCTTGTGCGTTGAGCGCCAGCAGATGGAACGGAGGCGGCCCCTGATGACGCGATCATTGAGTTCCTCTTACGGAGAGGAGACCGTCATGCCCGTGACTTTCCGGTCGATGCGAGCGGAGGACAGGGAGCTTTTCGCTAACTTCCTTCGATCGCTCCCCCGCAAGGACAATTATTACTTGCTCGTGGATGTGGAAAACGACCAGACCATCCAGCGCTGGATGGACAAAGTCGTGTCCGGCGAGATTGTCGGCGTGGTCGCGATGGCGGGCGCGAATATGATCGGCTATTGCAATCTTAAAACCAACGATCTGCCCTGGTTCCGCCACGTCGGCGAAATCCGCATGAGCGTCGCCGCTCGTCATCGGGATCTAGGCGTCGGTCGAATTCTCGCCGGGAAGGTTTTCGCAATCGCGCAGGCGCGAGGCCTGCAAAGGCTCTGGGTTCGAATGGCCATCAGCCAGGAGGCGGCTCAAGTTGTGTTCCAGAACTTGGGATTCCGTACGGAGGCGCTCCTCTCCGACTTTGTCAAAAACGAAAATGGCTTAACCGAGGGGCTCGTGGTCATGTCCTACGACTTTGCAAAGTCATGGTCGTTCTAAGCGTAAATCGAAGGACTCTGATGACTGAGAGTCTGCAACGGACAGTATTAAAGTAATACAAGGAGGACATTATGCCTGCCTACGAATACAACGCTTCTTTTACTGACGCGGTGCTTCCAGATAACTTGAAACGGGTTGACTGCACGCCGACAAAAGAAGAAGCCGCCCGGGCCAAAGCTCTGATCAATTTCCTCATGGAGGATCGGTTTTTCCTTGCGCTTTATCGCAGCAACGATCCCAAAGTGCGCGCCGCCGCCATGGATAAGCTCAACGAAGCTCACCATCAGGCCTACGGCGACGCGGGAACAAATGACGATGATGCTGGCTGAGGGGAGTCTCACGCCCTCGGAGTAAAAGCAGTGACCGAGAACCCGTTTGAAATCCCTCAGAGCCTGCGCGAGGCATCCGCGGAGAACCTGAGGCAGGCCCATGCCGCCTATGACCAACTCATGAGTTTTATGGCGAGGGTCGTGGACGTCTGGATGGAGGCTATGCCTTCAAATCCCATGACCGCTGGCTTCAAGGGTATCAACGGCCGCGCCATGGAATTTGCGAAGGACAACGCGGATTGCACGTTCGCGGTCACCGGCAAGATCAGCAATGCCCAAACGCTCGCGGAGATTTTGCTGTTTCAGGCGGAGTTCGCTCAGGATCGGATGCAGGAATTCACTGCGCAGACGCAGGAACTTTACAGCTTGATCGAAGAAACTCTTCAAAGAGCGGAACCGGGCGATAGGACGATCGGGATGGGCGACTCGCGTCTTCATTGGTAGGGCCAGCCTTGCTCTGCTTGAGCTTGAAGCCTGTTACGCTCGTCGGGCTGGATCAGGGAGACCTATGGGCCGCCCGACCGGAATAAGAGGGCGGTGCCCGGGCTTGAGAGCTTGCGGCGAACGGGGCTTGTAGCGCAGGCTCGGCATGCGAATGGCATGCCGGTTCACACGGTGTTGTCGTTGGCGGAAATCAGCCTCGCCGCTTGTTCGATATCCGGAAGAATCGCCTTTAAGCTTTTGCGAAAAGCTCGGCCGCCGGCGGTGAGTTCCAGACGCGCCGTTGGGCGGCAAAAAAGCTGCATGGCGAGCCTGCCTTCCAGAGCGTCGATGTGCTTGTTGACCACGGCGGGAGAGATGCCCAAGGCGCGCCCCGCGTCCGACATGCTTCCGCACGAAGCTACGAGTTCGAAGATTCTAAGATCCTGTATCGACATTGTGGAACCCTCGCAAAGCGGCTTGTGTGTCCAGCAAGGCATTTGAGCATCTGCACACAAAGACGCTCGTAAGAGTTAGTCTTGCAAACGGTTGAGACGCTGCGGAGGACGTTGCGCTAAGTGTTAGTGGCGTATTGCGCGGCTTGCCTCAAAGAGTTCGGCCAATGCAGCGAGACCAATTGATCGTCTCTGCCTCACAAGTTCCGGGGCGCATTTGCAGATGTTCCCGGTCACTTCGTCGCCAAAGCCCATGCTCACGGTCAGTACGACCGCTTCTCGATCGAGGAAGCTCAAATGCATGAGCGCGCGCGCCATCCAAGCGATTGAGCTTGCGGTCAGTTGAGGGCGCTCCCCCGCATCCTGGCAGCCATGGCTGCGAAGAAGACAATTGTGCAGGATCGCGAAGAGCGATGTCCGGGAACCGGCGGAGCAGCGCGATTGGTTTTCGTCACTCAGCGCTCGCTCCACCGCATCCAACACCGCCCGATCTGCGCTGCCCTTGTCGTTTGTCATCAAAAACGCGTAGGCGTGCAGGCGCGGAACCTCAGCCAAAATGGTGGTGGTGGAAGGACTTTTTAGGAGAAGAGCCGTCACGAGCTTTGCTATCGTGAGGCACTCTGCATCGCCGCCATGGCCGCCTCTCGCCATGCCGGTGAGGCTTCAGCTTAGCCGACGAAGGGTAAGGCAAATAGATTCGGAAACTACTCATTTCCCCGGGATAGGACGCATTCTGCGTCGAAGTGTTGGGGAGGCCGGGAAATTTAGCTTAGGTCAGGGGGCGGCGGGCGACAATGATGGCCTCGATGCCGTCGCTGAAGCGGTAGATCTCCGGCGCCAGCCCTTCGGCAGCGAACGCGCCGGCGATTTCATCGGCATTGAGCAGGTGGTTGCCTTGCACGTGCTCATTGAGATTCTGGAGCGCCAGTCCACGGAGCGCGGGCTTACGCAAAGCCGCCCGGTCGGCCGGCCAATCGGGTTCCCAGATCGCCACCGCTCCGCCCGGGCGAAGATTATCCCGCAGCCGGCGGATGAAGGGGACGATGCCGCCCTCCCAGACATGATGCAGAGCGCGATTCATGGCGATGAGATCGGCAGGCTCATCGAGCTTGAACTCATGCGCGTCGCCCTCAGCGAAGTGAAGCCGGTCGCCAAGCCCTTCCTCTCGGGCGAGCCGGTTGGCTTGCGCGATGTTCTCCTGGAAGCCATCGAGACCAATCCCCCGGAGCGCGCCGCATCGGCGGGCCAGCGCACGAAGATACCACCCATTGCCGCAGCCAAGATCGACCACAAGGCCGCCCCTCGCATCGATCTCGGAAAAGACGGGAACGCCAGGACAAATCGTCGTTTCGAAGAAGCGCGCGAAAGTGGCTTCCAGCATCGGGCCGAACCAGGGCAGAAGCGTTTCGCGCTCAGCCATGACCCTCTCGCCGGGCCGCTCGCCGCTGCGCATGAGGCCGGCGGCGCGCTCGGCCATATGGACATTCAGAACCATGCTGAGCGCCAAGGGCATGAGGCTTTCCGGCGCATCGGGCAACATGGCCGCGCCCGTTTCGCTCAAGCGGAAAACGGCGCCATCGGCATCGAGATAGCCAAAGGCGAAGGCGGCGTCACACCAGCGGCGCACATATCCGGCGTCCATGCGAGCGGCATTCGCTATCGCCCCGGCGTCACCGGCGCCGAGCCGGTTTAGCGCCACGAACAGGCTGTTGACGATCCCGATATAGGCGACGGCGAGGCTTTGCGCGCCCTGCACCATGGCGCGGAACTGCTTCTTGGGATCAGGCTTTTCGAGATTGGTCGCCATGGCTGGCAGTCTCCTTGTATTCAGACGTGTGCGAGCGGTCCGGCATTTCTCCTGCGGCGTGTTCGATCGATGCTTGAGACCGGTTCAATCCAAAGCTGAGCCTCAGTGTATGTGACAGGACCACGGTGCGCACGCTTCAGCATTCTCCGAACCGCAACTTTAAAAACCGCTCACGTGTCCCCATACGAATTGAACTCATTTTCCTGCGCACAACCCTGAAGTCCAAGTGGCGATTGCGACGGCCGCTTCGGGTCGAGGGCCTGCCGCCGCCTGACCCGGGTTTTCCAAGTTGCCCTCCCGGCCAGGCCGGCATCGGCCAATTATGGCGTTTCAATCGGATAAAAGGAGCAGAACTTGGTGCTGAAACGTGGATACAAGCAGTTGATCGCGGATGCGCATGCGCGCATTCAAACACTGAGTGTGGCGGATGCGCAAAAAAAGCTCGGCGATCCGAACGTTGTCTTCATTGACATTCGCGAAATCCAGGAGCTTGAGCGCGAGGGCGCCATCCCCGGAGCCTTCCATGCGCCTCGCGGAATGCTGGAGTTTTGGGTGGACCCGGAGAGCCCGTACCACAAGAAGGTCTTCGAACCGGACAAGGAGTTCGTTCTCTTTTGCCAGTCCGGCTGGCGATCGGCGCTCGCGACGGCAGCCTTGCTGGACATGGGGCTGGAGTTGGTCAGCCACATCGAGGGCGGCTTCTCGGCGTGGAAACAGGCCGGCGGCCTGATCGCGAACCGGCAAAAGAAAAGCTGAGCGGCAACGAAGGGCGGCGGGGCGGCCATGCGCTCGCTCTCGCCGCGATCTCCTGCGATCGAAGCACTCAGGCCACTGAATGGCGCGGATTGCAAATTTAAAGTATAGACTTAATGCATAATACTGAGCGCGCTAATCTATAATGTTTAGCCTGAGTTATTATAGCATAGGCTTTAATATTATATTTTTGTGAATTGATTAATTTGTGTGCAAGTAATAGGATTTCTACAGTTGAATAAGTATGCCGCTACTGTAATAGCGTATGCTTTGACATGGAGAAAGTAAATGAGCACTAACGGCCGGTTAGTAGCTCTCGCAGCTGCTTTTTCGATGCTTGTCGCGCCAGCGTTTGGTGCAGCGGCTGAACGGGAGGCCCAAATCCATCATAGGAATTACGTTGATAGACAGGTCTATTACCCCGCGCCGACGGGGTATTATGCCGGGTACTATGGCGTCCCGTACACCTATGGTTGGAGACACCGCTCAAACGCTCGGGGATGGGATAATACTTGTTTCAATCTCCCATGGCTTCCCTCCGAGTTTGCGTGCTCCGCCCGCTAAAACGCAAACTCCCGAGCCAGCCCCGCTGAAGGAAAAGAGGCTGGCTCCTCGCTCACAACCATAGCGGATCGTCAAACCAGCGCAGGCCGGAAGTCTTCCGGGCGCGACAACGGATCGCCGCCTCTGTCACCGGGAAAGGCGGAGCCTTATCCGGGATCGTAATAGATTGAAGCGTTTGATTTTTTGCGATCCCGGCGCGCTTCGCAAGGCCTGGATGACGAAGTGGAGCAAGCGGCCTCTGTAATGACGTCCGTTGGCCAGGGTGGCGAAGTTTTCTTAGTCGTGGCGTCAGCTTTGCAATTTTGCGAGTATTGCGGAAGCGGCGCTTTCTCGGATTCCAATTTTCCTATTTCTATAATGCCAGTAGTTGCGGCCAGCTGTAGCGTAGCTGTTGGCGCGTCTCCAGTCCAATTTGCGGAAACGCTTGCTTTTAGCCGCCACGCGCCTTCTAATTTCGCTTAGGATACTATCTGCCTTTTAGCCCAACTGTTGCGGATTTGTACTGGCGCCTTGACGGCGAGTCGGTTGTGCTTTTGCAAATATAGCATGGGGCAATGAGGAGTGTTGCGTATCGGCCCTGATCATACCTTTGGGGGAATTCTTCGTGAGAAGGTTTCTGGCCTGCGCCGCCATTATGGCGGGCGCCGCAGTCGCTGCCCAGGCGGCGGATTTGGATGTCGGCAGTATCAAGGATCCACTGCCCGACGCTCCGCTGAGCTGGCGCGGCGTGACACTTTACGGAACGATCGACGTCGGCGCTTTCTACGCAACGAACTCTGCGCCTGTTAGCGGCTCGTACTATTACGCCGCCAATTACACCATTAACAGTGCGAAATACGTCGATGGTGACCGCGCTGGGATTACGAACAACACCCTGGAGCAATCCAAGATCGGTTTGGCGATCGAGGAGAATATCGGTTACGGCTTCCAGGCCATCGGAAAGCTCGAGACGGGCTTCAACCCGATCTCCGGCCAAATAGCGGACGCCTGCGAAAGCCTCATCGAGGCTAACGGCAAACTTTACAGCCAGATGGCTGCGAACGGCGATGGCAGCCGGTGCGGCCAGGCCTTCAACAGCGTGGCCTATGGCGGCGTGAGCAGCCCCCTTTACGGCACCCTGACCTTCGGCCGGCAGACCTCGCTGGTGCTCGACGGGGCGAACACCTACGATCCGATGGCCACGTCCCACGCCTTTTCGCTGAACACGTCCGGCTCAGTGATCGGCGGCATCGGCAGCACCGAGACCGCGCGCTGGGATAATTCGGTGAGGTACGTCTTCACCTACGGTCCGTTCCACGCCGCGGGCATGTACACCGATGGCGGCCAGGACACGCCGATTTTGGGTTACGGATATGGCGCCAATGCCGGCGTCATCTATCGCGGCTTCTCCATCGACGGCTTCTACACGCTGGAAAACGCCGCGGTGAACTCGACCTTCTTCAACAACCCGGCCTACACGACGAACACGTTCACAACCTGCGCGCCCAACAAAGCCGCCGCACTCTCCAATCCGAACTGCGCAAACCAGTTGCTCGGCGTCATCACGAATAACGAAGCCTGGGATGTCATGGCGAAGTACACCTTCACTGTGGGAGACGTTACCGGCAGTTTGAAGGATGCGTCCTGCGGCGGCATGAAGGACGCGCCCTGCGCGCCGCCGGCGAAGGTAACGCTCTACGCTGGCTTCCAATATGTGACGTTGTCGAACCCGGATCACGCGCAGTCCTATTACAACGGCGACTACACGATCGGCGGGTATGAACTCTACACGGATCAAAACTACAACTACGGCAATGTGACCAGCGCAGCAGACGCGCTTCTCTGGGACCGGGCTTATGGCAGCGATCGCGTCCTTGAGACCGCGTGGGCGGGTGCGAGATATGAAAGTGGCCCCTGGTCCTTTACCGGCGCCTATTACTGGTACAGCCAAAACTCTTTCCTTGACTATAAAGGAAGGACCTGCGGCGGCCAGACCGCAGCGAACATAGCCGCAGCCGCAAAAGGCCAATTTGCGGGGTTGACGACCGGAAACAATTGTTCCGGCGATGTCAACCAGGCCTCGTTCCTGATCGACTACACCTTCAACAAGCATTTCGACGTGTATACCGGCGTGACCTTCAGCGAAGTCAGCGGCGGACTTGCTTCCGGCTTCCTGCAGGACAACGACACGGCCGTCGTTTCCGGCTTGCGCGTGAAGTTCTAAAGTGCATCCGGAAAAGCGCGAAGCGGTTTTGCGGTAAAGACGCGCGACAAAACAAAAACTTAGAGCCCGCTTTTGATTCCATCAAAAGCGGATAGGGGTCCAGGAGGCTGCTGAAAAGGGATGTTGCCCATGGCCTCACGGTGAGCCTGCCGAACCGCGACAGGCTCACCATGAGTATTAACCCGCTGAAAACACTCGACCTCATCCTGAGCTTGTCGAAGGATGAAGGCGGATTTCACGATTTTTCAGCATCCTGCTAAGGACATCCGCAAAAATAACCGCTACGATTTACCGGTTCGGGGATTGATTGCATAGTTCCATTCGGGATGGAATTCATCGCCGCAAATGTTGAGGGCTTCCATTTCGGCATCGCTGACTTTGATGCCTTTCTCGTAGGTCCTCTCATCGAGAGCGCTTTCAACCCGCAGGCCTGTTTTTGTTGACGTTGCAGCGATCAGTTCGACGACTGCCATTCTGTCAGTCAGCGGGCGGGCGCGCCAGTTCTGCGTGATGTGGCAGAAAAGGCGGTGCTCGATCTTGTTCCACTTCGATGTGCCTGGCGGATAGTGGCAGACATGGATCGTGAGGCCCGTTTCATCGGCAAATTCCTGGAGTTTCACTTTCCAAAGCCGCACGCGAGCGCCATTTGAGCCGCCGCAATCGGCGGTGATGGTCAGTTCTCTTGCATCGGGATAACGCTTGCGTCCCATTTTTTCCAGCCAGAGCCGGATCGAGGCTACAGCGAACTCCGCAGTGTCATGGGTGACGCCGACGCTGACCCAGCCATTGTTGGCCGTAATATCGTAGACGCCATAAGGCGCAACCTTGCCAAGCTCCTTGTCCGCGAAATCATGCACATTCACACGCCGCGGATCGCCCTTGGGCCGGTAGTCGCTGCCACCGTTGCGGTAATTGCCAACCAACTCTTTTTTCTTGGTGTCGACGGATATGACGGGCTCTCCAGCGGCTTGCGCCGCCAGAACCTTGGCGTTGATGTGCTGAAATTGCGCATCGCGGTCCACATGATGCGAGCCTTCGTCGGCCTTGCGGTTGGACTGGCGCGAAAAGCCAAGTCCGGTCAAAAGCTTGCGGACGGTGTTGGCGCTCACGGCATGCCCCATCCCATGGAGCGCCGCCGCCAGCTTATCGAGGCTTTTCGAAACCCACAGCAGCGGCCGGACCGGATCGCCAACCGTCGCCGGCTCCACGAGGCTGCGCAGATCGTCTAAAAGCGCCGCATCACGCGCCGCCAGCCGGCAGCGGCCGCCACCCTGACGGCGAACCCTTCCACGCGGCAGTGCAGGCGCCTCAAGGTCCTTGAGCCCTCGCAAAAGGGTGCTGCGCGCCAGCCCGGTAATGCCGGACACAGCCGCCAGCCCCCCGCGCCCCGCTGCACGCACCTCCGCTGCAGCAAACAGCCGCCGCCCGCGTTCATCGAGCTTGGAGCTGACCGCATCCCAGCGCTGTCGAATCGCTTGCCCGTCGATCATGAGAACGCGCATAGCGCGCAAAATCGCAGCCCGGAATCCAACTCGTGCGAGTCACAACGACGCGGCTTGCCTAAAGGCACACCAATTCACTTATTTTTGCGCCTGTCCTTAGCGTTGAGAATGCTCTAACGAAACTCGACGATCTAAGTGTTGTCTTCTTCGACATTCGCGATGTTCGCGAGCTTGAGCGCGAGGGCACTATTCCTGGAGCCTTCCACGCGCCTCGCGGGATGCTGGAGTTTTGGGTAGACCCTGAGAGCCCGTACCATAAGGAGATCTTCGGTTCCGGCGGACATTTCATACTCTTTTGCCAATCCGCCTAGCGGTCATCGCTCGCCGCGGCAACCTTGCTCGGCATGGGCTGACCTCTGTCAGCCACATTGAATGCGGCTTCTCAGCATGGAAACGGGCCGGCGCCCCGGTCGCGGACCACCAGAAGAAAGACTGAGCCCGAGTTGCCGTCGAACTGGCGCGCGTAATTTCCGGCGAGGATGCGCGTCAGATTACAAATCCACGCAAGGACCTTACCGCGCCTTGAAGCCGGTCTGCGCCCAGTTAAGCATTCTTCCCGAAATGTTTGTGACCTTGAATCCATTCTGCAGAAGGATGCGCGTCGCAATGTAGGAGCGTTGGCCGGACCGGTAGAAGACTGGATCTCGCGGTCTCGAGGAGGTGTGCCGAGACGCGAACGAAGCTGTCCAACCGGGATGTTGAACACTTCCGGCCCCTGCTCCGCGGCGGTTTCTGACGGTTCGCCAGGGCAACGAGGCCCGATTCTCCTATGACGAAGTCCTTGACCTCGACGGCGTCTCCGACAGCGAAGATATCCGGATCGCTGGTCCGCATCTGATCATCGACGCGGATTCCGCCGCGTTCGCCGATTTGGTTGTGCCGAAAAAGACGCTGTGCACGATCTCATAAGCGGTGAAGAAAATCATGCCGCCGATCGCTGCGGCCACGAGGTTCTCAACCTTATAAAGGCCATAGGGAAAAACGTCGGATTTGGGCGCCGCAATCTTCAGCCCGATCAGGACGGCGCCGGCCGCAATCAATTCGACAACGTTATGGATCGATCAACTCGGCGATGACGGCCAAGCTTCCAGAGAAGGCCGCGATCATGCCGAAGAGAGCAACGAGCACGAGGCCGGCCGCTATCGAATACCATCTTTGTGAGCAGGTGAGTCTTTACGCGTTCTCCGGCCAATTCCGGATGAAGTCCGCAGGGTCAAGCGGAACCGGCGGTTTTGGCGCCGCCTTGGGTGTGCCTATATAAATGAGACCTGCGATCGCCTCCGAGGCTTCGAGGCCGAGCGCTTCCTTGACGCTCGCGTCGTAGGCGGCATCGCCTGTTTTCCACATGGCCCCGAAGCCAAGCGCGTGGCTTGCAAGCATGATGTTTTGTGCAGCCGCGCCCACGGACAAAAGTTGCTCGACCGCAGGGATCTTCGAAGGCTCCGCGATCCGCGCGACGGCCACGAGCAGGAGAGGACCGCGCAAGGGCTTTTGACTCTCGCGCTCTAAAATCTCGGGCGTTGCTTTGGGATCGCGGCGTTGGAGGGCGGAAGCAAAAATGCCGCCGAGGCGGCGCCGGCCGTCCCCTCTTATAGAAATGAAGCGCCAGGGATGCAGCCTGCCATGGTCTGGCGCCCGCAAGGCAGCGGCCACGATCTTGCGCAGGGTTTCGTCGTCGGGGGCCGGGTCGCCAATCTCGGTTGGACTGACCCGCGTTACGAGCGCTTCGTAGGCATCCATTGAAATCCCTCCATCGATGAGGCTGGGATTCCTAGCATGGACGCCAAGGCGCAAAAAAGCAAAACTGGCCAGAACGATGGGCTCTCCGATTTCTCCTTCGACGACGTGGTTCAAATTCGTGCCCTCTGCCGTGACGACTGTGCCGACGCAAGGTGTTTCTCGCGTTCCACGCGCTCTGTTTCGCGCAGCGCGGCGATGGGCGCCTTCTTCAGGGATTCCTCAGCGACAGGTTGAATTCTTTTTTTCTTCTTCCATGAGGACCTTCAGCGATTTTATCGGGAGAGGGGCAACTCAAATCTCATAATCAGCGATACGTTGCGTCGTTTGGCCCGTATGTTTTGCGACGACAAGCGTAATATCGTCCTCTGCCCTGGTCGACGGTTCTGAAAAGAGCTGGCTCACGACGGATTGGCAGAGCTTGCGAGCGTCGTTGCCTTCTCCCGCGCTGTCTAACAGGTCTCTCAACTGATCTGTTGTTAGTACACTTCTCGGGGGCCTGGGCGTTTCAGTCAGTCCATCGGTGAAGAGCACAAGCACGCCGCCGTCGAGGAAGGGGGCCTTGACGTTTTCATAGACTGCGTCGCCAAGGATGCCGAGTGGCAGGCTCGCTTGGGAGATAACCTCGAATCGATGCTGGTGCGATGCGCGAAAGAGTTGCGGCGGTGCGCCTGCTGATGCGTATTCTATTTCCTGCTTTTTGAAGTCGATCATCGTGCAGAACATGGTTGCGAACTGGCCGGCAGGAAGCACCTCGTGAAGTCTTTGGTTCAGTTTCCGCAGTAACGATTCCGGCCGCCCGGTCCTTTGCCAAATCATATGCACAAAGGAATGGAAACGAGCGGCATTGAGGGCAGCCGCGACGCCGTGACCTGTAAAATCGGCGATATAAATCATGACACGCTGAGGGCCAGTTACCTCGATGCCCCAGATGTCTCCGCCAATTCCGTCGCGAGGATTGTAGTAGCTGGATACGTCCAGCGGGCAGTGAGCTTGTATGTGCGCTAATCGCGCCGCGCTGGGGAGCATGTCATTCTGAAGCGAAATCGCGCCCTCAAGTTGTTCGTCCAACTCTAAGCTCATACGATGACTCTTGAGGATTGAAACAACGATCTGGCTAAGACGAAGGAGGGTTTCTATCTCATTCTTGTTGAAGCTTCGCGGCTTTCTATCGACCGCACATAAGGCGCCGATCCGAAGGCCCGGCGCCGTCTCAAGCGGGATGCCCAGATAGGATTTGATCCCTGGACTGTTCGTGACGAGTGGATTTAGACGAAAGCGCGGATCGTCATCGGCATTTTCGACGACAAAGGGTTCCGATGTCATGATCGTGTGAGCACAGAACGCAACTTCTCTCGCTGTCCGATCGACGTCCAGTCCAACCTGACCCGCAAAAAATTGTTCATTTTCATCAACAAGCGAGACGTGGGCGACAGGCGTCTCAAGCAATTTCGACGCGATTGCACATAGTTCGCTGAGGGCTTGGCTAACGCCCCAGTCATGGAAGCGCAGCTTTTGGAGTTCCCTGAGGCGTTCGATTTCGTTTAATGGAAGGGGGAAGCTTCTCATGCCTGCTGTCCATTTCTGGTCAATGGCGCACAACCAGGCATCGAATGATCTGCCCCCCGAGTTGCGCCTGTGTGCACTATGCGAGTTCTGCATTTGAGCTTTCTTACAAAGTTAGGGGCAATTTGAAGATCGTTGGTTGACGCTGACGAAAAGGCCTGCTCCTCATACGTGACCTGTTCACCGAATTCAGCCGCTTAACGTCCCCATCCGCTCATTAAATGATGAACTGCTGACGGCCAGCAGGCGAAGAAGGTTGTCACGCGGGAGCTGGGAGCGCGCCCCGCTTCTTCCTGCACAAAATGCGAACCGAATGCCTTTCCAGCTAAAGCGCAAGAAAGCGCGTCTTCTTGGCATATTGAAACAAATCATTAGTTTTGAGACTGTAATGCTCAAGATATTCAGCTTTTGCATTCCTTGCTCGGTAAAAGATGAATAAAGGGTTAACCGTATCCCAAAGTGGGCCGATTAGATGAATGCGATTATTTGGTGGTTAGAGTCGCCCTGGCAGCTTAGGGCACTCGTGTTTATTCTTTCGTTCTTTGTCTGCTTCGTCGGTCCATGGCTTCACAGCCAGAGCTTGCTGACGAGCAGAATTACGGCCAGGAAGTCTCTCGAAGAGACAAGCGAAGCGGCTTCTGCTCCCAAGGCCGAAAGCCTGCTTCAGCAGACCGACACCCAGGCGAAGGTTCCCGCTCCAGAAGAGCATGTTTCCGTGCATGAAAAGACGTTTGTTCAAGCCGCGCCGACTCCCGCGGAGGTGACGAAGACGCCCATTCAGGAGGAGCAAGCTTCTACTCCGCAGGCTTTGGTCCAGGCTGCGGCTCCGGCTCCGGTTGAGCCGGAGGCGCCTGTAGAGCAGGCCATCCTTCAGGAAAAGGCGCCCGTTCAAGGAGCAGTAAGTTCAGAGGCGGCGACAAAAACGGGGGGTGAGCAGTATCCTGTTATGCCCCCAACACAGGCGCCTCTTCAGGCAGCTCCGGCTCCAGCCAAAGCGGAGCTGGCTCCGCTCCCGGTTGAGCCGGCGGCTCCCGGCAAGCAAGAACAAGCGGCAGTTCCGGCGCCAACCCAACCCGCACCGCAACAGCTTGTCGGCGGCTTCAACTTTGTCAAGGAGAGCGCGAACGTCATTCCCACTCCAGCAGGCAGCCCCGTCCAGAAGCAAGACTTCGTTGTTTCAACAGCGAAAGGTGGATCGGCGGAGGTTGAGGTTCACGTCCTCGCAATCAAGGCAGGCTGGGGCCTGCGCCGACCCGCCCGCGTTGCTGACCAGACAAGCAGCCGAACCGATTTGTCGGCTCTCCTCGACAGCAATGCCCTCGGCGAGGCAGTTGCTCGTTACGACACTGTCATCTGCGTTGGACTAGGCTCGCGCCCGGCGCCGCTTTCGTCGCAGGAGATCACACGTCTTATCGATAACAGAGCCGTTCAGCTCTGCGGGATAATTGCCCGAAAGCCATATGTTTCGGAGAACGCGAAATTTTATGGCTTGCCGCTTGGCCAGCAACTCGATGCCGCGCCGGCTGAGAGGGATCGAGCCGAGAGAACGATGTTCCTGATAGGAATAAGAAATGCGAAAGGCGATTTAACGGACGCAGCCGTGCAGAAGAAGATGATTGCTGAATTTGTGAGGGAAGGCAAAATCGCAGATTTCCAGCTCGGCGGTTTCTCTGAAATCGCCTCGGGGAAAGAGCTTCGCTACATTGAGGTGAGGGGCGGGAATGTGCCTTACAAAAGTAAGCCTGTTAAGTCGTCGGTTATAAAGCCTGGTTACTCGACCCAGCAAGAGGCGCTAGGGCTACGGCCTAATCGTGCCCGATTTCCTGCAGTTCGCAAGCGTTGTGGCGCCACGATAGCTGCAAGGGCCGCTCCTTCCGCAAGGAGAAAAATCTCAATCTCCAAAGCAACTGCGGAGATTTCGACAAGCCGGACGCCACGGGGATGCGGCATCTTTGACTTCCCATTCTAAAGATAGGACCGCCGCCCCCTCGTGCAAGAATCCGATGGGGCGGCGGCATGGCTCTCGCTGCGCCTTCCCCCTCTCACGTGTCAAGGTTGCGTTGACGGATCGACGTTTCGGGCGATTTGGCAAGATGCTCCTGACATTTGGACCATTTCCGGAACGGGCTTGCGCTTGCGTCCATAACGCCGGAATTTTAGGAGAAAGCGCCGTGCCGAGAGTTAAGGGTTTCAAGGCATTGATATTGCCAAAAAAATATCATTGCAGACGGCGTCACCCGCGCCTGCGTCGCACGCGGTTATGGTTACCATGAAAACCAGGAAGCACATTTAACGGACTTTATCGCGTCCCACATGCACCGAAAATACAGTTGATTAGCTCTCTTGATTTTTTATATATTTCAAAGGGATAGAGCAAATCTCTCGCGCCCGTAAGACGCTGGCTTTTCTGATTGTTAAGTATCTTTGGGCCTTTTCTGGCGGGAAATAGATCCCTTGCGCCGGCATTAAAATATATCCGCATTAATCATCGGCGCGCGGCAACGCCAGATTTGGAATCTTATCCGTTGGAGGGAAGGACACGACGCAAGCGCGTGCGCCCCCTCCATGGGTTCCAACGATGGATTCTGTCGACCCAGGCTACACTGCGCATTCGGGGAACGTCGTGGCGGACCCGCCCCGACAGGAGGGAGGCCTGGAGGCTATTCTGCAGGCCGAACTTCAGTCGGGGGTATCGCGTCATGCTCAACAGGGTGCTGAACCGGGATTGTGCTTACGCTTCGAAGAAGCGGAAACATGGCGATCATCGTCGCAAAAAGCAGCACGAGTTCAATCGAGTAAACGGTGATATAGCCGGTTGCAGCACCGAGAGAACTGGGCTCCCAAACCGCGGCGACGACATCCCGGATTATTCCGCCGAGCGCAATTGAAAGGCCGGCAGCCGTAGCCTGAACGGCGCCCCAAGCGCCGAGCGCCAAGCCTGTCTGATTTTTCGGCGCGAGGTTCATTGTGGCCGTCAGCGTACCGTGTCCGAAAAGGCCGGTGCCAAAGCCAATGAGCAATGTGCCCAAGCCAAAAAGCGCGATCGAGGTGATCGTGGAATCGTTGGGGATTGGTGAGACGAAGCTCGCAGCCATGATCACGGCGATGAACGCCGGGACGCCCACCAGAGCCCCGTAAAGGGCCATCTTAAAGGGATCGAAGCCGCGGCTCAGAATACGAGACGCGAGTGCAAAGCCGAAGAGGCCGCCAATTGCCCAAGTAGCCGTCAATTTCGTGGTATCACTAATCGCCAGATGCAGAATTTGACCGCCATACGGTTCGAGGAGAACGTCCTCCATGCTAAACGCCATGGTTCCAAGTCCAACCGCCACCAAGCGGCGAATGGCCTTGCCGCCCTGCGTGTAGGCTCCCCATGAATCTTTGAACAACGGCCGCGGCTTTGTCTCTTCCGCCAGTTCCTCCGGCGTCAGGAGCCGCTTAGGCTTGCGCACCTCCTGCTTCCACAGCGCGATCGAATTCAGTATGAGAGTGGCGACGGCCGACCCCTGGATCACCCCGATGAGCTGTCCGGGGGGAAGGCGCTCCCAGTTTGGATGCAAGAGCAGATAGCCAAAGATAAGCGCGCTCGCGATCATGCCGAGCAGGAGCATGACATACATGAGCCCAACGACCTTGGGCTGCGCCTCTTTGGGCGCCAAATCTGTTGCCAGCGCAAGACCCACAGTTTGAACCGTGTGCAAGCCCGCGCCGACGAGAAGAAACGAAAACGCTGCCGCTATCTGCCCGATCCACGCCGGCAGGGCGTCCGATTCGCCTTGCCGGGCCAGAACGAGCACCGCAAACGGCATGATAGCGAGACCGCCGAACTGAACGAGCGACCCTTGCCAAATGAATGGAACGCGCTTCCAGCCGAGAACTGATTTGTGCGTGTCGGAGCGAAAGCCGATCAGCGCGCGGAAAGGCGCGAAGAAAAGCGGGAGCGAGATCATGATCCCGACGATGGAGGCTGGCACCCCGTATTCAACGATCATGACCCGGTTGAGAGTGCCGATCAGCAGCACCAGCGCCATGCCAACCGAGACCTGGAAGAGAGATAGACGGAGCAGCCTCGATAGAGGCAATTCCGGGGTCGCCGCGTCCGCAAAGGGGAGAAAACGCGCGCCTTGGCTGAACCAGAAATTCGTTACTCGGTGGCCAAAATTAGACATAGATCGAGCAACTCCTGCTGAAGCGGCCACTTAGGCCTGAGAATCTTCGCCGATTTAGAGTGACCGGAAGCTTAGGCTTTCGAGCCCCATAAAGCAAAACAAGCGCTGCTAGGCAAGTCTGCCTCAGCATCGCTTTATCACCTGTCTCGAGTCGCAAACCACGGGATCTGATCACACCAATCAGCATATTCTGGCTGCGACCGCCCTTAAAGGGCTATCTTATAAACCTCAACGCAACGCTAGTCTCTACACGATAGCCTGCGCGACAGGGGCAGCCACAGCCTCCGCGCAGGCTCAATCTTCCGGCACATGACAGCACGCTTATTCAGTTTAAGCTGCCAGAGCATGCGTCACACCCGACTTACGCGGAACCGCCGGAAGGCATCGCTGTTCCTATACCTCGCACAGAATGCGGCCGGGACCAAGGGCCCAGGCCGTCTGACGAGCTATCGAGACAAAGCTAGGCGCTTTTCACAATGCTTACGATCTCAGCGGACTTCTTGCCACCTTCCCAGTATTTCGGGTACCACTGCGTGTGGCCGATAAGAGCAGCATGAACGAGGATCGCGATCAGCGTAACGGTGCCAAGGAACAGGGGAAGACCGACTTTGGGAGGAACGACCAACCAAATGCCAGCTTGTCCATCGGAATCAGCCATGTTCAATTCTCCTAGTTAGAGTGTTAGGTTTCTAGTGGAGCCAAGGGGAATAGACGTAGGACAAAACGTGAGCCACAACTGCAATCGCGCCGAAAACGCGTGTGCCGTTGATCACGTGGCCATGCAACTCCTCAGCTTCCGCCAAGGTCAAACCCGTCGGATAGACCTTATTTGGATCAGCCATAATTGTACCTCCTTAAAGGGACCTGCTAGGTTTTTCGTGCTGAACCCGCACGTAGGTCGCTCATGCAGCTGCTGGTTCGAGCGAGAGTTTTCTTAGTCGCAGCTTGAGTGTAAGCATATGCTGACATTTGCATGCGTCAACTCCATTTGACACACCTTTGCATTTTGGGTCAATATGACGCAAGGTTGATTCTGGCCGAAAATGCCTGTTTCAGCCTGAAGAGGAACATTCGTGCAGCGCGCTGCCATTTCACCGGGTTTTGTAGGCATCCGGAGCAGAAAGGGCGCGAGGGGTAGGTGTGTCCCGAAGCGTGCGCAGTGAAGGTTTTGTGGTAAAGTTCACTGTGATCGAGGTTGCGTTAGCGCCTAATGGGGCAGCTTGCGTGGCGCATAGCCAAGCGCTTGCGATAAGGGTCGCGATTCCAAAAGGCATGCTGTCAGCATTCAATGGAAAGCAGATTCGAAACCCAGGCGCCAGCAGGCGATCCCCTTGCAAGAGAGTAAATCGCTGCAGAATGTCGAGATTCACGGGAATCTAAGTGAAAACAGGCGTAGACCGCCGCATAAACTCAAAGACCTGCGAGCAGAGAGAAAATGCTCCTGCGCGCAGGCTACATGCCGGTAAGATAAATCCTAGAGGCCTTTAGGCCCAACTGCGGCATCGTCAGCCGCAGCTTCAGAAGGGGATTTGGTCCGGGCTATCGGAGATTTGCGACCGTCGTGCGGTAGCAACCTCATTAGCGAACAGCCGGAGCCGTGGCGGCAGGCTCGATCGAAACAACTTTATTGCTGCCTTCCCAATATTTCGGGTACCACTTCGTGTGACCGATAAGAGCAGCATGCACGAGGATCGCGATCAGTGCGACCGCGCCCAGCAACAGAGGGAGGCCTACGGCCGGCGGGACAACAAGCCAAATGCCGTGTTCGCCATCAGTGTAATCAGCCATTTTTAGTGCTCCAGATGGTAATTAGTGCAGCCACGGGGTAAGAGCATAGGAGAGGAAGTGCGCGAATACAGCAGCAGCGCCGAAAACGCGGGTGCCGTTGATTACGTGCGAGTGCAGCTCCTCGGCTTCCGCCAGCGTCAAGCCGGTCGGATAGACCTTATTTGCATCAGCCATAATGTAACTCCTTCAAGAGTCCGGTATTGTTTCACGTCTAGGGCCGACGATGCGCGGCTCTATAGCTCGACCATATTCGCACCGGCGAATGTGTCAATGCTAATTGACAAAGCAAATCCGGTTTGTGTCAATCTGCCACAACAAAATGCTATGTCAATCCACTGCAACTGTTAAAAAAATTAAAAACCACAAAGCGCAGAAAATCATGGCGTTCGCGCGGAAATAGTAGCGAGCAAACGTAGGCCAGTTTTTGGTGAACGCTTTGCATTCCCATCGTATAGGGCGGTGGAAATTTTTATGCAGTGCGCCGCGACACCCAGGAGACGATCGCGAGGGTCACCTGCTGGAAGGCGGCGTTCAGAGCCTGAATCCCGGCTCCGGCATCATCGCTTGCCGCGGGAACGCGGGCGTGGAAACGCTTGGTCGTGACAACGGAACTGTTCTTTTCGTCGACGAGCTTGACGTAGACGTCTATGACGGCCTCAGAGCCGCCAGCGGCTGCCTCTACCTGGAAATCGCGAATCTCGGTGGCTAGCGACAGGTCGCCAGAGACGCGATCCTGGTTCGTCAAAATCGCGCGAAATGCTCCCGAGTTGGCGAGAGCTTCGACAAGCCTAGCCTGGAAAAGGCGCGGCAGGCGATCTCCCCAGGCCGCGCCGGATAAATAAGCCACGCGCCCATTCGCACTCTTTACAAGGATTTCTTCGGTGTCGATGGTCTTGACGGCGACCGGCGGGTAAATGGTGAGCTGCACCGTACCGGCGCCGCGAACCTTTTCCACCGGCGGCGCTTGAAGATCAAAGGTCGCGGGAGGGGAGCCGCCAGCGAACGCGCAGCCGCCAAGCATGATCGCGGCCGCTATGGCTGCTACCTCGCTCTTAAGTTGCATATAACACCACCCCAGATAGGCCCACCCCGGATACGCCTACCAAACAAACTCCGGCTCGACAAATGTTAAGGCCGATTTTTTTTGCGCTAGTACTTTGGCGTTTGTTGTCCACCAAGGAGAAAGCCAGCCGGATTGCGTTCGACCTTCTGGACGACGCGATCGAGGCTATCAGCTAAACGTCTGCTGTCCTTCATAAAAAGCTCGAATTCGCGCAGCGATCGCTCCATCTGCTGCGTAAGTTCGCCGGACTTATCGCCCAAAGATTTATCGAGTTTCTCGGACAGTTGGCGAAAAGAAGTCGCCGCCTGTTGCACCTGCGACACAACGGAATCAGGGTGATCGGAAGCGGCGCCCGCCAGGCGATCGACTGCTGCATCCACCTTTTGAGAAATCTCATTCAAGTGAGCGGAGAGTGCGCGTACATCCTGCACGATACTGGCCACATCGTCTTTTCGCTCCGCCATCATGGTCGTGAACGATTCAAGGTTTGTGATCGTGTGGCGAATGGAATCTTCATTGTTCGCAACAAGATTGTTCAAGCGAGCAGCCAAAGCGTTTGCCTGACTGGCCGCATCGGACATGCCGGCCATGAGCGATCCCGATGCACCCGGATCGGCGTAGATCACGGGGTATCTCTCTTCCTGCTTGGCCTGAAGCATGGCGGCGTCCGGCGTGCCCGGCGTGATTTCCATGGCGGTCAAGCCTGCGAGGCCTTGCTGGGAAATGCGGGCGCGTGAGTTCGTTCGAACCGGAGTGTCATCCCGGATCGTGATCAGCACGCGAACCTTCCGCGTGTCCTCCGGCACGAGTTCTATCGAGCGGACCGCGCCAAACCGGATGCCATTGAAAAGCACCGGCGAGGACTCTGTAAGCCCCTGCACCGAACCGTCGAAGATTGCGTAATAGTTCTTTCCCGAGGGCCCCGAGGCGTCGTTCCTGATCCAATAGATGAAGCCCAGGATTGATCCGAGTAATCCCAGGACGAAGACGCCGATAATTAAATAATTCGCTCGTGTTTCCATGCTTATGATGCCCTTGCAATAAGCCGGCCGCGCTCTCCGCAGAAATACTCCCTGACCCAGGGGTGGCCGGGGTCCTGCACAAGGTCCATAGGCTGACCCAGGCGAACCACATGTTTATCGGCCAGCACGGCAACGCGGTCACACACGGCGAAGATGCTGTCGAGATCGTGTGTGATCATGTACACAGTGAGGCCCAGGGTTTGCTGGAGATTGCGGATGAGGCGGTCGAAAGCAGCCGCGGCGATCGGATCCAGCCCCGACGTCGGCTCGTCCAGGAACAGGATGCCGGGATCCAGCGCGAGCGCACGCGCAAGCCCGGCGCGTTTGCGCATTCCGCCGGAAAGCTCCGACGGGGCCTTGTAGGCCGCGCTTGCGGGCAGGCCGACCATGGCGATCTTCAACAGCGCGAGTTCATCCATGACCTTCTGCGGCAGGTCGAGATGCTCGCGCATGGGCGCCTGCACGTTTTGCAGGACATTGAGCGAGGAAAACAGCGCACCATCCTGAAAGAGCACACCCCATTGCCGCTCGATGGCGATGCGCTCCCGGCCCGATAGGGTTTGGAAGTCCCTGCCAAACACCTCGACCGTGCCCGCCTCAAAAGGCAGCAGACCGAGGATCGAGCGCAAGAGCACGGACTTCCCCGTCCCGGACCCGCCAGCGATACCGAGGATTTCGCTCTTTATTACATCGAGGTCGAGGTTCTCGAATATGACCTGTTGCCCGAAACGCTTCGTCAGGCCGCGCACGCGGATCGCATAAGTCTGCTCCGCGCCGTTCGCGGAGGAAAGCTGCTGGAGCGGAAGAGGCGTCTCGGTCATGCTCAGAATCCGCTCACCGAAACGAAAATCGCAAAAACCGCATCGAGCACCAGTACGAGGAAGATGGCTTTGACCACGGCCGTGGTCACTTGCCTCCCAAGCGATTCCGCGCTGCCCTCAACGCTCATGCCTTCGAGGCAGCCGACAAGGCCGATCGCAAGCGCGACAAAGGGGGCCTTGAACAGCCCGGAGTAGAAATGCTTGAGCTTTATCGCGGCGTTGAGTTTTTGGAGATAGATCGGCAGGTCGATCGAAAGATAAAGTTTCGCCATTACGGCCCCACCCGCGAGGCACATCATGTCGGCGACGAAGACCAAAAGCGGCAAAGCCACAATGAGCGCAAGAATTCGAGGAACGACCAGCGTTTCCATCGGGTCGATCCCGAGCGCGCGCATCGCGTCGATCTCTTCGCGCATTTTCATAGTGCCGATTTGGGCGGTGAACGCGGAAGCGGAACGCCCGGCTACCATCACGCCGGCAAGAATGATGCCCAGCTCTCGCAATGACAGAATGCCGAGCATATTAATCGACATATTTTCCGCCCCAAAGTCGCTAAGCTGATGGGCGCCTTGCTGGAGGACGACGGCGCCAATCAAAAAGCAGACGAGCGATATGATCGGCAAAGCGGTCAGGCCGGTCTGCTGAATTTGATGGATGAACGAGGTTCCGCGAAACCGCGCAGGCCGCACAATGACCCTGGCCAACGCGGCCGCCGTCTCACCGAGGAATGTGGTGAGCCGGATCGCATCGCGCCCGATCGCCGTTGCGGCCGTCAAGAACAATCCGGCCATTTCCGCGAGAGGCCGGCGCCGTGGCGGTGCTTCTGTGGTTGCCGGCTCCACCCGCGCCACCTCGTCGAGCAGGATCCGGTGCTTGCGGCGTTCGTTGACGAACGCGCCTGTCTTGCCGGCGATATTGTTTCGCAACTTCACAAGAGCGAGCGCGCCCGCGGTGTCGAGGCTTTGAAGCTGGCTTAAGTCGATTTCTACCGGACGGCCACCCGATTTGACTTCGCCGAGCGCATCGAGACAGCTCCGAACTTCCCCCAGAACCGCAAGCGTCCAGTCCCCCGAAACAACGACGCGCACGGCTCCGGCTTCCAATGTAGCCCGGCACGCAGGGTAAAGGATCTTATCAAAAGTTGTCGCGGCGCGATTTAGCATTCGGAGCGTGTCAAAAATCTTAAGAGTGTCAGAATTTCAATTGCCGCGGAGATCCGTAACAACCTTCGCGAGGCAAAGAGGCTCGCCTGCTTGTTGCCACGCAACAATGACCGTATCGGGGCGCTTCCGAACGGAGTGATTCAGCAAGTGTTTGGAAACGTTTACAGGCTACTCTGCATTGAAATGGCTTTTGCTGAACCGGCGGCGGTTATGACGACCTTTTCAACGGCGCCTTTGTCCGAGGCTGACTATTGCGTTCTTGAGGATGCCCTTCTTTCCACGGAGAAAGGCAGGCGATTCCTGCGCACGTATGTCGATCGCCACCGCGGAATGGAGACATTGCGCCTGCTGCGATCGATCTCGCGCATGCATCGCGCCGCCCTCGGCGTACCGGGGGTCAATGCGGAGGTCTGCCGCGATCTGACGGGGGTGCTGAAGATTGTTTCCAAGCGGCGCGAGCAGGCCACGGAATGTCCCGACGCTGCCGGCGTGTCTCAGTGTCTCGTGGCCGGTCTTGAGGAGATCGAGGCCAGTGTCATCGCCTTGATCGAGTTGATTGAAGAGAGAATGGTTGGCCAATTACAGGACGAGGCGCTAGCGGGCAAGCCTGCCGAAGTTTCCGGCGGCGGCTATGCTTCCGAACGCGCCGCGAAACTCTTCGGAGAACTTTCCTCCTACTTTTCGGCGGAGCCTCGCTGACCGATTGACCGCCGGGAAGCTTACAGGCTTCTGTCCTTTCAGGCCTTCTCTCGCAGGATCGAAAGACCGTGAAATCCGCCTTCATCCTTCGACAGGCTCAGGATGAGGTCGAGTGTTTATCAGCGGGTGTTCGGCAGGCTAACCGTGAGGCCAGGGGCGGCATCCCTTCTTCAGCATCCCTCAGCTTGATATCCAAGCATTTTTGCGCGGCTTCCATGTTGCCGGATTGTGCCTGATTGCTTAGGATCGGCATGATCGACAAGCCGATGCAAAACGAAGGCGAGGCGGCGGCACATGAAAGACGGAGCGGGCTTGTCGCCTGCTTCCTTTTTCCAGATTTAAGCACGAGATCCTGAAAGTTTCTGACGAGCGCCGCTCGCAGCCGGTTGCGTCGACATTTCATCGAGAGGAACAGAAAGATGAAAGCGGACCCAAGCCCAAGCGAAGGGGGGTTATCTCCCGATCTTCTCCGCAAAATGGACGCGTGGTGGCGCGCCGCCAATTACCTCTCTGTGGGGCAGATTTATCTGTTGGATAACCCGCTTCTCAAACAACCTCTGAAGAAAGAGGACATCAAGCCGCGACTGCTCGGGCATTGGGGCACCACGCCTGGCTTGAACTTCATCTATGTCCACCTGAACCGCGTCATCAAGGAGCGCGATCTGGACATGATGTATGTCATCGGCCCCGGCCATGGCGGTCCAGGCATTGTGGCCAATTGCTATCTGGAAGGCACATACAGCGAGGTCTACCCCAGTATTTCTCAGGACGAGGAAGGGATAAGGAAGCTGTTCAAGCAGTTCTCCTTTCCCGGCGGCATCCCGAGCCACGTCGCGCCTGAAACGCCCGGCTCCATCCACGAAGGCGGCGAACTCGGCTATGCGCTCAGCCACGCCTTCGGCGCAGCTTTCGATAATCCCAGTCTCATCGTCGCCACCGTCGTTGGCGATGGCGAAGCCGAAACCGGCCCGCTCGCGACGAGCTGGCATTCGAACAAGTTCCTGAACCCTGCCGCCGATGGGGCCGTGCTGCCGATCCTGCACCTCAATGGCTACAAGATCGCCAATCCGACGGTGCTCGCCCGGATCAGTCACGAAGAGCTGGATCAGCTCTTCCGCGGCTACGGTTACATCCCGATCTTTGTCGAAGGCAGCGAACCGGCGAAGATGCATCAGCTCATGGCGGCAGCTGTCGATAAGGCCGTCGACGAAATTCAGCGCATCCAGGTGGCGGCGCGAACAGGTGGCGTCTCCGAGCGCCCGCGCTGGCCGATGATCATTCTGCGCTCGCCCAAGGGCTGGACCGGCCCCAAGGAAGTCGACGGGAAGCGCACCGAGGATTTCTGGCGCTCGCATCAGGTTCCGATAAGCGAGGCGCGCGACAACCCCGAGCACATCAAGATCCTTGAGCAATGGATGAAGAGCTACAAGCCGGAAGAGCTCTTCGAAGAGAACGGCCGCTTCAAACCCGAACTGGAAGAGATCGCCCCGGCGGCCACACGCCGCATGAGCGCCAATCCCCACGCCAATGGCGGCTTGCTCCTTCGTGCCCTCATCCTGCCCGACTTCCGCAAATACGGCGTCGAGATCGGCAAACCGGGCGGCAAGGATGCCGAGGCCACGCGCGTCATGGGCAAGTTCCTGCGCGACGTGATGAAGCTCAACCTGGCGAGTAAAAACTTCCGGCTGTTCAGTCCGGACGAGAACAATTCAAACCGCTGGCAGGACGTCCTCGATGTGACCAACCGCGCCTGGATGGCGGAAAGGTTCCCGTATGATGACCATCTCGCGCCGGATGGCCGCGTGATGGAGATGTTGAGCGAACATCAGTGCGAGGGCTGGTTGGAGGGATATTTGCTCACCGGCCGCCACGGGTTCTTTTCCTGCTATGAGGCCTTCATCCACATCGTCGACTCGATGTTAAATCAGCACGCCAAGTGGCTGAAGGTCTGCAATCACATTCCGTGGCGGCGTCCGATCGCTTCGCTGAACTATCTGCTTAGCTCTCACGTCTGGCGGCAGGACCATAACGGCTTTTCGCACCAGGATCCGGGCTTCATCGATCACGTCGTGAACAAGAAGGCCGAAGTCGTCCGCGTTTATCTGCCGCCGGACGCCAACTGCCTCTTGTCCGTCACAGATCACTGCCTGCGTTCACGCAACTACGTCAATCTGGTTATAGCCGGCAAGCAGCCCGCACCCGTCTGGCTGACCATGGACGAAGCCGTCAAGCATTGCACGGCCGGGATCGGCATCTGGGAATGGGCCAGCAATGACCGGGGCGGCGAACCCGACGTGGTGATGGCGTGCTGCGGGGACGTGCCCACACTTGAAACGCTGGCTGCGGTCGATCTGATACGCACCCACCTCCCTGAACTCAGAGTTCGCGTGATCAATGTCGTGGACTTGATGAAGCTGCAGCCGGCGAGCGAGCATAAGCACGGCCTGAGCGATCTCGACTTCGACACTCTCTTCACCAAGGATAAGCCTATCGTGTTCGCCTTCCATGGCTATCCCTGGCTCATCCACCGCCTCACTTACCGCCGCACGAACCATAAGAACCTGCACGTGCGCGGCTACAAGGAGGAAGGCACCACGACGACGCCGTTCGACATGGTGGTGCTGAACGAGATGGACCGCTTCCACCTCGTGGGCGATGTCATCGACCGGCTGCCGCAACTCGGCTCGCGCGCCGCTTACGCCAAGCAGCGCATCCGCGACGCGTTGATCGAACATCGCCAGTACATCAACGAACGCGGCGAGGATCACCCCTTTGTGCTGAACTGGCGGTGGGGCGAAGGAGAATCCGGGCAAGCAAAACGCAGTTCAACGTCAGCCGATAACGTCTGAACAAAGCATCGCTCGCTTGCTACCGCGGCGTGCGCAGACGCAAGCTGAACCGCGCCCCCGTCCGATTAAGCGTGTTGCGATTAGCTGGAACCCCTGTCATGGCCGGGCCATGTCCTCGGGCTTGACCCGGGGGTTGATCCGTTCGACACAGCGCTTCTCGCCATCCGGCGGGCGGCGCCTGCCCTATGCCTCGTGGTTAACGCTTCGTTCGCAGCGCCGAGCGTTAATCTGAAACTGGTTAACGGGAGCGTCGCCGATTTATTTCCGGTCCAATTCACGCTTCATTAAGGTTGATGGGGCGTGAAGCGAGGCGGCTCGCGCCTACGGACCGGCTCGCAGGAAGCGGTTCTAACTCATTGAAAATAAAAAGGTTTCTGTCTTCGCCATGCCTCATTAAATAGAATTTAATGCCGGAATTTTGGCATTAAATGGACGCTGAAAAGTCCGTTAAATATAATCCCGGTTTCCCCTGTTAACCATGGCCGCGCCAAAGTCAGCCCGGCGCGTGCGCCCGCAGCGCCGTCCGTTCTTAATTTACGTAGCAATATCAATGACTTATTCGTTAACTTCCCGGCAAGGCGCTTTCTCATACAATCCTCACTCAAGAGAAATCCATGACGCAAACGCAAGCGGGAAGCCAATCCAGCGGATGAAGTGAGGACCAATGTGCATGCAGAAAAGCATACCGAGGCCCGCGTCCGATTGCGCGCGCGACGCTTTAGCCTCGCTGAAACCGGAGCAAAAACAGGCCTGTCACGGCACACGACAGCCGCGGCGAGGCGCTTTGCCTCAATACGAAAATGCCCTAAGCTCCAATGCCTGTTCGCATGGGAACCCAAGGCTATGACCAGGGCGATTTTTATATTATTGTTTCGTGCGTTGTGGCTTGGTCCACGAGTTTTCTGCCGAGCAGGCGCCGGCGCTGCGCCAGGCGCCACCTGCGTTAACCGGGCGGTGGACGATTGGCGACAGCGGGGAGATTCTCAGCATCAGCGAAGGCGGCCGCTGGGTTCACCCCACTCATGGCGTTGCGAAGATATGGCTTGGCGACGATGCCTCCGACTTGACGGTGATTTACGAAGAAAGCTCGACGCATTGCTCCTACAAGATCGCATTTTCCGAGCACGGACAAACACTTGATCTCATGGCTGCGGACCTGTCCCAGGATGCCGATTATTGCCCTGAAGGCGACCTGACGAGGGTGGGTGGCGCAGGAGAGAGATAGTTCGCCCAGCGGCGACGCAAGATGAGATCGGATTAGAAATGCGTATTGCCTCCTTCAATCTTGAAAACCTTGAATTGGTCTCGCGGTCCGGCGTCACGATAGAAGAGCGAGCTGATATCCTTCGCCCCCAACTCGAACGCTTGCGCGCCGATATCCTGTGTCTCCAGGAGGTGAATGGTCAGCGCTCCGGTCATGAAGAGCACCGGTCGGTGCATGCGCTGGATGCGCTCCTCAAAGAAACTCCCTACCAGAGCTTCCATCGGGTGACGTCGAGCGGCCCTGGCGGGAGCGGTGTCGCCGATGTGCATAATCTCGTCATCCTTTCGCGGCGCCCGATCCTTGCGCATCGCGAAGTGCGGCATTCGCACGCGCCGCCGATAACCTACCGCTCCATCACAGCCAGCCCTCCCGCACAAAGCGAGCCTGTTCTCTTCGACAGGCCTATACTCATGGCTGAGATTGAAGGCGCTGGCGGGCATCCGCTCTTTGTGTTCAACGTCCATCTGCGCGCGCCGCTTGCGACACCGATCCCCGGGCAGAAGGAATCCGCTGGCGTTTGGAAGAGCATTCGCGGCTGGGCCGAAGGCTTTCTTCTCTCAGGGCTGAAGCGAAGCGCGCAGGCGCTGGAACTTCGGCTTGTCATAGATGAGTTGCTGGACGCCGACCAGCACGCGGCAATTGCGATCTGCGGTGATTTCAACGCCGAGGATCATGAGACGCCGCTCAAGATCGTGATTGGGGCCGAAGAGGACACTGGCAACGGATTACTCGCAAACCGCTCCATGGTCGTGCTGGATCGAACGCTCCCGAAAGACCGCCGGTTCAGCGTGCTGCACCACGGCCGCCCGCAGATGCTCGACCATATTCTTATCAGCCGCAGCCTGTTCGGGTGCTTCTCAACGATCGAGGCGCATAACGAAACGCTTGAGGACGAGGCGATCGCAGGCGCGAAAGTCCAACATTCGCCCTTCTCGTTACACGCACCAGTCGTTGCGGAATTTATTTTGAGTGACCCGTGATTTGCGACAGGCGAGGGTCAGTTCCCGGCAGGCGGCGCGGATGCTGGGTGAGATCTCAACGCTGGCAGGGACTTAGCGTCTACCTTACGCGCTCTGCGATTGCGGAATCCAGATCACACAATCTGTTATCGTACACCTGCTGCTTGTTCGGCTCGCAGTGAGCAACACCATCTGTTGTATCGGATGTATGCAGGCTACGAAACCGATGCGCCTTGATGGCCAAGGCGACGCGCCGCTCAACCAGTTGCTGAAGAGATAAGCTCTTCAGACCAGTCCTCGGAGCGGAAAAGGTATCGAGAAACACATCTGCCGGCACAAGCACGCCACCTTCAAACAACATCACGACCCCCCCTTAGAAAGCATGCGAGCGCGAGCATGCTATAATGCTATTTTATGGCGGGATTCGGTATAAAAACCGTTATTCGTCGTGAAACCTTTTAACACGTTCGGGGAAGGCTTTCGAGGGCGAGACACAAAGCTGGCGCTCCTGCTTCACGCGCATCCGACGCAGAAATCGGCAGTCGGGCGCGAAGATGATAGCTGCGGCATCTGTCCGAAGTCTTTCTCTCCGAGGCGCAGATATCGTTCTCGAAAGTCCGGATAACGATGGCCAGTGTTCTTCAAGAAGCGCCAAGCAAAGCGGACGATTGTTCGGGGCAATGCCTCAAAGAAGTGGTAGTCCTGTCACAGCGAGTTCGCCGGTCGCGGAGGAAACGATGTCGGGAAAATGCCCCAAATGCGAGACGGTCATAACCATACTAATCGAAGCGATCCGAGCGAGAGACGAAACCTCTGGAAGAACCTGCCCATGTCTGCAGTTTCTCTGTAGCCGATGCCGCACTGTCATTGGCGTATCCTTGGATCCGGATTGGCAGGCCGAAATCGTGGCGGGTCAGTTGAGAAGTGTGGGTCCGGCTTCCCAAAACAAGGAATAGCGATTCACCCTGGAAGCCTTACGTAGCGCTCGAAAGAGGTTTCTTAAAAACGCCTTTGCCGGCGGCTTTGATGTCTTTCGCCGCCTGCTTCTCCGCTGCCTCTTCGGCTTCCTTTGCCAAGCGTAATTGACGCAGCCTTGTTGTTTTATCCGCCCGTTCGCGCGCCGCAGCATCGATCTCCTGATTCAAGCCCAGCTCGCGCTTTCGAATTTGAGCGTAGCGATCCTCAGCTTTCGATCGGGTTGTGGCCATTTTCTGGGCTCCCTTCGTGCAGCGTGTGCCGGGAAATATCTAAAGATGGCTGGCAGTTTATCAGCCAAAACACGCGCCGGAGGAGGTTTGAACGGCCCGGCGTACTAAGTCTGATATCGTTGATGGCGTTCCTCTTTGCAAGTCTTCAGATATTTTGCAGGTAGAAATGTTTCATCCCTCGCCCGAAAAAACAGTTGCAATTCTTTTCAATATGGCCTCCTCATTTTCCACATGGCTTAGCGTGTGGTGAAATTAGACGAATTCAAGTGAGAAAATATAGGCCTGGCTACAACTTGTCTCGTTGTAATTTGGCGCGGTCGCACTAGGTGTACTGGATCCTTTGGAAGAAAGCGAGATCATGTGCAGCTCATTTCCGAGGACATCCTCAAAGAGCTTTTGAGTATCGAGGGCCGCTACATCGAGTGGGAATGGGATACCCGCACGCTGACAGATGATTACATTACTCTGCGCGAACCTGATGGGTCGCAAGTGTTGGTTAAAAAGAGGGGCGGACGTAGCCTTTACTTCTCGGTGCCGCTTAGGGCTCTTGAAGAACTGATCCAGGAACACCTCATTTTCGAAGATTCATCGAGAAAAGTTTCTGGTTTCCGGCTTTACCGCCTCGATGCCCAGACGCGGAAACGCGGCGGTCCGCTCGTGTTGGCGTAATTACGGCGATCATTGATCTTCAATCCCGGTCCGTCATTCTTTGATGGCTTCCAACAAAAGGCGCTCCAGCATGCCAGCTCCGATCCAGATCACCTTTGAAGGCGTCCTGCGCTCTGATGCGATCGAAGGGTGCATTCGGCAGGAGTGGGAGAGCCTAAGCGACATCGGCGCGCCTATAACGTCATCGCGCATTGTCGTTGCTCAACCGCGGGCGAAGCATTTTTCCGGAGACCCATGCCGGCTCCGTGTCCATCTTACGGTCGAAAACGGTCCCGATATCAACGTCAGTCACGATCCGGGCGCGGGAAGACGCCACGACGCCATGCAGTTAGCCGTTCGCGATACCTTCCGCATTGTACGGCGGCGCCTGGAGGATACGATGCACAGAAGGAACAGCCTTTCATAGCGACGCTGAAGATGGAATTTGCAATCGATGCAGTTCTTTTGCCGCCAAAGGCGTCGTTCCCTGAGGGACTGGAAAAAAGCGGAAAGGCGGTCCTAAGCCGCCTTCGTCTTAAGATGCTGTGGTCGCAAGCACATTTGCTGCATGCGCCATTAATTTGCGGAAGGAGCGATCATGCGTATTCACGTTGGCTGTGAGTTGACCTTCGACTTTCCGCAGTCAACACCGATGATTGCTTGCCTTAATGTGCATTTCTCGCGCTTTTCGGACCTTGAACGCCCTGATTGTCTGGCGACGAACCCGTCCGTCCCCATAGAAGGCTACCGTGACAGTTTCGGCAATTGGTGCAATCGGCTTGTCGCTCCAACAGGCCGTTTCACTTTGGGAACAGATACGATCATCCGGGATAACGGCGCATCGGACCCCGTGGATGTGAATGCGTTGCAGCATCATGTCCAGCATCTGCCCGCGGACACTCTTCAATTTCTACTCGGCAGCCGCTATTGCGAAACCGATGTCCTGTCGGAGGACGCCTGGCGTCTTTTCAAGCACACGCCGCTCGGTTGGCAGCGCGTCCAGGCCGTTTGCGATTTTGTGCATAACCATCTCGCATTTGGATACGAACATGCCCGCTCGACCCGTACTGCGGCGCAAGCGTATGCCGAGCGGCGGGGCGTTTGCCGGGACTTCGCCCACCTCGCAATCGCGTTCTGCCGGTGCCTGAACATCCCCGCACGATATTGCACAGGCTATATCAGCGATATCGGGCTTCCTCCGCCGTACGCGCAAATGGACTTTGCTGCTTGGATCGAGGTCTATCTCGGGGAACGCTGGTATCCGTTTGATCCGCGCAACAATAGCATCCGGTTTGGGCGCATTCTCATCGCGCAGGGCAGAGACGCCGCTGACGTTCCCTTGACTTCAGATTTTCGGCCCCGGCGCCCTTTCGGGCTTTCGAGTTTGGACCGAAGAAGTCTAATGATATCCACCGCCAAAGCCTGGCGCGGCTGAACAGCTGTGGTAATTCCGGATTATTGCCTTGTTATCGACACCGGGCGGGCCTATATAAAGTCATCGAATTTGGCCAGACAACTAGCTGCTAGACCTTGGCGTAGCCGGGCGCACTCTGAATCTCTCCAAAAATCGACGAAGCGAGTGGTGGCCACGCGCAGCGCAGCCATGCTCACCTGCACCCAGTTACAAAGGAATGTCCATGACTACGGGCACAGTTAAATTCTACAATGGTCAAAAAGGCTTTGGATTCATTCAGCCTGATGACGGCAGTAAAGACGTGTTTGTGCATGCAACCGCACTTGAGCGGGCAGGCTTACGCAATCTTGTGGAAGGCCAGAAGGTGTCGTTCGATACCGAGCAGGATCGCCGCACCGGCAAGGTCGCAGCGACCAATCTACGGGCCGACTAAAAAAGCGCCGATGGCAATCGCGATCGGATAAAATTAAGGAGCCGCTTTCAATGAGCGGCTTTTTTTATTTGTGCGCCCGGCAGGGTTCTATTCCGAGCCCGCTAAGGCGCCATAAAGCAGAGGAAATGCGCGTTCGTTGCCTGCACTTCCTTAGCGGGTCATTACGACAAGCACGATCGCAAGAACGATAAAAACAGTGACCGGCAGCCAGCCAAACGGGAACTGCTTTAGCGCGCGCTCCGCATGTTTCTGCCCGGGCAGGACAGGCGTCGGCAAAAGATCAAGCAGCCGATCGGAAACCGTCTTGGCGTTTAGATGGGCCGAGGGAGCGCCGGGTGTCGCTGCAATGAAATCGACAAGCCTCCTCGCCGCCGCCGCGCGCGGCAATCGAGCGAGTTTAGCGGCCTCCTCCCATGGATCGATATCAAGGCGCGCCAGCATCGAAAGAACGCTGAGAGGCGTTGCATCGCCATCCTCGTCAATGCGCGCAAATAAGAAGTCGTCGAATTGGCGCGTCAGATAGGTAACCGAAGTAGAGGCCGTCATCACACCCACCTAGCGCTTAAGTTGCCTCCGTCAGACCGGGAATTGCCGAGGGCTAAAGCCATCCTAACATGGCGCACCGGATTCCACAGGATAATGTTCGAGGAAATGCCCGAAGGCAAAGGTCAACGCCATACTGAAGCCGTTTTACCGTCGTCTTTCCCCATGAAGCAGCTGGCCGTTCGGGCGGTTCGCATAGCTTTTAATCCAAGCGTGTTCTTTGCGTTGCAGCAATCGAACACCATATAAAGCACTATGGCAAAAGAACATCCACATACGGGCGCTTCCTACCGGATTGTTACTCAAGACAATTCGACCTATGGAGTGGAAGTCAGCGTACCCGGCACTTACCCCGCGTTGGTGACCAGCTTCGCTACAGAGGAAATTGCGGAGGCTTGGATCACAGATCATAAACGTCGGGTGACGGAGAACGTCCCCCGCAGATTCATGCGAGCGAGAAAATCGGGAAGCTGACGCGCTGCCACACTTCCAGGCGAACCTGCCTTTTGTATGCTCGTTGCGAAAGGCGGCATGTCGCTTTTACCACTCCGCATTGTGGAGGCGGAAACCGCATAATCATCTAAGCGCCGGCGAGTTTGCCATGATGGCATGGCCAACGCCTTGCTCGAAGCAACAGCCCCCCGGCTACTTCGTTTTCAGGATCTTCCCAGCAATGGCGATTGTTGTGTTTCAGTAATTATGGCACGGAAAATCGTGTCCGGCTTTGATCAGATAAGCGGACCACGAGTTCAGTGCGGGCGCATCACTGCGCGGCGACTTCTCGCTGTTTCAGTCCTTTGCCGTAATCAGCGGCTTCTTCGGGCGAATCTTCCATCATCCTGTACTCATCATGGTGTTGGACGTGGAAATAGCGCGTCGTTCCTGCCCCAAGTATGAAATCCTGCTTGAGCAGCCGGCCCGATGACAAGCCCACATCCAGCGCCAGGACATGCTCCCCCGAGGGAACCTTCAACACCAAATAGTCGCCCGTCGCAACAGCGCCAATGCGCCTTCCGTTGAGGTAGACGGGTACAGCCGTATTGAACCTGTCGAGGAATCCGAAGTCGAGCGCTGGTCTTGGCCAGTATAGATGGATGGTTGCCGGCGGGCCGCTTGGCGCCTTCGCTTCGTTGCTCGTTTTGGTCTCACCGGTAAAGAACGCCGCTAGAGAAGGTAAGATTTCAGCTTTGTCTTTCGGTTCCTTATCGGAGACTGCAGCTTGAGACCCCGCAGCTGGCGAGCCCCCGGCTTGAGGCGCGGCGGCTTGAGACGGAGAGGCGTTGCCTGCGTCTTTAGGTTCGCCGCCGGAAAGCACCGCTTGAGCTGTAGGAGCGTCGAGTTCGCTGGCGTTAATCGTCCATCCTTGATGGATGATCTGCAGATAAAGCGGTTTTTGTGCAGAAACCGTGATCTGCGTTTCCCTTATCGGTCTTATGTTCTCGAGAAAATCGTCATACGGTTTCAACGCGAGCGTGTGAGGGCCATTCGGAACGCTAACCGTCAGCGGCGCATTGTCTTTGACTATGCCGACACGCGCCTTGTCGATCCAAACCTCCATCTTCGATTCGATCACTTGAGCAACATTGCTCGCACGGAGTTTCGGCCAGAAAACGATGACCTGCCCGGTCGGACTTTCAACAACGCAGGGCGGCCAGTTTTTATTCGAGGCGGAAGCGCAATCGGTCGTGCTCGCAGGTTTGCGGGTTTGGGCGGCCCAAGCTCCATCCGCACAAAGGCACAAAAGAAGGCTGACGGCGACAAAAAGCCGATTTGGAAAAGCGTCGCCTGCCCGAACAAGCTGATTCAGCATACCGAAGAGCTCCTCTGTGGAACGTGCAGAACAACGCTCTGATCGCTTTAGGAAATCAGTCCTCTCGACACGATTATTTTCAAACGTTTTCGAGCGGCCCCAAAATCCATACTCAGCCAGACCTACCCCGCTTCGAATCACACATCAAGCGGCGGCGCTCGCTTAGCCACTGCTTCTTTTGAGATTTGCCTTCCATTGAAGCTCCCTGACTTCCCCTGTGGCGGCGGCCCTTGCGGCTCATGCGGCGGGTCGAAACACGTGCGACCTCCGCCTCGCCTCCCGCGCAAGTTGCGTCTCCGGACAGGGCATCGGCAGCGTTCGGCGCACAAGCTCGCGCTTGCGTGGAAAGAATTTTTTCTTCAGGGAAAATAACGGGGGGCTGTGGTTTTTACGGTGTACTCTTGAATTGCGCGGTTTTCTTGGGGTATCCGCAAAATGTTTAGTCCAGTACGTCGATTCGGGGGAGGGCTTGAGGAAATGTCCGCCGATCCAGAACAAACCCGCGCTCCAAATGAGACCTCGGGGGTTCCCGTCGTAGCGATTGGCGCTTCGGCTGGCGGCATCCAAGCGCTTCAGACCTTCTTCAAGGCGATGCCTGCACAAACCGGCGCCGCTTTCGTGGTTATTCTTCACCTGGACCCTGAGCACCGGAGCGACCTGTCAGCCATTCTCGCCGCTCGAACGCCGATGCCCGTGACGCAGGTTCACAACCGCATCACCATCGAGCCCAATCATATTTATGTCATTCCGCCAAACCGGCAACTGATCGCGTCGAATGGCTCGCTCGACACCTGCGATTTCGCCGAGGAGCGCGGAAGACGCGCGCCCATCGATCACTTTTTCAGATCTTTTGCGAGCAACCTCGGCGACGGCTTCGCCATTATCCTGACCGGCGCCGGTTCGGACGGCTCGGTGGGGATAAAGGCGATCAAGGAGGCAGGCGGACTGATCTTCGTCCAGGATCCGAAAGAGGCCGAATATCCGTCCATGCCGCGAAGCGCCATCGCGACCGGATGCGCCGACGATGTCCTGCCCCTTAGCGGCCTCGTGGATCGGATTGCCGCTCTCGTCCAGGCCAAGCAGCTTAGCCGGGAAGGCATCGTTCTCGACACGCAAGAGGACGTGCTTCGCGCCATTCTTGCCTATTTGAGGACGCGAACGGGCCAAGACTTCTCCAAATACAAACGCCCAACCATTTTGAGGCGGCTGGCCCGGCGGATGCAGGTGAAGCAAATACCCGAGCTCAAGGAGTATCTGGAGCATCTCCGCCAAAATCCCGAAGAAATTCAGGCTCTTTTCGGCGACTTTCTCATATCGGTCACAACCTTCTTCCGCGACCCGGATGCGTTCGAAGCGCTGGAAAAGCTTGTCATCCCCAAATTGTTCGAGGGCAAGGATTCGTCCAGCGTCATCCGGGCCTGGGTGCCGGGCTGCGCCACGGGCGAAGAAGCCTACGCCATCGCAATGCTCCTCCACGAAGAGGCGGGTCGCCGCAATTTCCCGCCCCAAATCCAAGTCTTCGCCACGGATATCGACAGCGGCGCGCTCGCCACCGGCCGTGAAGGCCGCTACCCCATCGCTATCGAGGCCGATGTGAGCGAAGAACGTCTCAGCCGCTTCTTTACTGTGGACAAGGAGCACTATCGAATTAAGCGCGAGCTCAGGGATAGCGTGTTGTTCGCCCTGCATAACCTCACGAACGACCCGCCTTTCTCGCGCATGCATCTGATCTCCTGCCGCAACGTGCTCATCTATTTCGATCGCGATCTGCAGCGGCAGGCTTGCGGCATTTTCAATTACGCGCTTGTTCCCGGAGGGCATCTTTTCCTGGGCCAATCCGAGACTGCGGATTCGGTTCGGGACGCATTCCAGGTCGTCGATAAGGACGCCCATATTTATCAATCGGTTGGCCGCCTGCCGGAAGCCGCCTTGCCTCCCCTGCGGGGATTTGGAACGGTGCGGCTCGACGCGCTGCATAGTCCCCCTGCCCCCGCCCGCGCTGCAACGGCCAGTGACGGCGCTGCACACAAACAGGCGCTCGAGGACTTCGCGCCACCGAGCATTCTCGTGGACGCCGCCTACCGTATCCTCCACCTATCGGAATCGGCTGGGCGGTATTTGCAGTTTCCGGGCGGACCGCTGGCCTCGAATGTCAGCGAGCTGATAAGGCCTGAGCTGCGGTTCGACGTGATGACGACGCTCGGCAAGGCGTTCGAAAGGCAGCGGTCCTCGCTCACCGCGCCTGTGCTTGTCAAGTTCAATGGAACGGCGGCCCAGGTCCACCTGCAGGTCCGGCCCGTCATGCGGAAGAATGCTCCGCCTGCCGCGCTGATACTCTTCATCGAGGGGAGCGACGACGATGTACGCACCGCCGATTTACGCAGTTTCAGCTCCGCGGAACTGAGATCGGATAATGCCACTCAGGCGCTGGCGCAAGAGCTGGAATCGACCAAGACCCTCCTTCATACCAGCAGGCAGGATTACGAGACCGCCATCGAAGAGCTTCGCGCCGCCAACGAGGAAATGCAGTCGGTTGGCGAGGAATACCGCTCCACCGCGGAAGAATTGGAGACGAGCAAGGAAGAGCTGCAATCCATAAACGAAGAATTGCAGGCCACAAATCAGGAGCTGAAGCTGAAGGTCGAGACGATTTCCCGCGCTCACAACGACCTTCAAAACCTGATTTCGGTGACCGATGTCGGGACACTCTTTCTCGACAAGGATCTGCGCATCCGGCGCTTTACCCCCAAGATCGTGGATCTGCTCAATATCACGGGCAACGATGAGGGCAGGCCCATTTCGGATTTCACCCACCGGCTGGTCAACCATCCGGGTCTTGGGCAAGACGCCCGCGAAGTTCTGGCCGATTTGATGCCCCGCGAGTGCGAGGTGCGAAGCGACGCCGGCCACTGGTATCTATTGCGAATGCGGCCCTATCGAACACTCGAAGACAAGATCGAGGGCGTCGTCGTCACCTTCGTCGACATTACCGGGCGCCGTCAGACGGAAAGCGATCTCTTCGAAAGCGAAACTCGGTTGCAGCTTGTAAAGGAAGCCACCGCCCTTGGCATCATCGACTATGACGCAGAAGCCAATGAGCTTTGGTTCGATGCGCGCTGCCGGCAGCTCTGGGCTCTTGGCGAGGCCGATCCCGTGACGTTGGACGTGTTTTTCGCCGGCATCGCCGAGAGCGACCGGCCGACGGCGAGACAAGCTTTGAGCCGCGCCCTGGACCCGGCTGGCGACGGCGCTTTTTCCGTCGAATTCAGGATGGCGGGCAAAAGCAAGGATCAGTGGCTGCGCGGCCTTGGAAAGGCGTTCCATACCGGAGCGGTCAAACCGTCCCGGTCGCCCAGGCTTGTAGCGACCGTTCAGGACATCAGCGAAGCCAAGGCCTGGGATTCGCACCAATCCCTTTTGATCGGCGAGCTGTCGCATCGCGTGAAGAACACGCTCGCCGTCATCATGGCGATGGTGCGCCAAACCTTGCACGGCGCGACCGAGCCCGAGGCGATGCAAAAGTTCGAAGATCGCCTGTTCGCGCTTTCCGCGGCTCATGATCTCCTTGTAAGAGGCGACTGGAAGGGCGCCGAGATTGGCGCGATCGTACAGCGCTTGCTGGCGTCGTACCCCGCATTCGGCGAAGGGCGAGTCACGATCGACGGACCGGACTTGGTGCTGCCGCCCTCCCTTTCCACGCCCTTTGTCATGATCCTGCATGAATTGGCGACGAACGCCGCAAAATACGGCGCTTTGGGCGCGAAAGGACGTGTGTCCGTTACGTGGCGCATTGTGCTTCCACGCGAGGGACGGCTGCTTGAACTCATATGGCGGGAAAGCGGCGGACCTCCTGTACCATCAAAAAGAGGCGCCGGCTTTGGAACCTTCATCATCCAGAATGGAATGCCCGACGCCAAGGTCGAGCAGCGCTTTGAGCCGGACGGCCTCATCTGCCGAATCGAGGCGCTGCTTTAAGGGATGGTGCTCCGGCCGCCGCGCGCCGCCATCCGGAACGGCGCCTGCGTCGTATCCGGGAACGCAAAAGGCGCTTCGATTTGTAACGGCCCCGGATAGGCACGGAGCGCTTTCCGGGCGACGATCATTGTGGCGCACCGCGTCCGGCTAGCGCGGCCCGCGCAAAATCGGAACCGGTTGCGGGGCGCCGAATGCGCCGAGGCGCGTTCCGGGCGACGATCACGATGACGCCTGTGTCCGGTTGAACGCGGGATGCTTTGAGGCATGCTTCGCCGATCAGGCCGTGCCATCCGTGACGGCGCTCGCCGCGCGCCTAAAGCACGTCATCCCGGAACGACGCCTGCGTCGTATCCGGGATCGCAACAGGCGCTTCGATTTGTAACGGCCCCGGATGTGCGCTGAGGCGCATTCCGGGGTGACGATCATCGGGACGCACCGCGTCGGGCTAGCGCGGCCTGCGCAAAATCGGAACCGGTTGCGGGGCGCCGAATGCGCCGAGGCGCGTTCCGGGCGACGATCACGGTGACGCCTTCCGATTGAACGCGGGATGCCTTGAGGCATGCTTCGCCAATCTGGCCATGCAATCCGTGACGGCGCTCGCCGCACGCCTAGAGCACGTCATCCCGGAACGACGCCTGCGTCGTATCCGGGATCGCAACAGGCGCTTCGATTTGTAACGGCCCCGGATATGCGCTGAGGCGCATTCCGGGGTGACGATCCTCGGGACGCACGACGCTTGTCTTATGACTTTTCCCGCGAACAGGGCGAAGAGGAACCGCTGGGAGGGGAGTGCAGCCCCCTCATCAGCGGCGAGGGACGGATCGGCACGATGCTGGCCATCTGATGGGCCGAGTTAGAGTTGGATCGCCCTCGTCTTTTCCTGTTGGCCTGAACGGATACCAGGGGCCATTGCCCCGAATGACAAGCAGAGGCGCGGAAAAGATGACTGAGATTACCATCGGCGTCGACATTTCGAAAGAGACCCTTGATGTCCATCGTCTGCCAGACGGTCAAAGCCGGCGTTTCAACAACAATGAGGCAGGTTTCAAGGCGCTGCTTCTCTTTATCGGTAGCGACCCGGCGCGCGTCGTCTTCGAGCCCACCGGTCCCTATCACCGCGCCTTTGAGAGCGCTCTTGCCAAGAAAGGCCTGCCGCTCGTGAAGGTCAACCCCAGGCAGGCTCGCCGCTTCGCAGAAGCGACTGGCAAACTTGCCAAGACCGATCGCATCGATGCGATCCTGCTCGCCAAAATGGGGACGCTCCTCAGCCTGCATGCGCGTCCGCTGCCTCATGAAAGTCTCAGAGAACTCAAAGAACTTCATGTCGCCCGCGAAGCGTTGGTGAAAGACCGCACCGCCGCCAAAAATCGCGCTAAAGCCTTGATGCTCCCTGTCCTGAAACGTCACAATGCCGAACGCTTGAAACAGATCGAGCGTCAGCTCGGCGCTATAGAGGCCGAGATCATGGAACGCATCCAGGCCGATCCAGACCTGACAAGACGCTTTTCCATCCTCACAAGCATCCCAGGCATCTCGTCGCTTACTGCCTTCGCTCTCATCATCGAAATGCCGGAGCTTGGGACCCTCGAAGCCGGCCAGGCCGCCAGCCTCGCCGGGCTTGCTCCTGTCCCAAGGCAATCCGGCCGCTGGACCGGCCGCGCTTTCATTCGCGGCGGACGGGCCAGCTTGCGCCAGGCTCTTTATATGCCGGCGATGGTGGCCGCGCGCTTCAACCCGGACCTCAAGGCGAAATACGATCAACTCATCAACGCGGGAAAACCAGCAAAGGTGGCCATCACCGCGATTATGCGAAAGCTCATCGTCCTCGCTAACGCACTCGTTGGCAAAAACCGCATGTGGAGCCAAAAACCCGCTTGATCACCACGGATACTCTAAAGGTAAACCGTTCGTCAACCCCCCGTAAGCGTTAATACAACATGGTTAACAGGCGCGCGCCGGGTTTATTTCCAGCCTGAGTATGCTTAAGAAAGCGTCTATCCGGCGCGAAAGGAGTAGCGCCGCGCCTTACGGCTGGCCGTAGGCGGGCTCGTCTAAGTCATTGAAAAGTAATAGTTTTATTCATCAACTCGATCGCCATTAAATAGAATTTAATGCCGGAATTTTGGCATTAAGTCGGCTCGCAAAAGTCCGTTAAATATATTTGCGATTTCGCGAGTTAACCCTTTCGCCAGCCCGAAAAGCTGCGGCGCAGGCGGGGGCGATGGCGTCCCGTTCGGTATTTTCCCCTTATTTAGCAAGGGTTGGAGCGGGGTCAGGCTGCGTTAACCTGTCCGCAAGGCGATTTCGCCGAAGATCTGTGAGAATAAGAAATGCGGACGAAATCGTCAGGGACAGCTTGACAAGCAGAGGCCGCTTTGCGCAACTTGCATACAAAAGTGTATCCAGCCTGCGTCCGATTAAGGGCGCGATGCTTGTCTTATGACTTTTCTTGCGAACAGGTCGAAGAGGAAACCGCTGGGGAGAGGGTCGCAGCCCTCCCGTCAGCGGCGAGGGACGGATCGGCGCGATGCTGGCCATCTGATGGGCCGAGTTAGAGTATGATCGCCCTCGTCTTTTCCTGAAGGCCTGAACGGATACCCGGGGGAAAGCCCCGAATGACAAGCAGAGGCGCGGAAAAGATGACCCTTGTTACCATCGGCGTCGATATTTCGAAAGACCATCTCGATGTCCATCGCCTGCCTGACGGCCAAAGCCGCAGGTTCACCAATGACAAGGCAGGATACAAGGCGCTCGCCGCCTTTATCGGCAAGGGTGCGGTGCGCGTGGTCTTCGAGCCCACCGGCCCCTATCATCGCGCTTTTGAACGCGAGTTCTCGAGCAAAGGCCAGCCGCTCGTGAAGGTCAATCCCAGGCAGGCGCGCCGGTTTGCAGAAGCAACCGGTAAACTCGCCAAGACCGACCGCATCGATGCAATCGTGCTCGCGAAAATGGGGATGCTCCTCGATCTTGATGCACGCCCAGCGCCCTCTGAAGGCCTAAGCGAACTCAAAGAGCTCTCTATCGCCCGCGAAGCGCTCGTGAAAGACCGCACCGCCGCAAAAAATCGCGCCAAAGCCTTGACGCTCCCTGTCCTGAAACGTCACAACGCCGAGCGCTTGAAGCAGATCGAGCGCCAGATCGGCGCGATCGAGGCCGTTATCATGGAGCGCCTTCAGGCGGACCCAGACCTGGCGAGACGCTTGTCCATCCTGACCAGTATCCCTGGCATATCGCGCATCACTGCCTTCGCCCTCATCATCGAAATGCCCGAGCTTGGCGCCATTCAGGCCGGACAGGCCGCCAGTCTTGCCGGGCTTGCTCCTGTTGCACGCCAATCGGGTCGCTGGACCGGCCGCGCCTTCATACGCGGCGGACGGGCCAGCCTGCGCCACGCTCTTTACATGCCGGCCCTCGTCGCCGCACGCTTCAACCCGGACCTGAAAACGAAATACGATCAGCTCATCAACGCGGGAAAACCAGCAAAGGTGGCCATCACCGCGATTATGCGAAAGCTCATCGTCCTCGCTAACGCACTCGTTGGCAAAAACCGCATGTGGAGCCAAAAACCCGCTTGATCACAACGGATACTCTAATGCTTTGGAACTCTCGAAGATGTGTTACTGCAAGCGCGCGTGCGAGCTAGTAACCGTGCTCAAACTCTATATTCTGCCCTAATAAGCAAAAGTGGAAAAGGAATGAGGATGGACCCCTTCATTCGGTGGTGCGAGAACGAGCTTAAAGAACAGCGAACCGCTTTGGATCGCATAAACAATAACAAGCTGCGGATTTTAGAGCGCGACGGCTCAAAAGAGATCGATTGCACCGAAGAAAAAAAGCAGGACATAGCCCGCAAAATCGCAGAACTAGACGATCTTCTCACCCATTCCTGGGGTAAGAGCCATAGATAGGCAGAAGGCGGATCAAGGGCGCAATACTATCCGCTAAGGCCGCCATGCCGGCACGCAGCAAGAAAGAACGCGACCCTCTGCGAGATATAGGAGCCGCGAATGTCGGCATTCAGCAACTCCAGCTCCTCACCCGACAGGGCGCGCAGGAGCAGGGGCAAGAGGATCAAGTCGACAAAATATTGAGCCGCCGCCGCGCAGTGATCGGAATTGAACACTGGCAGCGTCCCTCGCCCTTCGGCGTGCGCCACTTCGCCTAGAAGACGGCCGATTGTTTCCCGTCCCCGCTCGCGCGCTATCTTCAGAACGCTGCTGCCGAGATCCGGAAACCGGCGCGCCTCGGCTATGGCGAGCCGTATCAATCCGATCCATTCGCCCGTCAAAACTTCGCGAACAACGGCCTCGCCAAGATTCGTGAGGCGCTCCTCAAGCGTCGTCCCGGCCGGCGAATGGCTTGCGAGCCGTGCATTTTTGGCGGCGAGGGCGCTGGCATAGGCGGCGGCGAATAGAGCCTGTTTGTTGGGGTATCGCGCATAGATGGTCGGCTTTCCCGACCGTGCGGCCTCGGCGATCTCCTCGACGCTCGCCCCTTCAAATCCGCGTTCGAGAAAAACTTTGCGGGCCGCTTCGAGAATGCGCTCATCGACCTCGCCGGCGAGTTCGCGCGGGGGGCGGCCGCAACGCCCTGCCGCGCGTAATGCGGGGCGGCTTTTCGTTGCGGGGGACTGTGCCATTGGGACCTTCCTTTTTCAGGAACACAATATCGCGCCAGCCTGGCTGATGCACCAATGACGTAGGCGCTCCGATGCCGCCTGTAAAGAGAACGTTACCGTATCGTTCCCTTCTTGACCTGGCTCGTCTCGCGCCTTAAATGCAAAAAACGAAACGGTACAGTTCTATTAATGCCGTGCCTAAGCTCAGGGAGTCTGCACATCATGTTGAAGGTCACGGATCAGGAGACACACGACGAAGCGCTCCAGGATGTCGAACTTCCTCAGCATGCTCCGGCTCGCAGCACGGGTCTGCGAAAGGAGACGAGGGACCGGCCTCCGTCCGGCCGGGAAAGTCCGGCAGTCGAAAGACAAAGGCGAAAGACGCCGGAGGGCCAGCGTCCTGACACGCTGAAAAACCGCGCCGAGCCTCGCAAGAACGTCCTGCGACGTCACCCGGTCGCATCCGCCCTTGGCGCAATCCTTGCCGCGGCCTTGATGGGCGCGGGCTATCTCTACTTCGATTACACCGAACATTTCCAAACGACCGACGACGCCTTCATCGCCTCGCGCCAGATCGCGATCGCGCCGAAAGTGTCGGGCTACGTCACTCAGGTCCCGGTCACCGACAACCAGCATGTCGCTGCAGGCGGCGTGATCGCCCGGATCGACGACCGCGATTACCGCATCGCGTTCGAACAAGCCGACGCGCAGGTCGCCGCCGCCCAAGCCGCCATCAAGAATATCGACGCCCAGATCGCCGTTCAACAGGCGCAGGTCAATGCAAGCCAGGCTCAGGTCGATCAGGCGCAGGCAGCGCTGGTGTTTGCGAAGCAGCAGGCCTCGCGCTACGAGCATTTGGCTGGAACAGGCTACGGCACCGTGCAAAACGCACAGCAATACAGCTCGCAGCTCTCGCAGCAGGAAGCGGCGCTCAAAAGTTCGCAGGCGGCTTTGAACGTTGCGCAACGCCAGATCGAGTCTCTCAAGGCGCAGCGCGAAAGCGCCAAGGCAAGTCTTGAACAAGCCATAGCGCAGCGCGATCAGGCTCAGCTCAACCTCTCTTATACCACTGTGACGGCGGCTCAGCCCGGCCGTGTCGTCAATCTCACGGCTTCGCCAGGGGAATTCGCGCAAACGGGCACCAATCTCACCATGTTCGTTCCAGACGAAATCTGGGTGACCGCGAACTTCAAGGAGACGCAGCTCGATGACATGCGGCCGGGCCAGCCGGTTGCGCTCAGCATCGACGCCTATCCGGAGCGGGATATTCGAGGCCACGTGGCCAGCGTGCAGCCCGGCTCGGGCACCGCGTTTTCGTTGCTCCCGGCGGAAAACGCGACCGGCAACTACGTCAAGGTGGTGCAGCGCGTTCCGGTGAAGATCGTGCTCGACAATCCGCCCGCCGATGTTGCGCTCGGACCTGGCATGTCTGTCGTGCCGTCGGTGCGTGTCGACCCCGCGCCTTCGCTCTATGAGCGATTGACATCAACCTTCGAAAGCTAAGGAGGCCGTCATGAGCGCGAAGACCGGAGCTGTCAGCGCCCCATCTGCAGTCAGCGTCAATCCATGGTTGATTGCCGTGGTCGTCGCTCTGGCGGCGTTCATGGAGGTTCTCGATACGACCATCGCCAATGTGGCGCTGCGCTATATCTCAGGCGGGCTCGGCGTGAGCCAGGACGAAGCCTCCTGGGTTGTGACCACCTATCTCGTCGCCAACGCCATTATCGTCACGGCGACGGGCTTTCTTGCTAAAAGGTTCGGCCGGAAGGCCTTCTTCCTCGTCTGCCTTGGGGTGTTCACCGTAAGCTCGGTGCTTTGCGGCCTGGCGTGGAATCTTCATTCGCTTTTGCTGTTTCGTGTCCTGCAGGGACTTGGCGGGGGCGGTATGGTGCCGGTCGCGCAATCGATCCTCGCGGACTCTTTCCCGCCCTCGAAGCGAGGGCAGGCCTTCGCTCTGTTCGGCATTGCCGTGGTGGTCGCGCCCGTTATCGGCCCAACGCTTGGCGGATGGCTCTCGGACAACTATTCATGGCACTGGTGCTTCCTTATCAATGGGCCGGTGGGCCTCGCCTCGATGGCGCTGGTCTATCTTCTCGTGAAGGAGCCGGAACAGGCCAGGGTGAGGGAACGCTTCGATTATACGGGCTTTCTGCTCGTTGCCCTTTTCCTTGGCGCACTCGAAGTTGTCCTGGACCGGGGTCAGGTGGACGACTGGTTCGGATCGACTTTCATCATCGCCTTCACGGCCATTTCCGCGCTGGCCTTCCTGCTACTGATCCCTTGGGAAGCCACACGCTCAAATCCCGTTGTCGACATCAGGATGATGGCCACGCGCCAGTTCGGGTCCTGCTTCCTGGTGATGCTCGCCACCGGCGCGATCCTCCTTGCGACGACGCAGTTCATGCCACAACTCGTGCAGGAGGATTTCGGATATACCGCGACCTGGGCAGGGCTCGTGCTCTCGCCGGGCGGCGTCTTCACCATGGTGATGATGATCATCGTAGGCCAGCTTTCGAGCCGGGTGCAGCCTAAGTACCTCATCGCCACCGGCGCGATCATCGTCGCGCTGTCGATGTACATCCTGACCAATGTAGAAAGCGATCTCGGCTTCTGGTTCTTTGCGAAGTCGCGCATCATCATTGGCATCGGATTGCCGCTGATTTTCATTCCGATCACCGCGGCTTCTTATGACGGCGTACCGCGAGAAAAGACCGACCAGGCTTCCGCGCTCCTTAATGCCGCGCGGAACACGGGCGGATCGATCGGCGTGTCGCTTGCCTCGAACGTTCTTGCTCACCGAGAGCAGTTTCATCAGAGCCGGCTCGCCGAGCATGCCATCCCGTCGGGCATCGCCTATCAGGACACGCTCCAGCAGATGACACATTACTTCGTCTCTCAGGGCAGTTCCCTTGTCCTGGCCCAGAAGCAGGCCTTCGCGTGGATCGGCCAGCAGGTGCAGATGCAGGCTTCGCTGCTCGCCTACGTGGACGTGTTCTGGACGCTGATGCTGATTTCGCTTGCCGCGGTGCCGCTTGCGCTCCTCCTGCGGAAGGTGAAGCTGGGTGCAGCCGCCCCGATGGGCCACTGACGGAATGGCCTCTCCGCATACATCTCAGGCTCTGTGAGAATATCGCGGTGCAGTTTGGGAATTTGCTGAAATAGCGTACGCTATTCAATGTGGGGCGCTACCGTGCAAGGGGAGTTCCAGCAATGGTCCGAAGTTTCGACCACCTGACGATCGTCGTTCGCGATCCCGCGCCCGCCCGCGCGTTTTTTGCGGTCCTCGGCTTCCAGGAGGCCGTCTCATGCATCATCAAGGGCGAGGAATTCGCCCGGTACATGGGTGTTCCCGGTATCGAAGCGGAACACATCACCCTGGTGCTCGAGAATGCGTCGCCCCGCGCCGAAATACAGCTCCTGCGCTACCTGCACCCGGAGGCGGTGCCTGACGTGCATATCCGCCAACTGAACAAAATCGGCATGAACCACATTTGCTTCAGGGTGGACGATATCGAGGCGGAAGTCGCGAACATCCGGGCGGCCGGTTTTCAGACGCGCAACGAGATCATGGACTTCCATTCGCGCAAGCTGGTGTTCCTCGACGGACCGGAGGGCGTGACGGTGGAGCTGTCGCAGTGGCATTGAGGCGGGGTCACCCTCCCGTCGTTCACGATGTTTGTACCGGCGAGGATGCCTCGAACGGGTCGTCATTCGGAAGTTCGCCGATCAGTGGGCGGGCGTCCCTTTTCCCGGGATCGTAGAAGTCGACCACATCTTACCCGGTTCGGGGGCGATAAATCCGCCCTCGCCAACCAAGACGAAGGGCGCCCAGGACGCCGGATGCGCTTCTTGCGGCGTGCCCTGTTCGACAAGCGCGAGCATGGACTGGCGCATGGCTTCCGCGCGGCCGGTCGTCTTGTCGGCGGCGAGGCGGGTCAGCGCGCCAGTGATGAGCTTTACCGTGACGCCCGAGTTCACACTCCAATGCGAAACAAGGAGCGCGCGCGCCCCGGCATAGAAAAACGCGCGTGCGAGCCCCGACAGCGCCTCGGCTCCTTCATAGCCTCCGGCGGCCGTGTTGCAGGCGGACAGGATCACCCAATCTGCATCGAGCTTCAGGTCTTCGATCTTCGAGACCGGGAGATACCCATCGTCGTCCGCCGTGGCCTTATCGGGGGGCGTCATGATCAGCCCAGGCTCCCCCCTTCCTGAGAATCTCTCCCGACACCGCGCCGTGCGTGGCGAAGTGGACGATGCGGTATGCCGTGAGCAGCCCTTCTTCATTCAACCGCATCAGCTCCGGTATAGTCGCGCGCGCCCCGAGATAGATGTCGCTTGGGGCAGCGCCCAGCTCTTTGGCCACCGCGCAGAGTTCGTCCGCGGTTTCGGGGAGGGGCGGGGCGCCGCGCAGCTGAGCCGCAATCTCGGCCGGTCCGCCACCCGTCGCGATTGGCGGAATGCCGCGGCTCAATCCCGATACGCTCGAGACTTTAACAGGGCACGTCGTATTCGAGATCGCCGTTTTTGCGCGGCCCTCATCTTCGGCGCTGCCGTCGAGCAGGGGATTGCCGAAGCCGATCATGGGCCGGCTGGCCTCGGTTGGTTTGGCGCGCCTGCGGAGCGTCTTGAGGGAAGACGCAGACGGCAGGACTGAGAGTGCGTGATCGCGAATGAGCCAATGCGCGCGACCCAAAGCTTCGGCGCCGGTCGCCGATGGCTCGGGCGCCTCGCTCGCCAGCACCTGGAAAGGCGGTTGCGCAAGCGGCCCTGACGGCACGACGAGGAGGCTCTTCCCCTTGATCAAATCCTCAGCCGGGCCGAGCAACTCCTTGTAGAGGGCGTGCGAGCGGGCGAGGTCGAATGGCAAGGGCTGGCCGGCCTGGCGGTCGGCATCGGTGTAATCCGACCGGGTCAGCGCCGGGCAACGCGAGTTGTCAATCTCCCAGCTTCCTTCGTAGTCGAGGCCACAGCGCAGCGCCGCAACCTCCCGTTCGAGCGAAGGCGTGCCGAGTTTGCTCCGAAACCAGCGCTCATCGGTCTTGGTTACAACCCCAGACGAAGGTTTCCTCGGGCGTGGGCGTGAACGCTTCGGTGTCCAGAAAGAGGATGAGCGCCTCGCCCGCGTCCAAGTCACCCTGCAAATCCTCGATGCTGACCGGTTCGGGGCTCGCGAGTTCAGTATAGTCGATGAAATCGTCCTTGAGCTTGGCGTCGATTTCGCGGATGCGCGCGGCAATGTCTTGAAGGCGCGCCGAGTTTGCCGCTTCGGCGTCGGCGTTTCGCTTTTCGGGAGGCCTGGAAAAGGCGGCGAGCTGGATTATGCTCCTGGCTTGCCATTCCTGAAGCAGGTCTTGCCGGTCGCGAATGACGCCTGCGAGCTTAGTGCTTCCCTTGACGCCTCTCGCCGCCATCTGCGCCATCGCCCCGGCCGCGTCGGATTGCGTCGACCATTGCGCCTTCAGGAACATGCTGCGGATCAGGTCCGGCGGCGCCGCGCGCATGGGTCCGGCGCTTCGCCAGGCGGCTTTGATCAATCCCCGGAAATAAGCGCTCAATCGAACCGGCGCGTCTTCTCGCCTGCTCGTCGAAGGCGGTTCCGCGAAGGCGCTGACCGGCATCGCCCGATGC
>CAVXRT010000050.1:0-38186 GCA_963764115.1 uncultured Alphaproteobacteria bacterium
CCGCCTCAGTTAAGCTCAGCGTCGATTATCAGTTCATCGACAACCCCGCCTACAACACCGATCGCGGGCCGGTAAATCTTTTCGCCGGGCGGTTTCACTGGACGTTTTAGGCTGGTGGCGCGTCAATCGTCGATCACGAAAGGAGAGCCGGACAGCTGGCAATTTAGCCCCGGAGCGCTGTGGTCGCATCGCCGATAAGCATGCAGCGTGCGAAGGCGCGCTGGCTCGCAGAGCCAAAGCCGTGCTAAAGTTGCACTGTAGCTTTCGACGGCAATCTTCGGGGGTGCTCCATGCCGGACGAGTTTCGAGTGTTAGCGACGACCCGCTGCGGCTCCTGCGGGTGCGGCTGCCCGACGATTATGGAAGCTCCGAATGACTCGATTGTCATTATCGGATCGAGCACAAGCCCCTTGATTGATGCTTTCTCGGTCAAAGAGAAAACGGGCAATGGCGAAGCGGCCGTGGTGATCCCCAAGAGCTTGCTGATCGAGGCCTTACGTTCGCTGCAAGCTTAGAGATCGGATTGCCGCATGGCATTTGCCGCAGCGCCAATCTTCCTGCTTATGGCTTTTATAGCCTATTTGCAGTATCCGCCCCTCTGCACCGTTCCAGGCGAACTGGGCTTCTTGAGTTCGATGTGGTTCATGTACGGCGTCATGAGCGTCGTCCATTCCGGCCCTTGGCTATCCTTGGCGCGGCAGTCCTTAAAAAATGCAGCGCCGAAGGAGCAGCGGTAGATGCGAGAAAGTTGCCGGCAGTCCTCTGAACCATAGGGACAGCAGGCAACTTCTGCTGCGAAGTGTCAGGATCGTTTCAGTGCATGCTATGATCCATGCCCGTCATCCCGTGGCTCTGCTCGCCGGACTTTTTCTCCACATCGACCTCGACGTCAATTGAACCGGCCTTAGCGAAGGTCAAGGTCAGCGGAATATGACCGCCCTCGTCGAGCGTCTCTTTCAAGTCGAGGAGCATGATGTGATACCCGCCGGGCTTAAAGGCCACGGTGGCTCCGGGCGCCAGTTCGATGCCGCCCGCAACCTCGTGCATTTTCATGATGCCGCCTTCGTCGGTCGTCTGGTGAATTTGGACCTTTCCGGCAACGGCGCTCGAAGCAGACACCAGTTTGTCTCGCGCAGTCCCCTTGTTGGTGAGCAAGAGATAGGCTGCACCGGTCTTCGTGCCTTCGGCCGTGGGACGAGCCCAGGGATGATCAATGGCGATCGTTCCGGCCTTATAATCAGCGGCATAAGCCGCGCCAGCGGCGCACAGCGAAACGAACACAGCAATATGCTTTATCATCGGGCATTCCTTTCAAGCTGATTCTGTTTTGGTCTCTGGGTTCTTATCCCGTCGCCGGGGCCTGCCGCTCAAAATAGAGTTGCGTGAAGCTCCATCGGAAGCATTATAATTGTAACACAGAACTTGCCCCCACAGACACTGTCCGCGTGCAGTCGGAACGCTTTTGATGCCCAGCAAAAGACCCGGAAATTCGATTGCACCTAAGCCACTTTAAGACATAAGCAGAGTACAGCATCGTGGCATGCGAAATTCTCTTCGAATGAGGACTTGGTGCACTAGCTCGCAGGGCCGAACGTTATTAGTCCAATCGCTGGGGGGTAGGGAATGGGCGTTGGAAAGCTGCAGCAAGGAAGTATAAAGCGCGCGCAACGTGCAAGAGCTTTCGGTTGCGGACGAAGCAGCCGGTCGGCAGTGAGCATTTTGGGCGCCTTCCTTCTTTTCCTCGGCAGTTTGATGCCTTCCTGGCATCAGGCAAGCGCCACAGCCCTTGCGTCCAGCGACTTTTCCCAACTCCAACGGCTCCTGGGCGTGTCGCTGGAAGAACTCGAAGCTTCGATCTGTCATCACGGCGACGAGAACACGTCCGGCATTCCGGATCAGGACCAGAATCGGCCTTGCAAGAAATGCCCCCTTTGCATCGCCTTCCATCATCTCCCTCCGGTCCCACGTTGCAGCTTCGAGAGCGCTGAGTATGGGCCAACTCGCCCGACACCCTTCCTACCATACTGCTCTGACCTGACGCATATCCGCGAAACGGCGGACCAAAGAAGGCCGCGCGCACCGCCGCTGGCCTGAGCACACAGTGATTCGAATGTGTGCCCACGGTCCCGCGGCTGTCGCGTGCCTATCGAACGCAGGGACTCCCTCAATGCCTCTTTTTTGGCCGCAATAGCGCGCCACCGGGAGCCAAGGAAATGCGCTTCTCACCTTTGAGTTTCTTACTCGCCTCGGCACAGATGCGCCGACTTGCCGGTATGCTGTTGTTGATCACCCTTGTCCCCTCGCAGGCCCTGGCCTGCGCCTGCGGCTGCGCCGTGTTCGACGTAGGCTCGACCTCGCTTCTTCCGAAAGAAGGCGATCATGGCGGCTCTGTCTATTTCGAGTGGGATTACTCGAACCAAAACCAGAACTGGAGCGGCGTGTCGGCGGCCCCCGCTGCGGACAACGGCGACAAGCATATCCTCACCAACTGGTTCGTAGTCGGCGCAAATTACATGGTCAACCGCGATTGGGGCTTCAACGTCAGAATACCGACCGCGAACCGCGCCTTCACGACCGACGACAATTTTCCGACGCCGCCGCCGGATATCGAAACGTATAACGTCTCGACCGTCGGCGACATCGAACTGACGGGCATGTACACCGGCTTCTCCAACGATATGTCGAAGGGGATCATGTTCGGCCTCCAGCTGCCAACCGGCAATTGGCGCGCCTATGGCTTCGACCGTGACACGCAGATCGGCACGGGCGCGACTTCCCTCGTCCTCGGCGGCTTCTGGCGAGGCATGATTACCGGCGACAATGCCTGGCAATATTTTTCCCAGGCCAGGATGCTGGCGCCCATTTTGACCCACTCCGAATACATTCCAACGTTCGGCTCAGCTCCGGGAGACTACATCCCCGGCATCCAGTTCGATGCCGCGATCGGCGTGATTTACAACAACTGGTATCATGTCGGGCCGTTCGACAAAATCGCGCCCCTGCTCCAGCTGATCTACTCGCATCGGGAGCCCGATAGCGGCGCGGCTGCGGACCCAGTCGATACCGGTTATGACCGGCTCTACATTTCTCCCGGTGTCGATTTCACCAAGGTGGTGGATGACGCCAATAATCGGACGTTCAAGCTTTACGGCGATATCGAGATCCCGATCTATCAGCGGGTGAACGGAAATCAGCTTGTTTCGCCCTTCTTGTCCAAGATAATTCTCGGCTACACATTCTGACCGTGAGTCACGTCATAACACACCGCTGGACGTCCGCCCTCTTGGCGGCGGCGTTGCTTTTGTCGAGCGTGCTTTTCCCGGTTTTGGGGGAGCCGCGCTTGCAAGAGCGCGCGCCAGCGCTGACCGTAACGATCCCGGACGGGCGCGATTTCGATCTCGACGCCATGCGCGGGAAGGTGGTGCTTGTGGCCTTCTGGGCGACTTGGTGTGGCCCGTGCCTCGAAGAAATGCCGGTGCTCGAAAAATATTGCCGCGAGCACAAAGCGGACGGGTTCGAGGTCATCGCGCTCAGCGTCGATAAGCCAGGAAATCGCGCCAAGGCTTTTAAAGTGCTGGCGAAGCTATCGTTTCCAGGGGCGATGGTGATCGACGCGAGCCGCAACGGGTTTGGAACACCCGAGGCCGTGCCGGTCAGCTATCTCGTGGATGCAGAAGGCGTCGTGCGGGATAAATTTATCAGTGTTGACGAAGGCCTTCTCGACGAGGTGGTGACCCCGCTTCTGAACCAAAAGCCTGCCGGGCCAATCCCAGCCGAGATGCGAAAATGAAGTATCTTCTTAAAAGCGAGAGCGTCCTTGCCGTGCTCCTTCTTGCTGCATCCTCTACCGGAGCGATCGCGGGCGATTGGGCTATTGCGGGCGACGGATGCAAAATCTGGAATCCTCATCCGACCCTCGGCGAGACAATTCGATGGACCGGCGCTTGTAGAGACGGGTTTGTCCCCTTGATGGCCCGTGAAGTCCGTGGCCCGGTCCATCCGGGCGTGCGCGGTGCCAAGGACGCTGCCATTGCGGATAAGAGGAGGACAGCTCATAAGCCGATAACTTGCTCAGCTGGGCATTCAAGGCGCCAAATTAGCCCAAAGGAAGCATAATCGAGATCAACCTTGGCATCGAGGCTCGCTTCGGCAAGCCGAGAAATGACGGTAGACCCGAAACCGCAGCGAGATGGCGGCGAGACGGGAGGGCCGTTCTGCTCAGCCCAGCTTATGACAAACACCTCTCCGCCCTCTTCTTGAGAGACATGCCAGACGATATCGACGCGGCCGTCGCCATTAGCCAGGGCGCCGTACTTGCCCGCATTGGTGGTCAGTTCATGCATAGCCATTCCGATGGCTTGAGCGGCACGCGCCGAGATTGTGAGCGCGGGGCCTTTTACGCTTATGCGCGTGCCCACCAAATCGCTGAAGTGCGCGACCTGCGACTGAATAAGCGTCTCGAGATCGACGCCCTTCCAGTCACTTCTGACCAGGAGATCCTGGCTGGCGGCAAGCGCACGCACGCGTTCCCCAAAGCGTTCGAGGAAATCCTCCGGACTGAACGCCGTGGTCTGCCTGGCGATCGCCTGCACAAGCGCCAGCATGTTCTTCGACCTGTGATTGACCTCCCCAAGGAGCAGCCGGATCTGTTCGTCCTGACGCTTGCGCTCAGTGATATCCTCCGTGAGCAGGATGACCCCTTCGATCTCTCCGTTCGAGGAATACCACGGGCGTATCTCCCATTCCAACCAGACACGCGGAACACCAGGACGCTCAATCGTATCCCCGGCTGAAGCGACGGCCTCTCCGGCAAGCGCACGCGGCAGGGCCTCTCTCCAAGGTTCCCGCCGGTCAAGAAGTTCGTCACAATGCGAGCGACCCGCGATGTCTCCGTGAAGTCCGTAATAGTCACGCCAGAGTCGGCTCGCGGCGAGATAGCGCATGTCGCGATCGAACATCGCGATCGCGGCTGGCGCATAGTCGATGAAGGAGCGTAGCTGCCTTTCCATCCTGATGCGCGCGGTGATGTCGCGAACGATAGCCACATAAATTCCGCCGCCTTTAGAGGCTATCGCTGAGATCGTTGCCTCGATCGGAAACTCTTCCCCATTGGCTCGTAGGCCCGAGAGCTCGCCAAGCGCGCCCATCTTGCGCGCGGTTATTCCGTGAGCTACGAATCGTTTCACATGGTCTGCATGGAGACCTCGAAACCGGGTCGGCATCAGGATTCCCATAGGCCGCCCGAGGACCATTTGGGCAGCAAGGCCGAACATGGCTTCAGCCGCAGGATTAAACAGAATGATACGCTGGCTTGAGTCGATCGCGATGATCGCATCCATCGAGGCGGCCGCGACCCTTGAGAACTGCTCCTTGATCACGCCCGGCTTGTAAGTCGGTCGCCTTAGAAACCGACGGCGTATTCTGAGGCGATTATGCGAGACGAGCACAACCTGTACCGGAGCTAGCTGGCGCTAACCCTCATGCTTCTTTGTCGGAGCTTAGGCCTTGATCTAGATCAAAGCCGGATCTCAGCAAGAGCGTCGGCAAATGTCGACAAAGGATGCACAGCGCAGTTCTTTTAGGGTTCCTTTTCCGAGACCAGTAAACCCCCGGCTTTCAGCCGGCAGCTCACTTTAGCCGGCCTACTGGCCGGAAGGCCGCAAAGCGGCTCGAAACCACCGCCTTTTGGGCGGTGGAGTCTCGATCCGTGATCCGATCAGGTCCTGGAAATGGGCAAGCTGCCCGCGAACGAGGTCAGCAAGCTCTACGCCCTTCCACTCGGATGATTGCCTACGGCCCTGCAGAGATGTCGCACCCTACTTGCGGAATTCACTCGCAGCCGACCGCCGCTAGCGGCCAAGCCTCGCCATAAAACTCTCGATTTGCCCCGCGCTCGCCCCAGACCGGCAAAGTCCGGCTTCGCGGTGACGACACAGTGACAATTCTGTGAGAATGCCAATTCTGGGTTTCCTGGCTAAACCCTTGATTTAAATGGTCGGAGTGGAGTGATTCGAACACTCGACCCCCTCGTCCCGAACGAGGTGCGCTACCAGGCTGCGCTACACTCCGACGCCGCCCTGTATATACCGGCCGCGGCGCCGGGCGCAAGCCATGTGAGAATGTTTTATTCAGAAGCGTGACGCTCCTTTCTAGCAAAGCAGCGCAGGACGCATCGAGGTGTTGCGTGGCGCGCTTTTTTCGCGCGCCGCCATTTTCAACTTGGCGGCGTAGATGGCGAGGCAATCGGAGAACTCAGACGCCTTGTCGGGACTGAGCTGAATGAAAGCAAGGGTTTCGCCGTCGCCGTCTTCGATCTGGATGGTAACTTTTTTGTCCTCCTCCTCGGCCCAGGCCCGAATAATCGCCGGTTCCCGCCTTTTGCCCTTTTTCATAGCCGTGCCTCCTCTGACCCAGATCAACAGGCCGCTCAGCCTTAGCTTAACGACCCGTAAGTAATTTAGAGCAAGGATTGTGCCAATTCCACGTCTAATAAGGGCGCAGGTAAATCAAAAAAGGCGCACCCTTCACCAGGGAAGCGCCTTTTGCTTAAATATTGCGCAATTGCCTAGCTTATAGCCAAGACAAAGCTAAAAATCAGTTGCCCATGAACGGGTTCGACGGCATGGAAGTGGCCGCACTCTGTACCGCTTTCGTTCCATCCTTGACCGCTTTCATGGTCAGTTCGCGAAGCTCTTCCAGCTGGCGGCTGAAGGTTTCCATCTGCGCGCGCAAATGCGCGTTCTGAAGCTCGACGATATCGCTCAGTTGCTTGGCGTCGGTGAGTTGCAGGGCGAGGTTGAAATTCAACTCTGCGTTCTGGCGGGTGAAGGCCGCGATCTTCTCATTCAATTGCTTGAGCCCCTCGGCAGCGGGCATCGACGACGTGTCGACGCTTTGGAGCATTTTTTCGCTCGATGCAACGAAAGTGTCGAACGCCTTGCGGGCCTGCTCGATGCTGGACTTCATGATGTTGCGGATGGAATCGGGAAGTTCGGCGAAGTTTGGTGTGTTTTGCATTGGCGATCTCCCTGCCCTTGATCGAAGGTGAAAACGGTGAGAACCGTGTGGCATTCAGCGAACGGCACTGTACTCTCAATATTGAAGATGACGACACAATTGACAAGCTTAACAATCTGCTTACGTCGCTTCTCAAGTTTCGAACCCGCTGATGGCGAAATCTTCGCGTGTGTCTATGTCCCGCAGCACACCGGGATCTTTGGTCGCAACCTCGACAACGAACGGCTTGTGACGCCTCAACAGTGAGCGCCCCCCTTCGCCGGAGGACAAGGCCGAGAGTTCAGCAAGATAGGACGCGCAGAACAGAACCGGGTGCCCCTGCGAGCCGTCATGCACCGGCACAACGATCGACCGTCGACCGAAATTCCCGGCGAGCGCTTGATAGACCTTGATTTCGATCTCCGGCATGTCGCCCAAAGCGATAAAGACGCCGTTGGCGCCGGGATGAAGAGCGCGCGCGCCAGCCGCGATGGAGGTTCCGAGGCCGTCTTCGAAGCGGTCGTTATGAACGCATCGGAAACCGTACGAAGCGGTTAATGTCTCCACCTCGGCGCGGTCGCGTCCCGTCACCGCGATGCCGTCAACGAAGTCCATCTTCCCCGCCGTCCTCAGCGCGTGCGCGAGGAGCGGTTTCCCCCGATAGCGCTGCAGGAGCTTGTTGGGACCGCCCATCCGGCGCGACAGGCCCGCCGCCAGCACGATGAGACCGAACCTTGGCCGCGGTTCTAACAAACCATCCCCCGCTCGCGGGCAGCCGCGACAATCTGCGTCAGGATCGACAAAGCAACGGAGGGCGCGGTTTTCAACCCGGTGACGAGCCCCGCAGGGCCCTTTATCCGGGCGACGCTGGCCTCCGGGAAGCCGGCCTCGATCAGAGCCGCCTTTCGGGCCGCATGAGCGTTTCTGCTGCCGATTGCCCCGATGAAGAAACAAGGGCTGGGGATCAGCTCGACGAAAAATGGAAATTCCTGGCCGTGGTCGTGAAATGCGACAATCGCAGCCGTCCAACGATCCGCCGCAAACGGCGCGCGCGGTCTGAGCGGCCTCACCTTCACCGAAGCGGGCAAGCCCGGCAAACTCTCCGGATCGGTCGCGTAAAACTCCGCCTCGAAGCCCGCACACGCGGCCAGTTCCGAAAGCGCCACTGCGATCGGGCTTGAGCCAACGATCAAACAACGCAGCGCCGGCTCGTACACCCGCAAAAAGGCTTTGCCTTCGCGATGGGACCGCAAGCTGCTCTCCGCCGGAGGCTGGAGCTTTGCCGCCCCCGTCGCAAGATCGAGCGCAAGCGCGAAGGGCTGTCGCTGTCTGACGCGCGCGGCCATATTCCGGATGAGCGACGCGTCGGACAGGGGCTGGATGAAAACGTCGAGTCCGCTGCCGCAGGGCAAGCGGATGTCGAAATAGGGCGATCCCTCGCCGTAACGGAGAAGCCTCGGCTTCCCCGCATTGATCGCAGCCACTGCCTCCAGCGCAATCGCTCGTTCGAGGCATCCCCCCGAAATGTAGCCCGACCATTGTCCGGTTTCAGAAACAGCCATCTGCGCCCCTTCGGAGCGCGGCGCGTTGCCATCGACGCCGACCAGTGTGACGAGGGCGCACCGTTCGCCTGCGGCGCCCCAGGAGGCGAGATCGGGAATGACGTTCTCGCGGTAGGCGCCGGCAAATCCGCCGCTCGCCTCGGGCCGATCAAGCAAATCCGTTATCATCCAGCTTCAATGTTGTGACGGCGCGGACTGGCATTCCGATGCCGTCAGAGCATCATTCAGCCGGTGCGGCGGCGCCTTTTGTTACGTCGTGACCGTGAAGAACACCCGGAAACAATTTTCGGATCACGACATAAAACACGGGCGTGAAGACCAGCCCAAAAAACGTAACGCCCAGCATCCCGTAAAAAACTGCTGTGCCGAGCGCCACCCGCATCTCGGAGCCTGCGCCGGTTGCGATATAGAGCGGCACAACGCCCAACGTGAAAGCAAAGGAGGTCATGAGAATAGGCCGCAGCCGCAGCCGGCACGCCTCCACAGCCGCCTGGAACCGGTCCCGGCCCTGCGCTTCAAGCTGGGCCGCGAACTCCACAATCAGGATTGCGTTCTTGGCCGCAAGCCCGACCAGCACCACGAAGCCGATTTGCGTCAGGATGTTCACGTCCGAGCCATGCGACCAGACGCCCAGGATCGCGGAAAGAAGGCACATCGGCACGATGAGGATGATGGCGAGCGGCAAACTCCAGCTCTCATATTGCGCGGCAAGCGCGAGATACACGAACAGAACCGCCAGCGCGAATATGACGATGGCGGGCGTTCCCTGGTGCGTCTCCTGATAGGAGAGGTCCGTCCATTCGTAGCTGATGCCATCCGGCAGAATGCGCGAGGCGAGATCGCCCATGATCTCTATGCCCTCGCCGGAGCTGACGCCGGGCGCGGTCGTGCCTTGCATCTCGATGGCGGAATAAAGGTTATAGCGGGGCACGCGCTGGGGGCCTGTAATTTCGCGGAAGGTAGCGAGCGAACCGAGCGGAACCATCGCGCCTTTCGCGCTGCGCACCTTCAGCTGCGCAATCTTAGCCTGATCAATGCGGTAAGGCGCATCGGCCTGCGCGGTAACCCGGTAGGTGCGGCCGAATGCATTGAAGTCGTTGACGTAAGCCGAGCCGAGGTAGATCCGCAGGGTCTCGAACACGTTCTCAAGCGGAACATCGAGCATCTGCGCGCGGACGCGATCCACATCGACGAACACTTGTGGCGTGTTCGCCGTGAAGGTCGTAAAAACCGCCTGGAGCCCTTGCGTCTTGTTGGCGGCGCCCATCAACTCGTAGGCGGCCTCGGTCAGGGTCTGCAGTCCGCGCCCACGGCGATCCTGGAGATACATGGAGAAGCCGCCGCCGGTGCCGATGCCCCGGATAGACGGGGGCGCAATCACGAACACAGTCGCTTCCTTGATCTGACCAAGCCTCGCTCGAAGATCGTTCACGAGCTTTTGCGCCGTAAGCCCTTGTTTGACGCGCTCCTCGAAAGGAGCCAGGACCGCAAAGATCGCGCCCACATCGGGCGCGTTGGTTCGCGTCGCGCCGGAGAAGCCAGCGAAGGCGGGCGCATGGGCAATGCCCGGCGTCGAAAGAATTTCCCTCGTCGCCGTCTGGATCACTTCGCTGGTTCGGGAGAGCGAGGCGCCGGAAGGCAGGTTGAAAGACACGACAAGGTAACCTTGATCCTGCTGCGGAATGAAGCCTTTCGGCACAGTGACGAAAAGATAGGCGGCTGTCCCGATCAGCCCTGCATAGATAAGGAGCATAAGAGGCGTCACCCGGATGATAACGCCGACGAATTTGGAATAGCCGTGCTCCAGGGCGCCGAAGACGCGGTTGAAGCCGTAGAAGAACCAGTTCGTGAGAAACGAAACATCGAAGCGATGCTTCCTCTCCTTCTCCTCACGCGACCTCAGCACAAGCGCGCACAGCGCCGGGCTCAGCGTCAACGAGTTGAAGGCGGATAGGACCGTCGCCACCGCGATGGTCAGCGCGAACTGGCGATAGAACTGGCCGACGATCCCCTGCAAAAACGCCGTCGGGATGAACACCGCGCAGAGCACCAGCGCAATCGAGATCAGCGCCACGCCAACCTCGTCCATGGTGGAAAAGGCCGCATCCTTGGGGCTGAGGCCGTTCTCGATCTTTCGCTCCACGTTCTCCACGACCACGATCGCATCGTCGACCACGATGCCGACGGCGAGCACGAGGCCGAACAGCGTCAGATTGTTGATGGAGAAGCCCAGCGCCGCCATCACGAAAAAAGTTCCGATCAACGAAACCGGGATCGCGACGACGGGTATGATGGTCGCGCGCCACGTCTGCAGGAAGACGAGCACAACGATGACGACGAGCAGGACCGCTTCGTAGATGGTCTTGATCAGCTCGTCGACAGAGCGCTGGATGAATTCCGTCGGATTATAGACGATGCGGTACTCGATCCCTTTCGGGAAGTTCCTGGACAGGTCCGCCATCGTCTCCTTGACGGAATTGGCGACGGATAAGGCGTTCGCGCCGGGCGTTTGCGAAACAAGCAGCACCACGGCGGGCTTGCCGTCGAGGAAGCCGTTCGTCGTGTAATCGAGGCCGCCCAATTCGATGCGCGCCACCTCGCGCAATCGCGTGATCCGGCCGTCAACGCCGGTTTTGATCACGATCTCCCCGAATTCCTCGGGTTTGACGAGCCGGCCCTTGAGCTGCAGGCTGGTCTGGAAGGCTTGATCGTTCGGCATCGGCGGCTGCCCCAGCGCGCCGCCCGCCACCTGAATGTTCTGCTGCTGCAGAGCGCTCACAACCTCGGTCGCGGTCATGCCGAGCGAGGCGATCTTGTCGGGATCGAGCCAGGCGCGCATCGAATATTCGCGGACCCCGTAAAGCAGCACGCTGCCGACGCCTTTCACCCGCGCAACCACGTCGCGCACCTGCAGCAGCGCGTAATTCGAGATATAGAGCTGGTCGTAGCTGCTGTCCGGCGACAGCATATGCACGACCATGAGGATGTCGGGCGTGTTCTTCTTCACGACGACGCCGGTCTGGCGCACCTCGGCCGGAAGGCGAGGTTCAGCAACGGCCACGCGGTTCTGGACGAGAACCTGCGCCAGATCGAGGTTCGTGCCGAGTTCGAAGGTCACCGTAATCGTGACGGCGCCGTCCGCCGTCGCTTGCGACGACATATAGATCATGTTCTCGACGCCGTTGATCTCCTGCTCGATGGGCGTCGCGACGGTATCGGCCGCGATCTGAGCGTTCGCGCCGGGATAGGACGCCGTCACCGTGACAGTCGGCGGCGCGACATCCGGGAATTGAGCGACGGGCAGCCGCAGATAGGCCAGACCGCCCACGATAACGATGAAAATCGCAATCACGCCTGCGAAAATCGGGCGCCGGATGAAGACGTGGCTGAACTTCATGGCAGCGACGCCGCTTTCGGATTTGGCTCGATGGTCGTCTTCTCGGCCTTGACCTTGATCCCCTTGCGGGCCCGCTGAACGCCGTTAACGATGACCCAGTCGCTCGGCGCAACGCCGGTCCGGATCACACGAAGGCCGTCGATGATCGGCCCCAGGGTGATCGGCTTCGCGCTCACCGTGCCGTCATCGGCGACGACAAAAACAAGCCGGTTCGACTGGTCTGTGGCGATGGCGGCATCGGGAAGAAGAATGGCCTTGTATTCCCCGCTGCCAATGACGCGCGCCCGCGCGAAAAGCCCAGGCACCAGCATGCCATTCGGGTTCTGAAAAGTGGCCCGCTCTCTAAGAGAGCCCGTATTCTGGTCGATGCGGTTGTCCACGAAATTCATCTGCCCCTTGATAGGGAATCCGGGATCGCCCTGAAGCCCCACCTCGATCGGATTGGCGGTGTCGCGGGAGCTTGGCCGCTTGCCCTGCTCGATAAGCCGCTTGTATTTCAGGTAATCAGGCTCGCTGATATCGAAATAGAAATAGATCGGATCGATCGAGACGATCGTGGTCAGCAACGTGCCGCTGCCGGAGCCGCCCGTGATGTAATTGCCTTCGCTGATGAGCTTCCGGCTGATCCGGCCGGTGATCGGCGCATGGATCTGGGTGAACTCAACATCCAGTTCGGCCGACCTGACGCTCGCCTCCGCGGAAAGAACATCCGCTTCGGCTGTCTTCACGGCCTGGTTTCGCTGGTCGAAACCCTGCTGCGAAATCGTGTTGTTCGACAGAAGCGGGCGAGCGCGCTCAAGATCCCTCTGCGCGAATTCGAGCTTCACTTTTGCGCCTTGAAGCGCCGCGCGATCGCGATCCAGAACCCGCTGGAACGGGCGCGGATCGATGACAAAGAGGAGGTCACCCTTCTTGACGATGGCGCCGTCCGTAAATCTGACCTCGGTCAAGACGCCGGAAACCCGCGCGCGCACTTCGACCGTGTCAACAGCTTCGAAGCGCCCGGTATATTCGTCCCATTCCACGACCTTTTTTTCGACCGGGTTCGCCACGGAGACGGACTGCGGCGGAGGGGCGCTTTGTTGGGCTTGCTGCTTTTGCCCGCAGGAAGCGAGAACCAGAGCCCCCAGGCCAACGAGAGCGGCTGTCAGAAATGGGATTCGGAAGGGGATTTGCATTCCTTGCCTTTGGGCTGAGCGTCAATGAAGGATAGAGCAAAAGCCTGTCCGTCTCATCCTCGATCAGCGCTGATTGCGGCGTTGCCGGGACAAGGCGAGATTTGATCAATGATGTGGAACTTCATATAGCAATCGCGGCCTGCGCGGCAACGGGCTGAAAGTCTACGTCTTTCGGCGTCCCGGCGGACTGTCCCCCAGCCGACACCCGCCATTTGCGCCGCGGACGTCATGCCGGAAGGGCGCAAGCCCGATCCGGGAGCTAAGGAATTGAAATGCCCACATTTTTGCGATCCCGGCTCGCACTCCGCTTGGCCGGGATGACGAGAGACGCAGCGTCCGCAGCTGTCCCACAGACGGCACACCGGGCGCCCGCCCAGTCGTCGTTCCGGAAAGGCAAAGCCTTATCCGGGACCGTTTCACATCGAAACGCCAGCTTTTTTCCGGTCACGCTTCGCAAGATCCGGATGATCAGCGCGCGCCGTGAGGTCAACGATCCGTCTGGCCTTGCGCGAACGCGGCTTCCTGTGCAATGTGTGCGCAACCATAAGTTGAGCCTGCGCTTCGGGGGCACAAGGCATGTTTCGAACTGCGGCGCGCGTTGTCATCGCCGTCTGGTTGATCGCGACGGGGCGCGCGGCGCTCGCCGAGAACCGCGTTGCGCTCATCATCGGCAACTCGAATTACACCCTCGCCCCGCTCGATAATCCAAAGAACGACGCAGACGATGTCACCGCCGCGCTTCAGCGCCTGCAATTTGACGTCACAGAACTGAAAGACCTCACCGTCAGCCAATTCGACAAGGCTATCGATGCGTTCGAAGCCAAAGCCAAAAGCGCCGATGTCGCATTCTTCTTCTTCTCCGGCCATGGCGTGCAAATCGACAAACGAGGCTACCTCGCGCCGGTGGACATCAAGGCCGAAAGCGAGAGCAGCGCGCTCCGGGAGCTTGAGGCCATTCAAGAAGTCGTAGCGCGCATCGAAAATACGGCCAAGGTCAGCGTCATTGTGCTCGACGCCTGTCGGGACAGCCCTCTTCAGGAGCGGCTGCGCCGCATTGCGGCGGACAAGAACAGGGCGCTCGTTCCGCCCAAAGGCTTGCCGCCTGTTTCGGTCGTGGGCAGCAATACGCTGATTGTCTATGCGACTGTGCCGGGCGAGACCTCAAGCGACGGCGCAGGCCGGAACAGCCCGTTCACGGCGTCGCTCCTCAAGAACATCGAAACGCCCGGCCTCGAAATCGAGCTGCTGTTCAAGCGAGTCACCGCCGATGTTTTGAATGCGACACACGGCAAACAGCAGCCCGAGCGCCTCTCGCGCCTGCAAAACGAGCTTGTGTTGCGGCCAGCGAATGCGGAAACGAAGCCCCAGGCGCCTGATGAGCTGGCCAAGCTTAGGGAGCAAATGGCGCGGCTTGAGGGAGCGTTGAAGGCGCGGGAGGGCAAGCCGGGCATCGTTGAACCGCAGACAAAGCAGCGAACGGTCGCCGCCGCGCGGCAAAAGCCGGTTGTGAGCGCAGACGCTTGCGACGGGCTGCTTGTGTCGGTGGCTCAATCGAGCGCGCGGCCCTGCATCAAGCCCGGATCGGGGGAGAGCTTCAAGGATTGCCCTCAATGTCCCGAGTTGGTGATTGTCCCAGCGGGCAGCTTCACCATGGGATCTCCCGGGAGCGAGCCAGAGCGCGCCGATAGCGAAGCGCCGCAGCATAAGGTTGCGATTGCGAAGCCCTTCGCCGCCGGCAAATTCGCCGTGACTTTCGCGGAGTGGGACGCCTGCGTGGCGGCGGGCGGTTGCGGCGGGTACAAGCCGGAGGACCAAGGTTGGGGCCGCGCGGATCGTCCCGTCATCAATGTGAGCTGGGACGACGCCAAGGCCTATGTTTCCTGGCTCTCGAAAAAGACGGGCCGGAGCTACAGGCTGCTATCGGAAGCGGAGCGGGAATATGTGACCCGGGCGGGGACAACGACGCCGTTCTGGTTGGGAGGCTCGATCACGCCAGATAAGGCTAACTACAATGGAACTTATGTCTACTCTGGCGGCGGCAAGAAAGGTGAATACCGAGAAAAGACAGTGCCTGTGAATTCGTTTGCGTCAAACGCCTGGGGGCTTCATCAGGTTCACGGCAATGTCCGGGAATGGGTCGAGGATTGCTGGCATGACACTTACGCCGGCGCTCCGGCCGACGGCTCCGCCTGGACAAACGAAAGGTGTAGCGGTCGCGTTTTGCGCGGCGGCGCCTGGCGCAGCCATCCGCAGTTCCTCCGCTCCGCGTACCGCAGCAGGATGAGCTCGGACAGCCGGAGCAATGTTGCCGGGTGTCGTGTGGCCAGGACGCTCGACTAAGCTCCCGTCCTTGCCAACTGGCCGCTCGTATCGCCCTTGGAACCGATGTCAGGGCCGGGTCAAGCCCACGGCTGTCCGGCATGATCCCCCACGGAATATATTTCGTGACAGCCGTGGGCTTGACCCGGCCATCCAGCGCCGCCCCGGAGGGCGACCATGACAACAAAGGGCGTTCCGAATAATTTCGACGCGCTTTAAAAAATTTTCCAGTGCAAGGCACGGAATGCGGGATGCCGGTCAGCCCATAAGGCAGTCGCGCTGTAATCCAGGCTCAGCGACGCCGGGAATCAGGCGCCGCCGTTTTGCTTTTTCGACTGATCCGACTCGGCTGTCGGCGCCCACTGAGATTGGGCCGCCTGGCCGGGAACCGGCAGGGCCGCATTAGCGGGCGGGATCTTGAGCGGAGGATTCTCCTTCAGATCAGGCTCCGGCCCCTTCTTTTTGGCAAAGGCATCCGCTATGCCGACATTCGGCAAATAATCGAACCCAGGCGTTTCGCAGCCTGCCCCGACAAACCCAAACGCGATTACAGCCACTACGCCCGACACATATTTGCGCCTTGTGAACATGGTTGATCGCTCCCCGATTCCTGCCCACTTTAAGCGGCTAGGCATGATTTCGGACATTTTTGTGACTGGCCCTGAAAGAATCGTAGAGCAGCCCCGCGACGCCGGCCACGATCGCGACATCAGCCAGGTTGAAGACATACCAATTGAATCCGGCAACATGAAATGAGAAGAAGTCGGCGACCGCGCCGTAGTGCAGGCGGTCGATTGCGTTACCGAGCGCGCCTCCGATGATGAGCCCAACGCTCGCCGCCGCCAGCCGCGTCTGAAGCTGGGCAAGCCACCAGGTCAAGACGAGCGCCGCCGCCATCGCGAAGCCGATCAGCATCCAACGGCCTGCATCGCTATCCTGCTTGAAGAGGCCGTAAGAGATCCCCGGGTTCCAGACGAGCACAAGATCAAAGAAGGACGTCACGGTGATCTTCGGCCTCTGAACGCCGTCGAAGAGTGCGATCATCCATGCCTTGTGAAGCTGGTCACAAAGCACGGTGGCCGCAGCCAAGGCGGCGCCAGTAAAGCTATAAGGTCCCCAAATCTTCATGAATGGATCGCATTTGCCAAGCCAGGAAAGCCTCTCTAGAGCCTATCCGCTTTTGATGGAATCAAAAGCGGGCTCTAAGTCTTTGCTTTGTCGTGCGTCTTACCGGAAAACCGCTTCGCGCTTTTCCGGTAAGACGCACGCTAGACCACACGCGGCCATCGCACAAGGCTCGCGCTTCGCCAAGTCTCACTCGAGTTTGAGGCGGCTTCGCGTCGCCAACGAAGGCGAGCGTAATTGTGGGTGACATTATCAGAAAATCGCTCACGCTCGCCAAATTGCCATGATCGTCAGTGATCACCTTGGCATTTGCGACCGGGCGGCGGCAGAAAGCGCGCCAGATTGCTTTTACGTAAAATCGCACAACAGAGCGAACGATGACGCAGACGGTCATTTGCCTGAAATGGGGGACGCGATACGGGCCGGAGTACGTCAACCGGCTGCACTCCATGGTGAAACGCAACACCGAGCGCGACCTTCGCTTCATTTGTCTCACCGACGACGCGAGCGGCATCGAGAGCGGCGTCGAGATCATGCCGATGCCCGCCTTCACACTTCCCGAGTTTTTCCGTTACCGCCCGTTCCGCCGCATGTTCATCTGGCAGGAGGATTTCTGCGGCTTGAGCGGGGACATCCTGCATTTCGATCTGGATCTCCTGGTGACCGGATCGATCGACGGTTTCTTCGATTATAAGCCGGATTGCACGTTCGTCTCGACCGAGAACTGGACGCAGTTCGGACAGTCGATCGCGAACATGTCCGTTTTCCGCTTCAGAATCGGGAGCAATCCTCATCTCTGGTCGAAGTTTGAGGCCGATCCGATGAAGGCCGTAGAGCTTTATCGCAACAGCCAGACCTATGTTTCCCGTAACATCAACGAGATGGCGTTTTATCCGCGCGAATGGTGCCTGAGCTTCAAGCACAGCCTTATGCCGTCCTGGCCGCTCAACCTGTTTGTAACGCCTTCGTTGCCGGAAGGTACAAAAGTAGTGGTTTTTACGGGGAAGCCCGACCCCGATGACGTGATGGAAGGCCGCTGGCCGCGGGACCATTGGTATCATGTGTTTTATAAGCATGTCCGGCCGACACCCTGGGTAGCGGAGCATTGGCGCTGATCGCCGCAGGTCTGGCCGCGCGGGGAACTGCCAGGCATTAGGTTGGATTGTTCGGCTTGCTTCAGCGATTTGTCAGAGAAGTCTTGATATACACGACCCTGGGCCCGTCAAGCTTCCGTTTGCATACCAGGATTGAGATCAGTATTCTGCGGCGGCATGGATTCTTGGTCACGGCGCCGGCATAAAATGGTGATCTTCTGGGCGTTTCTATGCGTTGTCAGGATGACACAAGACGCGTACAACGCTATCCATAATAACCGTTTACGTCGACGGTAAAGCGCCCGTCTGAGTAGGAGGCAACGGGATGAATTTCATGCCGCAGCGATTTTGGGGGGTGGCGCGTGCGCCTCTTGCTGCGCCTTCAGATCATCCCTTGATCAACTACGGCCGTGTCGGCATTTTGCTCATGAACCTCGGCACCCCGGACGGCACAAGCTATTGGCCGATGCGGCGCTACTTGAAAGAGTTCCTGTCCGACCGGCGCGTTATCGAAATCAATCCCTTTGTCTGGTGGATGATCCTCAACCTCATCGTGCTTACGAAGCGCCCATTCACCTCGGGCGATGCCTATAAATCGGTCTGGAACTCCCAACGCGACGAGTCACCCCTTCGTACCATCACGCGCAGCCAATGCGAAAAGATCGGTGCTTCTCTAGCAAGGGAACCCCGGATTGAGGTCGACTGGGCGATGCGATACGGCAATCCCAGCATCAGGTCGCGGCTGGAAGCGCTTCACGAGAAGGGATGCGACCGCATTCTTCTGTTTCCGCTCTATCCGCAATATTCGGCGGCGACGGTCGCGACCGCCTGTGACAAAGCCTTTGAAGCACTGAGGGAAATGCGGTGGCAACCTACGATCCGGGTCGTTCCTCCCTACTTTGAAGACCCGGGATATATCGAGGCTCTCACCATCTCGACCAAAGCGGCGCTGGCGGAACTCGATTTCGAGCCGGAAGTTGTGATCGCGTCATTCCACGGGCTTCCGAGGGATTACGTCGAAAAGGGCGATCCCTACTATTGTCACTGCGCGAAGACGACACGCCTTTTGCGGGAAGCGCTGGGATGGCCGGAAGAACGGCTTCTACTCACGTTCCAGTCGCGTTTCGGCTCCGCCGAGTGGCTGCAACCCTACACGTCCGACACTATCGAGAATTTGGCAAAGAAGGGCGTGAAGCGCCTCGCCGTCATCACCCCAGGCTTTTCATCCGATTGCATCGAAACGCTGGAAGAGATGGGCATTCAAGGCGCCGAGGTCTTCCAGGAGTACGGTGGCGAACGTTTTGCGGCTCTTCCCTGCCTCAACAACTCGCCCGAGAGCATCGCCGCTCTCTCTGGCATCGTGAAGCGCGAGTTGAGTGGCTGGGCTGAGCTCTGAGGCGTCTCGGAGCGATGCCCTCCACGTTGCTAGCAGCCTTCGGTCTTTGCTGCTAACACCCTGACTTCAATAGAGAATTTTTTCGCTTGGCCCGTTTTTTGCGTTACCATGGACCGTGGCGTGTGTTCACGCCTTGGAAGGGAAGGTGTCCATGGCCGATAAGCATTTTATCGTTCAACTCAAAGGTTATTCTCTCACGACGGCGGAAATCCTTTACCACATGCCCGATCATCCTGCCCTTCTGCAATCCTACATCTGGCAGGATTACGATATGGCTCCCCGTTATCCTAAGCTCCTCGGTTTCCTCGAATTTTGGAACGGCAATCTGGACGGTAAGGTCAGCCGGGTCAGAGTTTGCAACAAACGGCTCATCGATCCGGCGGAGTTCCGTTTCCTGGATGGGCGGCTTTTGCTGCAATAGCGCAATTGATCTGCACAATTTTTGCGCTTGGACGAGAGATTGAAAACGCGATATAGGGGTTTGGCTCAACCTGGAATATCGCGGTGGGGATGCAAATAAACCCGATCGGCTACGTCAAGCGCTTCGTGAAACCGTACTCGAAGGCGGTTTCGGATCATTATCGCGGCTTTCGGCGCCGCGTGGATGAGCGTGCCCCAGGTTGGATCAGGGGGCGCGCCAACAAGGCGCTGGACTATTTCGATCTGTTCTTCATGGATCATCATGTTTTCCGGGCAATCTATGCCAACAGGCATCAGATTGCGCCCGGAGTCTGGCGCTCGGCGCAGCCAAGTCCCGCCCAGATTGCCTATTTGGCGCGCAGCGGAATCAGAACAATCGTAAATCTCCGGGGAGTGCGCGATTGCGGCAGCTATCGGCTGCAGGTCGAAGCCTGCCGGCGCCACGGCATCCGGCTGGTCAATTTTCAGCTTCAATCCCGCATGGTGCCGCCGGCCTCGGTCATCCATGAGGCGAAAAAGCTCTTTCAGGAAATCGAGTACCCGGCCCTTTTTCACTGCAAGTCAGGAGCGGACCGCGCCGGCTTGATGAGCGCTCTTTTGCTCTACATGAAAGAGGGCAAGCCCTTGAAGGAAGCTGTAGGGCAGCTCAGCCTGAAGTACGGGCACTTCAAGAGCTCCGAAACCGGGATTCTCGACTACCTTTTCGAACGTTACATGGCTGAAAACGAAACCGAGCCGATGACCTTCTTCGAGTGGCTCGAGACCCGCTACGACCCCTGGGAGATCAAGCGCGATTTCAAATCGAGCGGCTGGGCAAACCTTGTTGTAAACCGCGCCCTGCAGCGGGAATAACCCGCCATTTTCGCCAGACGCGCTGCCCGATAGCCATATTATACGAACCGTTATAAATCATGACGCTTTTGCCCACCGCAGTCCTTCGAAGCACGGACAACTACTTATCAAGTTAGTTATAGGCCTTTTTACAAAACAAAACCAATTTTAACCGGCCGTAAACTATCACCGGATGACACGCCTGATGGGTCAAAGCGCTCTGGCGGCAGGTCCCCCCGCAGCCAAACAGCCTCAAGCCGCCGACTTTCCGCCGTCGACTGAAAGGATGTGGCCTGTGATAAAAGAGGCGTTGCCGGAGGCGAGGAACAGAATCGCGTTTGCGACTTCGACTGATTCCCCGACTCGTTTCATGGGAACACCCGAAACGAGCGCGGCCTTGCCTTCCGCGTTTCCGGTGAAGCGGGTCAGCATGTCTGTCTCGACCGGCCCGGGGGCCACCGCGTTCACACGGACACCCGAACTCGCGACCTCCAGCGCGGCTGATTTGGTCAGCCCCTCGACCGCGTGCTTGCTGGCGGAATAGATGGATGCACCGGCAACCCCTTTATGCCCCACTAACGATGAGATATTGATGATGCTGCCGTAGCCCTGAGTCAGCATCACGCGCAGTTCCTGCTTCATGCTCAAGAGCACACCAAGCACATTGGTATCAAAGACGCTTGCGTAGCTTTCGGCGGTCTGTTCCGTCACGGGGCCGGGCTTGCCTTCAGTGCCGGCGTTGTTAACGGCGACGTCGAGTCGGCCGAAACGCGACACGGTCTTATCTACAAGGGCGCGTACGTCATTCTCGAACCGCACGTCCGCGCGCGCGAAAACCGCTTCGGCGCCGAGCCCGCGCAATTCACTCTCTAAAGCGCTACCCGCTTCGTCATTGCGGCCGGAGACAACGACCCGGTAACCTTCCCGGGCGAAGGCGAGGGCGGTCGCGCGGCCAATTCCGGCCAGCGCGCCAGTAATCAAGACAGTCGATGTCGTCATGGTTCAGCTCCCTACCTTGCGTACCCTCGATCATGTCTTTGGTTCCCAAGGGGACCGCGTGCAGCGTCTGATCTCGTGTAAGGCAATCGCAAAAAAGAAGCCCCGGCGCAAACCCTCACGCTACGCCAGCATCCGGCGAAGGTCGCGCTGACGCCCGTCCAAGACATGATGCTTCAACACGCCGCCCACATGAGCCGAGATGAGAGCATAGAACAACGCCGGCAGGACGACGTCATGGGCAGCGATCCAGATCGACGCCGCGCGCTCGCCCGGGGCCACAGGCGACGGCAGTGGCCATCCAAGAAACTGTATTGCCTCGCCGGCGTATGCGCTCATCAAGAAGCCGCTGAGAGGAAACGCCAAAATCACGGCGTAAAGGCCGATGTGAACGGTTCGCGCCAGACGCCGCTCCCACACCGTCATGCCGGGAGATGGCGCGGGCGGCGGGCTGAACAGAAGCCAGAGCAGGCGAACGGCCACGACGACGAACACGGCCAAGCCGAGCGACTGATGGGCGCCAAGGAACTCGGCACGGTCCGGCGAGCCAACTTTCAGCACCGAGACGAACAAGCCCATGGGTACGAGGCAGAGGATTAGCGTCGCGGTGATCCAATGCGCGTAGCGGGACACAAGGCCGAAAGTGGATGCGGTATTGAGGGGCGGCGCAGTTTTGATCACTCGCCGCTTGAGCTGTATCCATGTGGCCCAAAAAAGAAAAGCCGCTGCGACCGTTGCGATGGCGGCCTGGAGATTGAGGATCAGTGGCTTGAACGGGTCCAGGGGTGAAGAGGCCGGCGGCATGGCCCTGAACGTGCCGTCGAAATCGGCCATTACGATCGAGACAACGAGCATTAAGAGAGCTACTGCCGCAAGCAGCGTTCCTCCCGCTCTGACAAACCGGTTTGCCGCGTTGAGGCTGAGCGCCAGGGCAAGGGCGAGTGCAAGGTAGCTGAACGCCATAGGGTATGATCCGGCTGGGCTGAATAGGCATTAGTGATACGCTTTGAAACAGCCGCTTGATCTGCGACACAGTCAAGACCTTTGGCTAGCGGCCCAAAAAACGGAGATGGACCCGGCCTCGCTAAAGCTCTGCGCAGCTTGTCCGCTCGTGGATTTCGATCTTGTTCTGCTGACGCCTGTTTCGTGCCACTTTATCTGGGCAGTCGCAGCGGCAGCCAGATGGAGGCACGAGATATCGCGTGGGTTGTGAAAGCGAAAGTGAACTCGCGGCCGAGAAGGCGGCGCCGCCAGCCGGCGCCGAGACTGCGCCTCTGCCGCCGCGTAAGATCATTCACATCGATATGGACGCGTTCTACGCCTCCATCGAACAGCGCGACAATGAAGACTTACGCGGCAAGCCCGTTGCGGTCGGCGGCTCGAGCGCCCGGGGCGTGGTGGCGGCCGCGAGCTACGAAGCGCGCCGCTTCGGCGTCCGCTCGGCCCTTCCCTCTGTCACTGCAAAGCGCAAATGCGCCGACCTCATCTTTGTGAAACCCCGCTTCGAAGTCTATAAGCAGGTGTCCCATCAGATCCGGGAGATATTCGCGAGGTATACACCGCTCATCGAGCCCTTGTCCCTCGACGAAGCCTATCTCGACGTCACGGAGAACCTGAAGGGCATGGCTTCGGCGACAGCGACAGGGATCGCCAAGGAGATCAGGGCCGCCATTCGCGCCGAAACCGGACTGACGGCGTCTGCCGGGGTCTCGTACAACAAGTTCCTCGCCAAGCTGGCTTCGGATGAAAACAAGCCGGACGGGCAGTTCGTCATCACGCCGGATATGGGGCCGCGTTTCATCGAGACGCTGCCGGTCGGCAAGTTCCACGGCATCGGCCCCGCCACATCGGCAAAAATGACCCGGCTTGGCATCCAAAATGGGCTCGACCTTCGCGCGTGTGAGTTGCCTTTTCTTATGAAGGTTTTCGGCAAGGCGGGGCGCTTTTACTATTGGATCGCACGCGGCATCGACGAGCGGCCCGTGCGCGCCAACCGCATTCGCAAGTCGATCGGGACGGAAACCACCTTCCTGCAGGATCTGACATCCTTCGAGGCGATGCTCGATGTCCTTGTCGACCTTGCCGCGAAGGTTTGGCGCCACTGCGAGGCGGCGAGGATGCGAGGCCGCACGGTCACGCTGAAAGTCAAGTATTTCGATTTCCAGATTATCACCCGCAGCCGCACGCTCCCAACCGGCATCGCCTGCGAGCGCGACCTCGGCAGGGTGGGCGTGGAGCTTCTCGCGCCGCTAATACCCACGCAAAAGGGCGTTCGCCTCCTGGGCTTGACCGTCTCGAATCTGGAAGCTGACAGCGCGGCCGCGCCTTCACCCCCGCAGATGAGCCTTGCGCTCTGAGGAGAGTCACATCGGCGATACAGCACGCACCGCGACCGATAGGCAAACCATGTTGGTTCCCTCGACTGTTCTCGGAATCCTGCTTTCGGCGGCGGCGTTCCTGTTTTTCACCTGCTTCGATACGGCGAGCAAATTTCTTGCGCGGGACTACTCCATCTTTCAGATCATGGGCGTCGAGTTCGCAACCGCGACGGTGCTGCTTGTGCTGTTTTCCATTCTCAAGAACGGGAACAAGGCTGAGCGGCAAACTTTGCGCATGAACCGGCCTTCGCTGCATCTCTTGCGGGGGATCGTTCAAATCCTCGGACAGTCTCTCGTCTTTCTCGCCATCCCGCATCTTTCGCTCGCCGAGTTCTACGTCATCGTCTTCTGCATGCCCATCATCACCGTCTTGCAGGCGGGCTGGTTTCTCAAGGAACGCCCCCCAGCCTTGGTATGGCCCGTGCTCGCGGTGAATTTCGCTGGCGTGCTGATCGCGCTGCGGCCGGATCAGGGGTTGACCCCCTGGGCGCTCTTCGCGCTGGCTGGCGCCATTTTTCTTTCAGGATCGCTCGTGGTCCTTCGCAAGATGATGGAAAGCGAAACGGCGGAAATGGCGGCCATTACCGCGAGCGCGGCGCTTGCGATGGGAGCGCTGGCCGTGACGCCGTTCGTCTACAAAGCCGTTGCCGCGCCCGACTTTGCGTTGATGATGCTTGGGGGCGCCCTTTTCGCTCCCGCGCAGATCATACTCAGCAACGCCTTCCGGCTCGCCCCGGCTGCCTTCGCAAGTCCGCCGCAATTCCTGCAACTCGTCTATGGAGCCGTCGGCGGATATATCGTCTTCGGCGATATTCCGACCCTATGGATTTATATCGGCGGCGCGACGGTCATCGCTGCGAATGCCTTCCTGCTTTTTGCACAGAATGAAGGGGTCGGCGCCCAAGCCTCCACCGACGAGACCTGAAAGACCGGAGGTCCGCCACTCAGCCGACAGCGCGTTTCACAGCCGTTTTGGCCCCTTTCGGAAGGGACGCAGGCTTGTCAAGCTTAGCCGCGCTTTGCCTGTTCCGAATGTCGCGCGCGCCAATAACTCTATCGCTTGCGCATTCGAGCCGCCACCTCAACCCATCCGCTGAAAATTCGAGGTCCACCGTGGCGTCGAGGCTCATTTGGACCGTCCGTGAGATGACCATCGAGCCGAAGCCTTGACGAGCAGGTCCTGACTGGCTGCAAGCGCACGCAGCCGCTTCCCGAAATGCTCGACAAAGCTTTTGGGATGGGTGGCCACGGTCTGTCGCGCGATGGCCTGGACCAGCGCCAGCATATTCTTGGAGCGATGATTAACCTCGCGCATGAGGAGGTTGACCTGTTCCTCGTGGCGCTTGCGCTCGGACATATCGGTCACAAGCGCGACATGATGGGTGGGCTTTCCGGCGCCGTCACGCAGCAAAGAGACATGCTTGTGCACCCAAACCACCGTGCCGTCCTTTCTGATGTAACGGTTGAGGAGTTCAAAGGATGGTATCTGCTGCGCGCGAAGGCAAACTCCCGCCGCAATATTCTCCTCGCGGTCTTCCGGATGAACCAGACCGTGGAAATCGAGGCTCAGAAGCTCCTGCTCGGTATATCCCAGAATGGCGGCAAAGGCCGGATTGCAGGATTGGAACCGCCCCTGCAAGTCCGTAATGGCGATGCCGGCCATCCGCACCGGCTTTCCATCCTCGAATACGGCGTTTCCCTTAGCGTGAATCCAGCGCACGGTCCCGTCCGGTCGCCTCGTGCGGTACTCGATGTCGTAGTCCCTTTGGCCGCCGCCCGCCAGACAGGCGCGGACGGCGCGGTCGGTCCGATCGCAATCGTCTGGGTGAAGCGCTGCCAAAAAGCGCGCGTAGGTCCCTGGCTCCTCCTGGTAGGTGCCGAGGAGCTGCTTGCAGAGCGGCGACCATTCGTGCCGATCAGCCGGGATTTCCCAGTGCCAGTGGCCAACCTGCGCACGGTCGGCGATAAAGCGCAGCCGCTCCTCGCTTTCGCGCAACGCCGCCTCGGCGCACTTTCGCTCGGTGTTGTCGTTATCACGAAGTTGCGCGCGAACAAAAATGCGATGCCGACCCCCGGCAAGGTGGCGAGCAGGACATTTAGGGCGATCAAAAGTTCAGGCGATTCATCCGGCGCCTGGATGTTCTTGAACCACAGACCGATTAAGGCAAGAAGCAATATTGGCAATGGCGCCCATGCGATGCGAGGTGGCCGCGACAAGTGCGAGAGCTCACCGACGCTGCTCGCTACGTCCGGCCTGCTTTGAGGACAAGTCTTCATCAGCAATATTCAGGCGTCACCAATCGCCTTCCCGCAATTTTCCTATAAGCAGCCGCCCTTCTCCCGAAGGCTTCGCGACACGATAAGAAAGACAGAACATTTCGCCCAAGTCCACGATGGACTTCCGTGCGACTTCAGGCCTGCAGGAACTCTCCCGCCGAAGCCGCGTTCTCGTCTGCACGATCGCTTGTTTTGAGAGAGAGTTCGCAGATGGCATTTTCCGAAATTTATCGAGCGGGTGCAGTTGTCGTCTTAGCACTTGGTATCACGGCGTCATTGGAAGCAGCGCTTGCGCAGGGCGACTCCGGGCTTGTCGATAAAGGAAAGTATCTCACGACGGCCGGCGGCTGCATTTCCTGTCACACCAATCCAGGCGGCGAGCCGTTCGCTGGTAACCGGGCGATCCCAATGCCTTTCGGCACAATCTACTCGTCCAACATAACCCCCGACAAAGACACCGGCATCGGCAACTATACCGACGATCAGTTCTATAAGGCTTTGCACGACGGCATCATGGCGAACGGCGAATATCTCTATCCAGCGATGCCCTATACCTCATTCACGAAAGTGAAGCGGGATGACGCACTAGCGATTAAAGCCTATTTGTTCTCACTGAAGCCTGTTCACTCCGAACGGAAAACCGACAAGCTTGCCTTTCCTTTCGATATCCGCGAAGGCCTGGCGGCATGGCGGGCGCTGTATTTCAAGCCCGGTGAATTTCAGCCAGATCCCAGTAAATCCGCTCAAATAAATCGGGGCGCATACCTCGTCGAGGGCCTGACGCATTGCGGCCAATGCCACACGCCTCGCAATATTGCGGAAGCCCGCGAAAGCGGAAAGGCCCTGGAGGGCGCCGCCATCCAAGGCTGGTATGCTCCCAACATCACCTCGGATTGGGCTCAGGGAATCGGAAGCTGGTCCAAGGACGATCTGTTGTCCTTTTTCAAAACGGGGGTCGCGGAAGGACATGGGATAGCGGTAGGGCCGATGTCCGATATGATTTACGATGATTTGAAGCATCTCACCGATGATGATCTGAATGCCATCGTGGCTTACTTGAAATCGACGCCTCCGAAGCAGGAAGCAGCCACGCCCCAACTGGGCGTCAGCGAGGCAGCCGCAACCCTTTACCTCAATAATTGCGCCTCCTGTCATCAGCTTGATGGACAAGGGATCAAAGGGAAAATCCCCGCGCTCGCCAACAACGGCAGCGTCAAGGCTCAGGGTCCACAGAACATCGTCAAGGTGATTCTCGGCGGGCTTCCGGCCACGGATACGTTCGGCCCCATGCCCTCGTTCGCGACTTACCTCGACGACGGTCAAATCGCGGCTATCGCAAACTACGTCCGCAAGAAATGGGGAAACAATGCGCCGGCGAACGCCGATGGCTTTCTTGTGAGGGACCTTCGCAGCCGCACGCCACTGACGCTCGCTATGGGGCAAGGGGTGTCGCAATGTCCTGTCCAGTTGACCGGAGGCGCGAAGGCAGTTGCGGAAAAAGCCGGTTCTCAGGCGCAGGCCATCCTGCGATCCCTGACGGATGATAATGTGGTCCCGACCGTTGAAAAGCTCGTTCCCCAGATAAAGGCAGCCGTTCCCAATGCCTCGCCCGCAGACCTGGTCAATGGCCTGACCGCCGCTTACTGTCATGAGGTGGCCGGAAACCAAGCGCTGAGCACCATGCAAAAGCGTAACCGGCTCAATATTTTTGGCCAGTTAGCCTACACGGAGGCCGTGGCAGGTACGATTGCGCCGCCGCCTGCGGGAAAAAAGGCCTCGCTCCGCTAGCGTTGGGGCCGGACGAAGGTTAATAGGCCTCGTCCGGCTTAAGATAAACGGGCAATCCATCGCGCAGAGGGGGGCACATGTTTCCGCAACGCGCACTTACGACCTGTGTGGCCGCTGTCGTCATCGTGCTGGCTGCCGTGATCGGCATCCGGTGGCTTATGGGAGGATATGAGGGAGCGCAGAAAGCCCTTATATTCAGCGCGGGCTTTCTGTTTGGCATGATCGCCATGTATATCGCCATGCATATTTACCGCGATAACATCTGGCCTTCTCCGTGATCGCGCGTCCGAGCAGCCGAGCCACTATGAATGTCATGCTCTCGTGTGCGATTGCTCGCGCTCGCGCGCAGCGCCCTTAACGATCTCCAGCGATGCTATCAAGTCTCCGGCTTCATCGTGGAGCGTGTGTTTTCCGGACTTGACGCTTCTGATCATCCAGGTTTCATAGTCAGTCGCAAATGCACGCAAGACTTCGGCAAGCTCGTGAGTCCCTTCCTGCTGGGGCTCCAATGTGATTTGTACTTGCATGGCCGATCCTTCCCATCTCCTTCTTGCTGACCGGTTGAGGATTGCTGTCACCCGCCCGGTAGACATCTGCATGGAAGAATAAAAAAGAAAGGCGGAAATCGCTCCTGCTGCATATATGATATTATATAAAACATTCATCAACTAACGTTTATCGATGTCCGGCAGGGATTACCGGGTTGCGCTGCTTTGTTATGGCTTGAAAGAGACGATCTGATCTGCATGTCAGCCCATGTCACGGTCATCGTAATCGAGCCGGGGGAAAAAGGGTCGCTCAACACTTAGCGAATTCGGGCTAGACCTCAGGATCGCGCGGGGCGGTTAAGGCTGCCTTGCGTCCCTAATGATCTCGCCTCAAAGACTTAATAACGGTGTTACCATTCAATGCTAAGGCTGCACATTGCGCGCAGTCCAATGAATGGATCAATGAATGACCACAACGAGCGAGCCCATTTCCGCACGACGGAATATTTCCGCGCCTGTATCTGGCGGCCTTGGCGCTATGGCCCTCTCGGCTCTGGGCGTCGTGTTTGGCGACATCGGCACAAGCCCCCTCTATACGCTGAAAACGGTGCTGAGCGTGAACGGCGCGCAGGTGCTCGACAAGGCCGTCGCTCTTGGCAGCCTTTCGCTCATTTTCTGGACGTTGATCATTATCACCTCGATCAAGTACGTCTCGGTCGCCATGCGCGTCGACAATGACGGCGAAGGCGGCATCATGGCGCTGATGGCGCTGCTTGCAGGGCGCGACAAGAAGCGCACCGCGATCATTGCCTTCGGCCTGTTCGGCGCGGCCTTGATCTACGGCGACGGCGCGATCACGCCTGCGATTTCCGTGCTGTCGGCGCTCGAGGGCCTTTCGACCCTGACGAACTGGTTCGATCCGTACATCGTCCCCATGACGATCGCCATTCTCGTCCTTCTGTTTCTTGTCCAGCCGCGAGGCACGGAGCGGATCGGAAAGATGTTCGGTCCCATCATGGCGGTCTGGTTCGTCGCCATCGGCCTGCTCGGACTTTGGGGGATTGCTCAAAACCCGTCCGTGCTTGCCGGGCTCAATCCCGCCTATGGCCTCCGATATCTCTTTTCTGGCGGCTTCACCTCTTTTCTTGTCCTTGGCGCGGTCTTTCTCTGCGTCACGGGAGCCGAAGCGCTCTACGCCGACATGGGTCATTTCGGCCGCCGTCCCATCCAGCTTGCCTGGTCCTTTGTGGTCTTGCCCTGCCTCGTTCTCAATTACGCGGGGCAGACGGCGCTCGTGCTGAACGGACAGCCCATCGGCGAAAACATCTTCTATGCACTGTGCCCGCAGAGCCTGCTTGCGCCCTTCGTCGTGCTCGCCACCATCGCGACCATTATCGCGAGCCAATCCATCATCACAGGCGCTTTCTCGATGACGCGGCAGGCGATGCAGCTGGGCTGGCTCCCGCGCCTTCGCATCACGCAGACCTCCGCGCTTGGCTACGGGCAGATCTATGTCGGCACCGTGAATTGGCTCATGATGATCGTGACGATCGGCCTGACGCTCGTCTTCCGGAAATCGGACAATCTCGCTGCTGCTTACGGCATCGCGGTCTCGGCAACCATGCTCATGACCTCGGTGCTTCTTTTCATGGCGATGCGACAGTACCTCCGCTGGAATTTGCTGCTGAGCGCGGCCGTGGCCGGGTGCTTCCTCATCGTGGACAGCGCGTTTTTCCTGTCGAACGCCGCCAAGATCGCCGAGGGCGGCTATGTTCCTCTTGCGCTCGCCGCGCTCGTCTATGGCGTCATGTGGCTTTGGCATTCCGGCCGGGCAGCAGTCACAAAGGCCATCACGGAACAGCACATCTCGGTTGAAGACTTCATGGCCGCCCTTGAGAAAAAGCGAGTGCCCCGCGTGCCTGGAACGGCGGTCTTTCTGACGCGCTCAATAACGGGTGTGCCGCCGGTGATGGCTTGGCACGTTTATCACAATCGCGCTCTGCACGAGCGCGTCATGGTCCTCAACGTCTCGATAGAGCCGGTTCCCTGGGTGCGAAAAGAGGACCGGCTGCGTTTCACGCAGGAGGCCCCGAACTTTTGGCGCGCGACAGCGCATTTCGGTTTCATGGAGCGGCCGGACATCCCAGCCACCCTTCGCGAGGCGGAGGAGAAGGGCTGCGGGATTTCCCTGGAGGACGTGACCTATTACATCGGGCACGAAACCGTGATGCCAAGGGAAGACGGCGAAGGTCTTCCGGTATGGCAAGTCAGCCTTTTCTCCGCCATGGACCGGAATGAGGCCAAGGTCACCGACTTCTTCAAGCTTCCCCGCAATGACGTGGTGGAAATCGGCCGCGAAGTCGCGATTTAGGCAAAGCAGTTTGGGCTCGATGTTGAGGCCGAAGGCAAATTCAAGGGCGCGCCAATGTCGGTAGTACGCGGCTGTGCTAGCGTGCGGCGGTGCGGCGGTTTTCGACGACTTCAAGCCTTACAATCGCGTTACCGGCCGAGGCAATCCGAACGTGCAAGCCATCCCTGATGACAGGGCCGCCTTGGAGAGGGCTGTTCATGAAACTCACCGGCAGCGGCTCGGGGGTGTACTGAAAGCATTGCCGATCGACGCAAAAACGCTCTTTGCTGAAACCGGCGCCTCGATGAAAATCGCTGACGGTCCCCTCGACGACGCTCAGGTTCCCGTGCTGCTCGGCCTCCGCGAGTGCGGAATAGGTTGGATAGGTTGTGCCGGCAAGGACGCCAATCCAGATCAAGAACAAGCTGGAAGAGGCTATGCAGAAATGCCGGAGATCGCTCCTTGGCGTCGCGAACATGGCTGCAAGTCCTATCGCTCCAGCCACAGCCAATCCTATCACCAGGCATCGCCAGGGGTAGCCTGCGTTTGTGAGGTCGAAGATGAGTTGGTTTTCCATGGCTATGAGAATGCTCAGTGCTCCATATAAAATCGATGTGGTACGCGAAATGGCTTCGTAAAAATTGTATTGTGATGCCTCAGGCTCATATCCCCGCCCGGAGAGCAAACCATCTATTCCTTCACCTCGCTGAGCGCAGGGAAACGCCGGGAGCGGTGTTCAAGAGAAGAGACCTAAATCCGGCGCCCCGCACTGGGGCGTAGCCGAATTCACGGCAGCCGAAGAGGGGGTCTTTGGAGTTATCATGCTTACCGCTCTTGTAATATTCATGGTGGCGTTGCCGGTTTTAGCTGCTGCCGCGCCTGCCAACTCAAGCGACCTCGAAATAAGGAAAATGCTCAAGCATTGCGCTGAAGAGCAGGCTCGCCTCTCCGGCTTCGAAAAGTGAGAGAGCAGAACAATGCCGCTGCCCTGCGCAAAGATCTTAAAACACCGGAGACACGGCTATGACAAAACGTCACTACAGCTATCGCATTACAGTCACGCCAACAGGCACGCCGGGCGAGGATGCTCCGCCGCGGCCTTCTCTTTCTTTCGAAGCCACGAACCACGATGACATTCTTGCCCTTGTGGAGCGGGCGCGCGGCGGCGCCGGCTTGGCGCCTGATGCCGCCGCATCGACGGTCGTCGGGCTGAAACTGCTCGGCGAAGTGATGTTGCAGGAGAAGGATAACCCGCTCTTCGATCCGCTCCGGGGCGGCATGCGCGACTTTATCGGCAGCCTGAAAGCCCTCAGCCGGAACAAGTCATAGAGGCCGACAAGCCGAACGCGCCGGGCGGCCCAAAGAGCGCCCCACAGCACAAGCTGCGAGGATGATTGCGTCCCAACTAGGCTGGTCCGGTTGGCTTAAGCCGTCGAAGGTTGCTGCTTTTAACATTCCCGCCTCCTTCCCATCACGCAACGTCCCTTCGTTCGCAGGCTCGAAAGCCTGCGATCCCGATGGGCGGCCATTGGGCAGGCTCACCAACTCTTGGCGAGCAGTGACTGCGATGGCGACCCGGCATCACGCCCGAAGCGCGGCAGCATGCGGGACAGGACGCCATCCTTGAGGACAATGGCATGGCGGAACGCCGCCGCGACATGAGCCGCAAGAAGGACAAGCAGCGCGTAGGCAAGCACCTCATGCGCGCCTTCAAACATCTCATGATAGCTCTTCCTGTCGGCGGCGGAGAGATCGCTAAGCCAGGGCAGGCGTGGAATGTCCGTAAACCCGAACAGAAGCGATGGCTTGTCCGAGGTCGAAATCACCGCCCAGCCGGCCAAGGGCAGCGCGAAGAGCAGCGCATACAGGGCGAGATGTCCAAACTTGGCGGCAGTGCGCTCCAGCGCGGGCATCGTGGACGGCAGAGCGGGCGCGCCATAAAACCCGCGCCACACAATCCGGAGCGCCATCAGCGCCAGCACGGTGATGCCGAGCGACTTATGCAGATTGTAGGCTTGGAACTTCTGGATGCCGGAAAAATCGCCCATCACCCAGCCCAGAGGGAAAAGAACAAAAATCAGGAGCGCGATCAGCCAATGCAGCGACTTCGCGCCCGAAGTGTAATCGTCACGGTCCACGGAATTCTCCATTCATGATTGTTGTCAGTCCCCGCCCGCCGCGTCACTTTTGGAAACCGAAAATCCCGCGGCAAGAGGGGTTCGCTTGCTTGAACACGGCCGTTTCCGATTTCCTGCGCTGACGCTTGGAAGTTTCGCTCGACAAAATTTTTCCGCTTCGCGCAGGATTTCGACGTGAGGCGGGTTCAAGCCGGAGAAAGGGTCTGTCCGGCCGGACCTGAGAGGATGCTGAAAAAGTGATGTCGCCATGGTTCGACAAGCTCACCATGAGGTCCAAGCCATTGAAATCGCTTGGCCCTCATCCTGAGCCCGTCGAAGGATGGGGTCACGTTTTGAACTAATCCGTGTGGCTGCCGGGGGGGTGTGTGCACAAGACAGCAGAGGCATTGACGAAGCCGATCGCGGTGTCATGGTCCAGGCATGGGGATGGCCCCACGCTCTTGTCCTTGGCGCAGGAACTCGGCAGGAATTGAACGGCTTGGAAAAGAAGAGCGACGAGGATTTGATGCTGAGCGTAGCCCAAGGCGACGAATCCGCTTTCCGGCGTCTCGTGGAACGCCACGCCGCGAAGACGTTCGCGCTCACAAGGCGCATGCTCGGAAATGATGCGGATGCGGAAGAGCTTGTGCAGGAAGCCATGCTACGGGTTTGGATCAGTGCGCCTCGCTGGCGTCCCGATGCGGCCTTCAAGACGTGGCTTTATCGCGTGACCTTCAATCTTTGCCTCAATAGGAAGCGCCAGAAAAGTTTGGCGCCGCTTGACGAGGCCTTAGATCCGCCCGATCCGTCGCCATCCGCCGCCGATCAGCTTGAGAGGCGCCAAACCGATAGCCTTGTCGCAAAGGCGATCGCGGGGCTTCCGGACCGGCAGCGGGCCGCCATTGTGCTCACCTACTATGACGGACTGAGCAACGCCGAAACGGCGTCCGTGCTCGATACGACCATTTCAAGCGTCGAAGCTCTGCTTATTCGCGCCAAGCGCTCGCTTCGGGCGGAGCTAGGCGCAACTCCTGACGCGATAGGGTAAGGGAAACTGGCCATGAACCGCGAACAATTTCAAGACCTTCTCGACATCCGCGGCAGCGATCTGGCGACATGGCCCGGCGCTGACCGGATAGCGGCCGAGCGCCTTATCGCCAGCGACCCAAGCGCGGCGGGGGCATTTGAGGTGGCGCGCCGCCTTGACGGCTCGATCAAACACAGCTTCAGCGAGCCCCCGGCAGGCAATCACGACGACGTCGCGTCCCGCATCCTTGCCGGACTGCCCAAAAAGCTGCCGGCGCAGGCGCATCAAGACAGGAAGCTTCCGGTTAAGGCCGCAGCCAGCCGGATGCGCCCGAAATTCTGGACGTTCCTGCCCATGCAGGGAGCGCTGGCGCCGCGGGTTGCTGCGCTCTCCTTCGCGGCTGCTCTTGGCGTCGCCCTGGGTCTCTTCTGGGCGCAAAAAAGCATGCTGGATGACCGTCAGGCGCTGATGGCCGCCTCCGAAGAATCCAGTACGGACGTGACGGCCGTCATATTTCAAACTGACACCGCAATCGGAACATTCTGATGAGCGATCAAAAGACCCTTGTAGCAGAAGCTGCCCCCTGGCGCAGGCTCACGCTGTGGTCCCTCGCCTTGAACGTGTTTCTGATCTGCGGCATTGCGGCCTATATGACGGGTTCCGCTTTGCATAAGGATTTGCATAAGGAGGAGTCTCTCGGGAAAGGCGGACCAGCGCACCAATTCAAGAAACTTGCAGCCCGGCTTCCGGCTGAAGATGCAAACGTGCTTCAGACGGAATTCGGCAAAAAGGCAGACGCTATCGAGGAGGAGCATAAAGCCGCGCATCGCACACGCGATGCCGTGCGTCTGGCCTTGAGCGCCGAGCCTTACAACCTCGAAGCCACGCGGCAGGCCATATCAGAAGCGGAGGCGGCCCATTTTCGTCTCGACAAGCTGTTGCAGGAGGTGATCGCGTCCGCAGCCGGGAAAATGACACCGGAAGGCCGGACGAAGCTCGCTGAGTTCCAGCCAGGACCGCCACGCCGATAGAAAGATAGGTGTGTCCGTTTGCCCCATTCGCGCATTCTGTCTTGAGGCGGCACGCATGATTGGGGATGTAGTGGATTTTACGATATCCAAATAAACAATTGATAACAATGCGGAAAATAATTAACTAACCATATAGAATCATGCGAGGTGTGGGCCTATGATGCATTCCGGGTTGAGGGCGCGCGGGATCGGGAGAGTTGAAGCCCACAACTTGTGAGGGGTACCTCTTCTTGCACCCTTGCGCGGTTACACCTCGGACGTATTATCTTTGCTGATAATATCGATTGTCATAAAGGTATGCGAATGCCATCCGGCGCATATGCTACGCTCAAGGATGCGGCCCCACCCCTCGTTTTGATTGGACGGCATTGTTCCCAATCCAACCGGGGCGCTGCCGCCGGCGTCTTCACCTCTGGGGCAGTGGGCCGCATGAAGCGATCACGCATGGCTGGAGTAACACTGGAGTGATGCCTTGCGCGCCTGTTGCGCCTCCGCAGGAATAATTTTTCGCGCCGGAGGTTCGGCGCGTTCCGGAGCACAAAAGAACCATAAAAAATGTTCCCGATTTTGATGTATCACAGTATTTCTTCGAACGCTTCAAGTGAGTTCCGTCCTTTTGCGGCTTTGGCTGAGCATTTTGAGGAGCATATCAGCTTCATTCAAGAGAGCGGCTATCGCTTCTGGACGGTGAGCGGTCTTCTGGATGCTCTCAAGAGAGACCCGGAAGTCGCGCAAAATGCCGTCGTCATCACCTTCGATGACGGCTTCCAGGATTTTTATTCTGCTGCGTTACCCATTTTGATGAGACATGGCGCGACGGCGACCCTCTATGTTGTTACTGGCAGCGTTGGCGGAACTTCGACCTGGCTCTCGAAATCTGGTGAAGGCAGCGGCTAAATGCCCGGACTGGCCCCAACTCATGGAGATCCGCGATCTCGGGATCGAAATCGGCGCCCACACAATTACTCATCCTCAGCTTGATTGTATCCCGGCATCGCAGGCGAAAGAAGAAATCGCCGGGTCAAAACACGCGCTCGAAGACAAGCTCGGATTGCAGTGCGAAGTTTCGCGTACCCATACGGCTTTTACAATAAGCCTGTTCGCAGCCTCGTGGATGAAGCCGGATGCGATTGCGCGTGTGCGGTTCGCTACGCGATGAGTTCAGCCGCGGATGACCGTTTCGCGCTTTCGCGGCATATCGTGCGGCACGGCGCCAGAGATACGCAAATCAGGGCGCTTTTGGAAGGAGGGCCTCCCCTCATCCCGCTGATGGTCGACAGAGCAAGGTCCCGCATCGGGAAATTCGTTCGTCAAGCTATGCATGGGACCCGGCAATGAGCGCAGCCAAGTCGCCAGTATCGATCATCATTTGCGCCTATACGATTGACCGCTGGCAGGACATCTGCGAGGCAATCGACTCCGCCCGAAGACAGGAACCGCCGCCCGAAGAAATAATTCTTGTCAGCGATCATAATCGCGAGCTTGAAGACAGAGCGAGGATGGCGTTTCAAGATGTCGTTGTGGTTTCCAACCAGGAAGAGCAAGGCCTGTCAGGCGCGCGCAATTCCGGTATTGCAGTCTCCCACGGCCAGATCGTCGCCTTTCTCGACGACGATGCGATAGCAGATGAACATTGGACCTCCCACCTGCTTTCAGAGTGCGAAAAACCCGGAATCGTGGGAGCAACGGCGAGGGTGGAGCCCATTTGGATTGGGCGACGCCCGCGATGGTTCCCAGACGAATTCTTATGGGTGGTCGGCTGCTCCTATCGAGGCCTGCCGAAACAGCGGCAGGAGGTTCGAAATCTCTCTGGAGGAGCATGCGGCTTGCGCCGCGATCTTTAAAGCTCGCCGGCGGTTTCAACAGCCTGCTGGGCCGCAAGAAAGGCAAGGCGCCGATCTCCTGCGAAGAGACCGAGTTTTGCATCCGAGCGCGCAAAATCGTGGGCGACGCCAGATTTGTCTTTCAGCCCGATGCTGTAATCTATCACAAAGTGCCGATGGCCCGGCTAACCTGGTCGTACTTCACGCTACGCTGCTACGCCGAGGGACTTTCAAAGGCCTATCTGGCGAAGCTTGTCGGGACGGATCGCGGCCTCTCCTCGGAACGAAGCTATGTTCTGCGCACGCTCTCCACCGGCGTCGCAAAGGGGATCGGCGATGCCATCGTGCGTTTCGACATGAGCGGGCTGGGAAGAAGCGCCGCCATCATCTGGGGATTGGGCTGCGCATCCGCAGGCTACGCGATCGGCCGCATGCGCTTTCCCATGAAGGAGTGCAAAAGCGCCGATCCTCCCGCCGCCATTCCTCATACCAATGCTTAGTCTAGCGCGGCATGCGCGAAATCGGAACCGGTTGCGGGCCCCGAATGCGCCGAGGCGCGTTCCGGGCGACGATCACGATGACGCCCGTATCCGATTGAACGCGGGATCTTTTGAGGCATGCTTCGCCAATCTGCCCATGCCTGCACGGCGCTCGCCGCACGCCTAGAGCTCGTCATCCCGGAACGACGCCTGCGTCGTATCCGGGATCGCAACAGGCGCTTCGATTTGTAACGGCCCCGGATATGCGCTGAGGCGCATTCCGGGGTGACGATCATCGGGACGCACGACGCTCTAAAGGTAAACCGTTCGTCAACTCCCCGTAAGCGTTAATACAACGTGGTTAACGGGGGCGCGCCCGATTTATTTCCAGCCTGAGTATGCTTAAGAAAGCGTCTACCCGGCGCGAAAGGAGGAGCGCCGCGCCTTACGGCTGGCCGTAGGCGGTCTCATCTAAGTAATTGAAAAACAATAGCGTTCTGACTTCCCCTGAGCGCCATTAAATAGAATTTAATGCCGGAATTTTGGCATTAAGTCGGCTCGCAAAAGTCCGTTAAATATGTTTGCAAGTTCACGAGTTAACGCTTTCGCCAGCCCGAAAAGCTGCGGCACAGGCGGGGCGATGGCGTCCCGTTCGGTATTTTCCCCTTATTTAGCAAGGGTTGGAGTGGGGTCATGCTGTGTTAACCTGCCCGCAAGGCGTTTTCGCCGAAGATTTTTCAGATCAAGAAGTGCCGACGAAAACGTCAGGGACAGGTTGACAAGCAGAGGTGGCTTTGCGCAACTTGCATACAAAAATGCATCCAGCCTGCGTCCGATTAAAGGAGCGATCCTCTGGTACAGCCCGAGGCAAGTTCGCTGATGTCGCTCCAGGCCCAGGGAAGCGGCTGGCTGCGGCGCAAGTCCCGCGCAGCACGCCGTCCGAGCAGGGCATCCAGATGCTTCGGCGCCAGTCCATTTACGGGGCGGATCGAACGGATGTTCTCATCCGCAGGCTCTTCGGCCGCCGCTCCATCCGCCACAGCGAGGGTTGTGTCCCACCCGACAAACTTATGAGATAACAGCAAATTACGGTGTAGATGGTGCCCAGAAGAGG
>CAVXRT010000051.1:0-126597 GCA_963764115.1 uncultured Alphaproteobacteria bacterium
GCTGATCGAGGAAGGCCGGCGTTGACGATCTTCGACTTGAAGGTACCGTCCACGGTGTAGGGACGATCCCCGAGCGACTTCTTCACGTCTTCGAGCTTGCCGGCGGCGACGATGCGCTTGCCGGAAATCGCGACCGCGTCGCCCGACGGATTGCCAGGCTCCATGGTGATGACTTTGCGTGCGACGAAAATCGTTGGGGACTGGAGGCGGCGTGGCCGCCGGCTCTGTGAGCGCTTTCGTCATTTGCTCGTTGACGCCGCCATCAGCCAGGGCGACCGGCACGGGGCGAAGCACGGCGGCAGTTGTCAGAAATGCGCCCGCGTAAAGCCCGCTCCACCGATGGAACATAACGAACTCCATTGCCATTTGTCCCGGCCTTTGCGCTTGATGCGCCCACGATCTCATTAGCTGGCGTTGAATTGCTGCGTCACCGCCAGCTAGAAATAATTAGATTATGCGGTGAACTTAGCCCTTCTCAAAACGCCATTTTTGAGCCCGCCATAGGGTCCTTGTGCGCTCGGAGCGTCCGGTGTCGATTGGCGTGATTTAACCATTGCTGTCATTCGAATTGTGTCGGCCGTCCTTGACCCAAGCCGCCTTCCTAGTGGTGCTTGGACGTTCGCACAATGAATTCCGACATCAGCCGCACCAGATCTTCGCCGCGTTCGTTAAGCATGTTGTGGCCGCAACCCGGCAATCCCACGAGCCAGGCGTTGGGTCTCGATTTGGCAACGCTGAGTGCTTTCCGGCACGGCGATAAGATCGAGAAGGCAGGTCATGACCAGCATGGGAGCCGTGCCGCCACCGGCCCATTCCGCTTTCGGGGTGGCGTCGCTTGCTTTGACCGGAGCCGCGGCGAGGACAGGAACTCGCCTTGCGCAGCATCCAGGGCGGCCAGATGCTCATTGCCCGGCGCATACATGAGTTGGCCCTGAAGCTTCAGCCACTCGTCCTTCGGGGTGTTGGGGTCGATATAACGCTTGTAGAGGGCGATCGTTGTTGCAGACGGCAAGTGGTCCCCGCCAGCGCCGATCAGAATTACACTGAGAACACGATCGGGCTTGTCTTGCGAGGCGGCGCGAACAACGCGATTTCCGTAGGTCTTCCCGGCCAAGTGGACTTTCTTTAGCCCGAGCGCATCGGCGACCCGCCACAAATCATTGGCGTAGTCGTGGAGAGTAAGTCCGTCGATCGGTCCGGTGCTGGCGCCCAGCGAGCGGTAATTATACGTGATTACTCGTATGCCGTTTGCGGCGATGCCTTCGGCGAGTTCGCTAAGCTGCGCCGCGGGACGGCCGTTTCCCGCCGCCATGATAAGCGTCTCGGGGCCTTTGCCGAACTCAAAAACCTCGATCTCGATCCCGTCTGACTTAACGAGCATCCCGGCGTCTTTGTCGGCAGCGTGAAGTGGCATGACCGCGAGGAGCAAAAGGGAACAAATCCCCGCACATAAACAGACGGCTTTTCGGAAATCCATGAGCTTGCTCGACCTCGTGCAGGTTGCTCTCAGCCTAAATGAATGTCGTGGGGATTGCTCAAACCCAGTCGTGTTGACCCTGAGCATTTCTCTCACTCGACGCGAGCTATTTTCGGGGGCTGCCACGTCTGGTTCAGGATGTCGTCCCCAGGCAGATACGTGCGAAGGAACATGAAAAACTGTTCGCCCGGCGAAGGCAGCCAGTTGCTTTCTTTGTCCGCGCCCGGCGAGTTTTTTTGCACATAGATCGTAAGGCCGCCGTCTGCGTCGCGTGTCATCCCGCTGCGGTCGCCGACCGAATAGCGGTTGATCGGATTGGCGACGAGATTGTATTTGAGATTGTACATCGTAATTGACCAAAACGCCTTGACCTTGGGCTCGGCGCCCTTGTCGAAATGGATGACATAGCGATGGCTCCCGGACAGCGTCTTTCCGTCGCCATCGACTGAGACGTTGAGATACGTCGCCTCGATCGGATCGTTGGCGTTAAATCCTGCGGCCGGCTGGAGCGCGCGCAAAAGCCAATCGCGGGTCTGCGTCATTCTTCCTGTTTCAGGGGGCGGGTAGTTCCAACCGTTGACGTTCGTCTGCCTGTAGCCAGCCGCGAATGCTCCGTAAATGATCTTTCGCCCGTTTACAGCAGCTCGCGCCAGACCCCGCTTGGTGCTGGCGTCCAGCGCGTCGATATCGAGTCCAGGCCCGACGCCGATGCGAGCGAAGGACTGAAGCAGATCCGCGTCGCGCGGGTCGGCTGGAACTTCAATCATTGCGCGGTTGATCGTCCGCCACTCATTGAGAGGATCGGCGTCCCGATCAAAGGGCTGCCATATCTCGGCGCTCTTGGGGGGGCTCGCGTCCGGCGTGCCCCATTGGGCGAGGGGCGTCAGCTTGTATTTGTCCTGGATTGCGTGAGCCGCAGCCAGATCGGAGGCATCCTTGACATAGGTGCGCACCTGGAGGAAAGCCCACGGCGTCGAGGAGGGGGGCAGCGCCGTCACTCCGGCTGGCAGCGAGCCTTTCCAACCCGGGCCGACAATCGCATAGTTTCCGGCCTCGTCTCCCGTCGTGCGCGTGCCGACATAGGCGAAATTGTCATCCATGAAATCGTTGAGTTGGACCGAGTGATACCGATCCGGAATAGCCGGCACAGTGAGGATGATCGGCTCGTCCTTCAAGTACAACCAAGAGCGGGAATAGAGGGTGTCGTTGTTGGGCGAACCGCCGTCCAGGTGCGTCGCATCCTTCAGTTCCCGAAAATGATGCAAGCGGTTCGCCTGGTGCCCGACATCGGCGCTTCGCATCCACTTCTGTTCGGTCATATACGACCACGGGAAAGTGTAGATATAGGCCTGGACGCCCAGCGAGTAGGCATTCAGCTCACGCCAATCGGCGTTTTGCTCAGCGAAGCCGCTCACTGGTACTACGAGCCAAATGAGACCAAGCAAAGCGAGTTTATAGTTCTTCCAACGCATAAAAATGCTTCCAGTTGCAGGTTTTTCGGCCGCAATCGCCAGTCCATCGCGGCTGAAGGCATATTCTTGATCTGCGCCTTCAACCTGAACGCAGCAGAGGGAGGCGGGCCACCGTTCGGGCGGCCCCGGGTTTCAGAGTTACTTGGAGACCATTGCGCTTCCGCTGGCGCGCAGGCCCATCATATCTGCTAAGATCAAACCTTCCATGCAATCGTCGAACTCGGCTTCCAGCTTCGCGCGAACCTCTGGCGTACGGTAGGCGGCTGGCAGTTTCGCGAGTTTGAGATCGACGTACGCGGCGCGGAAAAATTCTTCAAAAGCCGTGTGTCTGCCGCCGGGCCATGTCAGTTCGGCCTTTTTCATCTCCTTCTCGGTCGCTGTGTAGATGGATTGGCCTTCCTTGATCGTCTCGACCACCTTGAGTTGATCGAGGGTTTCCGGGTCGACCGCTGTCGGATCGTTGGAAAGGATGACGAGATCAGCGAGCTTGCCTGTCTCGATCGAACCCTTCGTTTTTTCCTCGAAGTGCTGCCAGGCGGGCCATATGGTCATCGCCTTAAGCGCGGTGATCACATCGACGCGCTGGTCCGGCCCGATGATGTCGCCGGATCGCGAGCGGCGGGTTACGGTGGCAGAAAGAACCCGCATGCTGTCGGGGAAGGCCACGGGCGCGTCGTGATGCGAGGAGAACTTCATGCCACGCTTCACCACCCATCCCGTGGGCGAGATGTTGTCGGCAAGCGCCGGCCCCACCGTGTGTTCGCGATGCCAGTCGCCCCAGTAGAAGGTATGCATCGGGAACAGCGAGGGAAATACGTTCAGGCGGTTGAAGGCGTCCACCTGGTCTTCGCGCAGGAACTGGCCGTGGATCAGCACCGCCCGCCGGTCTTGCGCCCCATGTTTTTGGGTTGCGGCATCGATCGCGGCGATCAGCGTGTCGGACGCCTTCTCGCCGTTTGAGTGGGTGATGATTTGAACGCCATTGGCGAAAGCCCACTCCACCGCATCATTCACCTGTTCGGGCGTCGCCGCGGCGTAGCCCGCATAACCCGGCGGATAGTCGCCGACCGGTTTATAATAGGGCCGGTCGCGCCATGCGGTGAAACCTTGTGGCGAGCCGTCGATGGTGAGTTTCGCGCCAGCCACGCGGAACCTGTTTCGATAGGACCCGCTCGTATTCGCCTTGATGAAGTCGCGGTCCACGAGCACATCGGGATAAGTGACCACATCAATCTTGAAGCCACCCTCGTCCGCGACCTGGCGCATGATCTTTGCTGTCGGGGGGATCGAGCGGCCCTCCTGCCCGGTCGTATATCCGTAACGCGCCCACAGCTCGGCTCCCGCGCGAGCGAGCGCCTTGGCGCCGTCGACCCCAACCTGGCTGAGCAGCTTCGCGAGAACCGGGAAGCTGGCGGTTTCTTCCAGCACACCGTTGGGCTCTTTGCTTCCCTTGCGCCGGCGGATCACTCCGCCAGCGGGGTCTGGCGTTTGAGCTGTGATCCCCGCGATCTCCAGCGCCTTGGAGTTCGCCGCCCCGAAATGCCCCGACTGATGCACGATATAGACCGGTATCTCGGTCGAGATCTTGTCGAGGTCATCACGAGTCGGGTGCCGGTGCTCGGCCAGCGTCGCATTGTCGTATCCAAACCCGATAATCAGATTGGCTTTCTTGATGGTCTCAGCGTTCGCCGTCATCCAGTCGCGAAGGGTCTGCTGAAGAGACGCAATGTCCGTGACCTTGCCGTCCGGCGGCGCCAGCAGATTGGCCGACAGGCCCTGAAGCCCCCCGAGGAAGACATGGCCGTGCGCGTCGAAAAAGCCGGGCAGCATGGTTCGGCCGGCGAGGTCGATCATTTTCGTGTCGGAACCTTTGAGCGCCATGACATCGTCCTTCGAGCCGACGGCGATGATTTTTCCGCCCTTCTCGGCCACAGCCTCGGCGCGCATCGCGGCGTCACACATCGTCAGGATCGGCCCGCCGGACCAGATGTGGTCTGCATTGTCCTCGGCGAGGCAGGCGCCAGCCGAAAAGGACAGCGTTGCGAGCACCATCGCCAGCCGTACCATGCGCAGCCGTTCAATTCGCCGAAAAAGTACCCTTGGTCGAACCCTCAATAGGACCTCCGTAAAAACTCGTCTCCTGCCGCCAACAGCAGTAGGCTTTTCGATATATACTGTATTGCAATGAACTCTTTGGCCACAAAATCGTGGCCAGCGGTTCCAGCGGGCGACCGGACAAGCTGAACGGACTGGGCCTGAGCGCTCGCCCGCGACGGGTTGGTTATCGAAGATTGAGACCACCCCTGCATTTTCGGAGCCGGAGAACTTCTGGATTTGGCCCATCGCGAAGGAAGCCTGTGGTCCCCTTACAGGCCAGTCCCGACGTTTACGAAACTCGTACCGACGAGTCTGACCCTTAGCGGAAGCAAGAACCTGCCTACTCAATTCCCAGCCCGCAGCGATTTTGTATGATTTTTGCCGAGAAAGATCTTACTCTGGGTGAGTGGGGGGCAACGCGAATGTGCTTTTATCCCTGAACAGGGTAGTGACCGGCAATGGATCTGAATGGAGACGAGGGGAACTTCAGCTTTCGCCTGTTCAGGGATAGCCCGAAAGGTGCTGCCGGAAGAATAGCCATCCTATATGCAATTCTGGCCGCTGCCAATATCACCGCGTGGACTTGGGCGCTGATTGCTTTCCGAGATTATCCGCTCCAGCTCGGAACCGCCTTCCTGGCTTACACACTCGGGCTCCGGCATGCTGTGGACGCGGACCACATCGCGGCTATCGATAACGTCACCCGAAAGCTGATGCAGGAGGGCAAGCGGCCCGCTGCAGTTGGGTTCTTTTTCTCGCTGGGGCATTCTACGGTCGTCTGGCTTGGAACCATCGCCATCGCTCTCGCGACAGCGGCGTTCAAGGATAAGGTCGACGCTTTTCGATCCATCGGCGGAGTTGCAGGAACGCTTGTGTCGGCGTCTTTCCTGCTCGCCATCGCGATCATGAATATCTTTGTGCTCGTTGCCGTCTACAAAACTTTCCGGCACGTCAAGGCCGGCGGAACCTACGCCGAAGAGGACCTGGACATGCTCTTAAGCGGAGGCGGCTTCATCGCCCGCATGTTTCGGCCCTTGTTCCGGGCCATCAGCAAAAGCTGGCACATGTATCCGTTAGGACTGCTGTTCGGGCTCGGGTTCGATACCGCGACAGAAATCGGGCTTCTCGGTCTATCGGCAGCAGGCGCTTCGCAGGGGATGCCGCTGTGGTCGATTCTGGTGTTTCCGGCGCTGTTCACTGCTGGCATGTCGCTCGTCGATACGACCGACGGAGTGTTGATGCTGAAGGCCTATGGCTGGGCCTTCGTGAAGCCGGTCCGTAAGCTCTATTACAATATGACCATGACCTTCGTTTCGGTGCTCGTGGCCCTCATCATCGGCAGCCTCGAAACGCTCAATCTGATCGGCGACAAGCTTGAGCTCAAGGGGAGCTTTTGGGAAACGATCGGAGCCATCAACGACAATTTCGGGATCTTTGGCTACCTCATTATCGGCGTTTTTGTCGCCACATGGGTTATCTCGGTCCTGTTCTACCACTTGATGGATTATGACCGGCTGGAGCCCGTTCCGGCAAAATCGGAGGAAAGGATCGAGTTCCTGAGGCATTCAAACGCAAACCCAGGCGCCATGTCTCTCCTGCAAGCTGCTATCATGTGAGCGGTGATCGCGTTTCAAGGGAGGCTTCCCAATGCACGACGGTGAGCACGGTCACGGCCATCCGCATAGCCACCCTCACGAGCATGTCCATGAGCATCCCCACACTCATGTCAATACTCAGGAGCACGGGCATGGTGATCTGGTGCACTCGCGTCCGCACAGCCATGCACATACGCACCCGCACGCCCATTCCCACGAGCACCAGCATAGCGCAGACCACGTACATGACGCTTTGCATGGAGCGGACGCATCGCTCGATCACGCGCATACCGGCGAGGACGGCTTACACGATCATAGCCACGATGAAGCGAGCATTTCCGGCGCTCGGAAGGGCAGTTAAGGCCCGCTACTCTTTCGGGCGCGCATGAACGTGGTTTCCGGCATTGGAGTCGCCGCCGTGCCGGTGCGCCTGAGTATCCAGCGTAACCGGAATGAAGCTCACCTGACCATGCGTGACGCCGCGTTCGGCGATCACGCCATTGGCGAAGTCTCGAACTGCCCCGGCCTTTCCTCGAAGCACGGCGACCTCGAAACAATTCTCATGGTCAAGATGCACATGCATCGTCGCAACGTGCAGATGATGATGATCGTGATGCGCGCCGGTCAGCCTCTTGGAAAGCTCGCGGGTGTGGTGGTTGAACACGTAAGACAGCGTCGCGAAACAGTCGCCGCCGCGTTCCGCGTTTAACCTCGCATGCTGCAAGCCAAGGCGGGCAAGATCCCGCAAGGCTTCCGAGCGATTGGCGTAGCCTGCGCTCTCCATAAAAACGCTGAGTTCTGCCGCGAACTCGTCGGACATACTGATCGTCACGCGCTCCATCGCTTACTCCCGTTTTTCGCAGGTCTCTTCAAATAGCTCTCTGCCCGCATTCGCTTTTTGCTTATATCATGCGCGCCTTGCAACCAAGACAGGAACAACGTGGCGGCTTTGACACAGGACCACACCGTTGTTCAGGCATAGCCGCGGGGTATGATCTTTTCTCGTAGACTTCATACACGAAGCTTCTCACCTTGAGCGTGAGGCTCAGTTGTATCTGCAGTTGATTTCTGCTTCGTACGAGCCCTGCGTTAGTCCCCGAGCATAATCCTGAAAACAAACCAAAGCGCTCGCAGAGCGATCTTGCTTGCGTTCGAAGGTGCGCTGCTATGCCCCGTCCAGATCTTCTCCTCTTACCCTCAGCAACGTGTTGCGTGCCGGTCATGGACGGCGTCCAACCTTGGAACAGGAGGTTCCGCGAGAGCTGGACTGCGGCGGTTCCGGCGGCCGCGATGGTCTTCCTATCCGCCACAAGCAGCGCCCTTGCGGCCGACGCGAGTTTGAAAGACTCCGGCGATAAGGCGGCTTACGAGTGGAATGGTTTCTACGTCGGCGGCCATATCGGGTACGCCTGGGGGACCTCGAATTATACGATTAGCCCAACGGCGGGGCAGCCTGCCGGAAACGCCTCTGGCTCGCTCGATTTTTCGCAAGGGTTCAATAGCTGGAACGAGGGCGGAAGCTGGTTTGAAGGGCTTCAGGCCGGCTACAATTATACGCTGGCAAACCGCGTCGTGCTTGGCGTGGAGGCCGATGGCAGCTTTCCAGCCTATCAAAGCCTCTCAGGAGTCTCCATCGGCAGCCTCACCAATTTTTCATCGCCCTCGTTCGGCGCCGGCAGCTATAGCGATACGCTGATCGCTTCCGGCACGGCGCGAGCGCGCATCGGCTATGCTCCCGGCAACTGGCTGTTCTACGCCACGGGCGGCTTCGCCTGGACTTTCGATCAGCTTACGCTGTCGCAATTCGCGAGCGGCAACTCCATCCAGAAATATCAGTGGCGCACGGGCTGGGCGGCAGGCGCCGGCGCCGAGTTTCCCATAACGGGGCACTGGACGGGCAAAGCCGAATATCTCTACACCGATTACGGCGCCAGCAGCCCCTATTCCCCGATCCTTGGGCAACACATCAATTCGGACCTGTCGCTGCAGGAAGTGCGTGTGGGCTTGAACTATCAGCTCGGAAATTCGGTGGGTGACGACCCCAAGGCTCCGGCGGTTCCTACTCGGGACGGCATCAGCCTTCACGGTCAGTTTACAGCCGTGGAGCAAGCCTATCCTGGCTTCTACTCCCTTTTTCCCGATGGGCCCAACAGCCTGCCCAAGGGCGGGGAGGGCCGCGAGACCACAGACCTCACGCTCTATGCGGGCGTCAAACTGCCTTGGCAGGGGGCGGAGTTCTGGGTCAACCCCGAGATCGACCAGGGCTTCGGCGTCGGCAACACCCACGGGCTGGCGGGCTTCCCGAGCGCGGAATCCTACAAGCTCGGCTGGGACTGGCCCTACGCGCGGTTGAACCGCTATTTCGTCCGGCAGACCATCGATCTCGGCGGCGCAACCCAGAAGGTAGACGCCGACCAGAATGTGTTCGAAGGCTCAACGACCGCGGACCGGCTCGTGATCACGATGGGCAAGTTCCAGGTGGTCGACCTCTTCGACACCAACAAATATGCGAACAGTCCGAAAGTCGACTTCATGAATTGGACATCGGTCAACACCGGCTCGTTCGACTATGCCGGCGACGCCTGGGCTTATACCTATGGCGCGGCCGCCGAATGGTATAAGGGAAACTACACGCTGCGCGGCGGCGTTTTCGACCTGTCGCAGACCCCGTCGGCCGGAGGGTCCTACGGCGCCCCTGGCTATGGCTTGGATCCGTCCTTCAGCCAGGTTGAGCTGATTGGGGAGCTTGAAGAGCGCCATGAGCTGTGGGGCCAGCCAGGTAAGCTCAAACTCACCGCTTATGTCCTCGAAGGGCGGATGGGAGATTACAGCGAAGCCCTCGCGCTGCAGGCTAAAAACCCGAACTTCGTCCTTCCTCCCGAAGCGGACACCGCCGCCGACTATTGGATCAACGCGACGCGCAAATACCGCAGCTCGCCCGGCGTGAATTTCAACATGGAGCAGGGGGTGACGGACACCGTCGGCATCTTTGCCCGCGCCGGCTGGTGCGATGGCAGTTACGAGCTGTGGGATAACACCGACGTCGACGCCTCGGTGCAGCTCGGGGTCTCCGTCAAGGGCACGAAATGGGGACGCCCCGACGATACGTTTGGCATCGACGGCGTCATCAATGAGATTTCTGGCTCCCACGCCGCCTGGCTGAACGCGGGAGGCTTGGGCATCGTCATCGGCGATGGTCAGGGTCATCTGCCAAATGCGGGGTGGGAGAAGATCATCGAAGCCTATTACAGCTACGCCGTCTCCTCTTCGGTTAAACTCAGCGTCGATTATCAGTCATGAGCGGCTGGAACTGGAAAGAGCGAGGCTCGCCGAGGAGAAATATCGCTTTGAGGCGCAGGCGGCGCGGACATACGCCAAGCAAGTCGTGCAAGCTCTGCTGCTTCTCAATGGCGCGGGCGCTCTTGCCATGCTGGCCTTCATCGGCAACGTCTCGAAGGATGCGAGTTTGAAGACCCTGCTCCTGGGCCTTTCAAATCCGCTCTCGTTCTTCGCCGATGGCGCTGCGTTGGCGGTCCTCACCGCGATATTCGCCTATCTCGGCCAGGCATCGTGGGCGGACGGAAGTCCGCTCTGGGGCAACACGCTTCGGCTTTTCGCGATGGTTCTGGCGCTCGGCAGTTTGCTGTTGTTTGCGGGCGGAATATCGCAGGCCACCGCTGTTTTCGCTGCATTCCAATAAAGATTGCCGTTTTACGGCAGACGATGCAGCTCAGACCGTATTTCCTCAAACACGTCATCCTCGATCCCGAGCAATCGAACGTGTTCAGCGAGATTGTCGAAGTATTCGCGGTTCGTTCCGAGGCGGCCTCTTCCAAGCGCTATGATGGCGGCGGCTTCGGCGCCGCTAACGTCAGCAAATTGCGGGCTCGACCTGTCGATCACGAAGGCCAGGGCTTCGACGGAGCCCTGCGGTGTCATCACCGGCCGGAACGCTGGCGTGTAGCCATGCCCGATCATCTCCCGCATCCAGAGAATTTCCGTCTCCTGGTCCACCAGACTGGCTGGTATCCGGAACGCCAAACCGTGGCACTCCCCGCCAACATCCAACGCAGCCATTAAGGCTGGAGCTTTCCTTGATCCCCGGCCAATCTCAATTTTGAGACAGAAGCGCCGATGGAAGCCCGGAAGCTTCGCCTGTCTGATCTCGGAGATGTGGATCGCCGGGTCCCACATCAGCGAGCCGTAGGCGAACACCCAAAGGTCGGCGTCGGGTCGTCCGGCAAGCACGGCGCGCCGTGTCGCTTCGCGATCCTCGTGTGAACGGCGCCATTGGGGGTTACCCGCGGCGGCTGCGCGCCTGTCCCATTCCTCGAACGACGCAAGCGATATCCGGAATGCGGAATTCTTTGGCTCGATAATCTTCCCGATGAGCATCGGGACATGCATGAATGCGTCAGGCGATAGCGGCATGCCTCTTCACAGACCCGTTGCCGGAACCATCTCAACCCCGCTATGTGTCTTAAAATCAGAGGCCGGTGATGAGCGGGCTTCCGCATTGACATCGCCAAATACAACTTTTAGTTGCATAAAGCTCCTTTGTTGGAGTACCTTAGCTTAGCGGGGGGTTCCCGCCTTTTTCCACCGGTTTTACACACAACCGGGCGCCTGATTGACTTCTACCTCTGTTTGCAAATATCAAGGGATTGCATCACTCACATGCAACAACCCCTGGCGGTACCCCCGCACTGCCAGGGGTTTTTCTTTTTGAGTTTGCTGCTTGAATTTTTGCATCGCAGCCGACACGCCCAATCGCCGGTTTCCCAAAAGCCCTCGTGCGCTTAGTCGGGATGCGGGCCTCGATAGGCTTTTCTGCAGGCGCATTGGACCTCACTTTTAGCCCCGGATTGGCTTCCCGCTTGCGTTTGCGTCACGGATTTTCTTTGAGTGAAGATTGTACGAGAAAGCGCCTTGCCGGGAGGTTAACGAATAAGCCTTTGATATTGCTACGGAAATTACAGAACGGACAGCGCTACCGGCGCGCGCGGCGGGCTGACTTCGGCGCGGTCGTGGTTAACAAGGGAATCCGGGATTATATTTAACGGACTTTTCAGAGCCCACTTAATGCCAAAATTCGGGCATTAAATTCTATTTAATGGGGTCGGTCGGCGGTAAAAAGCTGTTCACTTTCAACGCGTTGGAACCGGCTGCCTACGCTGCTCGTAGGCCGCGTTCTGCGCCGGATAAATGGATGGTTAAGCCTAATCAAGCGTTAATTGGACCAGAAATAAATCGGCGGCGCTTCCGTTAACCAGGTTCAGATTAACGCTCAGCGCTGCGAACGAACTGTTAACCGCGAGGCAGATGGCGGGCGCCGTCGGAGACGGCGGCGGCCGGCAGATGCGCGAAGCACTTATGCATTCAATCGGATGCGGGCGCGCGGTTGAGTTGAGCTTGCGCCGCTGCGGCTCCGATCCTCCGCACGCCGCGCGCTAGGCTTGGTTTTTCCATCTGCCCAGGCGCGGTATCTGCGCGCGGGCGAGCTTTCTCATAGGCCAGCTGTAGCCCTGTTTCTTCATCGCTTGTTCGACAATGTCCTGCATCTTCTCGACTGTGAAATCTTTGCCAATGAATTCCCCGTCGCGGTAACAAAGGCTGCAGTAGGTCTCGCTCTTGCGTCCATCTCGTTCTGTTCCACCGCCGCCGGGATCTTTTGAGAGCGGGATCGCGCAGGACTGGCATTGCTTCATCGTTTTTCCCTCGGTTGGGTGCTTCTTTTCGCTACAGCAGCACGCCCGGAAATGAGAACGCAAGCAATCAGAGGTGGCTTCATGCGAGAGAACAATTGTATACATTGACGCGTCGAAATTATGCAGTTAATGTAGATACTCATATAAAAGTCTTTAGTCCTGTTATTTTGTGCATATTTCGCCCCGCCGGAAAGCCGCACCTTTGGCGCGGCCATCCTTCCGCCGGTAATCAGCCAGCCCTCTGCCGTCCACTGATGCGGCCAGATGACCGCTTTCCAACCTGAATGCGGAGCATTAGCTTTTCCTTTGTACCTAGCTGGGACAAGGCGGGCGCGCTGAGCCTTCAAGGCGGTTTCCTTGCGTGCCCGCCACCCTTGCGCACAAGAGTCTGGGTCCATGCAAAGCCGGCGCTGCGTTTCGCGAGGCTGAAACCGGAAGTGCAAGCCTGTGTCCTGGCGCCTTGCCGCCGAGGAAGATGGCGAGAAAACCGGTCACCGCTACAGAAGGCGGGAGGGAACGGCGCAACACAGCTTCATGCGCGGTGCTGTGCGAATCAGCTCAGATTTTCAACAGGGAAGGGATCATCTCGTTGCGGCCCTTATAGCAGCGGCCGCTTTCAGCGTTCTCCGGTTGATTTCGTCAGCGCTTAGAGTGCTGAATCTCTGGGAGGAGCGATCGGCGGCGCCGAACTGGAGATCGATGCGCTTCTGCAGAACCGGCGCCAATACGGGCGCCCCGGCAACGGCAGCGAAACCGATGGCAAACAGGAGCCTCACAGGAGTTTTCCACGACATACTATCACCCCACAAAGAACTAAACAGGTGTGTGGAAAGCGGTTTCAAGAGGTTGAACGCATTTAGGTCATCAGATATTCCTCGCATCCTCAATTCTCAGTGAATTCAAGAACTTGGGATAGCTGACTTTCAAGATTCCGTTTTTTCTCATCGAATCACGTTGTTTTGCACGTGAATAGCGGGGACAATAAGCCTGCTGTCCTAAAAATGCCATAAGTTCTATACTCACGCAGCCGATTTGTCTGCGTGGCTACAGCTGTTTGCATACAGGGCCGGTCATCTGTGGATCTTATTCGGATTTCCCGGCCTACTTCAGCGGCATGGCGCACCAGTGCGGCCGATGGCCCGAATGAGCGAAGAGCTTGAGCAAATCGGCCATGGCGATAGTCGTCGTCATCGTGTTGACGAGCGGGTGAGCGCTCACAGTGCTCGCCTCCCGCATCCGGTTGTCGAGCACGACCCGGACTTTCCTCTCACGGTCGTTGAAGACTGCGAAGGGGGTTACGCTGCCAGGCAGAACCATGAGGGTGGCCCCCAGCGTTTCCGGCGACGCGAAGGAAAAGCGGCCGTCCGCTCCAACTGTCTTGGCCAGTTGCTTCAGGTTCAGCGGCGGAGTGAGAAGGTGCATGGTCACGAGATAGAGGCGCTTGCTCTTGTCTTCGACCAGGATGTTCTTGACGGGAAACTCCCATTCCCCGGTGTCCCGTTGCGCGAGCCCCTCCGCCGTGAGCACGGCTTCGTGTTCCACCGTGTTGGACGCGATGCCGAGTTCGTCGAGGAGTTGGAAGAATGCCGAGCTGTTATTCATCGCTGGGAGTATGTGTGAAACAACGAGGGAAGGGAAGGTCGAGAGCCAAATGGCTCCTCGCTGCGTCTATAGACAAGGAAGGCGGCAGCCGTGGCGCGAATTACGCAAAAACTAAAAATATTGACAACTAAAAATTTAGAAAGTCATATTCAAGGCGCCCAAGCGGCCTAATGTCCCTGGCGGTAGCCCATCCCTACTCAACCGCTAGCCGGTTGCTGAAAAAGGATGTGGCCCATGGCCTCACGGTGAGCCTGCCGAACCGCGACAAGCTCACCATGAGTTCAAGCCGTTGATGTCGCTCAACCTCATCCTGAGCTTGTCGAAGGATGGAGCCAGGATTTCGGCCTTTTTCAGCAGCCTGCTAGTGGCCTCCGTCATTGATTTTGAGGGCTGATTTTAAATCTCTGTCGCCTCAAAGCAGCGACGGAGGTGATTCGTGGCCGGGAAAAAGATCGCCGTTAAGAAATACGTTGTGAGGCTGAGCGCAGAGGAGCGAGAGCAGCTTGCGTCCCTGATCCGCTCGGGAAATCGGGCAGCGCAATTGCTGACGAAGGCGCGCATCCTCTTGAAGGCGGATGTCTCGGAGGCGGGCGAAGGCTGGAGCGACAGCCGGATCGCGGAGGCTCTGGACACCAGCGTCGCCACCATCGAGCGAACGCGACGGCACTTGGTGGAGGAAGGGTTCGAGGCGGCGCTGACGCGCAAATACAATCCGAACTCTGCCCGTCCCCGGATTTTCGATGGCGCTGCGGAAGCGAAATTGATCGCGCTGGCCTGTGGGCCTGCTCCGGCGGGCTACGCCAGATGGACTCTGAGCCTGCTCGAAGAGAAAGTCGTCGAACTGAACATCGTCGAGAAAGCCAGCGACAACACCATTGGACGGACGCTCAAAAAAACATTCTCAAGCCGCACCTCAAACAGCAATGGGTAATCGCGCCCGAGGCCAGCGCGGCTTTTGTCGCCAACATGGAAGACGTGCTGGAAGTCTATCAACGGCCGCACGATCCGCTGCGCCCAGTGGTGTGTCTCGACGAGACCTCAAAGCAAATGATCGTCGAGACGCGCCCCCCTCTTCCCGCTGCGCCTGGACGCAAAGCGCGTCACGATTACGAATACGAGCGCAACGGCGTGGCCAATCTGTTCATGATGTTCGCGCCGCTGGAAGGCTGGCGTCACGTCAAGGTCACCGACCGCCACGCCGCAATCGATTACGCTCACGCGCTTAGGGATTTGTCCGACACGCATTTTCCCGGCGCGGCGAAGATCGTGCTCGTGCAGGATAATCTCAGCACCCACAAGCCTGCTTCCCTCTACGAGGCCTTTCCGCCGTCCGAGGCGCGCCGCCTCGTCGAACGGTTCGAATGGCATTACACACCCAAACACGGCAGTTGGCTCGACATGGCCGAATCCGAACTCGGCGTTCTCTCAACCCAGTGTCTGGATCGCCGCATCCCCGACAAACAAACCCTGATCAGCGAAGTCGCCGCATGGCAAGACAATCGCAACACCCATCACGCCAAAGCCGACTGGCAATTCACAACCGCCGACGCCCGCATTAAGCTCAAAAGGCTATACCCTCAGTTCCAATGACTCGCGGCACTAGGATAATTCGCTTATTGATTCCCGAAATGCGGCGTTGATAATATTCTCCCTATGCGGATGTACGACTATAAGAATCGAACCCTTCGCTTGACGCGGTGGCTCGGACTTTTCTCACCTGGTGTCCCATGCAGGATGTCGCATTAGATTTCCTTCGGCGCGTGCGTGCAATCATTGAAGCTGCAGAGCGGGGCCTCGTCACAGAGGAAGAGCTGGTCTCTGCACGAAACTCGATGAATGACCTGCTTGAAATGGACTGGGTGATGCCGCGAGCCGTCTCGGAGGTCAGCATTCACTGGAAGATGATAGAGGAATGTCTCAGGACCATTCTTGAAGGACAGACTGACGCGCAGACCTCATCTGGAGAATTGGGAGCAGCTTGGAGCGCCTACCGCGACATTGAAGACGTGTTCAAGGAGCACCAATAACAACGCTCATTTGGTAAAAGGCGCCGCCTGCGTCAGGCGGCCCAGCCCCAACGCCAGCGCCGCTCATTGCTCGAACGCATCTTGCTGGCGAGTTCGGCGATGCGCTCAAATCCGGCGGCGGCGGCGAGCGCGCGCTGCCTGATCCGCGGATCGGTTACCCTTCTGCTGAGCGCATGCATTTGTTTGGCATACTCGCGCCAGAGTTCTACGTCGTATAGGATGGATGACATGGCAACTGGTACTCGTGGACTGTAACATCGACGATTTTCCTATGATTTTATGAAAAATGTCTTGACTATAGCCGATGCGCCACGGACCGCGATTCAGGCCGCGCAGAATAAAATGGCAAGCGCTCCTCGAGCGCGCCCCCTGGATCTCTGCTGCTTACAATGGGGCAAACAAAAGAGCCCCTAGCGATTTAAGACGCTAGGGGCCTGGGCGACCGGAATAGGTTCCAAAGCTTATTGGAAAGATATTGGCGACTCGCCGACTGTGCTCAACACCTCTCCTGTTGCACTCAACGCTATTATCGAGCAGGCCGCTATGCAACAGCTACTGCATGCACGATCCAACGTTCCATTGGAATAGCTGCAAGAAAAGCACAGCTATGTGGATGAAATCGAAGCGACCCCGGCCTGCCCGTGGCTGCCGGGTGCGCCTTCGCATCGCCATGATGCACAGGATTGATTAGTCTCGCGGATGATTCCAGACAGGCTCATCCATCAGAGGAACGGCCAGCATGAGAGCAAAATTTGTGTCTCACAAACTTGAAAGGAAGGGGGGCTCTTTAATGGGAAAATAAGCAAGAGATCTTAGAGTGCGGCTTATGTTTAAGAGCGAGTGCCGGAGCGTCCAAAATCATGATCCAGTTAGCCTTTATAGAACCGTTTACCTACAATGATCCCGAAACGGGTGACAGGATAGCGGTGTCAGTCTCGGATATGTATACAAAGCTATCGGTGAACGATCGCGAATATTTTTTCGTTCGTGAAAACGGCACGTTCGACGGCACAGCGACGGCGAAACACAAAGGTCCTATTTTGGTTTACGCGGTGGAGTGAACGTGTCGATCTTCGCCGCCTCCCACTTACGAGCGCTTTCCTCGCTCTTGGCCCGCCCGACAATGACGAGCCGGCCATTCTCCCACCGCTGTTTGTGCTCATGCTCGCGGCGCGCCGGGTCTCGCGTGATGCCGCTATGGACGATCGTGTTCCCAACCTTGAAGTCGTACGTGTAGTAGACCCGCTTCTTCATGTATTGACCTCGGCGTCGAATCGGATGGGCGGATCATGGCGTGATTCGCGTCGCGTTGGTCAATCAACAATCAGCCTGCGAAGGATCGGGGAATCACCCCCATCCCGCGCTAAATCTTCGGCTGACCCGAAGAGCACAGTTCCGGGCTCCCGCCTGATGCGGGCTGGCGGATAAGGAATGCCGGTGCGGCCGACGCAAACACTGGCTCACCCAAAGGCTTACCTGCCGCTTGTTTCAGGATTGCGATCGACCCAGTCTGCGATGACAGACCGATGGAACAGACGCACGAAACCGCAATCGGCGCATGTAAGTATGAAAAGACCAAACATATCGGCGCGGCCGATATCGTAGCCACCGAATTTGAAGCCGGGCAGGGCAAAGTGCAGGTTCCCGCCCGCCTCATCGACCAAATCGCACTTGTCATGACCGCATGACGGGCAATTGCGCGATATGCTTTTGGCTTCCAGAAATCGAATGGCGTCCGACAAGTTGATGGGTTTCACCATTCTGCGCTCTCCGCCCGGCCGCCAAGAAAACTCCCGCCAAGGCGGGCTCGATAAGTCAGGAACGCTGACTCACCGCGATCATCGCTGAAAAGCTCGCAAACGAAAACGCCATTTTCATTGTCGTGAAGAAGGCGACCTGCGATGTCGCGTAGCAACCCGCAAAAATCGCGTCCATCACCGGCCATGAACGGGCCGCCAACCGCGCCAAGCTTGAGACCTGTAAGCCCAGCGGACTTTTCCCCAGTTGCGAGATGGACGTGGAACGGTACGAAAGACCCTCCAGGTTCGGGCGACCTTCGGTCGTTAAGAAAGGTTAATTTAACGCGCCCCATCCCCTGGAAGCGTCTGTCTGTTGGTGAAAATGAGCGTCTTCTCGCCTCTCTTCGAACCTTACTTTCGCCTCCCGCACGACGAGCGGGCCGGAGAAATTCCGGGTGGGATGTTTTGCGATCGCTCCGGGGAGGCCAGCTCCCCGTATTTGGCGCCGCGGCAGGCTCTCTTTGGAGACAGGCCGCATAGCCCAAAGCGTTTTCACGTTGGGGTGCGGGGATCGTCAATCGCCGCAAGGGAGCCCGCGCAACCGGGCTGCAGTGATCCCGCGGGCCGGAAATCTCAAAGCCGCTTCTCTCCGATACCAAATGGAAGGAAACCGAAATGTCGATCTCTGTCGGCTCAAAGTATCAGTACACGTGGCTGCCGCAGCCGTCTCAAAACGCGGCCGGAAACCAAACCGGCGGCATCTCTCAATGGAGCCAGGCATGGTCGGCGAGCATTAGCAGCCCATCGTCAACGTCGACGACAACATTGGATTCGCCGAGCACCCCTGTTTCCAATGGGTTTCTCCACTCGCTCGTGAACCTCGCTGATTCCAACGGTGGCGGATCCGCCGGCGGCTCGCCTCAGGGCGCAAACGCCGGCTCGACATCTCTGCCCTACGATCCGTTCACGACGTCCTTGCAGAACGCCAGTTTCACATCAAACTTGCCATCCAATTCCACGTCCTCAAGCGGCCCGACAAGCGTGGGCGCAGCGATCGAAGCGCTGCAAAAGGATTTGAGCAGCCTTGCGTCGGATCTCCTTTCGGGCGGCTCGTCGTCTTCGACAAGCGCGGCTTCCACCTCTTCAACGCCGGCAATCGGGGCAAAACTCGGCACGCTTGGGAGTGATCTGAAGTCATTCTTTGAAGCCTTGCAGGCGCAAATCCCAGGCGGCCTAACCCCTCCGGCCGCAAGCGCCAGCTCCGCGTCGAACTCCACATCCACCTCTGCGTCATCAAGCGATCCGACAAGCCTGAGCGCGGCGATCGAAGCGCTGCAAAAGGATTTCAGCGCCCTTGCGGCGGGCTTTTCCTCCTCCGGCTCGTCTTCGACAAGCTCGTCAGCCGCCTCTTCAACGTCGACGATCCGCCCTCAACTCGACACGTTATGGAATGATCTGAATTCATTCTTTGCAGCGTTGCAGGGGCAAACCGGGCAAACCGCAAGCGTCTGGTCAGCGGCCTTGGCTCCTTCCGCTACGCCCGCATCATCCGTATGGGCCAGCGCAACCAGCACAACCACCTCAACCAGTTCGGACGCCCATCATCATCATCAAGACCAAGCTCCAGCCGCAACGCCTAACGATGGAACTTCCGTCAGTAGCTAAAGCAGAGACAGGCTACGCAGCTTCTCTACTGTCCAGGATGGAGCGAATTCGTCGCCAAGAAACGACCCATTAGACTTTATTGCAGTTCGTCGTCCTTCAGCGAGACGAAGATGAGCACGCCAAGCATCGTGGTAGCGGCGCGAAATGCGCTCGGGACGCCGTTCCACTGTTGGGCTTGCCACATTCCGAACCATTCGCCAGCAAGAGCCACAAAACCACCCTCGTAAAGCAAAAAACCTAGCGTAAGCGCCACCACGGCGCTGCTCTTAGCCTTTTGAAATGACGGGGCTGGTGCTTTGCGCTGCCTTGCCATCGATATCGCGCCTTTGGCGGCCAAAGCGGTGATCGCAATCTCTGTGGCGATGATAAGCAGGTAGATCGCGTGATGCAGAGTGACCGAAGTGATCGCCCGCCAGTGTATGGAGCTCTCCTTAGGGATCTGGTCCATATCAAGGACGTGAGTGACGAAGGCGAAGTTTGTCCAATAATCAGCGACATTACCAAAGGACACGACCCCTGCGTAAAGGGCCAGGGCAGCAACGCATGCGGTTTTGGCAAGGCGCAGGGTCAACATGAAGTGTGGTGGATAATCAGTTCATATCGGGTCCGTCAGAAAGATGACTAACGCATCTTCGCAGGCGATACCACCGCCTTTCCTGTCGGGGCGCTTCAAAAATTACAGCATTTTGCTAAATCTGGACCGCAGGATGATGAGCTGCGAGAATACATCCGCCAATCGCATTTTATCGTAGATCGAGGATTGTCAAAGCCGAGCTTGCACTCGGTTGAACTCCAACCTGTCACTCGGCTTTGGATATACCGGCGGCTCTCTGCTCCTCCTCGCCTGCCTGCTCGCGACGCTCGGGCTTTGGTATGGGTCGGAAGGGACGCGATAATCGTGCAACGCGTGCTCCTCAGACGGGAGATGGAAGCGACGGTGGGCCGGCTTCGTTTACAAACGACCCACCCGGCCCGGCCGTTGCAGCGCCGTCTGGGACAAGCTTCTCGCGCAGGCTCACGACAGTGCCGAGGATGATGATCGCGGGTCCATGCAGATCCGCGCTCGCGGCCAGTTCGGGGAGCGTTTCGACCGTGCCGGTCACGACCCTTTGGTTGGGTCTCGTGCCGTTGTCAATGATGGCGGCAGGCAGATGCGGATCGCCGCCATGCGCCATGAACTCCTTCATCAAGCTCGCAAGCTTGCCCAATCCCATGAAGATGACGACGGTTTGCCGCGGCTGAATAAGCGTGGTCCAAGCGAGGCTCAAACCGTCGCCGCGGGAGTGGCCCGTGACGAAGACGCAAGCCTGGGCGTGGTCGCGATGGGTGAGCGGTATGCCCGCGTAAGCCGCGCAGCCCGTTGCGGCGGTCACGCCGGGCACGACCTGGACGGGGATGCCTGCAGCCGCCAGCGCTTCGATCTCTTCGCCGCCGCGGCCGAACATGAAAGGATCGCCCCCCTTCAAGCGCAAGACGCGCTTGCCTTGCTTCGCCAGTTCGACGAGCCGGGCTGTGATCGCTTCCTGGGGCAGGATGTGATCGTCCGGGAGCTTGCCGACATAGAGGTGCTCGGCCTCGCGGCGGACGAGATTGAGGATGCCGTGAGGCAAGAGGCGGTCATACAGAACGGCATCGGCGCGCTGCATCAAGCGCAGAGCGCGGAACGTAAGGAGATCCGGGTCGCCCGGCCCGGCGCCGACAATATAGACTTCCCCACGCTGCTGGCTTCCTTCGCCACTGGCGGCGCGCGCGAGGGCGCCTTCGAGTTCGACCCGCGCCTCGGCCTCGCGGCCCGAAAGAAAACGGTCGGCCACGCGGCCTTCAAGGACGCGCTCCCAGAAGTGGCGGCGCGCCGACTGATCCTTGAGCGCCGCGGCAAGGCGCTCGCGATAGGAGCCCACAAGCGAAACGAGGCGCCCGTAGGCTGCGGGGATCACGCTTTCGAGCCGCGCCCGGATCATTCGCGCGAAAACAGGCGATGCGCCGCCGGTCGAGATGGCGATCACGAGCGGATCGCGGTCCACGATGGACGGCATAATGAAATCGCAAAGCTCGGGCGCGTCCGCAACATTGATGGGAACGCGTGCCTGTTTGGCGAGAGACCCGGCTTCGCGGTCGGCGGCAGGGTCGCCGTGGGCGGAGAACATCAAGGCGCAACCCCGAATGTCGTCGAGCGTAACGGCGCGAGCGATATGGGCGAAACCCTCATGCACGGCGATGGGGCGGAAATCATCGCTCAACGTCTCGGCGAAGACGCGCACCTTCGCTCCGGCTCTCAAGGCGAGTTCCGCCCGGCGCGCCGCGACGACGCCGCCTCCCGCGACTGCAACCGGCTTGCCTTTGATCTGATAGAAAATCGGAAGCTGTTCCACGGCCTATGCTTTCTCTTCCGGGCCGGTCACGCGCTCAGCCCATTGCGTCATCGTTTTCGCCCATGCGAGCAACGAGGTAACCTCGGGATGTGCGATGATCATGTCGCTGATTAAAGCCATGCTTTTCTCATTGGTTTGCTAAACGCCGATCCGGTCATGGTAACGCACGCGATAGAAGAGCCGCCCCTTGCCGTCCGTGGCTTCGGCGAATCCTGGGCGATTGTGCAGAATGTTATTGCAAATGATGCCTTCGCCAGGGCGCAGTTTGTAGCGGACGATAAGTGGATCGCTTTCCAGCGCCTTCACGGCCGCTTGTGTCGCGGCGTCTTGCAGCCACATCACGTGGCGCTTCCGGGCGGTGTAGCGCTGACGAGCGACTGGATTTTAGGGTCAATGAAGTAGACTGGCCCAGCGTTGTCGGGCCTTGGACCTCCGGCGCCGTCTTCTCCCAAGATTGTCATTGGCGTCGGCGTGCATGAGCGCTTAGATGAAAGCCGGAAGCGGTCACGCAAGCGGATGTCCGGCCTTGTGCGCCTTGCGGGGCGTCTGCTCATGCTGCTTGGTGTGTTATTCCTGGCGTTTCAGGTGGCGGGTCGGCCAGGCGCTTCTTGTTCCGCATAGTGCGCGCCATTCGCTTGCCCCATTGATTGGGGTCGCCGAAGGGCTCAGGTTCCCACGATCTGTCGAAGCTTGACGATATCGCAGGAAAAGCGGTTCGGGCTGTATTCGTGGATCAGGTCTTGACGCTTCAGTTCCGCCATCGTCCGGCTCGCGGTTTCGGTGGTCAACCCTAGAACCGCGCCTAAATCTTCGCGGCTGAAAAGGCTGCAGGAATCGCCTGTTTCCAGTTCGGAAAGCCAAAGAAGCAGACGGATGGCGCGTTCGCGGGCTGTCCCGGTTGAAAGCTCGGTAATCCAGCGGTCGGAGTTGCTTAGAGCGCGATACCAATGCGCCATGAGTGTGTGGAAGAGCCGCTGATTGCTGCCCAACAGGCGCTTCACGCACGCAGCCGGGAGCCGGCAAACTTCGGTCGACCGAAGCGCAATGGCGGTGTGCTGGTACACCTCGGTTTGCATGCATTCGAGCCCCAAAATGTCGGTCTTTCTAAGGAGCCGCACAATCCGCTGGCACCCATCTGGAAGGTAGTGAGTCAGCTTCACAAGCCCCGTACGAATGGTGAAGAGGGATACGCCTTCTTCGCCGGTCCGGTATATCGTCGCGCCCGCCGCATAATGGAGCTGGTCGATGGGCTGGTGAATTTCATTGAAGTCCCGTTCCTCCAATCCGGCGAAGAGGACCGACTGTCGAATGTTGCAGTTGAGGCAATCGGCGACGCCTGTCCAGGCCTCGCCGGATGTGACCGGGTTCAATGCGCGCGCCTTTTGAGCTTCATTCCTTATTCCACACTGTGCGTGCCAAAGCTCATCCTATGGCGATCATTGCGCATTCGCAATGACGAGAAAGGCTCATCGCGGTAGGGCTTTTTTTAGGCGCTCAGTCGCTTCGCGAAACTCCCTCCAAAAAGGTCACACGCATGAAGATTGGCGTCACCAGCCAAAATTTTCGCACCATCACCGCGCACGCAGGAAAAGCGCGCCGGTTCATGATCTTTGAAGCCTCGGATGGTCGCGCTGTTCCAACGGCCGAGCTGAATCTGCCAAAGGAAATGAGCATCCACGAGCACCCGTGTCAGGCGCCGCATCCCATCGATGGTCTTGATGTCCTGATCACCGGTAGTTGCGGAGAAGGTTTCTTAACAAAGCTTGCGGAGCGGGGCATCCGGGTAATCCTGACAAGCGAAACCGATCCACTGACCGCCGTCGTCGCGGTGGCGTCGGGAGCGTCTCTTCCCCCGCCCATTGCCGAAGAAGACGATCACGACGATTGCCAATGCCACTGTGCTGCGGGCGCCCGGTAGGTTTTCTGCCGGTCTGGAGCGGCGGCTGCCACAATGCGCCGCTGCTCCCACTGAGAGTGCGTGGCGAGTGAGTGCGAACTTGCCTCGCCTTCGTCTTGGTGGGAGCCTGGGGCCGACCTATTGAGGCGCCCCCGCAGGCAGCATTCCCGATTCAACCGAACCTTACCAGCGTCATCACCAGGGAGGCGATGAAGACGGTCTCTCCCACCATCAACAGGATGGCGCGGTGCCCTACCTTCGCAAGCGCCGCCAGCGATGTCTTGATGCCGAGCGCGGCTATGGAAATGACGATGCACCAGCGCGACGCGTCGCTCATCGCCGATTGCGCCAAGCTTGGAACCAGGCCGAAGCTGTTCAGCGTCACGATGGCGATGAAGACCAGGAGGAAGTTCGGGATGAGGTTCGCGCCTCCGCCGCTCGCGGCGCCCTGGTTCGTCTTCCGCTCGACAAGCGATACAACCAAAACGACGGGCAGCAGCAAAGCGACGCGCAAGAGCTTCACGATTGTCGCCACGTCGCCTGTCTCAGGCGAGACGCTATAGCCCGCGCCTACAACCTGGGCTACGTCGTGGATCGTGCCGCCGAGGAACACGCCCGACTCTGCGTGGTCGAGGTGGAAGAGCTTCGTGATGAGCGGGTATAGCACCATGCAAACTGTGCTGAGCGTCGTTACCCCGATAATGGTGAAGGCCGTATCGCGCTCGTGCGTCTCGTCGCGTTTCAGGACGGCCGCGATCGCCGCCGCCGCCGATGCGCCGCAAATAGCCACCGCGCCTGCGGTCAGTACGCCGAAGCGCCTCGTCATGCCGGCGAGCGGAGCGGCAAGAAAGCCAACTGCGACGGTCAATAAGACTGCGGCGCTGACACCTGCAAGCGTTGACCAGCCAAGTCCAGTGATCTGAGAGGCCGTGATGCGCGCGCCCAGAAGCGCTACCCCAATCCTTAAAACCTCCTTGGCGGTGAAATGCAACCCCGGCGCAAAGCGCTTATCTTCCGTGACGAAATTGAAGGCCATGCCGAGGAGAAGTGCGAACAGGATGGTCGGGCCGCCATAACCGATGGAGATGAAATTGCCCGCCATGGCTAAAACCAGGCTGAGCATGAAGCCCGGCAAATAAGCTCCCATGCGCGAGCGCCGTTCGCTCCACACACTTGCACTCGTCTCGACCATGGTCTCCCGTTCTCCCTTGTTTTTTGCCTTCAATGTGCAATGAGATCGCCGCCCGTGATGGTGATGATGCCGCGCGCGGTTACATAAATGCCGACCGCCGCGACGATCCCGGCGAAGATGAGCCTGAGTTGATTTTTTCTTCCCGAGAGGCTTCTGGACACGCGGCTCCCGAAAAAGCCGCCCGCAATCCCCCCGCCGACAAACGAGCCTGCGAGGTCCCAGTCGACGAGGCCTGAGAGCGCATAATTGGTGGCCGTCGTGAAACCGAACGCAGTGACAGAGACAAGGGATGAGCCGACCGCTGCAAGCATGGGCATATCCGTAGCCGCCATCAGCCCCGGAACCACCAGAAAGCCGCCGCCGATGCCGAAGAAGCCGGAAAGCATACCCACGCCTAAGCCGTAGCCGGTCAAGGGCGGCAAGAGCCTGCGGGCAGAGTTCGTCGTGAGCCTCACAGCGGGGCTTCCCAGATTTCCCTTACGACTGACCATGAAAACGGCGATCACGATCATCAAGAGGCCGAAGAGCAGAAGGAGCTTCTGCCCGTCGAAGGCTTTGCCGATGCTTGAACCGAGGAATGCGCCAGCTACGCCTGTCAACGCAAAAACGGCCGCGCATTGCCATTTCACGTTCCGGACTCGAGCGTGCTGAATAAGATTTGCCAGCGCGCTCAAGGCGACAGCGATGGCGCTCGTCCCGATGGCGATGTGGGGAGACTCGACGCCGACGACATAAACGAGCAACGGGACGGCCAGAACCGATCCGCCGCCGCCGATGAGTCCGAGAACGAAGCCCACAAGCGAGCCCGATGCGACGGTTAGGACCTCCGTTATCATGAGACGTCGTGGCCTGAACGTCGACGTCGAGGGCGGCTGGAATAGGAAGAGCGGCAGGTACGCGGTTCGGCGCCCCTTACGTCATAATCCAGCATCCTATCCTTCTCCCGCCCGGACTGGCCCAAGCTTTGGGCTCGGCTCGGATCGGCATCTGCCAGAGGCTTGCGCCTCTAAAAAAAGGCGCGCATTATTGCAAGGCCAGATCGTATTCATATATCGCAATGTCAGTCAATGAGACATCGCAATCGAACGCCGAAAGAAATCAATGACAAGCCAAGAAGTGGCCACAGATACCGGGGAACTGGCGGCTGAGCGGCCCGCCGGGGCGCTGCCAAAGCTCGATGGGATGGTGCACAACGCCCGTCTCGCGAGCGAATTCCTGAAAGCCCTCTCCCATGAGACGAGGCTGCTCCTCCTCTGTCTTCTTGCCGAGAAAGAACGCTCTGTGACGGAGCTCGAAAACATCTTGTCGCTGCGCCAGCCGACGGTGTCGCAACAACTCGGCCGCCTGCGGCTCGACGGCCTTGTGACCACCAGACGAGAGGGAAAAACCGTCTATTACAATATTGCAGACGATGACATCAAACGCGTGATCGCCTTGCTTTACGAGATCTTTTGCAAAGAGGAAGGGCAGGACCGCAAGAACCCCCGGGCTTGGCGTTAGTGAGGCGGACAATAAATCTCGTAGAGCGTCTCTAGCAGCCGGCGCGCCGGATGGCTTGCAATTGCGTAGAAAATGGTTTGCCCCTGCCGCCTGGTCGTAACGAGCCTGTCCTTACGTAAGAGCGCGAGGTGCTGCGAGACCGTGGACTCGCGCACCTGCAAAAGCTCAGCAAGCTGGCCCACGGATTTCTCGCCATCGATCAGCTGGCACATGATCATAAGCCGGGATTTGTTCCCGAGCGATTGAAGGAGGCCAACAGCGCCGTCCGCAGCTTGCGACATCTTTTCAGTTTGTATCTTCATTTTATCATAGATACGAATGCTTGAACTTTCTCTTTCCCACATCTAGTATCCGTTTCAAGAAATGAAAAGCCCAAACTTGACGCACGCCGCAGTTCAGCCCGCGGATCGGCCCATAAGGGGGATCGAGCATATGTCAAACAGGATTTTGGACGGGGTCTCGATAAGGCCGCCATCAGCTTTGCACGCCGCACTGCTCGCGCTGGCCTTGGCAACGGGGGCGATGAGCGCATCGGCCAACGCGCAGGATGTGTTCGAGGTCAAGGAAAGCGCCATCGACGACCTCAAAGCCGTCTTTGCAACCGTCCGCAGCACCGACGAGATCAACGCGCGCGTCCGTACCGGTGGAACCATTACATCGCTCGCCATCAGGCGCGGTAGCGAAGTGAAGCCCGGAGATGTGCTCGCAACCGTCGCCGACGAAAAGCTTGCGCTCAAAATGCAATCGATCGATGCGCAAATCATAGGCCTGCGCTCGCGCGCTGAAACCGCGAAGACCGAGGCTCAGCGCCAGGAGCAGCTTGCGCAAAGGGGCTTCACGGCGGGCGCCAAGCTCGATGAAGCGCGCGCAGGTTCCGAAGTGGCGTCGAATGCCCTTAAATCCGCTGAAGCGGAACGCGCCGTCTTGACCCGGCAAGTTCAGGAAGGCGAGGTGCTCGCTCCTGCGCAGGGCCGGGTCCTCACCATTCCCGTCACTGTCGGGGCCGTCGTGATGCCGGGCGAGACCATCGCCAAAATAGCAGCGAACGCTTATGTGCTGCGCCTTGAGCTGCCCGAGCGCCATGCCCGCTTCATCAAGACAGGCGATCCCGTCGTCATCGGCGGCCGCGAGCTTGCCGCAAACGACGCTCCGCTCGGCAAAGGCGTCATCTCCCTTGTCTATCCCGAGCTTCAGGATGGGCGCGTTGTCGCCGACGCGCAGGCTGATGGCCTCGGAAAATACTTCGTCGGCGAACGCGTCCTCGTCTGGATTTCGGCAGGCAAACGCCAAACCATCGTGGTTCCCCCCGGCAACCTCTTCAAGCACTTCGGCCTCGCCTATGCCCGGATCAAGCAAGCCGATGGCAAAACCATCGATATCGTTGTCCAACCCGGCCAGCCCTCCCGGCTTGAAGATGGCAGCGATGGCATCGAGGTGCTTGCAGGCTTGAAACCCGGCGACAGGCTGGTGCGGCCATGAAGCTCGGCATTTCAGGCAATCTCACCAAGACGTTCATCGCGTCCCCGCTGACGCCGCTTATTCTGCTTTCCGCCTTAATGCTGGGCGCCATCGCCCTTGTTCAGCTTCCCCGCGAGGAGGAGCCCCAAATCTCGGTGCCGATGGTCGATATCCAGATCCGCGCGGATGGCCTTAAGGCGCAGGACGCGGCACGGCTTGTGACGGAGCCGCTCGAAACCATCGTGAAGGCGATCAGCGGCGTCGAGCACGTTTACAGCCAAACCAACGATGACCAGGTGCTTGTCACCGCGCGCTTTCTCGTCGGCACTAAATCGGACGAAGCGATCCTGCGCGTGCACGAGAAGGTGCGTGCTAACATGGACCGCATTCCCATCGGCATTCCGGAGCCCTTGATCGTCGGGCGCGGCATCGACGATGTCGCCATCGTCAGCCTGACGCTCGCGCCAAAGCCCGAGGCCGCCGAACGCTGGACCGACAATTCGCTCTATCATCTCGCCGAGAATTTGCGGATCGAGCTTTCGAAGATCGACAACGTCGGCCTCACCTATATCGTCGGCGGCCGGCCCGATCAGATCCGCGTCGAGCCCGACCCCGAGAAGCTTTCGCTTTATGGCGTGACGCTGGCGCAACTCGTGGACAAGGTGCGTTCGGCGAACCGGTCTTTCCTTGCAGGCCAGATCCGTGACCAAGGCCAGTCTGTGCCGGTTGTGGCGGGTCAGACGCTTCAGGGTGTTCCCGACATTGGGCTCCTGCTCCTGACCACCCGCGTCGGCCACCCAGTCTACGTGCGCGATGTGGCGAAAATCGTCGTGGGCGGAAAACCGCTCGAGCAGCAAGTCTGGCAGATCGCCAAGGACAAGAATGGAGAGCTGGCGCGCGTCCCCGCCGTCTCGATCGCCATCGCCAAGAGGGCAGGAGCGAATGCCGTCGACATTGCGTCCAACCTCGTCAAAAGGCTCGAGCAACTACGCGGAACCGCGCTTCCTGAGGACATCGAGGTCCAGGTCACCCGCAACTACGGCGCCACGGCAAGCGAAAAGGCTGACGAGCTTTTGTTTCACCTTGCGCTTGCGACGGTCTCCATCGTCGCGCTCATCGTGTTCGCCATCGGCTGGCGGGAAGGCATCGTGGTGGCGATTGTCATCCCGACAACGATCCTTCTCACGCTGTTCGCCTCCTGGATCATGGGCTACACCATCAACCGGGTGAGCCTGTTCGCGCTGATCTTCTCGATTGGTATCCTCGTCGACGACGCGATCGTGGTGATCGAGAACATGGCGCGCCATTGGGGCATGCACAGCCAGAAGAGCCGCATGCAGGCGGCGATCGAGGCGGTCGCCGAGGTCGGCAATCCGACGATCGTGGCGACGCTGACGGTGGTGGTCGCGCTTTTGCCCATGCTGTTCGTTTCGGGCCTCATGGGGCCATATATGAGCCCCATCCCGGCGAACGCATCGGCGGCGATGATCTTATCCTTCTTTGTGGCCGTGATGGTGACGCCATGGCTGATGATGAAGGTCGCGCGGAAGCAGTCCGAGCCCCATCAGCACGAGCATGGCGGCCTCCTGGCGCGCGTTTACGTTGCGGTGGCGAAACCCATCTTGCGCAGCCGCAAGCGCTCCCTCATCTTCCTCCTGGGCGTGGGCGCGGCGACGCTGGCCTCGCTGATGCTGTTCTACACAAAATCCGTGACGGTGAAGCTCTTGCCGTTCGACAACAAGTCCGAGGTGCAGGTTGTCGTGGATCTGCCGAAAGGGGCTTCGCTTGAGGATATGGAGCGCGTGCTTCAGGCGGCGGCCGGGCGGCTGAAAGACGTCTCGGAGCTTGTCTCGATCCAGTCGAACGCAGGAACCGCGACCCCCTTCAACTTCAACGGCCTCGTCCGGCACTATTACCTGCGGAACGGGCCGGAACAGGGCGACTTGCAACTCAACTTCACGCCCAAATCCGAGCGCTCGCGCGCGAGCCACGAGATCGCGCTCGAAGTCCGCGAAAAGCTTCGCGGCCTCGACATGCCTAAGGGCACGGCGCTGAAAGTGGTTGAAGTTCCACCCGGACCGCCTGTCCTTTCCACGCTGCTTGCCGAGGTCTATGGGCCGGATCCCGAAACGCGGCGGGCGACCGCAACGAAGCTCAAGGAAGTTTTCGAGAGCATCCCCTTCATCGTCGACGTGGACGACAGCTTCCGGGCGCCCGCGGAAAGGCTCCGCGTCTCCATCGACCAGGACAAGCTCGAATTCTTCCGGGTCGAGCAAAAGGATGTCTACGACACAATCCAGGCGTATCTCTCCGGTGTGCCCGTGGGATATTCCTATCGGGGCGAAGGCCGTCATCCGGTCGAAATCGCCGTCGCCTTGCCGAAGAGCGAGCTCTCACTCTCGCAGCACACGCTCTCGACGCCCGTGCCTGCGAATGCGATCCCAGGCAACCGTTCCATCGTGGAACTTGGCGATGTGGTGAGCCTGAAGAAGGAACGCGCCTCGTTCCCGATTTTCCGCCACAATGGCAGGCCTGCTGAAATGGTGACGGCTGAACTGGCGGGCAGCTACGAAGCGCCGATCTACGGCATGTTCGCAGTCCGTGACGCCATCGCCAAGGCGGATTGGGCGCCGGGCCAGAAACCGGAGATCGTGCTGCATGGCCAGCCCAACGACAACTCGAAGCCGGTCCTCCTCTGGGACGGCGAATGGGAAGTGACCTATGTCACCTTCCGGGATATGGGCGCGGCGTTCGGCATCGCCATTCTCGGCATCTACTTCATCGTGGTCGGGCAGTTCGGTTCATTCAAGCTGCCGCTGGTCATCCTGACGCCGGTGCCGCTGACGCTGATCGGCATCATGCTTGGGCACTGGATGTTCGGCGCGCCGTTCACGGCGACGTCCATGATCGGCTTCATCGCGCTCGCGGGCATCATCGTGCGCAATTCGATCCTGCTTGTAGACTTTATTCAGAGCAAGCGCGGGACAATGCCGTTGCGGCAGGTGCTTCTCGAGGCGGGCGCGATCCGGTTCAAGCCCATTCTCTTGACGGCGCTGGCCGCCATGATCGGCGCGGCCGTCATCCTGGCTGACCCGATCTTCCAGGGGCTCGCGATCTCGCTCCTGTTCGGGCTCGCCTCGTCGACGCTTCTGACGGTGCTTGTGATACCCGCGATCTATGTGGTTCTGCGGGGCAAGGACGATGGTCAGCCCGAACACGCGCCTGATACGGCGAAATCTCCGGCCGATACGGCGCCCGCGCAGGTGGCGGCATAAATCTTCATTGTATTCTAGTTCCCCATCCCCAGGGAGCGCTCGCCTTACCGGGCCGCCAAGCCGTGACGGCCGGGTCGGCGTTGCAATAACGGGACGGGGGGGCGATGGCTGTTTCACGCCCGAAGCAAGCGTAAATAAGTGGTGAAGCGTCTGAGCAACATGTGTCATTTGAGTAAATAAAATCTAAATTTTTATAACTATTAGTTGCAATACACCATCTGCTCTACCTGGGATCGCCACAAGCAGCTGTTGCATAAGCAAAAAGTCACCTTGGGCTGCTCATTTCCTATCGCGTCCGACGGCGATTTTAGCTATGCTATAAAATTGCCGAGGAAGGGAGCGTGAAGCAAAAGGTCTACATGTCATGAAATACATAGTTGCTGCGTTCATCGCGATTGGAGCGATGCTCGGCGTTGCACAGGCCGCGCCTCTATCGCCTGCTTCCGTGCAGACCGAGCAGGCTGTCGCAACAGGTGCGGTCGAAAAAGTTTGCTGGGGCGGCGGCTGCGGCGGTTGGGGCGGCGGCGGCTGGGGTTGGGGCGGCGGCTGGGGCGGCGGTTGCGGCTACTACCGTCCGTGCTATCGTCCTTGCGGATACTACGGCTACGGTTGCGGCGTGCGCTGGTGGCCTGCCCGTCCGGCTTGGGGCTGGGGCGGCGGCGGCTGGGGTGGCGGCGGCTGGGGCGGCGGTGGCTGGGGTGGCGGCTGGGGCCGTCCAGGCTGGTAGCCGATCCCTTGACCTCGAAATTAGCCTCGTTCGATAAGCAATACGCAAACCCTTCCTTTCGACGTTGGCTTTAAATACAAATGATGTGCGTCGGTGCGGGAGGTGGCTCCCGCCCCGACCTTCAAAATGTGAGATTCGCGGCTGGCTACGGTCAGCCGCACTCTCTAAAAAGTTATTTTGCGCAACGCTGCGATCCAGAGCCGCCGGATCAAGAAAAAGACGCTATCTCGCCTTACAGTTACAGAACTCCGTCAGACAGGCATTTCTTCAGATACCTTTTCGGCGGATTGCAGAAACCGTTTGAGGCTGTATGATGCGTCAGGCGAAAACACGCGCCGTTCTTGCCGCAGTAGCGGCCGTAATGATCACAAGCGTCAGCGAAGCGAGCCCGCAGGATAACGAACGCTCCTACCTGCCGCCGCAATCTTCGCCGTCTCAGGATGCAACGAAGAGCGCAGAGACGTCTCCGAAAGAAACCGGGCGTCGGGCGCATAAGGTCAGGGCCAGAACCCATCACCGTCAAGTCTCGGGAGCCTATGTGGCAGAGCCGCCGGACTTCCCTCTCTTGCCCGGCCTGCTCTTCCCTCCTTTTTTCTGAACGGCTGCAACGGATAAGAACTTCTGGTTGCTTATCGGCTGCGAATAGTTCTAACGCTGTCTCACGGCAGTAGTGGTGGAGCGCGTCCGGCCATTCCTCGGGTATCTATTGCCGCGAGAAATATATATTGAGGAGAAATTCCGTGATCACCTGCAATGCAATGCTTCGGAAAAGTAGAAAGTATTGGGCACTCGCGGCCATGCTTCCCATCGTCAGCTTGTCGGCAATGCCTCAAGCGAGAAGTGAGCCGAGCCCGTTGGCCGGCACATGGAGTGGCGGCGGAGTTGTGGCGTACGCCTCGGGAACGCGCGAAAGGGCGCGGTGCCACGCCAGCTATTCGGGCGGCACTTCCACCGTTTCGCTCAACGCAACATGTGCAACCCCGTCGGGGAGCCTGTCCCAGTATGCTCGCCTTCGTCAAACGGGGGCGAACAGCTACTCGGGGACCTTCTTCAACGCCCAGTATAACATGAGCGGCAGCATCCATGTCACCGTTCACGGGAACACACAGACGGTGTCGATCTCGAGCGGAAGCGGCTCGGCTTCTCTGACGCTGAAACGCTAAGGCTCGAAAGCCCGATCGCCCTCAGGCTTTTGCTCGGCGCGCTGTACTTTGGTGTGGCGCGTTCTCCTCTCCGCCAGAAATTAAGCAATAATAAGAAGAGTAATTCACAAGAAGTGATCTTGTTGTAGAGATCATGTTCTTCCGCCTTTCCAAATCGGAAAGTTTCGGCAATTTGAGGAGTGATGCGTTTTACGCGGGGAGGTACATATGAGTATGGCAAATGTTCTTGGCTTGGCATTAGGAGCTTCGCTGCTCTTGGGTCTGCAGCAGAGTGCGGTGGCAAGCCCGACCGAAACGTCAAATGGCGCAACTGAAACGCCAGCGGCCCAGGATGACGTTGTTCCAGCGACTTATTCCGGACGCCGCACCGCCACCGGCAACATCTACGGGAGCCATGGTGTCGTTGGACACAGCAACGCGGGTGTGCAGCACGGCAACATCTATGGGAGCCACGGTGTCGTAGGCCACGCGGGCCCTGTGCGGCGCGGGTACTACGGAGCAGCGCGTTACAGACCTCATTATTATGCACATCGCTATTACGCGCCGCGCGCTGTTGCGGCCGGCGGATACTACGGAGCAGCGCGTTACCGCCCTTATGACCAGCGCTATTACGCACCGCGCCCGCTGATTTCCCTTGGGGATTACGCAGCGACGGATAACCGCTATTATGGACAAGGCTATTATCCGTCCAGCGCGGTTGCAGGCTCCGCGTACTACGGAGCGACGGGCGGCTACCGCCCTTACTACTACTCACATCGCTACTACCCCCGCCCGGATCCGTACTACGGAGCGGCAGGCTATAGCCCTTATTATGGACAGCAGGGTTATTACCGCCCCCGCCCAGAACCAGGCTACAGCCGTTATTATGCGCCCGGCTATTATGCGCCTCGCCCAGCTGAGGCCGCCCCGGTCTTCTATAGTAACCCCATCAGCGCTATTACTGGCAGGTGAGGTGTGACGGCATCCATCTCGCTGCGGTGAGATGGCATGCACCTGAATAACAGCGCGGCAGCCTTAACCGGGCTGCCGCGCTTGTTTCTGTGTCACGCCGTGTCCTCGCGGTTAACGCGGCGCCCCAAACGGCGACGCAGAACGACGCCGCGATGAGCCACGCAGCTTGGTCGTCGCCCGCGCACTTTGTCAGCTAGAGCGTGTGGAAATTATTCGGATTCCCCTTGTTGTCGTGGCCGCCCTCCGAGGCGGCAATCCAGGGCGACAAACTCCATCTTTTTGCATTTTGGGACTGGATGGCCGGGTCAAAGCCCGGGTGTTGCGTGATCGACTGCTTTCAACCGGGGCAGTAACAATAAACCGCCTTACCAGACCAGGATCGAATGAGCTGGAGCGCCCTGGCAGGCGATTTGGGCGCCCGTCCTACGGCAATCACTCAAGGTAGCGTTATCTTGATGGCCCTGTCGGACCATGGGCGTCAGACCAAGCCGCTTCGAACGAAACCGCCTTATCGAGCCTGCATCGCCGGGAGGTTCTCGAGCGCCTCAAAGGAGGCTTGATCGGTCTCTTGGATATTGCCGACCAAGAGTCCGTCTCACAAATGATCACTTCACGCGCGCGGCTGTTTTCTAGTCGAACGATACGATCAGACCCATCGCAAGAGTGATCTCAATGGCTCCAACGCTACACACTGCATTGCTGCTCTTCACTGTTCTCGTTGCGGTGGCGCTTGCCGCGCGGAGACTCGATATCGCCCCATCGATCCTTCTTGTTGTCGCGGGCGTTGGACTTGCGCTGATACCCGGATTGCCACGATTGGAACTGGCGCCCGATTTGGTCCTGCTGGGGATCCTGCCGCCGTTGATTTATTCAGCCGGCGTTCAAATGAGCTGGCGTGAATTCCGGTTCAATCTGCGGCCCATCGCCCTTTTCGCCATTGGATGTGTCATCTTCACCGCATGCGCCGTCGCCGCGGCCGCGCATTGGCTTCTGGGCCTGCCATTGGCTGCCGCGTTCGTGCTGGGCGCAATCGTAGCGCCGCCCGATGTGGTCGCGCCGCTGGCGATCGCCCGCCGCCTCGGCCTTCCAAGACGCCTTATCGTCGTCCTTGAAGGCGAAGGTCTCGCCAATGACGCGACAGCGTTGATCCTCTATCGCTTCGCCGTCGCGGCCGTCAGCACGGGGCTGTTCTCCATCGCGGAGGCTTCGGGCACGTTCACCCTCATCATCATCGGGGAGATCGCCTACGGAATTGGAATTGGCTGGCTCAGCCTGCGGCTGCGCCGATGGGCCCGCGACCCGCGGGTGGAAATCACCTTGTCCCTGATGACGCCTTATATCGCCTACTGGGTTCCGGCCCAACTCGGGGGATCGGGCGTTCTCGCGACGGTTGCCGCCGGTCTCTATGTGAGTTGGAACGGGCCTCTCTTGATCCCGGCGGCGACGCGGCTCCAGGGAATTTTTTTCTGGGACCTTGTGATCTATTACCTGGAGGGGCTGATCTTTCTTGTCATGGGTCTCCAGGCCCGGACGCTGATCGAGCGCATGAACGAATTCTCGCAGCAGGACCTCGCCTTTGGCATCCTTTTGGTCGTAGGCGTCGCCATTGCCGCACGCTTTATCTGGGTGTTTCCGGCGGTTTATGTGCCGCGTTGGCTCAGCCCGTCGCTTGCCCGGCGAGACCCCTCGCCGCCCTGGCAGTGGGCATTCCTCCTCGCCTTTGTCGGAGTCAGAGGCGTCGTCTCGCTGGCGGCGGCGCTCGGGCTCCCCTTCTACACCGCGACCGGAGCTCCGTTTCCGCACCGGGACTTCATTCTCTTCATCACCTTTGGAACCATCGTTTTGACGCTCATCGGGCAGGGCCTGCTCCTGCCGGGGCTCGTTCGAATGCTAAACCTCAATTGCGATAGTATCGTCGAACGCCGGAAGGAGAGGGAAGCCGAGCATAGAGCGCGAAGGGACGCGCTCAAGGTCGCGAAATTGCGGCTCGATGAACTCGCGAGCGCGAACACCCTTCCGGATGCCGTGCTGTCCTCGCTTCTCACGCGCCAGGAGTATCGCGCAAGCCGTTTGCCCAATGCATCAAGCCAGGCTGACGCGTCGGAAACGGCCGCCCTCGGTCTTGGCCTTCGCTCCGAGCTGATCGATACCGAGAGGAAATACATCTTCAGCCTCCTGCAAGCAGGCCGGATCACTGACGAGTCTCGCCGGCGCATGGAACGGGAATTGGATCTTGAGGAGGCGAGCGTCGCGTGCCGGAAAGAAGATGGAATCGAACCACCGCTGTGAGGACTAGTACGCCCCGCGGGAAGTCCTGACCCATCTGCTGAGGGCGCAGACAGGACTTCCCGCGGATAAGGCGTACTAGCAACTCTATGATTCTCGTACAGCTTATCCGAGGCAAGGTCGCTTAAGAGCGTGCAGCGAAGCGGGTGCGAACTTGCCTCGGGCTGTACTAGTTTGGATCGGCAGCCGCCCCTTCGAAAGACGTATTGCGTCTCGCTGCATTGCACTATATATTATATTGCATTGCAGCATGCGTCTGACGCTGCTGCGGCCCTCCTTGGGCGTTTCCTCCCTAGACTTGGGGCCGTTCATCATTTGGGCGGCTCATTTTTTTTGCCAACCTGGTTTTGCGATCAATGGGCCGGCGGGCTGTCGGCTGCGCCTCTTTCGTAACGGCCCAGGACTGCCACTCAACGCACCCCTCAAGGTGACGCGCGTCCGATGAACGCGTGACCACTCACTCTGACATCGCCACGGCGCTTGCCCCGCGCGCCAATGGTAAACGGTTCGTTGCCGCGCCGAATGGTAAATTGCACGTTGGTTAACAGGACGAGGCTGGATTTATTTCCGGTCAGATGTTTACTTAAAAAGTCGTTTACCTGGCGCAAATCAAGGAGCGCCGCGCTTTAGGCCAGCGGTAGGCAAGCTTCTCTAACCCGTTGAGCAAGAATAGCTTTCTGTCTTCCGTCGAAACCCCTTTAGTAGAATTTAATGCAGGAATTTTTTCATTTACCGGGACGCGCAAAAGTCCGTTAAATATGTTTCGACTTTCCCGTGTTAACCAGATTCGCGCTGCAATCAGCGCGGCGCCCGCGCCGGGGGAGCCGGTCATCGAATAATTTCCATAACAATATCAATCGCTTATTCGTTAACCTCACAGCAAGGCGCTTTCTCCTAAGATCACCGGCAGCAAGAACAATCAGGCGCCCCTCACCGATGGAATTCCTCAATTCAGAGACCGCTCACACCATTATCAAGATTATATTCGCGGCAACGCTCTCCTACGGGTGCATCTCGGATATAAAAAGCCTCAAGATTCCGAATACCGTTTCGGTGATCGTGATCGCCCTCTTCTTTCTTAATTATGCGCTTTCGATACCGACGGGGGACTTGGCGAACCATCTCATCGTCGCCGGGGCCGCCCTTCTGTTGGGTTTCGGCGTATATGCCGCGGGCTTCATGGGTGCAGGCGACATCAAACTCATCAGCGCTCTCCTGCTTTGGGCTGGCCCCCGAGACGCATTTGCCTTTCTGATCGTCATGACCTTCGCCGGCGGTCTTTTCGCAGCGCTGCTCCTGATCGCCCGGACATCCATGGCTGTCTGGCCATCAGCTCAGCACTACATTCCATCACGACGTCTCAGGACATGGGCTCAGCGCGGCATTTTTCCTTACGGCATTGCGATTTGCACCGCGGGGCTGCTTTTGATGCACTCATTTTTCTCGCCGCGCTAAGGACCGGCAAACCGTTAGACTCGACTATTAAGCCCCAGGCTCCCGGCGCCCCGTCCATCGCCAATAGCTAATCAGTTCCATTCGTTTTATAGATTATTGTGGTCAAATAAGAATTCCTTTCTATTATGGCATTGTGGGAAGAATATACCCTTGCACACTGACATCGAGCCATATCGGGGCTGAATGCTGACGAACAAAGGCAAATACGGTTTGAAGGCCATGGTGCACCTCGCCGGTCTTCGACAGGACGAAATTGCGCAAGTCGCGCAGATCGCCGAGGCCAACAAAATCCCGAAAAAGTTCCTGGATCAGATTTTTGCCGATTTGCGTCGGGCAGGTCTCGTTTATTCGAAGAAGGGCAAGGCTGGCGGCTATGCGCTGGCGAAACCGGCAAGCGAAATTCTCGTCGGACAGATCATACGGGCCATCGATGGCCCGATCGCGCCCTTTCTGTGCGCAAGCCCGAGCGCCTACCGGCCTTGCGACGACTGCGACGAAGAGATTTGCGCGGTGCGACGTCTCATGATTGATGCGCGGAACGCCTTATCGAGCGTGCTCGATACCCGGACTCTTGCGGATATGCGGGCGCGACCCGGTGTGAAAGAAGCCGCATGAGCGGCCGCTTGCTCATGCTCCTCTGCGCAAGTATCGGTTTCGTCCTTGCACTTCTGCAAGAGTTTGAAACGTCAGGAATTTTCGGGGTCTCTCCATCTTAGAGAGCTTGAGGCCTTCCGCCCAGCCGCGTTTTATACGTCTAAAGAGGCCGCGCTACCCCTCCCATACCCCGCCCGCAGACAGCCTTGGCGCCTTCAAAAGCCTTCGGCAGCCAGGCCGCCAGCCGTTTGGAATTCCGCCCTTGACCGGAACCCTTGCTAAATCCAGTCCTTGGGAGCAAAACGGTTGCAACTGTTGCGGAATTGCACTTGTGTGCCTCAAACGCACAGGCTTAAGTTGCAAAGCTTTTATTTTTTGAGTCACTAAGCCGCCGCAGCGAGCCTCCGCGCGTCAATCAGTCAGTTTAGTAAGCAAGTTCTCGCCAGGGATCCATTGGACGGGGAACATGAAAGCTACCAAAACGACAGTTGCCGCCTTCGCGCTCGCCGCCATGGCGTTTGGCGCCGGCGCAGCAAACGCAGCCTCCCAGGAACCGCCCGGCTGGACCGCGGGCCTTGCGCTTGGCACAGCGCTCCCGGAAGGCGTCTACTTCATCGATACCGCCTCGGTCGGCGGCTGGCGCGGCATCGACGACAGCCAATCCAACCTTTTCATCAACATTCCGCTGGTGGCCTGGTCCACGCCCTGGACGCTGCCGGGCGGCGGGCGTGTCGAATTCCTTGGCGCGGCGCCGGAAATCAGCGGCGGCGTTCCGCAGCTGCCGTCGCTCAGCTACCCATCCTGGGCGGGCCGGGACTACACCGAGTTCTATAACCCCGTCGCTTACATCGGCGCGGCGTGGGACCTTGGCAACGGCTTCGGCTTCAGCGCCTTCGTCGGCGGATGGGCCCCGGTTGATAACCAGCTCAGGGAATTCGGCTTCAACAGCTGGGTGCTGAGCGAGCGCGTGAACCTCAGCTACGTGGCCAATGGCTGGAAGCTGGCTGCGAACCTGAGCTTCGGCCAGCCCGGAGACAGCAATTCGCCGACAGTGCTTGGACCGTCGGGCACACAGATCATGCCCGACTACTTCAACTATGACCTGACGGCGACCAAGACCATCGGCAAGTGGGAGGTCGGTGTGGTGGCCTTCGGTTCAACTGATACCACCAAGGCGCCGTGGAACAGTCTTGCAGGCACGGCCGTCAACGGCACGCCTTTCGGTGAGCAGGCCCAGTTCGCGGTGGGCGGCCTCGTCGGCTACAGCTTCCCGGGCATTACGCTGCAGCTCTACGCCACGACCGATGTCTACAGCAGCAACTACTACAATCTCTCGAATGCTTCCTCGTCTTACGAGACGCGCGTTTGGACGCGCGCCATTGTTCCGTTGTGGAATCCCCCCGTGCTGGAATCGCTCAAGTAGCGTTTGGGCAATTTATCGAGCAGTTTATCCCCGGTCGAGCTGCGGCCGGGGATTTTTTGTCAAGCCAGTTTCGCCTCACAAATGGTGGCAGAACCGCACGTCCCCTCCCCAGAACTTGATACTCAATCAGCGCACGCAGAGGTCTCTGCAAATATTGCTCCCGTCATGACCGAACGCTCCCTCTCTTCATGAAATCATGAAGAAACCGGCCGGAGTCTGATGACAGCAAGAAAGTTGTTCGCACCCACATTTTTCCTTGCATGAACGGCAGTTTAGCGGTGTTTGCAGCGGTATCTCAGTCGCCCCTCAAACGCATTTGACGTTCATGCCCTGGGCACCTGCGATCAGGGACGCGTTTTACTGGATCGCGGTTTTGGGGATTTCCCGAGGCGAACTTCTCGGCCTATTGCGAAAGACGCAGCTTGTTGAGACCAAGGGCGATATTCTGAAACGTGGTGTTCAGCTCTTCCCCTGTAGGGTTGTAGTAATAGGTCGACGGGCTGGTTGCGCATTGCTGCAAAAGCTGCAAGCCGCTGTCGTTGATCGCGTTACCGAAACCGATCGCATAAATCTGGATGCGTCCCGGATTGCTGTTCGCGTCTGTTACAGCCTTTATGTTGTTGCAAAGCGTGATGAGCTTTTGATCGAGATTGTAGTCGGCTTGGTCTTCAACCCCATTTAAGGACGACGGAAGCGGCAGGAGATTGAGGTGGGGGCTGGCATAACCATAGGCGGTGTAGATCGCGTTATTGAAGCCATTGGTGTTATGCGTATTCGGCTGCTGATCCTGCACGTCGTTATAGCCATCGGTGACGAGGATAATCACCTTGATGGTTGAAGTATTTGAATAGGGAACGCCATCAGCGAATGGCCCGTTGGGCGAGAGAAGATGCCATCCCCACATCAGACCGGCCGGGATAACCGTGGCGCCTTTGGCGGCCATGGCATTGATTTCGCCTATAATTGCTGATTGACTGTTCGTCAGGCGAATGATCGGTTGGATCGTGCATAAATTGTTCGGCCCGTTGCTGGGATTTTGCACCTGAGGGCTCGTCGTGTACTTCGCAACGCACATCTGATCGCCTTGCTGCTGAGCCGTCGTCGTTCCCTTCCAGCAGGCGTTGTCGCATAAGTAGCTGTTGAAGAATGATGTCTGGCCACCGCAGTTGTCATTGCCGTGCGAATTGCCATCGGGTTCGTCGGGCGCGAAGAACGGCGTGAAAAGCGTTGCCGGATTGCCGCTGGTGGGCGACACATCTTCGACATCATACGGCTCCGTGCGCTGACGCACACAGCCCGACCAAGCCCAGGATGATTGTTTTGCGGCAGAAGATAAATTACTCGCGAAGGTGATGAGCCCGGTGCCTGCCGGGACCGCAAGATTTTCCTGCGACATCGACCCAGCGGCATTGCTGTTGTCGATCCAGGACGCGGTCGCGTATCGAGTTCCGACATTTACCGTATCGGTGAAGGGTACGACGCCGATCCTCACATATTGCCCCGTGGGATCGCTCGCAAACAGCGTATTGACCAAGGTCGTAGCGGCAGTCTGCAGGCCCTGTATGCCTGTTGTGCTCCCGTACATGCTCGACATGGAGCCTGTGTTGTCGAGAACGAGCGCGACTTCGAGATGATTTTGCGCAGCGACCGCCTGCGAGTGAATTGTCGTCGTCAGTGTCTCGACGCCTAAGACCTGAGCGAAGGAGGTGTTTATTGTCGCGGCGACTGTCACGTCCACGGTCATGTTGTTGTTTGTCCGGGTGATGATTGGCTGCGCGAACGTCACCCCGTTTTGCATAGGAAAGGTTGCATTTACGAAAGCGTTGACGAGGTTCGTCTCGGCTGTTGCGTTGGTCAAACTCGAATTCTTCGCCAAATCGAGAGCCGCTGCGTCGACTGCCGAAATTAGCCGGTTCTTCACGACGAGAAGCCGGCCCATATCTACGGCCATGCCGAGCAAAATTATGAATGGTACAATCACCAAGGCGGTGAGAATGAGCACGATTCCGTTTGTGTCGCTTTTGAAGTCGCCAAACTTCCTCAAAATGATGTGGAACATAGTTTTCTGCCCCATGCAATCGCGCGACTTTTGAATACGAATCGACTGATAGTGTACGCTAATGCTTCGGTCTAGCCGAAATCCGTTAAAAATTGCTGGCTGCCAGGGGGGTGTGATGGGCGAGAGCCGTTCACGTATTTCCCATCAAAACTCGCAAAGTTCCACGGAGATCAGGTATGCATAGAGCTCTCCGCATTCTGACACTTCGAAAGGTTCGCCGCGATCAAAGGGGCGTCGCCCTCATCGAATTTGCAATTATTGCAGTGCCATTCCTGGCGCTTATCCTGACGATGCTGGAAATCGGTCTGATCTTTTGGGTCAGCTACGAGCTCGATAACGCAACGTTGAGTGCATCCCGGCTGATAAAAACGGGGCAGGCCCAGTCGAACGGTTACAGCCAGACAAATATGGTGGCGCAGATTTGTAGTCACATCGTCATTCTGACCGACTGCACCAGCAACCTTCAACTCACAGTCCAAACCTTTACCACCTTCAACTGCGTGGCAAACCCGACACAGTCCGGATGCGCACCCGGTTCGAATTACAGCCTTGGCAGCGGGTCTCAGATCGAGCTGGTGACAAGCTCCTACGAATGGCCGCTTTTCAATTTTGCAAGCGTGGCGCTGCTCAGCAATCTTCCCGATGGCAACCGCCTCATTCAGTCGGCTTCCGTGTTTCAGAACGAGCCATTCTAGGATAAGCCCCTATGAGGACCTTCCTTTTTAATCAGCGTGGCGCCGTCCTCATCGAGGCAGCCATCGCGTTGCCATTCCTGATCATTATTCTGCTTGGAATGGTGGAATTCGGTGAAGCCCTCACAGTAAGCCGGAAGAACGCTCTGGTTGCCCAAGCCGCCGCAGATCTAGTGTCCCAGCAAACGAATATGACCACCGCGGAAGCGAACGACATCGCAAACATTCGGACAACGATCCTGCTGCCCTATGACGCGACGCCGAGCGGCCTTCGCATCAGCAGCATCATTCAGAACGCGAGCAATGCGACGGTGCAGTGGAGCCAGGCGTGGGGGAACCTTTCTGCACTCGGGCAAAATTCCACATTTACACTGCCCTCTGGTCTCATCAGCCAAGGCGCAACAATCATCATCGCTGAAGCATCCTACGCCTTCACCCCTGTTATTGGAGCTTATCTCATTGGCGGGGTGACATTCGATTACGTGGCCTACTATGTGCCTCGGCTCACCAGCGTCACCTGCTGCTCCTAATCCTCCGCCAACTTGAATTCATAGCGAACCTCGCTGCGCCTGCTGATGCGGGGATCCGAACAGGATTTCCTGCCTGCGGGAGGCGATCGGCAATTGGTTCAGCTACGATTTATGCAATTTCGGCCACCCGCGGAATAAACATAACTGTGGAGCGTTGTACGCATTGCCTTTTTGTTGGCACATTTAAGACGAAACTGCGAAGGAGTATTTCTTCCACAGGCGTATCCTAAAATAAAACTCCACATGCGATACATAAGCAACACATACGCTTAAGCAAGCAGTGCAGGCGTATTGTATGATCGGATATCTCGCACTGGATTGGCTAGGTATGCGCGATTGATAGAATTGTGACAGTATTTTCACTGCAAGCGAGTTATGCAGTCCGCGCATCTCTTGTGTGCAATTTTTGATCTCACTACATACATCTGGGTGATATCCAAGCACACGACTACGGCTTATGGCGAAACGGCGCCGTGGAATAGGCTCGACAACTTACACGCTTTCCATATTAAGAATTGCAACCCGGGGAAACTCCGCTACCTCAGGTTTTGCTTCCAAAATGCACAATTATAGCTGTATTGCATGCAACCCCCCTTCGCTACGTATTATCTGCCCCAGGCGCGAGTCGACGTCAGAGAACCACCTCGCCCTGAATGTAGTGCGTTAACAAAAGACTGGGGTTAAAAATGAATAGTATCATCAGCAAAATCCGTCTCTTCAGGAAAGATGAGAAGGGTGTAACGATGCTTGAGTATGGCCTGCTTGCCGTTCTCATCGCGGTAGCAGCAATTGGAGGCGCCACTGCTCTTGGTACCGGCATCGGTAAGACATTCACCGACCTATCAGCCAAGATCAACTACTAACAATTAGGCGTGGGCCCGAAGCCATATCGGCTTGGCTTCGGCCCATGCCCTTTATCTTATTTCTATGAGGTTTTGCATGCGGATTGGCTCAGTTATCATCTTCGCCGTCGCATTCATATTCGCAGGCATTGCGGCGTTTCTCGTACGCGCGGCGGTTCTCGGCAACGGAACAAAGGCAACGCAAACTGCCATTGTTGCCGCCCGCGATCTCAAGGCAGGCGAGAAGCTCATGCCTGACATGGTTCGCGAGGTGCAATTTCCCTCTGAATTTCTGCCCAGAGGCGCCTATACCTCCAGCGATCAAATATTCGCGGGCGACGCGGAGCGCATGTTAGCGGCGGCCATCTCTCAAAATGAGCCGATCCTCGCACAACGCCTGCTCGATAGCTCGGACACCATGGTCGGCCGGATGAACCCCGGCATGCACGGAGTCACCATAAAGGTCAACGAGACCTCAAGCGTCGGCGGCTTCGTTCAGCCGGGCGATCACGTCGATGTGCTGCTGACGCAGACAGAGAACGGAGAGGCAAACTCGTCGCATCGGGCTTACACAAAATCCCTGATTAAAAACATAAGAGTGCTGGCTGCCGATCAGCAAACCCAGCGCAGAATAGATGCATTACCTCCGAAGACGGTAACACTCGAAGTGACGGAGGACGATGCGAAGAAGCTGACGCTGGCCGGAACAATCGGACAACTGTCTCTTACGCTGAACAGGGGTGACAGCGGCGAGAACACTGGCCGTGTTGTCGATGCGCGTGATCTCGTGGCTACGCCAGACGAGGAGGCGGCCTCTGATGATACGCCCGTAACAATTTTCAGGTCTGCGAAGCCGGAAGGATACCGTGTTCCGGCGGTACAATAGTTCTTATGGTTTCGGTTCATTGCGTTGGCTAGGGAGGCGTTAGTGGCGACGAGTTGATAGATTTTTGGGGGGCACGATGCTTACTTTCTTCGAGGCGACTGGGCGCCTTAGATGGTTCTTTTCTGCAGTCGCATTGGTAGCGTCTTTTCTGGCGGTTGATGCCCCTGTATTTGCGAACGGAAACGGCAGACCGCTCAACAGTTATTATCTGGACCGGACGGCACAGCGCATCGACGTGCAAATCGTCCTGCACAAGTCCGAAACCGTCCGCGTCGACTTTCCTTACGGAGATGCTCTTGTCGGCGACCCCGAGATTGCAGACGTCGTTCCTCTCACCAACCAGACAATCTACATCCTGGGCAAGAAAATCGGTGTCACGCGCCTGTCTCTTCTGGACGCCAAGAAGCAGGTTCTTGGTGTGGTGGACATCGAAGTCACCTACGACCTCGACATCCTGCGCAGCAAGCTGCAAGGCAACCCGAACTTCTCGAAAATCCATGTCTCGTCCGTCAACGGGAAGGTGCTGCTCACTGGAGTTGCGCCCGATGCAGTCGTGCTGCAGCAGATTTTGACGCTCGCCGAGCAACTCGCGCCCAAAGATGTCACCAATGGCATGACGGTCGCGGCGCCCCAGCAGGTCATGCTGGAAGTTCGCTTCATCGAGGCGGATCGCGACCTGAACCGTGCGATCGGCGTGAACTGGGGGACTGCCGGAAAGGTCGGAGCGGTAACCAATAATGCAAATATCCAATCCGGCGGCATCTACGACACAGGCGGCGGCAACTTCGCCAATACCTCGGTCTGGAATCTGCAAAGCCTGATGCAAAATCTTATTCCTTACGGCACGATCGCGGGCAAGGTCATGGGCGGGCCCGTGACTGCCGACGTGTTTGTGAATGCGCTGGAAGAAAAAGGGCTTGCGCGGCGGCTGGCGGAGCCGAACCTCATTGCCTTGTCGGGCGATACAGCGAGCTTCCTGGCGGGCGGCGAATTCCCCTTCCCTTCAAGCGTTGCCAGCAACGGCCAGGTGTCGGTTGATTTTAAGAAGTTCGGCGTTGGCCTCGCTTTCACACCGACCGTGCTGGCTGACGGCAAGATCAATCTGAAGATCGATCCGGAGGTCAGCCAACTCGATCCGGCCAACTCGGTCACAATGTACGGAACCACAATTCCGGGTTTGAACATCCGCCGGGCCACCACCACGATCGAGCTTCGTGACGGGCAGACTTTCATGATCGCTGGTTTGCTGCAAGGCCAGAACACGTCGGACACACAAGGGTTGCCCTGGGTAGGGACTGTCCCCGTGCTCGGCGCGCTGTTCCGTAGTGAGGCTTATCAGAAGCAGGAGACGGATCTTGTCATTCTCGTCACGCCGAGGCTGATCCGTCCGATGGTGCCGGGCGACAAGATCGCGACGCCGTTCGACAACAGGAGACCTGCGAGCGACCCGGAATTCTTCCTGGCAGGCCAGCAGGAAGTCCAGGTGAGCCAACCCAAATTCGTGGGCGGACACATCATCGATTACATGCCCGAGCCCTCGTCTTGGGCGCCGGTCAAAAACTAGAAGGGCTATCATGAGACTTCGCAAGACATTCATAGGGCACGCTGCCCGCGTTTGCGCCCTCGCAGCGCTGGCGGCAGGGCTCGGCGCCTGGGGTTTGGACTGGGATGAGGGATGCGGCTGCTATCCCACAGAGTTCGTCACGCGCCAGGCGGGCGATGCCGTCCAGGTGAACAAAGACATCCAGATGATCGATCCCTGGCCGCCTTACGTGAAGAACCGCAAGATCGATATGGATGGTCGTCGCGCCGGTATTGCGATGCGCCGCTATCAGGCCAACCAGGTCATTCCACCGGTTAATCTCGCGGCACAAATGCCGAACAACAACAATAATAATAATAACTCTCCCAGTGCGCCCCCGCCTGTGCCCGAGATCCAGCAATAGGGAGAATCGGGCGTGGAGAAGGAGCAGCTGTGGACCGCGGAGAGCCATATCGTTCCCCCGGAGGGCGGGACGAACGAAGAAGATATGCGCACTCTTGGCGCCCCGATCCCTGTTGAGAGTATCGGACGCGAAGCGCCGATAGCCAAGGGTCCATTCGACCCCGTACACAAAGTCAATGTGCTTCTCCTGACGAGCGACGCCAGTCTCCGGCAGCGCATCTCCGCGAATTTTGCCGGGCAAAAACGTTTCAACCTTCGCCATCTGAACGGCGGGATCGTAGAGATCGAGAACATGATCGGTGACGGGCAACTTCCCGATGTCGCCGTGATCGACATCGGGAAAGGGGACGTTCCCGATATCAACGCCCTGGAACGTCTGAAGAAGTCGCGTTTTTTGAAGGTGCCGATCATCGCGATTTCGGGTCATATCGACCCGATGATAGCCCGCGGCCTCATGCGGATAAAAGTCGACGACTGGCTTCCAGCGGACTGCGAACTGGGCGAAATCCAACGAGCGTGCGAAAAAGCCCTTCACGCCCGACCCACAGAAGCAAGCGGCCGCCACGCTCAATGCACCGCATTCTATCCGGCCAGTGGTGGATGCGGCAACACGACGTTGGCGATCCAGACGGCATTCCTTACCGGCAACCGGAAAAAACGCCCTGGGGCGGTCTGTCTCGTCGACCTCAATTTCCAGGATGGGACAGTCGCCGATTATCTCGATCTTTCCCCCGCCTTTCAGCTATCCGAGCTCGCAAAGGTTTCAGGCCGCCTCGACCATCAAATGTTAGACGTCATGCTGACGCGGCATCGCTCGGGATTGGCTGTGCTCGCAGCGCCTCGCGTTCTTGGCCGTTTCGTCGACGTCAGCGGGGAGTTGATTGCATCGGTGCTCGGCCTTCTCTCGGAGTTCTTCGAGCACCTCATCATCGACCTGCCCAAGAACTGGTATCCATGGACCGATAACGTGGTTTGGGGCTCCGACCGCATCTTCGTCGTGACGGGCTTCACCATTCCCGCATTGCGGCAGGCGCGCTTCATGACGGACGCGATACGAGAGAAAGCCTCCCCGGAAGCTCAGGTATCGGTCATCGTCAACAAGTTCCACGAACCCCTGATGGGTGCTGGACTCACAAGGAAGGACGCCGAGGGCATCCTCGCGGCCCGGCTCGGCGGGTTGATTCCAAATGTGAGCGGGATTGTCGACGACGCGATCAACCGGGGCATGCCGCTATCGGAGCTGCGGGCGGGCAGCAAGATCGAAAAAAAGCTTCTGCAAATTCTCGACCGCGATAAACGGACACCCAAAGAATAAAGTCAGGGATTGGGGCAACGATGCTGAACAGATTTATGAGAGGGCCAGCGAAACCGGAAACTCCGCCGCCGGCTGAGGCGCCGCTTGCTGTCGCCGTTCCCGCTGACACCGTTGCAACACTGGAGAGCGAGGAAGCCCCGTCGATGGCGACGCAGCTCATCGATGCCAAGGTCCGCATTCATCGCAAACTGATCGACGATCTCAATCTCGCCTCGCTGGAGCGCATCCCGCGAGAGGACCTGCGCCGGCAGATCGGCGAATTCGTCACCGACTACGTCAAATCCGAGCGCGTCCTTCTCAACGCGAAAGAACTTGAGGGATTCGCTCAGGAAGTCTTCGACGAGCTCACTGGCCTTGGCCCTCTTGAGCCTTTGCTGAAAGATACAACCATCAGCGATATCCTCATAAACACCCACGAAAAAGTCTATGTGGAGCGGCGCGGCAAGCTCGAACTGGTGCCGGTCCGCTTCAAGGACGAGGCTCACATCCTTCGCATCGTCAATAAGATCGTGGGCGCGGTCGGCCGCCGCGTAGATGAATCCCAGCCCATGGTCGACGCGCGGCTCTCCGACGGGTCTCGCATCAACGTCGCGGTCCGCCCCATTGCGGTGGATGGACCGCTGGTCTCCATCCGCAAATTCTCCGATAAGCCCTACGACCTTGCGAAACTGGCAAGTTTCGGAGCGCTGAGCGCGAGGATGTCTGAACTGCTCGCGATGTGCGTGCAGTCGAGGCTGACAATTCTCATCTCCGGCGGCACCGGCAGCGGAAAAACCACGCTGCTGAACGCGCTTTCGGCCTATATCGACTATGCGGAGCGGCTCATTACCATTGAGGACGCCGCAGAACTGAGGCTGCAGCAACCTCACGTGGGGCGGCTCGAGACGCGACCTCCCAACATCGAAGGGCGAGGCGAGATCCGTCAACGCGAACTCGTGAAGAACGCGCTCCGTATGCGTCCCGACCGCATCATCGTGGGCGAGGTGCGCGGCGAAGAAGCCTTCGACATGCTGCAAGCCATGAACACCGGCCATGAAGGCTCGCTCGCGACCATCCACGCCAATACCCCGCGTGATGCGCTGGGACGGCTGTCTCAGATGGTGGGCATGGCGGGCCTGCCAATGTCGGAGAACAGCATCCGGACGCAGATCACATCGGCCATCAAGGTGATCGTGCAGCTGCAGCGCTTCAGCGACGGCAAACGCCGGATCGTCAGCATCACGGAAGTTTCCGGCATGGAGCGCGATATCATCCAGCTGCAGGAACTGTTCCGCTTCGCCCGGCAAGGAACCGCGCCTGACGGGCAGGTGCGCGGCGTCTACACGGCGACAGGCGTCAGGCCCCACTTCGTCGACGATCTGAAGGTCAAAGGCTTCAGCTTACCGAGCTCGTTTTTTGATCCAGCGGCTGCGGTGAACTAGCCATGCCGAGCCATAACCAGGTTACCCTCTTCGTTTTCTGCGCGATCCTCACCCTCATTCTTTCACTGTATATTGTCATCAAGGAATGGAGCGCCAGCCGTGGCCGCATCCGATCCCGGCTGACGGGCCAGGAAAAGGACCGCATCAAGTCAGAGGCTGAGCTTCTTGATATCCGGCGGAGCCGAAGCCTTACAGGCGAAGGAGATTATTCAACCCCCTTCCTCTCCCTTAACAAGCTCATACTTCAGTCCGGAATTCGGTGGGGATTGTCTGGCGTAATTTTCATGGCGCTGGCCTGTGCCGCCGCGGCGTACCTCGCCGCATCCTTTGCGGGGATGAACCTTCTCATGCGGATCCTTTGCGCAGTCGCCTCCGGGATTGGGTTGCCCGTCATTGTCCTGCGCTCCCTGCGCGACGGCCGCCGGCGCAGGTTCGAGGAACAACTGCCGGAAGCCATTGACACGATGGTCCGAAGCCTCAAGGCCGGGCACGCAATATCGGTAGCAATTTCCGCCGTATCCCGGCACATGCCTGACCCGATCGGCGCGGAATTCAGAATGGCTGCCGCCGAGATGGCGTACGGCCTCGATCTCGAAACGGCCATGGTCAATCTGCACTCGCGTGTCGGCCAACCCGATCTTGGCCTGCTTTCGCTCGCAGTCGCCATTCAATCCAAGACCGGCGGCAATCTAGCCGAAATTCTTTCCAATATGGCCCGGGTCATCCGCAGCCATTTTAGATTGCGCAGAAAAGCACGCGCACTGACAGCGGAGGCGCGTGTCTCCGCCTACATTTTGAGCGGCCTGCCTATCGTCTTGTTCGTCGTTGTTTCTCTCATAACCCCAAGTTTCTACGGCCAGGTCTGGGACCATCCCTATACGAAGCCCGGCCTTGCAGCGGCGTTCTTCTGGATGATGCTTGGCAATTACGTCATGTACCGCATGGCAAGGATTCGAGTGTGATGATGGACGCGCTGTCATTTCAGATTTCCGATCCGGCGACCGGCCGCGTCGCGGCGGCCATGGCCTTCACATTCGGCGCAGTTTTCTTTTTCGTGGTAGGGATCAACGCTTATCTCAGCGCCAAGAGCGTCGTTAAGAGGCGTTCGGTCCTGGATCCAGGACTGGCTTCGCCGGATGCCGCCGCCGACCAGGGGTGGTCCAGAAATGCAAACTCTCCTCGATATCAGAGTATTCTATCGACATCCGCGCTGCTGGGCGACGTAGAGCGCGGCGCATCGAGCGGCGAAAGCGAGACGTCGAAGCTAAGGCGGGAAATGCTTCGCGCCGGCTTTTTCGTCCCGGATAGCGTGTTCTGGTATCAAATGGCTCGCATGAGCCTGCTTGCGGTAGGTGTTGTTGGCGGATATCTGGGCCATCGCTTCTTTTTCCCGTATGCGCCGGCCAGTTCGAGCATATTGTTGGGCGCCTTCCTGGGCTGCATCGGTTTCCTGCTGCCGAACCGGTTTCTGGTCATGCGACAAAATCGGGTGATCCAGGAATGCCGTGAGGGATTCCCGGACTTCATCGATTTGATGATCGTGTGTGCGGAAGCAGGGTTGGGCCCTCGCTCGACGATTGAGCGACTCAGCCGGGAGATTGCCAAGACTTATCCAATTCTTGGCGCCCACTGCTATCTCAGCAGTCTCGAAATTCGCGCCGGAAGCAGCCTGCACCAGGCGCTCTTCAATCTGTCGCGCCGCATTCAGGTCGATGAAGCCGCGATCCTGGCCTCGCTCCTGGAGCAAACCGAGCAGCTTGGCACAAGCATGACTGACGCTTTGCGCGTCTATAGCGAGGAAATGCGAGAGCGGCGGCTCATCAGAGCCGAAGAGAAGGCGCATGCCCTTCCTGCGAAGCTGGTTGTGCCGCTCGGCCTGTTCGTCTTCCCCGTCATTCTCGTTGTCATTCTCCTCCCAGCGTTCATCCGGGTCAAAAATGCAATCTTATAATCAAGGTGGGACGCATGAGAGCTTTCAACATCATTTCCTCGGCCGCTATCGTGGCTTTTGGTCTCGCGGGCTGCGCTGACATGGGCGTGATTTTGCCTGTCGTGGATCTTCCCGCGACGGGTGAGGTCGTCCTGGCTCCCTCGTTCCAATCCGGACCCGAACAACCCCTTGTCTACAAGGCGAAGATTCACTTCAGAAATGGCGAGTATGGCCTAGCCGAGCGATTCTTCCGTCAGGCTGTGGAAGAGCGCTATCAGAACGCTGACGCATGGCTCGGTCTCGCTGCATCCTACGATCATCTCAAGAGATTCGAGGAGGCAGACCGCGCGTACGACGTTCTCGAAAAGATGGTCGGCCATACGTCGATCGTACTGAACAATTTGGGCTACCACTACATGTTGAAGGGTGAATTTGGCAGTGCCGAACATGCGCTGCTGACGGCGCAAATGAAGGATCCGTCGAACCCCCTGATCTGCGCCAACCTCGCTCTGCTTGCCGACTGGAAGAGGGCGGCTGGCAAGGCGGCGTAGGGCCAATCGTGATGGCTTGGCTCACTGAATTTTTATGGTCGGGGCGGCGTGATTCGAACACGCGACCCTCTGGTCCCAAACCAGATGCGCTACCAGGCTGCGCTACGCCCCGACACGATCCCTGTTTCCTAAACGGTTTAGCGCCGTTCTGCAACGATGTCGTGCGTTGGAAACGGTTCTTTTCGTCCTAACCATCCAGCTCGGGATAATGGCGGAAAATGCCTTCCTCGTTGAAAGGCAGGCGGCGGTCGCTCGCGAGATAAGCTTGAATGCGAGGGCGTTCTGCAATGGCGCGATGAAGGTCTGCAACATGCGGCGACGAGGTAAGCACTCGCTCCATAGCTCGCGGGAAGGCATAGGTGAGCCCCTCCACCACCTGGAACAGCGAAAGATCGGCGTAGCTCAGGCAATCGCCAACGAGATGCGCGGTCCCTTTCGGGTTCCTGCGAAGGATGTTTTCGAGCCAGCCAAGGTATTTGGGGATCCGCCTCTTGCGAAAGCCTTCCGCGCGGCGCAACGCTTCCGGCTTCTGGTCTTCGTAATAGAGGCCGCCACCCACGGGGTGATGCGTGTCGTGAACCTCGCTTATGAGATCGTCGATGGTGAGCTGAATTTCATGAGCCCAAAGCCGCTGCGCCTCATCTCGCGGCGCAAGGCCGTGCTTCGGGCCGAGATAGAATAGAATGGCCGCAGTCTGGCTGATCACCGCATCACCATCCTTAAGAAAAGGCGCCGCGAAAGGCGGGTGTTCCTCGTTCTCGTCCTCGATCAAAGCCATCATCTTGGCCATGCCTCCCGTGCCGCGCGCGACATCCTCATAGGCGGCGGCGGCCTCCTCCAAGGCAAGGCGCACGAATTCCCCGCGCCCCTGGAGGTGCGGCCAATAATAGAGTTTGTAGACCATCGGACTCTCCCTAATCGATGGGGCGGCGCGCTCGCGATCACCGAGGCATCTCAGTCTGCGCCGATTTTACCGCATTCCCTCCGCCGCGCCTTGCTTTCCGTGCGGCCCCTCCCTAGAACATTGGAAAAACAAAGGGGCGCTCGCGAGCCCAAAAGGGTCAGGCATGACAAGAACACTGTACGATAAAATCTGGGACGATCATGTCGTCGATACGCAGCCCGATGGCACGAGCCTCCTTTATATCGACCGCCACCTGATTCACGAGGTGACGAGTCCGCAGGCGTTCGAGGGGTTGCGCGTGGCGCGCCGCCGGGTGCATGCGCCGGAGAAGACGCTGGCCGTTGTCGATCACAACGTGCCGACCACCGACCGGAGCCGCGGCATCGACGATCCGGAGTTTGCCCTTCAGGTGAAGACGCTGGCTGACAACTGCGCCGAGTTCGGCGTGGAGTATTATAACGAGCTGGATCACCGCCAGGGCATCGTTCACATCATCGGCCCGGAGCAGGGCTTCACCTTGCCGGGCACGACCATCGTCTGCGGCGACAGCCATACCTCCACGCATGGCGCGTTTGGGGCGCTCGCCCACGGCATTGGCACGTCGGAAGTGGAGCATGTGCTCGCCACGCAGACGCTGATCCAGAAAAAAGCGAAGAATATGCGCATCATGGTGGACGGCGCGCTGCCTGCGGGAGTTACCGCGAAGGACATCATCCTCGCAATCATCGGCGAGATCGGTACTGCGGGCGGGACCGGCTATGTGATTGAATATGCCGGCGAAGCGATCCGTGCGCTGTCCATGGAAGGGCGCATGACGGTCTGCAACATGTCCATCGAAGGCGGCGCGCGGGCCGGTATGATCGCCCCCGACGAGAAGACCTTCGACTATATCAAGGGGCGGCCACGCGCGCCCAAAGGCGCGGCTTGGGACATTGCGCGCAAATATTGGGAAATCCTGCCTTCGGATGAAGGCGCTCACTTTGACCGCGAAGTGCGTCTCGACGCGGCGAATCTGCCGCCGATCGTGACCTGGGGAACGAGCCCCGAAGACGTGGTCGCCATCACGGGCACGGTGCCCGATCCGGCGAAGGTCGCCGACGATGGGAAGCGCGCCGCTGTTGCGCGGGCGCTCGCCTATATGGGGCTGGAGCCCGGAACCAGGATGACTGACATCGCGATCGACCGTGTCTTCATCGGCTCCTGCACCAATGGCCGCATCGAAGACCTTCGCGCCGCGGCGAGTGTGCTCGATGGCCATCAAATAGCGGACGGCGTGAACGCGATGGTCGTGCCGGGGTCGGGTCTCGTCAAGGAGCAGGCGGAAGCCGAAGGGCTGGACAAGATTTTCGTCGCGGCAGGCTTCGAGTGGCGTGAGCCGGGCTGCTCCATGTGCCTGGCCATGAACGCCGACAAGCTTGCGCCGGGGGAGCGCTGCGCTTCCACCTCGAACCGCAATTTCGAGGGGCGGCAGGGCTTCAAGGGCCGGACTCATCTGGTGTCGCCAGCCATGGCGGCGGCGGCGGCGATTGCCGGACGCTTCGTCGACATTCGCGAGTTCGGCCGCTAGACCGGAGTGCGTAAAATAGGGATCGGTTGCGACGCAATCCTTAGAGCTCGTCATCCCGGAAAGACGCCTGCGTCGTATCCGGGATCGCAACAGTCGCTTCGATTTGTAACGGCCCCTGATATGCGCTGAGGCGCATTCCGGGGTGACGATCATCGGGACGCACGACGCTCTAAAGGTAAACCGTTCGTCAACCTCCCGTAAGCGTTAATACAACATGGTTAACAGGAGCGCGCCGGATTTATTTCCGGCCTGAGTATGCTTAAGAAAGCGTCTATCCGGCGCAAAAGGAGGAGCGCCGCGCCTAAGGCTGGTTGTAGGCAAGCTAATCTAAGCCATTGAAAACGAAAAGATTTCTGTCTTCACTCGATCGCCATTAAATAGAATTTAATGCCGGAATTTTGGCATTAAGTTGGCTCGCAAAAGTCCGTTAAATATGTTTGCGATTTCACGCGTTAACCCTTTCGCCAGCCCGAAAAGCTGCGGCACGGGCGGCGGCGATGGCGTCCCGTTCGCTATTTTCCCTTATTTAGCAGGGGTTGGAGCGGGCTCACGCCGCGTTAACCTGCCCGCAAGGCGATATCGCCGAAGATCTTTCAGATCAAGCAGTGCCGACGAAAACGTCAGGGACAGGTTGACAAGCAGAGGCCGCATTGCGCAATACGCATACAAAAATGCATCCAGCCTGCGTCCGATTAAGGGCGCGATGCTTGTCTTATGACTTTTCTTGCGAACAGGTCGAAGAGGAACCGCTGGGGAGAGGGTCGCAGCCCTCCCGTCAGCGGCGAGGGACGGATCGGCGCGATGCTGGCCATCTGATGGGCCGAGTTAGAGTATGATCGCCCTCGTCTTTTCCTGAAGGCCTGAACGGATACCCGGGGGAAAGCCCCGAATGACAAGCAGAGGCGCGGAAAAGATGACCCTTGTTACCATCGGCGTCGATATTTCGAAAGACCATCTCGATGTCCATCGCCTGCCTGACGGCCAAAGCCGCAGGTTCACCAATGACAAGGCAGGATACAAGGCGCTCGCCGCCTTTATCGGCAAGGGTGCGGTGCGCGTGGTCTTCGAGCCCACCGGCCCCTATCATCGCGCTTTTGAACGCGAGTTCTCGAGCAAAGGCCAGCCGCTCGTGAAGGTCAATCCCAGGCAGGCGCGCCGGTTTGCAGAAGCAACCGGTAAACTCGCCAAGACCGACCGCATCGATGCAATCGTGCTCGCGAAAATGGGGATGCTCCTCGATCTTGATGCACGCCCAGCGCCCTCTGAAGGCCTAAGCGAACTCAAAGAGCTCTCTATCGCCCGCGAAGCGCTCGTGAAAGACCGCACCGCCGCAAAAAATCGCGCCAAAGCCTTGACGCTCCCTGTCCTGAAACGTCACAACGCCGAGCGCTTGAAGCAGATCGAGCGCCAGATCGGCGCGATCGAGGCCGTTATCATGGAGCGCCTTCAGGCGGACCCAGACCTGGCGAGACGCTTGTCCATCCTGACCAGTATCCCTGGCATATCGCGCATCACTGCCTTCGCCCTCATCATCGAAATGCCCGAGCTTGGCGCCATTCAGGCCGGACAGGCCGCCAGTCTTGCCGGGCTTGCTCCTGTTGCACGCCAATCGGGTCGCTGGACCGGCCGCGCCTTCATACGCGGCGGACGGGCCAGCCTGCGCCGCGCTCTTTACATGCCGGCCCTCGTCGCCGCACGCTTCAACCCGGACCTGAAAACGAAATACGATCAGCTCAGAGAAGCCGGAAAACCCGCAAAGGTCGCCATCACCGCCATCATGCGAAAGCTCGTCGTGCTGGCAAACGCCCTGCTCAGCAAAAACCGCCGGTGGACCCTAAAACCCGCTTGATCAAAACTCTAAGATGATGACCGTGGTTGCGATCATGGCCGGGCTTCTGCCTATCGGAGCAGGGGTACCGGCTCGGAGGTCATGCAGCGCATCGCCGCTCCGATGATCGGCGGCATGGTTTCATCCACGGTCCTGATCCCCGCGCCTGCCTTTTTTAACATAGCCCCTCGCAGACGATGCGCAGAAGTTTTTCGATTTGAGCATCTTGTTCATCAGCTGGCACGCCGATCTGCCAATCCTCAAGGCCTAACGAAACAATGCCATGGACGGCGCTGAATAATGTCCGCGCCATCAGGTAGCGCTGCGCCTCGTTCGCCTCGGCCATCAGGACGCGCAAGGGTCCGCTGACATGGCGAATAAGGTGGACGTCCTTGCCCTGCGCCCAATCGGGGAGCGCGCCGCCCGGCGGCGGGGCGTACTCAAAGAGATTGCGCCATAGCCGCATATTTTGGGAAGCAAACCGGCGATAGGCGAGGCCGATGGCGACAAGCCGCGCGGCGGCGTCTGCGCGGGTGGAAGGCAAGGACTGCGGCGCCGCTTCGAGAAGGGCGGCATCGAGCCTGTTCATTGTCTGCACATTGACCCGCAAAATCAGCTCGTCGAGGTCGGCCACGAGATTGTAGATGGCGCCAACCGCGATGCCGATGTCGTCGGCAAGCTCGCGCGCTTTCACGCCAGCAAGGCCATTCGCCTTGATCCTGTTCTCCGCCGCGCTGATCAAGGCATCGAGTTGACGCTCGCGCCGCACCGTCACTTTTGAAACCATGCCCCATCCTAATGGAGAAAACTGAACAATGTTCAAATTTTTTCTTGAACAGCGTTCAATGCTGCGCTATAGATGTGTTATGAACAATGTTCAAGATTGAGGCGCCCATGTTCAAAACCCTTTTTCTCCTCATGAGGGGTAGCGCCGCAAGCGCCGCGGAGGAGATTACCGATCGCAACGCGCTCCTCATTCTGGATCAGCAGATGCGCGAAGCAAGGGCGGCAATTGACCAGTCGAAACGCGCGCTCGCTCTCGCCATCGCGCAAGACGAGATGGAAGCGAAGCGCCTTGAGGGCACGATGGCTCGCATTGCCGACCTTGAGGTCCGGGTCAAAGCGGCTTTGAAAGCCGGAAATGAAGGCGTCGCCCGGGAAGGCGCGGAGGCGATTGCCGCGCTCGAGGCAGACCGGGACGCCGCTGAGAAGGCCCGCACGCTGTTTGCGTCCGAAATCGCGAGGCTGAAATCGACCGTCGGCCAGGCCGAGCAGCGCCTCGTGGCGCTCGATCGCGGCCGGCGCGTGGCGCGCGCAGCAGAATCCGTTCGCACCATGCGGAAAACCCCGATCGAGGAAGGCCGGCCGCATGAGAGCACTTTGTCCGAGGCCGAGGCCACGCTCCATCGCTTGCGCGAACGTCAGGCGGAATCCTTCGCAGCGGACGAAGCCTTGGCGAAACTGGACCTCGCCGTCAGCCCGGACGGCCTGGCGGAGCGGATGGCGGCCCAAGGCTTCGGTCCCCGCCTCAAGACCACGGCCGACGATGTCCTGGGCCGCCTCAGAGCGAGCGAAACCTAGCCGGATGCTGAAGAAGAGTTGTTGCCCATGGCCTCATGGTGAACTCGGCGAACCACGACAGGCTCACCATGAGAATGAACTCCTGAAAACACTCGACCTCATCCTGAGCCTGTCGAAGGATGAGCCAAGATTTCAAGCTTCTCAGCGGCGCGCTAACGCCTCGACCCCCGAATTTCAACAAAGGCAACACGACATGCTGGAGTCCACCGCCATGAGCCAAAGCTCACAACCTCATAGCAACGCCTGGCTCACCTTCACGTACATTTCCTTCGGTGCATCCGCCGCCATGGTGGCCGCCGGCATTCTGTATGTGCCGCTCGACCTGTGGGCGAAGGGGTATCTCGCCATGGGCGTGCTCATGCTGACCCAGTCCTGCATCACGCTCACGAAAACGCTGCGGGACAATCACGAGGCGGCCAAGTTCCTGAACCGGATCGAGGATGCAAGGACGGAGCGGCTTCTGATGGAAGTCGGCAAACCGGGCGTCTAGTTGCGCATCCCTTATCCCGGAACCCCGGCAAGGACTCCATGCTGCCCATGGCCTCACGGGTAGCCTGCCGAACCGAGACGGGCTCACCATAAGGGTCAGCACTCGATCTCATCCTGAGCCTGTCGAAGGATGAAGCAGCGCCCAGGCGGGCGCATTTGTCCCAGTGATCCTTTGAATAGCGTCAATTTACTGCGCCGACACTGACGCTGCGCTTACGCTATGCTCCACCCGTTTGACTGCGAGAAAGATCATGCTTGCCTTGATGACGAGCCGCCGTTTTGCGCCCTTGTTCTGGACGCAGTTCCTGTCGGCGTTCAACGACAACTTTTTGAAGAATGCGATCGTGTTCTTCATTCTTTTCAAGCTCGCGGGCGATAACAGCGAAGCGCTCGTGACGCTGGCGGGCGCGATCTTCATCGCCCCATCTTTCCTGTTTTCAGGGCTGGGCGGCGAGCTGGCCGACCGCTTCGATAAGGCAAAAGTTGCGCGCGCGCTGAAAGCCGCCGAGATCGCTGCCGCAGGCGTCGCGGCAACGGGCTTCTGGATTCAGTCGTTGCCCGTGCTCTTCGGCGCTCTTTTTCTCTTCGGGACCGTTTCGGCGCTGTTCGGGCCGATCAAATACGGCATTCTGCCCGATCATCTCTCGTTCGACGAAATCCCGGCCGGCAATGCGCTTGTTGAAAGCGCCACCTTCATCGCCATTCTGCTCGGCGCAATCGCAGGCGGCGTCGCCGCAAAGGAAGGCCACATTGTTCTGTTCGGCGGATTGATGATGGTGCTTGCCGTGGCCTGCTGGTTCGTGTCCAAAGCAATCCCGGCGACTGCGGAGGCGGCGCCCGCTCTTGAAATCGACCGCAATCCGCTGCGCTCCTCGCTCGAACTCATGAAAGACTTGTGGGCCGACACGCGGCTGTGGCGCGCCGGCGTGATGGTGGCGCTGTTCTGGCTCATCGGCGCGCTTATTGTGTCGCTTGCGCCCGCGCTCATCAAGCTCATGGGCGGAAACGAGATAGTCGTCAGCGTCTATCTCGCCGAATTCTCGATTGCGATCGCAATCGGCTCGGGACTTGGCTCCTTTCTCACCACCGGCCGCGTCGTGCTCCTGCCAGCCCCTATCGCCTGTTTCGTCATCGGCGTCACAGCCCTTGATGTCGGCTTCATGGTCAGGAGCTTCGACGCGCCCGCTCATACGCTCAATGCGGCTGCCTTCTTCGTGCAGCCCGCAGCCTGGCGGCTCGCCATCGATTTTGCCGTCATGGCCATGATGGGCGGCGTTTTCGTGGTGCCGGCCTTCTCCGCGGTCCAGGTCTGGGCGCCTGCGCCCAAGCGCGCTCGTATCGTGGGCGCGGTGAACATTCTCTCGTCCGTTTTCATCTTCGCTGGGGCACTTGCGATAAGCGGCATGCAAAAGGCGGGGTTGAGCATGAGCGGCGTCTTCCTGGCGATCGGCGCTCTTTCGCTGGTAAGCGCGGCCTGGATTTACCGCACGATGCCGACAAGCCCCTTGCGCGATTTCCTCTGGCTCCTCTTTCGCGCCCTCTTTCGCATCGAGGCGACCGGCCTTGAAAACATCGCCAAGGCCGGCCCCAACGCCATCATCGCGCTCAACCATGCGAGCTATCTCGACGCGGCGCTCGCCCTCTCGATCATGGACAAAGACCCGCTTTTCGCCATCGATCACAGCATTGCGCAACGCTGGTGGGTGAAGCCCTTCCTCCGCTTCGTGCGCACCATGCCGCTCGACCCGACCCGGCCGCTTGCCGTGCGGACGCTGGTCAAGGCCGTGCGCGACCAGGGCGAAACCCTTGTCATCTTCCCCGAAGGCCGCCTCACCGTCACCGGAAGCCTGATGAAGGTCTATGACGGCGCCGGCCTGATCGCCGAGAAATCCAAGGTCAACGTCGTGCCCGTCCGGCTCGACGGGATCGAGGCCGCGCCGTTTACGCGGCTCACGCCTGATCAAGTGCGCCGCCGCTGGTTCCCCAAGGTGCGCATCATCGTTCGCGAGCCGGTCAGGCCGAACATGGACGACGCCTTGACCGGCAGGGCGCGGCGCGAAGCCTCGGGCCAGGCGCTCTATGAAATCATGTCCGATCTGATCTTCACCACCACGTCCATCGACCGGACCGTTTTTGAAGCGGCCGTCGAGGCGGCGCGCATTCACGGCAAGGGTCGCATCGCGCTCGAAGACCCTGTTACGGGACGATTGACCTATAAGCGCGCGCTCATTGCCGCCCGCGTTCTCGGCGCAAAGTTCATGACGCTTGCCGGAGAGGGCGCAGCTGTTGGCGTTATGCTGCCGACGAGCAATGGCGCTGCCTTGACCATACTTGGCTTGATGTCGGCGAACCGCGTTCCCGCCATGATCAATTTCACGGCGGGCGCAGCCAACATCTCTTCCGCATGCAGGGTGGCGCAAGTCGCGACCATCGTGACTTCGCGCGCGTTCGTCGAAAAAGCGAAGCTGGAAAAACTGATCGAGCAAGTGCAGCCGCAGGTCGCCTTCGTCTATCTCGAAGACCTTCGCGCCAGCGTAACGGCGCTCGACAAGATTTCGGCGGCGCTGCGTTATGCAAAGCCGCTCGCGAGCGCGAAACCCACGGGCCGCGCCGTAATTCTGTTCACGTCCGGATCGGAAGGCGCGCCCAAGGGCGTGGTTTTGAGCCACTCGAATATGCTGGCGAATGTAGCGCAAGTCGCCGCACGCATCGACTTCGGCCGCGAGGACAAGGTCTTCAACGTGCTGCCCATCTTCCATTCCTTCGGGCTGACCGCCGGCCTCGTGCTGCCTCTCGTCTCGGGCGTTCCCGTCTATCTTTATCCCTCGCCGCTGCATTACCGGTTTGTCCCGGAACTCGTTTACGGCTCCAATGCCACCGTTCTATTTGGCACCGATACATTCCTGACCGGCTATGCGCGGATGGCCAATGCATATGATTTCCGCTCGATCCGCTATATCGTGGCGGGCGCTGAACCGGTGCGGCCAGCGACGCGGGCGCTTTACATAGAAAAATTCGGCCTTCGCATTCTGGAAGGATACGGCGTTACCGAAACCGCGCCCGTTCTCGCGCTCAACACGCCCATGCACAGCCGCTCCGGCACCGTGGGCCGGGTTCTGCCGGGGATCGAGACGCGCCTGGAGCATGTCGAAGGCGTCCCCGATGGCGGGCGTCTTTTCGTGCGCGGGCCGAACGTCATGCTGGGCTACCTCAAGGCGAACAACCCGGGGGTCTTGGAGCCGATCAACGGCGGCTGGCATGACACCGGCGATATCGTGAGCATCGACCGCTCGGGATTCGTCACCATCAAGGGGCGGGCGAAGCGGTTCGCCAAGATCGGCGGAGAGATGGTTTCATTTGCCGCCGTGGAGGAGCTTGCGTCGCAGTGCTGGCCCGCAGCCCTGTCGGCCGCCGCAGCCCTTCCTGACGCCCGCAAGGGACAAAGACTTGTCCTTCTCACGCAAGAAGAAGGAGCAAACCGGGCTGCATTCCAGCAATTCGCGAAGGCGAAGGGCGCCGCCGACTTGATGATTCCTTCGGAAGTGCTGGTGGTGGAAGCCCTACCGCTCTTAGGCTCCGGCAAACTCGATTTTGCAGGTGTTACGAAACTTGCCGAGTCGCGATGCGCTATGTCCCACGTTTGACAGCAGGAGTCCCGGCGGGTGCGATGGCTGGATGGAGGCACTCGCGGCTTGGCCGTCTGTAAGCTGTTTCGCCCTGCCCGGACGCGTTGCTTAAAAAAGTCCGAAGATTGGACTCCCCACCGTTTAGCAAGGGGTCTTTTGGGCTGCGAGCGAGGGGTTGAACGGGGCGCCATTTTTGAGCATGGCGCAAGCGACATTGAGGAGGCGATCTGCAACAGATCGCAAAGCCCGGCGATGACTATGCCCCCGGCCGCGCAGGGCGGCGTATTTGGCTTTGCTCGTTGGATCATGCTGAATGGCGATGCGCGCCCAATGGTACATGGCGTTGGCAAGCCGGTTACTACAGGCTTGCCTCCGGATGACAACGCAGCTCTTGCCGGACTTCTTGGTGACAGGCGCGACCCCGGCCAAATTGCGCAGCGCGGCGTAGTCGCGCCGTTTAAGGCCATCCCAAGCCTCTGCGAGCAGCGTGGCGAGGACAATCCTTCCAACTCCCGGCAAGGATGCGAGGATTTCCACGTCATGCTGCTTCTGCTGCCCCGCCCCGGCCTCCTCTGCTGGGATGAGCTTGGCCGTGAGAGCGTCCAGCTGGCGGTTTGCTTCTTTGATCTGCCCGTTCACAAGGCGGATGCGCGCAACGAGCGTCTTAATATGGGCGCTGGCCGCTTCAACCGTTCCCCTGGCAACCTGCACAGCCGGTTTGCGCAGCACAGCCAACACATGGGCGGCGTCGAAGCGCCGGATGCGGCAGCGCTTCAGCAGGTTGGCTACCGTGCCCTCGCGGATGCGCGCGGCCTTGCCGGGTGTGGGCGCCAGTTCCCACAGGTCTAGCAGCCAGGGGGCGCCAAGATCGCTTTCGAGCTCCAGCATGGCTGGAAAGTAGCGCCAAAGCTGCTCGCGCAAGCGGTTGGTGAGCCGGTTACGCTCCGTGCCAAGCTCGCTTGCGATGCGCGACCACTCGCGCAGTTCGATGACGGTTGGGTCGAGGGCGGCCAGCAGCCGGAAGCAATGCGGATCGGTGCGCAAGGCCGACGCCATCACTTCGGCGTCGCGGCTATCGTCTTTGGCTCCTGCCAGCGTGAAGCGGTCCCGGAAGCGATCCATTTGTTTCGGATTGAGGGCGTGAACCATCAAGCCGCGCTCGATCAGCGTCTCCACCACGGGGCCGTGCGGCGTTTCGATGGCGACGTAGATTTGGCTGGAACTGGCGGCGCCGCTCGCCGAAAGCAGCCAGGCGGCCATCTCAGCCAGGCCCTCACCGCTGTGCTTGAAGATTTTCTCGCCGATCTTGCGGCCTGTGCCGTCCGTCAGAAAGACGTGATGGCTTTCGCTCGCCCAGTCCACGCCGGCATACCATCGCTGTTCGCTCATGCCTTCTCCCCGCTTCAAACTGCGAGCCGCCGCAACCTCCGCCGGTCCCTGTACTGGCGCTCGGAAAAAAAGGCACAGGTCCGGCGCGGACTCCCCACGGGGCATCGATTACGGCCAGTCTGGCGGGGCGCACGTCCAATCTTGGCGATCGAATTGCAGGTTTTGTATGGTCGCTCCCGCCAGACCGGCTCGGTTCGCGAAGGCTACGCTGATTTGGGCCGCCGCCCGCAAGCCGCGCTCCGTTCCGCTACGCTTCACTGCGCGCGGCTTGCGGCGTGACCTTCGATGAACCGCCGGAGAACGGTACAGGTTTTGTTTTGTAAAAAGGTGTGTAACTAAGCATATAAGCAATTTCCGCCATTGAGCTGTGTCAGCCGCTTTAAGCTTCGGATCGCGCGGGAATTGACCAGCGGGCTGCGCACGCGTTTGCTCGCCTCGATGATGGCGTTGAGGCGCAAGGAGACAATGGGCATCAGAACACGGACACAGCGGACTGCGCGATGCGCAGCGCGGCATGCGATGGATGCTGTCGCGCGTCATGATACCGGCGCGGCGGCCAAGGATGGCGTCTGCGCGCTCCTTTATGTCCATGAGGTCGAATAGATCAAGACGGCCTTTTTGAGTGTCGAAGAAAAGGTCGACATCCGAATCCTCGCGAGCCTCGTTGCGGACAACCGAGCCGAACAGGAACAGGCGCTCGACGCCCAGCTGTTTAAGCTCCGGCTCGTGTTGCTTCAGGCACGCGATCGCTTCGTCTCTTTTCATGGGAACAGAGTGGCATGGCCGGGGTCCGAATTTCCACAGGGCTGGAGATGGAGTCCCGGCGATGGTGCGGCTATATCCGCGGCTGCTGGACGCGTCGCTGTTGAACATCTCGGGTTAACGCATGATCTGGCCTGGGCTGCCTCCTGAGGAATATTGGAGGGCCGCGGGTTGGAATGCACGCTGGGTCTCCCTTGGGTGGGAGCGGTCTTCGGATGCTCAAAGACGTGCGGTTGCTTTACAATTAATTGCGGAAGTGTTTAAAAACGCCCTACGGTCCTCAGGGTGCATCCTGTTAGTCAATCTCCAAATTGGCCGTTTACCTTAAAGTGCCAGCGGAAGGGCTTACCATCCAGAACGCCGCGGAGCGGTTACGCTTTGCATCATGCGGGGATGGTTGAAGGATGTGCAACCTATGACAACGAAGATTGAGGCGCACGAGCGCAACATCGGCGATATTTTTAGCGATCTGTATCAGTTCGAGATTCCACCTTATCAGCGGCCGTATGCTTGGGAGGAGGATCAGGTTCGCGAACTTCTCAACGACCTTCTAGACGCCATGGACAACCGTGATGTCAGCGGCGGTCTATACTTCCTCGGCAGCATTGTAATTGTCAAACTTCCGACCGAAGCGTGGGTGAGAGTAATCGACGGTCAGCAACGGCTAACAACACTAACGATTTTGTTGAGCATACTGCGCGACCTAACGACGGATGCGGAACGTAAAATCGAACGGCGTTCATACGTCTATCAAAAGGCAAGCCCTGATAGGGGGCTAGAGGAGCGCTACCGGCTTCTCTTGCGTGAGCGAGATCGGCCATTTTTCTCATTGTACGTGCAGGCTCCCGGCGGGACGGACAATCTGCCTAACATTGCGAAGCTCGAAGGTAGTCAAAAACGCATTGCTGAGAACACGAAGATTCTGCGCACCCGGTTGGAGGAGACACCGGAGGAACGGCGGAACACGCTGATCGCATTTCTAATCCAGCGTTGTTATCTAGTTGTTGTCGCCGTTCCAACGGCGGAAGCTGCTCGGAAAATCTTCACAGTCCTTAATGCCCGCGGCCTCGATTTAACTCCCACAGATATTCTTAAGGCCGACCTCCTTGAACGTGCTGGCACTGCCATAGAGGCGTCCCTGGCCAACAGATGGGAGCAAGTGGAACACTCCTTAGGTCGTGAAAGAATGGTCGAACTATTCGGCCACATCAGAATGATTTATGAGCGTGACAAACCAAGACTAGCGCTAGAAGCAGGGTTTCCCAAATTTGTGCCGCCTTTTAAAGGAGATGCGGATGCCTTCATCTCCAAGGTCCTCGAGCCGCTTGCGGATGCATGGCTGCTGCTTGCGGACACGGCGCGCGTGCAAATGCATTTTGGAAGAGAAGCAGCCAAGGCCGTGCGCTCGCTTGACCGAATAGACAACAAGGATTGGCTTCCCGCTGTGTTGCTTCGCATGTGGAGGTGCAAGCACGGAGAAAGCTCTGCGATTGCGAATTTTTTAATTGACCTTGAGCGTCTAGCATATTTCCTCTTTGTCACGCGCGCGGATGTGAACAGTAGGATCGCGCGATTTTCTGCTGTGATGGACGAGTTCGAGCCCCGACAGGGCAAAGAGAAGCCCATCGGGCTGACCCTGTCCGATTCGGAGCAAAAGCAATTTGTTCGCGTTCTATCGGGGCCGCTTTACCAAATCACCCGCGTTTGCAAACCTGTGATGCAACGGCTGGACGAAGCACTGTCCAGTGGAGGCGCAAGTTATGACGAGCTTGTGTCGATCGAGCACGTCCTTCCTCAAACAGTCGATGACGATAGTGAATGGGCAATTTTGTTTCCGGAGGAGCAAGAACGGTTCGACTGGACCCACCGATTGGCTAATCTGGTTTTTTTGACACACAGGATAAATACCCGCGCGTCTAATTGGGATTTCGAGCGAAAGAAAAAGCAATACTTCGCGTCAAGCGATGGCTCGTCGCCTTTCGTTATCACGCAGGGGGTTTTACAAACCGAGAATTGGACACTTGAACATTTGTGCATCAGGCAGAAGCAGTTAGTAGCAAAGCTATGTGAAGTCTGGCGATTAAATGCAGTGGATGTTGAGGAAGAGCTAATCAGCGCAATGCCAGAAAGAGGCACTTGGCAATTCACAGATACTAAGATCATCGACGCCAAGCGAGAAAAAATGATGCAAGCATTAGGTCAAAAGTATGGACTGACACTGAAAAAAAAGGGCGCGCTGTGTTGGACGGACGATAAGACCCTTCGCGCCGTCTGTACTGTATCAAAGCGATATGCGAAGGGGGCCGCCTATTGGTACGCATACTCCGTAGAGCAGCGAAAATTTCTCTCGGAGGGTCAAAAATCGTTTTTGGTATTCGGCTGCGTGGAGCGTAGCAGTGCCTATGCACTCCCCGCCGCTGAGCTTGAGAAGATAATCGATAATCTTCACCAGACGCCAAACAAACATTGGCACCTCGTATTAGATGATAACGAGACAGGGGGGCTCGATCTGGTTCCTAGAAGTGGGCCGCGGATTCCGCTCAACAAGTATGAACTAAAATTGGTTTAGAAGGAGTCGGTGCCGAGCAATTGTCTCGTGCAGGGGGGCTATTGATCGATTGTCGGTGTAACTTGCCGCGTAGCCAAATCGGGGAAAGCGCCAACCCGCCTCACCGGAAGTGCTTCGAAAGCTTCAGCGCCTGCGCCTGATAATGCGAGCCGATCTCGCGCCCATAGAGCTGCGCGGGCGGCTCGCTGAGCGGCTCGTAGATCAGCCGCCCGATCAACTGCCCATCCTCCAGGATGAACGGAACCTTGTGGCTGCGCACCTCCAGCACCGCGCGGCTGCCATGGCCGCCCGTCTCAGCCATGCCGAAGCCCGGATCGAAGAACCCGGCGTAATGGACGCGGAACTCGCCCATGAGCGCGTTGAAGGGCTCCATCTCGGCGGCGTGCGTGGAGGGCACGAGAACGGCTTCCTTCGAGGCGAGGATATAGAACTCGTCCGGGTCGAGGATTAAGAGCTTCTGGGGCGTCACCATCAGCGGCTCCCAGAACTCGTCGATGTCGTAAGCGCCCGCGCGATCCACGTCGATGACGCCGGTGTGGCGCTTGGCGCGGTAGCCGATCAGGGGATAGGGTCCGCCGCCGCAGAGGTCGACGGACAGCGAGACCTCGCGGGGATGATGCGCGGTTGCCGCAGCCTCGGCGCTCGCGCTGCGAAAGCGCATTTGCGAAAGCCGCGACCCGGTGCGCACCAGGATCGGGAAGGTCTGCGGGCAGATTTCGAGGTAGAGGCGGCCGCGATAGCCGGGGACGGTCTGGTCGAAGCCGGGGCTGTGATCGGCGATGACGCGCGTGAAAACGTCGAGCCTCCCGGTCGAGCTTTTCGGGTTCGCGACGCCGGTCACGTCCGGGGGGAGCGCCAGCGCCTCATCGATCTCGGCGACATAAACGCAGCCGACTTCCAGAACCGCGCCGGGGCCGAGATCCACGGTGTGAAGCACGAACCGCTCGATCTGCTCCCGCGTCGTGGCGGCAGGCCCCGGCATGAAGCTCGCACGCACCCTGAATGCGCGCGCGCCCAGCCGAAGATCGAGGCTCGCGGGCTGGATTTGCCCGGCCCCGATCGGAGCGGCCGACGCGATTGCGCCTCTCTCGATCAGCGCCGCGATCGCCTGCGATGGAAGAATGCCAAGACCCGTCATGGCTCAGGAATAGGCGATGTCGGGGCCGCCGAACAACTCATTTTCCTGAAGCCTTGCGGCAAGCGGCGGAAAGGCCGCTCCACATTGGACACGCTAACGGATCGCGGTTGTCGTCATCCCGGAAGGGCGAAGACCTATCCGGGATCGTAACACGTTGAAACCTGTATTTATTTTACGTTCCCGGCTCGCGTTTCGCTTGGCCGGGATGACGAAACGCGAAGGTCCCCCGGTCAGTTCAGCGGGGTTCGCCTAGCGCCGTGACGTCGAGACGACGAGGCGCGCGTCCTTGAGGCCAAGCCGCTTTTCAGCCAAGGCGACCCAATGCCGGCAGCTTGCCAACCCAAGCTTGCAATGCACGAGCATCCCTGTGGCAGCGGCAGGGGTATGTGTGCGCACAGCGACACTCACGCCTACGCCTACGCCTTCCGCCTCGCGGCTTGCCTTGGCGAGAAGGTCGCTCGCAGTCATGCTTCTCAGGAACGGGTTGGCCGCGATTGCGGCCTCGCTGAGGAGGTTCGACACCAGCTCCTCGGGCTTTGCCCCGATAACTTTGAGCGCACCGCCCGCGCCCGCGAAAAAGGCGAGGCGAAGGTTCGCGGCCGTGGCCTCGACGCCTTTCGCCGCCAGCGCGTTTGCGTTTTCGCGGGTGTAGATCAGGGCCACGTCGCGGGAAACTTGCGGGTCTGTCCGGAGCGTCAGAATGTCCGCATCCGTTTTTCCCGACGCCAAGCCAGGGAAGTTCCGGCGCACGATATCGAGGAATGTGGTCTCGATGAACTGGAAGGGACCAAGCGCCGATGACGCGGGGTTTTTGGCGTATCGCCGCCCGCCTGACTCTGCGCGCATCAGCCGGTCGAGAAACAGCGTCTCGCTCGTCGTCGGGGTGAGCTTGGCTTCAGCCTCCCCTTCAGCGAGGCACGCGAAGGAGGGACTGAAAAGGAAAGCGGCGAGCACAACGATGAGCTTCCCCAAGCCGCGCATCATCCGCCCGTCATGCTCATGTGACGGCCAAGCGCTGGCTTCCCACCGCGGCGGCCGATGACAAAGTCGTGACCCTTCGGCTTGCGGCCGATGGCTTCGTCGATTGTCGCGGCAAGGAGATCGTCCGAGGCGCTGGCCCGGAGCGGCGCTCGCAGGTCCGCGGCGTCTTCCTGGCCGAGGCACATGTAAAGCGTGCCGGTGCAGGTGACGCGAACGCGATTGCAGCTTTCGCAGAAATTATGCGTCAAGGGCGTGATAAAGCCGAGCCGCCCGCCTGTTTCGCGAACCCGGACATAGCGCGCCGGGCCGCCGGTTCGGTAGGGGATATCCTCCAGCGTCAGCCGGTCCATGAGGCGGGCGCGCACCACCGACAGCGGCAGATACTGGTCGGTGCGGTCACCTTCGATGTCTCCGAGCGGCATGGTCTCTATCAGTGTCAGGTCCATCCCTTCGCCGTGGCACCATCTTAGCATCTGTTCAATTTCGCCGCTATTGACATTCTTTAGCGCGACCATGTTGATCTTGATCTCGAGGCCCACAGCCTGGGCGGCCCGGATGCCGCGCATGACTTGCGCCAAATCTCCCCATCGCGTGATCGCCTTGAATTTCTGCGGATCGAGCGTGTCGAGCGAAACATTGATGCGGCGCACGCCCGCCCCGGCAAGACCGGCCGCATACTTCTCGAGCTGGCTGCCATTGGTCGTGAGCGTGAGCTCGTCCAGCGCCTCGCTTTGCAATTGGCGGGACAGGGCCGAAACGAGCCACATGATGTTTTTTCTGACGAGCGGCTCGCCGCCGGTAAGCCGGATTTTCCGCACGCCTTTCGCGATGAACGCGGCGCAGAGGCGGTCCATTTCTTCGAGCGTGAGAAGATCGGCCCTCGGAAGGAATGTCATGTTCTCCGCCATGCAATAGACGCAGCGGAGATCGCAGCGGTCCGTTACCGAGACGCGCAGGTAGGTGACGTGCCGCCCGAAGGGATCGACCAAGGCTCTGCCGCTTGGTTCAAATGCGGCGGCGGCGGGATGTTGAAGGGTCATCGGTTTGTCCCGGACTGCAATCTCCCGGCCATGACTGCCGGTTTTCTTGCCGAGTGAATACAAAACACCGGAGCATCGATTAATATCCTTGTCATTTGGGGATGCGAAACGAGCTTATCAGGATGTGTCCTGGTTCGAAAGTTTGTTACCGCCCCGGCCTTCTTCGTGAGGGCGGGCGCCGCCAGCAACAGGAGCGAAAAATGCCACGCCTGAACGGCATCCTCGAGACCGCCATCTATGTCGACGATCTCGCACGCGCCCGGCGCTTTTACGAAGACATCCTGGAACTCGAGCCTGTTTTCACGGACGGACGTTTGCGGGCTTATGATGTCGGAGGGCGGAGCATTCTGCTCGTGTTCGAGCGGGGCGCATCGATCGAGACAGTAACGCTGTCTGGCGGCGTGATTCCAGGCCATGACGGCAGAGGCCCCCTGCATTGCGCCTTTGCCGTCAGCGCCGAAGACCTTTCCGGCTGGAAAGACCGTCTGTCGGCGCATGGCGTTCAAATCGAAGGCTGTATGGACTGGCCGCACGGCGGAAAAAGCATCTACTTCCGCGATCCCGATGGCCATCTCCTTGAACTTGCGACGCCGGGACTTTGGCCGATCTACTGAGGAAGGTTTCGCGGCTTGCCCAACATTTCGACGCACGTCCTGGTCTGACCCCACCCAACAGGGCCGCGAGGGGACGTTTTATTGGCTCGAAGCTGTCTGCCACTTTCAGGGGCAAAGCGGCAGGCCGGGCGGCGGGTTAGGGGCAGGGCGCTTTGTTGTTTTCCCAGAATCAGATCAGAGAATGCGGAGTCCTCGCGGGCACAGGCTGAGAAACTGCGGATCGGTAGGGAGAAACATATGCGACTGCATGCGGTTGGCGCGATTGGGTTCCTTTGCGTCATTGGTCTGTGCGCTTCGGAGGCGCGATCCGAGGAGGGGACTTGCACGAGCGGCACCATGGGCATGCGCTCAAGCTGCCTGGCGAAGGAAGTTGAAGCCCTTAAAAGGGAACTGGCGGCGCTTAAACGACTGCCCGGCCCGCAGGGCGAAAAGGGGGAGAAAGGCGACCAGGGAGAGAAAGGCGAGAAAGGGGATAAGGGCGCTACCGGAGAAAAGGGAGACAAAGGGGATAAGGGAGATGCGGGGCCGGAGGGAAAAATGGGAGACAAGGGGGACACGGGACTGAAAGGGGACAAAGGCGAGAAAGGCGACCGGGGTGATCCGGGAGTAAAAGGAGAGAAGGGAGACCTGGGTCCAAAGGGCGAGAAAGGGGATAAGGGCAATACTGGAGAGAAAGGAATCAAAGGGGACAAGGGAGATGCCGGGCTCGAGGGAAAAAAGGGAGCCATGGGCGACAAGGGGCTGAAAGGGGACAAAGGCGAGAAAGGCGACCGGGGTGATCCGGGAGCAAAAGGAGACAAGGGAGACCCGGGTCCAAAGGGCGAGAAGGGCGATAAAGGCGACCGAGGACAGCACGGAGACCAGGGCGACAAGGGAGAGCGTGGACAACAGGGGGATAAGGGAGAGAAAGGTGATCCAGGGGTCGCCCCGTCGCCAAACAAGCAATAGCCGCGCGCCTCTCGCATCTGCGACGACGGCACAGAAGCTGATCAAGACCGCGCCGCCCGATGGGAGCGCAGGTTGATACTGCGGGGCAAGTGTCGTCCCGCAGCGTTTAACGCGTGGGCGGATCCTGGTGTTTTTCGAGCTGCTGGCGACCTGTCTTGTCGGGATTGGGCTTGCAGCGCGCCGCATTACCGGGCGAGAAAACTCATCGCACGCGGGCGCGACGTCCGCTTGATACCGGCGCGGTCGTTCCGCACATGTTGCGATTCCGCGTACCTGACCGACCTTCGCGATTGCTGCCCGGGCGTCTTGACGGGCGCAAAACGCATCGCTGGCCCCTGCCACCGCAACCGGAATTGCAAATTTTTTTAGTGTCTCTCTTTTGGGAGAAAACCCCCCGCCTTGAGGTGATATGATGCTTTAGTCGGCGTCAGCCGAACAGGTTTGCAAAGCAAACCGAACCCCTCAGCTTATAGCTGAGGGTTGTTCAGTTGTTCCGTCCGAAACAGCGTCACGTCCGGGCCTGTGAGATGGTGATCCCAGAAAGCGAACGAGGCCTCCGAAGCCCAGCGCAAAGAGAAGGAATCGCACCATGTCACAGGATACCTATAAGCTTGCCCGGATATTGAAAGTCGCGAGTTTCTGCAGCTCTCGTCACCACCACAGTTCCCGCGCTCGCCAAGGACTACACCTGCAAGGATGAGATCAACGTGACCGGCTATGGGGCGCCGTTCGAAACGTTTGGCAAGTTCATGGCGGAGTGGTCCTGGCGCAATACCGCAATTGCCAAATACGGAGTTTTTTACGGAGACGAATTGAAGGCCAACGAGGGCAAAGGTCTTGACCCCGAGCGTTGCGCGCAAAGCGGGTTCGGGCTGACGATATGCGAGGTGAGGGCCCGTCCCTGCGCTAATCAGACGGAACTCGAATGCAAGCCTGATGACCGCCAGAATTGCGATCCCAAGATCAAGTCGATCCAGTCCCAGCTTGCCGACAATGGCTTCCCGGTCGGCGCCATCGATGGCATAAGGGGCAAAAAATTCGAGCAAGCGCTCAAGGACTTCCAGAAGAAGTTCAAGAACGACAATAAGATCGCTGACCTTTCTGCGCTCCATGACGAAATTGAGGCCCTGAATAAGTGACCGGTGTCAGGTTCGTCCGGTTCCCAGCCCCTTTTTGCCGGCGGCGGCGCTCGTTGGCGGAGCCATGAGAACCTGCATAGAGCGGAGTGCTCAAAATCGGGATCGCTTCCGGGGCAATTCTGAGAGCAGCGTGTCATCCCGGAAGCCGCTTGCGGCTATCCGGGATCGCAAAAGGCGCTTCGATGCATAATACGAACCGTTATAAATGATGACGCTTTTGCCCATCGCAGTCCTTCTAAGTACGGACAACTACTTACAAAGTTAGTTATATGCATTTTTGCAAAACAAAACCAATTTTAACCGGCCGTAAACTATCACAGGATGACACGCCTGGAACAGGTCCTGTTGCTGATATGGGTCAAGTGCTGCGGCGGTCGGTGTAACGGCCCCGGATATGCGCCGAGGCGCATTCGGGGGTGACGATAATCAGGTCACGGCGTCGTTCCTGAACTGGCCGAACGCCGAGCCAGCATCGTCGCGACCTCGGATGCAATCGCGGCAGGCGCGCCGTGCACGCCAACGACGATTGCGTGCTCGTCCGGCGCCGGCTCCTCAAGGATCGCGAACTGGCTGTCGAGCAGGGCCACCGGCATGAAGTGCTCATGCCGCGCGGCGAGACGCGCGTGGATCAAGTCATACGACCCCTTCAGGTAAACGAGCGCCACATCCTCGCGCGCGCCGATGACGATATCCCTGTAGCTTCGTTTCAACGCCGAGCAGGTGATCACGCCGCCCTTGCCGCTCGCTCGCCAGCCGTCAATTTTCTCGGCGACGCGCCGCAGCCAGAGCATCCGGTCCTCATCCGTGAGCGGTATCCCGCCCCGCATCTTCTGGACGTTCTCAGGCGGGTGAAGGAGATCGCCCTCCTGAAATTCGCATCCGAGCATCATGGCCAGGAGCGCCGCAACCGTCGATTTGCCGGAGCCGGAAACGCCCATCACCACGATGGTCTGCGGGGGCCTGACCTCGCTCATGATTTCCGCTTTTGAGCGACCTCGATCGGCCGCCAGGCGAAGTTGCCCTGGCGTGCGAGAAGGCCATCGGCTTCCAGCGGTCCTTCGCTGCCCGACACATAGGTGGTGACATTTCCATCATCGTCCGCCCAGGCGTCCAGCACCGGCTCCACGACGCGCCAGGCCTCCTCGACCATGTCCGCCCGCATGAACAGCGTCTGATCGCCCATCATCACGTCATAAATGAGCGTCTCGTAGCCGACATTCGGCTCGTTCGGAAACCAGTCATTGTCGCGAAAATCCATCCGAACGCCTGCGAGATCCACAACTGGTCCAGGCCGCTTGACGGCGAACTGCAGGGAAATGCCTTCGTCGGGCGCGATGGAAATGATCAGCCAGTTGTCCGGCAGACAGAAGACGGGCGTGCTGCGGAAGGGGGTGTACGGGGCCTGTTTGAAACGGATCGCCACTTCGGTCTTTCGTTTCGAGAGATGCTTGCCCGTGCGGATGAAAAAGGGCACGCCCGCCCAGCGCCAATTGTCGATCTCAAGCTGCATCGCTACGTAGGTTTCGACCTTCGAGTTCGCGCGCCACGTTCGGCTCGTCCCGGTAGGCGCTCACCCTTTTGCCTTGCACGGTCCCCGCTGAGTATTGCGCCCGCACCACCTGATTGACCCTGACAGGACGCATCGCCGTAAAGACATCGGCCTTCCGCGACCGGATGGCGGCCGGGTCGAACCCTGAGGGCGGCTCCATCGCAACCATGGCGAGGAGCGCAAGCACGTGGTTGGGCACCATGTCGCGGAGCGCGCCCGTCGCCTCATAGAAGGTTCCGCGGCTCTCCACGCCGACCGTTTCCGCGACGGTCACCTGGACATGATCGATGCGGTCGCGGTTCCAGATCGGTTCGAACATGCCATTGGCAAAGCGCAGCGCCATGATGTTCTGGACCGTCTCCTTGCCGAGGAAATGATCGATCCGAAAAACCTGATCTTCGCTGAGAGTCCGGAGAACGCGAGCGTTCAGCGTGCGCGCCGATTCCAGGCTGTGGCCGAACGGCTTTTCGAACACCACGCGCCGCCAGTTGCGAGGCTTGCCATCCGGGCCGATCGGCTGGTCGGTCAGTCCCGCCTCACGCAGGCGCTCGACAGTCGGACAGAAGAACTGTTCTGCGACGGCAAGATAGAAGATGACATTGCCCTGAGTGCCATGAACCTTTTCCGCCTCGGCGAGCGCAGCTTTCAGTTTCTCGTAAAGCTCGGGTTTGCTCAAATCGCCTTGGACATAAGACATCTTGTCGGCAAGCCCGCTCCACGCCTCTTCGTTGATGCGGCCACCGTTGAATTCCGAGGCTTTCCCGGCATAGCCTTTCAGCTTTTCATGAAGATGATCGCGCCAGCTTTCGGAGGTCTCTTCGGATCGGGCCACGCCGATCAGCGCGAAGTTCTGCGGGAGCAAATGCGTGCGCGACAAGTTGTAGAGCGCTGGAACCAGGAGGCGCGCGGTCAGGTCCCCGCTGGCGCCAAAAACCACCATCGCACAAGGCCCTGGCGGCACTGGGTCTCTGCGCTGCGGACACTCTATCAACTCGACTATGGGGGCCATCGTAGTCATTGAAGCTACTCCGCTGCGTGAGAGGAAGCCGAAGGCGCTGGGCTGCCGGCAGGCGCCGGACTTTCAACATGGCCGCCGAAGCCGAAACGCATGGCGGACAGCATCTTCTCGCCGAACGTGTGCTGCTGCCGTGAGCGGAAGCGCGCGAAAAGCGCCGATGAGAGAACCTCCGCCGGGACCGCCTCCTCGATTGCGGCTTCGATGGTCCAGCGGCCTTCGCCGGAATCCTGGACAATGCCCGAGAAGTTATCGAGAGCCGGATCTTTCGCCAGCGCCAAGGCAGCGAGGTCGAGGAGCCAGGAGGAGATTACGCTCCCGCGCCGCCATACCTCCGCGATATCAGGGATGTTGAGGTCGAAACGCTCGTCCTCGGGCAGCTCTTTCGAATCCTTGTTGCGCAGGATGTCGAAGCCTTCGGCGTAAGCCTGCATCAGCCCGTATTCGATGCCGTTGTGCACCATCTTGACGAAGTGCCCTGCGCCGGATGGCCCTGCGTGAATGTAGCCGCGCTCGGCGCGAGAATCGCTCGCCTCGCGGCCCGGCGTGCGTGGGATTTCGCCAAGCCCGGGAGCGAGTGCGGAAAAGATGGGGTCGAGGCGATCGACGGCATCCTTCGGGCCGCCGATCATCATGCAGTAGCCGCGTTCGAGCCCCCACACGCCGCCGGACGTCCCGCAATCGACGTAGCGGATGCCCTTCGCGGCCAACTCCTTGGCGCGGCGGATATCGTCCTTGTAGAAGGTATTGCCGCCGTCGATGATGATGTCGCCGGCTTGCAGGAGATCGCCAAGCTGCCTGATCGTCTCTTCGGTGATCTTTCCCGCAGGCAACATCACCCAGACGGCGCGCGGCTTGTCTTCGAGCCCTTTCACCAAATCCGCCAGCGAATGGGCGGCCTCGGCGCCGTCCGTAGCGAGCGCCGCGCTGGCTTTGGGATTGGCGTCGTACACGACGCAACGGTGCCCCGCTCTCATCAGCCGGCGGCAAATGTTGCCGCCCATACGGCCGAGTCCGATCACGCCAATCTGCATTGCTTCGCTCCGTAGCTCATGTGCGCGCCCCGCTGAAATGCACAGGTCATCGCCTCCGCGGCTTAGACATGTAAAAATCAGATATGGGATGCCGCTTGCATTCACCAACAAAGCTCACGCGAAATCGCTCCGCGTGGTGCAAGAGTGGGACATACATGGGCGGCAGGCGGCCGTTGCACCGGCTGCCTGCCTGTCATTGCTATTTGAGGGGCGCGGGGGGCGGAGCGCCGCAGGGCCCGGCGCCGCATGGGCCATAATAGGGGCCGGGACCATAATACGGGCCTGGACCGTAGTAATAAGCTCCGGTAGCGGCTACAGCCGCGCCGAAGGCGGCAAGCGGCACCCATCCATATCCCGCGCGCCATGCGTAGCCTGGACGCCAGCCGCCACGCCATCCCCAGCCGGCGCCTCCGCGCCAGCCCGGACCGCCGCGCCAGCCGGGGCCTCCGCGCCAACCGCCGCCTCCGCGCCACCAAACCTTGGTGACAGAGGTTGTTTGTTTTACGTTCGCCTCGGCGGTCGCCAAGCCGGCAGTCGCAACGGTGGCGCCTGCTTGTTCGGCGCCCATAGCCAGGCCTAAGCTTACAGCAAGGGCCAGGAAAGTTGTTGTTTTCATAGATTTTCTCCGTTCCACCTTCCTTCCTCGGTGGTGTGGAAATGTGAATGATGAAGGTGACCGAACAAGGGAATTGGCCTGCCTTGATTGTAACAGGATGCCCCGAACGTCTTCCTCATCCCATGTTGTGACGCTTCTTTGCGGGGTCTTGCAAAGATGAAAGCCTGCCGGATCGCGAACGGGCCTTCTCGGATCTTTTGGAACCAGGAAAGGGAGCGAGGACCGTACGGCTAAAGCGCCTGAGCGATTATTTGCCTGCCCGGCGTGGGATTATGCAGCGCGATCTCGCTGCAATTGGGCGAGAGTCCCCCATAAACAGCTCCCGCCACATGGATCAGCAAACCGTTGACTGCTACGACGTTCGCGCATAACGGCTGAGTGGGTAATGAGCAGCCCGCTGAAGCAAAACATAGCCTTTACCCCGCCCGAGTAGGGGTCGCGTGAGGACGAAGCGCCCCGGATGGGCGCTCTGTTCGAGGAAACAGCCCCGCGCCTTGGCCCTTTCCATTACGCGGTCGGCTAACCGTCCCATCCATATTTCCAGCGGGCGTACTCACGCGCGCGCTGTTCTGCGTCGACGCCGTCGAAAACCGCCCGGCGGAGTGCGTTCTCGCTATCGAGCGCGTCGACGACCCAGCATCCGGGCACTTCCTCCGCTTCAGCAACCGAGACGCTTTCTATCGCGGGCGTCAATCGCGCTTCCGTTTTCCAGAGCTTTGGCATCGGCCCGGCTTCGTTGATCGCGACTGAAGCATTTTCAACGATAATCGGCGGAGCGCCGGTAACGGCGCGCCTGTGCTTTGCGGCGCTCTCGGCGAGCTGCCGCATGAACTGATCCACTGGGTCCTTGATCAGATCGCCGCGTTCGTCGACCAAAGGCTTGTCGCTCATTCTGATTCCCTCTCAGCAGCCGACGCAGTAAGCTAGCAGGCGGCGAAAGCCGTGGAAAGCTTGGGCTAATGCCTATCGACAGGATAGGTGCGACGGTAAGATATTTTCTGTATGCCTTGAATCGTTCTATGACTGTTTTCGATCCAGTCAATCGCGCCCCGTTTCGGCCGTGGCGTTCACTTGGAGGCGAGAAGCAAATGAACCAGGAAATATTCCTGAAGATCATTATCATGGGCGCGGTTTTGATCATTGCGCTCTTATCCCCAATGCTTTCAGCGCTTGCCCTGACCGCCATCGTCGGGTGGAGCATCCGGGACAAGAAAATCGGCGAGATCCCGGCCGTCAAATCTCTTCTTGAGATAGCTCCGCAGAACCTGAAGGCGTTTTTCGGCATCAAGTAGATCCGCAGAGGCTGCACCGCCTCGCAGCGACGCTTCCGGCTTGAGGCACGTTGTTTTGGCCTGAAGGCTGAGCCTCTTTGGCAACCCGCTTCCAGCGATGCTCCCGAGCGCTCGCGCGTCGGGTCGGCTTGCCGTGCGCGAGACGGCAAAATGAGCGGCCATCAGGCCCTAAAAGAAAAACAGCGGACGGCGATTGATGAACTCGAGGGGCGCGGTATTATTGTGAAAAGCCCGTCGCAAGCGCGGCGTTGCCGAGGGAGCGCCGGGCCGTGATCTGAAGCCGTTGGCCCGGCAAAGGGAGGTAGCGTGGAAACCTATCCAATTGATCTTGATGCCTCCCAGATCGTGCGCTGGCTTATCGACGAGCAACGGCGCGGCGCGTTGGAACTGGACGTCGCGGCCACCCGCTCCTACGTCGTCGAGGAATTCGAAAGGGCTGATCTGAATCAGATCGGCGAAGATGTGGCTGATTTGAACGACGTCCTCGCAATCGGCGCGCTCGAGGTCCGCCCCCGCAACGGAAAAAATGGCTGGGTGCTTCGCATCCGCGTCGAAGACAGGTTTGGACCGAGATTGCCCGAGGACGAGGACGCGCCCGATGGGGAGGAGGAAATCGATCTTCAGACCTTCGAGGCGGATTTCATAGCGCCCGAGCGTGGGGAAGCCGAGGTCTCGCTCGAAGCCGAAAATGCGCAAGCGAGAGCGAATTTCACGCGGCTCTTCAACCACATGCTCCGCAACGAGCATCGTTCCCGCTAAGGCGCGGGGAACGAAGTCCGCGAGCGTGCCTCAGGCTCGCGCGCCTATCCGATGTGGCCCGGCCACCTTTGCGGAAGCTGCGCTGGCGGCGGAGCGCGGACACCTGACGACGGAAGCGGGCAGGGCGCGTTGCGGGCGAGTCTCGCGTGCGCCGGATTGAGCCGATTCACTTCTCTCCGTGTTATGAAGGAGATGAGACGCGTCTCGTTAGAGAGGCCGTGGCTGAGTTTATCGGGCTCCCTTCGGCGGAAGCCGATGTTTCCCGGGGCGGCCGCATGTTTGATTTTCATCTGGTTGGCGGCCGCTGCCAAAGCGGAAGAGTGTCCCGGCAATCCGAACGCGCTCGGCACCAGCCGGGTCATTTCCATCGACCCGCAGGAGTATCGCCGCATCGGCAGGATGGAGTTCAAGGAAACCCTGCCGCTTCGAGACCATGAGGTGGTGCTTACCTTCGACGATGGACCCTCGGCGATCTACACTCCGCGCGTTCTGGATGCTCTGGCCGCCGAGTGTGTGAAGGCGACCTTCTTCATGGTTGGTTCCATGGCCGAGGGAACGCCGGATCTGGTCAAGCGGATCCATGCCCAGGGCCATACCATCGGAACACACACGCAAAACCATCCACGGATGACGCGGCTGCGGCCAGAGGCGGTCGAGAAAGAGGTCAGGCAAGGGATCGCGTCGGTAGCCGAAGCTGCAGGCGACGCAAAAGCCGTCGCGCCGTTTTTCCGGTTCCCGTATTTCGACGACAATAAAGCGGTTGAAGAGATCGTTCTTGGGCTGGGGCTGTCGATCTGGAGCGTCGATTTCACGGCGGATGACTGGCTAAAGATCACTCCGCAGCGGGAGATTTCCGTGACCCTTGCGCGCCTCGAACGGAGGGGGAGAGGCCTGATCGGTTTTCACGACATCCAGCAAAGGACCGCCCTGGCGTTGCCGGCCCTGCTCAGGGAGTTGAAAAGGCGCGGCTATCACGTCGTTCATGTCGTCCCCGCAGAAAGAGGCCAGATGAGGACGGGAAGGAAGTGAAGCCCCCGCCGGCTTTTGTCAAAGCCTGCCCATTTCAAACTCCGCGCAGGAATAGCCGAGCATGGAAAGGCCCTCCTCGAGGAAATCGCCGAGAAGCGGGATGCCAAGAAGATAGGCCGCTGTCCTTGCATTATGGGCGCGGGCCGCATCTTCGCGCACGGAATCCCAATCTTTCGCAGTGTAATCCTCCCGGCCGAGCCACGCGAGCGCGACGAGGTCGATCTGTTCATCTTCCGACAGGGAGTCGATGAAGGAGGTGAGTTCTTCGACTACGGGGTCGTCTTCGTGGTCCTCCAGCACCGACACGTCATTGTCGTCGGAAGGGTTCGATCCCGGATCGGGCTCGGTTACTTCGTCCTTCACGTCGAATTCCCGAGCCTTGATGATGATGAAGCAAACCTTTTCGGGCGAGATCGAAAGGCTGACCCCTTCATCCTCCGCCGGATCTGGTGTCTGATTTGATTGCTTGGCCATGATTATCACCTGAGGTCGCGAATTCTCTGCACCCGGAACAAGGGCTTCGATGCTCACGGATGATGATTAACCCCCGGAAACGTTCCGCAGGTCTTTGAGGCAAATCAATTTAATCGCTTCGATTTCGGCGAACTGCAACCGTCTCAGTCAGTCTTCCTCGACAGTCCGCCGATGCCATGTTGGCCCGAAGCATTCGTCTTCCGCCTTGCTCGCGGCGGGCGGCTTCGGTTCGTGTTTATCCGGCTTGCCGCGTTCGAGGGCGCGCCGCGCCCGGGCGATGAGATAGACATAGATGCTATCGAGATGGCACATCACGTTCTTGTTCTGGCGGAAGGACGGCATCGTGTTGTTCTTCCGGCCCGTTGTCACAGCCGCCACGAAGCCGGGGTAGCCAAGTTTCTTCAGCGAGTTCAACAGAGCCGGAGCGAAGGTCGATCCGGTCGCGTCCAACCCATGGCAAACCAGGCATGTTGACGTGAAGTGCAGGTAGCCGGAGAACGTATACCAATCCACGGCGCCGTCCCCATGGACTTTGTAGGTCGGGTTTCCTTCCGCGTCGTAGTATTTGCCGTCGACTTCCCTGACGGCGCTTTGCTCCTGTGTGCCGCACCCGCACAGGAAGGCGCATACACAGAGGGCCACGCCAATGAATGAGTTGAGCAAAGTTGACCGAAGGCGCCAGCAGATCGCCACGGCGGTCATCCCGGAAAGGCGCAGCCTTATCGAGGATCGTAACAAATTGAAGCGCCTGCTTTTTTGTGATCCCGACTTGCGCTTCGCTTGGCCGGGATGACGAGGTTCGTGAGCCGCCACAATCGTTAGCCAAAATTGATAGGGCCTGCTTAAGCCTATTGCGGTGCGAGGCTGGCGTGGCGGTCGAGCGCGCTGGCAAGCTCATCCAGCGCTTCGTCGATCAGCGAAGCTTCCTCCTCATCGAGCAATCGCACGGCGTTGCTGATGTGCACAAGCACCCAAGCGCCCACCGGCGCCTCTTCGATCAGCATGACATTCACGCGCCGCCGCTCGCCCCGGCGCTCGCAAAGGGCGGTGAAGCCGTCGCTCTCGATGATCCGCATCGGAACGCCAAGGCACATGCGGCTTCTCCTCCCTACTCGGCAGCGTGACGAAACTCGCGGGGCACGAGACTGAACCCCGCCGCGTTCAGTTCCGCCACGAGCGCTTCCACCAAGGCGGGGAGAACCGCCGCGAGCTCCGGCGACGGCTCAAGGCCCAGCGCAAAGGACTTCGGCTCGGCTCCGATCAGCATTGCACGGGCTGGTGACAGGCCGTGGAAGGCGAGCGTGGCGAGGACGTCGCACAGCCCGACCTGATGCGGCGAAATCCTCGTCCGGAAAAACGCTTGGAGTTCCCCGTCCGCCAGCCGCACGAGCGTTCCCGGTTCACGCCTTCCGCGCACACAATCGGCGATAAGGAGGAAATCGGCTTCCGCGATCCTGTCGAGGCAGTCCATTGCGGATGTGCCGCCATCGATGATTTCCACCTCAGGCGGGATCTCGTAACGCGCCTCAAGCGCATTGACGGCGTGCACGCCGATCCCCTCGTCCGAGAGGAGAATGTTGCCCACTCCAAGAACGACCGCGCGCATGCAACTCCTTGCAGAACCTGAATATGATGTAGCCCATGGCCTCACGGTGAGCGCCGCAGAACCGCGACAAGCTCACCATGACGCCCGACACGTGAGAACACTCACCTCATCCTGAGCTTGTCGAAGGATGAAGCCAGGATCTCACTAAAGTGCTCTCACCTTCACGGCTTGCCCGCTCTCCTCATCATGCACATGCACAGCGCAGGCGATGCAGGGATCGAACGAATGGATGGTGCGCAGCACTTCCAGCGGCTTTTCAGGGTCCGCCACGGGGTTGTCCAAGAGCGAGGCCTCGTATGGCCCCGGCGAACCGTCCTCGGAGCGCGGCCCTGCGTTCCATGTCGAGGGCACGACGCATTGGTAATTTGCGATCTTGCCGTCGCGGATGACGGTCCAGTGCGAGAGGAGGCCGCGCGGCGCCTCGTGGAAGCCGAAGCCCATGATCTCGCCTTTCGGGAAGACGGGCTTGTTGAAGGTCGCAACGTCGCCTGCGCCAATGTTGGCGACAAGCTTGTCCCAGTTGGCCTGCAGCAGATCCACCATGGTTGCGCAGCGGACGGCGCGCGCCGCGTGGCGGCCAATGGTGGAGTGCAGGGCGGCCACGCCAACTTTGCTTCCCACCAGCGCCGACACCGTATCGAGCACCTTGTTCACGGTCGCGATCGTCGGCTGATGGCCAGCGGCCACCGCGTTCAGCACCGCCGCGAGCGGCCCCACCTGCGCCCGCTTGCCATAGAAGGTTGGAGCCTTGAGCCAGGAGTATTTGCCATCGTCCTGGAAGTCCGTGTACTGCGGCTTCGTTTCTCCCTTGTAGGGGTGGAGCGGGCCGTCGACGGTATAAGAATACCAGGAGTGCTTGACCGACTCCTCTACGCCTTTGCCGAGGAAGTCATCGCCGAAGCTTTTGATGGGCTGATACTTGGCCAGATCGCCGCCGGGGATGTACCCGCCGGGATACATGAACTCGGTTCCCTTCGTGTCGATGGGGAAGTCCGGCGCAGAAAGATAGTTCATCACACCCGCGCCATAGCCGGTCCAGTCCGCATATACCGAGCCGATGGCCGCCACGTCGATCAGGTACACCTTGTTGACGAAGTCCGCGAGCTTGTCGATCTGCGTTTTGATCGCCATGAGGCGGTCCACCGTCAGCACCGATTGGCTGTCGACAGCGATGGGGTTCGAGACTCCGCCCACCGCCATGTTCTGAATGTGCGGCGTCTTCGAGCCGAGGATAGTGACGATCTTGTTGGCCTGCCGCTGGACATCGAGCGCCTGGAGGTAGTGCGCCACGGCGACGAGATTGATTTCCGGCGTGAGTTTCATCGCCGGATGGCCCCAATAGCCGTTGGTGAACGGTCCGAGCTGACCGGTCCCGACGAAGGACTTCAGCTTGTCCTGCGTCTGCTTCATGATCTCCTTTCCGTTCAGAGGCCAGTCGCTGTACTGCTGAATCCAGGCGGCGGCCTTGACGGGATCGGCCTTGAGCGCCGAAACCACGTCGACGAAATCAAGCGCGGAGAGGTGATAGAAGTGCACGATGTGATCGTGGATCGCGTGCGCCGCCACGATCATGTTGCGGATGTATTGCGCGTTCAGCGGGACTTCGAGTTTGAGCGCATTCTCCACCGCGCGCACCGACGCGATGGCGTGAACCGTCGTGCAGACGCCGCAGATGCGCTGCGTTATCGCCCAGGCGTCGCGCGGATCGCGCCCGAGAAGGATCAGCTCGACGCCGCGCCACATCTGCCCGGAGGACCACGCCTTTGTCACCTTGCCGCCGTTGATCTCGCAGTCCACCCGCAAATGGCCTTCGATGCGGGTGATGGGGTCGATGGTGATTTTCGTGGACACTTTCAGGTCTCCTTAGGTCCCGGCGGCTGTCAGCGGACGCGGCCAGCCGGCTGGCCGGGCAGAATGGGGAAGATCTTGACGAAGAAGACGTAGGCGAGAACCTCGATCGCGATGACGCCGAGCGTGACAAGGATTTCCGGCGCGGAGGGGAAATAGTGCCACGTCGAATTGTACTCGTAGGCGACCAGGAAGGCGTCGATGCGATAGAGCACGGCGCCGGCCAGCATGCTGGCTGCTGCGGGGAACAGCTTCGACAGCCGCCTCCGCCGCGTGCTGGTCGCAAGGGAGATCGCCGGGTAGGCGAACAGCGCGATCTCGATCCAGAACATGACGCTGAGGATGCCGGAGTCGAAAACTCTCGGAAGCTCGTCGCGCCAGATCAGGTCGCCGAAACGCAAGCCCAGATAGACGAAGAGGATCCCGGAGATGATCTTGCCGATCTTCGAAAGCAGGTCCAGGTCGTCGAAGATGTCCCGGCCGAAGCCCACCGCCGCCAGCGTCGCTTCAAGGATCACGACGGCGAAGCCCATGCAGATGGCGGTCAGCAAGAAGAGCACCGGCAAGAGCTGCGTCTGCCACAGCGGATGGACCTGGTAGCCCATCACGACCAGCAGCGAGCCAAGCGAGCTTTGATGCATGCTGGGCAGGAGCACGCCGAGGCCGATGAAGAAGAACAGGATGCGGTTGAAGGATTTCTGTAGGCCGTGGCGGCCGAGCCATTCGAGGAAGGTCGGGAAGAACTCGAGCCACAGCACGATAATGTAGAGCGAGATGCAGGCCGCGACCTCGAACATCACCGAAGTCGGGTTGAAGTAGGCTGGCGATAGCGTGTGCCAGAAGTTCCAGTAGCGGCCGAGGTCGATCAGCACCGCCGCGGCGCCTAAACTGTAGCCGAATACAGATGCGGTCAGCGCTGGTCGCACAAGGGGATGGAATTCGCCCTTGTTGAGGATGTAGACCAGGAACGCCATCGCAAAGCCGCCGCAGGCGAAGCCTGTAGCGATGACGACGTCCCACACCACCCAGATGCCCCAGGTGTAGCCGTTGTTGATGTTGGTCACCGCGCCAAGGCCGTAAGCAAACCGGCGGACGAGGAGGAAGACCGCGATCGCGGCAAAGACGCCCAGGATGGCGGTGAATACGCCAAGGAGCTTGCCGCCGACAGGCGCGCTCGATCGCGCGATCGCCTCATGCGCGGAGGCGCTTTGGTGGGCTGGTTCTTTTCCGCCCCGATAGGCGGCAGAAACGAGACCGGCAAGCGCAACGGCGGGAAGGATGAGGCCCCCATACAGCCGATGCTGCATGGTTTCGGAGACCGACGCATAGGACAGTTCCGGGAGCCCCGTCGGCATGCCGAGCTTGGCGAAGGGGACGCCAGAGAGATAGCGCACCTGCGTGCCGCCAAGCATTTTGTCGCCGTAGACTTCTTTCACATAGGCGGCGGCGGGGCGTTCGTGGGTATCGCCTGAATCCACTGTGCGCCGCGGGAAGACGTTCTTCTCACCGGCCTTCATCGCTTTCCGGCGATTGATTTCGTCACCGAGGCGCTTGTAGTTTCCGAACAAGGTTGCGCCCGTCGGGCAGACTTTGGCGCAAGCGGGGATATCGTTCTTCGCCAGCTGGTCTTTGCAGAACTCGCATTTGGCGATCTTCGGCGTCGGGGTGTCGTACTGGAATTGCGGAACGCGGTAAGGGCAGGCGGCGACGCAGTAGCGGCAGCCGATGCAGGCGTCCGGGTTATAGGAAACAACGCCGGTGACCGGGTCCTTCGTCATTGCGCTGACGGGGCAGACGGACACGCAAGACGGGTCGATACAATGCAGGCATTGCCGCTTGATGTGGGCGAAGCCGTCTATCTCTTGGTCTTTGTGCTCGCTGGTGCCGTTCTGGTAGAGCTTGATGACGGTAAAAGTCTTGCCGGACAGCTCAAACGGCGTGTCCCACAGCTTCTGGCCGAGATTGTCGTCGAGCGGCAGCTCATTGGTGGTCTTGCACGCGGACATGCACGCCTTGCAGCCGATGCACAGCGTGGAGTTGTAGAGAAGCCCGATGGCGTCGTCGGGGACGGTTTTGTTGCCTCTCGCCTCGGCGGGTTCCACGCTGAAAGATGCGCAGGCCGCGACAGCCGCGGCTCCGCCCACACCTTCGCGCAGGAATTCGCGACGATTTACTGTCATGGCGGCTACTCCTGACGGTCCGAACCCTCGAGCCTTTTGAGTCTCCTGGAAAGCACCGCGACGGCTCCGACCGCGGCGCCCGCAACCGCGGAAAGCACCGCAACCGCGGGTATCGTCACGCCGGTGCCCTGTTCCTCGGCGATGTGCGGATACATGACCGGGGGTCTCTGGTTGGTGAGATCGGCCAGCGCGTGGATCGGCTTCGTGAAACCGATCCCTCTCGTGGTGCAGCCGATGCAGGGATGGCCGGTGCCCACGGGCCAGGATTGCATGCCGACATCGCCGAACAGGACGGCGGGGCAGTTCGCGTAAGTTTCAGGCCCTTTGCAGCCCAGTTTGTAAAGGCAGAAGCCTTTGCGATGGCCTTCGTCGCCGAACTCCAGCGCGAAACGCCCGGCATCGAAATGGGCGCGCCGTTCGCAGTTCTCGTGCACGAGGCGGCTGTATGCGAAGAGCGGGCGGCCTTGATTATCGGTGGGCGGAAGCTTGTTGAACGTCAGGAAATGAACCACAGAGGCGAGGAGATTGTAGGGGTTCGGCGGGCAGCCAGGGATGGTGACAATGTCGTTGCGGCCGAGCGCTTCGGCGACGCCCACGGACCCGGTTGGATTGGGCGGCGTCGAGGGCATGCCCCCCCATGAGGCGCAGGAACCGATCGCGATGATGGCTGCGGCGTCGGCCGCCGCCTCTTTCGTCAACTCGAGCGATGTGCGGTTGCCGATCTTGCAATAGATGCCGCCATCCTTCATCGGGATGGCGCCTTCCACTACCAGGAGATACTTGCCTTTGTTCTTTTCCATGGCGGCGCGCTTCGCCGCTTCGATCTGATGGCCCGCAGCGGCGAACAGCGTCTCATGGTAGTCGAGAGAGATGATGTCGAGGATCAGCTTCTCGAGTGTGGGGTGCTCGGCGCGCAGGAGTGACTCTGGTGCAGCCGGTGCATTCCTGGTGGTGCAGCCAGATGACGGAAGGCCGGTCCTTTTTGGTGATGGCCTCGGCGACCTCCGCTGCCGCTTCACGCGGCAGGCCCATGGTGGCGGTGATTGCGGCGCAGAACGTCAGGAAATCGCGCCGGCCGATATTGAAGCGGCGCTCGATCTCGTCAAACACTAGCGTCGTCGCCGGCATTGGACCTCCCAGCATTCGCAATATTTTTATTGTGGCTGGATGTTTGCAGCTTTCTTGCCGCGCCGTGATGATCCAGATCAAAGGCCATGCTTTAGACTAATGGCAGGTATGTCCGCGTTACCGGCGCTGAAACGTATACAAATTAGCGAGACATTTCATTAAGATGCGGCGATGGCCGCGTCGGGGCGGCCGCTGCGGATTTGAGAGTGCGTCAAAATCCCGCAAGAACCTCTGAATGGTTCAGCGCTCGCTTTCGCCGGCGGGCGTTGGCTGCCTCGGATCGTCTTCTGGCATGGGTCGGAACGGAGGCCGCGTTTCGAAGAGCTTCAGAAGCTCGGCGATGCCCCGGTCGAGTTGCGGGTCCTTGCCCTGCCGGAATTCGTGCGGCGCGATATCGACGTCGATGTCGGGATCTGTGCCGTAATTTTCGACCTTCCAGCCGACATCAGCGAACCAGTTGGAGTTCTCGGGCTGCGTGGTCATGCCACCGTCGGCCAGATTATGGCGCGGTGAGATGCCGATGACGCCGCCCCAGGTCCTGCGTCCGATCAGCGGACCCGCCTTTCTCATTTTGAATGTATGTGAGAAGATGTCCCCGTCCGATCCGGCAAATTCGTTGGTCAACGCCACCATAGGCCCCGCTGGCGCCTCGCGCGGGATTGGAGAAACGCCAAACCAGCGCGTAAATTTCGCGCCTAACCGCGGCCTGCACAGTTTTTCAAGGAGCAGTTGCGAGACATTTCCGCCGCCGTTGTAGCGCACATCCACGATGAGCCCGTCGCAATCATAGTCGCGCAGAAAATGACGGTGAAACTCGGCGAAACCGCGTGGCCCCATGTCGGGAATGTGGATATAGCCCGCGCGTCTGCCGGTAACCTCGCTAACATAATCCCGGTTGCGTTCGACCCAGTCGCGGTAGCGAATGCTTGTCTCATTTCGAAGCGTGCGCACGCGAACCTGCCGCTCGGCGTCGGCGGTTTTTACCGCCAGGTACACCTCTGCCCCGGCTTGATGCATGAGCGCCTGATGCGGGGTCGTTGTCGCGCTAAGCCGCTGCCCGTTCACCGCCGTAATCACGCTCCCGGGTTCAAGCTGTACGCCTGGCGCACCCAAGGGGCACGCCTCATTCTGCGACCAGGGATCGCCGCGTAAGAAACGGTCAATGCGGTAGCCGCAGGCGGCGTCATCCCAGACAATATCCGCACCGAGAAAACCCACGGGATAGTGGGGCGATTCTCGATAGTCGCCGCCGTAGTCGTAAGCGTGCGACGTGCCAAGTTCGCCCTGCATTTCCAAAACCAGGTCCCTGAATTCCGATCGGCAGTTGACGCGTTCAACGAGCGGAGCGTAGCGCTTCAGCACGGCCTTCCAGTCAACCTTCGACATGTCGGCCCGCCAGAAATGGTCGCGCTGCAGCCGCCACGCCTCGTGCAGCATCTGCTTCCATTCCGCTTCCGGCTCGATCAGGACTTTGAGCCGCTGCAGATCGAGCCAGCCGCCCGCACGCGTCTTGGCGCCTTCATCTTCCACCCTCTCGCCGGCCTTAAGCACCCGCAGCTTTCTGCCCGCATACAACAACATTTGCTTTTTGTCCGACGACAGCCGGAAACCGGAAAGCCCGCTGCCGAGCGTCTCGAGTTTCAATTTCTTGAAATCATACGCTTCCAGGGCGCCTTCGGGGGTGGACGGCTGGGGCGCCAAGTCCTGTGTCAGCGCGCCTTTCACGGGGAAGGAAAGCCACAGCGCCTTCTTTTTCAGACCCGCGATCGCCGAATAACGGCCCTCCTGGACAGGAAAAGCGAGGATGCGGCTCGCTATCCCGTCGAAGTCGATTTCGACTTTCAGCTCTTTGTCCTTCGCGCCGTCATCCTTGTCGTCGGAGGCGGTTTCAAGGAACGGGGACGGAGTGTCCTTTTTCAAGGTCACAAGACAGGGAAGCGCGGCCTTTGGAAACGACAGCTCCCACTGCAGGGCGTCATAAGCCGGATTGAGCGTGCGGTATGACAGGAAATACAGATAGCGGCCATCAGGATCGAAGCTCGGGGCATAGTCCGCGAACAGGGGCTCGGTCACGGCGCGGATTTCGTCCGATTCGACGCTGGCTATGGCGATGCAGGACTGGCTCCTGCTTTCGCTCTTTTGAAACGCGAGCCAGCGGCCATCGGGCGACCAGGCGAAGCTTCCCATCGGGCCATAAGGATCGGTGGCGAGCTTGCGCGCGTCGCCCGATGCCAGATCCAGGAGCCATAGCTCATTGCGATGGTTGGCGAACGCCACGTGCTCTCCTTTGGGGGAAGCTCCGAGCATCGTGAACCGTCCCCATCCCTCCGCCCCGGTTCTGCTCTCCGCAGGCACCGGGACCGGCGTGATGGTGTAATTCTGGGTGTCCCAGATTTCGAGGCCTTCATCGCCGTTCTCTCGATCGATGACGGCGATCACGCGGCGGCCATCCGCGAGAAATTGCGCCAGCCGGTATCGGCTGCCTGGCACGAAATGGCAACTGGCCGGGCCGTCCCAGTGACGCATATGATGGAGTTGTCCTCGCACGCTGAACACGCAGCGTTCGCCCTTGGGATCGAGGTCGGCCGATTCCCGAAATTTGGCCGCATCCACATAACGCCGCTGGCGCTGAGTTCTTTGCGAGTGATAGTCGATGGAGAGCTTCCGGGATGTCCGGGATGCCACATCGAATGCATGAAGATCGCCGCCCGCATGATAAACGATGGTCTGGCTATCGGTTGCAGGATTGCGGATGTAGAAGTGCTCGTGGGCTGCTTCAAGGCGGAGATCCCCGCCTTTCTCCGTGCAGGAATAGAGGTTGCCGACGCCTTCATGATCAGAAACGAAGTAAATTCGCGCGCCCACCCATAAGGGAGATGCCAGGTTGCCGTTGACATCGATCAGCGGCTTGTATTCGCCATCCCAAGAGGGGGCGATCCAGAGCTTGCCCGCGGTGCCGCCGCGGTAACGCTTCCAGTAAGACGGCTCGGTGCGCCAGAGCGAGCGTGCAAGAACGGCTTGTCCTGTATCCGATAGCGCGATGCTCGACGCCGGCCCGAGCTGCAGGGACTTCGGCAACCCGCCAGCCGCGTCCACGGAACAGATGCTTACGACACTGTGGGCTTCGTAAGCCGTCGAACGGAAAAGGACGGTTTCCGCATCGAGCCAGCCGCACGGAGTCGACAGCGCGCCGAGATAGGTCAGCCGCCGAATGTCGCCGCCCTCCGATGGCATGAGGAAGACCTCGTTATGCCCCTCTTCGGCGGAGGCAAATGCAACAAGCCGGCCATCGGGAGAAAAGTGGGGATGGAGGCACGGCCCTCGTCCCGCAGTCAAGCGGCGGGCGGCGCCACCCTCAAGAGGCGCTTCCCAGAGGTCATCCTCGCTGGTAAACACGATTTTGTTTTTAAATACTGCGGGAAAGCGAAAGTAACCCCGAGTCATTTTTTCTCCATCTCACAAATGTTCTGAAGAAGATGGCGCTATTTCAGGACTTTGAATGGCAAGGCGGCCAACGCACGGTGGCCCGGTCAAGCAAGCCATTAAGATAGGCATAGCCCGCTGGGAACGAGCGATATTAATTTAACTTATCTTGGTGTTCAACCCGCTGACGCCGACTGGCCGCCGCGTCACCGCGAGATCGTGTCGATCCTGTAAATGTGCACGGTGTCGGCGTCGGCGAAGCCATCGGCAAAGCCGTGATCGCCAGCAGCAAGGGTGCGATTCTCGTTCAGGACGGCAACCGTTGCGTTCGGCGCGCCTGCGAGAGTAAATGTGACGCTCTGATTTGCCGGCGGCGGCGCGCCCGGTTTGCCGGCCGCTGCGAAAACGTAGAAGCAATTTGCGGCTGCATCGTACTTCGCCATGACGCTGACAACGCCGCTGGCGGTCACATAGCCATCCGCAAACGGCGACAGCAAAACCGAACTCAGCGACAGGATTGCCTTGTTCGCCGCTGTGACGGCCTGCACAACCTTGTTGAGGGAGACGCCGGGGCTTTGCTGGCAGTTGTAGTTGCTGCTGGCATGATTGGACCCGTCGTAGAAGACGTTGAAGTTCACACACGGCCCGCTGAAATTATGCTGGAACCAGATGATGCCGCGTGCGCCAGCGATGATGCTATGCCACGCCGCCGCGGTCATATGGGCCGGTGTCGTACAGAGGCCATTATTGCCCGGGCAGCCCGTTTCTACAGCGGCAACAACGGGCTTTGACGGGCCATTAAGCGACTGCAGCGTGCGAAGACGGTTGATGTTGTACTGGTAGTTTGCCGCCAACCGCGCCTGCCATGGCGTAAGACCTGACCCCTTGCAGGCGGTTGCATCGCCTGGCAGGAGAGCGCACCCGCCCTGCGAAGGAAGCTGCGCATCGGTATCTGTGAACCAATACTCATCAGCTGCCAAAATGTCGGTATATTTCAGCCATTCCTTCGCCTGGGCGTTGGACTCCCAGTATAACACGCCCTTTCCCAGGGTCTGGACGACCACGCGCCCGTCAATCGGGTAGCGCGGAACATAAGTCCCAACGCCCGCGCCCGGGTCGCCGGTATAGAGGAACCGGCTGACCGTGTAGCCGCACGAAACGCTCTGCCCTCCGACACATGAACCCCAGGCTCCGCGCCCTGTCCATGCGCCCCATCCGGGGCCGAGGGTCATATCGGGCTCATCGCGGCCTGCCCAACCAACGGTTTCCGGCCCGTTTATGAGGCCAGGGTTTCGGCCGCCAGTATCCATCTTGTTGTTGGCGCCGTCGAAACCTTCCGGCGCGATCGCATGCATGCCTCCCGCGCGGATCGCCAGGTAGTCTGCGCGGCACGGGAAGCCGCCACATTCCTTCGTGACGGACGGATCGCCGGCGAGATTCCAATAGAGATTGTTGCCCATCGCAATATCATAACCGACCTGGCTCTGGCTCGGCTGCAGCATCCAACCGCCAAGAAGCATGCGCTGGTCCATCCATGCGCTTTTCGGGCTGATGCTCGCAAAATAGGCCTGGCCGCCATCGATTTGGCGCAGGGTCACGCCCGGTGGAAGTTTGGCGGGCATCTCGGGGTCGCCCCCGTTCCTCGGGGCGGTTTGGGCAGGCGAAGCCGTGGATGTGAAAATGCCGCAAGCCAGGAGGCTCGCGGCAACCAGCACTTTACTCATGCAAGGCCCAACCTCGAATGCGCCCCTGGAGGGGGCTCTAAGACGCAACTTAAGCCTACGTCTCAGCTCTTAAGGGAGGGTTGAACCGCATGCGGAGGATCAAGTGGGGAGCTAAGGATTCAGAAAAGCATTATTGCTCTGGCAGCCGCATGAACGCACCAGAGGCAGCATGATAATGCTGCCCCCAGCAAATCGAAGCCAGCGAGGTTCGGAGCCGACTACCAGCGGCGCCAGCCGCGATGCCAGCCGTAGCCACGCCAACCGCCGACGCGCCAATAAGGCCGCCGCCAGCCATAGCCGCGCCAACCCCAGCCATAAACGGGCCGCCGCCAGCCATAGCCGTAGACGCCATAGGTACGCCAATAAGGCCGCCGCCAGCCGTAGCCGCGCCAACCATATCCGCGCCAGCCATATCCACGCCAGCCCCAGCGGCGCCAATAAACCTGGGTGACTCCGCGATCTTGGGCAACTTGATTTTGCAGGGCCGCGGTTTCAGAAGCAAGAGGAGTAGCCTGAACGGATACCCCGAACAAAGCGCTGACTGCGATTACAATCGCAACCACATATTTCTTCATCGACTTGAACCTAGTTGAACGCTCCTTTCCTCGGCAGGGAAGATTATAAAGTCATGTTCTGCGAAATCCAGCCCTTTCAAGCCATTACACAAGGTTGGTTACACTTTCCTGGAAATCGCCGCTTCGAGGCATGACATCCTCGCTATGCGCTTAGAGGCGGGGTTTCGAGCCGAAGAAAGGCCGTGGAATGAGCAAACTCGGAAGCGCAAGGCGCTCGCGCCTGTTTTCGTGATCGCTATTTTAGCGCTGGGTCTCCCTTCACCGGCTGTGACGGCGGCTCAACTGAAGCCGCACACGGATCAGCAGATGATCGAGGAGCTGCTCATAGGCGCTTTCGTCGGCAATGCTCAGCTGAACAGCTGCTTCGACGGCCCATTCGACCAGCTTCCCGACAACTCTATTGAAGGCGGCACACTGATCGATGCTTTGCTGGAACGATGATGCTTGCGCCAACTGGCGTCCCCTTCATCTCTGCCTCTCCCGTAAGGGGAGGAACGCTGGATCCGACGCGGGGTCTCGGTGCGCTTTTTTGCAGGCACATTGGACCTCACTTTATATCCCCAGATTGGGCTTCCCGCTTGCGTTTGCGTCACGGATTTTCCTTGAGTGAGGATAGTAGGAGAAAGCGCCTTGCTGGGAAGTTAACTCGATAACTGATTGATATTGAAATGACAATTCCAGGAGGCATGGCGCTCCGGGCGCACGGGGCGGACTGATTTTGGCGCGGTCATGGTTAACAGCGGAATCCGGGATTATATTTAACGGACTTTTCAGAGCCCATTTAATGCCAAAATTCGGGCATTAAATTCTATTTAATGGGGCGATTGGCGGTGAAAAATCTGTTCACCTTCAACGCGTTGGGATCGCCTGCCTACCGCGCTCCTAGGCCTCGTTCCGCGCCGGATAAATGGATGATTAAGCCTAATCAAGTGTAAATTGGACCGGAAATAAATCGGCAGCGCTCCCGTTAACCAGGTTCAGATTAATGCTCGGCGCTGCGAACAAACCGTTAACCAGGAGGCGTAAGGCGGGCGCCGTCGGAGATGGCGGCGGCCGGATGGGCGAGAAGCAGGCGGCCACGCGGTTGAGCTTGCGTCGCCACGGTTCCGAATTTCGCGCACGCCGCGCTAGAAGCGCGCTTTTGATGGACACAAAAGCGGGCTCCAAGTCGTGCATCTTTATCGGAGAACCGCTTCGCACTTTTCCGGACGCACTTCAGCGCAGCTCCGCGCGGGCGGTCGCACGCTTCTCGCGGATGCGCGCGATGAGTTTCTCGACCTCCGGGAGGATGTTGCGCACTACGACGGCGACACCTTCAGGCGTCGGGTGAAGCCCGTCCGCCAGACTGAGCGAACGAACCGTTGCAACGTCCTTCAAAAAGAACGGGTAAAGCAGCGCGTCATATTTGGCCGCAAGCCGCGGATACATCGCGCGGAAGGCATCGTCGTAGTCCTTGCCCCAATTGCGGGGCGCTTCCATCCCGGCGACGAGCAACTCGATGTGCTTCGCTTTCAATGTCTTCAGGATCTCATCGAGCGACGGTTCGGTGACTTTCGGGTCGATGCCGCGCAAGGCGTCGTTTGCGCCGAACTCCACAATCGCGCCGTCCACCTTCTCGTTCAGGCTCCAGTCGAGCCGCGCCAGGCCGTCAGACGCGGTGTCGCCGGAAACGCCCGAATTCACAACGCGAACAAAATAGCCCTTATCCCTCAGCGTCGCCTCCAACTGCGCCGGGAAGGCCTTATTTATCGGGATTTGATAGCCCGCCATCAGGCTATCGCCGAACGAGAGAATCACGATCTCTTGCTTGTCCTGCGCCGCTTCGGCTCGCGCCGGCGCGTTTCCAGCACAGAATGTTACAATCGCGGCCGTCGCAAAAACGAGAAACCGCGTCCATATCAAGCCGGGCAACGCAATCTCCAAACGGTGACTCATTTGCAGGTTCCCTCAGTTTCCGGAAGCCACGAAGCAGGAATCGCATCCAGGCGCGCTTCCCCGGTCATCGATCTAAAGGGCGTGACGCTTACTCTCAAGAGCAGAGCGGGGCCTGTCGATATCTTGCGCGGCATAGACCTTGCGGCGCCTGAAGGACAGTCGATTGCGCTGGTTGGGCCGAGCGGCTCCGGCAAATCCTCGCTCCTGATGGTGATGACGGGGCTGGAAAGCGCAACATCGGGGCAGGTGATCATCGCGGGCCGGGACTTTACGCGAATGAGCGAGGACGAACTTGCCGAGGTGCGAGGCCGCTCCATCGGCATCGTGTTTCAATCCTTTCACCTGATCCCGACCATGACCGCGATCGAGAATGTGGCGCTGCCGCTTGAGTTCCTCAATCGGCCCGATGCATTCGAACGCGCAGAGGTTGCGCTCGCCGAGGTCGGACTGTCTGGGCGGCATCATCACGTTCCTGGCGAGTTGTCAGGCGGCGAGCAGCAGCGCGTCGCGCTTGCCCGCGCGCTTGCCGCGCAGCCTAAAATCCTGTTCGCGGACGAACCGACCGGGAATCTCGATGGTGAAACGGGCGCGCAGATCATGGATCTCATTTTCGCGCTGCATCGAAGGACGGGCGCCACACTCATTCTTATTACGCACGACGCCGAACTCGCGCGGCGCTGCGAGCGAGTCGTCGCCATGAAGGACGGGCGCATCGTGCGCTCGATCCACGAGACAGCCTACGCATGACCGCCGCCATCGGCGCCACGGCGGAGAGGCGCCGGCTCGGGTTCCGCCTGCCGCTTGAGTTTCGCTTGGCGCTCCGGGATCTGCGCGGCGGCTTCGCGGGCTTCACGATCTTCCTGATTTGCATCGCGCTCGGCACGGGAGCAGTTGGCGCGATCAACGGGCTGTCTGACGCGATCCAGGATGCGCTTGCCCGCGAGGGCACGGTGCTGCTTGGGGGCGATGTCGAGGCCACGCTCGTGCACCGGCAGGCGAATGCGGACGAACTGGCGTATTTCAAATCGTTCGGCGAGGTCAGCGAAGTCGCCACCCTACGCGCAATGGCGCGTAAGACAGACGGCAGCGCGCAGGCGCTTGTCGATCTGAAGGCGGTGGATGACGCCTATCCGCTATACGGGGCGGTGACGTTCGAGGAAGGCGGCGGCCTTGCCTCGATGAGACAGGGCGGCCTCGCCGTGGACCGAAGCATTCTCGATCAATTGCAGGTGAACGTCGGCGACAGCATTTCGATCGGCAACGCGCTTCTTCCCGTCAAAGCCGTCATCGGGCAGGAGCCGGACCGCCTCGCCGCCGGGCCAGCTTTCGGGGCGCGCATCCTGCTCTCGCCGGAGACATTAAAAAAGACTGGCCTCGTCGAGCCCGGCAGCCTCGTCCGCTGGGCCTACCGCATCAAGACGGGAACCGGCGTTCCGGCGGACTTCAAGAAAAACCTCGCGGCGCGGTTTCCCGAAGCCGGGTTTCTTGTTCGCGACAGCTCCGATCCCTCGCCAGGCGTGAAAAGCACGCTGAAACGGCTGACCGAATTCCTGACGCTTGTCGGTTTGACCGCGATGTTGACGGGCGGAATCGGGGTGGCGAACGCGGTTGCCGCCTTCGTCGAAAGCCGCCGCATGACCATCGCCACCTTCAAATCGCTCGGAGCGACACAGCGCATCATTTTCCGCGTCTTCTTTATAGAGATCGGGCTTCTTGCGCTCCTCGGCATCCTGATCGGGTTTGCGATCGCAGCGGGCGTGCCGTGGCTGATCGCCAGCCTGTTGGCCGGTTTCGTCCCCATCGCCATCGAACCGGGCCTGCAGGGCCAAGCCCTTGCGCTTGCGGCCCTGTTCGGGCTGCTGACGGCGCTTCCCTTTATCATATGGCCTTTGGGACGGGCGGAACAGGTGCGCCCCGCCGAACTTTTTCGCAGCGGCGGTGAGGCCAACCGGCTGCCGCCCGCCGCCTATTGGATTTCTTCACTCCTGATTTTGTCGCTCCTGGCGGTGCTCGCCGTGGGCCTTGCACGAGAGCATCGCATCGCCGCCATCACGTGCGCGGCGATGCTCGCGATCTTTGTTTTGTTCTGGAGCGCTGGCGCAGGCATTCGCCGCCTTGCCGCATCGCTAAAGCGGCCAAAGCGGCCCGAGGTGGCGCTCGCGCTGGCAAACATCGGCGGCCCGGCAAGCCTGGCGCGAACGATTGCGCTTTCGCTAGGCGCAGGGCTGACGCTTCTCACGGCGGTTTCGCTTGTCGATGCGTCCCTTTCCGATGAACTGAAAACGCGACTGCCTGAGCGCGCGCCGAGCTACTTCTTTATCGGGATACCGAAACGCGAGCTTTCGGCTTTCGAGGATCTCTTGAGCGCGAAGGCCCCGGGCGCCCGGATCACAACAGCGCCGATGCTGCGCGGCCGGCTGATGGCGCTTCGCGGCGTGCCTGCCGATCAGATCAAAGCCCCATCGTCGGCCGAGTGGGTCCTGACCGGCGACCGGGGCATCACCTATTCGGAGACGCTGCCGTCAGGCTCGCAAGTCACGGAGGGCGCGTGGTGGCCCGCCGATTACGAAGGCGAGTCTCTCGTGTCCTTTGAATCCGATATTGCAAAGGCTCTCGGCCTCAAAATCGGGGATAAGGTCACCGTTAGCGTCCTCGGACGAAGCCTCACCGCCAAAATCGCGAATTTCCGTAAAGTGAGATGGGGCTCGATCGACATCAACTTCGTCATGATCTTCTCCCCGAACGCGCTGCGGCAAGCGCCCTTCACCTACCTCGCGACATTGGCCTGGCCTGACGGACAAGAGCCGGACACGAAAGCGGAAGCCGCCGTCGTGAAAGCGATCGGCGCAACCTATCCGGTCGTCTCGGCCATCCGCGTTCGCGACGCCTTGAATGCGATAAACGGCATCTTCGAGAAGGTCATGCGCGCGGTGCGGATCGCTGGTAGCGTGACGCTCATCATGGGCGCCCTCGTCGTGGCGGGGGCTCTGATCACGGCTCAGCGGCGCCGCATCTACGAAGCTGTTGTGCTGCGGACCCTGGGCGCCGCCAAGCGGCGCATCATTTTGGCGCACCTTCTCGAGTACTTGAGTCTGGCGGTAAGCCTTTCTGTCATCGCGGCGGCGCTTGGGCTGATCGCCGCCTACGTAATTGTCAAGTATGTGATGGATTTAAGCTTCAGCGTGTCTTTCTACGCCCTATTGCAGCCCTCCATCATTGAGACCATATTCGTGTTGGCGCTGGGGGCGCTCGGAACTTTAAGGGTTCTGTCAGCGAAGCCGGCGCACTATCTGCGTTCAGAGTGAACGTCTTGATGGCAGCGAAAGGGCAGGGCGCCTGACAAAGAGGCTTTGCTCCAGGCCGTTCAGGGCTTAAACCTGGAAGACCTATTGCGCAGGACCTTAGTTGAGGAAGTCAGGGATCAAATAAACATGGCAGACTACGAAAGCTCACGAGCGTATAACACGCGCGCTCGCTCGGGCGCAGATTCCTTCGCAATCGACGAAGGCCTGCGCGCCTATATGATTCGCGTTTACAATTACATGGGCATCGGCCTCGTGCTCACGGGCGTCGTGGCCTATGCGTTCTTCACAATGGCGGTTACGGGCGATCCCTCTCAGGCGGTCGCCAAGCTTCCGAATGGCCTCATGCTGACCGCGCTTGGCAAGGTTATCTACGTCAGCTGGCTGAGGTGGGTTATCGCTTTCTCGCCGCTTGTGATCGTGTTCCTCTTTGCGGCGCGCGTGAACCAGATGAGTTCGGCAACCGCGCAAGCGGTGTTCTGGGCCTTCGCCGCATTGATGGGGCTGTCGCTGTCGAGCATCTTCGTCGTCTACACCGGTGCTTCGATCGCGCGGATCTTCTTCATCACCGCCGCGACCTTCGGAACCGTAAGCCTGTACGGCTACACGACGAAGCGTGATCTCACGCAGTTCGGCTCGTTCCTCATCATGGGCGTGATCGGCATCGTGATCGCGAGCATCGTGAACGCATTCCTCGGCTCGACCGGCCTGCAGTTCGCGATTTCGGTTCTGGCTGTGCTGATTTTCACGGGGCTGACCGCCTACGACACGCAGCAGCTCAAGAGCACCTACTATTCCAACGCGAGCGGTGGGGAAGAGGCGCTTGGCAGAACCGCCATCATGGGCGCGCTCAGCCTCTATCTCGACTTCATCAACATCTTCATCGCGCTGCTCCAGCTCTTCGGCGACAGGCGATAGAGTTTGACCGCGACAGGTTAAGAGGCCCCGGCGACGGGGCCTTTTCTTTTGGTTCTTCGTCCTTCGAGACGTTCGCTCTCAGGCTTTCACCACCGACAATTTCCTGTCGAGGACGCACAGCACTTTCGCGAGGTCGTGGCCGCGCTTCAGGATAAGGCCCGTCATGGCGACGACGCTATAGGCGCCCTGGCGTTTCGTCAGCTTAGGGTCTTTCTCGATCCGGTAAAGCGGCCTCTCAGAGCTGCGGCGGAAGATCGAAAAAACAGCTTTATCCTTTAAGAAATCAATCGAGTAATCGCGCCATTCGCCCGCCGCGACCTTTGCGCCGTACACAGAGAAAATTGCGTCGAGTTCGTGTCTGGAGAAGCTGGTGGGGGGATGGAGCCCGGCAGGCGTTTGTGGGAGGAGTGCAAGCCCGCCCGCCGGGCTGAATGCGCTGGGTAGGGTATCGGTCATGGGCGCCTCCTAAGCCATTGTCAACAATCCTTCATAATTGCCCTCCCCGAAATCGGGGCGCAAGGGAAAACAAGCGCCAGCGTTGCAGAACCCGGATCAGGCAGGGCATCGTTCGTAAAGACGGTAAACGCCTGGCGCCGGCTGCGTTTCGCCGCGCGGAGTTGCGCGAAGAAACCTCGAAGATCGCAGCCTTGCGACGCGGGATTTCTGCGTCAAAAACGCCCGCCGACGCCTTAAATCTGCGCCAAACGCAATATCTTGTTCGCTAAGCGCCTTTGAAGCCGCGCCTTGAACCGCAGGCGCTTGCGCGGTCCTGTGCGCTCCCCTATATGATCACCAATTCGAGATAAGCATCTCGGCGCGGGACGGAGTCCATTAAGTAAAACGGGGTCGCGGCGGCACTCAGCTTGTCGTCTCGCAGCTAGATGAGCAGCACGAGGTTCTGAACTATGTCGAAAGTGATTGGCATTGACCTGGGCACGACCAACTCTTGCGTGGCCGTGATGGAGGGAAGCCACCCCAAGGTGATCGAGAATGCGGAGGGCGCGCGCACGACGCCCTCCATGGTTGCCTTCACAAACGACGGCGAACGCCTGATCGGGTTGCCGGCGAAGCGCCAGTCGGTCACAAATCCGGAAAACACGTTTTTTGCGATCAAACGTCTCATCGGCCGCCGATTTGAAGACGAGATGGTCAAGAAAGACATGAGCCTCGTGCCTTATAAGATCGTCCGCGGCGACAATGGCGACGCCTGGGTCGAAAGCAACGGCAAGAAATATTCTCCCTCTCAGATCTCCGCTTTCATCCTGCAAAAGATGAAGGAGACCGCGGAAGCGTATCTCGGTGAGAAGGTTGAGAAGGCGGTTATAACCGTCCCGGCTTACTTCAACGACGCTCAGCGTCAAGCCACGAAGGACGCAGGCAGGATCGCCGGTCTGGAAGTTCTCCGCATTATCAACGAGCCGACGGCGGCCGCTCTTTCCTACGGCCTCGACAAGAAAAAAGATTCCAAGACGATCGCGGTCTATGACCTCGGTGGCGGCACGTTCGATATATCGGTCCTCGAAATCGGGGACGGCGTGTTCGAGGTGAAGTCTACGAATGGCGACACGTTCCTCGGCGGCGAAGACTTCGATATGCGTCTCGTCGACTATCTGGCGAGCGAGTTCAAGAGAGAGACCGGCATCGATCTCCGCAAGGATAAGCTTGCTCTCCAGCGCCTGAAGGAAGCGGCGGAGAAAGCCAAGATCGAGCTGTCGAGCGCCCAGCAGACCGAGATCAATCTGCCGTTCATCACGGCGGATCAGAGCGGGCCGAAGCATCTCACCATGAAGCTGACGCGCGCAAAGCTCGAAAGCCTCGTCGACGATCTGATTCAGAAGACAATTGGCCCGTGCGAGGCAGCGCTTCGCGACGCTTCGCTGAAGGCAGGCGAGATCGATGAGGTGGTGCTCGTCGGCGGCATGACCCGCATGCCGAAAATCGCGCAGGTCGTGAAAAACTTCTTCGGGAAGGAGCCCCACAAGGGCGTGAACCCGGACGAAGTGGTGGCGATGGGCGCGGCCATTCAGGCCGGCGTGCTACAGGGCGACGTTAAGGACGTTCTGCTTCTCGATGTCACGCCGCTTTCGCTCGGCATCGAGACGCTGGGCGGCGTTTTCACAAGGCTGATTGATCGCAACACCACGATCCCGACCAAGAAGAGCCAGGTGTTCTCGACCGCCGAGGATAATCAGAACGCGGTGACCATTCGCGTCTTCCAGGGCGAGCGCGAGATGGCTGCGGATAACAAGCTGCTCGGCCAGTTCGACCTCGTGGGCATTCCGCCTGCGCCGCGCGGCGTCCCGCAGATCGAGGTGACGTTCGACATTGACGCCAACGGCATCGTGAACGTGTCGGCGCTCGATAAGGCGACCAACAAGGCGCAGTCGATCCGTATCCAGGCATCGGGCGGCCTGAGCGATTCCGAAATCGACCGCATGGTCAAGGACGCCGAGACGCACGCCGCCACTGACAAGAAACGGCGCGAACTTGTCGAAGCGAAGAATCAGGCCGAGGCGCTCGTTCACTCGACAGAGAAGACGCTTTTGGAACTCGGCGACAAAGTATCCGAGACCGACCGCAAGGCTGTCGAAGCCGCCATGGCGGAGCTCAAGACGGCCTCCACTGGCGACGACGCGGCCAAGATCAGCGCGAAAGCGGATGAGCTTGCGAAAGTCGCCATGAAACTTGGCGAGGCGCTCTATAGGCAAGCTGGCGGCGGCGCCGAAGCCGGCGGCCAGGCTCCCGGAGGCGGAACGTCGCATCAAGGCGGGGGCGCTGCGCCGTCCGACGGCGTGGTCGATGCCGAGTTCGAGGAAGTCAAGGACGACGAAGGCAAAAAGAAGCCCGCGTAGAAACGATTTAGAGAGCGCAGGCGCGCTCTCCCTCTTTTCGCGCGCAGGCTAGCCAAAAGCCTGAGTGTACAATAGATTTATACTCGAAAAGCTTAAGCTGATCCTTCAGCCCAGTGAAGGTTCGATGATCGAGGATCTTAAGAACAGACCATGAAGCGCGATTACTACGAGGTGCTCGGCCTGAAAAAGGGCGCAGCCGATCACGAAATCAAAGGCGCTTTCCGTAGACTCGCTAAAGAATACCATCCCGATAGAAATCCGGGAAGCACCACCGCCGAAATCAACTTCAAGGAAGTGAACGAGGCCTACGAGGCCTTGAAAGATCCACAGAAGCGGGCCGCTTACGATCAATTCGGGCATGCCGCATTCGAAGGCCCTGGCGCGAATGGCGGCGCAGGCTACGGCTTTGGAACTGATTTCTCAGCCTCAATGTCCGAGATTTTCGATGATCTCTTCGGCGAGTTCATGGGCGGCCGCCGCAGCCGGGGACGGAGTTCCAAGGAGCGCGGTTCCGATCTCAAATACAACATGGAGATCACGCTCGGCGAGGCCTTCAACGGCAAGACCGCACAAATTCGCGTTCCGGCTTCCGTAACCTGTGAGGCTTGTGGCGGCGCTGGCGCGGAATCAGGATCGAGCCCCATCACCTGCCCTACCTGCCAAGGCTTTGGCAAGGTGCGTGCGAGCCAGGGGTTCTTCACCATCGAACGCACCTGCATGACCTGCCAGGGCCGTGGTGAAATCATTCAGAGGCCTTGCCAGGCCTGTGCAGGCAGCGGCCGGGTCACGCGCGAGCGAACCTTGTCGGTAAACATTCCTGCGGGCGTCGAGGATTCGACGCGCATAAGGCTGGCTGGCGAAGGAGAAGCAGGGATTCGCGGCGGCCCCGCTGGCGATCTCTATATTTTTCTGTCGATCCTGCCGGACGACATCTTTCAGCGGGATGGAGCCGACTTGTTCTGCCGCGTGCCGATTACGATGGCTACAGCAGCGCTGGGCGGGCAGGTGGAGGTTCCAACCATCGACGGCGGGCGCGCCCGCGTGAAAATCCCTGAAGGCACAGAGACCGGGAAGCAGTTTCGCTTGCGCGGTAAAGGCATGCCGGTGCTTCGGTCAAAATTGACTGGTGATCTTTACGTGCAAGTGGAAGTGGAGACGCCACAGAACCTTAGCCGCAAGCAAAAGGAGCTTTTGAAAGAGTTCGAGAAGGCCTCCACCGATGCGACCCATCCCGAGAGTGCCAATTTCCTCACGAAAATCAAAGCATTCTGGGATAGAGCCAGTAAAGGCTGACGTTCTCTTCATAGCCGTCAATTCAGGCCGCGAGCGTATTACGCGGCCTTTTCCAGCTCAGCCAGCTTCTCGTCAACTTTGCGAATTTCGGCGGCGAGCCCATGGAGGCGGACGAGAAGTTTTTCGGAAATATGTTGCGCCAGCTCCGGGTGCGTTTCCATTACGGTGCGAACTGCATCGCGATGAAAGGCCAATGCGCGAAGCCGCTCCTGCGCAGTGACAGTCACACTATGGACTGTCTCGACAAGCATCCCGAGCTCTCCGACAAGTGTGCCAGGCCAAAGATCCTCAACGAGGGCTTCGCCCCCTTCTACTCTGGGGCATCCGGCCTTGCCGGTCATGATGAGGTAGGCGGCGCTTCCACCCTCTCCTTCGGTTATTAACTTGTCACCGGCTTCGAAGAAGGTCTTTCGGCCCGAGTTCGGCTACTGCGCCCAGCAACTCCTCCGACAATCCTGCAAACAAAGGAACTTGCTGCAAAAGCTCGATTTTTCCGTCGAGCATCGTGGTCACCTGCCCGGTTTGTTAGCGCATTTTTAACTCCCCACAAGCACGGGCATAGATTTGGTTGATTCGAGGGACTTTAGCAACTCAGAGTCAGCCACACTTGAAGGCGAAAGCTTCACGGGATGAGCTTATACCCGCCGGCCTCGGTTATCAGGAGTTCGGCCCGGGAGGGATCACGCTCAATTTTCTGACGCAAACGATAGATGTGGGTTTCGAGCGTATGGGTCGTAACGCCCGCGTTGTATCCCCAAACCTCGTGCAGCAGGACGTCGCGCGAGATGACCTTTTCTCCTGCCCTGTAGAGATATTTGAGGATCGACGTCTCCTTTTCCGTCAGGCGGACTTTGCCGCCCTTTTTATCGATCAGCATCTTGGCCGCGGGCCGGAACGAATATTCCCCGATCGTGAAGACGGCCTCTTCGCTGTGCTCATGCTGTCGGAGCTGGGCGCGAATGCGAGCCAGGAGGACCGCAAACCGGAAAGGCTTCGTGATGTAGTCGTTTGCGCCTGATTCCAGACCGAGGATGGTATCGGAGTCGCTATCCTGGCCGGTCAGCATGATGATGGGATGCTTGAACCCATTCTTGCGCAAAAGACGGCAGGCTTCGCGTCCGTCCATGTCAGGAAGGCCGACGTCGAGAAGGACAAGATCGGTGTGCTTGCCCTTCACGGCCGCGAAAGCCTGAGCGGCGCTGTGAGCGACATGCGTCTCAAACTCTTCATGAAGAGCGAGCTGCTCCGCCAGCGAAAGCGCAAGGTCTTGATCATCGTCGACAACCAGGATATTGCGCGTGTTGCTCATAATTGACTCCGGTCAAAAGCCTACGCTTCTGATTTAAGAGGCGGGGTTGTGCAACGCAACGGGGTGACCTCGTGCACAATCAGAATCTACCTCAAAATCGAAAAGAAAGAACGCGAAAACGAAACTTCGCGCGATTGCTCACGACGTCGGACGCGGCTACGACCGGCATGCTGGCTTATAGGAACCTGCATTTTCCCGTCGCTCTTGGAAAGGGTGGCGTCCGAGCGCCGAAAAAGGAGGGAGACGGAGCAACTCCTTGTGGCGCCTGGTCATGCACGAGGGTCTATTATCGTCCCGACCGGATTAGGCGGCCGCAAACCGCGCTTCATGCTGAGCCGATACGGCGGGACTTCGGGTGGTGCGATGCGCCAGACGACCGCAATTATAACCGCAAAGTTACACTGCCTTATGCAGCGAGCACGGAAACACTCTGGCGCGACGACCACCTCTACGACGTGATCGCCGTGCTCGACTATAACATGATGCCACGCGCGAAAGGCTGCGGAAGCGCGATCTTCCTTCATGTCGCCCGCGCATCATTCACGCCAACGGAAGGGTGCATTGCCATGAGGCGCGAGCATCTGCTTCAGCTGTTGCGGATGCTCAAGCCCGGCGCGGCCATCACCGCAGGCAAGGCCCCTGCGATTAGTGCGCGTTGCGTCGCGGGTTCGTGTAAAGATCAGCCTCGTGCTTTTCGAGGGCGAGCTTTATGGCGCCGCTCGTCACCTCATGGGTCAGCCGGTCGACATGACGCCGGGCGGCGGCGTTGAACTTCAACATCCCGCTTACAAGCTGCAGGATGGTCGCGAGATGCGGGGACCGCTGTTCGGTTACCTCGACGTCCCAGCGGCCTCCGAGATCAAAGAGATGACCCGTCAAATGCGCGACCTTGGCGCCGGTTTGATCGAAAAGCGTGTAGCTGCCGCTGATGTCAATCCAATCATGCCGCAATGTGTAGAGCCTCGCCTCCCCATTCTCCATCAGGAAAAACGAGAACTGCTCCGGCATACCCGGCCACTTGCGCGCGGAGCGTTCCAGCAGAATGACTTGATCGAGGCCATCGATATGCATGGAATAGGCCGTCACGGGAAAGCCACGCGCGCCAGCCGAAAGCTGGACGCTGCGTCCCACAAGCATATCCATGCTGGCGCGCCAGTTCATGGATGGCGTGAAAAGCTTGAGCACAAGACGCTTTTCGCCCGGATTCTCCGACTTCCAAAGCCCTTCGCGGTAGGTGATGAGCCCGGTCCGCTCGCCGCCTTCCAGGATCTCTCCAATCACGTCCGAATCCTGCGTGAATTCCCGGGATTTCGCGCGGTGCCGGGAATGGATGAAGAATCCAATCTCGACATCGTGGAGATCCGTCCACCACATATCGACCGTGAATGAGCGCTCCTGCGCCTTCCCATTCCCATTCGCCTTCCCCATGTCGCCCCCTTCATCGAATCACTGGGGCAAGCTTGCGGTATATCGGCGCATCACGGGCAGGAGAAAGCTCTACAATCCACAACTGGTTTTTTTGGGTGTCTCTGGCGCACTCTCGAGAGAGAGGCCGAACCATGAACGCAATCGAGCCAGGAATGCTGGGAACGCGCAAGCATCGCACAACTATGGCTGCCCCGGCTCGCGCTTACCGTCGATGACGTCCACAAAATGTTCGGGCTGGCATCTTGCACAAGGACGACTGGGTGGATCTCATCGATGGGGAGCTTGTGCCGATGCGTCCGAAGGGAAACCATCATGAGGTGTTGAAGGCGCATCTGAACGTCTTTTCACAAGCCATGTCCCGAGGGGAGTGATGTCGTTCCGGACACGACATTCCACCTGGACCACCTATCTGGAGCCCGATTTCGTCTTCTACAAAGGAGAGCAGCCGCTGGCGGAACTGCGCGGAGACAATGGGCTTCTCGTGGTGCCGGGTCGCAGACACGAGCCTCGCGTACGACAGCCGCAAGGCGCGGCTTACGCAAGTTTCTGCATCCGTGCATTGTGGGTGATCAACCCCGGCAAGCTTACGACCTGCGTCTACCGCCGCAATCCGAGAATGGCTTCGCGCAGCCTGGCGCCGAGAAGAGCAGGGATGAAAGCTGGAGGCGTCCCTCCTCCCCGGATTGGTTGTGTCGCTCGGGTCTCCAACCTTGCGCTAGCCGTCTTTTCTGAGCAGTTCAATTCAACCGAACTGTTGAACTCACGGTTCGGCGCGCCATCTTTTCGCCATGGGAGATGATGCGCTTCAGAAGACGTGGCCCCCTAAGCTCGAAGCGGTTCTGTACGCGCTGAGCGATCCGGTGAGGCTGCATATTGTGCACAGCTTGGCAAAGCGCGGCGAACTTGCATGCTTTGCCGCCGTGGCGGGCCTCGACATCGCGAAATCGACCCAATCGCACCATTACCGCATCTTGCGAGAGGCCGGCGTCATCGCGCAGCGCAAAGAGGGCGTGTGCTTCATTTCCACGCTTCGCAAGGCGGACATCGACGCACAGTTCCCGGGGCTTCTGGACGCCGTGCTGCTCAACTTTAGGGGCTGACCGCTACCCCGTACGGACGCGAAGCCGGTCAGGCTCGCGGGGCCCGGGACCTCGGCGGCTGTCGTCCGCTCGCTGAGGCAATGTAAACGATTAAACGGCCATCTTTGCGTTAGTCGTGGGTATTGATCTTAAGCAATGCGGCCGAGACTATTGACAGATAAAGAATCGTGAAACCTCACGATCGTTCCGTTAGGCTGTTCCCCGGAGATGGACATGGGCAAGACCCGCAAGTCGGCGGATCCAGTGGAATCGGTGCTGCGCGATGCGAAAGAAGTGACTGCACTCGAGCAGTACAAGCACTTGGCCGACCGCCCGAAGCCACGCAAGCCTCCCAAAAACTATAAATATCTCGACGAACTCGCCCATCTGCAGTTCGAGCTCATTAAGCTGCAGGAATCTGTTCGCCTGCAGGGCTTGCGCGTCGTGATCATTTTCGAGGGCCGCGACGCCGCCGGGAAGGGCGGCGTCATCAAGCGCATCACACAGAGCTTGAACCCGCGCATCTGCCGCGTCGTGGCGCTCGGCACGCCTACTGAGCGCGAGCGCGGCCACGTCCGGGCGGCCTATGCTCGCGTCGATTGCCTCTTAGAGCGCGCGGCGATGATGCAGGCTTGGGCAGATTTCATCGAAGGCGCACCATTCGAAAGACGCGTGAGCGATGCTGGCAAACTCGCCAAGGCGATGCAGGAAGCCAACCGGCTGAAGAAGGCTGAGGTATTCCGCCGAACATCTCCCTGAAACAAGATCGGTCCAAATTTGGGCCAACCTTCAAGGCCTGTAAGAATGCTGGCACTCGCTTCAATTTTGAGGTGGTTTGGTGGCGCGGCAGGATTCACGACCGAAGGTTAAGCGTTTGGACCGTTCGCCAAATTATTGGAGCCGATGCCACCGATGAATCCCGAAGAAAATGCGTTATCCACAACTATCCGGCGGCAATCCTCACCGAATTTGGGGGAGTCGCGAACGAATAGATGGCATCACTTCTGCGTTCTGCTAAGCATCGCTTGCTGAAATTGGGGCAAGGGGACCGGACGTCCCCAATTCCGGGATTTTCTCTACCCACTTCCTCGAGCCAAGCAAGTCGGAGCTCACTCGTAACCCAAAAAGATGAGGTTGCCAGTTCCCAACACGGGTGTTTAGGCTATTCGTCGTCGTGCCTCGTTCGAAAAGCGCGACTTCTGTGGATCTCCAGGCCGAATGCGTTGCTTGCTGAATTATTCTTGATTAACAAAAATGATCGTCAAATTTTATTGCCTTATATACGCGGGGTGTCGCATTGCCTTCAGGTTCATTTCAAGGGATTAGCACAGATTTATATCGGCCAGACGTTGACGGGCTGCGGGCAGTAGCTGTCGTATCTGTGATACTATATCATCTCTCGACGCCAGGCTTCGCCGGTGGCTTCGTTGGGGTTGACATTTTTTTTGTTATCTCAGGGTTCGTAATCACGCGCCTACTTCTTTCAGGCTTTGAAGCTAATTCAATAACACTGATAAGCTTTTACATGCGCCGCATTCGCCGACTCTGGCCTGCGCTAATCATAGTATTGTTTAGTTCATTTGCAGCTGCATATACGTGGTTTCTCCCCTCGGATTTCGAGCAGTTTGCTAAGAGCCTGCTAGCGACTACCCTATGCTTAAGCAATTTATTTTTCGCTCATCAATATGGTGATTATTTTGCGGCAGACGCTACAACCAAGCCGCTTCTGCATACATGGTCGCTTGCGGAAGAGGAGCAATTTTATCTGCTTTACCCCTTCTTACTACTACGGGCACTTAAACAAGGATTTGGTAGGAGAGCCATCTTAGGTGGGGTCTCAATGATCGCTCTAGTGTCATTTGCGGCAGCATGTGCAGGCGGCTACCTTTTCCCCGCATATACCTTTTATCTTTTGCCTAGTCGGGCTTGGGAGCTCATGCTTGGAGCAGTCGTCGCGCTGAGTATCGTCCCGCCTTTTTATCCCCATGTGATTTCAATCATTGCTGCCATACTCATCATTTCTGGCATCGCTGGCGTGCGCCTCATCTCCTTCAGTCTATTGCCTGCCCCTTTGTTAGCGTGTCTCGGCACTGCGCTCATGATCCATGCCAATTGCGGAACAAAGACTTTTTTCAAAACAACGCTTTCGAGCTCAACCATCGTCGCAATCGGGCTGATTTCCTATTCACTTTACCTTTGGCATTGGCCAGTAATTATATTTTATCGCTACGCCATTAGCGAGAATTTTAGCATGGCTGATGTGACGATTATTCTTGCTGCCACAGTGAGTGCTTCCGTGATCAGCTACGTACTTATCGAGCAGCCCATCCGCAAGCGGCGCCTCCTTGAAAGACGATTAACTCTTCTCCCAATGGCGATCAGCGCCAGCGTATGCTTGATACTATTATCGGTTGCAGGAATAGTAACAAAAGGGTATCCAACACGCCTCCCACCAAATGTCTTGGAGCTTGCGAACGGTAGATACGACTCCAATCCCGCTCGTGACCAGTGCATAGAAAAGGAGCCAGCAAACGTACTCAGCGGCAGCTTTTGTCGGCTTGGGAAGAATGTCCTGGAACCTACCTTCGTAATCTGGGGCGACAGTCAGGCCGATGCATGGATGCCCACTTTCAACGACCTTGCAGCGCGGAATGATAAAGCAGGACTATTTGCTGCTCACGGCGGATGTCCGCCTCTTCTAGGTATTCGTCGCGTCAATCAAGACCCGTCCCAAAGATGCACGCAATTCAATGAGGCTGTATTTGCAAAAGCTGAAAGCATCCATGCGACCGATGTCGTGCTGATTGGAAGATGGTCCTGGTACATCTTTGGCGTCGAAAAGGGGGGCCAAGAGGAAGGCTCGGGTGCGATCATCGCAAACACCGACGAGGATGATAATGGCGCAGCGGCAGAAACTAATAGGAAACGCGTATTTCAAGCGGCAGTAACGAGAACAGTTCAGCGCTTACGGGACATCGGTGCGCGGATTTGGATAATTGATCAGCCGCCGACTTATACAGTGGACGTCCCGAAGTATCTTGCGTACGCAGCTTTGCGCGGTGAGACGGCAACGGGGCGAGCCCGCACTTACATTCAGCAGCAACATTCATATCAACTCGAAGTTTTTCGAAGTAATAATGTTGAGGTTGTTGACTTAACAGCTTTCTTCTGCCCTCGAGCAGATCTTTATTGCCGCATGACGATGGATGGCAGAAGTCTTTATTCGGATTTTAACCATCTATCTGTTTTTGGAGCACGTTCAGTCGCGAAATGGGCATCTTTAAGCTCATTTTTGCAACGTCAAGAGCAATCTGCTGTCCAGAAGTCGGCGGCCGGACTCTTAATCTGGCCTTCATAAACCAAGGCAAGACTTTGCCCTCGATGAAATTTGGGTCCGCTTCACCTCCTATCGTGCCAAATGGTTCAAAAATCTTGAATGGCAGCAAACCGCCTTCTCCAGCCGAAGATGAAGCGGCATCCATTCGATAGATGCGTCCTAGCTTGGGCTTGAGCGTTCGCGTAAGAGAGCTTATGGAACCTTTCATCTTCCTGATGCAAAAATATCAAGGTTTGGAGGGTCGGTTAGCCAGCGCAATTTTGCGTCGGTCAGCCCATTAGGTGGCGGTCGCTGCCATGTGGTTCGCTTCGCGCAGCGGGGGCTTCACCGCCCCAATGTCACCGCGTTCGCGGTCTCCGTGATAGCTGTTTTTGTAGCGTTTTGCACAGAGTCATGCTTGTTTTTCAGGGCTTTTTCAAGGTCCGCTTTCACCTCAGATAAGTAGAACTGCATAGCTAAGCCTTTGTTTTCCCAGAGAATAAGCGCGCCGTGTCTCCGTCATGTCTACGTAGACGTCAACGCCTAAAATTCTTCGCTTTTCCTTTATTTTTCATACTCTTACCTCTCTTTTATAGTGTCACAGAGAGACATGAGAAACCGATCTAATACCTATATAAAAAACTTTTGCGTCTTCGTGAGAAGAGAAGGGCCTTAGCCCTTCTCTCAGTCTTTTAGAAGCTTCTCGTGCTGGTCTTTAATTGCCGCGCTTTCACCTTGGGAGGCCAAGGCGAAGAGGCCCAAATCTCTAGCGGCCTCGTGCTTTTGTCTTCGAGTTGCTAGCCAGTAGTAGGCCCGGAGCTTTCGCGGCGTATAGGTCCAAACGTCGCTTGGGCTATGGCCCTGACTGATTAGGAACTGGATAGCCGCGGCTAGTTCCAGCGGCACTGATTCGTCGTCTGTGCGCCTCAACCTCGGTCGGCAGCAATATTACGTTTTTGGCTAATAGCTGCACAAATATTGCGCTTCATCTGACCGCATGGCATTTTCGCCAGGAAGGACCCGTGAAGTCCTATAATCCTCCCCGGTCTGCCACGCGAGATTGAAGCCTTCGCCCGTCCTGAGCCATCCTGGGCTGCTACGTAGCGAATAAGCCCCGCCGTCCTATCTGCTTTCCAAGCGCGCGATGAGCATCACCTAATCGATACGCCGGGCCGCTCACAACCTTGCCGTCCAAGAAATCGCTGTACCATTGCATGAGAATCCTTGCGTGCATCAAGATGAGCGGCGCGATTGTAAGCGGCCTTCACCTCGTTCTTCTCGCAATGGGCAAGCTGGCGCTCTAGTACTTCAAATCCAAAGGCACGTGATTTCTTCTCGCGCTCATCATTTGATATCGAAGAGAAGCAGCGCGGAAGCCGTGCAAGGTCATCTTCGAATGATAACCGGCGCGATACATCGCAAATAGCATGGCGTTATTCGAAATTGGCTTATCTATGTTCGCCGGGCTGGCGAAGACATAGGCACTCTCGCCACGCAATTCTTCGAGCATGGCGCGAACCTGCATCGATAACGGGACAATGTGCGGGCGCTTCATCTTCATGCGTTCGCCTGGGATTTCCCAAAGACCGTCTTGAATCTCAGCCCAGGTCGCGCCGGTCAATTCTGAAGCAAATGCCGTATCCAATGAAATGACGCCGGATAATCGAATATCGAATGCCTTGACCGTGGACAGGAGCGACATCAGATCGTCAGCCGGAAGGGCCGGATGATGGACGGTCTTATGTGTCGTCAATGCACCTCGAAGATCGGCGGCCGGATCACGCTTGGCGTAACCTGAGGCGATTGCGAATCGGAATATCTGGCTGGCAAGGGCGCGCATTCTCGCAGCCAAGTCGAACACAGCGCTTTCACGTGCGAAGGGCGTCAATATGACCGGCGTCAAGTGGCGATAGGCTTAGAGCCGAGATCGGGAAATGGCTGTTCAAGGCGGCGATGGTGGTGATTTATGAGAGGGTTTAGCCGGGCGCATGCCGCTCGATCCATTCGGTGGCGACATTCTCGAAGGTCCGGCCGCGCCTTGGTGCCATAGGATCGTCGCCGGTTGCCAAGGTCCGCTTAAATTCGTCTCGCTTCTGCCTTGCGTCCTTCAAGGTGATGATCGGATATGAGCCGAAAGACGCAAGCCGCTCTTTGCCTTGGAAGCGATATTTCAAGCGCCAAAGACGAGATCCACTCGGATTGATGAGCAGGTGAAGCCGCCGCCACGGAGATAAAACCGTCTGACGCCGAAGGTGCAACGGATACTAAATTGTGAGGTAGGGGGACCAAAATTGGCTACCTAAGCATTACCCCAAGCGTTACGATCCTGCAAACGTGGCTTGCAAGGCGCGGAGCGGTTAAGATTCAATGGTTTAATAGGCAAATAAGGGTGTTAGATGAGAAATGGCGGGAGTGACGGGACTCGAACCCGCGGCCTCCGGCGTGACAGGCCGGCGCTCTAACCAACTGAGCTACACCCCCACAAAGGGCTGGCGTGCGGCAAGCGCGTCGCCATTTCTTCTACATAACGCGGGCAGCCGCGCTTCTCAAGCGCTAGTTTTGCCTGTGGAAGGCAACCTGTCGCAAAACAGGCCGCCGAATGGCGCAACGGTGACGCAGGCCACAATCAAGGCCGGGTTTCGAGAGGATCAGCTCCGCTTCCGATCCATGCCTTGAAGCGCGCCGCCGCCAGCTTAATCTAACCATCAACCGGCGCCACGCCGCACATGGGCGGTTTAGGCCATCCAAGGGCTCGGAAGATGGATATTACCAAAAGCGCGCTGCTGACCGACTTCTACCAGCTTGCCATGATGCAAGCCTACATCGAGAACGGTAAAACCGGCACGGCGGTCTTCGAATTTTTTGCGCGCAAGCTCCCCCCCGCTCGTGGTTTCCTCGTCGCAGCCGGCCTGGAGCAAGCGCTCGATTATCTGGAAGATTTCAAGTTCTCGTCGGGGGACATCGAGTGGCTCGCCAGGACAGGGCGTTTCAACAGCGCTCTCTTGAATTATCTCCCGGACATGCGCTTCACCGGGGATGTTCATGCCATGCCCGAGGGGACGATCTTCTTTCCCGATGAGCCCATTCTCAGGGTGACGGCGCCCCTGCCTGAGGCGCAAATGGCGGAGTCGCGGCTCATCAATATCCTGCATTTTCAGGTGCTGATCGCTTCAAAGGCAGCCCGGCACGTCTTGCTCGCACCTGGGAAGCTGCTCGTCGACTTCGGTTTCCGCCGCAGCCACGGCGCGGAGGCCGGTTTGATGGCCGCGCGCGCGAGCTATATTGCGGGTTTCGCGGGGACAGCCACGGTGCTGGCCGGCGAGCTTTTCAATATCCCGCTCTATGGCACGATGGCTCATTCCTTTATCGAGGCTTTCGAGGACGAGGCTGCTGCATTCCTGGCTTTTGCGGAATCCCGGCCCACGGATCTCACTCTCCTGATCGACACCTACGATACCGAAGCCGCTGCAAGAAAGATTGTGGCGCTTGCCAGGCGGCTCGAAGCCAAAGGCGTTTCGGTGGGCTCCGTCAGGCTCGACAGCGGTGATCTCGCCCGGCTTTCCAAGAGCGTCCGGCGCATCCTGGATGAGGGAGGCCTCGCCGATGTCAAGATCTTCGGAAGCGGCGGCATCGACGAGGCGGAACTCATCCACTTCCGCGAAAGCGGCGCGCCGATCGATGGCTTCGGGATCGGGACAAGCCTGACGACATCGATCGATCTGCCCGCACTCGATTGCGCTTACAAGCTCCAGGAATATGACAGCCTGCCCCGCCGTAAACACTCTTTCGGCAAGGCCACATGGCCGGGGCGAAAGCAGGTTTGGCGGAGCTACGGACCGGAGGACCGCATGGCGGGCGACGTCATCACGCTTGAGAGCTATAGTGAGCCCGCCAGGCCACTCTTGCAGCAGGTGATGAAAGCGGGCCGCCGCGTCGGTCCCGCAACCACATTGCCAGAAATCAGGGCGCGCGCTGCGCGCGAATTGGCGAGTTTGCCCGATCCGCTGCGCGATCTCGACCCCGGCGCGTCTTACCCTGTCACGATATCGGAGCCTCTCCTGCGCCTCACCGAGGAGACTGACCGCCGCCTCGCCCAACTCGGAGCGAGGCCATGAGCGGCGCCATCGAAACCGGCGAATCCGACGTCCTTCTCGTGATCGACATGCAGAAGGACTTCTGCGCAGGCGGCGCGCTCGCCGTTCCCGGCGCCGATGAAATCGTTCCGCTTGTCAATCGCATCGCGCGCCCGTTCAAGCACGTCGTCCTGACACAGGACTGGCATCCGCCCGCGCATCACTCATTTGCATCGACGCACAAGGGGCGGCGTCCCTTCGAGACAATCGAGGTCGATTATGGGCCACAAATCCTTTGGCCCGATCACTGCGTCCAGGGCACAAGCGGCGCGGAATTTAACGGCGCGCTCGACATTCCCCAAGCCGAGTTGATCCTGCGCAAGGGATATCATCCCCACATCGATTCCTATTCAGCGTTCCTCGAAAACGACCGGAAGACACCGACCGGGCTGGCCGGCTATTTGCGCGAGCGTGGGCTCACCCGCGTCTTCCTGGCCGGTCTCGCGCTGGATTTCTGCGTTCGCTACTCCGCCGAGGACGCCCATCGGAGCGGCTTCAGCGTTGTCGTGCTGGAGGATGCCTGCCGGGCGATCGATGCCGATGGCTCCCTCGCGGATGCCTGGAACCGCTTCGCAGCCCTGGGGATTCCCCGCGTCGGGGGCGCGCTGGGAGAACCATAATCCCAGCCGCGGGGGACGCGGCTGGGCCTCTTTCTCTCAGTGTTCTTCCCGTTTGCGCACGACGTCCTGAAGCTGCCGGCGTGCGGTCTTGAAAGCATCGCGTATGGTCACATAGACATCTTCATGGGCGCCGTCGGCGCCCGGCTCACGGCTCACCACAACGTCGGGAGATTCGGGCACCACGAGATGGATCGTGATGTGAAACGTGTCTCCCTTGTGGTGGCGGTGCTGAGGCCGCGCAACGATGACCCGCGCGCGAACGATCCGGTCCGATATTTGTTCGAGCTTCTCAACTTCTTCTCTGATGCGTGCCTCGACGGCGTCGGAATGTTGAATGCCATCGAATGCGATTTGTAAGGGGACTTGCATGGGGAAACCTTCAACAGACGGGATGTTGGATGCGAACAACGCGTTGGTAATAACCGACCAGTTCGGCCGCGCCAATCTCAATCGGCCTTGCAGCCTTATAATTTAAGCGAATCCGGTTCTGGCAGAAGCGATTTCCGCGCGCCTTGAAAAGGCCTCGGCCGGAATGGCGAGGATGCTGCCGGAAGTCCCTCTTCCGCCTCGGCTTCATGCCGGCAATATGGCGAGCCGTCTGGTGTATCAGGTAAGTAGATGTCCGATCCTGTTCACGCAGAAAGTCAACGCGAGCGGCAGCCAAGTATTCATTGCATAGCAGTTATACTTCCAGGGAATGGCAGCCTCCTGGTCTATGCACACTGTTTTTCAAAGAGAAAACTATCTCATTTCTCCTCTGTCATGTGCGCGTGCTACGATTGCTCTCATAGGCTTGGCCTATCCCCTCTGATATTCATTAGATGACTGGCTGTATGGGTGAAAGTGGGGGCGGGCAATGCATGGCCAAGATTTTGTGCGCGCAACGCCTCGCAGCTTGCTTTTTGCAGGCGGCAACCAGCCCGCTCGCCGGGATCTCGGCATATCCGGCATTGTCGTTCAAGGCGGCATTGCTTCCGTCCAAGCCGTTGATCTTATCAAGACGCCCTTCTGCACGGTTGTAGAACTTGCGAGGACGGATGTAGCTCCTCAATCGAACGTACTGCTCGTCGCGCCCCTATCCGGCCACTTCCCGGTTCTTCTGCGCGACCTGATTATCGGCTTGCTTCCTTTTTCCCGCGTCTACGTCACGGACTGGACCAACGTCCGGCATGTTCCGGCGCACCACGGATCATTCGGCCTCGACACCAACATTTCCTGTCTCCTGGAAATAACGAGAGCGCTGCCGGCGGGCCTGGATGTGATTGCGCTGTGCCAGGGCGGCGTGCCCGCCCTGGCCGCCACCGCACTCCTCGCCGGAGATAACGATCCGAAAACGCCAGCATCCCTCGTCCTTATGGGTTCGCCCATCGATCCGCTGGCAAACCTGACGGGCGTCGCGACGCTTCTGCGTTCCCGGCCGCTCTCGTCGTTCGAAGAATACTTGACCAAAACAGTTCCCCAGACTTACGCCGGCGCTGGCCGCCGCGTCTATCCCGGGCCTCTGCACCTTATTCCGCTCTGGATCTACCTGATGAGGCGTCTCAGCGAAGGCGGAGAGCTTCGGACCAAGGTCTTTTTCGACGATGGGGCCGACCTGCGCCGGTTCCCATTTCTTGATCTTTACACCTCGACTATGGATCTGGATTCGCGGTTCCTGCTCGATAACACCAGGGCCGTGTTTCAGGAATGCCTGCTTCGCGAAGGTGCGCTGCGTTTCGAAAGCACGCGCGTCGATCCTGGCGCAATAACGCAAACCGCGCTTCTCACGATCGAGGGCGAGCGCGATGACATCGCCGCCCCCGGCCAGACGAGCGCTGCGCACGGCTTATGCTCGTCGCTTCCCGACCGCTTCCACCATCGTGTCGTCGTCCCCGGCGCGGGGCACTTCTCGCTCTTTCATGGAAATACCTGCCGGCGGCTTGTCATCCCCGCCATCCGGAAGTTCCTCGATCGTCGCCGCCAGGAGGTGATGGCCGCGCTTAATTGAGCTGTGCACTCGGATTAAATTCGCCCCGATTTGACCAAAATCAAAAGGCACCTGCAACGGATCTCGTGAAAAGAGCTCCGCATATTATGGGGCCAAATGGGGGAGACGGGGCAATGCTGGATATTCGGGCGATCAGGCAGGCGAAAGCGGCGCACGCGCCCTTCCCCTTTTTCCAGGCGCAGGTGCTCCAGGAAGACGATCTGAACCAGATCCGCGCGGACTTCCCGGCAATCGAGAAGCCGGGCGTTTACCCGGTGGACACGCTGCAATACGGACCGGGCTTCGCTTCGCTCCTGGGCGAGATCCAGTCGCCGGAGCTTGCCGAAGCCGTCGGCGAGAAGCTTGGCGTCGATCTGAAGGGCCTGCCCATCATGATCACCGTGCGCGGCCAGGCGCAATCCAAGGATGGCCGCATCCACACCGACACGAAGGATAAGGTCGCCACCTGCCTGCTTTATCTCAACGGCGCATGGGACGAGAGCGGCGGCCGGCTGCGGCTGCTCCGAAACGGCAGCGATCTCGAGGATTACATCACCGAAATCCCGCCGAACGGTGGCGCGTTCGTCGCCTTCAAGGTTTCGCACAATTCCTGGCACGGGCATAAGCCGTTCGTCGGCGAGCGCCGCTCCGTCATGGTGAACTGGTTGCGCTCGGATGGAGCGCACGCGCGGCAGTTGGGGCGGCACAAGCTGTCGGCGAAGGTGAAGCGGCTCATTCCTTTCTTCTACAGGGGCAAATGAGATGACGGCGCTCGCTGCCGAAGCCAATCCCGTCGCGGACGCCTTCCTCGATTGCCTTGCCCGCGCGAAGCATGGCGCCGCCCCCTACGGCCATTGGCTGCTGGACCGGGTGTTGCCGGAAGAAGACGTGGCGGCCATCGAAGCGCTGCCTTTTCTGCCGCCGCAAGACGCGATCTTCAACGGAAAGCGCGAGGCCAACAACTCCGTCCGCGTCTACTTCAATCCCGAAAACCAGGCGCGGTTCGCGGTCTGCCGCCGCATCGCCGCAGGCTTCCTGGACGGCGGCGTGCTCAGCGCCATCGAAGAGACGACCGGCGCCGATTTGTCCGGCTCTCGCCTGCGCATCGAATACTGCCAGGACACGGAAGGCTTCTGGCTCGCGCCGCACACCGACATCTCGGTCAAGACGTTTTCGATGCTCATCTATCTGTCGGACGACCCCCGGCTTAAGAACGCGGGGACCGACATTCACGAAGGCCCGCCCAGCTTCAAGCATGTCGCCTCCGCGCCCTACGGCCGGAACCTCGGCTTCATCTTCATCCCCGGCAAGAACACGTGGCACGCGGTCGGCAAGCGGCCGCTCCATGGCGCGGTGCGGAAGTCGCTCATCGTGAATTATGTCACGCGCGACTGGCGGGAGGCGTCCGAGCTGTCGTAGCGCTCGTCGCCCGGAACGGCGAGGGGTCCTATTCTTAAATCAAGCCGTTCCTCAAGAGCTCTGCCCGTCCCTTGCGGCTTAGCATCCAGGAAGGCCTGCATGGCCGGCAACCACGGCGAAGCCGTCAAAAAAAACGGGAAAAGAACCGGCATTGTGGCGCCACCGCCATCAGCGTAGGATGCGCCGAAGCTTTAGGGTAGAGGAGGACGCTTGCAGCGGCGCGCTTTCATTTGCGGTTTGTCGGGGCTGGCTCTTACGCCTGCCGAACGGGATTTTCTCGGCGAGACGCGGCCGGCGGGGCTCATTCTCTTCGCGCGCAATGTCGAAACCCCGGATCAGGTTCGCCGCCTGATCGCGGAGGCCAAGGACGCGGCGGGCGGCGACGGGCGGATGCTCGTCATGGTCGACCAGGAGGGCGGGCGCGTTCAGCGGCTTCGGGAGCCGCATTGGCCGCGTTATCCGGCCGCGCGCGCCTTCTCGAAATTGTGGCGCGATGACCGGGAAAACGCAAGGCAGGCCGCATATCGGTGCGCGAGGCTGATGGCGCACGATCTTTACGAACTCGGCTTCAACACGACCTGCGCGCCGGTGCTCGACGTTCCGGTTCCCGGCGCGGACAATATCATCGGCGACAGGGCCTATGCCGAGGAGACGCACGCCGTGATCGAGCTTGCCGGCGCGGTGGCGGAGGGCCTCATCGCCAGCGGCATCCTGCCCGTCATGAAGCACATCCCGGGGCATGGGCGCGCGATGGCGGACAGCCACCTCGCGCTGCCGGTGGTGGATACGCCGCTGCCCGAGCTGGATGCGCACGATTTCGTGACCTTCCGGGCGCTACGCCACATCCCTATGGCGATGACCGCGCATGTCGTCTTCACAGCCGTCGATCCGTCCGCGCCCGTCACGACATCTGGAAAGGCGATCGCGGAGGTGATCCGCGGGCGCATCGGCTTCGACGGGCTTCTCATGTCCGACGATCTCAGCATGCGCGCGCTTTCGGGCACGCTTGCCGAACGCGCCCGCGCCTCGTTCGCTGCGGGATGCGATCTCGCGCTCCATTGCAATGGCAATCTGGAAGAGATGGTGGCCGTGGCTCAAGTTGCGCCCTATCTTGAGGGCACGGCGCTGCGTCGCTTCGAGGCCGCGCTTGCGCAGCTGCGAGAGCCGCAGACCTTCGACCGCGACGCGGCGGAGCAGGCGCGTTTGGATTCGCTGGGGGGTTGCTGAAAACGGCGTTGCCCATGGTTCGACGAGCTCACCATGAGGTTGAAATCGCCCGACCTCATCCTGAGCCTGTCGAAGGATGAAGCCAGGATTCCATGCGTTTTCAGCGCGCGCGCTGCGGGCCAAGGCACTAGCGGCGATGGCGTAAATCACTCAAAGTGGCGCTAAGATTGTCAAGCGGAGAATGCCCCGTGGAGAACGGCGACGAAAGCAGTCAGCAAGAAGCCCCGGCCTTGTCCGAAGCCAGCTGGGGAGACACGCCGGAGCGCGTCGAGCCGGAGGATGAATCCGATATCCTGCTTCTTGAGCTCGACGGCTTCGAAGGCCCGCTCGACCTGCTGCTCATTCTGGCGCGCAACCAGAAAGTCGACCTGACCAAGATTTCGATCCTCCACCTCGCCGAGCAATATCTCGCCTATATCGACGCCGCCCGCGAGTTGCGCCTGGAAATCGCCGCCGATTACCTCGTGATGGCCGCCTGGCTCGCATACCTCAAATCCAAGCTCTTACTTCCCGAGCAAGCGCAGCCCGAGGATGGACCGACCGGACAGGAACTCGCCGCCCAGCTCGCCTTCCGTCTGAAGCGTCTCGAGGCGATGCGGGAAGCGCTCGCGAGCCTGATGGGCCGCAAGCGCCTCGGCGTCGATCTTTTCGCGCGCGGCCTGCCGGAAGGCATTCGCATCGTTCGATCCACTATCTACCAGGCGAGCATCTTCGACCTTCTGAAAGCATATGCCGAGCAGCGCCAGAAGAACGCCGTCAAGGAGGTGAAATGGGGCGGTCGCATTGTCTGGTCCATCAAACAGGCGCGTGAGCGGCTGGCCTCGCTCCTGGGCGTCGAGCCGGACTGGACCGTGCTCGACAAGTTTCTGGAAGAGTACAAGCCCTCGTCCGTTCTCGGACGCACCGTCACGGCCTCGAGCTTCGGGGCAACGCTCGAACTTGCCCGCGAAGGCTACATCGAACTGCGCCAGAACGAGCCCTTCGGCCCGCTCTATGTGAAGTGGCTGAACAAGGCGGCGGACGAAAGCGCCGCCTAACCGCGGCGCCGGCATAAAAGCATGGGTCCTATGGCTGCCCTGCTCGCCTTACTGAGCCGATATGAAAAACAAGGCCAAATAAAATGCGATCAGGGCAGCAGCGCCGGCAACAAGTGCGAAACGGCTCAGGAATTTTGAGAGGCGGCGAGGCGTTGCGACGTCACGGGTGAGTTCCTGACGGGTAATGTCTGACATCCTGCAATCCTCTCGTCTTTCGCAGCGGGAGCTTGCGACATCGCCATCTCAGGCTGCAAAATCGCCTTGTCACATATCTGTAATATTTGATCTTAGTCAAAAATGTAATTGCTCGAAATCAACAACGGGTGATAGAGCGCGCTCCCGATTTTGCGGCTCAAAGATGCGTTGCGTATATTAGGCCGTGGCCTCCCCGAGAGGAGACCAGGCGTCGGTTATACTATCAACCGCCGTGGGCCGGCTCCGGCATTGGCCCCGTTACCCCGCCTTGGCCGTTTATCTCGTTGTGATAAGGGCCGCCACCGGTAAAGCCAAGGGCTGGGGTGGCAGGCGAACTCCGCATTTGCGTTCCGCGCTGGCGCCGGAAAGCGACGACGGTCGCATTGCAAAACGGCGCAATTTACACTTTACTTCTAAGAAAGGGCGCGCGCCGGCGGCCCTCGAAATAGAAAAATATATAGATCAGTGAGCGGGGGGCGGGATGACGGAACCGGATTGGCAGCATTGGGTGGGGCGCACCGAAAGCTCCGTCGATCAAGCCGTTGCAAGGCCAATTCGCGCGCTGTCCGTCACCTTCGACACGACGCCCTATGCCGAACCCGGCGACCGCATTCCGAACCTCTGGCACTGGATCTATTTCCGCCCTCTCGCGCTCATGTCGCAAATCGACACCGACGGCCACCCCAAGCGCGGAGGCTTTCTCCCGCCGCTGCCCCTCGACCGCCGGATGTGGGCGGGAGGCCGCCTGACATTCCACCATCCGCTGCGGATCGGCGACGTCATCGAAAAGAAGTCGGAAATCCTGAAAGTGGACGAGAAGAAGGGCAAGGCCGCCCAGATCTCGTTCGTGACCGTGAAACACGAAGTCTACTCGCCGCGCGGCCTCGCCATCTCGGAAGAGCAGGACATCGTTTACATCGAGATTCCGAAGACCTTCGTGCCGCCCAAGCCGATCCCGCTGCCCGATACTCTCACCTGGCAGCAGCCCTATCCGATTGATCCCGTGCTCCTGTTCCGTTTCTCCGCTGTGACCTTCAACGGCCACCGCATCCATTACGACCTGCGCTACACGACACAGGTTGAAAAATATCCCGGCCTCGTCGTTCACGGGCCGCTTCAGGCCATGCTGATGATGAGAGCCGCGGAGACGCGAAATCCGCGCCGCCGTGTCGCCAGCTACAGCTTTCGCGGGGTGCGGCCCCTTTTCGACTTCGATAAGTTGTTTCTGTCCGGCCGGACGCGCGAGGATGGCGGGCTCGATCTCTACACGTCAAACGGCGAAGGTTACGTCTGCATGCAGGCAACTTTGCATTGGCAGGACGAACCAGAGTCGTAGGCTAACGCGTTCAATCCCGCTCATCGGTACAGTGGAAGGAGCCGCCGTGGTTAAGATTCTTCAAGGAATGCGGGTTATCGAGGGTTCGGCCTTCGTCGCGGCGCCGCTCGGCGGGATGACGCTGGCGCAATTGGGCGCCGACGTGATCCGCTTCGATCGGCTGCAAGGCGGTCTCGATCATCACCGCTGGCCGGTGACCGGCGATAATCGCAGCCTGTTCTGGGCGGGCCTGAACAAGGGCAAGCGCTCCATTGCCGTCGACCTCGGAAATCCGCGCGGGCAGGAGGTGCTTCGACGCTTGATCTGCACGCCGGGTCCGGATGCCGGGATGTTTCTCACGAACATTCGAGCCGGCTGGATGGCCTATGAAAAACTGAAGAAGGAGCGCCCCGACCTCATCATGGTTACGGTGCTCGGAGACCGCGCGGGCGGCCCTGCCGTCGACTACACCGTCAATCCGTCGATCGGCTTTCCGATGGTCACGGGGCCGGAAGGTTCCGATCCCATTTGCCATGTGCTCCCCGCTTGGGACTGCATCACCGGGCAAATGGCGGCGCTTGCGCTGCTCGCGGCCGAACGGCATCGCCGCCTGACGGGCGAGGGCCAGCGTGTCGAGCTTGCGCTGAAGGACGTGGCGCTCGCCATGCTGGGAAATCTTGGCATCATCGGCGAGGTAACCATCAACCAGTACGACCGGCCCAAATTCGGCAACGCGCTTTACGGGGCCTATGCCCAGGATTTTGTCTGCTCCGACGGCAAGCGCGTGATGGTCGCGGCCATTACGCCCCGCCAATGGGACGGCCTTGTCGCCGCGACGGGCCTTAAAGCCGAGTTCGAACAGCTGAGCCAGAAACTTGGCTTGAATCTCGGCCTTGAGGGCGACCGCTTCAAAGCTCGCGCCGGCATTACCGAGATTTTGAATCCATGGTTCGCGGCTCGGCGCGTGGACGAATTTGCCCGCACGCTCAATGAGAACGGCATCACCTGGAGCGTTTTCCGGTCGTTCGCGCAGACGCTTGCGGAAGACCGGGATTGCTCGACGGACAACCCCATGTTCAGCGTGCTGGAGCAGCCCGGCATCGGAAGTTATCTCGTTCCCGGCAGCCCGCTTTCCTTTAGCGCCTACGACCGCGATCCCCCGACGCGCGCGCCCCAGCTCGGGGAGAACACGGACGCGATTCTGCACGAGATCGGCTACTCCAACTCCGAAATCGGGTTGCTTCACGACGCGAAGGTCGTCGGAGGTCCGCGCTAGCCGCAACGCTCGAAAAAGGACAATTGCGTCCTGCGCGCCACAGTTGCGGGCGGCCTTGCGTCAACCTTTTCGAAAAGCGCACAAGATCCAGTATAATATTACTTGCCTGATTCGAGGTATAGAGCGCGAGCCCTGTATAGCTGGAGGCAAGTTCGCACCCTATTTGCCGCAAGCGCTGAAGCGAACTTGCCTCCGAAAAGCTGTATTAGGGTCAATAGTTGCTCGTGCGCCTTATCCCCGGAAAATCCTGCAAGCGCTGGCCGCAAAATGGGCAGGATTTCCGGCGAGGCGTACGAGCGCCAGTCTCTTGTTAGCGTGCGCGCCCACAACGGGAGAGACGATATGGTCTTATGCGATAACGTTTTTTGCTCCGGCGAGACTGTTGAATTTGAGTATATTACACTTGCCGGGCGCAGGTTTTGCTGCGTGGCGTGCGCCGACGCCTGGCATCAACAAAACGAGGCGCTCGCCGAGGCAGCGACGCCGCTGCGCGAATCTTTAAGCTCGGGGGAGGAACGCCGGGGAAGAACCGTCTGGGCCGCTCGGCGCGCCGCGCTGGCTTAGATGGTGTAACGGGCGGCGTTGCGGCGAAAGCTTCGCGCAAGGTGGTCATCCCTCGGACTGATGGTGTCAAAGCAAACGGAGTTCTGGTTTCGCAGCTCCAAGCATCATCGGGGATGACCATGGACTATTATGCAGGGATTGATGTGTCTTTGGAAGCATCGAGCGTTTGTGTTGTGGATGGAGCTGGCAAGATCGTCCGGGAGGGGAAGGTTTCAAGCGAACCTGAGGCCTTGATCGCTTGGTTCAAGGCGCTTCCCTTCGCCCTGACGCGGATTGGCCTTGAGGCGGGGCCTTTGTCGCAATGGCTCTACGCGGGCCTGAAGAAGACGGGATTTGCAGTGGAGCTTTTGGAGACGCGGCATGTCCGCGATGCCTTCAGGGCGATGCCGGTGAAGACCGACCGCAACGATGCGCACGGGATTGCGCAGCTGATGCGGCTTGGCTGGTTCCGACCGGTGCATTGCAGCTTCTGACCGCGCGCAAGCTCGTGCAGGGCAAGCTCCATGATGTGGAGATGAGCCTCAGGGGCGTGTTGAGGGGCTTCGGCCTCAAAGTGGGACGCGCCACGCCGCGGCGCTTCGCTGGCCGGATTAGGGAGCTTACGGAGCATTATCCGGCCTTGAGCGCCATCGCCAAGGCCCTTCTTGCCGTGCATGAGGTGCTGCTGCGCGAACTGAACGGCTTTGATCCTAAAAACGGCAGTTAATCTCTTCTTGGGGTTATAGCCAAGCACGGCCCCTTCCTGATGGCCATAAAGCGGCTTGATCGTCGAATCCGTATCCATAGCCCACGGCTCGGCCAGGAGCGGCGCCGTGCAATAATCGAGATGGCCCTGCAGCCATTCCTTGCCCTCGTTATCTCCAATGACCTTGAAGGCCCAGCGGACCGCATCCTCGCTGACGATCTTCTCCATGCCCAAAAGCTCGGGCAGCACGCCATCGTTCCGCAGCGCCGTGATGTGGGCATAGCGCTTGTGGCCGGCGAGGATGGATAGCATCGTTGTGCCAAGCACGTCGCGCTTATCCGGCGCGTTCGGGCTCGTGTAAGCGAGGGGGCAATCGGCCACGAGCGCGTCGAACAGCCCCGCCACTTTCAGAAACTCGATGAAAAACGGAAGCTGGCCATAGGGCGTCAGTGGCGCAGTGGGGTCCCATTCAACCCGCACAGGGCCTGCCCAGGTCGAGAGCGTTGCCGGCGCCAACGCAGCGTTTTGTTCAATCGGCGGTTGTTCACCCGCTGGGTGAACCGGAAGATCGGGCGTATCCTGGCTCATGTCTCTGAGAATGCACGAGTCTCAGGCGAAATTGATCCGGTCAACTGCCGGATTTAGGTTGAGAGACAAGTGCGCAAGCTGGCGAAGTCCGATAGCCGGGTGCGGCTGGCGATGACGGCGCCAGGCGTGGGCGCCATCGTGGGGCTAACCTATGTCGCGGCCATTGACGATCCGGGGCGTCCAAAAGGTAGGCGGCCATTTTGGCATGACGCCGAAGAAATATCAGTCAGAGCAGACTGACGTGACGGGGCGGATCTCCAAGATCGGAGACAGCGGCGTGCGGTGCTTTACGAGGCCGCGCACATCATTCTGACCAAACCGGTCCAAGGCGGCGGCTTGAAGAGTTGGGCGGCGAAACTCGCCAAGCGGGCCGGGATGAAGAAGGCGAAGGTTGCGCTTGCCAGAAAGCTTGCTGTGATCCAGCATCGTATGCTGGCTGACGGAACCAGCTTCAACGCCGCAAAGGCCCACGGTTCCGCGGTCGCGGCGGCCTAAGGACATCCGCAAAAATAACCGCTACGATTTACCGGTTCGGGGATTGATTGCATAGTTCCATTCGGGATGGAATTCATCGCCGCAAATGTTGAGGGCTATGGCGACGAGAGCGAGGCGCTGACGCATCCCTATCTGGCGCGCGCGTGGGCCGAACGCGGCGCCGATCTGCGCGTGCCGGCGCCGGGGCAGGCCAAGAAAGTGGCCATGATGGGCTCGCTTGATCACGTCACACGCCGGCTCATCGTGCATACCAGCCGGACCAAGCGCGGCGCCGATTTCATTGCGCATTTGGAGCAACTCGATCGCCTCTTTGGCCCCAAGCCCGGGCGCGTGACATGGGCCGATCCAGGTCAGAAAATCGCCCTGGCGGCGCTCGATGCGCGCGAGCACTGGCTCACCGTCGAGTGGCTGCCCAAATACTCGCCAGAGCTTAATGACATCGAGGTTGTCTGGCGCGATCTCATGACGGGCAGCTATCACATGGAAACCCGGGACGGCGAAAGCTTCGACGTCGAGATCCCCGCGTTCTCCCTGGACAGCCCTCATCAGTCAGTGAAGCTTAATTGAAAAGAAGCTCGGAAGTGCCGGTTTCATCGCGATCCCGTGCGTGCCACGTCGGCTAATGGATCCCCGTGTCGTCTTCTTGAAGAGGGCCAACCACTCCCGTGCCTGATCCTTAGCGGAATCAAGCACCAGCTTTTCGGCTATTTTCGCCACACCAATTCCGTATGATTTTTGCCGATAAAGATCTTACTCTAGGTGATTGGGGGGCAATGCTGTGCTGTTGCCCCTGAACGGGGTAGTGACCGGCAATGGATCTGAATGAAGACGGGAGGCGCTTCGGCTTTCGCCTGTTCAGGGATAGCCCGAAAGGTGCTGCCCGAAGAATAGCCATCCTATATGCAATCCTGGCCGCGGCCAACATCGGCGCGTGGACCTGGGCTCTGATTGCTTTCCGGGATTATCCGCTCC